>SUXC01000004.1 GCA_015061165.1 Bacteroidales bacterium
CGCCATTCTATGTCTTGCGCTATTTCCTCAGAGTGGGGACTCTTCGGGCGCAAGACTCGAAGTGCCATTCAAGGCACTTCTTCACCTCGAAAGTACGGTCGCAAAATACAGACCATACTACAGTTCGCGAGCAATGTTTTCAAAATCGTTAAACACTCTTCATTCAGTCATTAGCATCTCACTTTCAAACAAGTTTGAGTGGATGCTAATGACTGAATGAGATAGATTCTATCTATCATTTTTGAAAATATTACTCGCTTCACTTGCGTATGTGTATTTTTTGTAGTACCTTTGCAGCGAAATTATAAACAAGATTATACAAATATGTACAGCGAAAAAATACGATATATCGGTTGCGATGATGCAACATTGGATTTATTCGAGAGCCAATATCCCCTCTCGGAGGGTATGTGCTACAATAGTTACCTGCTCTGCGGTGAGAAAACAGCCGTAATGGATAGCGTAGATGCCAGAAAAACAGATGAGTGGCTACAAAAGCTGAAAGCGGAAAGCGAAAAACTGAACACCACCATTGACTACCTGATAGTACAACACATGGAACCCGATCATAGCGGGTCAATCGGTGCCTTCCTTCAACAATACCCCAACGCTACCATTGTGGGCAGCAAAGCAGCATTGCAGTTTATGGAGCAGTTTGGTTACAAGCCACAAAACACACTGCTGATAAAGGCAGGCGATACACTCGACTTGGGCGGACTGACATTGCAGTTCATCGCAGCACCAATGGTGCATTGGCCCGAAGTGATGATGAGTTATTGCCCCGAAGAGAAAACACTCTTCTCAGCAGATGCGTTTGGTTCGTTCGGCGTGCACAATGCACATCCAGATAATTGGACAGACGAAGCTCGTCGCTACTACACAAATATATGTGGCAAGTATGGCGTACCCGTGAGCATGGTACTGAGCAAGATACATACCTTAGATCTCCAAACCATCGCACCGCTGCATGGTTGCGTGCTTGATGGCGAACAAATGGCAGAAGCCGTGCGACTATACGACATATGGAGTAGTTATCGCATAGAGAGCGAGGGCGTATTAGTAGCACATGCTTCAATACATGGCAACACCGCCAAAGTGGCGCATCGCGTAGCAAAAGCACTACGCGCTAAAGGCATGGAAGTGAAAGAGATAGACCTCTGCCGAAGCGATGTGTCGGAGGCAGTGAGCCAAGCGTTCCGATATGGCAAGATGGTATTATGCGCTTCCAGTTATGATTCGGGCGTCTTCCCACCCATGCATATCTTCCTATACAAATTAGGCATCAAGGGCTATCAGTCACGCCGCGTGGCACTGGTTGAGAACGGCACATGGGCACCCACCGCAGGCAAGACCATGCGCAGCATGTTGGAGACAATGAAGAATATCGACATTGCAGACCCTACCCTCTCCATCCGCAGCGCGTGGAAAGAGGAATACGAGGAACAATTACAGACCTTAGTGGAAAAAATCTAACCAAGCGATATCTTGAATAGTTTGTCTATATGTCCGCTATGAATCATCTCTTGAGTAGGGAGATGGTGCATAGCGGGCGAATCAATAAGCGCAATCGTGTCGCAGAGCGACTGGGCAATATCCAGTTCGTGGGTGGAGAAGATGATGCACTTGTTGTCCTGATGCGCTAAATCCGCCAGCAAATGGCATAGTTCATATCGGTTGGGCATGTCCAAAAACGAAGTGGGTTCATCGAGCAAGATGATAGGTGTCTGTTGCGCCAATGCGCGGGCAATCATCACGCGCTGACACTCGCCGTCCGACATCTTGTCCATGGTACGTAAGGCGTAAGAAGCCATACCCACTTTCTCCAAAGATTGCATAACAATCGCCTCGTCTTCTGCCTGCATACGACCTATCCAATTGGTGTAAGGAGCCCTGCCAAGAGCCACCACATCTCGGCAAGCCAAATTGGATATACGGATACGCTCGGTAGTCACGAAAGCCACCTGCTGCGCCAGCTGCTGCGGAGTAATCTGCTGAATATCGGTGCCATTGATGAGAATGGTGCCCTGTTTGAGCGGTTCGGAGCCAATGATAGCGCGCAGCAATGTGGATTTGCCCGTGCCATTGCGACCGATGAGCGCAGTGGTCGTGCCACAAGTGAAAGTGGTGGATACATTGTCTAATAGCAGGTGCTGGCTGTCGTATCCTAATGCTATATTTCTTAATTCAATCATATTCAATTTAATCTCCCTTCCCTTTAGGGAGGGGTTAGGGGTAGGCTTATACTATGGATTTGTTGCGTATGACTACCCAAATGACAACAGGAATGCCGAGCAAGGCAGTGACCGTATTGATAGGCAGTGTGAGCCATTTGGAGATAATATCGCAGCCGAGTAAGACCACTGCTCCACACAAAGCAGTGGCAGGCAGTAGGATACGATGGTCGGCATTGCAGAAGAGCATACGAGCAATATGGGGAATAGCCAATCCCACAAAGCCGATAGGACCACAGAAAGCCGTCACAGTACCTGCCAACAAGGTAGTGGAGAGGAATATCAGATAGCGCGAACGACGGACATTCAGTCCCATGGTGCGAGCGTATTGATCACCGAGAAGGAGGAGGTTTAGCGGTTTGATAACTGCCACCGAAACAACCAAACCTATCAATACCGCAGGCAAGAGCAGCATGAGTTGGCTACTTGTAACATCGCCCAATGAGCCCATTGTCCAGATAACAAAGGACTTGAGCGCTTCCTCGTTGCTCAGATATTGCAGGATCTGCACCACCGCACTCACGCCCGAAGAAATCATCATACCTAAAATAAGGATGACCATGATGTCTTTGATTCGGGTACTGACCGAGGCAATAAAAGCAAGAATCAATGCTGCGCCTAACCACGCTGCACCAGCTGTGCCGATGGAGGAGATGGTGCTGTTGGTAGCCACTCCCAACAGAGGCATACCCAAAATGAAGATAGCTACGCCCAGACTGGCACCCGAACTGATACCCAACACGTATGGTCCCGCCAAAGGGTTGCGGAAAAGCGTCTGCATCTGCAAACCGCTGACCGATAGTGCTATGCCCGCCAAGACCGCTACAACGGCTTTGATGAGGCGAATATCCAGCACGATGAGGCGCGTAGCAGCGTCCACATCTCCGCCAAAGAGGGCACCCAAAAGATCACGGAGCGGGATATGAACAGACCCAATGAGCAGGTCAAGCACAAACAGAATGACCAACAGGAGAGATAGGGCGATAAATAAGGAGGTAGAACGGGATTTCATATTACTCTATTTTTCGATAATAGACAAATTCTTCAGACACTAACTCGGAGTGAAAAATCTTGATTAAATCGCGCAAAATGACATCTGGATGCACAACGCCCGACTCCCAATAGTCGTTGCCTCCACCAGCAACCCTGCGTTTGTCGCAATTGTACACTTCGCCCCGTTGCACGCAAGGCATCTTGGCAAACTTAGGGAACTGGCGACACAAATCGTCCACAGAATTGACATTGCCCACATTAATCCATACATCGGCTTGGGTAGTCAGTAATGCCGCCTCCTCCATATCGATTGGCAAAGAGTGGTTAGAGGTGTTTTTCTTATAAATATAATCGCCTCCTGCATCTGCAATCAGTCGTGCTACATAGCTGGTGGCGGAAGCCATAAACCACGAGTCGGCGTATGGTGTGTTGATCATTACTTTGGGAGCAGGAGTCTGTGCGGCAGCAGACATGGACTTTAGTTGCTCATAGCGTTGGGGAAGTTCAGCGAAATAGGTTAGCCCCTGTTGGCGGAGCCCAATTATCTCGGCAAGCGAGATAAGCCATTCTGCTTTGCCCAGCGGGTCTTCCTCTACATATTCGCCAATATAGATATACGGAATGCCCAATTCATCGAGTTTGGACTCCATTGTACATGCACCCGTGACACCATAGAGCAGCACGATATCGGGTTGCTGCGCCACGAGCAGTTCGAAATTCATATTGCCGTCATATCCCACATCGGCGATAGTGCGTTGATTAGCCACAACATAGGGATTGGTGATGAAGTTCTTGCCCGATACGCCCACCACGCTTTCTACGGCTCCTATGGCATCAAGCATGGCGACATGGCTGGAAGACATACACACGACTCGCTTGGCATCGCCTTGCAGCACCTGACCACGGAAACCATTGGGGGCCTTCTCGCCTCCACGAGCGATAAAGAGCATCGTCTCTACTTCGTCGGCACTTTGCCAAGGATTAGTTACTCGGATGATGGTGCTCTGCTTACCTTCTGCACCAACAATGCGAAAACCTGTGGCGTATGTGGGGGTGTAAACCGCCATGTTGTAGTCATCTATGTTGCCAGATGAAGTACACGAACATGTGCACCAAAGGATGGCGCAGAGAATCAAAGTATGTATTAATCGCTTCTTCATTAGTATTCTTCAATATTCAAATCGCGTGCATGGGAGACCTCGGTGGAGATTTCGCCTATCCATCCGCATTGTTGTTGTACGCCCGTATAGACACGCACGAAGTCGGCACAGGGCAAGTTGGCTGGTTTGCCGTCGGCGGTAACCGCCCAATCTATATCAAACGAACAACGGCTGATACTGTCGTTGGGATGGTTGTCGGCATAACCGAAGTCGTATGGCTGGAGTACCCACATATTGCCTTTGCCATTTTTGTCCACAGCATTATTGGGCAAGCGAGTGCCCGAGAAAGTGAGCGTAGAGTCGGTGAGCCAAAGCGGGAAGTAGTCTTGCGTGTGGAAAGTGTTCTTGTGTACATATCCCTGCTCGCCTTGGTTGTTGTGCCACAAAATATAGGTGGTGTCGGTGAGGGAGTTCTTTATGTCGGGCTGCGGCGTGTGAGTGGCAGGGGTGCGGTGGTAGGTAAGGGAGTATTGGTGTATGGTGGCAGAGTGGGTGTGTTCGCTGCCCGCAAGTTCATAGAACGGGTCATCGGGCAGACCGTTCTGGTTAATATCTATACTGACCATCACAATACCTGGTTCGCTACTGCCGTTGCGGTTGCCTGCTGAAGCATAGAACGCATTGCCCTCTACGGTGAAATCGGGCAGATTAGGGGCATTCACTACGGAGTGGTCGAAAGCAAAAGTTACATATCCACCCCACCCACCGAGCGAGATTAGACTGCGGTTGGTGCCTGCGATGGCGTCTTCTGCCTTACGAAGCATGGTTTGATAATTGTCGCCCTCTTCGTATTCAGGTATGGTGTTGATAAACTGCCCTGGTGCAGGGTTATACTCCAGCACCTTAGAAATATATGGGGAATACGTTACTTCTTCCTCAAAAACCTTCACCACAAAGTGGTGTGAAAGAGTCGGGCAAAGCCCTTGTAGATCGGCTGCGCCTGTAGATCGCCCTTGGGGCTGTAGATCGCTTTGCTGTAGTTTAGAGGAATAGAGGTCAAAGCGTAGGTAGTATATTCCTGTATCTGCAGCGCAGAAAATCAGGTCGCGAGTAGAGGCAATAAGGCTATCAGGCGAGGAGGCAAGAGGCGAGGATACGAGGCGCCATGCATAGTGCTCACCCTCATACTCAGGATGAAGGATAAGCGTGCGCATACGCTCAATGGTATAGGTATCATCTATACCAAGGCCTACCATGGGTATTTCGGGTTGCTCACAACTAACGATAGACAAAGCACATATGAGCAGGGATATCACCCGTGCGCACACTCCATTTGCGTTTGCCTTTGGGCGAGTAGCAATGTAATTGACCACTTGAAACATAGTTTTTAGCATCTGTAATATATATATCGCCGTTATAAGGATTGACTTGTATGCCGTATGGGATCTTGATGTTTTTCTCGGTTCCATCGGTGATGAGAGGACGGATATTGGATATTGGGTATTGGGTATTGGGTATTGGGTATTGGATATTGAGGACACCATACGTGATGGTGTTGGACATTGTCTGCTCGTTCCAATGCGAACCGTAGTAGTACATGCTATCGCCACAAATCACCATTTCGCTTACTGCTGGAGCATTGGCTATGGGTAATGGGCTATTGGTTGCGGGCGATAAACATATTAGTTCGGGCTGAACATCTTTGTGATTACCTCGGGAAGTAATCCAAAGGCGGTTGTATTGGTCTTTGCGCAAGCGATGAGGGTTGAGGCAAACAGGAACCTTCTGCACTTGACGGAAGTCCTTGAGGGAGATAACCGACATCGTAGAATCGTAGTCTGGACTCCTATATCCGCCCGAATTCACCACGTAAATATGCTCATCATGAACCACCAATTCTTCGGGCTGATAACCCACAGTCACTTTGCGAGTGATTTCCAATGTAGCAGTATCCACTTCGAATATAGCCCCCAATTGTGCGTTAGGGTCTATGCTTATAGGACCTACATACGAACTGACATATGCTTTTCCCGCGTGGAAACAGATGTATCGGCAATTAGGTATATCCACTTGACCGATACGGCGACAAGTACGAGCATCCATCACCTCCACTTTGTGCGAGCAGTTGATGACTGCATAGAGGCGGTTGCCATATATCTGAATATCATTGCCTACATCGCCTAACTCCTTTATCACATTCGGATTGCGTTCGCCATAGATATTGCGAATATAACAACCGTTGCAGAAATCAAGGTAGTCAATAGTAGCTTTGTTGCTGCCCATATTCCCCTCGTTGAGCAGATACATACCAATGGGCTCGTTAGGTGCAAAACTGCTCAATTCTCTCGGTTCCATCGGCAAGGTCTCATACTCTGCGGGGAAGGTAATATCGTCGCCACGGCAGGAAGTCAGCAGCAAGATGGCAGTGACTATGATGCATAGCAACAAACTACGCTTGATACTTTTATCAAGCATATACGCATTTGCGTACCTACAATCATATGGAAAACTACGTGTCATGTCTAAGCCCTATTCCTCGAGAGCGTTCAACTTCGGGGTCCCCGACGAGCCTCGTGGGCGAGTGGGGATGCCCTTATGCATGCAGCAGGTCTTCTGACTTATTGCTCGTTTGCTTAGCCTTCCCAGCTTGTCAGTTGACAATTGACAGTTAGCCAGTGACTTAGATACGAAGCAAACGATTTTGCAAATCACAGCAGCGGGTCTGTGCAGGAATCTCACCTGCTTCCCTTAATCTGAATGCGGGTGCAAAGGTAGTACATTTTTTTCTATTTTCCAAATTTATAGCAATGTTTTTTGGATTATATCTTTATTTCCTCATAAGTTACCCGCAAATTTCGGGACCTGAAGAGTGCGACGGAACGCACTCCGAGTGAAGCACCCGAAGTGTCCCCACTCTGAGGAATCAGCGCAAGCATAGAACAGAACAAGCATATCTATAGGAGATTTGTGGGCTTTCGGTGGCGCTTATGTTTCAAATATTTGTGTCTCTATAATAATGCTGCAAAAAGTAGCGGCAAATGTAAGTTTTGCTGCCGCCGATTTGTGTTTAATGGCTCGTGAAGAACGATGAATACTGATAAAAATATTTTTTTCACTTGCCGCTAGTTCTGCAGCTGATTTTGTGTGCTTCTATTTATTATAGGGGTGCTGAATACTCAGCGTTTTAGTGTTTTTGTGCTGAAGATTGAAGAATTTGGAGAGTACAATGGTATGTACAACACGCAGAATCGTCTGTATTACAAGAACTTCCACATAAGTGCATTTTTTTGAAAAAAGTTTGTGAGTGCTGAAGATTGTGTCGAAAGTGAAGTAACAAGAAATCCTTGCAAATGCGATTCTCAACCTACTCATTACCTATTTTGTTTTGCCTGCAGATAGCTCTTCATTGTTCAATTCGTTGATGGGTTCTTCAATGTTTTGACTCATGTCTTCCTTGGAATCTATTCGGAATCTATATATTCCTGCCTCTTCATCAAATTCAAACCAATCTTCTATATCTATGCTGTCTTCGTCATCTTCATGTAAACATGTTGATTGTTGGTGATAAATGCTAAAATTACCGCTAACTTTAAAATCTTCATTCAGATAATATAACCCGCTGATTTCTAATGGATATAAATCTTTTTGGTTATAATCTCCAATAATTTGTTTTTCGCCTAATAGCGTCCAAACAATTTGTAATTGATTGTTTTGTAAGAATTCTATAAAAGCATCCTTTTTTATCAGTAAACTATAAAATGAATTATTATTTACAGATGGGTCAAAACATACTATTTGATTATTTTTGTCAAGGAAGACTCCTTCTATATCCGATTCTTGTAAATGCATATTATCATATATAAATTTTGAAGGTATATTAATATTAAATGCACTCTCTTTTGATTGGTCGAATTCTTCTTCCCAAAAATATCCTTTTGTTGTCAGAATGATGTCTGCCACATGGGACTTTGTAGCATCATCATGAATTGGACAAATATCAGAATCGTCTGCATAACGTTTGTCAAATTCATTATAAATAGGAGACCAATAATATTCTCTTCTATATAACTCATACCAATTAGATTTTTCAGGCATCCATCTACCACTAAAATTCTTATTTTTTCCCCATGATATAAATTTTTGATAATCCTCATTTTTTATTAAATAACTTCGAATTTGATACCACACCTGTTTTTTTGGACAGTTGTATTCTTCTTCTCCAAGATATTTTTCTTCTCTCCATTCAGGATAATATTCTAAAGCCAACCATGCTTCACCATTTTTATCAATTAACTCAATTAATCCTTCGGGAGATGGTAAGTCATTTTTTTGTGTAATCCAAATTTCATTATTTGCATCCATATCAATGTTGGGAGTCATTTCCCACCAATATTGTTTATGTGGTATTCTAAAATCACCCGTATTACGAATGAGGATTGTTGGATCAATATCTCGCACATATGGATTCCAAGGACCATTATAAGATTCTATTTCTTCAGAATATGAACTTTCATGTTTAATACAATTATCAGTTACACGTGCTAATAGTTCGTAAAAGGCAATCCATTGATATTTTTTACCGATTCTCTCATTTCGTATGCCATTACTATACCACGAAGAAGATTCTACCATGTTATCAAATTCCCCATGTATATCTTTGTTATAGCCGTACTTCTCAAATATCAGTTTTACTGCGTAGTTGCTTAATCCATTATAATCTACTTCAAAACAACTTAAGCCCGCTTGAAACACATAACGACCAAAATTACCATATCCACTAACTCCTCTACCATATTCTGTGGTCATAGAATGCAGTATTCTATTTTGACTAAAATGATATTTTTTATAATTAGTATCTTTATAATTTAGTTTGTAGGCAGCATCAATATCTTCGTTAGATGGGAATTCATTTGGTAATGTGCTATGATAAGGTGGACGTACTTCTTTTATAGGGAAGAAAAAGGAACAGCCCATATAAGATGCATATTCGATGACTCCACGAGCATAATCTCTTAACAATATATGTGGATATATTTCTTCTTTATCTTTAAATATAGTTTCATATACATAATTACCTAGGTCTGTTAGTTGCTGATTTTCTTTTATTCTTACTGCACAACCATACGCTACAGCATACAAACGTTCAAATATGTAAGGATCATTAACATTTTCAAAAAGCCGTAATATGTCTAGTAACACATCTGTTCTTTCTTTTAATAAACATATTAATGCCTTCGTGGCACTATCTCGAAGATGTCTATTCGTACTAGATAAAAACCACGCCAACGTAATGGCAGTCAATTTTACAGATTCATTGCTTACATGTGATTTATCTTTAATGGACCATGCCCAATTTATAATAGATTTTGTAGGTGAATCATACGTCCATTGATTTTTCAGAAATGGAATCCACCAACTATCTCTGTCTGCTAATGAATAGTTATTTAAATGTTGGTGTAGAAAATTTGCATTCAATGCATGATTAGGAATTGTTGACAAAGATAGACATATATTCCAAAATTGTTGACATAGCGTCTCTTCTTCTACAATAAGATTTAAATAATCACGAATTGTATCAGAAATTTTAGTAATTTGGCGCCATACTAAAGAATCAAGAAAACTTTCCATCATGAAATAGTAATCTCGAACATGCGGTATATATTCAAAAAACTCTTTCCCAGTTTTTAGAGGAACAAGGATATAAAATGCCTCTATAATTCCTCTATTTCGCAAGCATGTATCAATATCTTGTACATATTTAAAAAGTTCGCTTCCCTCAATAAATGTACTTTCTATGTTGGATATTTTTTCCAGTAAATGTTTTGCTATTAAATAATCACCCAATAGTTCATATGCAAAATATATGTATTCCGTTCCATCATAAAGAATATTTTTAATAAATATTCCTTCTGAAATTAATTCATCTAATAACGGATAAGCAATATCGTAGTTTTTACAAATTGAATTTAATTCAGTGTATGCGGTATCATAATCAACATGTGTCGTATTATTATCAATTATGTAACGAATGATTTTATTAATTGCTTTTTTAACAATATTAAGACTTGAATTGTAATATAATCGACTAGCCAAGCGATTTTCAACCCCTGATATATAATTTTCAATTATAGTGTCTAAATGATTTATTTTGCCGAGTTTGTTACAAACCTCTTGTTGTCCTATGCAATATAATTTTAAAAATAATGGGTTTTGAAATTCTGCTTGCAGAATGGGCATGTCTGGCAATGGTATATGGTATGCTTCAAAATACACCTGAATAGCGTCTCCTCTATTTTGACCAAATCCATCATGCCTGTACCGAATAAATCCGTTTACATCTTCTTTCGGGAATAACAAATTAGTATATGAGGAACGAACAGATATCGCTAAACCAAGCCATTCATATTTTTTTATCGATGTAATAAAGCCATTGATATATTGCTTCCAAAAGAATTTACCATTTCCTTCATTTGAAGCGTCTATGAAAAATATAATTCTTTTTTGTTCAGACTCTGCTTTTGCATTTAATGAACCGAAAAATTCCTCTTCAGAACAATCTATTTCACAGATTTTTTTTATTTGTATCCAAGGATCTTCTTGGGAAATAAAATATTGTCCGAGTAATAATATGGAATTTTCATTGGCCTTATTTACGATATCCGCAAACAAATGCGATTTCCCTACTCCAGCATCTCCTTCTAATAACAGAAATGGAGAATTTGCTAATCCACATATTTCACTATTAATAAACTTATTGAATTTATCAATTGATTCATGAAGTTCCCTTAAATAATGTATTTCAGAACTGTATTTATGATAGATACGAGATTCATTATGTTCTTTTTGTATCTTTTCTTCTTCGTGTAAATAATGGTCTGTTATAGTGTCACAACATTTTGTGAATTCTTTCAAGATATTATTGTATTGTTGTACTGGAATTAGTACATTAGCCAATAGCTCATCAACTGAAAATATGCTTTTTATGTTATCTACTTGTTTAGAAATATTATCCTGATGCTCTGGCAATAGTTTACAGTACTTAAGGACTTTTCCCGCAGCAACTAACAAATCATCTAAAGCAGAATAGAATACAGAATAAAATTCTTCGTTTCTTAATAAACCATCAAATATTTTTGCAATATCTAATTCTATATTTAATTTTGGTGTATATCGCACACCTAAATCAGCTATTGACTTTTCATTTTTTCTTTTAAACCAATCTGTCGTGAATTCTTGTTTATTAAAAAAGAAATATTTTAAACCACTATTTTCAGGTTTAGTTAGTCGTTCAATGATGTCAGTAGACCACCAAGGCTCAAAATCAACGGACATTCCTTTTGCCGTTGCCCATCTTTGCCATTTTTCTACTTGATTGTTCCATTTATCACGCATTGATTGTTGTTGCAATATTCTTGCATCTGGAGGATCAATAGGTAATGCGATAATGTATTTAGAAAGATTAGAATGCGTGTTTAACGCTGTACTTACAGACTTATCAATTTGTTTCCATTGAACATCTGTCAATGATGATGTGAAAAACTTTGCTTGCCATGCAATTTCTTGGTTATCCTTTAATACCCAATAACACTCTACACCACCATCAGGTTTGCCATTACGATAAAAATTTTTCTTTGAACTAATGGATTCTTTCTTTGCTAGTTGACAAACTAATTCTTCGAAACCATCGTTTTGAGAATTATTCAATGTACGTATATCGGTCCAATTCATGATTTATATGTGTTAATTTTTACTATCTACTGCATTGTTTATAAGTTTAAAGGAGATGGCAATTATGCGAAGATAGTGCTTGATATTATCGAAGGCAAAGGCGTGACCTTTGTGGTCTTTGGTTTATTTCGTATAAATGCGATGCAGTTCTATTATATTTATTTTACTCCTACAAAATCACTCAATGGGCGAATCTTTGCCACATTAGTATATGCGCGCTTTTGGAGTTGGATTTCTTGGTCGTAAGGTATAGTTTTACTTGAGTCAAAACGCAGTACAGCATAATATGGTGCATTTTCTGCAGAAAAGCCCAATGCTTGCAAATTCTCTGCTGTCCAAATTTGGAATCCCTTTTTGGTCAGTTTAAATATGATTAGTCTTCTTTTTCCTTGTTATCAACACGAAGACGAGCAGTTGATATCTGCTTTCGGAGCTGCTCTTGTAATAATTCTTTTGGCGGTAATTCTGTATAGTATTGCGCTACTTTGATACCAGAATCTTCTAACTGAAGCAGTTCTATCTGTTCATTACTACCTTCTGCACAAAGTAATAAACCCAGGGGAGACTCTTCTCCTTCGTTTCGTTCATGTTTGTCTAAGTAACGCAAATATAGTTCCATTTGCCCCTTGTAAGCAGGTTTGAAGCGTGTTCGCTTAAGGTCTATCGCTATGAGGCGACGTAATTTGCGGTGATAGAATAATAAGTCTAGTCGAAAATCTTCTCCGTCTATAATCATTCGTTTTTGTCGTTCAACAAAAGTAAATCCACTACCTAACTCCATTAAGAATTGCTGAATGCCATTAAGTAACATGTCTTCTAAATCTCGCTCTTGATAAAATCCCGTCAGACCTGTAAAATCAAGAAAGTAAGGGTTCTTGAAGACTAAATCAGGTGACAATCTATTGTCATCTCGGAGGGTAGACAATTCGGCACGGATAAAGTCTTCTGGTTTGCGGCTGATAATGGTACGTTCGAATAGCATGCTATCTATTTCTTTTCGCAGTCGCTTTACACTCCAATGTTCGCTTGCTGCCATAGTAACATAAAACTCGCGTGCTAAGTTATCTTTGAGCGGCAAGACTTCCATAAAATGACTCCAATACAATTTGGTCGATAGTGTCGACACTATTTCTACTTTTGGGAATGCTTGTGAGAATTGTATCATTCTACGCAAATTGCGATCAGTAAAGTCTTTTCCGTATAATTCAGTCAATTTGGTCGACAGCGTCGACACAATTTGCTGCCCATATGCGGCTCGCTGTCCATCAAGAACATAAGTGTGAATAGTATCTCCTATATGCCAATACATCATAGTCATAGTATTACTGACTGAAACCGCTACTTGCTGGCGAGCTTTGTCAATGATGCTGCATAGATTGTCTAAAAGAATTTTGTCTATTTTAATAATCTCATTCATGATAGTAAACTCTATTTAATTACAAGCTTCTTTCAAACGAAGAAGTGTGTGGTAAATATGGTCGCTTGGCTCTTCTGATTCATAAAAATGTCGATGTTCATCCACGAAAATATATTGAACGATAGTACGAATATCTTCTTTAGTCTCATCATTTAATAGTTGTTTACAAATAATTTCTTCAATGTCAAACCCACTTTCTTGAATCCATGGACATCTCTGCAAAAGATTTACTTTAGCTTCTTTTGCAGTTTCTCCATATGCTCTACCTAAGACCTGGCAATTTTCAATTTCCATATCCTCTTTTGGTGGATATGTATATCCTTCTGTTGTATAAAAAATATATTCGTTCATTATTTTATTTTTTTATAATGTCCTCTTTTCGTAAATTCTACAAATCCTTTATCGCGTAACAATTGTAATTGCTGCCTAATTTTAGGTTGTACAAAATTATTCTCAGGATGTTTGAGTTGCAAAAAATTAGTAAACGAATACATCTCATCTAAAGTAAATTCATTACCTAATTTATCAACACATTGTAACACATCGATTAACCAACCGCGACTTTCGAGAGAGTCCGTTTTTAATGCTTTTATCTTTTTATAAGAATCTAAAACAATATTATGGTCAATTTCTTTGGAATCTTGCACTATAAAAATTTTTCCATATTGAGGAATAGAAGTTAGATTTATGTTGCAACCTGTCCAACCAGCACGACGTGCATTCTCTGATAGAGGTTTGCGTTTTTCAATGATAGAAGGCACGAAAAAATGATTAGGAATTAACACTAGATTCCGAACTATATTATTGTAATGCGTCAGAAAAAAGAAATTAGGATTATTGCATGCAGTTATTCGGTCTATCATTGTATGAAATTCACCATCCACAATTTTATCTCCAATACCTTTTTTTATACGTTCTTTACTCTTTAATTCGTATTCTGATAGACAATTTTTACAATAAAAATCTGCCACAGGACGATTAGCTTCAAAATGCGTTAGTATAGGCTCACCACAGATAGGACAATACATGTTTCTACCAAGCCAATCTTCGGTGAGTACACGTGCCTTTTGCGTTGGACTATGATACCCAAAAATTAGTGATGTATTAAATTCAAAATTCATAATCAGGATGAAGTATAAAATGATGACCAGCGGCTTGTACTTGATCACAAAAATCTTTCAATCGCTTATGCGCCAAATCATTAAATGCTTCTTTGGTGTAGTCACTAAAACTACTTGTAGCATTTAGCGGACGATAAGGAGGGTCAAAATAGAAGAATGAATTGCTTTGTGCATGATTGAGAGTTTGAGTATAGTCGCCTGTCAAAATCTCAACCTTTTGCAGTAGTTCGCAATCTGCAAAGATTGTATTAGGGTCACAAATCATAGGTGTTTCGTAGCGACCAAAAGGAACATTGAAGAAGCCCGATTTGTTTACTCTGTACAAACCGTTAAAGCAGGTGCGATTGAGAAAAAAGAATAATGTTGTGTTGCGTATTGGGTCAAGTGCTTTCGTGTTGAACTCCGCACGCATTAGCATAAAGAACTGCTTTCTGCTATCTTCTGAATGCAATGAGTAGTACTCTTTTTGAATCTCAGCAAGAGAATCAACCAAAAGTTGTGGGGACTGTTTGACCACTTTATAACATGTAGTCAAATCTTCGTTAATGTCGTTAATGACTGCCGACTGAATGTTGGAGTGTGTCTGCAACATATAGAAGAGCATTGCTCCTCCGCCTACAAAAGGCTCAATGTAAGTGACATTCTCCCATTGGTCAAAGTCAGCTGGAAGCATTGCTTCGAGTTGGTCAATGAGTTGCGCCGTTCCGCCTACCCATTTGACAAATGGTTTCGCTTTCATTGTTGGTATTTTTTATTGCGGGTGCAAAGGTAGTGAATTATTTTGGATTGTGCAAGAAAAATCGCATTTTTGGGGCGATTTTTTGTTTGGAGGATAGGCAACTATTTTAGGAATGTAGTCAACCGTTTTAGGAAAGGAGTCAACTTTTTTTAGGAATTAAGACAACCTTATTTGGAAGCAATCTTAAGAAACAGCACTTTTTGTGGGCAGGGAGTTGATGCGGAGTTCTCTCGGTCTTCTCTCGGTCGTCGGTCGGTAAAATAGGGGAAGGTATAAGAGAAGGAAAAGAGATGTCAATCTTAAGAAAACGCACTTTTTTGACTTTGGGGTCTTATCGCACCACAGTGTTAATAAGTGATGCTTACGGTGCACTTGAAGTTGCGTTTGGGCATGGGGTAATTGATAATCACATCGTAGTCTTGCGAAAGCAGATTATTGATGTCCAACGCTACGCGCAAGGTTATAGGAGAGATAGATCGCTTCGCTGTAGATGGTAGATCGGCTACGCCTGTAGATCGCTTCGCTGTAGGCTGGATATTCCATTCTCCGAATACACTCAAGTCGTGGGTGTACCAAGGTTGGGTGTAATTATAGATAATATTCTCTTGCTGATTATAGCGTTCGCCGACATAGATGAAACTATAGTTCAAGCCATACTGCTGCCAGTCGTTTTGCCAGCCAAACATACCCACAGCACTACCCGAATGCCATGGGATATAAGGTATCTGGTCACCATAATAGGTGTCGTTGGGGTCGGTGACATCGATAGCCGTTTGGTAGGTATATTGCGCCTTAGCCGTGAGGTAGAAGTCCATCGGCAAGACAAGATGCAGTTGTGCATTGACGTCTAAACCGTTGATTTTGACCAATCCGAGGTTGAGCATCGTCCAACGGAACTGTTGCCCCTTAGGATAGGCGATAATCTTATCGGAGATGCGGTTGTAGTAGTAATCAGCATTGATGCGGAACTCCGAACCGCGTTGCTCAGCTATGCGGAATGGCTGCGTGAAACTCAAGCCCACATTATGCTGCTTTGCCAACTCGGGTTTGAGGTAGGCATTGCCCATGTCGGTATAGTAGAGGTCGTTGAAAGTGGGATAGCGGTAGCTCTGTTTGTAGAAAGCATTGAAGCGGAAGTCAACGAGCTGAGTAGGGCGGTAGGAGAGGAACAAAGCTGGAGTCAGCTTTGCGGTTATCGGACGCCCACTTTGTGGGCTATTGGACGCTTCGCTATTGGACGCCACTTCGTGGCTATTGGTTGATTTCGCGTCATTGACAAATGTCCCTAATACGCTGGCTTGCAGGCGAAGGTAGTTCTTTATGTTGATAGCGGTGGCTGCGCTGAGCCAATGTGTCCAACGGTGCGCGTCGAGGAACATGCTGAGTTGGTTGTACTGCACATCATATGCTGCACTGACGTCCCACCAGTCAAAGATACGCACTTTGTGCGCCATGGTGAAGTAGAACTCCTGTTGCAGGTATTGGTTCTCCACGCGGATGAGTTTGTCATCGTTGTTGATATAGCGCGTATAGTCGTTGGCGTACTTCATGTTCGCTCGCACCGACCAGCGGTTGAACAGTTCATCTTGCCAAGTGGCTTGCACAAAGGAGTTGCGGTCCCAAAGGCGTTCGCCATTGCGCCACACATTATTCACAATCGCACCCGGCACACCGCGCTCGGAATTGTAGTGATAGAGTTGCAGTTTCCAGAAGCCCGTGTTGCTATAGTAGTGATTAAGTGCCGCTTCCACGCGGATAGCATTGATGTCGCCATTCTGGCGGATGGCGGTAGTGTCGTATGCCACTTCGCCCGACGGAGTGACGCGGCGATAGCGGAAAGGATACTTGCCATCAGAGGAAACGAGTTCGGCATTCGCCGTGATAGACATCGTTTCGCTGAGGCGGATATCGAACAGCAGGCTCGGATTGATAAGCGCAAAACTGCCTGCACGCATCTGCGCTTTCACGTTGAAGGCCTTGCCTGCCTCGAAACGCGGACGGCGAGTGGTGAGGTAGATGCTACCCGCAGCACCAAACTCGCGCGCCGACTGCCAGATGTCGGACTTCTGACCGTTGTAGAGTTGGATCTCTTCGATATTTTCGAGCGAATATTTGCCGAGGTCGATTTGTCCGTTTTGTGCATTGCCAAGTTGTACACCATTGTAGTACACGCCCATATGGTTGGTACCCATACTGCGGATATTCACGGTTTTGATACCCCCTACTCCACCATAATCTTTGATCTGCACGCCCGAGAAATAGCGAATAGCATCGGCCACGCTGAGGGCATTCATTTTCTTGAGTTGCACGCCCGCAAGTGTCTGAGGGATAATGATATCCTTCTCTTTGACACGGGCGGTGATGGTGTACTCCTCTAGGTCTATATAACGGGCGATGAGGCTATCAGGCGATGAGGCTAAAAGAGAATCAGCGGCATTGTTTTGAGAGAATGCCACTACACACAAGAGTGTGAAAAATACTATGGATACTATTCTACGCATGTTGTTTGACTCTATACCACGAGAGCGTTCAACTATGCATGCAGCAGGTCTTCTGACTTATCGCTCGTTTGCTCTGCCTTCCCACCCCTCGGGGCAGTGACTGTAGATATGAACATTCGATATGCGAATCACAGCAGCGGGTCTGTGCAAGAATCTCACTTGCTTCCCTATAACTGAATGCGGTGCAAAGGTAGTACAAAAAAATGATATACGCAAATATTTGCAGAAAAATAATGCACTTTTTGTATCATACCATGTGATTTTCACATAAAGAGCGTATTCTTTTTATTTGGTCAGTTCATTTATTTTTTGTACCTTTGCAATCATTTTGCGAAAATAACTATATCATAAACCAAACACAACAATATGTTATACGATTTCAGTTATCAGAATCCTACGCGGATTCACTTTGGCAAGAAAGCCATCAATAAACTTGCCAACGAGCTTCGTGAGTACGGAAAGAATATCCTACTCGTTTACGGCAAAGCTTCTATCAAGAAGATCGGTCTCTATGACCAAGTCATGAATATCCTGCAAGCCGAAGGCAAGAACGTTGTCGAACTGGCAGGCATCAACGCCAATCCTCGTTATACCCAACTGCTCGAAGGCGCACGCCTCGTGCGTGAGCACAATATCGACCTTATCCTTGCTGTGGGTGGCGGTTCGGTCATTGACTGCGCCAAAGGTATCGCTTGCGCTGCCTACGCCGAAGGCGATGTATGGCAACGCTACTATGTCAATCAAGAGCCCGTGACCAACCGCGTTATTCCTGTAGGTAGTATCCTCACGATGGCAGGTACTGGCAGTGAGATGAACTCTGGCTCAGTCATTACCAATGAGGCAGAGAACCTGAAGATTGGTCGTGTCTATCCATTGGCATTGGTCACTCCACGTTTCTCTATTCTCAACCCCGAATACACCTACTCTGTGCCTAAGTATCAGATGATTAGCGGTATCTTCGATATCTTCTCACACCTCATGGAGCAGTACTTCTCTGGTGATGATGATTGCACCAGCGACTACCTCATTGAGGGACTGATGCTCTCGCTCATTTCCGCTTCGCACAAAGCCATCGTTAATCAAGAGGACTACGAAGCACGCAGCAATATCATGTGGTGCGCTACGATGGGACTCAACAAGATTCTCGGACTGAGCAAAACCCAAGACTGGGAAGTGCATATGATAGAGCACCAATTGGGTGCCTACACCGACTGCGCACACGGTATTGGCCTTGCCATCATCTCGCCTGCCTACTACCGCTATATCTACCGCTACGGCTTGCATAAGTTCGTGCGCTATGCCAAAGTAGTTTGGGGCGTAGAAGATAAGGGGCAAGGCGATGAAGCGATTGCATTAGAGGGTATCAACCGCCTCGAAGCATTTATCGCTGAATTAGGCATTCCTGCCACACTCCGCGAAGTGGGAGCAACCGAAGAAATGCTACCGCTCATTGCCAACTCCACTGCCCTCGGTGGCGGTTACAAACAGCTCAATGCAGAGGACATCTTGGCTATCCTCAAGGCCTGCTACTAATCTGCCAACGCATACACAAAAACAACAATGCACAAGCCCCATGCTTGTGCATTGTTGTTTTAATACTCGAGTTGTCTTCTCGCTACTTCTCCACAAACGCTCTCTCCAAGCTTTGCGAGATGTTAATCATAAAGTCGCCCATGTGCTCAAGTTCGTTGATAATGTCGATGTAATACACGCTCGTTTGGTAGTTCTTATCGTTGTTATCCAACGCCTCAATCTCTGCCTCGCGCAGCTCGTTGCGCAGCGCATTGATCTGTTCCTCAGCATCATACGCATTTGCAATGCTGGTCAGCGTACCCTCATGTGCAGCAGTCAGGTTGGCAATCATCACCTCATACGCGCTATCCACTTTTGCTATCATCAAGTTAATCTTCTCGATAGTCGCAGTATCAAAACTCTTCTTGTGCTCATTCCTGCGGCTAAGCATACGACTAATCGCCTCGCCCGAATCGCCCAACGACTCCAACTCACCGATAATCTTATACATTGCCTTGATTTTCACACTCGTTGCCTCACTGATGTCGCCTGCGGACACACCGTTGAGGAAGGCAGCAATCTCATATTCGATACGGTCAGAAATCTCCTCGTACTTCACCAGTTTCTCGCGCAGCTCATCAAAATGCTTTGCATCGGCTGCAATCGCTTGCTTGGCATAGCCCAAACCATTGCGAGAGATCTGTGCAAAGTGTACAATCTCGTCAAACGCTTGTGCAGCAGCCAGTTCTGGCGTAGCCAATGGTCCCGCAGAGATATATTTGAGGCGGAAGGGCTCTGCCTCTTGGTTCTTTGGCTTGATAATCCATACCACCGCCTTCTCTATGTACTTGATAAACCATACGAGAATCAAGGTATTAATGGTATTGAACATCGTGTGCAACATACTCAATCCGTACAATGCTGCCGTACTACTACCCATATCGCCTTCCACTACCGCAAAACCCTCTGCTGCTGGGTTTGGCAAACCAAAGAGCTCGATGACCTTACCCACCAACGCTGTAAATGGCTTAAACAGAATCAATGCCCAAATCACACCAAACACATTGAAAATCGTGTGCGACATAGCGGCACGCTTAGCTTGCGTATTACCCACTGCTGCTGCGATATTCGCGGTGATTGTTGTACCGATATTCTCACCCAACACCATCGCACAAGCCATGTGGAAAGGTATCCAACCCATGCTCAGCATGATGAGTGTGATTGCCATAGTGGCAGAAGAAGATTGCAGCACCAATGTCAGCACCGTACCGAATACCAAGAAGATCAGTACCGAACCAAAGCCATAACTTGACCAGTTGCGCACAAACTCCAGCACTTGTGGTGTCTCGTTCAAATCGGGCACTGACTCTTTCATGAACGACAAACCGAGGAACAACAGCGAGAAGCCCACAATGAGTTCGCCAATGTTCTGATGTTTGTTCTTCTTCGAGTTAGAGAACAAGAAACCGAACAGCATCAATGGAATAGCCAGAATTGAGATGTCGGCTTTGAATCCGAGCCACGCTACCAACCATGCGGTAACGGTTGTACCGATATTCGCACCCATGATCACGCCTATTGCTTGCGTGAGGGTCAGCAGTCCTGCATTGACAAAGCTCACCACCATCACCGTTGTGGCAGAAGAAGATTGGATGATGGAGGTGATGCCCAGTCCTGTAAGTACACCTTTGAATGGATTAGATGTCATGGCAGACAAGAATCCGCGTAGTTTATCGCCTGTGGCTTTTTGAAGTCCAGAGGACATAAGGTTCATTCCGTAGAGGAACATTCCGAGTGCTCCAAGGAGCGTAAAGATTTGTAAAATTCCCATAACTTTATATGTTGAAAAGTTTTAAAAGTTTTAAAGGTGATTCGAATATCTTATTTCAAATCCTGTGCAAAAGTACTGCCATATCATTATATAGGTATTAAGAAAATATTAAGAAATTATTAAATCATTCGCTCACTCCGTCAAAAAACCGTTGTAAACCCATAAGTAGTAAGGAACCGACAAGATACATTTTCCTGAAACTACTGCAGCACTACGCAGCCCAAAAGCAAGTGATTTTTCGCTCAAAAGTGAACTTTTCGCTCAAATGCTTGCAAATGTGCAATTTTTGTTGTAACTTTGCGCGATTTTTGTTACAACTATTGCGTGCAAGATATCCACAATACACATATTACCACCGAACAGCCACAGGAGACAGGCAACCCAATGCTTGTCGATGCTAATCATACTCCTGCAACTGGCAATAACAAAGCGAAAAAAACACTCGCTATACTTGCCATCATCTTTGGCATTATACTACTGCTGCTAAGTGGCACTACTCTACTCTTGCGCCATGATAAAGTGCAAACCTATATCGTTGGTATCGTTGCAGAAAAATTGTCAGTATCACTCAATGCCGACGTACATATCAAGCATATCTACTATCGACCACTCAACCACCTCACCATTGATAGCCTATACATCAGCGACCAACAACGCGATACACTCGCGTTCATCGAACAAGCCAACATAGCTATCAATCTGCTGCAACTGCGCAACCAACGAGTAGATATGACATTGGTCGAACTGCACAAACCATACATCAACCTGCAATCCATCAACGACTCTACTCTCAACTGCCAATTTCTATTGGATATGATTAAGCGACCAGACACCGTCGTTCTGCCACGCATCAACATTGACCAACTACAATTCACTCAACTGCGATTTCGATACAACGAACTGCTAATCAGTCCACTCAACCTAAGCCTCACCCTGCCCGTACTGAGCCAAGACTCCATAGATATTCAGCTGCACGAACTGGCACTCAGCGCACAAATAGACCAATTAGATGCCACATTCAACACCCGCCTACACGGAAATCTGGACTCCATTTTCGCTGATGAAATGCTATTAGTCTATCGCACGAAACAAATCTTTGATGGCGATATAACCGTATATCACCCTACGAAATTGGATTCACTATACATCAACGCACACTGCAACGACCTATATTGCAACGATGCCTTGCTCAAAGACTTCCTATCGCAACTACAAGCCAAGCCAATCACCCTACCCAAACCTATTGCAGCATTGGGATATGTGCATTATCGGGGTGCTATTGACGGCAGATTGGAGCACCTAAACTTGCATGGCACATTTGCCACAGCCTTAGGCGCAATGAATGTCAATGGCTTTGTAGAAACCGATACCACATTGCAGGATTTCGACTTCTGCGGAAAAGTTGCTACCGATAGTTTCCAATTAGGTACAATGCTTAATCAAAAGGACTTAGGAAACATAGCCTTCCATGCGCACGTGGACGGAGAAATAGATTCTACCCAACTGACACGTTGCATCGCTGAGGCAGATATACAGCACATTGATTATCGCGGATACACCTATCAAGATATTCGCTTTGACGGCACAATGGGAATAGAAGAGGTGAGTGGAACGCTCAATATTGAAGATAAAAACATATCGCTACAAATCAATGGATTAGCCGACTGGTCTATGCAAGATACGCGGTTAGATATTACTGCGCGTATCAATAATCTTCACCCGCATGCCCTACAGCTGACGGACCAATATCCCGACCTAACCCTCAGTGCGATGACCTATATCAGTTTGTTCACATCTGGTACGCCCCAACAGATGCTCGATAACCTGACTGGGTATATGATTATCGACACATTAGATATCCACAATGGCGATAAACAAGCCGTAATGAAACAACTGAAACTGGACATAGAAAGCCAATGGGAGCACACTAAGCGTAGTCATAAGCTGCACCTTCAATCTGACTACTTGACAGCAGATGTATCGGGCGATTTTAGCTATACTACCTTATCCAACACCTGTCAGCAATTCCTGCATACCTATGCGCCAAGCCTATTCGACGCACCAAGAAAGCCCAACAAGAATCCTAATCAATTGAACTTCTACGCCTATTTCCGCCAATTGAATGATATTACTAACGTGTTGGATTTGCCAGTATCATTCCCATCGTATCCTACACTCAAAGGATTCATCAATGAAAGCAACCAGCAAATAGGTTTGCAAGCACATATCCCAAGCATTCAAAACGAAGGGACACAAATCGACAACCTGACTATTTCCGTTGAGAACACCGATGATAGTTTAGATATTGCGGTATATATGTACAACCATCTGCCCAAAAACAATCCAACCGCAGCCAAGATAGGTGACGTAAAAGCGCGCCTCAACCTGCACGCATTCAACGATGCCGTGGATATGAAAATTCAATTGGAAAACACGGATAGTATTCGCAATGAAGGCACTATCCACATATCCTCGCAACTCCAGCAACATGCCGACCAGCTCCTATTGGCTGCACATCTTCACCCCAACCGTATCGTTCTCAACGACTCGGCATGGACTATCAACGAAGCCAATATCACCTACACCGCAGCCGAAAAGAAGATTGACATTCAAGACTTCAGTTTGAGCACCGATTACCAATCTATTGCAGCCAATGGCACCGCTTCACCCAATGCGGAGGACTCCATATTGATTGATCTGCGCAATATCAATCTGCAATACCTATTGAGTTATACATTGGCAGGCGAAGCCATCTCCGTACAAGGTCCTTTGACGGGTTGGGCTACGCTCTATGGCTTTTTTACCCAACCTATGGTGGAAGCTCAAGTTGCCATTCCACGTGCGGGACTAAATGGCACCTATCTGGGTGACTTGACCGCCCAAGCCTATTTAGACCGCTCGGAGAAAACTATCATTATCGAAGGCGAAGCCATTGACTCTACCAACCATACAGTAGCAGCAGTGAAAGGCAAAGTCATACCTGCCAACAAATGGTGGGGACTGGATATTCATTGCGATAGCGTGGACATTAGTCTGATTGATTTCTGGACACACCCCTTCTTCAGTAATCCGCAAGGTCGCGCCTTTGGCGACTTGAAAGTATTCGGACAAGAGCGCAACACATGGGTGACAGCAGCCATCTATGGCAAAGATGCACAAATCACCGTACCACAGATAGGTGCCACATTCTATTTCAGCGACTCTGTTTATATGGATTCAACCGCCATTCGAATACCAAACGTAACCCTCCGCGATGCAGAAGGGCATCAAGGCAATTTCCAAGGTGTCATCACCCACAACAACTTCCAGAATTTCAAATATGACCTCAACGCTGAAGTCAATAACATCTTAGCCCTGAACCTGCCATACGACCCACAAGCCCTATTCTACGGCAAAGTATATGGCTCGGGCAACGTGAATATCAAAGGCGATGACTATGAATGTCGCATAGGCGTAAATGCCCGCACCGAAGCCAACTCTAAGTTCTATCTGAGTGTCTATACGGCTTCTACTGCATCAAATGCCTCGTTTGTTCAATTTACGCAGCCAGATACCACCACCAATACGCTACTACAACTATTGAAGCAACCCACAGAAAATACCGCCACCACTATTCTGCCCCGAACCAAACTACTGCTCTCACTGCAAGTAGAAGCCACACCTACCGCAGATATCAATATCAAGTTAGGCGGAGATGACGGTATCCGTGGACGTGGCGAAGGCAACATCAAACTCACCTACGACGACTCCACCGAAGACATACAGATGTTGGGCACATACACCCTCCAATCGGGCGTATTCTCCTATTCATTGGGCAATATCGTTCGCCGTTCATTTGACATAGCTGAAGGCAGTTCCGTGACATGGAGTGGCGATGCACTTGCACCTACAGTAGATATTACAGGTCGCTACCATACGACAGCTTCGCTGCGCGACCTGTTTGGCAGCGAAATATCGCAAGCAGCCACCAACCGCACCTCGGTGCCCGTCAATTGCGTACTACACATGACGGAGCAACTATTCAACCCTATGCTGAAGTTCTCCATAGAACTGCCTCAATCAGATGAATCTATCCAAAGTCAAGTAAACTCAATTATCAATACCGATGAAATGCTGATGCGACAGGTGCTATACCTGTTGGTATTCAACCGTTTCTACACTGCTGACTATTTGCAAAATACACAACAAAGCATCGGCCTCAATGAGACCTACTCTCTGCTCTCCTCTACCATCACCAACCAAGTCAATACATGGTTGAGCAAACTGACAGATGTCTTTACGATGGGCTTTAATTTCCGTACCGATGGCGAAGGCGAGACTGCCAGCCAAGAGTATGAAGCCAACTTCCAAATACAACCAATACGCCAATTGGTCATCAATGGCAATTTTGGATATCGCTACAATGACCTGAGTAACCGCCCATTCTTTGGCGACTTGGATATAGAATACCTGCTTACCCCTAATGGCAAACTCCGTGCGAAAGCATACACCCACACTGTGGACAAGTATTCACTACGCCAAGCCAATACGGTGCAAGGATTAGGTTTGGTATTCAAACATGACTTCAACTGGAAAACCCAAGAGAAGGGCAAACGCATAAAAGAGAAACAAGCCAAGAAAGCGAAGCAAAAGAAAAACAAACAATAACACTTAACCCCATTTCCCATGTTGATTAAATGCTACGGAGCTGCCCCACAAGGCATTGACGCCGTGATAGTTAGTATAGAAGTACATGCTGTACCTGGTTTTGAATTTACATTGGTAGGACTACCCGATAACGCTGTGAAGGAGAGCCACGAACGCATCGTAGCTGCGCTGACCGTCAATGGCTATAGCAAGCCACGTCACACACTAACCATCAATATGGCCCCCGCTGACATCAAGAAGGAGGGTGCAGCCTACGATCTGCCTTTGGCAATAGGTATGTTGGCTGCGGAGGAGGAAGTGAATACCCAAGGCTTGGAACAATACCTCATCATGGGTGAATTGTCGTTGGATGGTTCATTGCAGCCTATTCAGGGTATACTACCAATGGCATTAGCTGCCCGCAAAGCAGGTTTCAAAGGTATCATCTTACCTGCACAAAATGCGCGCGAAGCAGCAGTAGTTCAGCAAATAGAAGTGTATGGATTGGCAAACATACAAGAAGTCATACGATTCCTCAATGGCACACAAGTATTTGAGCCCGTTCATGTGGATACAGATGCAGAGTTTCGTATGCATGCCTTCAGCACCGATCTTGATTTCTCGGATGTACGTGGTCAGGAGAATGTACGTCGTGCCATGGAAGTGGCAGCCGCAGGCGGACACAATATGCTGATGGTGGGTCCTCCTGGTGCTGGAAAAAGCATGATGGCAAAGCGCTTGCCCTCCATATTACCACCCCTCACATTGGAAGAGGCATTAGAAACAACCAAGATTTACTCGGTGGCAGGAATGATGTCCCGCCGCAAAGAGAATAACGGTATGGCAAGTGCACTAATCGTGCAACGCCCCTTCCGCAGCCCACACCATACGGTGACGGACGTAGCGTTAGTGGGTGGTGGTAGCAATCCCCAACCGGGTGAGATTAGTTTGGCGCACAACGGTGTACTATTCCTTGATGAGTTGCCAGAATACAAGCGAACAGCATTGGAGGTGTTGCGCCAGCCATTAGAAGATAGGCGAATCTGTATTACGCGCGCCAAACATAATGTAGAATACCCCGCAGGATTCATGTTGGTGGCTGCTATGAACCCTTGCCCATGCGGACACTATGGGGAAAATAACTCTGCCCACCCATGCACTTGTACCCCCGCACAGATACATCGCTATATGAGCCGCATATCAGGACCACTCTTAGACCGTATAGATATACAGTGCGATATACAACCCGTACCTTATACACTACTCAAGGATGAACAACCCAGCGAGAGTAGTGCCGCTATTCGCGAACGAGTGATGCGTGCAAGAGCCATACAACAACT
Source organism: Bacteroidales bacterium (assembly GCA_015061165.1). Taxonomy (GTDB): domain Bacteria; phylum Bacteroidota; class Bacteroidia; order Bacteroidales; family Paludibacteraceae; genus Colicola. The sequence goes on from SUXC01000004.1 coordinate 27,140, forward strand.
CCGCTTTGCCGAATACAACCAAACAGCCACAACACCTATTCATTGTAACGCACAAATGACTCCTAAATTGGTGCGTATATACTGTCCTTTGGATACGCAAGGCGACAAGTTATTGGCATACTCTATGGAGAAATTAGGATTATCCGCCCGCGCATACGACCGAATACTAAAAGTAGCTCGCACAATAGCGGATTTAGCAGAATCCAAAACCATTGCAGCGAGCCACCTTATGGAAGCCATCTCCTATCGCAATCTGGATAGAAGCGATTGGCTGGGATAACTATTACAACGCTAAGCGGAAACCAATATCCATTTTTCTCACCGTTGCCTCTTGTCCATGTCGTACTGAAATACGGCAGTTCATTATATCATATGCCCAACTACCACCACGAATGACACGCTGATTATCAGCACCTTCTTCGGGTCCTGTAGGATTAATTTGAGATGCTGCTTCGTAGTATCCGAACCAATCTTGACACCATTCCCATACATTGCCATTCATATCGTATAAACCCAATTCATTAGGTGATTTAAGGCCTACAGGATGCGTAGAATTCAAACTATTAGCCTTATACCAAGCCACATCATCTGGTTTGTCATTTCCCGCACACTTTGTGTTTTTGCTACTGGTTCCACCACGCGCAGCATACTCCCACTCTGCCTCTGTAGGCAATCGGAAGGTAGCACCTGTAAGCATATTCAAACGCTTGATGAACACCTGGCAATCTTCCCAACTTACATTTTCTACAGGATTAGTAAGATCATTCTGGAATATAGAAGGTACACTATCCATCACAGCCTTCCACAGAGCCTGAGTTACCTCCGTTTGTCCAATATAGTAATCACCTACCGTAACATAATGCTTAGGTTTCTCCCAATCATATGTTTCCATTCCCTGTTCTGCAGTAGCACCCATAACAAACGAACCGCTTGGCACCTTGACCATCGTAAACGATACATCTCGAACCTCGAATCGAAGCGTAGGGTCCTTCATATTAATCTCTACCTTCTTGACTGGGATATTCTCCAATTCGTTTTCTACCTTCACCAATCGGAAGCCAAGGTCAGCAAATGCCTCGCCTACAGCATATCCATCGCGGTAGGAAACACGATTCATACGACTTGGCAACATAGCACTACCTCCTCTGGTAACACGATATACACCCGTCTCAGGACCTTGAGGGTTGGTTAGCATGTCGCCTTCGTAAGCACCAAACCAATCTTGACACCACTCACGCACATTACCACTCATATCATACAAGCCCAATTGGTTAGGTTTCTTCTGTCCTACAGGTTGTACTTCTCGTTCACTATTTTCAGCATTCCATGCTACATCATTGACATTATCCGATCCTGCAAACTTAGTTTTGGACATATTCTTTCCTCCACGAGCAGCATATTCCCACTCTGCCTCAGTAGGGAGACGGAAGTGTTGCTGCGTAAGTTCGTTGAGTTTGGCAACAAAGAGTTGGCAGTCTTCCCATGTTACATTGGTTACAGGATTGATATTATAGGTTGTATCCGCACTCGGATTTGTGCCCATGACAGCCTGCCAAAGTGCCTGAGTAACCTCTGTCTGACTAATAGCATAATTGGAGAGCGTAATCTTGCGAGTGGGTCGTTCTCCTTCTAAAGCATCAGCACCTTGCTCAGTGGTACCACCCATTACAAATGTTCCACCCTCTACAGGCACCATACCAAAGGATACACCCGCCACCTCAACAATATTGGCAGAATCTGTCATAATAGGTGCTACAGGCGCAGTAGGCTCTGCCTGTGCCACAGGCACTTGCTCATGAGATATATTAGTGAGTGCTAAGCGCAAACCGATGTTATAATTGCTGAATGTAGGGGTGTGGTAATTGCGTTGCGATACACGCGCATAACGAGCATCAAAATACCAACTACCTCCACGATATACCTTGTAAGAGCCTTTGGCTGGTCCCTGAGGATCTTTCTGATTGGAGATTTCGTAATTACCATACCAATCTTGACACCATTCGCAGACATTACCACTCATGTCATACAAGCCCAATTGGTTCGGATTCTTCATAGCTACAATATGCGTAGTTTGAAGACTATTTCCTACAAACCATGCTACATTATTAGGGATACTATCTCCTGAATATTTGTAACTAATAGTATCAGCACCTCCACGAGCAGCATACTCCCACTCAGCCTCTGTAGGGAGACGGAATGATTGACCTGTGAGCTGATTGAGTTTACGAACAAAGACTTGACAGTCATCCCAACTCACATTCTCGACTGGATTGGATGGATTGGATGGGAACGAACTTGGATTATTGCCCATCACTGCTTGCCAGAGAGCCTGTGTTACCTCTGTTTGTCCGATATAAAAATCAGAAATAGAGACTTGATGAATAGGTATCTCATTATCATTCATATCCTCTCGTTGCTCGGTAGTAGCACCCATGATAAAGGTACCCGCTTTTACTTTAACCATCGTAAAAGTGATATCCTTGACAGCAAACGAATGTGTTTCCGAAGAAGTAAGCGCAAGTGTTGGCATATTCGTGTGCACCAAACCATCTGCTTGATTTAGTGTGTATGACAAGTATTTGTCTTGCCCATCCTCTATAGCCACCAGTTGATCGTTGTAGGCAAAGCCGTCTTTAGCAATTCGCACTTTATGTTCTCCCACAAGAATCTTATTAAATACCATTGGGGTAGTACCCTTTTGCTCATTGTCAATCCAAATCATCGCATCCACTGGACTACCATCTACGATGAGAGTTCCATATAGCGGTGTAGGATTATTCAATGTATAAGCCACATTAGCATCGCCAGCCGAAATAGTGATATTGGTCACTGCCGAGTGATGGCTTTGCTGACGTGTTTCCACGAGGTAGGTACCATATTCCAGCGTACCATTCCATTCGCCTTTGCCTACCTTATTTCCATCAATATAGATGTCCGCCATTGGCGAAGCAGTGAGTGTTACTGTAGAGTAGTTAGGCTGCATAACGGGGCGTATAGCCGCATTTTCGGCTTCGCGTATCGTAATAGTAGCATGGTACTCTTTATACTTTTCTCTCAGTATCACCAATGAATATCTACCCGTGTTGAGTTCTACTCGTTGCAGAGGAATAGCACCCAACATTGATATTTCCTCCGTTTCCATATTGATGGCATATACCTGCGCACCATATATTTGTGCATCGCCATCAACGGATAGCCAACCAAATTTAGGTCGCAGAGAGACTTGCAATTCGGTGGAGTGAGGCATAACAATCATACTGCTTTCCTCTGTATAATAATTCTTAGCAGAGATACGATAGCGATAGTTACCACAATTAATCATCTTTGTGGCTACACCATGCTCCACTGGCCAAAACTCTCTTTTGCCATCCACAAACACCTCTACGATGGCAGAGCTGGGACTGACAGATAGCTGAAACTTCTGTTTGGTCTGCATGATTTGTCCTGGTATATCAGCCATTGGCACATAATGCACGCGCCCATAGTACACCTTATTGGAAGTCAAGGAGGCATTATCAAAAATCGTTTGTGAGGCACAACCATCACCACACTGTATCTCAATACGACGCGCACGCTTAGGAATTAGGAACAGCAACTCATCGTTCGTACTACGGTCAATAGCTTCTACTGCTGTCTGAGTACCCATATTCAAACCCAACATTTGTTTGGCTTGTGCAATCTCATCGGTTGAGCCATCCAACCCCACGCGAATCAATACGAAAGGAAAAGTATCATCCAATGCGGGCTTTTGCCACTTAGCAAATTTATCTCCGTAGGCATCTAATACAGTGGTATTTGGTACTTCTTGGAAAGGTTGTGTTATTACAAGCGATTGAGCAAAACCATGTATAGATACACCAAATAGCAACAATAGCAATAATATACGTTCTCTCATCATAAGGTAGAAACAGGAAGTAGTTCAATAGTTATTTCTCGTGACTCATCAGATACCGTGATTACCCCTTCTTGGGTTTCATAGCCTTCGGCAGTAACCTTGTATGCATACGAACCGTGATTCAGCATCTTATAAGCCATATTATTATTCGTTGTCCATGTGTCCCATACTCCATCAACCAATACGCTTACAATAGCATTGGCAGGATTGAGACGGAATTTGAAAAATTGTCGCATTACAATTTCAGTGGTTACAGTAGAAGCAACAACAATCTCCTTAGGTTTGTAATGCACACGACCAATATATACAGTATTTCGTTCCAATGGTTTTGTTCCATCCATTATTAGCTGCTCCACACATTCAGAGCCACAGGTTAATGTAACCTTTTGTGCAGCAACAGGTACTAAAAACAGCAACTCATTTTGCATCGCTTTATATACAGAAACTTCCATACCCAATTCGCCTAAATCTAAGTGCAGGAGCTGTTTGGCGGTAATGACATCGTTGGCATTACCCTCCAGTCCCACACGAATAAGTGCGTATGGAAAACCATCCGCTTGCTCCCAAGAACCAAACTGATTTTTGTATGATGCTAATACCGAACTATTGGGAATGGATTGAAATGATTGTGTAATAGTTAAGGATTGCGCCGATGCAAACAATATTAAGAATAAAAATGAGTGTACAAGAAGTAAACGTTTCTTCATCTATCTAAAACAATATAGTATGATTAATCTATTACTATTATTTTGGGTGTTGCCCCTACGAAGTAGGACATGTTTCGTCCAATGGGTCCATTTTTCAATGTAGGATCACAGACCATATATCGTTTGTTATTATACATCACAAACTCTCCTGGTTTCTCCTCCACAGGGATATGCACAGCAGTCGCTAAATGCTCTGGATTATCAAAATACAATAATATGACATCCAAATTCAGTATATCACGCACCAAGGTAGAGAATAATATAGCCTTGTCCTCGCAATCGGAGTGAGGATAATATAATGTTTCAGAGGAAAAGAAGATGCGATCGTGTCCCCATACGTCATCATCGTATGCGTATTCAAATCCTGTTTGTACCCAATTAAGCAGTTTAGCTACGGCTTGCCATGGCGTAAGGCCACTGACAGCCTCTCGGGCTTGTGGATAAAGTGTACTCTTGGCAATAGAGTCCAAAGGTGTTTTTACACCAAGCAGCCATTTGCTGCTCTCATCCCCAAAGAACAAACGGCCTGATGGATAGTCCTCAAAGAACTGAATCATATTCATATTGAGCTGATAGGAAAAAGTGCATCCCTTGGCTGATGTAACAACTAATGTATCCGATATTTCAGGCTCTACATGTTGCTCTTGAGCTATTAAGAGTGAGAAGCGTTGCTCCTTCTCATAGCCGACATTACTGATATAAAAACTACCAGAGAGTCGGCTATCGAGAATAAAGTAGCAATCATCTTCCAGCATCACTTTCTTCATATCATAAAGCTCATGATGACTTGCAAAGAGCATAAATACATACTCATCCTTGAATGCCAATCGAATCTTATATCCCGATTGCGCCATGATATAAGAAGCAAAAATAACAGCTTCATTAGTATCTCCATAGCGTTTTTTGGATATAGACTGTACCATTCTAAGGTATGCCCAGTCACAGAGTTTCATTTCTGCACGCTTGTCCAGACACGATTTAATCGTGATGTCAAATCGGCTTGGTACAACCGTATCAGCTATTTGCTCCCATAGAGTGGCTATACCATCTTCGTCCACACGCATCAATTGCAGATCTGCATCCTGCGGAAATGCTACCGACACCAATGTGCCATATAGCGATACGCTCACGAGCTCTATATCCTCCTCCAAAGGCTCGATATTCACCATAGGTTGAGGTTGAGGTTCGGGGTCGGGAATATGTACGACCTCCTCAATCTTGATTTCTACAGCAGCAGTATCAACGGGTTGGACAGTTGTTGTATCCTGTGTCAGGACGTCGGTAGAATCTTTACCCATGCAAATAGTATCCGACATCATCATTGGGACTTGCGCTCTAATGCTAGCAATCAGGCGTTCGACGTCCTCAATAGAATCAATGACAACTACCGTATCGATGGTAATTGTGAAAACAGTATCTTCTTTAGTGGGTAGGGGTGCTGTAACATCCAATGTAACATCTCCAAAGGCCTTGGTATCCAAGTCAGGGGAAAGGATTTCAGCTTGATACAATTTGAGTTTGACAGAGTCTTTGCGTGGTGTTTCAACCACCTCATCTATCACCTCATATTGTTTCCACTTCTTGCGCAACTGCCCCACGTAACGTTCGTTCTGCTTGCGGCGAAACTCATCGAATCGCTTTTGTTGCTCTGTACGTATACTGTCATAGCGTGCTCTTCTCTCTGCGCGACGTTCTTCAAAGCGTTTGCGCATATCGTTTTGAGCAGGTGCTACATTCACCAACATAAACAGCAGCAAGAATAAGGATAGGAATCTTTTCATTGCTTAGTGATTTTAAGGGTACTTGTGTTAATAATTGAAAAAAGAGGGTGTCTCACCCATAGACACACCCTCATAATACACGCAGTTATTATTCAGCCACTTGCATGCTGCCAGTCTTCATTTCAGCAGCTCTTTTCTCTGCAAATTTGCGGAACTCTTCGCGGTTAATCTTGACATCTTTGCCACTCTCCTCGAGTTGCTTCAACATGTCATCAATGATTTGTTTCTTAGGAATCTCAATCGAAATCCAAGACTCATAGAGTCCATCTTTGGAAACAAACATTTCCTCGCAAGTTTGCAACGCATCATTGAGGTTCTTCTCAATCAATGTTTCAAATTCGCTCTCGAATACACCTTCTACGTCCGAAGCTTTAGCGTTAGTACGCAAATTACCATTGTAATCAGAAGTTAAACCAGCCACAAAGCCACCCAACTTCTCGTGTACCATCGATTTCGCATTTTCCAAAGCAGCGCGACGTGCACTCTGTTGGTTGAGAGCAGAAGCAGTACCTGTGGCACGGAAATAATTAGCATCATCAAAACCTTCTTGTTTGCATGGAATCTCCACTTTTACGCGCTCAAAACCATACTCAGCTACTTTCTTACTTGCGCAACCTGCGCACAATGCTACTACGAGCACTGACAATAGAATCTTTTTCATTTTGATAATTATTTAAAGTTGTTATTTGTTCGTTCCTCGTGTTAATATGTCGTATTCCTCCATGGAGAATGGTTGTACATCCTTATCTATCTCGGGTTGCCACATACGTACACGAATCAGAGGGTTCTCTCTATCACTGGTATCAATCAGCAAGAATAAATAGCCGTGATCGCCATAGTTGTTGGAGAAGTAGTCTTGTACCAATCGTACACCAAACGTGTTATTCTGCTGACTCGAATCGATGGTTGTGCCACCAAACTTAATATTAATCCATTCTTTGGAGTTAAAGGAGTTTTTCAGTCGTTTGATATAATGCTCTTTGGACATGCGGGTGTATAATACATTGCCATGTACCACCTGATTGTCCATCGTTAGCTGTATATCCTTGAACTCTTGCGATTGTTCAGTAGTGCGCAACACACGTCCTGTGATAATCACCGCATCATCAGAGAAGATGGATTCAATATAATCCAAGCGTTTCAATGCAAAAGCAGTCTTATAATTCTCTAAGAAGTTCAACAAGGTCAGGCGTGACAATTCATCTATACCATTATCGCCCATCACATTGCGCGCAGAGGCCTCCTCCAATGCGAACTGAACACCATCAATCTTGCCATAGTTATTGAAAGTAAAGACCACATTCTCCAATTGCTGTTTGCTTTTAGGGAAGGTAAAGCTCATTGGAATGCTACGGCACTGAATATCCGTACCGATACGCACATATCGACAAGCCTCAGTGGTGATGATACGCGCTTTGCCGTATGCAATCAGTTTTTGGAATTGAGAATATCCATCCTGTGTAAATAGAGAATATACTGACTCATAATGACCCGACTTGATAGCTTCGCATACTTGCAATATTCGGTTGTGATAAGCCACAGAGTCCATCACGGATACTTTGTGTGCTTCTTCCTCCACAGTTTCTGCCACATAGTTTTGTGCTATGTTGGTAGAGAACTTATTGGTTGTAGCGCTACCCGTTGTACCTATTCGCACAGTCTTTGTATTCACAGAGATGATGGTTTTAGCATTCGCATCGTAATCAAATCTTGATGCATATTTCTCTATCAGTGCAGGTAGTTCAGCATCAAAATTCGCTTCATCGGCATAGCGGTATTCTATGCGTATGTGCATGGTGCTGGGTTTATTGTTCTCTTGCAGTATAACACTTGACCAGCCATTGGTAACCGGGAAGAGGTCACTCCACCCCATATTGGCGTTATAAGAGAAGTTTAAGTTAGCAATAGGTTCGCCTGCGTAGCGGAAACTCAATTTCATTTCCGTTTGGCTACCAGGCATATAGCCATCGCTAATGACCTGAATATTCTTGAGTACTTCGGTTATTTTGGTATTCAGATAGGTATTTGCACTCACTTTGTGTCCGTTGTCATCTATAGAGATATATTCGCTGTTCTCCATATCTGCCAACAGAATTTGTGCTGCATAGAAGTAGCGCAAAGCATCACCAATCATTTGTTTGGATATCATATTTTGCGCAGTCTGGATATACTCAAATATTTTTCCTTCGCGTGCCTTTTGGGTGTCACCTTCAGTCAAGAGTAGTTTCATTTTGACTTGCTTATTCAACTCCTTTATATCCTCCATATTACGTTCGAAACCACGGGTGGAAGAATAGGCATTCATAAACTGAATGATAGGATTCAAGTCGTCTAATCGTTTTTGTACACGCAAGTACCCAGCCTTAGCTTCTCCTATATTACCACCATCCAAATAGGTATCTGCATTTTCTGTGAGTCCAAAGCAAAGTTCTACCTCCTCATCTATCAGATCGTTATACTTGTCAATTACCCAATCTCTGTTGATATATGCCACAGCGTGTCCTTGCCCTTTGAAACATTGCGATTCGGACTTAATCATGGCTATCAGCGCACTATCTTTCAGCGCGATATTATTAATCAACGATTGTCTGGCTTGTGCTTCTAACTCTGCCTTTATAGCCATCATGTCAGCCTTAGGGTCTATCTCTAAATCTTCGAAGGCGGAGAAATAGGTATCCATTTCATAGAGACTCCACGCATCGGGGCGCAGGTTCATTTGCCCTGCATAGTCATCGCCAGTGTTGCCACAATTTCTAAACTCTTCGAAATGAGGATCCACATTACCTGCATTAGCCACTTGACATAGCACATATACGCGTACTGCACCATTCTCCAAGCCTTGGCGATAGTGGCATACTACGTTTACAGGAACGCGCCATTCTGCCATCTTGCTTGTCAAATCACCCGTACTAATGGCAGTTTCTACTTGCTTCGAATTGAAAGGCAAGCCCAAGGACATGATAGTCTCTTGCAACACCTTACCAATAGCTTTGTTACGAGCTACATCTTCCGTAGCGGCTGTAGCATCCTCTCTCACGTAACGATAATTATCATTGCTGGCTTTGGGCAAATAGCGCATCCAGCGAGGTGGTGCTGCCGTAAGACTCAGCGTAGAGAGTAGTAATACAACGCATCCTAATAAACGAATCAAACGACTAAATGAAGTAAATTGTGTCATGTCATTTTTGTAAATTAACCTATTTTTAATTGTTTATTAATTTATATTTCTTAATAGTAGTTTTTCGTATTAATACACACGAAAGTGCAAAGGTACAACTTTTTTAACACATACGCAAATATTTACTAATAAAAATGAGAAAATTCACTCTTTATACTCATAGCAGCCTGCATCGGGGTGTGATTTTCGTTGATTTCCCAATCGGTCATACGGGAAATGTGATGCCATTACTGAATCTGCTATACCGCGAGCTGGCGATAGTGAATCCAACTGAAAATCGTAGTATCGATACTCTTTGTACAGGTAATGTATATTGCGGAACACCACCGTATCCGAATCAGTTGCATATACATTTTGTTGCGCAAAAGTTTCTGACAAAGAGTCTGCACGAAGATAATTTCCGACAAACTTACCCTCGTAATAATCTGGTAATGGCGTGGCCACCACCACATTATTTTTTCTCGCGCCCGTGATGATGCAATTATAAAACGAAGATATTGTGGGTGCAGCATTCTTACTCAGATTATTGATATATACCGCAGCCACATCTTCACGAAGGATATTATTATGAATATTGATGGTGGTATATGGGTATCCAAAATACGATGCGATAGTATTATGGGCAAAATTATGCTTTCCACCTGCCAAATAGACACAATAGGAAGCGCAATTGCTAATCTCAGTATTAACCACTGTGGCATCAATATTCTGCAGCACTAATCCGTATATAGAATGATTATGAATACGCCCATTTGAGAGGGATAATCGCGGACATTTCGTTGTGCTTTCCGATATGGCATACAGTCCTATAGATCCTGAAAGAATATCCACATAATCAAAGGTATAGGTAGGAGTTTTCATATCTGCCAAATGCACCAAGTACAATCCATTCCATTGACCAGAAGCCACACGATAAGGCACAGAATCAAAAAGCATATCGGTTCTATCTCCGCGAATAACGATTGGCTGTTCTTGGCTTCCATTGGCCGTCACGCTGCCATAGGCATAAATCATAGCACCCGAATGCATATATAGTGTGGCACCGGGTTTGATGCGCATATTGCCTGCCACGACTACGGTATCATATATTAGATACGGTTTATCGTTTTCAACCACCCAATGGTCGTACTGGACAAACTTCTCTTTGGATTGAATCACACGCACATCCTGTCCGTATGCTTGTAGGTAGATATTGTGTTGTTTCTGATTGACATGAAACACGATAGTGTCTTCCACCAATACGGGGGTATTGACATCTTGCGGGTCAATCTCTACGCGCACAAACAGAAATAAACTATCTCCTCCGCGCAGGGTGATATCGCGCATATTATCCAACTGATTTTCGCCATCCAGATTGATATAGAACGACTTACCGTTTTTCATCTCTACGCGATCAATGCGTAGCGCATTTTTGTTGGGGTTATATACCATCATGCGTTTGGTAGAAGACCCCATATTTGTGAAAACGGTATCAAAGAGCAGGGAATCGTGCGAGAAGGTCAATTGTTGCGCGGGATTGTGTGTCAATATATCTTCTTGACAGGCTGTCATGGCTATACATATCAGTATGCACCACACAAACACGCATGGCATGACCTTTGACAATATACCTGACAATCTAAGCATTACTCAAAATTAAAGACTAACGATATTTGTTGATTGGTCAAGCGCGATAGCGCATCTGTATAGAAGAAATCGCCTGCGGGAAGTTTCCATTCTTCCTTTTCGCAGTCGGCTGTCGGGGTTAGTACATTATTGAAGCCTAAGCGATAGCGCAGTTCAGGTGCCAACTTAAACCATGGGAAATACATATCGCAACCTATTCCCACTTCCACAAAATAGTCCATTGTCTTTTGCAATATCACCTTATCCTTGCTTCTACCCAAGTCAAAACTTACGCCACCACCCACAGTTACAAACGGTCGGTAGTTCACTTCGCGCTCTGCTGACCACTTTAGATAGAGAGGGATATCGATTGGCAAGGACAATACGGATGGTCTGTTGTTCGTACAATTGGTACCTTTGATATCTTCTTGTAACATATTATAATTCATATATGTCAGGGTACGTTCGCCGAAATGCATGCCTGGGCATAAGCGAAAGTTTAGGTGGCGTGTTAATCGCAGGTCTGCGATAAAGCCTACCGAAAAGCCCATTCCTATATTCGATGTTCGTGCGTGATAGACCGTTCCGTGTCTATCTAATTGCAACAAACTATCTGCTTCTTCCACGCCATAGGACAAGAAGTCCATACCTATAGAGAAGCCGAAATGCAATAGCTTGTCATCCGCATATGGATTATTCTGTGCTTTTGTAGGGACTGCTATCAATAGTAGCACGAGCCACAATGCCGACAATATTTGTTTTGTCCATTTAGTCATTTACTTGTTTTTGCTTGCGTTATTATCCATTCTACCGCTTGCCTATATCCATCTACCCCCTGCCCTACTATGGAATGCTGACACACATCCGTCAGCAGGCTCAGGTGTCTAAATGCCTCACGCTGCGTGATATCCGAGACATGCACTTCCACCACGGGTATAGTGCTGCATGCTACTGCATCGCGCAAAGCAACGCTTGTATGGGTGTACCCGCCTGCGTTGAGGATGATGCCATCTGCTTTGCCATGAGGCTCCAAGTGGCAACCATACTGCTGTAGCCAGTCGATTAGGTCGCCCTCGTGGTTCGATTGTTTATATTCTAAATATACCTCTGGATAGGTACGCTGAATATCCAATAGCACCTGCTCCATGGAGCGTGTGCCATAAATCGCGGGTTCTCGTCGCCCCAGCAGATTCAGGTTAGGACCATTCAGTATTACTATCCTCATCGCCTTATATCCTATATCCAATAGCCCGAAGGGCGTCCAATATCCATCACGTTATCTCATTCCCATAACCGACAATAGGAACTCATCATTATCGTTGGTGCGTTCCATGTATGTCTTGAGTTTCTCCATCGCCTCCACGCTATTCATGTCGGTGAGTTCTTTGCGAATCACCCACATGCGTGATAGTACATCGGCAGGCAGGAGCAAGTCATCACGGCGCGTAGAGGAAGCAGGTATATCCACTGCAGGGAAGATACGTTTGTTACTGAGTTTGCGATCCAATTGCAACTCCATGTTACCCGTACCCTTAAACTCCTCGAAGATAACGTCATCCATCTTGCTACCTGTTTCGGTCAATGCTGTAGCGATGATAGTCAAGCTGCCACCGTTCTCAATATTGCGGGCAGCACCGAAGAAGCGTTTGGGTTTGTGCAAAGCTTGTGCTTCCACACCACCCGACAAGACTTTGCCACTGGCAGGTGCCACCGTGTTGTACGCGCGCGCAAGGCGCGTGATACTATCTAATAATATAACTACGTCGTGTCCACATTCCACCAATCGTTTGGCTTTCTCGTGTACGATGTTCGCTACTTTCACGTGGTTCTCTGCGGGTTCATCAAAGGTAGATGCTATGACTTCGGCGTTCACGGAGCGTGCCATGTCTGTTACCTCCTCTGGGCGTTCATCAATGAGCAGCACAATCATATAGACCTCTGGATGGTTGTTCGCAATAGCATTGGCTATATCTTTGAGCAGCACCGTTTTACCTGTTTTAGGTTGTGCCACGATTAGTCCGCGTTGTCCCTTGCCGATAGGAGCAAAGAAGTCAATGATACGCACGGATAATGGGTCGCTCTTATCGCCTTTGCAGAGTTTGAATTTCTCGTCTGGGAACAGCGGTGTTAGGTTCTCAAACGCTATTCGCTCTTTTGCGAGTGCAGGTGCAATGCCGTTGATACGTATCACCTCTTTCATAGGGAAGTATTTGTCGGTATCTCTTGGCGGACGGATTGTACACTCTACTGTATCACCTGTTTTCAGGCTATATTGACGAATCTGTTGTTGCGATACGTATATATCATCGGGCGAGGATATATAGTTGTAATCGGCGCTGCGCAAGAATCCGTAGCCATCAGGCGCACACTCCAGCGTACCAATAGCGGTGATAGTATCACCAAACGCCTCCACACCTTTGTTGAGCATTTCCTCTTCGGGTGAGAGTTGTGGTTTGGGTTGTGGCTTCTCTTGGAGAGGGGTTATTTCTTCGCCGTTGGCTATTTGTTCTTCGCGTTTAGCTATTTGCTGAGTAATTTGTGCGATGCGAGCATTTACGCGTGCCTGACGTTCCTCGTGTGTTTCGTTTTTGCGACTTGGGGTATGTGGGTTTACCTCTTTTTTGTCCGTTTCGTCCTTTTTTGCAGTGTCTTCTGTGGCGGGTGTAGGATTGTCAGCAGTCGTTTCTTTGGTGGTGGTTTCTGCAGCGGGTGCATTTTTCTTTGGGCGACCACGTTTCTTGCCTTTTGCTACTTCAGCGACTTTTGCTTCTTCTGCTTTTGGTTCTTCTGCTTTCTGTTCTTCTGGTTTTGCTTGTGGTACTTCGGCTTTTGTTTGTGGTTCTTCGGCAACTATAGGTGTTTCTACAGTTGCTGCTGCTTCAGTATTTTTCTCGGTCTCTACGTTCTTTGGTTTGCGACCGCGTTTTTTGGTGGCCGTTGGTTCTGTAGCTTTAGGTTCTTGAACCTTTTGAGGTTGAACCTCTTGAGTTTCTGGAGTTTTAGCCTCTTGTGCCTCTGCGTTTCCGAAGAGGGAAGGTTGCACCGCAGATACTACAGGCTTAGGAGCAGGCTGTTTGGCTTGTTCTTCTTTGATTTGTCCGAGTGTTTCCTCTTTGCTTCCCACAGTAGCGAGTACGCGATTACTTTTGAGGTTGTCGGTATTCACTTTTTGAGGTGTATTTTGGATACGTGTGCGTTTGCCTTTTCGTCGTTCTTCGCGTGCTTCGGCGCGTGCTTGTACTTCGGCGCCGTGTCTATCGGCTTGTGCATCTAAGATTTGGTAAATTACGGATTGCTTTTCAGGATTCTTGCCTATTTTCAAGTCGAATGTCTGTGCAATCTCAATCAGTTGTTCGAGCTCCATTTGCCCGAGTTTTCGCATATCGTATTGCATATAAAGATGTATGTAAAAATTTCGTAATTGAGGGAATTGGTTTAAGGGAGAATCAACACAACGATTTGTATTGAGTCATGGTTTTCTTCCATTGACGCTGCAAAGGTAGTAAAAATAAATTACATACGCAAAGAATTTTGCAGAAATTAATCTTTTTTGATAATTTTATAATAGTTTTGGAGTCGGGAGTCGCGAGTCGGGAGTCCAATTATTTAATCGCGGGTGCCGTCGCAACGGGGATAATCAATGCACCCCCAGAATGTTTGTCCCTGCTTAGTCCCTTTTTTTATCATTCGTTGCAGCATCGGTTTGCCACATTTGGGGCAAACAGGTGCCTTGGCAGATAGAGCCTCTTGCTGGCGATGCTCTAAACGGGCTTGGGTGAGACTTTCGGTAAAACCACCATTTTGCGTAAACTCATCAAACAGTTTGTCTATCAAACGGGATAACATCTGCACCATCTTTCTGCACAATACGAATAGGCCATTTGCATAGTCCAACATGTTGTTGGTTGTCATCAATGGCTCGTATAGTGCCACTTGCTTTTTGATACGCTCCGCTGCATCGTGCGACCAGTTGTTCTCCTCGTAGTCAGTGTGAATGAAAGGTACCTGCTGCAAGGCTTGCATAGTCGGGTGGTTGGCTTGCCAAAGTTCTCCGTTTTGCTCGATGATGAGTTGCATTAGGTCTTCCGATAGTTCGATGGCGCTGCCTCGTGCGACATCGGTGAGACGCATCTCCGTTTCTGTGGAGGTATTGTGCCGTGCATTACCCTCGGCTATATTGGCATATACGGAACGCGCAGCCATGTACATCTGGTCGTAATGCCGTCCTTTGGGATCGTTCTGCGAGGTTAAGAACCGTTCACAAAAACGCCGTGTGAAAATGGCTATGCAATGTGCTAATACCCATGCATCGAGGTTGTAGTAACCGCTGCAAAAGAATCTGGAGGCCATAATAAACTGTTTTTTGTTATTCGTTTTTTGGGAATCGGGAGTCGCGAGTCGGGAATCCAATTATTTTTGGAATCGGGAATCGCGAGTCGGGGGTCAAATAACCTGTTTCTTTCCCACATAAATGGCGTAGCCCCCTGCCAAAAGGAGCATCAATACCCAAGGCGTGTCGCCTACTGGGAATGGTTCTTCCCAACCATCGGGTTTTTCATCTCCCTCTCCTACACCTCGTTGAGGAGGACGGATACCAGAAGGCTCGCCCATGCTGCTATTACCATTATCGTCTGGTTCTGGAGGCAACATGGTGTTTATCTCCATGCTGGGGGTTGAGGAGAAGGTATTAGCAGATACACGATCTTGATAATTCACAGCATTGTGGTAGGAAGAATGATATCCATCGCTCTGCTCTGCGCCGTATTGCGCAGAGCGAGAGGATGTCTGATATATGCCACCGTATTGTGACTGATTGTATGTGTTATACGAATCTTGCGTACCATATTGGCGATGCGAGATGACGGAGTATGGCGATTCGGAGCCTTGAGCATATACACCGAATGAGAACACTGACAAGAGAAGTACTAAAATTAAACGTTCCATAATTTTATTTACTAATTGACAATTTACTATTTACAATTTATTTAGCATTTAATTATATTTACCATTTAGGGTATTATAGTGTTGATTACTATTGCATGTTGCTTGTCAGCAATCCGCACGAGGTAATAACCTGTAGGTAATGTGATTTGCATCTCTGTCGGTGCGCTAGGTGTAGCGTATATTACTCGTCCTAATGCATCAAATACTTGTACTCCTGCATCGGTTGGCAGGTTGTTGAGGAGGAGGTTCTTGCCATCTACAGCCACTTGGATAGTTGCATCGTCTACCCATTCCACGCTCGTTGCATTTTGTGGTATGAACGCCACTTGTAGTGCAAAGCGCTCATTATTGGTGCCCGCAGCAGTCACGAATGAATAGTCGGTGTGCAAGAGGTTGGTCTTTTCGTTGCGGTCGTAGTCGATGAGGTAGAGCGCGCTGATGTCAGTTGCATTGTAGCGGTCTTCATCGAAAGCGATGGTGTATTCACCATCAGTAGGCGCACTATAGCCAAGTGGTATAGGTTGCTCCGCCAATGCCTGGTTGATAGCCATGAAGGCGAGTTTGCCATCTTTGCCGATGGTGTAGAGATTGATACCGCTATTCTCGAACTTAGAGAGGTCGGCATTGAAGTCATACTCCTCGGTGAAGTTGTCGGCAATGAGCAATCCTGTGCGGTCGGTTTGGTCGTTGCCTGTGAGGATGATACCTGTGGTAATCTCTTTGGCTGCTTCTTGCTGTGCAGCGTAGTGGCGAGCAGGAAGTGAAGCGCGATTGCTTGCATTGAATGAAACGGCTCCATTTTCACCTGCCTGTACAAAGAAGGTGTTGAATGGATAGAGTTCTGCTTCGGATACAGGCGTTTGCCAGTATGTCTTACCATCATCTGTTAGGGTAATATAACGATAGTTACCTGTATGCTCCCACACTCCTGTTTCTGGATTTTGGGTTAGCATGCCCAAGAGTCCGCTGGTATGTTCATCTTCCATATTGCCATATTGAGCTAAGTATGGATTGCCTAAGAAGTTCCAGCCTGCATCATATGCATTTACTGCGGGGTGAGCATAGACATTTATTTGTTTGCCTGTTGTTTCACCCGTTATTAGGTCAATAACTTTAGGTTTGATAGGAATACGATGAATACCAAAGTTTTGACGTTTAGATTCACCATTTACACTCACTTTTCGTGGTGCACCCCAGAATGTATAACCTTTGTACGGTTCGAGTGTAGCGGGTTCTTGAAGGTCTGTCCATCCTTTTCTCGTTTCGGATGCACGCGCTTCACCATTGTACCATTGTAGGGCGAAACTTGCTTTGTTACCAGTTTTTAGATTGTCGCCATATATCTCGGCAGGGTAAAGAATATCCCGAGTGTCGGCTTGATATGGCAATGATAGTGCATAATAACGATCGTATGTGGTGAGATAATCGATATTAATATTACCAGTATTGATACTGCCGTTTAATACCAATTGAGGATACAATGCTTTATAATTGCCACTCTCCACCGCACCTACACGCATGGTAAGACTACTTACGCCAAAGCCTTTTTCGGATGGAATGACTAATTTACCACCACCGTAGATAGTCACATTGCGGAACTTATAAGGATCACTCTTTGACCCCGCAGCAGTCAGCATAGCATCTTTGAGGATTACCAAGTCTGCTACTTTGGCTACTTCTTGGCGAGCCGCCACTGTGCTACCAGGTAGAAGTGCTAAATCGGTTTGAGCGCCACTTATTATATAAGGAATAGGCAGTATCACTTTGTCTGTACCGATGGTGATGCTCAATCGTTGCGTTGGGTTGGCTGCCAAACCTGTTGCTGCGAGTTCGTAAACAGCGATGTCGCATTGTGATTGTTCATCAGAAAGTTTGGTGTTTTGTGCGGCAGCACCATTTACGGATACGGATGCTGTTTGTGCTGGATCGCCGTTGTACATGACTACTATGCTATTCTCTTTCCACTCTACCACTTGCAACGCCGCTGGTGTGTAGCGATTTTGGATAGGCAGGAAGCGTACTTGCTCTACTGCTTTATTTTGAGCATGGACACCAAAGATAGTAGCGGTATTTACGGATAACTTTCTGCTTCTTTGTTCGTTGGTAAGTTGGTAAGTTTCAAGGTCGGTGGTCGTAGGTGTCCACTCGTAGAGACCTGGATTGGTACTATAGTAGTTGTTATATTGTGCATCAGTGAGCAGATAGTTTTCTTTTTCTGAACTACTTGCGTTCAACACCATCGCAGGTGAAGCATTATTGACAAATACCAAATTATCTCCATTCGCCACATAACGATCTTTGGTTGCATCGCTGCGTGATGCTTCATATACTCCACGCAATGACCAGTCTGCATTGGCAGGAACGGCGGTAACGGTTGTTGGGTCTGCCATATCATCTACCTCTACTGGATACGCGGCAGGTGGTGTGGTAGAGTTGAGTCCTTGTGATGGGAGTGCGTACCACAGGTTTCCGACTTTGGCTACGATAGCGAAGGTAGCAGGGAGACTGCGGGCATAAATGCGATTCTTGATAGTATATGTCTTGTGCTCATCATCGGTGATAGTAATGGTAGGATACTCCATCGTGTTTTCTGCAGTAGGTTTGTATGCAAAATGCAATTCAAATTGCTCGCTTGCTGCAGATGCTGTCAGTTGAGTTACCTCTGCTCCCGTATTGTCATAGAATGTGATATTTGGAGCAGCAACAGTAAATGTACAAGGCAGTTCAATATTGCGTGTTTCCAATGTCAATGCACTTGTGGCTTTCACTTTCTGACCAGAAGCAGAAGTTACCATAGCCGTATTAGTGATACTGAAACCTTGTGAAAGAACAGGTTGTGTGGTATAAGTAGGATATGGACAGATACCTAAAGTAATATAACTATATGCTCCATTGCCTTCGTTACTTATTGCAGCATTGGTAAAATTCTTTCCTGTAGAAATATACATCAATGCACGAGATGGAGAATCTTCGCACACCATTTTCCATAGTCCGTTAACGAGTGTAAAGTTCCATACTTTAGGTGTATGAGATAGAGAGAGATCATTATCATTGTCATTAACAGCACCCAAATACTTACCTGTTTCGTCTTGGATATGGTATTGCATATTTCCTACATTGGTGAATGTCCAAGTGGTAGCATTGAAGCAGTTTTGCATTGAAGGCAATTCACCATTTTCGCCATCAAATGATGATGCATAATAGTAGTTAGCACCATCGTAGTAGTACATTAGCAATTCTGTGTCATCTGTTCCAGTGAATTCAACCTCTTCAGGCACGGCTTTATAATAAGCGTAGAAGGTGATGGATGAAGATTTGCCACTAACTGTGTAGTCCCCAGTGTAGTAAGTAAGAGGAATGTCAGAAGGCTCGGGTTGTTGTTCATCCTTCAGCCATCCCATAAATTCGTAGCCAGGGTATTCACAAGTAGGCAAAGTAATCACATCACCTCGGGATACTGTAAGTGGGTTAGTAGCAGGAGCATTATCTACAAAGTCTCCATTACCAGTTTCAAATATAATTTCTATTTCTTGATTGCAAAGAGGAGAAGCTACATAGGTAGAAGTAACAGCAGAAAGCATGTTAAATTCACTACCTGAAACGTTTACATCAATATTGATTGCGTAGTTGTCTCTGTCGGAGAAATACAAATATTTGGGGTCATATGAGTAGGTCGATTGTAATTTGATTTTATCTCCTACAGTGTGGATTATCCAACCTTGGCTCTCACTTGGGGTACTACTTGTAGTATTGAAGTAGCCATTGTAATATAAATACTCTCCTTTTTCTTCCATATACAGATAGTACCTCGTATCATCATTTGGATACATTTTTGTCTTGATGAAGGTCACAGCATCGTCTTTTGTTATATTTGAATAACCTCTTAAAGGAGAATTACTATATTCATCAACATAGTATGTATTTCCATTGCTACCTTCAAACGACAACTTAAATGCGTTAGGATTTCCTTCATCTTGGATTTTATATACCGCATAGAGTGTGGTTGGTTGGGTTGGTTTGTAAGGAGAAGTCACGAGCGCAGGCTCTTCGATTTCTCCGTTCCAATCTGTTGTTGCAACCGATGTCCAACCCACGAACTCGTATGGATCACAAGCGTTGGCTCCATCTAGCAATGTGATTGTTCCATTTACCGTAGTTGGATGAGCAGTTTCTTCGTTGCCAGCATCGTTGAGGGTTACAATAGGTGCCCATTGTGCGTAGAGGGTGAGGTTCTGCGCAAGGGTGATGTTGGTTTGTTGATCTGTATAAGCAGTACCTGTTCCAGCAGATGTAGTGTTCCAACCTACAAATACATATCCTGTGCGTGTGAATTGATTAGCATTGAGTTGAGCAATCTTGTTGTTCTCATCTGCCTTTTGATTTGCCATTGTTCCTATACCGCCGTTGGCATGGAAAGAAATACTATATATTTGTTTCGTCCATTGCGCATAGAGGGTAACAGGAGAGGTCGCAGGTTCGTAAGTATCGCCTGCGCCACCAACTCGTGTACCACCAGTTTCAGCGGTGTACCAACCATTGAAATCATAACCAGTACGAGTGGCATCAGGCAGAGTAATTGTTTGATTGGTACAGTTGGTTGTGAATGACGCTGGTGAACCAGTACCGCCATTGTAGTTATAGTTGACTGTCTTTGCACCACTGAAAGGAGTTGCGGTTACGGTGTTAGAAACTACCTCGCAGTCGCCAACAGATACTACATAATATTGATATGAAGTACATTCTGTCAGTCCTGTGATAGTAGCAGTTGTTGTATTGACAGCGATATTATCTACTACAACAGCATCCGTTTCAGCATTGCGGACTTGCAGTTTGGTGATACCCGTTGTTGAGCTTGGGGCAGTCCATGTCAATGTCGCCGAATTAGCAGTAGTACCCGATACCGTCAAATTGGTCGCAGGTGCTAAAGCACAACAGGTGGTAACGTAGTTGGAGTAAGTGACATCTGGAACGTAGAGTGCTAAAGCATAATAGTCGTTTGACGTAGGAGTCTTGTTGCTATATGCATACCAATTACTCTCATTTGAATAGTATTCAATTGCATAGTCATACTCTCCATCTTCATAATAGAATGTAAATGTATTTGTAGTATTTGTATTTTTAACCAATATCCAATCTTTAATGTTGCTATTCATTAACAATGGTTTACAATAAGGGCTACTGGTTGCTCTTCCTTCATAACTAACAACATTCGTTCCTTTTTGGATTTTCCATGTGTCGCCATTTGCTACCAATGTAAAAATCATATTGTCTGTAGCTGTAATCTTTCCATTAGATTCAGACCAAGTGGATGAGCCAAAAGCAGTGGAATATGTCATAAATTTGCTGCTTTTTGTGCTCGCTATAACGATTGATGTTCCATCGCTTAACTCATCAAGGGATGTCACTCGTTTAAAGTCGGTTGCACTACCTTCTGCTGTCGCAAATACTGCGTAGAAGGTTTTGTTTTCTGTGATTGTGAGTTCTTGTGCTTCAGTGAGAGTGGTAAAGAGGTCGGTTGGTGCTGGTTGTCCTTCAGCTGAACCGAGATTGCTTTCACTCCATCCTATGAAGGTGTCGGCACAATCACCGATTGCATTATTTGCAGGATTGTCTGGAATGGCTGTAATCTGACCATCAGTAACCATTGTCGTCGGATCACCTTCGGTGTACTCTTGTCCATTGACCATCCATTTTACCCAATATTGTCCTTCTTGCAAACAAACACGCTTGTAAAATTTGAGGGTTTGATTAGCGATAGCATTACCAGTATTAGCTGGATAATGACGCCATTCTTTATTTTGATAAACACCTATATATACACCATGAGTTTTATTTTTTAGATAGCCCCCCTCTATTGTAAATAAATAATTCTTACTTGTAGAATCATACGTACCTACTTTTACATTATATTGTGCAGCAGAACAATACAACCATATATTATGATTGTTATTAGGATAGAACACATAGCCATCAGTAGCACTGCCATCGATATTCCAAATACTATTGTTATGATCATTTGTTACTATAGCCTCATTACCAACTACACTAATTGATTGTGCAGGTGGATATGCGGAACCTCCTTTGCTATGATCCAATGTATAAGTGCCATTGGTTGTACTCATTGTTACCACCACTTCATCTTCAGGTTGAATATCTCCAATCTCTGTTTCTACCCATATACAGTTTTCCCAGATAGCAGTATATGCGGCAGCAGCAGCAGGCATAGTGGAAGGAACTTCAGGATTCCAACCGATAAAGGTAAGACCAGATTTTGTTACGGTCGGAGCCGTCAATGGTGCACCAAACTTTACAGAACCAGCAGTTGTTCCAGCTTTGGTAATTTCACCGCCTGCCAAATTCCATGCAAGGATATAAGAATTACGAGTATATTTATATTCTACTACGGTGCTTCCGTCCGCAGCAATAGTAACCGTTTGTGTAGAAGGAGCCGTAAAACCAGTATAATCCTTAACGTCAGGAGTTACGGTTGCTGCTGTTGTACCTGTTAGGTTTTCAATTTCAGTAGGCGTAGTAGGATATGTACCATCTATATTTTCTTGATAGTGCTCAACCGTATATGCTGTATTGGTGTTTGCAGTCCATTGAGCATAAAGAGTGATGTCGGAGGTAACAACATCATTTGCGAAGTCCCAAGCATTTGTACATCCTGCCTCGGTGTACCATCCACCAAAGGTGTAGCCAGTGGCGGTAGGGGCTGTAGGTTGGCTTGCTTTTTCACCGTCTGTAATACACTGGTTTTCAGGTGCTGTACCATGACCGTTGGCGTTGAAAGATACGGTGTGGTTAGGGATGTAGGTGGTCCAATCTCCATAAAACGTGCTCCAAGTTGTTGTAAAATCGTTCCACGAACCACTTGGAACAGTCAAAAGATTGTTGCCATTTGTCGGTATTGTCAAGTCTCCAGATTGATTCCATTTTGCATCCCAACTATTTGTGGTGTTTTCTGGATTCATACGACAGAAAATGACTTTTGGATATTCCTTGTCAGTAGGTTTTAAGCACATCCATGTGTTTTCTGCTATTTTTGCATCCAATTTATACATACTATACCAAGTTTCTCCATTATCAAAGAAGTATGCTGCAAAACGAGCATTTTTTTCGTTCCAGTTGCTATTAGGTACTAAGAATAGATGCGTTGAGTTAGGTTTTGTCCTGTCATACATCACCTTATTGTCTGTTGGAACAACTAAATCTATAGTTTTGTTCCAATAGTTTTCGAAACTTGTTACATAATCACTATATCTAATAAATATAAGCGAAGTGTGTCCTGTGCTGATTTCTGCACTATATATACCACCACAATCAACATCTTCCATCGGCGTAAAGGTGGCATCATCAGTCCCTCCCCATGAGTAAATGGTAAATTTAGCATTGTCAGCAACCCAATAATCCGTTCCAGGATTAAAATAGATAGTTTGCTTGGACGGATAGGTAACGCTAATAGTAGGATTAGATTCGTCTGTATAATCCAGTGTAAAGATATATGTACCTGTAATAGTTGTTTGCAATGTAACATTATTACCCATACTTTCTTGCATAGTCCAACCAGTGCAATTATTAGAAGTCATGGTTGGGTTAGCACCTGTGTTACCATAATAGACACTACCATCGTGCACCTTGAACTGATATGATGAGTTTCCATTCAATGTGGTTGAATATGTAGCGGTCTTGTTTTCTCCTTTTGCAAAGACGAAATCAGTAGTCCAATTATCTTCTGGATCTGTCAGACCACGGAGACGATACATCTTGACGGTGTAGTTGTTGCTTGCGGAGCAAATACCATTGCTAACAGTGCAGGTGTAGTTGCCAGCATCCGAAATGGTACAATTATTGATGGTGAGTGTAGCGGTTGTTTGATTATTGATAACTTGATCGCCCTTCTTCCATTCATATGTAGCATCAGTTGCGATATTGTCACCGCTCACAGTCAATACGATGTCATCACCTTCGAAGCGAATATACTCGCCAGTGATTTTTACATTTGTTGGTGCAGCACACTCCCATTGTGCGTAGAGGGTAAATGTTTCATCAGTTTTATCCCAATCCTTGGCACTTGTTCCGTCTGCATTGTAATACTGCGTACCACCTGATGCTGCTGTGAAGTAACCTTGGAAGGTATAACCAGTACGAGTAGGTAGTGTGATGAGAGTAGGCATTGCCTCTCCCTTTGTAGCGGTTACAGAAGGTGTACCACCAGTACCTCCATTTGGGTCCAAAGAAACGAGCGTTTCGGTGCTACAAGTGGTAATGTAGTCATAGTAGGCGGTAGTATATGAAGATGTCTGTTCATACCAAGTTAAATCAGTTTGGGTTCCCGTGTAGCAACGCATATACGCATTGGAATTATTCTTTTGTAATTCTCTACTTGTGTAGGAAACGCTATATAAGTGAGCAGTATTATCAGCCCAAGAAATAGTCCATTTTTGATTATTTCCAGTTACAGATGTAGTACGACTCACTGTGTTACTATTTGAAGCCAATGTTAGATACCCCTTCCCATTCAAACTAACTGTATAATAACTACCACTTTTTTCGATAGTTACTGTGTATTCATCGGTAACTCCAGTTAATGTATTGTCATTAACGGATAAGCCTGCAGTAGAAAACTTAGTTGCGTTTCCTGCTGTACTAGATGTTGAGTAATCTAATACATATTCTAATGCGGTGAGAACATATACTCCACTCCAGTCAGTTTTAGAACTAGTGACTTTCTCCCAAGATGTTCCACCAGGAACGCTTTCCTCTCTTGCAAACACGGCATAAACAGCATAATTTTCACTTGGCATGACATCGCTGTCAGTCAAAAATGTTGGTTCAGTGTTAGTTTTTTCGGTAATCTCGGTAGTGGTCCAACCAACAAATTTGGTGCTTGTTGCATCACAGGAAACTGGTGTTTCCAATACACTTAACGCTTCTAACAAGTTGGCTCCTTCTTCTACTTGCAAAGTACCAGAAGTTTCACCAGACTGATATGTCAGCGTATATTCTTGTTTTGGTGTAGCAGATTCGTAGGTGACAACAATTTGGGTAATACGTGCTTGCGATTTTGCTGTAGCCGACCAACTATTCGTAGATAACCCCGTATATGATGTTTCAAATCCTCCAGTGTTAGTTCCGCTAAATGTAAAGGAAATAGCCGTTATATTGCCAACGGATGAAGAAATTGTAAAAGTACCATCAGTGTAGACTCTATAATTTGAGCCATTTCCGAGAACACCATTAGAAGAACTGATGGTAAATCCATATTTTGTAAAGGTATCACCATCCGATATTCCATTGGCTGTGATTGAACCTTTATCGGTGCTAGGCAAAAATTTTTGTTCCGCACCCCACACCTGTCCTATCCCGACCGTGAGAAGGAGGGTTAATACCATTGCAAGGCGTTTGCCTAATGCACTTGCTTGATTGAAAAGTAGATTTTGTTTCATATCAATATGATTTAAATTATTATCGTATATATCGTTTGTCGCCAAAGCGACGAATAGGCATATATTTTCGAACTTCGGTTCGATATTGGGGTCCCCGCGAACCTCATGGGTGAGTGGGGAGAGCGGAGGCACATGTCGCCTAATGATGCAAGCATCAGTCTTTGCGACCATGTTGCCGAACGCGAAAGTGATCTTTGAAATGTTGAAAATGACTGATATAAATGTATTTTTGTATAAAAAACTTGCACAATTGAAAAAAATATACTACCTTTGCGAAAATTTTCGGATGAACCTATGCGAACTTTTTCGATGCGAACTTTTTCGCATAGCGCAATAATAAGTAGTTAAACCATTGTAATACTTCGTTTTATGGCAAATAAATTTTCTTACGGAACCCTCGCTAAAGGTGAGTTTTTTACTGATAGAAAAAGCGAACTATTGCGAATGAAGCAGTTCTTGGATAGCGAAAATCACCTCGTTTTAATCAGCCCACGCCGTTATGGCAAAAGCAGTTTGGTCAAAAAATGCGTGGAAGAGGTAGGTCGTCCCTACATTTGGTTGGACTTGCAGTATGTTGTATCCGTTGCTTCGTTTACCACGCAACTGCTAAAGGCGATTTTGGCGCAATATCCGTTAGAAAGACTGCGATATGAACTTCGCCATTTTCGCATTATGCCGACTATCACACTCAATCCTATTACCAATGAGTGCCAATTCGGTTTTCAACCATCCGAATCTGCCGATAATACCATGCTTGAGGATGTGATGGCTTTGCTGCAAAAGTTGAGTACTCCCGAAAAGAAACTGATTATCATCTTCGATGAGTTTCAGGAAGTACTTAAAATCAGCAAAGACTTAGACAAACAATTGCGTTCTATCATACAACTTCAGAGTGGACTAAACTATATATTCATGGGCAGCCAAGAAGGTATGATGCTTGAGATTTTCGAACGGAAGAAATCGCCATTCTATCACTTTGGCGGACTTATGCGACTCAGTAAGATTCCTTATGAAGATTTCTTTCAATTCGTTTTTGAGCGTCTGCCAGAAACCCCTAATAAAGAGGATATTACGCGCGAGATTTTGTCTTTTTCATCTTGCCACCCATATTACACTCAGCAATTGGCTTTTGAAGTCTCGAATCAGATAGAGGCGAATGCCATACAATTAGATGTGGTCAAACATGCTATTCAAGCTGTTTTGCAGGCGCATGACCTCAATTATGAGCGTTTATGGGAAAACTTTAACAATACGGACAAAAGTACATTGTTGCAATTATCCAATAGAGAGAACCCGTTGAATAATAGGGCAGTAGCTTCGAGTACAGCGTTTAGTTCTCTCAAACGTTTGGTCAAAAGTGGGGTAATAATCCGCACGGATGAGTATATGTTGGAGGACCCATTCTTCTGCGAGTGGCTGAGAATGAAGCAGAATCCATCACGAATATATTAATCACTCGCGCGAACTTTTTCGCATAGTGCATAACTTTCACACTATCAGTCTGGCACGGAGCAACGCCCTGTGTCAGATTCTTTTATGCCGTGTGGCATCAATCAGTCATTTCAATACGTCAAAGAACGAGTTATATTTTCCCTCATTTCCCTCACTCCCTCACTATGAGGGAACTGAGGGAGGGAGGTTAAAAATGCTTATATTGTTTGCACTAAAAGTGCGTTGTTTTGAGTTAAAAGATGTTAATTACCTCTATTAACTACCAACTATAATTTGTAAACCCTTGCCGAACCCTTACCGAAGGGATAAGCATAGGATAGAATATAAAGCAATGTTAAAATAGTAAACTATAAAACATTAAAGATATGATGGCAAATCTACTTACTTTCGCTTCCGTAGCGAAGAAAACGACTCAATTACTATCAACTGTGGCAAGACTCCGCCTCCTGCTCGTTATGCTGCTAACCTTGTGCGTAAGTGCTGCGTGGGGTGCGGAAGAGACCATTACATTGTCTGATTTTGGATGGGGTAATGCAACTGTACAATCATCAATTACCGCGACATCAGCAACAATATCGTTAGCAAAAAACAGCGCAGGAACAGCCCCGACCTATTATACTTCTGATGGTTTGCGCATATATGGTGTAAAGAGTGCGACCACTGGTGGTACGATTTCATTTACCCCTAAAAAAGGCATCACAATAAGCAAAATAGTCTTTACTCATACATCTTCTAACTCAGGTGTGCTTGCTATAAAAACAGGTGTAGGATCCTATTCGTCAAAGACTTGGTCTGGTACATTGACGGAAGGAAGCACCGTATCATTAGTTTCAACAAATAATACTAGTAGCAATCCTCAAGTCAAAGTTACTAAGATTGTTATTACTTATACTAAAACTGCTGCTCAAACCTACAATGTTATCCTTAGTCGTAATGGTGTAACAGAAACTATTAATGATGTTGAAGAAGGTACAGCATTGGATGATATAGACGGCACTGGAGATCAAGGTGGTTGTTCGCCAGACTGGGAATTTGAAGGATGGAGTAAAACTCAGCGTTCTGCTCAAAATAATACCGAAGTAATGGACTTAGTGACTACAGTTGATGGTGCTGGTCCTTATTATGCTGTCTATAGCCATACCGCTGAAGGTGGTGGCGGAAGTACTACGGTTGAGATGTCTTCGTTTAGTGACGTCAGTGGAAATGTTAATAGTGATGCAAATGTTAGTTATGAAGCCGCTAAAGGAAGTGCTGCTAATGCCCCTGCGGTTAATGATAGCGAGATTCGTATCTATCAAAATGGTGGAACACTGACAATTACTGGCAATAATGGAAAAAAACTAACAAGTATAACTATTGGTTCTAGTATGAAGACATCCGTCTCATACAAAATTGATGGAGGTACAGAAAGTTCTAATCAGTCAATTGCAGCGAATGGTAAATTTACTTTAAGCGAGATTGAAGCATCAAGTGTTTTATTTACATGTAAAGGCACAGATAAAAACAGCCGATTATATCTAAATTATCTTTCTGTGACATATTCAGGTGGAAATACCGTTTATTACACAACCTCTCCCGAATGTAGCACCGAAACGCTCGTTTCTGTGCTACCAAAAATCATGAATTTTTGGCAGTCTATCTTCGGGGTATCTTTGGGGTATCTTCGGGATAAAACAAGGTACCGTCACGTACTGGGTGGTATCGTGGTGGTATCGTTACATCACAGATGCACAAAAAATAGATTTTCATCATATCAATATGTCAAGGATCGCTTTGTCGGATTGTGCCTTTTCGTGTGGCAAACAACCGAGCGTTTTTTTGTGTGAGCAGGGGTCAAACTAATGACCTGTGCCCTCGTCTCCCTTTCGGGGGTGGCTACAATTTCTCCAAACGATTTAATTCCATTTTGAGATTTTTTATGCGTTGTTTAATTTGCTCTGTCGTTGGCAGTAATTCAGCTATCTTTATACCACTATATGTTGCTACGCTTAATGGCGATTGCAACCCTTCAAAAGACCATCTTACCTCCGTTTCATCCATATCACTGCAAATTAAAAGTCCCACCGTAGGATTATCTTCTTCTTCTCGGATAAGATTATTAACAGCACTTACATAAAAGTTAAGCTTGCTAACAAATTCTGGCTCAAATGGCTTTGCTTTTAACTCCACTACCACATAACAATGCGCTCTAATATGATAAAAAAGCAAATCTATTTTCCTTGTTTTACCAGCAACTATCAATTCGCGCTGTCTTCCTATAAAGGCAAAACCATTTCCTAACTCCAAAAGCATTTGCGTTATATTGTTGGATAATGCTTTCTCTAACTCAAGTTCGTCATATGAGGCGTGCTTTACTTCAGCCCAACTGAAATCATAATTTGCCTTCACTATCTCTTGCAATAGAGCAGACTGAGGTGTAATGAGTGTTGTTGCAAAATTATTGGGTGCAGGTGTTTGTGTGTGATAGATATCAGCTTTTATTGCTCGTTTTAACCCTTCTCGGCTCCAATTGTTTTCAATTGTTTTAAGCACATAAAACAATGCTTCCTCTATATCCTTGCATTGCTGAATGATGGTTATATGATGACTCCATCCAATGAAACCAAAAGGTGTAGGAAATACAGAAACAGCCTGTTTCAGTTTTTCGTTCTTAAATACAGTTTGACCTATTTGATTTAGTGCTAATTGATTGTTAAAAGCGTACTCTTCGAAAACTGAAACAGCCTGTTTCAGTTTTTGAGTACCAGCAGGATGAGAGTAAAATGAATACCATTGCTTCATAAACCAAAGATTACGTGGCGTAAAACCATCAGCACCAGGGAACTCTGTCTGCAAATCCTTGCTGAGTTTTTCTACAATACCCTCGCCCCAACGCTCTTCTGCTTTCTTTAACACTAAATCCGCACCTAATAGCCAATTAAATAGCAGTTTTTCTGAGTTAACCTTAACCGCGGCTTTTGACTGAGCAGCACGATAGCGGTGCTTTACTTCCGCAATCCACTCCGCATACTCCACATCAATTTGTATGTCGTGCGCACTCACAATACGCGGTTGAGATATAAACTCATTATCTTTCATATTCGTTATTTTCTATTTGTGAGCAAGGTCAAGTCAATGACCAGTGCCCGAGGGGGTGTTATTATCTTTGAAATCTTGACATAATTTGGATTCTCTCCAAAAATTGCAGTTTATTGTAGAAAATTAATCAAAATTATTACTGCGAACTATGCAAACAAGTAATTTTTGGTAATATTCTATAATTGTTTATAATTTTGGTAGCAAAAAAACGAAATAGAGCCATATAGCCCTATTTCATTTGGATTGAACGGAAAGTTCGGTATGCGGTTACAGGCAATCTACAGAACTGCCTCAACTGTGTATAGAGGATAGTTGGTTATCCAATCTTGTTCTCGATATCCAGACATGGAGAAACGCACACCATGCAGCCCCTTGTTGTTCTCAACGAACCACTTCAGACTCTTGGCCTGCAGATTGTCTTCTGCCTTTACCTCAACAGGTAGAATGCAGTCGCCCTGTTGCACGATAAAATCAATTTCACCTTGCGAGGTCTCTTGTGACCAGTAATAAATGATGTTTTGGCGGTTGCACCGCAATTGCTGCATCACATATTGCTCAGTCAAAGCGCCTTTAAACTCAGACATCAGTTCGTTTTTCTGCAAAAGCACTTGTTCAGAAATGCCAGATAAAGCACCTAACAAACCAACATCCAACAGGTAGAGCTTGAATGCAGAGAAATCTTCGTATGCAGACAATGGCAGTTTGGCAGTTTTAGTGCGATGCACTTTGTACACCAATCCAGCGTCTTGTAGCCAGGATAGTGCCAACTCAAATTCTTTGGCGCGTGCACCTTTCTTCAAAAAGCCATAGATAAATTTCTTATTCTCTTTGGCTAATTGTCCAATAACACTTCGCCATACCATACGAATACGAGGTACTTCGTTTATAGGAGCATGCTTAGAGAAATCGCGATCATAACTATCAAGTATAGCTTGCTGAATAGTTCGCGCTTGTACAAAATCGGTATTCTGAACAAAGGTATTTACCACCTCAGGCATGCCACCGATATAGTAGTACTTGCGCAGCAAATCTTCTAATTGAGATGCGTGTGAAGTAATAAGACTCCTGTTTTGTTGCTTTACCTGTTGGATTAGCAACTCTTCTCCCATCGCTTCTGCAAACTCAAAGAACGAGAGCGGATAAAGGGTCATAAAATCCACTTTACCAACAGGAAAACTATCATCACGGTGCATGGCTATTCCCAAAAGTGAGCCTGCTGCAATGATAGGTTGCTCAGGGCGCAGCTCATAGAAATACTTGAGAGCAGTTACTCCGCGTTTCACTTCTTGTATCTCATCAAAAAGCAATAATGTGTTAGGAGTAATCGTCTCGCGAGTGGCGATTTGCAACTCAAGCAGAATGCGATCTATATCAAAATCCTTCTCAAACAGATGTGCTAACAGCTGATTGTTCTCGAAGTTGATATACACCGTGTGTTCGAAGCATTCTTTTGCAAACTGCTTCATGAGCCATGTCTTGCCTACTTGCCTTGCTCCTTGCAGAATTAGCGGTTTGCGATTAGGTTGGTCTTTCCATGTTTTTAGTTGATTCAGAGCGTATCTTTTCATATTACAATGATTATTAAGCGATTTTGGCTGCAAAGATACTGCTTTTTTTTGAATTGCGCAAGAAAGTGCAACTAAAAAGTGTAATATTTTACAAAAAGTGCGCCTAAAAAGCGTGATGCTTCACAAAAAGTGCGCCTAAAAAGTGTAAAAATCCAAATATGTCAATATGTCAAAGAACGCATTTACGGCAGAGCCGTTATATTTCAACGCCCGCAAGGGCTATTGATGTACTAATAATTAAAAACAATAAAGATATGATGACAAATCTACAATCTTCTGCCTTTGTGGCAAAAACAACTCAACTACTATCAACTGTGGCAAGACTCCGCATCCTGCTTGTGATGTTCCTAACTCTAACCGTCAGTGCAAATGCATGCACAAAAAATAGATTTTCATCATATCAATATGTCAAGGACCGCTTTGTCGGATTGTGCCTTTTCGTGTGGCAAACAACCGAGCGTTTTTTTGTGTAAGCAGGGGTCAAACCAATAACCTGTGCCCTCGTTGGAATGTACTTGCGAGAAGAAACTCATTTACACGAGTTTTGCTCGCTTTCTTGGCGTTTGCGCCGAAGGTTAAACCGCTATCTCGCTTGTATTTCTCTTGCTTGTCCCATGGTGAAGTTCCTATGAAGTTCCGATGAGGTTCCTATGAGGTTCCTATCACGATGGGTGGCATGACAGCGTGCATGCGCGCACACGTCAAAACCATACAACACAACAGACTACATAGACATTCTATGCGTCCAAAACAATAAAAAATATAGCCAATATTAGGTTATCAATACAAAAACGATAGTCGTTACCTATCGTTCTAAGACACACCGACACTCCAACTCATTAGAGAGCCGTAAAAACATACGTTAAGCGCTGATATACATAGTGTTAATCGCATCAAAGTGGAGTGTCTTAACCGTTTTCATTTGAATTGACGCTGCAAAGTTAGTAAAATTTCTGCACATACGCAAGTATTTGAAATATTTTTTCAAAAAAATACTCACTTTACTTGCGTATGTGCATTTTTTGTTGTACCTTTGCAGTCGATTTAACTATCATATAATGTAGTTTATATTTCTATTTGTGTTACTATATGATATTTTATTAGTATTATGAGCAAGTCCACACAAAGTACTCTTCTGCCACGGAGAGCCCAAAAAAACTTAGCCATTGTAGGCGAACAGATTCGTTTGGCTCGTTTGCGTCGCGATATTAGCATTGCGCAAATTGCTGATCGTGCAGGATGTTCGGAACTGACAGTTATGCGTGTAGAAAAAGGTACTCCGTCTGTAGCGATAGGTACGTATCTGCGTATTCTGTTTGCCTTGAACTTAGATGAAGATATCCTGCTCATTGCGCAGCAGGACACCATCGGTCGTGAATTGCAAGACCTATCACTCAAGAAACGCCAACGTGCATCATCAAAACAATAGACTATGCAAGAGATTGAAGTATATCTTGACCACAACGCCCAATTAGAATTGGTTGGCAAACTCACCTACGAACAACTGCGAGGCAATGCCACATACCACTTCTCCTATGATGCTATGTGGCTCGCTAATCATCCTCACTTATCTATGAGTGGTGATTTGCAATCCCATACAGGTTGGCAACACACTACAAAGCGTCTATTCGGTTGCTTCACCGATGCCTTGCCTGATCGCTGGGGACGACGTTTGATTGATAAACGCGAACAGATTGTGGCTCTGGCTGAGAATCGCATTCCTCGAACATTCAGTGACTTTGATTATCTGCTTCAGTTGGATGACTATTCTCGCATGGGAGCATTCAGATTTCGCATAGCAGGCGAGAAGGATTTTATCGGCACCTCTGCGGAGATGTCCGTGCCTCCACTCACATCGCTGCGCGACTTCACACAGATAGCGCAGGCATACGAAGCCAAACCTGATAATATCCAATGGGTTACCAACCTGCTTCGCCAAGGTTCATCATTAGGCGGAGCACGTCCGAAAGCCAATATGATGGATGAGCATGGCGAGTTGTATATCGCCAAAGTACCATCCATTCATGATGACTACGATGTGGCTCTTTGGGAACATTTTGCTCATCAGTTAGCGAAAAAAGCGGGCATACAAGTTGCAGAAACCAAGCTTATGGCTATCTCGGGTTTCTCTCATCATGTATTACTATCCAAACGCTTTGACCGAATAGGAACCAATCGTGTGCATACCGTATCCGCTATGACGCTCGCTAATCTCCAGGATGGCGCAGATGCTTCTTCGGGGAATGGCTATTTAGATATAGTGGATACGATTGTCAGTGGCATGGGTATTGCAGAGGCGGATAAGAATCTCAGAGAATTGTACCGTCGAGTGGCTTTCTCTATTTGCATAGGCAACCACGATGATCACTTCCGCAATCATGCTTTTATTTTGACGTCTAATGGCTGGACACTCTCGCCTGCGTATGACATCAACCCTACTAATATGACAACTCAAAGTTTGCTGATTTCTGATTACTCCTGCGATTCTTCGCTTATGGAGTTACAGCGCGCATCTGCTCATTACTTGCTGTCAGATGAAGTAGTGTTGCAAATCATCAACGAAGTAAAAGATGCCGTTCGTGATTGGCGCAAAGTAGCAACGCTCTGCCACATCACCCCTGCTGAACAACAGCGTTTCGCTATGCGATTGGAGTACTGTTTATAATCATCGAATACTTGTACAATCCATATTGAAATAGGGTCAAATGACTCTATTTCATTTTTTTCAATTATACACTTTTAGGCAAGAGGCTAAAGGCGAGAGGTTAGAGGCAACCTACTGTCGTTTGCGGATTTCTTCGGACAAGCGTTGGTACAATGTGCGCTGTTCTTCGCTCAGCAGTTCCAAATGGTGGTTCATCACATTCGTATCGCCACGGCGGGCAGGGCCCGTCTGCGCATCGCGCGGAGAAAGCATATGAATCTTCAGGGCTGTCTCATCAATCAATGGCAGCAATGCCTTGAAAGGAATATGCGTATTCTGCAACAATTCCGCAGCCATGGTGTACATCAGATTCGTGAAATTGCAAGCATACACCCCCGCCACATGCAAGCGCTCGCGGTCGTGCTGCGTAGTTTCATACACATGGCTGGTAATACTCAGCGCCAACGAATACACCGCACTAATATCATCTATCCCACGCGCCTCAAAGAACACAGGCACCGTAGAAAAGTCCTCTATCACACGCGCCTTGCTGAACGTCTGGAAGGGATAGAACACACCCGCATGCGGCTTATCATCACCAAAAACCGTGATAGGCATTGTACCCGAAGTGTGAAGATGCAAGGATTTACCTACGCCGACAACTTGCTTCACCACACTGGGCAATGCCTCATCACGGACTGCATAAATATATACATTGGCAGCAGGCAAATGGTCTAATCCCTCACGGCTACTGACCATCTGACATGCTACACCCTTTTTGCGAAAAGCGTAATCCAAATTGGTGGCTACATTGCCTTTTCCTATAATAACAATGTTCATAATATCAATAACAGTGATAATTCTTATAAAAGACAACATAAACAACTACTGCGCGCGCCCAACATTGGCGCTTGCCAAGGAGACACATTCATCAACAACACCAACAATTAGGCACTACAATGAAAACAATTTCTTGCCGCTGAGCAATGTTGGCGAAGCGGAATAGTTGTTTGAGTTGTTTTTATTTACATAACTCTTTATAAAACTCCGTGACGGCAACAATACCGTTTTCCCAGACCTCGAGGTCCATAGACTCGTTGGGCGAGTGGATAGCATTCTTCTCCAACCCAAAGCCCATCAGAATAGTCTTCACGCCCAAAATCTGCTCGAAACTGCTGATAATAGGAATACTACCACCACGGCGAGCAGCCAATGGTCGTTTGCCAAACGCTACCTCAAAGCCATGCTCCGCAGCCTTATACGCAGGAATATCGATTGGGCAGACATATCCCTGTCCGCCGTGCATAGGTGTTACTTTCACGCGCACACCCGCAGGCGCGATACCTTGTATATAATCAATAAACGCTTGACTCACCTTCTCGTGGTCTTGGTTCGCCACTAATCGGCAACTAACCTTGGCATACGCCTTGCTTGGCAACACCGTCTTGCTGCCCTCGCCCGTATAACCACCCCAAATACCACAAATGTCAAACGACGGACGGCAGGAGTTGCGCTCCAAGGTAGAATACCCCTCCTCGCCAAACGTAGTATCCACATCTATCGCCTCGCAATATGCTTTCTCCGAAAAAGGAATCTGAGCAATCATATCGCGCTCGGCTTGAGGAATAGGCAACACATCATCGTAGAAATGAGGGATAGTGATACGACCCTTATCGTCCACCAGCTTAGCCAGCATCTCGGTGAGGGCATTGATAGGGTTCTTCACCGCACCACCGAAGTGTCCGCTATGCAAATCACGATTAGGACCAGTAACCTCCATCTCCCAATATGCCAATCCGCGCAAGCCCGTAGTGATAGATGGCGTGTCTTTACCAATCATAGAAGTGTCGCTCACGAGAATAATATCGCAAGCGAGCAAGTCGCAGTGCTCCTCAAGAAACGCCTCCAGACTGGGACTACCAATCTCCTCTTCGCCCTCGAAAATGAACTTCACACGACTGTTCATCAGTCCATGCTTTACCAGATACTCAAATGCCTTCACCTGAATCATGGCTTGCCCCTTATCATCATCTGCTCCACGCGCATAGAGGCGACCATCGCGAATCTCTGGCTCCCATGGATTGGAGTGCCAAAGGTCAAGCGGTTCGACAGGCATCACATCGTAGTGGGAATAGACCAACACAGTTGGTATCGGATATTGGTTATCGGACGCTTCGCTATTGGCTATAGGCGAGTACTCCGCATACACGAAGGGATTGCCCTGCGAGGGCATTATCTCGGCATGCTGTGCGCCTGCTGCAAGCAGGAGTTCACGCCAACGTTCGGCACAACGGAGCATATCTGCCTTGTGCGATGGTTGGCAACTAATACTGGGAATACGAATCAAACTTGCCCACTCTTCCAAGAAGCGGGAACGGTTCTCTGCAATGTACGAACGAATATCCATGATATAATAGATTTGAATTTGAGCGCAAAGGTAGTAAAAATTTGCGATATATGCAAATTTTTTAGGTTAAAGGCGAAAGGTTAGAGGCGAAAGGCAGGGGTAAAAAAAAATGCTGCATTGCTACTTAACTCGAGAAAACTCCTATAAACAGGATTTGAGGGGTACAGGTCCGTTGTAATCTAACTACCTCATCGCTACGACCTTGCGGGTCGATCTCGGCGTAGAGTATTAGCACGCCATTGGAAAGAGTACCTTTCTCGGAGAAAGATATATGTGTTGAGTTTTCCGGTCTCTGAGCAATGCAACAATATATGTAAGATCGCGTTATACTTCTTTACAAATTCTGTGCCAAAGTATAGAGGTTAGAGGTTAAAGGTTAGAGGTTAAAGGCTGGTAATATGCGGCTTCACCGCTATTTCTTGCCTTTTGCCTATCGCCTCATCGCCTAAAAACGCCATGCCAAAGTGGCTACAATACGGTGGGTACGTGTGCTGACCTCCAACGGTATGAGTTGTGCCTCCGAAGCATACTGGTGTAGCGTTTGCCAACGGTATTGGTACGCCAACTGCGCTACTACCACATTGCTGCGATAACCCAATCCGACACTGGCATATTGCGTTTGTGGCGTATAACGATAGTCCATATCCGTGCGTATCTCATTGTAGCCTAACATCCAAATAGGGTCCTCCTGCAAGAACGAGGACTCATAGACATAGCCCGCATTGATGAACAACCCACGAGATACCTGTGCCTCTGCGCCCACACGAAGTGTATGTACATCTTCCATCTCCGAGGAATGTGCATAATCATATTGCAACGCCAATAATCCGATATTGCCCAACTGACCTGCCACACTCACACTGGTGCGCAACGGAGAAGTTAATTCGGTACTAACTGCACCACTCTCAGGTGTCAAGACACTGTATTTCTGTTCACCTATTTTACTATACATATCGCCCTCCGTCTGCATGGTCATTCCCATCACGGTAGGCGTTTGGAACGAAGCACCTATGCGCAACGCTTGGATAGGTCGGTAAATCAATCCTACCGTACCACTCACGCCCACACCCGACAGATGATACAAGGATTTGAGTTCTGCCGAATTGATGCAGTCGGTTTCAGAATGCGTAGTGCGCTTGGTATAAGACAATGTAGGCACATTCAAACTTACACCCACATACCACTGATTACTGATATTACCCGCCCATGAGAGGGTGTATTGTTCTGCACTACCCGTTTCCGACACCGACAACGAACCATCTACGAGGTTCACAGCAGGTTGCCATTGGTTATCCTCGATAGGATTGATAAGATATGCTTCGTATCCCAAAATACTCAGCCAACCTATCTCCACATCATCCCAAGGTTTATTTTGCAGATACTTCTCCGCTACTCCACCCTGGTCATTCGTGATATTGCAAATCGTTTGCACCATACCCAAATCCTGCCCCTCGACCTGCACATCACGATTGAAATTAGCAAGGCGATTGATAGAGAACATCAGATTACTGAAAATCAAACCGCGCTGCCTATCAGGTCTGCCCCATGCCCATACGGCTGACAGGTGAGGCATAGCAAAACGAGTGCGGGTGTAGGATGGTGTAGCGTTGTGTAGGGGTGTGTAGAGTTGTGTCGTATTGTCTATTGTTTCGTCAAGGGTTAATGCTATCTCGCCACGACGGTACAGACCTAATCCCGCAGGATTATCCACCACCGCCGAGGGGTCGCCACCAATAGCCGTCATTGCGCCTCCCATGCCCACATAGCGCGCCGTACCCATGATTTGGCGCTCAGAGAAACGCTGCACGTCTTGGCAATAGGCTATTGGCGATAGGCTATAGACAAGGAGTAATATGAGCAAAAGGCGTTTCATTTTTCTATTATGCGCATACGCACGGTGTCGGGACGTTGGACAGTATCCTCCAAGAAAATGAACTCGCGCGCATTGCGATCATACACAGGTTCAGTAGGTACGATAGTGTCCACCAAAGGCCAATAGTAACTATCGTCCATGTAAGGCGATTGGCTATTGGCTATTGGAGATGAGGCGATAAGGCTCGAAACCAATAACCCTATGAGTAATATGATAATGCTGCGTTTCATTTTTTAGTTAAGGACGTTAATGACATTATTTAGGTTGTCAATAACGTCCTTGCAAAAGTCGTGCCAAACTGGCGATTAATTGCGGAAGCCAATGATCTCGCGTACCTCGCGAATAGTCTTCTCCGCACTGGCAGCAGCAGCTTCAGCACCCTCACGAGCCACCTTCAGAAGATACTCCTCATTGCTTTGGAACTCAATGATACGCTCACGAATAGGCGCGCAGAAAGCATTGATGTCCGCGGCGAGTTGCTTCTTCATATCGCCATAGCGGATAGCCATATTGTTGTATTGGTCGTTGAAATAGTCATAGGTATCTGGCGTAGAAACGAGTTGCATGAGCGTGAAGAGGTTCTCAATAGGCTCTGGTTTCTCCTGATTGAGCATGGTAGGTCCTGCATCGGTAACAGCACGCATCACTTTCTTCTTGATGGTTGCCTCATCATCGCAGAGATAAATAGCATTGCCTTCGCTCTTACCCATCTTGCCGCTACCATCTAAGCCTGGCACTTTCACCGCTTTGGCGTTGAAGTGGAAGGACTCTGGCTCCTTAAAGTACTCCGTGTTATAGATACGATTGAAGCGACGCGCAAAGAGGCGAGCCATCTCCATGTTTTGCTCTTGGTCCTTACCCACAGGCACCTTGTCTGCCTTGTGCACAAGGATATCAGCAGCCATCAGCGACGGATAGGTCAGCAGACCTGCGTTCACGTTGTCGGGCTGCTTGCGCGCTTTCTCCTTGAAGGAGGTTACACGCTCCAACTCGCCCAAATATGCGTTCATATTCAGATAGAGGTACAACTCCAACACCTGCTTCACATCGCTCTGCACATAAATAGGTGCCTTCTGAGGGTCAATACCACATGCCAAATATTCAGCCAGGATGGTGCGGACAGAAGTACGTATGTTTTCTGGGGTTGGGTGCGTGGTGAGGGAGTGCCAGTCAGCAATGAAGAACATACAGTTGTACTCCTCTTGCATCTTCACAAAACTCTTAACTGCACCAAAATAATTACCAAGGTGCAAATTGCCTGTTGGGCGAATGCCACTAATTACTTTTTCCATTGTTGGTTATATGATTTTATTCATCTTATTGTTAATTATCATTTCGAATTGAGCACTATATCCGCAGCGAATTCAATCTTCTGAGATGGCAAGATATGTGGACAAACAACGTTCAACTCCTCTGGAGCAGACAACCCAGCAGGAATACTGATGCGCAGGGTGTCTTGAGGCAAAAGTCCCTTCAATGATACTTCTGACTTAATATCACCAATAGCGAAATAAGCATCTCGGTAGAGCGGTGCTACACCATCGTTGGTAATGCTCAAACGTGTTTCGCTGCCATTGGTAGCACATCGCAATACGCGCAGGCTATATCCTACTGCTATACCCGCCTCGCGGAAACGATCCACTGTACCATATATGCCTCCTGGGGCATCATTCGAGATCATAAAGGTGATATGATACTTGGCTGATGCTGCCTCCCAAGTCCAACCATACATGCCTTCTGGGTTCAAGAAATTGCGTTGGTCGTTGCGTGTATAGTAGCTCACCTCGCCACCGCATACACCTACCTGCCAACGTTTATCTTCGCCTATCGAGTTCCAGCAACGCTCGTTGTAGCCATCGCCCTGTTTGATTTCGTGGTGTTCGTGCATAAACGAGTCATCGAAAAGACCGAAGTTCAATGCCATCAAATCCTTATCCGCTACGATAGGGGTATAACCATTGTCCGCAGCATCTATGCTGATAGCCCAAGGTATATCCAGCACATTATCCACATGCAGCAAGAACTCCTTTTGATATTCCTTAGATGGGAAGTTAGTGCCTAACTTTAGAGGTGTACCGTAGATGTGGTATTCCGACCAGTGACCAAAACCTAACTCTATGAATGCAATACGTGGGTCGTTATTGTAACGCGCAGCGAAATCGGTATAGAACTGCTTGGTGAACCATTGCAACTCCGCATTTGTCCAATCGGCATAGTAGGTAGGGCCATCGCCACCTGCGTTCTTACTGAATGTCTCGTTGTAATCGGGCATATCCTTGATGTACTGTGGCACTGCTGTAGCACCTGGCACCTCGCTATCCACATCTTTATTACTGGGATATTCGTAGCGGAAACGTAAGATGGCTTGGTGATTACGACTGGCCATCTTGTCCAAAATATCCTCCAAGTAACTCCAATCGTATTGCAACACTCCGTCCACCTTACCCGTAACTACACGGCATGGCAAGCAGTACTGAAACTCCAACGTAATAACTGGAGCATACTTACCTGTCGAATTATACGATGGCCATAACACCAAACCTGTCATAGGTTGCACACTTGTTATGTCGCTTTGCAAAGCCACCTCCTCGAAGCCTTCCTCAGTAAAGAATACTTCATCCTCTGCTGGCTGACAAGCAATCATTATGGTTGCCATCGCCAATACAATCATTGCATTTTTCATCTTAATTTATTACTTTTCGGTGCAAAGGTAGTATTTTTTTTGCATATATACAAATTTTTCACTACTTTTGCACACAAATTAGAAAAAGTATATGACATTACCCGAATATATAGAGCAACATAGTTCGCCCGAAAGCCCCGTGCTGCAACAGATTACCCGCAGCACACACCTTGAGGTCATCAATCCTCGTATGCTGTCGGGACATGTGCAAGGGCGTGTACTGAGCATGCTCAGCCAGATGATTCGCCCCAAACGCATATTGGAGTTGGGAACGTTCACAGGCTACTCCGCCCTCTGCTTGGCGGAGGGACTGACCGAGGACGGCAGGCTCATCACCATTGAGCACAACGACGAGATGGAGGACAGCATCCGCCGCAACTTGGCATTATCGCCATTGGGCGAGAAAATCGAGTTGGTTATTGGGGATGCCAAAGAGGCGATGAGGCGATTAGGCGAAAGGCGAGAGGCGAAAGGCGCGGAGGTGTTTGACCTCGTCTTTATTGACGCGGATAAGAAGGAGTACTGCGATTATCTGGATTTGGTATTGCTTTTGATGCGCGAAGGTGGCTGGATATTAGCAGATAACACCCTGTGGGATGGACATATCATTGAGTCCGCTTATGACAAAGACAAGCAGACCGTTGCCCTGCGCGCTTTTAATGACAAAGTGGCACAAGATGAGCGACTGGAGAAAGTGATATTGCCACTGCGTGATGGATTGACAATAATAAGGGTCAAAGAGCTGGTTAATTAATCGAATCGCGAGTTTCCACTATTTGCCGAAGATCTATCGAAACCACTTCGTTACCACTAAGATGTTCATAGGTGGGTGCTAAAAAACATTTCGCTTCATCGCCTTATCATCTACTGCGGACGGTATCTTGTAGTATGGTAATTTGTTCTATCAATTCTGCCCAAGTAGGAGCTGAACTATGAATCATTGAACTGCGCATGACTTCGTAGTCTTTTTGCCAGATGGTTGCAATATCTTCGCGAGGCAGTAGGCATATTCGTGTGCGTATATCTCCTGAATAATCAATTCCTTGTACCGAAGTGAAAACTTCGCGATGGTGGCGGATAGTTTCCCACAGAGTATCATCTGCAATTGCCTTTGCTGCAAAGGGTTGCTGCATCATTTGGTATAAGTCATATAAGTGTCGACTTTTGCGATCTGCTTGCATACCATGCCCAGGCACGCTAAAGAGTTCGTGCAAGAGGAACATCTTCTCTACCATGGTCTTAGCAGGAATGGCAGTAGAGACAACAGCATCACACAGTGGTTGTATAGGTGCGTAATTGGCTAATATGCAATTTACATGTGTTGGCATAGATGGTTCGATGAGCGAACGAGCACTCACCTCTAACACCACATCGGGACGGAGATAGGTCAGAGGTTTATCGAAAACGGACTGATAGCGCACAAATATCTGTCTTGGCTCAGGATAGGTATTATCCCCTTCGCCATTTGGTTGTGCCTCGACATTCAAAAACGCTAACAATCCCAGTTCTTCTAATCGTGTGCGTAGCATAGGTGTTAGTTGTTCGCTCACAAACAAGGATGAAGCTTTACGGAGTTTCTTTATTTGTTTTTTAGTCAAGTCTCCTTCTTTAGCTCCTAAATAGGTAGGATTTACCGCTAAGTCTATATCCTCAGAGAATCGACTAATAATTCCCCACGCTTTGCTGAGTGATGTACCACCTTTGAATATCAAATGTTGCGCGACAGGTAGAGAGAAGATAGTTTGTAAGACAACGGTTACCCAAAAATCTTTCTCTACGGCTTGCATGGGCAACCCCACACTCACACCGACTCTTTCGAATACAGCACCGCGCTGTTCTGCAGTAAGGGTCAAAAACTTATTCATATAGACTCAATATTAGTTCGCGGGTCGCTGTAGGCATCAGCTTGAGATCTGCTACAGGAATACGAGGTTGATTGTTTATAGCGTTTTTGAGCGTTTGGATTTGCTCCTCTGTTAGTCGCTCAATTTTCCAATCTTTGAGCGCAGTAGTTATCAGTTGTGCTAATTTTGTTTGGAAAGCAAAGTACCTTGGAGAGGCACGATGAAAAGTAATACTTCGTGTATTGTCAATGGTAATTGTCCGCGAAGTGCCATCTGTAAGATAGTGAAAATTTAGTGGTATTTGTTGGGTAAGTCCCAGTTGGTACTGAGCGAACGCACCCGATGGCACAATATGTGCTCCGTCTCGTTTGGCTACTGCTGTAGCAATATCTTCACTGGAAGGAGGTATAGTTCCTAAACCATACACCTTCTCTAATTTTGGATAACAATAGATGCCTCTGGCAGCACGAAGAATAGTGCCCTGTAACACCAACCGTTCTAAAGCTTTATTAACGGCGGAGCGTGTTCCATAAGCAAGAAAATCATTCACAAAAAACACCGAACCTCTTCCGCATTTCTTCATCTTGCTAATAATCTTATTTTCAACCGATTCCATATATATTTGCATTTATTTATGTCGCAAACTAATACATTTATAGCGACAATTTCGCTGCAAAGGTAATGCTTTTTTTTGATATATGCA
Source organism: Bacteroidales bacterium (assembly GCA_015061165.1). Lineage (GTDB taxonomy): Bacteria > Bacteroidota > Bacteroidia > Bacteroidales > Paludibacteraceae > Colicola. The sequence goes on from SUXC01000004.1 coordinate 70,951, forward strand.
AACAAAAATCGCCGCGAGGGCGATTTTTGTGTAAAGTGTAAGGTGTAATGTGTAAAGGCAGGGATTACAACTCTTGTCCCATGACATTGTACTTTTTGCCGTTCGGTAAGAGAATAAATAGTTGATTATTTTCAATTACTTTTTGCGATTTCTTTGTTGGCACATCTATGTTATCCACAGCACTTGACAAGAAGAAGTTTCCATAAATTTCTACATCGTGAGCAGGCATTGTTTCAGGAGCTTCACTCCAACCACTAAATGTATATCCTTCTTTTATTGGTTCTTCTCGTAATATAATTGTATCACAATGTTTGACACTATCTACTGCATAAAGTTCCCCGTCTATATAATAATTGACACAGAATTTTTTGTCCAAAACATACTCTTGTATGTCCCAAAAATCTTTCCATACATCTGCAACTTGATAGGCAGCCAATGTACCTTGTGGGACATATACTACCGAGTTTACATAGTTAGAACTTAGAAAACACTCCCGTGCTATTACTGGAGGATTTGAACACATTAAAGTGATAGTTTCAAGAGAAGAGTTAAAAGTTCCATGTATGTCTACATTTGTTACAGGATTTCCGATAGTTAGCGATTTGATATTATTGAGATTAATACTAATGTCCGTAGTATTACGTCCTAAATATAATTCTTCTATAGGACAGTTGCCAAATTGCCACCCATAATCATCCCCTGTAAGATATGTTTTACTATCTTCAATTTTCACATATTTTAATGAGGTACAATTTTTAAAAACTGTATGACCTATTTTTTCAACGCTATTAGGAATTGTAATATCAGTAATGCTACAGCAATATTCGAACACAAAGTCGCCAATTGTAGTAACACTATTTGGAATGGATATATTTGTAAGGCTATCACATCTATTGAATGCTTTCCTTTTTATCTCTTTTACATTATTGCCAATTATTGCACAAGTAAGATTACGACATTCATTGAATAATTCTATCCCTATTGCCGTCACGCTATCACCAATTGTTACTGATTTCAAAGTTTTTATTTTCCCAAAAGGAGAATCAAAATAATAGTGTGTTCCGCCTTGCTCAATTACTTTATATGTAAGATTACGGCCTATATAAAGCGACTCCAAGGGACAATCATGAAATAATCCGTAATAACGATTTTCATCCTTATATCTTTCGCCATATCCCATTTCAATCTCAGTGTCTCCATCTTCTATGTGTAATTCATATAAATGATAACATCTGTCGAATGCATTAGGTTCTATACTTGTTACATTCTTTGGAATAGTGATGCTTTCTAAACTAATGCAATTATTAAACAGCCCTTTTCCAATAGTTGTAACGAGGTCGCCAATTATCACATTTTTTAACTCTTGCTTATTGTAAAAAGGTGAATAATAGCGATAACAACAATCACCATAATAATAGCCATATCTTCTTCCGATTTCATATTTAAGATTGCGTCCTAAATATAGTATTTCCAAAGGACAATCATGGAATAAACTGTGATAATCATAATTTGCAATATCATCATCATAATAAGAATCATATTCATAATAAAAATCATGTTCACTACTATGCTTCATCTCAAGATCTATATCTCCATCCTCTAAGCGTAGCTCTTTTAATGAAGTGCAATTGTCGAATGCTCCTTGAGCTATACTTACTACGCTATTGGGAATTATAATACTGGTCAGACTATTACAATCATCAAATGCCCTTTCTCCAATTTTTATCACACTATTGGGAATAGTAATAGAAGTGAGTTTAGAACATAACCAAAAAGCCCTATCCCCGATAGTTATAACGGCTAAATCTTTTGACTTGTAATTTACAGTACTTGGAATTATTACATCACCCGTGTAACTATGTTCGCCATGTGTAACTTCTACGGTTAAATCCGTTGCTGATAGGAAATTGTAATACATCCCATCAACCTCAAAATCATAGGCATTTGCCATTACGCTGCCCAATAGCACCGCTATCGTAGTCAGTAAAAATTTAATTGTTCTCATAATTATTTTATTATTTTATTAACTCTTTCAACATATCTATTCTAATATAAGTTTTAATCGCTCAAAAACTTCATTAGGACATTCCATTTTGCATTTTGTGAGAATTTTCTCTCTTTCGTATTCAGGAATGTCTTTTGGCAATATATCCTCCTCAATATCTCGTTTAGTTATCGTTCGATCATAATGATGAAGAATAGTGCCATCTTCATAGAAGAAGTAATCATTGTCCAAGTCTTGCTTTTTCATTGACCGATAAACCCAAAGCGGTACTTTTTTATTTTCCATAATTGCATTTATTCGCCTACCACTCTCCCTGCTTCGGCATTAAAGTTAATACTACGGTTATGGATACAAAAAAGACGTGGGAGAAACTTTCTTGCTTATCCCACGATCTGGCCTTCGCATTGCCTTTTACCAAGATAAGCAACTCAGCCAGCCCACGCCAATCGCGTATTATATAATGACATATGCGCAGTACCCTCACGGACACACATTCGCATATAGGTATAATACACCTTGGCATGGACGCTTCGTTGCGGTATCTTCTGGTAAATCAAAGTTGCGAAGTTCGATCGTAGAAGATAACGTTCAGAAAACGTCCTTTTTCCTGCTTTTCAATGAAACATTTTGTAGAAACAAATCTACAACATGCGACACTTGCAAAGCATGAAATCCATTATGTCTTGACCCACCCATCCCTTTGGGCTGGCTGAATCGACTGCAAAATTACAACATTTTTTTGAATCATGCAAATTATATGTACATTTTGCTGCATTTTTCTATTCTTCAGATTAGGCGTTGCTACCTTATAGAAGTGCTTAATAACTAACGAATCACTAACGAATAACTAACGAATCACTAACGATTGGTAGCGGAAAAGCAGATTCTTTTTTTGAAGACAACACCAACAACTTGCACATTGCGCGCTTAAAGGTTCATTTGAATGGTTGAAGAATAGAAAAGACAGTTTCAACTATATATCCGAAGCAGTTCGCCTACTACATAATTGCTACCACCAATGAAGATGATGTCATCCGCCGAGGCTGCCTCTTGTGCCGCGGTGAGCGCCTCACGCACTGTGGAGAAGGCGGAGATTGAGGATTGGCGATTGGCAATTGGCAATTGGGTATTGGCGATTGGATGGAGTGCCTGCCAACGGCGACATAATTCTTCAGCAGGCAAGGCGCGCGAAGTGGCTGGTTGCGTGAAATAATACACCGCCTCTGTAGGCAATAATGCCAAAACCGTGTCAATATCCTTATCATTGACCATGCCGAAGATGATGTGTAGGCGATGAGGCGAGGAGGCGAGGAGGTTAGATAACTGCTCTGCTACATAGCGGATGCCATGACCGTTATGCCCTGTATCACAAATAGTTAAAGGTTTCTGCGAAAGCACTTCCCATCGACCACGTAAGCCCGTCAGCGTACACACCTCAGCAAAACCCTTAGCAATCGCCTCCTTGGACAATTCCACGCCACAAATATTGCGCAATATCTGCAATGCCACAAAAGCAGTCTGCTGATTCTTCTCCTGATAACTGCCCTTCAACTGACATGCAGGCACTTCCTTCATACGACGTTTGCGCATATAACCACATTGGTCAGCAAACCACAAACGGCAATCGGTAGTCTCCAACCCATCACCTAATATATTGCACACACGCGCACGAGAGAGAAACACCTCTTGTGTCTCAGGATGTGTCTCGCCAACCACGCAGGGTATGTTTGGCTTTATGATTCCCGCTTTCTCCTCGGCAATCTGCGCCAGCGTTTCGCCCAAAAACTCGGTATGGTCAATGCCGATATTCGTAATCACGGAGAGCAACGGAATAAGGATATTCGTACTATCCAAACGACCACCAAGACCTACCTCCACCACCGCTATATCAACCTGTTGCTCAACAAAATACCAAAAAGCCATCGCCATAATCGTTTCGAAAAACGAAGGGCGCACTTCCTCCAAAAAAGCATGATTATCCGCGACAAACTGCACGACCGTCTCCTCGGGAATCATCTCGCCCGAAATGCGAATACGCTCGCGAAAATCCACCAAATGTGGCGAGGTAAATAATCCCACTTTGTACCCCTGTGCCTGCAACGCAGCAGCAATAAGATGAGAGGTCGAACCCTTGCCATTGGTACCCGCCACATGCACCGCACGCAGTTGTTCGTGCGGATTGCCAAGGTGCGCCATGAGGCGATAGGTGTTATCCAACCCAGGTTTGTATGCCGAAGCACCCACCAAATGAAAAGCAGGCTGCGAAGCGTAGAGATAGTCGATGGTCTGTTGATAGTTCATATTATTTACGATTTTACATTTTACTATTTTACAAAATTCACGCAAAAGTACAAAAATATTTACAATTTACAAAATTTACCATGTACAATTTATATTTTTTTTGTGTATATCAGAAAAAAGCAGTATCTTTGCAGGAAATTTATTTGAAAGCAATGCAGTATTCCGTGGTACATTTGGCATATTCCTTTTCGGAAGAATGGCAACAAGACTTGTTCGAGCAAGACTTGTGCGATATTGGTTTTGAGGTGTTTGATGGGGAGAATGCCTATATTCAGACTGCCGTATTAGAGGAGAATCAAGAGGCCTTGCAAGCCTTGATAGCAGACACAGAAGGAGTAGAAATGCTTGGTATAGAGCCATGTGAGGACATCAATTGGAATGCCACATGGGAGGCAGAGCACGAGATAGAAGAACTGCCCTTAGGCGTGCGTATCACGCCCCATTGCGCTTTTGGTGCGGGGCATCATGAGACAACCAGCATGATGATTGAGGCACTATTGGAGGCACAAGAGCAGGGATTTTTTGCGCGAGAACGCCATGTATTGGACATGGGTTGTGGCACGGGCGTGTTGGGCATCATGGCTAAGAAATGTGGTGCAACGAATGTGGTGGCAGTAGATATTGATGATAAGAGCGTAGCGAATAGTATCGAAAATGCCAAAGCCAACAACGTGGTATTAGATGTACGTTTGGGCAGTACCCCACCCGATGGCGCATACGACCTGATACTGGCGAACATACACCGTAATATATTGGTGGAACAAATGCCTGCGTATGCGAAGTCCTTGCAACAAGGAGGCGAACTGTGGCTGAGCGGATTCTATGCCGAAGATATTCCACACTTGCAGCAAGCAGCAGAAGCAGTAGGACTGCAACACACCGAAACACGCCATACGAACGAATGGCAAATGATAAAATTTACAATTTGACTATTTACAATGTACGATTGATGTACGATTGAGATATTTAACTATTTACAGTATCGTAATATGACAAAAGAAGAACTAAAAGAGAGATTTCGACAATTCTCATTACGTATTATCAATCTTGTCAATAGCATGCCAAATAGCATTGCAGGTAACGCCATCGCAAAGCAGATTGTACGCTCTGGAACATCTCCCGCAGCTAATTACCGTGCTGCATGTTTAGCAAAATCGGATAAAGATTTTCTAAATAAATTAAAAATGGTGGAAGAAGAGATTGATGAAACACAACATTGGTTGAGTATTATCATGGACGCTGGAATGATTTCTAAAGCACGTGTTTTGCCTTTATACGAAGAAAGTATCGAATTAAATCGAATTATAGTTAAGTCTATTATTTCTACAAAAAGCCGCGTGGAAAATGACAAAATAACCAAATTGTAAATAAATTTGTCAATTGTAAATAGTCAAATAGTAAATGAATACAATTTGCGCCATATCAACCCCTTACGGCAGCGGAGGAATAGCCGTTGTACGTGTGAGCGGAGAGTCTGCCATACAGATGGTGGACACGTTGTTTCGTGGGCGGAAGTCGCTGACGGAGGCAAAGGCATATACGGTGCATTATGGGGAGATTTGGCGAGAGGCGAGAGGCGAGAGGCGAGAGGCGAGAGGCGAGATTCTTGACCAAGTATTGGTCAGCGTGTTTCGTGCACCTCATTCGTTCACGGGCGAGGATGTGGTGGAGATAGCATGCCACGGCAGCATGTATATCCAACAAACACTGCTGCAATGGCTTGTGGATGCAGGTTGCCAATTGGCGAAAGCAGGCGAATTTACGCAACGCGCTTTCCTCAACGGCAAAATGGATTTGACCGAAGCCGAAGCCGTAGCCGACTTGATTGCTGCACAAACGAAAGCCGAAAAAGACTTGGCGCTCAGTCAGTTGCGTGGTGGTATATCCAACGAATTAGCAGCCTTGCGCGAACGGTTGCTGACCTTCACTTCGCTCATCGAACTGGAACTGGATTTCGCCGATCACGAGGAATTGGAGTTTGCTGACCGCACACAACTCCACGAACTTGCCAACGAGATTGACAGCACTATCGGTGCGTTGGTTACCTCATTCAAGACAGGCAACGCCATCAAACAAGGTGTTCCCGTGGCGATTATTGGTGCGCCTAATGTCGGCAAATCTACCCTACTCAATGCCCTGCTCGGCGAAGAGCGCGCCATTGTGAGCGATATACAAGGTACAACGCGCGATACAGTGGAGGATACGTTGGTGTTGGGCGGTATGCTATTCCGTTTCATAGATACTGCGGGCATGCGCGTGACGAATGACACAATAGAGAACATGGGTATTGAGCGCAGTCGCAAAGCTGCACAACGAGCTGCAATAATCATTCATCTGCAAGACGCAACCATGCCTCAAAACACCTTATCACTATTGGAAAACATCAACGATAAAATGGTGATAGAGGTGTACAACAAAGTGGATTTGGTGCCATCGTTTACACCATGCGATGGTGCAATAGGCATATCTGCCAAAAAGGGCAATATCCATGCGCTCAAACAGCAACTTGTGGCTTATGCTGAAGAACAATGCAATATGCGTAATGCCGTGACTATCAGCAACACACGCCACTACGAAGCTCTACAACGAGCACAATCAGCTATCCAGCGCGTACAAGAAGGATTGCAGATGCAAATCAGTGGCGAGTTCCTTAGTATGGACCTGCAAGACTGCCTGACTGCACTTGGCGAAATAACAGGACAAATAACCTCGCAAGAGGTCTTGAACAATATTTTTGGTAAATTCTGTATCGGGAAATGAGAAAAAAGATTAATTTGATATTAGGTGCATTGATTGCCCTATTGTGTGGCTGCAAAAGCCAAAAAGACATACCTATGCAAAGCGATAGGATTATGGTACTATATGGTCCGCCTGCGTATTTCCAGCAGCAAACTAACCAGCAACAGGAGACCCAACAACAAACCACCCCGCAACAGGAGGCACCACAAGAGGCACCACAAGAGTCACCACAAAAAGATTAAATTGTATAGGTAAATTTTGTTAGTTGCAAATATTTTCGTACCTTTGCAACCTAAAACAATGAAACTAATAAACTGCTAAACTAATAAAAACCAAATATAATGGCACAACATTATGAGGCAGCCGGCGTGAACCTCGAAGCCGGATACGAAGTAGTAAGTCGTATTAAATCACACGTAAAAAGTACCAACCGCTTTGGCTCAATGGGCAATATCGGTTCGTTTGGTGGAATGTTCGACCTCTCGGCACTCAACATCAAAGAACCAGTGCTCGTTAGTGGCACCGATGGCGTAGGAACCAAACTCAAACTCGCTTTCGCCATGGACAAGCACGATACCATCGGTATTGATGCTGTGGCAATGTGCGTGAACGATGTGCTTGCACAAGGCGCAGAACCACTTATCTTCCTTGATTATGTGGCAATCGGTCATAACATCCCCGAGAAAGTAGAGGCCATCGTAGCAGGTGTAGCAGAAGGTTGCCGCCAAGCAGGTTGCGCCCTCGTAGGTGGCGAGACGGCTGAGATGCCAGGTATGTACGGCGATGGCGAATACGACATTGCTGGTTACACCACAGGTGTGGTGGAGAAATCCCAACTCATTGATGGCAGCAAGGTGGCTGTAGGCGATGTACTCGTGGGTATCTCTTCATCAGGCGTACATAGCAACGGTTTCAGTCTTGTGCGCAAAGTAGTTAGCGATGCAGGACTTGACCTCCACACCGTTTATCCAGAACTAAATGCCGAGAAACCACTTGGCGAAGTGCTGCTGACTCCAACTCGTATCTACGTGAAGCAAGTGCTGGAGGTCATCAAGAACTGCGATGTGCATGGTGTAGCACATATCACGGGAGGTGGCTTTGATGAGAATATCCCTCGTATCCTGAAAGACGGTCAGGGCTTCAGCGTGACAGAGGGTTCATGGGAGATTCTGCCAGTGTTCCAATGCCTCGAGAAGTGGGGCAACATCCCTCACCGCGAGATGTTTAACATCTTCAACATGGGTATTGGTATGGTGATTGCTATGCCTGCTGCCGATGCAGAGAAAGCCATCGCTATCCTCGCTCAGCACGGCGACAAAGCACAAATCATCGGCAAAGTCATCGAAGGCGAGAACGAGATACTCTAAGCGCCCAAAGCACGAAGTTTCCTTTTTTCTAAAATCTCAATAGGATGACCGACTTTTTGGAGTTTGATGCATATATCCGTCAGGGTGAACCCAATCAGCAAGAACGAGCTGCCATTTGGCGGACGGCTATTGGTTTGCAAGCTGTGGATGGCTTGCAAACATCTGACTACCTGAAAGAAACGGCAAAAAAACATATTGAAGGGGAGATTGACATTGACGAAGCACGTCAATTGATAAAAACATATTATCAATCCAAAGCAACGCGCGAAGTAATCAACGATGACCAATGTGAAGCGGATAAAGTATCGGCGAACATCACCAAGATACTCTCTTCCATATCATTGGACTTTAGTGCGAAAGGGTTTGTGGCATTGCATCGAAGAATCTTTGACGGAGTACTAAAGCACGCTGGCGAGATACGCCGTTACGATATCACCAAAAAAGAATGGGTATTGGATGCTGACACGGTCAATTACCTCAACTGGGAAGACCTATACCGCGCGTTGGAATTTGACATAGAGCAAGAGCGTAACTTTAGCTACAAGAACCTATCGCTGGAGCAACAAGTGGTGCATATTGCACAATTCGTATCGGGCTTGTGGCAAATACATCCTTTCGGAGAAGGCAACACTCGCACTACGGCGGTATTTACCATCCTATACTTGCGTCACATAGGTTTCAATGTAGAGAACGACTTGTTTGCAGAACATTCGTGGTATTTCCGCAATGCCCTGGTGAGAGCCAACTACAAGAACGCCGTCAAAGGGATTGATTACTCGCCAATATATTTGGAACGCTTCTTCCGTAATCTCCTATTAGGAGAACAATGGGATCTACGCAACAGATACCTGCACATCAATCCATCTGTCGAATGGAAAGAGCAACCGAATTTGGGTGAGAAACAAAGCGATGAACCCCAATATGAACCCCAAAATGAACCCCAAAAGTTCACACAATTATCGCCAAGACAACAGCAGATTCTCTCACTGCTTCGCAAAGACAAGAACATGTCTAAGCAACGATTGGCAGATGCTTTAGGACTAAGTATGAGTACCATAAAACGCGAATTATCTGCTATGTCTTATGTGGTGAAATATGTAGGTCCTGCCAAAGGCGGTCATTGGGAAATAATTGAAAATTAAAAGAATAAAAACAATATAATAAAGTCTATTTTTTAAGGTATGGCAAAAAGAGCTCTTGTCAGCGTAAGCGACAAAACAGGATTAGTTGATTTTGTAAAGGGCCTGCAAGCAGCAGGTTGGGAGATTATCGCCACAGGCGGTACACAAAAACTCCTCGAAGATTCAGGTGTTAAAACTATCGGTATCAGCGATGTAACAGGTTTCCCAGAGATCTGTGACGGTCGCGTTAAGACCCTTCACCCAAAGGTGCACGGCGGTCTTCTCGCTCGCCGCGATGAGCCATCTCACCTCCAAGCATTGCAGGAGAACGGCATCGAGTTCATCGACCTCGTGTGCGTGAACCTCTATCCATTCCGCGAGACCATCGCCAAAGAGGGTACTACTATGGCAGAAGCCATTGAGAAGATTGATATAGGTGGCCCATCTATGCTCCGTTCTGCTGCGAAGAACTACAACGATGTGACTATCGTTTGCGATCCAGCGGACTACGACACTATCCTCGCTGAGATCAACGCCACTGGCAACACCACTCTCGAGACTCGCCTGCAACTCTCTGCTAAGGCATACACCCATACCGCGCAATACGACTGCTGCATAGCTACTTACATGCGTGAGAAGGCAGGCCTCAATGAGAAACTCTTCCTCGAGTTCGACCTCAAGCAAGGTCTTCGTTATGGCGAGAACCCTCACCAATCGGCTAAGTTCTATGCATCCACCAAAGCTATCCCATTCTCACTTGCCACAGGCAAACAACTCCAAGGCAAGGAGATGTCTTACAACAATATCCAAGACGCTAACGCTGCGCTCAATATCGCTCGCGATTTCCAACAACCTTTCTGCGTAGCCCTCAAGCACATGAACCCTTGCGGTGCTGCTGTGGCTGAGACCATAGAAGAGGCATGGCAAAAGGCATACGAAGCAGACACCGTGAGCATCTATGGTGGTATTGTAATCTGCAACCGCACCATCACCAAGGAGATTGCCCTCGGCATGAAGCCTATCTTCCTGGAAATTGTTATCGCGCCAGACTTTACCGACGAAGCGATGGAAATCTTCGCTACCAAGAAGAACCTCCGCGTTATCCAAGTGGACATGACTCCAAGCAGCGAAGCTATTGACCAATATGTGAGCGTGAACGGCGGTTTGCTTGTGCAACACCTCGACACCCAAATCGAGACTATCACAGCCGATATGTGTGCCACTAAGGTGCAACCCGATGCGGCAACATTGGCAGACATGCAATTCGGTTGGAATATCGTTAAGCACGTGAAATCCAATGCGATAGTAGTGGTAAAGAATGGTCAAACACTGGGCGTAGGTGCAGGTCAAATGAACCGCGTAGGTAGCGCTGAGATTGCTATGAAGCAAGCCCACGCAGCAGGTGTGACTGAAGGTCTTATCCTCGCATCTGATGGTTTCTTGCCATTCGATGATACTGTGGCTTTGGCAGCTCAATATGGTGTAACCGCTATCGTACAACCTGGTGGCAGTATCCGCGACAACGACTGCATTGTCAAAGCCGATGAACTCGGCATCTGCATGCTCATGACTGGCACACGCCACTTCAAACATTAATTTATGGGTAAAAAAGTATTAGTTATAGGTGGAGGCGGAAGAGAGCATGCAATCGTGTATGCTCTCTCGCGCAGCCCACAAGTGGAGAAGATTTATTGCGCTCCAGGTAATGCAGGTATCGCTCAGCTCGCCGAGTGCGTAGCCATTAAAGACACCGATGTAGAGGGCTTGCTCCTCTTTGCCAAAGAAACGGAAGTGGACCTCACTGTAGTAGGTCCAGAGGCTGCCCTCGCAGCGGGTGTGGTAGATGCCTTTCGTGCAGAAGGTATGCCTATCTTTGGTCACACCAAAGCAGCCACACAGATAGAGTCGAGCAAAGAGTTTGCCAAGATTATCATGCAGAAATACAACGTGCCAACGGCAGCATATCAATCCTTTAGCGACTACAACGAAGCATTGGCATACGTGAAAGCAGGCAGTCTGCCTATCGTATTGAAGTACGACGGACTGGCAGCAGGCAAGGGTGTGGTGATTGCCAACACCCTCGAAGAAGCGGATGCTGCACTTCAAGATATGCTCTGTAACGAGGCGTTTGGCAAAGGCAAAGTGGTGATAGAGGAGTTTTTGGAAGGTCCAGAGTTCTCCTTCATGTGCTTTGTGAATGGCGAGAACGTCTATCCAATGCCTCTCTCGCAAGACCACAAGCGCGCTTACGACAACGATGAAGGTCCTAATACTGGCGGTATGGGAGCATACACTCCGCTGCCATTCGTAACCGCAGAAGATGAGGCGTTTGCCCGCAAATATGTCCTAGAGGCCGTAGCCAAAGGTATGTGCCAAGAGGGATTGCCACTCACAGGCGTGCTCTATGGCGGACTGATGAAGACCGCACAAGGCGTGAAGGTGATTGAGTTCAATGCTCGCTTCGGCGACCCCGAGACCGAAGTGGTGCTTCCGCTTCTTGAGTCAGATGCCTACGATGTGTTCTACGGCATCGCTACAGGCGCCAATAGCCAATCGCCAATAGCCAATAGCCCCTTGCAATGGCGCAACGAAGCCACCATCGGCGTAGTTCTTGCCTCAAAGGGTTATCCTGGCAGTTATACCAAAGGTGCGGTGATTGAAGGCACTGAGCAGTTTGATGGTCCTATCTTCCACATGGGAACGAAGAACGACAATGGTGTGCTGAAGACCAATGGCGGTCGTGTGATGATGTGTATTGCTACGGGCAAAGACATCGCAACCGCGCGCGCGAAAGTATATAAGGAGATAGAGAAGATCCACTGCGACAACCTCTTCTACCGCAAAGACATCGCCCACTGGGCACTTTGATAATTAAGAATTTTGAATTAAGAATTATGATAATCGACGGTAAACAAATCTCGCAATCCCTCAAGGATGCGATGAAGATTGAAGTAGATGCATTGGCGGAGCAATATGGTCGTCGCCCATGCCTTATGGTAATCATCGTGGGCAACAACCCAGCCAGTCGCTCATACGTGCGCGGTAAGATCAAAGCTACTGAGTATTGTGGCTTTGACGGGCACCTCGTAGAACTGCCAGAGGACTGCTCAGAAGCAACACTGCTCGCTGAGATCGACAAACTCAACAACGATCCACTCGTGGACGGTATCCTCGTGCAATTGCCATTGCCAAAGCATATCTCTGAGGACAAGGTCATCGCTGCTATCTCTGCCGAGAAAGATGTGGACGGCTTCCACCCAGAGAACGTGGCACGCCTTTGGCTCAACCAACATTGCATCCTGCCTTGTACCCCAAAAGGTATTATCGAACTCCTCGACCAAGCAGGCGTGGAGATGGCAGGCAAGAAAGCCGTAGTCATCGGTCGCAGCAATATCGTGGGCAAGCCCGTTGCTAAACTGCTGCTTGACCGCAATGCTACTGTGACAATCGCTCACAGTCGCACCAAGGACTTGGCTGCCGTTTGCCGCGAAGCAGATATCCTCGTGGCTGCTGTAGGTCGTGCAAAAATGGTTACTGCGGAGTATGTGAAACCAGGTGCAGCCGTGATTGATGTGGGTATCAACCGCACCGAGGATGGCAAACTCGTAGGCGATGTGGACTACGAAGCAGTATTGCCTGTAGCAGGTGCTATTACTCCTGTTCCAGGCGGTGTAGGTCCAATGACTATCACCATGCTTATGCGCAACACCATTGAGTGCTTCCTCAATCGCATGAATAACAAATAATTAAACCCCAAGGGGTTATCCCTTAATCATTTGATAGAGTGTAGGATACCCATTCTACACTCTATCCATAATCTAATACTCACTTTTACCAAATCCACAACTATGATTGTACACGTAGCATCATTTTTAGAGAGTATCGGTGGCTCGATTGACAAGGACCACTACCTTCGCCCTATCCCTGGCAGAACGGGCTGGGCAGCGTATTGCCGCAAACCTGAGTATTCAAAGAAAAAACAGGAGGAAATGGCAGAACGTAAGATGGTGAAGCAACTATCAGAAGTATCAAAAGAGGCAAGTGCCATACTGAAAGACCCAGTTCGCAGGGCAGAGTGGGAAGAGAAATATCGGGCAGCTTTGCGCGAAGCAAGCAAACACCAGCGTATGCCCGATGCCAATGGCAAACCACCAGTACCTGCCCGATTATACGATTTCATCAAGCACGAAATCTCTCTTGCCCGCAAGCAATAGTAATTTTGTTAAATTCGTATAACTCGCCGTTAGAATTTAGGGTGATTTCCTCTAAAATACTACAATTTTAGTAGTGAAAAATCTAATTTTTGATAATTTTGGGCTAATTTTCTATAATTTTTGTTTTGTAATAATTCATAATTCCCCACGTTCCCCTATTTATTGCCCTTTATCTACCACCAATTTGCCACCAATCTCCATCGAGACCTCATCGTGACCTCATCGTGACTTCATCGTGATCTCATCGTGACCTCACCGTATGATCACCGAATGATCGCCGTAACTTCGCCGTATGATTACCGTGACACAACGCGCATGTCCCCGCGAGATAATCCGCCACCTGTCTAGTGCTCGGCAGCACTCCACCGAGTCAAAAAACGCAAAAAAAACGCACTTCTCTTGCACATCTCAAAAAAAAAGTGTAACTTTGCAGCCAAATGAGTAATTTGATTATTAACATACAAGAGAAGTTTGGAGCCGAACTCCACACCCGCCAAATGGTAGAACGATTGGCTGCATCATTGAATGCTGCTGATTCTTATTTGTTGGATATGAGTGGTGTAATGCAAATCTCTCGCTCTGCTGCCGATGAGCTATATAATCTCACTCATGGCGACATGAGTGTGGATTTAATCAATGTAGAACCTTTTGTAGAGAAGATGCTCTCAGCAGTTAAGTTAGGACGCTTCTTACCTCGCCAACGTTCCACAACCGACACCCCAATCATCCATTGCGAAACGATTGGCAATGTGTTGCAGCAGTTGAGTGCAAAATAAAGATATAAAATTAATAATAGCAGTATTCACCTAATCACAATGAGCAATAACTTGACAATCATCGATAAAGATTACACTCAATGGGTTGAAGACCTTAGTGTTCGCTATCAACAGAGCCAAATCAGGGCATCTGTAAAAGTGAATACAGAAATGTTGAAGTATTATTGGGAACTTGGTCGTGATATCGAAGAAATGCATGTGGAAGAACGTTGGGGACAAGGGGTTATTAAAAACCTCTCTGTTGACTTACAACGTAAGAATCCCAACGCTAAAGGTCTCTCCCGAACAAACATTTACTATGCTAAAAAGTTCTATCTATTATACTCTAAGTATGTAGAATTTGTCCCACAGACTGCGGGACAATTAGAAGGTGATGATAAATCACATGTATCTACCTCTGAAATTGTCCCACAAGCTGCGGGACAATTAGGAGATATACTTTTTTCCATACCATGGGGACATCATCGTTGCTTGATGGATAAATATAGCAATGAACCTCTAAAAGCCTTTTTTTATCTACAAAAGACAATGGAAGAAGGTTGGAGTCGTGATATGATGCTTAATTACATGGACTCCAACTTGTTTGAGCGTGAAGGAAAAGCGTTGACCAATTTTACACGTACACTTCCAGAAGTAACAAGCGAACTCGCTCAAGAACTAACTAAAGATCCGTATAATTTTGCTTTCACGGGAATAATTGGGAGGTATAATGAGGGGAAACTCAAGGAAGCATTACTCAGCAATATATCCCAATTCTTATTGGAATTAGGCACTGGTTTTGCCTATGTGGGTAAAGAGTTTAGGCTTCAGATTGGAGAAAAGGAAAAGTTTATCGACTTGCTTTTCTACAACCTGAAATTATCGTGTTATGTAGTTATTGAAGTAAAAATAGGTGAATTTGATTTCCAAGATTTAGGACAGTTGAGTGGATATGTAGTGGCATGTAACCATCTTCTACGTAAGGAAGGAAGAGATAATCCTACTATTGGATTGCTTATATGCCGTCAAAAAGACTCGTTACTTGCTCAATATGCGTTGGAAGGTAGTAATCTTCCATTGGGCATATCGGAATATGACTTATCGCAACTTTATCCTGAAAAAGTAGAAGGCACAATGCCAACCATTGAAGAGATCGAGAGCAAGTTAAATGAAAAAGTCTAAATGGGCTCCCCCCTTTTTCTATCCCCTGCCATTTATGCAAAATTTTCGCATAAATGGCATTTTTATTTGCACTTCTCTTGCACATTTCAAAAAAATGTATTACCTTTGCACCCGTAATTAGCCCACGCCTTGGGATTATGTCTTTTGGATGGGGCGGTTGCAGACATAATAAGGCGTCAAAAACGGGTCCCCGATAAAACTCATTTTATGGGGTGTCCAACGCGCTTTGTTCTTGGCTAATTGGAATCTGGTAAATTCAAATATCTTCCAAGACATTGCAGCATTTTGATGTCCTCGGGATATGTATATCTATCTCCGTACACCTAAAATAGATAGGCGTGCGCGTGTGTACATATCGGCGTGGGCTTCGGTGTTGCTTGTTCGGAAGATAGGGCAATACCAGAGCCTCAATTAGCGGAACAGCAACAGTGCAGTCCCGCTTTTTTGTATGTATATCATTTAAAAATACTATAGTTATGAGTTACTATTTAATAGCCGATTTAGATGTTGAGAAATATGAGATTTATCATATCTCAGATAAGGATCCCTTCTATTATGATGACTTTGTAGGTTTCCTAAGAGAAAAAATAGGACACGATATTAGAGGTGGTGTCCAAGATGATTCAATGAGGAATACCATTATCCCTTCTGTTAAAGAAAAGGATTTTATCTATTTTGAGTCTTATCTGCAAGAATTCCGTACTAAACATAAGAAATAATCCAATCCCTGAAGGAGTAAGAAGGGAACTTATTTTAATACATATGAAACAGCCTAGTTATGCTTTATTTAATGGTGAAAAGTATCTCGTCATCGCAGAAAAGGGAAATTATGTAACCATTTGTAATGGAGAGTATTCTCATTTAGGTGAGAATGCTATCACAGTAAAGAGTGAAGAAGTAACATTTTTATAATATGATTTAGTATGAAAAGATTTTATTCTATTTTATTGACACTATGTGTGTCATGCACATTGTTTGCTCAGTTGAGCATTTGGAACGGTAGTTCAGACATTTGGACAAAAGGTGCAGGAACCGAAGCTAGTCCTTATTTGATTGAGTCTGCAGAACAATTGGCATTTATCTCAGACATGGTAAATGGAGGTGTAACTACTTACGAGAATACCTATTTTAAGTTAATGACGAATATTGATTTGGGGCAAAGTGCATGGATTCCAATAAGCTTTAGCGGAAGTATTGATGGAAATAACCATACAATTATTTATAGCGGAGACCAACCGTTATTTGGCAATTTTTCCAAAGGCATAATTAAAAAATTAAATGTCGAGTGTACAAACGGTTTTGCCAAAAGTATTGAAGGAGCCTCTATCATAGATTGTACATATAAAGGGAAAAACACTATGATAAAAGCAGCAACTAATTCATCTATTGTTCATTGTTCTTGTTCTGTAGATATTCCTTATTCCTCACAGAAAGGTAATCAGGTAGCTGGAATGGTAAATGAAGCTGAATATTGTAAGTTTATAGCATGTAGAATATCTGGCAGTATAGTAGGTGGATTTAATGAGCATATTACTTCATGGACTTACGGTAATACAGAAAGTTTCAAAAAATGTAATATATTTGCAGCAGGACTAGTTGCTTTGTCTCAAGATTGCAAATATAATCAATGTGCTTGCAATGTAAATGTAAGTGTTCGAGGTGTATCGGATCGTACATTCTACATAGGAACAACACGCGTAAAAATAACGGCTTATGCTTTTGCGGGTGGAATAGTAGGACTAACAGCGAGAGATACAATACTGAATAGTCAAGTATTAGGCACAATAACCGAAGAATCAGATTATGATTTTCTTGGTGGAGCAGGTGGAATAGCTGGTATACAATCAAATTATTATTATGAAAGTAAAACTTCTACTATCTCCAATTCTTTCACGTTAGATAGTACATTTTGTTATAAGGTGACAAACGGAAATCTTGCAAGATTAGACCAATTGTTAACAGGAGATTATAATAGTGTGACAACTTCTCCTAACATTATAAATGCTTATTCATCTAAAGACAAAACAGAAGCATCAATGAAATCGGCTTCATTCCCAATCATCCTTAATACAGATAGCACCGTCTTTATTCAAGATAAATTTGGCGTTAATGATGGCTATCCTATTTACAAAGAACAAGTATATGCCCTGACCAATCCTGCAACTGATATACAACTCACATCTGCTAATCTTAATGCTAGCTATTATTCTCTCAATGCAGATTCTATTGGTTTTGAATACAAAGAGTCTGCAGATAAAACTCATTGGTACAAAAGAGTGAGCATTGATACGCTTTCGTCTGACTCTTCATATAAGTTAGATAATTTAGCTACAGGAACAGAGTACACTTATCGCTTCTGGGTAGCGCAAAATGGCGTGTTCTATTTTGGCGAGGCACTTACATTTACCACTCAAGAATGTAGCACAAATACCTATCCTGAAACTGCAACCATTTGCAATGGTGAAGAATATGAATTTGCAAATAAGATATTAACCACATCAGGTGTGTATTATGACACATTGACGACAGTTAATGGCTGCGATTCTATTATCGAATTAACACTGACAGTTTCTCCCGTTAATGAAATACAAAAATACGATACCATCGATGCTGGTGAATCATATGACTTCTTCGGAAACATTTTAACAGAAACTGGAACTTATAAACATTATGTACCAGCGGGCGCATATTGTAATTTAGTTATCATGAATTTGTATGTAAAGCAACCATCTGTTGTTGTTTCCGTACAATCTTCAAACCCTTCTTTGGGTACTGTGACAGGTGGCGGTACTTATGAGAAATACACTCCTGTTACACTTACTGCAATTCCTAATCAAGGTTGCCGTTTTGTAAAATGGACGGATGGTAACACAGATAATCCACGTGTTATCATTCCAGAAAGTGATTGTACATATATAGCTGAATTTGAGGAAGTGAATTATACATTAACTTTAGCAGCGAATGATGTTGCAATGGGAAATGTATTTGGCGCAGGTACATATAAATATGGTACAGAAGTGGCGATAAATGCAATACCTAATACGGGTTATCAATTTACACAATGGAGTGATAATGATACAAATGCCTCTCGCACGATCATTATTACAAGTGATCTATCTTTAACAGCATATTTCCAACCGATAAAATATACGATTATAGCAACTGCTAATGATGAAACACTTGGAACGGTGTATGGCAGTGGTGAATATGCTTACAACACATCAGTTTCTTTGATGGCAGTGCCTCAAAATGGATGCGAATTTATAACATGGAGCAATGGTGCAAATTCTAATCCATATACTTTTGTAGCAGTAGATAATGTTACTCTGCAAGCTATATTCCGTGCGACAAGTTCTGGAGTGGAAGATGTGAATGTAAATGCTAATACTCCTACTCAAAAAATTCTTCGTGATGGTCAATTGCTAATTATCCGTGATGGCAAGACCTACAATGTCATGGGACAGGAGTTGTAGTTGATAAAACAAACCTTCGGCACACGAAAACTTTTTTCTAAAAAACACACTCACGCGGGAAGCTTAGTAAACACTACACTTCCCGCGTGTTGTATATACTACCGAGTACTATAGCTCTTCAGGCATTTTGGGTATAGACAGAATCATATCCTCCGTACTCTTGTTTCCTGCAATAAACATAGAATAATAAACAACTTTATTTTGAATTAAACAAGAGACACACACGCTTTTCCTATTTTACGCTTAAATATAGACTAAAAACTCTATTGTATGGTCTTTACTAACCCTCCGCACAATCAGCACAAAACGAAAGCTATGAAACTACACTTCGTGTAATAGAACTGACAAGTACAAAATACAATATAAAAATAGTTTGAAAATTATATAAGAACGATTTGCATATTTCAAAAAAAAGTAGTACCTTTGCAACCCGAAATAAGGACAACAATATAACTTATATTTTCATGAATTTCGGAACTCCCCTTACCTCTGTAGCCACAAAGGCACTCCTGCTCGGCAGTGGCGAATTGGGCAAAGAAGTTGCCTTAGAACTCCAGCGCTATGGCGTGGAAGTGATTGCGTGCGACAAGTACGCCAATGCTCCGGCTATGCAAGTGGCGCATCGCTGTCATGTATTCAACATGTTGGACGGCGCAAAACTCCGCCAAGTGATTGAGCAAGAGCAACCATCGTTGATTATCCCTGAAGTAGAAGCTATTGCTACCCCTACTCTCGTCGAATTAGAAAAAGAAGGTTACCGCGTTATCCCTACGGCTAACGCGGCTTTTTTAACTATGAACCGTGAGGCCATCCGTCGCATGGCGGCTGAAGAGTTGGGTTTGCCTACTGCCAGATATAAGTTTGCAGACACGCACGAAGAGTACCTGCAAGCCATCAAGGAGATTGGTATCCCATGCGTGGTGAAGCCCATCATGTCGTCATCGGGTCATGGTCAATCAACCATAAAAACCGAAGCAGATATAGAACCTGCTTGGACCGAATCGCAGATGGGTGGTCGTGCAGGTGCAGGTCGCGTGATTGTAGAGGGCTTTGTGCATTTCGATTATGAAATCACCTTACTGACCGTGCGTCACGCAGGTGGCACTACCTTCCTCAAGCCAATCGGGCACCACCAAGTAGATGGCGACTACCGCGAGTCATGGCAACCACAAGCCATGAGCGAAACAGCATTGGCACAAGCAGAGAACATCGCCAAGAAAGTGACTGACGCGTTGGGCGGATATGGTATCTTCGGTGTGGAGATGTTTGTCGAGGGCAACCATGTTATCTTCTCGGAGGTAAGTCCTCGCCCACACGATACAGGTATGGTGACGATGATCTCGCAAGACTTGTCAGAGTT
Source organism: Bacteroidales bacterium (assembly GCA_015061165.1). GTDB lineage: Bacteria > Bacteroidota > Bacteroidia > Bacteroidales > Paludibacteraceae > Colicola. Next base: position 91,468 of record SUXC01000004.1, read on the forward strand.
TGCACTGCACGCGCGTGCGGTGCTCGGATTACCTATTCCAGAGGTGCGTTTCTTCGGTGCAAGTGCATCGAAAGCCATTGTAGTAGAAGGCGATGCTACCGAAGTAGTCTTCAACGGAGTGGAAGAGGCATTGACAATGCCAGGTGTACAAGTGCGTTTCTTTGGCAAACCAGAGGTACACGGACACCGCCGCTATGGCGTTATCCTCGCAACAGACGAGAATACCGACAAAGCGGTAGCCAAAGCTATTGAGGCCTTCCACAAAATCAAAGTAGAAAATAAAGACTTACATACAATATGATTGAACGTTACAGCCGCGCGGTGATGCGCAACATTTGGACAGAAGAGAATAAGTTTCGTGCTTACCTCGAAGTAGAAATCTTGGCTGCCGAAGCATGGAGCACCTTGGGCGTAGTGCCCGCAGAAGATGTGAAGTTGCTTCGCGAGAAAGCCACTTTTGATGTAAACCGTATTCACGAGATTGAGGAAATCACCCGTCACGACGTGGTGGCCTTTACCCGCGCCGTGAGCGAGAGTCTGGGCGAGGAGCGCAAGTGGGTACACTATGGATTGACCTCGACTGATGTGGTAGATACAGCCAATGGCTATTTGCTCAAACAAGCCAATGAGATTCTGCGCAAGGATTTGCACTCTTTCCTCGAGGTATTGAAACGCCGTGCAAATGAGTTTAAGTACACCCCTGTGATTGGTCGTACCCACGGTATGCACGCCGATGTGAGCAGTTTTGGACTGAAATGGGCACTCTGGTACGAGGAGATGCGCCGCAATATTGAGCGTTTTGAGATGGCAGCCAAAGGCGTGGAGGCAGGTAAACTCTCAGGCGCGGTAGGAAACTACGCGAATATCCCACCAGCAATCCAAACATACGTATGCGAGCACTTGGGCATCGAGTCTGCGGCAATCGCCACACAAGTATTGGGTCGCGACCGCCATGCGTTCTATTTGGCTACTTTGGCTGTGATAGCAGGTACCTTGGAGCAAATGGCACTGGAGGTACGCAACATGCAACGCCAAGAGGTGCGCGAGGTGGAAGAGGCATTCAAGAAAGGACAAAAAGGTTCATCGGCTATGCCACACAAACGCAATCCTATCTCCTCTGAAAATATATGCGGGTGCGCGCGCGTAATGCGTGGATATATGTGCACCGCGAGCGAGAACATCGCCCTCTGGCACGAGCGTGATATCTCTCACAGTTCCACCGAGCGTATCGTATTGCCAGATGCAACGATGTTGCTCGATTATATGTTGGCACGCTTCGAGGGTATATTGGACAACCTCGTGGTATATCCAGAGAACATGATGCACAATATAGGATTGACCCACGGCGCAATCTTCGCGCAACGCGTGATGAATGCGCTCATCGAGAAGGGCTTTGTACGCGAACAAGCATACGACCTCGTGCAACCTGTGGCAATGAAAACGCTGATGGAAGGCGGTGAGATGCAAGAGAACCTCAAGCTGACCGAAGGCGTAACCGCACACCTGAGCAACGAGGAGATCGATGCTTGCTTCACGTTGGATTACTACATGAAGAATGTGGATTATATCTTCGAGCAGGTGGGAATTTAGTGGAAAGTCTAAAGTGTAAAGTTTAAAGGCACAGATTATATGAAAAAAGTAGATGTCGTATTAGGCATGCAATGGGGCGATGAAGGCAAAGGCAAAATCGTCGATGTATTGACCCCACGTTATGAAGCAGTAGCACGCTTCCAAGGTGGACCAAACGCTGGTCATAGTTTGTATTTCGGTGATAAGAGTTTTGTGCTCCACACCGTACCATCAGGAATCTTCCGCGATGGCACCACCAACATCATTGGTAATGGCGTGGTGATTGACCCTATCATTCTCATGGAGGAGATTCACGCTATCGAGGCAATGGGTGTGGATGTAAAGAGCCGTTTGCAAATCGCTAAACGTGCCAACCTCATTCTCCCTACCCATCGTATGTTGGATGCCGCTTCGGAGAAGAAGAAAGGCGATAAGAAAGTAGGTACCACAGGCAAAGGTATTGGTCCTACCTACACAGATAAGATTGCGCGCAACGGTCTTCGCGTAGGCGATATCCTGCGCCCTGACTTCTTGGAGCGCTACAATGCCCTTCGTGCTGCTCACCAAGAGCAATTAGGCGGTATTGAACTGCCAGACGATAGCGCATGGCTCAATGCTATTGAGGAGATGAAGCAGTTCCCAATCATGGACAACGAGATTGTGGTGAACCACATGCTTCGCGCAGATAAAGGTATCTTGGCAGAAGGCGCACAAGGTTCATTGCTTGACATTGACTTCGGTACTTATCCATTCGTAACCTCCAGCAACACCCTCTGCGCAGGCGCATGCACTGGACTCGGCGTAGCTCCTCAACATATTGGCGAAGTATATGGTATCTTCAAGGCATACTGCACACGCGTAGGCGAAGGTCCATTCCCAACCGAGTTGTTTGATGAGACAGGAGAGATGCTTCGTAAGATAGGACATGAGTTTGGCGCTACTACTGGTCGTCCACGTCGTTGTGGTTGGCTCGACCTCGTAGCACTGAAATACACCGTAATGATGAATGGTGCGACATCGCTGATTATGATGAAATCCGACGTACTCAACGACTTTGAGACCATTAAGGTTTGTGTGGGCTACGAGCTGAATGGCGAGAAGATTGACTACTTCCCATTTGAGGCAGACTCCGACAATATCAAACCCATATACAAGGAGTTCCCAGGATGGAAGTGCGATGTATCAGTTTGCCGCAGCTACGAGGAGTTGCCAAAAGAGTTGAAAGAGTATATCGCATATATCGAGCAAGAGACTGGCGTAAGCATCGATGTAGTGTCTGTAGGTCCAGATCGTAGCGAGACTATCTTGCGATAATTTTGAATTAAGAATTTTGAATTAAGAATTATATGTCAAAGGTTATATTGAAACTCTCTGATGGTACTTGTTTTCAAGGAACATCCATTGGCTACGAGAAGAATGTAGCAGGAGAGGTGGTATTCAACACCACTATGATTGGTTATCCAGAGGTGCTGACCGACTCAGGTTTTGAGGGGCAGATTGTGGTGATGACCTATCCATTGGTGGGCAACTACGGCGTGCCAGCATGCAGCAAGTTGGAGAATGGTTTGTCCGAGTTTATGGACAGCCACAAGATTCACCCTGCGGCTATCATCATGACCGAGTATAGCCCAGAGTTCTCACACTGGAATGCCAAAGAGAGTTTGGGCGAATGGCTTATGCGCGAGCAGATTCCTGCTATCACTGGCGTAGATACCCGCGAACTGACCAAACACCTCCGTGAGAAAGGTAGCATGCAAGCCACCCTTATCTTCGAAGGCGATAATACGACTCCAGTAGCCAAAGAAGGCAATCTGGTAGCCGAGGTGAGCAGCAAAGAGGTAGTTACCTACAACGAAGGCGCAGGCAAGAAAGTGGTACTCGTGGACTGCGGCGTGAAAGAAAGCATCATCCGCTACCTACTCTCTCGCGGCGTAGAGGTGACACGCGTGCCATGGGATTACGACTTCAACCAATTGGAGGCAGATGCAGTCATCATTAGCAATGGTCCTGGTAATCCAGAGGAGTGTACTGCAACCATCCAACATATCAAGACTTTCCTCGCTAAGGGCGAACATAAACCATTGCTTGGCTTGGATTTGGGTAACTTGCTCATTGCCTTGGCAGCAGGAGCAAAGGTGCTGAAACATAAATACGGTCACCATGGTGCTACCCAACCCGTACAACTGGCGGGCGGTCAGCGTTGCTATATCACCGCACAGAACCACGGCTATGTGGTGGACGGCACTACCCTACCCGCTGAGTGGAAGGAATGGTTTGTGAACATGAACGACCAAACCAACGAGGGTATTCGCCACGCAGCGAAGCCATGGATGGCAGTACAGTTTATTCCAGAAATGAACTGCGGTCCAGTGGACTCAGAATTCGTATTCAACAATTTCTTCGAACTTCTTAACAAATAACGGCAATGGAGACAAAAGATATCAAAAAAGTATTGGTGCTCGGTTCTGGAGCACTCAAGATCGGTGAAGCAGGTGAGTTCGACTACTCTGGCTCACAAGCCCTCAAGGCCCTGCGCGAAGAAGGTATCTACACCGTGCTCATTAACCCCAATATCGCTACCGTACAAACCAGCGAAGGTGTGGCAGATAAAATCTACTTCTTGCCTGTTAATCCATTCTTTGTGGAGCGCGTGATTGCTAAAGAGCGTCCAGATGGCGTACTCCTCGCCTTCGGCGGACAGACGGCGCTCAACTGCGGTGTAGAACTCTACAAGAGCGGTGTATTAGCGAAATACAATGTGCAAGTATTGGGTACGCCTGTGCAAGCCATCATGGACACTGAGGATCGCGAACTGTTTGTGGAGAAACTCGATGAAATCAATGTTAAGACCATACAAAGCGAAGCATGCGAAACCATTGAGGCAGCACGTGCGGCAGCCAAAGAGTTGGGCTACCCTGTTATTCTGCGTGCAGCATACGCACTCGGCGGACTGGGTTCAGGCTTCTGCGATAATGAAGAAGAACTCAACAAACTGGCTGAAAAGGCCTTCTCCTTCTCGCCACAAGTGCTCGTAGAGAAGTCCCTCAAAGGTTGGAAAGAGATTGAGTATGAGGTAGTTCGCGATAAATACGACAACTGCATCACCGTCTGCAACATGGAGAACTTCGACCCTCTGGGTATTCACACGGGCGAAAGTATCGTGATTGCTCCAACGCAGACATTGACCAAATCCGAAGCAGCTAAACTGCGTGCGTTGGCAATTAAGATTGTTCGACACGTAGGTATCGTAGGCGAGTGTAACGTACAATATGCACTTGACCCTAACAGCGAGGATTACCGCGTGATTGAGGTGAATGCTCGCCTCTCTCGCTCCTCTGCGTTGGCATCAAAAGCAACGGGCTATCCACTCGCTTTCGTAGCAGCGAAGATTGCACTCGGATACGGACTCTTTGAACTCAAAAACTCCGTTACCAAAAATACCCCTGCCTTCTTCGAGCCAACATTGGACTATATCGTGGCAAAACTACCACGTTGGGACCTCGGTAAGTTTCGTGGCGTGGACCGCGAGATTGGTTCGAGCATGAAGTCCGTAGGCGAGGTGATGGCTATCGGTCGCACCTTTGAAGATACCATACAAAAAGGCCTTCGTATGATTGGACAAGGCATGCACGGTTTTGCAGAGAACAAGACCTTGCACGTGGACGACCTTGACCATGCGTTGGCTGCTCCTACCGACAAGCGTATTTTCTTCCTCTCGCAAGCATTGCACGAGGGATATACGATTGACCGCTTGCACGAGCTGACCAAGATTGACCGTTGGTTCTTGGAGAAGTTGCAAAACATTTGCAAGACCGATGCCGAACTGAAGGCATTGCCTAACCTACAAGCCATAGATGCAGAGCTTATGCGCAAAGCCAAGATCCAAGGATTCTCAGACTTCCAAATCGCGAAAGCCGTGGGACTGGGCGAGCAGATGGATATGGATTTTGCAGTACTCATGGCACGCAAATACCGTCTATCATTGGGCATCAAACCGGTTGTAAAACAGATTGATACGCTTGCTGCAGAGTTCCCTGCACAAACCAACTATCTCTACCTCACGTATTCGGGTACAGCCAACGATATTACCTATCTCAACGACCGCAAGTCTGTCGTAGTACTCGGTTCGGGTGCATACCGCATTGGTTCATCGGTAGAGTTTGACTGGTGCGGTGTACAAGCACTGAAAACTATCCGTGAGAACGGCTATCGCTCTGTGATGATCAACTACAATCCAGAGACCGTATCCACCGACTACGATATGTGCGACCGCCTTTACTTTGATGAACTCACCTTCGAACGCGTGATGGATATTCTGGAATTGGAGAACCCACACGGTGTAATCGTATCTACTGGTGGTCAGATCCCTAATAACCTCGCATTGAAGCTCGATGCACAGCATATGCCTATCCTCGGTACAACTGCTCGCAGTATCGACAATGCCGAGGACCGCGATAAGTTCTCTGCTATGCTCGACCGCATTGGAGTGGACCAACCCGAATGGAGTGCACTGACCTCGATGGATGATGTGAAGGTCTTTATCGACAAAGTGGGCTTCCCTGTATTGGTGCGTCCTTCATATGTGCTCTCTGGTGCGGCGATGAATGTGTGCTTCAACCAAGAGGAGCTCGAACGCTTCCTCAAGATGGCAGCTACTGTGAGCAAGAAACACCCAGTAGTGATTTCTAAATTCATGCTCAATACCAAAGAGATTGAAATGGATGCTGTGGCTAAAGATGGCGAGATCATCGCATACGCTATCTCCGAGCACGTAGAGTTTGCAGGTGTACACTCAGGTGATGCGACTATTCAGTTCCCTGCACAGAAGCTTTACGTAGAAACCGTGCGCCGAATCAAGAAGATCTCTGGTCAGATTGCACGTGAATTGCATATCTCTGGTCCATTCAATATCCAGTACCTCGCTCGCGAGAACGAGATCAAGGTAATCGAATGTAACCTCCGTGCTTCACGCTCATTCCCATTTGTAAGTAAAGTATTGAAGATTAACTTCATCGACATAGCCACTCGTATTATGCTCGGTCTCCCTGTAGAGAAACCAAGCAAGAACTTCTTTGACTTCGACTATGTGGGTGTGAAGGCATCGCAGTTCTCCTTCAACCGTCTGCAAAAGGCAGACCCAGTCATTGGTGTGGACATGACTTCTACAGGCGAAGTTGGTTGCTTGGGCGAAGATGCTAACTCCGCATTGCTGACATCTATGTTGTCTGTGGGTATGCGTGTACCTAAGAAAAATGTACTCTTCTCTATCGGTTCGCCTAAGCAGAAAGCACAGATGCTTGACTCTGCTCGTCAGCTCATCGCCAAGGGATACAATATCTATGCTACTCTTGGTACAAGCCACTTCCTCAGCGAAGCTGCTATTCCTAACACCACGGTTTACCAACCATCTGAGGAAGGCACTCCACAAGCTATCGACCTCATGCGCGAAGGTGTGATAGAGTTCGTGGTAAGCGTACCAAAGGATATTGTTACAGACCCTCAACAAGATGTCTGCTACCACGTGCGTCGTGCGGCTATTGACCTCAATGTGCCATTGCTCACCAATGCACGCCTCGCAGCAGCGTTCATCAATGCTTTCTGCACGGTTGATATCAATGACCTCGCCATCCAATCATGGGATGAGTACAAGTAATATTGCGCTCCAAAAATTACTCAAAATTATAGTATATTATTCAAAATTTCAAGGAAAATAATTTTTGTTAATTTTCTATAATATACTACAATTTTTGGAGCGAATAATAATTTTTATTACAAATAAATATTTGTTTTTATGCAAGCATTAACAGCAACCAATTTCAACTTTCCTGGTCAAACCAATGTGTACCACGGCAAAGTGCGTGACGTATATTTTATCGGTGAGGACTGCCTCGCTATGGTAGCCACCGACCGTATTTCTGCCTTTGATGTTATCCTGCCAAAGGGTATCCCATTCAAAGGTCAAATCCTCAACCTAATCGCAGCTAAGTTCCTCGATGCAACGGCTGACATCGTTCCTAACTGGAAGCAAGCCACTCCCGACCCTATGGTAACAGTAGGTGTTCGCTGCGAGGGCTACCCTGTAGAGATGATTGTACGCGGTTACCTCTGCGGTTCAGCATGGCGTGCTTACAAGAGTGGCGTGCGTGAGATATGCGGCGTACAACTGCCAGAAGGCATGCGCGAGAACGAGAAGTTCCCTACCCCAATCATCACCCCTACCACCAAAGCTGAGATTGGCGCACACGATGAGGACATCTCTCGCGAAGAGATTATCGCTCAAAGACTTATCCCAGAGGCAGAGTACGAGCAATTGGAGAAATACACCCTTGCTCTCTTCGCTCGCGGACAAGAGATTGCTGCTAAACAAGGACTTATCCTTGTGGATACCAAATACGAGTTTGGTAAGCACGGCGACCAAATCCTTCTCATGGACGAGGTGCATACTCCAGACTCCAGTCGCTACTTCTACGCAGAAGGCTATGAAGAGCGTTTTGAGGCAGGTGAGCCACAAAAGCAACTCTCCAAAGAGTTTGTTCGTGAGTGGCTGATGGACAACGGTTTCCAAGGTAAAGAGGGACAACAAGTGCCAGAGATGACCGACGAAGTAGTAGCAGGTATCACTGCTCGCTATGTGGAACTCTACGAAGGCATCACAGGCGAAAAACTTGTCCTTGATGCAGAAACAGAGGATATTGCAGCACGCATTGAGAACAACTTGACTAACTATTTAACAAAATAACCTACTCGGATTATTAATAAACAACAACATCAAAATTTAAACGACAATACTGACAACTTGCGCGGCAATCAATACTCCTGCCGCGCTCAAGAGGGCAATTGTTAATTAGTTATAATTGAAGCAAAATATCCTTGCCGCTCGAGGGATATTGATTCGAGCGGAATATTGTCATTATTGTCGTCAAAAAAATAAAATATTGTTGGATAAAATAATCATCATTGTTGTTATAGACAAGAAAACATGGCTGGATTTTTTGGTACAATTTCTACAACCTCCTGTATCACCGATGTCTTCTACGGCACCGACTACCATTCTCACCTCGGTACACGCCGAGCGGGTATGGCGACTTACGACACAGAAAGGGGCTTCAAACGAAGCATTCACAACATACAAAACTCGCACTTCCGAACTAAGTTCGAAGATGAATTGCACGAGTTTAGTGGCAACGCAGGTATTGGTATCATCTCCGATACCGATGCACAACCTTTGCTCATCAACTCGCACCTCGGGCGATTTGCTATCAGCACCATCGGCAAGATCAACAATATGGATGAATTAGTCAATCATTTGTTGGATCAAAACATGCACCTCACGGAGTTCAGTAGCGGACGCGTAAACCCCACAGAATTAGTGGGTTTGCTCATCGTACAAGGCAAAGATTTCGTGGATGGCATCGAGAATGTGTACAAGCAAATCAAAGGTTCATGCAGCATACTTATTCTCACAGAAGATGGTATCATCGCTGCTCGCGACTCATGGGGACGCACACCTATTGTGTTAGGTAAAAGAGAAAGTGCGGGGTCCCCGACGAACCACGAGGGTTCGTGGGGTGCCAGCGCCTACGCTATTGCCAGCGAATCATCCTCCTTCTTCAATCTCGGTTTTGAGACGGAGTACTTCATGGGCCCTGGTGAGATTGTTCGCGTATATGCTGACCACGTGGAGCAATTGCGCAAACCTAACGACAAGATGCAGATATGCTCATTCCTTTGGGTGTATTACGGTTTCCCCACCTCCGATTACGAAGGTCGCAATGTAGAACAAGTGCGCTACGCATGCGGTCATGCTATGGGTAATAGCGATGATGTGAAAGCCGATATTGTCTGCGGTATTCCTGATTCAGGTATTGCTATGGCAATTGGTTATTCGCACACATCGGGTGTTCCATACCAACGTGCTATCACCAAGTACACACCTACATGGCCACGTTCTTTCACCCCATCGCAACAAGCCACACGAGACCTCGTTGCTAAGATGAAACTCATTCACAACTACTCTATCCTACGTGGCAAGAGTGTGCTCTTCTGCGACGATTCTATCGTGCGTGGCACACAACTCCGCGACAACACCCGTTGTCTGATAGAAGCAGGTGCCAAGGAAGTGCATATGCGTATTGCGTGTCCACCTATCATGTATGGCTGTCCATTCACGAACTTCACCACATCAAAGTCGGACATGGAACTCATCACCCGCCGTATCATTGCAGAATTAGAAGGCGAGGACGCTGCACAAGACCCAGCACGTATCAAGGCATTTGCGACAACCGATTCGCCTGAGTATCAACGACTCATGCGAGCGTTGCGTGATCGCTTTGCACTGAAGTCACTCAAATACACACGCATCGAAGATTTGATACAGGCTATCGGATTACCAAAATGCAAAGTCTGCACCTACTGCTTTGATGGTGCCAACCCAGAGAATAATTAAAATACAAAAATTATAAAAAATTAACTCAAAATTATCCAATATTAAACAGTAAAATTATATAAAATTTTGAGTAATTTTCTATAATATACTATAATTTTTGGAGAAAGCAAGATGACTCCTTTTAATAACGAAAAGTACATTCTCCGTCAGTCGGAGCATATCAAAGAGCGTATAGCGCAGTTTGGCAACAAACTCTACCTCGAACTTGGAGGCAAACTTTTTGATGATTTTCATGCCAGTAGAGTACTACCCGGTTTTCAACCCGACAGTAAACTCACTATGCTTACGCAACTGCGTGATACACTGGAGATTGTGATTGTCATATCCGCTTCCGACATCGAGAAAAACAAAGTACGTCAGGACTTAGGCATTACCTATGATGTGGATGTACTGCGTTTGCGCGATGAGTTTATCGGTCGAGGGTTTATGGTCAATTCGGTGGTAATTACTCACTATAGTGGTCAAACATCCGCACAAATGTACCGTCAGCGATTAGAACGACTGGGTATCACTACCTATTATCACTATACGATAGATGGCTATCCACATAACGTGGCACTCATAGACTCGGAAGAAGGCTTTGGCAAGAACGATTACATTGAGACAACTCGCCCATTGGTAGTTGTTACGGCTCCTGGTCCTGGTAGTGGTAAAATGGCAGTTTGCCTCTCACAACTCTACAACGAGCATGTACGCGGTAATCAAGCAGGATACGCTAAGTTCGAGACTTTCCCCGTGTGGAACCTACCCCTCAAGCACCCTATTAATATGGCATACGAGGCAGCCACAGCCGACCTCAACGATGTCAATATGATTGACCCATATCACCTCGAGGCATATGGTAAGACAGCCGTTAGTTACAACCGCGACACAGAGATATTCCCTGTATTAGATGCCTTATTCACAGGTATTTACGGACACAACCCCTACAAGTCGCCTACCGATATGGGTGTGAACATGGTGGGCTTCTGCATCGAAGATGACGAAGCATGTTGCTATGCCAGCAAGCAGGAGATTATCCGTCGATACTACCACGCACTCAACGATTTTGCCAATGGCGATATCAGCGAATCGGTAGTTAATCGTATAGCCCGATTGTTCAAACAAGTAGGTATCAGCACCGCTGACAGACACACCACCGTGGCAGCCAAAGAGCGCAAAGAACAATCAGGCGGATTGGCAGCAGCAGCCATCGAACTGCACGACGGCACAATCATCACAGCGGAAGCATCAGAGTTATTGGGGTCGAGTGCAGCACTACTACTCAATGCTACCAAGTATTTAGCAGGTATTGAACATCATGTAAAACTCATTCCACAGGAGATGATTGAGCCAATCCAACACACCAAAATCAGTTACCTACGAGGTCGTAACCCCCGACTACACACTGACGAAGTGTTGGTAGCATTGTCGGTATTATCACTCCATGATGAGAACTGCCGCAAGACACTCGAAGCACTACCTCAATTAGCAGGCTGTCAAGTCCACTCCACCGTCATGCTCTCCGAAGTGGATAGAAAGATCTTCCGCAAACTCGGTATCGAACTCACCTGCGATCCTGTGAGGAAATAGTGTAGGGCGTAAGGTGTAAAGCGTAAAGGCGCAGAATATGCGGCTTCGCCGCTACCCCTAGTCTACCCCTAACCTTTAAACTTTACACTATAAACTATAAACTTTACACTAACTTTACAAAACTACAAATACGGTGCGAAGGTGGCATCGTATTTTTTTATCCATTGTTTGGCAATCTGGTCATAAAGGCGGAAGAAGGCTTGGTCGGACATAGCACCCGAAGTCCATTGCTCATACAACGGACGAAAGTCCTTCTCTATCTTCTGCTCTACCTCACGCGTACAGTCCAACAACGCAGGCTTACCCTCTGCACCACGCAATATATTCTGCGTACTCACATATTTGTTACCATTACTAATATGCAACGGGAAAGCCCACTCGTTCTTGATTTTCAATGACTTGTCGCACATCTCACAGTTGAGTTGCTTGCCCTCCTTAGCATGCTCGTTGCGTGCTTTCATATAGGCAGGCAAGTGGTCAGGATTCACCAACAAAGGTATAGCCACAGCACATGCAGGATAGCCCAATGCCGTCCACATGATAGGTTGAGGGTTGAATGTGGAATGTTGAGGGTTGAGGGTTGAAGGAACACCTTCAAAGCACACCACTGCTGATGTGATACGGCGAGGGATAAAGTCCTGATCTACTGTATATTCAGGCGCATTGTCCTTATTAAAGTTCAAGTCCAATACCTCGTGGCGGTATTGGCGAGAAAACAAATTAATCGCATCCAAAGCCGTCATCTCCTTCTCGCGAGAGAAATTCTCCTTCATTATCGCACAAGCCGTTTGGTAACGCTCCCAACCTTCATAATCCTCATAACGACCCGCAAAACTGAAATTCGTTACAACACGATAACCGTCAGGTTCTTCATTCACATCGTATTTAATATAACGGGAGTTGTTCATCTCGTAATAAGCAGCACCACCCTGCGCATCAATGATACCAAAATTGGCCTCTACCCCCCAAGGCTGAGGATACGTCTGAAGCCATGCCTCAAACTCGGCAATCGTGGCACAATTAGCCAAAGCATGGTACATCAGTTCGCCCTCTCTATCCATCTGACAATCAATCGTATCCTCACGAAGGTTATACGAGGCAGTATTCATAATACAAAAACCTGCTTCATTCATCCCCGACCACACTTCACCGTCCAACATAGGCGAGTTCATCAAGCCAATAAACGCATACTTCTCTCCCTGAAAATATGCAATGCGATTGTTCAGTTCGCCCGTGTCGCGGTGCTTGAACATCATCGGCTTGCCCGAGGGAGTAGCACTGCCACTAATAATAAAGGACGTGCACGCGCGAAGCGGTGTAAAGCGTAGGGCGTAAGGTGTAAAGGAAAGAAGTAGGCATATTGCCAAAGAAATGATTCGTTTCATGGTAATTTTGAATTTTGAATTATGAATTGTGTGCAAAAGTACAACATTTTTTTGATATATGCAAATTTTTTAGTAATTTTGCAGCATGAAAGGTTTTCGTTCGTTCATAGATCGCTATGCTTTGATTATCGCTATGGTAATTGGCGTGTTTGGTTGGCGTTGGTTTCGCCACTTAGGTTGGCTGACCAGTCCGCTGATATTCCTGATGTTGTTCTTCACGTTCTGCAAAATTAACCCACTTGACCTACGCCTGCGCCGTTGGCACTTTATCGTATTGGCCGTACAGTTGGCATTGGTATTGGGGGTATTGGGTATTGGATATTGGATATTGGATATTGGCGATTGGCAATTGGATATTAGTGTAGTGCTGCAAGGATTAGTGCTGTGCTTGATTATGCCTACAGCGACAGCCGCACCTATCATCGCAGGCAAATTAGGAGGCAGCATACAGAACCTAACCACGTTCACGCTGCTGAGTAATCTGCTCACCGCATTGGTCGTACCTGGACTGTTTCCCGTGCTCAATCCCTCAACCGATATTGCCTTCTTCTCGGCTATGTGGCAGATATTGTGCCGCGTAACCCCGTTACTCATCTTGCCATTCTTGTGCGCTTGGGGGGTGCGATTAGTGTATGAGGGCTATCACCGACGCAAAGGCACAGTACGCCGTTTTACCCTGAATAGGACTTGGGCAAGCATGCCGTTCTATCTGTGGATATTATTGCTGGTGGTGCTGATGGCAAGAATCACAGACACACTGCTGAATGTGGTATATGAGGGATGGATGATAGGTGTGATGTGTGTGGGCGCATTGGTGACTTGTATGTTGCAGTTTGCTTTGGGCAGATGGATAGGATACCGTTTCCCTGCAGATAGTCATGGTGCTGATTTTCAAGATATTCTAATTAATCCATCAGCAGTTAATTATACATTAGCGGAGAAAAGTCGTATCACTGCGGGACAAGCCTTCGGACAGAAGAACACCGCCTTAGGTATCTGGATGGCACAGATGTTCCTACACCCCTTAGCAGCCATCGCTCCCGCAGCATATATCCTGTGGCAAAACCTGCTGAATAGTTACCAGTTGTGGAAAGCAGGAAAGAAGAAATAGCAAAAGTGCACTGACAAAATAGCATTACCAATCAACATAGGGGATTTTTTGTAAAAAGTAGCAATTATTAAGATTCGTTTCCTTTTCGTTTCTCTATCTTTTTCTGAATTTTACCGAGAGACGACCCTGAGAACACCGAGAGAACTCCCCGAGACCGCCCAAACGAAAAAAGTGCGTTTTGTTAAGATTCTGATAAAATCGCCAGTTGTATTTTCGGACATAAGTGGCATTTTTTTACACTACTCTTGCACAATTCAAAAAAAAGTAGTAATTTTGCAGTCGCAAACGAAAGTTTGCAGACATATTATAAAAAGCGTTTATTAGCGCTTGTTTTGGCACTCTGAAACTTGGAAACTTTCGCTAGCCCAAAACAAGAAGGCAGTAAACGCCCTTTGGGATATGACTATCCCGCCTGCAGAGCATCCTTCGGGATGGCTCTGTTTGGTGGCATTCATATTCAGGCGTGGGCGTTAGTTGCTTATTCTTGTTAGCAGGGTATTCCAAGACCTCAGAGTGAAGAATAAGCAAAGATAAGGTTCCACGCTTTTTGTATGCCTACATGTGAACTAATACAGCAAACACTCTCTGCTTGGAGCCAGTGGGGAATAAATAATAAAATTATGTATAATGAATTTGAACAAGATTTTACGCATCGCATTGTAAAATGTATGAAGGAACAAAATTCAGATGATAAGCGTGATTGCACTCGCTTGTTTAGTCATTTTCACTCTCTAATCATCTATGCCTACAGTAAGCAACAGTGCGAAAATGTAAAGAACATCAAGCAAAATTTAGAAGTGATAGACGGAGAGTGCAATTTAACAGATTATCAAATCATAGAGCAATTGTATCATTGTTTCATATCGTGTAACTTTGAACCAGAGCCTAATGATTCTGAGCAAGATGTTACTGCAATGATGTGTACATTACAAGAGTGTAAGATAAAAATCACTTTGGGACAAATGATAAATATTGCAGATGAAATACAAAAGTCTAATGATAACAAATAAACTTATGAAAACAAAATTATTTACATTATTTCTCGCCATCATGGCGACAAATAGCCTTTGGGCATATGATTTCAAATATGGTGATTTGTACTACGAAGTTCTTAGTAGTTCTACACCATATACTGTACGAGTAACACAAGACTTGAGTAATAATAATTACTCAGGGATTACGACTATAGCGATTCCTGAGACGGTAGAGTATAATGACACTACTTATTCCGTTGTAGAGATTAATGGAAGTGCTTTTTCACATTGTTCTTCTTTGACTTCTGTGACTATCCCTAACAGCATTACCAAAATTGGACAGTTTGCTTTCACTTGTTGTGATTCTCTTAATTCTATTAATATTCCTGCAAGCGTTACTGAAATTGGTTCATTGGCTTTTTCATATTGTACCTCTCTTTATTCTATTAATATTCCCGAAAGCGTAGAGGATATCGGTAAGGAGGCTTTTTATAAGAGTGGCATATACAATGACGAATCTAATTGGGAGGATGATGCATTGTATGTTGATAATTGCCTTGTTGATATTGATACAGATTCAGATAAATCCTCTTTTACCATTAAGGAAAATACTCGACTAATCAGTCGTCTTGCCTTGAACGAATGGAAATCTCTCAAAAAAATTACATTGCCTAATAGCGTAAAATATATTTCAAAACATGCATTTGTATCCTGTACTTCTTTAACATCAATAACTCTCTCTAACAACTTATTAAGTATTGGTGAAGATGCTTTTTACAGATGTAGTGCACTTAAGTCCATAACAATTCCAAATAGTGTTACAGATATTGGTAAAAACGCTTTTTACGAGTGTACAGCCCTTATGTCCATAACAATTCCCAATAGCGTTACACATATAGGCGAATATGCATTTTACAGTTGCAGTGCTTTAACGTCCATTAGCCTTTCTCATACTCTAACAGATATTGCTAACAATACATTTAGATGGTGTACTTCTCTATCTTCGATAACGCTTCCTAAAAACTTATTAACTATTGGATCCTCAGCTTTTTACGGTTGCACTTCATTATCTTCTATTACTATTCCTAATTGTGTCAATAGTATTGAAGATCAAGCATTTGGTAAGTGCTCTTCACTTATATCCATATCTATTCCAGAGACCGTAACTTACATTGGGGCAAATGCATTTGCTGAAACTCCATGGTACGATAATCAGCCAGATGGTGTTTTATATATCAATAATGTCTTATATCAATACAAGGGTTCTATGCTACCCAATACATCTATCGATATAAAAGATGGCACTATCTCTATCTCTCATAAGGCTTTTGAATATTTCAATTCTCTTATTTCTATTACAATCCCTAGTAGTGTAACCTTTATTGGATATCAAGCATTTATGTGTTGCCCTAATCTAAAATCGGTTACCTGCAAAGCAACTAAAATACCACAAATTTATTGGAGTACCTTTAAGGAAGTACCATTATCTGATGCTACTTTGTACGTACCAATGGAATCATTAAATGATTATAAAACAACTGAATATTGGAATGAGTTTGGAACAATTTTGCCAATTAGCCAATTACCTACTGATGTTGAGGATGTTCAAATTTCTAGTGACCAGGATACATCTGTTAAAAAAGTCATCCGTAATGGTCAAGTAGTCATTCTTCATAATGATAAATCCTATAATATATTGGGACAGAAAATGTAAAATATAAATCAATAAAATTATTTATAATGAAAAAGTTTAGTTTATTAGCCTTCTTTGCGATGGCAAGTTTATTTGTCAGTTGTGAACAGAATGGACAAAATGCATCTGGAGTAGAAGATGCAACATCTCGCAAAGTAAAAACGGGTAATGTGTATGATATTACCGCTACGAAAGCAACTATTACTGGTACTATAAACATCAACATGTCCGACTTCCAAGACATCTCGTTCGGTATTATGTATTCAGATAGCAAAGAAGAATTGTCTGCGAGAAAAGGCAATCGCAATGAGGCTCCTTATTTGAACGGAGAAGAATTTGAAATCGAAATCAAAGGATTAAAACCTCAAACAATGTATTACTATTGCGCTTGGTTATTCTTAAATGGAAAACAATATGAGTATGGTGATATCAAACAGTTTGAGACATTAGATGGGAATATCTACGCTATTGGTGAATTTTCAGTTTCAAATAGCAAAAAAGTGGCTTTTTCCTCTGGTAATCTACAATATCAAGCAAGCACAAACACATGGCGATTCGCTGAAAATCAATGGGATTACATTGGTGGAGCAAATTCTAATATTAGTTCTTCTTATTCTGGTTGGATTGATTTGTTCGGTTGGGGGACAGGAAACAACCCAACAGAATCAAGTGAAGATGCATATGATTACAATAATGGGTTTACTGATTGGGGAAAAAATACTATTAATACGGAGCAGCCTAGAACATGGCGTACGTTACACACGTCGGAATGGGAGTACATAGTAAGTGGGCGCCCCAATTCACATAGCTTATATGGAACTGCAACTGTCAATAATGTATATGGTTTGATTCTTTTGCCAGATGATTGGAACCAACCAACTTTAAGTTTTAACTCTGGATTAAAGGATTGGAATAATAATGTGTATTCTATTGCTCAATGGAAAGAATTAGAATATGAAGGTGCTATTTTCCTGCCAGCAGCAGGTTATCGCGAAGGCAAACGTGTAGAAAATGTGCAGTTGACTGGTACTTATTGGGCAGCAACAGACAATGGGAATTATCGCATTTATAGTCTTTATTTTAATAATGATGAAGCAGAAGTAGGAGATAGTAGTTATTCTTGTACTCGTTCGAATGGCGCTTCCGTGAGGTTAGTTACAGATTTGTAGACTTTTGCATAGCATAAAAAACTTTCACCCTGCAAGTCACCAGATTTGCGGGGTGAATTTTGTTTGGAGAAAAAAAATACCCGAATGATATTCGGGACAATGGACAAACAAGAAAGGTGAAAGTGAAATAAGGTGAAATAATTTGCAAGTGGTTTATAATCACATATTTACGCGGTTGTTTCACCTTGTTTCACTATTTCACCCTGCAAGACAAGTATGGGTGGCTTATCCGTTTTGTATGAGATATGGGAGATTAAAGGTGACGAGGGGATACCCGAATGACATTCGTCTAACACCCCATGACGCAGGCGTCATCGGGGACCCCGTGGGACAATGAACATAGAGACAGAATTTCTCGCGATGGGAATCACGAGAGCAAGACAGATGACCGAAAAACGAGGACACCCGAATGTCATTCGGGGAAATAGACATAGAAAGGAGACAGATTAGATGTTGGAAAAAATTGGCAAAGGTACTACATCAAACTGACAAAACCTGTCAGTTTGAAAGAAAATTTTAAAAAAAGTGCATTTTTATGGCATTTTTGAGGAATGAGGGATTTTTCGTTTTTTTATATGAGAAAGTTGTAGTAACTTTGCAGTGGATTTGGATAAAAAACCTACGCCTAAGGGCGAGAAATCTAAACTATCCAAACCTATAAAAGCGATCTTTGACATGGTGGAGCAAAGCAAAACAAGTCTTGGGAGACCTAATGTATCGTGTATATGTTGGGCTCCACCTTACGGCGGTAACGTAGTGAGTTGGTAGCTGAGTCGGGAGGCTACTGGGAGATAAGGCGAAAGCCCCTAAACAAGATGGACCGATAGCTGTTACGGGAATAGCGATGCCCGTTGAGATGGAAGTGCCCATATGGGTATAATCATAATTATAAAAATATTATGCGAAAGAATAATAAACTTATAATAGTTCTAAAATCTACTTTTAACAAAACAAAAATAAACACAAGACTAAAAAATGCTGGCGTATCGCTGGCGCGTGACCGTAAGTGCCTGATAAACCTGGTTCAGACTGTAATCGGTCAGGAATTTGATTATCATACTCTAACCGACCAACTGTCGAAAAACATGCCGAAATTCATTTATTTGAAACACAAGCATGGACACGACGAATGGCAGTATGGTGGTCAAGTTGGCTGCTACTATTTTCCTTGTGATGATCCCATTCAATATAAACTCCCCCGCGGAAAGTCGTTGTCGGATTACGATTTGGAGGAATGGGATAACCTGCCAACTGTGGAGGCAGGTCCACAAGATATTGGTATCGGTTTCATTGAAATCAAAGGTCGAGGACTCGGAAAGTACCGTCAGGAGACCATCCACGGTGGTATTCTACAGCCTGATGAGAAATTCGTGATTCGACACCGTAGGTTTCAAGTCACAGAGATTACAATCGACTTTGACTTCTTTTGTCAAGGTTCCAGAGAACTCCGTCTAAAAGTGCAGTTAGGCGGAGATGGTAGGATATATACTGCCATAGAAGAGGTAAAATACTTCTAAAATAGGGTTCGAGTAATCCTGCTTTGCTACACCATGCCTTTTTATTCCCTTCAGCAGTGGCTGAGGGGGATCTTTTTAGAGAAAACTTATAAAATTTTGATAGATATGAAACTTTGGAACATTTTCTATGAAACTCCCGACATGACCGAGGAGCGTCATGTAAAAGCATCTACAATGGCAGAAGCAATGAAAAAAGTACTACCTGATGACACTTACTATTGTTGGGGACAGGAAGTAGAAGATATGAGCTAATCAATAATAGCTCATTTGGGTAAATTAAGAAACAGCTTTCGGGCTGTTTTTTTTTGTGTATATACATAATAATAGTAGTAGATTTTGGTTATCGGATATCGGATAACGGAATCGGACATAGATCTATTTACAGGGTGAAACAAGTGAAACAATTCATAACTCACTAAAAATCACTGAATTTCACCCTATTTCACTTATTTCACGTACTACAAGTATGACAAACACAAATCCAACTACGGTGCAACAACCGATTGACTATGAGGCACTTCCGTTGCCTTTCAACCACACACCACAACTCATCCAAACCTTAGTGAAACAACTGCCCGACTGCTGGCAACAGACCGCCAGTCTCGCACTCCTACCTGCCCTATCCGTCGCGTGCGGAAACATCAGTTACGGAGCCGACCACAAACCCCTCGCCTTCCACGTCGCCGTATATGGATTGGCAGGCAGTGGCAAATCGCAGTTCACCTGTCGCCCCGCACAATACGTGCAAGACTACCTCGCACGCAACGACAACTCCTATCGCAAAAATGGCACAACAGCACCACGCGTCATCGGCTTTGAGATAAGCACCGTGCAACTCTGCAAGTACCTCGCGCTCAGCCCCAACGACACCGTGATGCTCTACACCGATGAGATCTCGCAAGCCATTGGTAGCGAACGCAGCAGCAACTCATTCATGCAACTACAACCCATCCTACGCAAAGGCTTTGACGGCATCACACACACCATGGACTACAAAGAGAAAGACTCCTTCCGTGGCACCATCAAACCACGACTCAGCTTCCTCGCCTGCGGAACACCGAACTCGCTCTTCCGCTACTTCAACGACAAAGCCATCGAAGAAGGAACTACCCGACGCGTCATCTTTGTGGAACACCCCGAGTATGAGCCCACTATACCTGACATAGCCTACAGCGAGGAACAAGCCGAGTTCATCCACGACCAACTCGATTGGCTGGAGACACAGAACGGCAGCGTTCACAACCAGCAAATAGAAGAAGCCGTCTTGGCGTGGAAAACACAAAAACTCGCCCTCATGGGCAACGACAAAGTCAAACGCCTCATGATCAATACCCCTACCGACATCTACCGACGAGCCGCCTATTTGGCATACATACTCAATCGCTTCGAACGTGTAGAAGATAGTCTGATCTTCGGGCAATGGGTAGCGGAGTACATGCTCAGAGCCACCTTCAACCACACCTTCCAACAGCAACAGGCCATTGCCAACGAAGGACAAAAACACTTCGCCGTCAGCACACAAGCCTACTGCGAAGACTTCAACCGAACCATGTTGGACGCTCTGCCACAGCAATTCGAATGGCAAGACGTCATAACATACAGAAAACTACACAATTACTCGGGAGCACACAAATCCAGAGTGATTCTAACCAGATGGAAAAACCGCGGTAAAATCAAACAGATAAAGTCAAACACATTTATTAAACTCTGAGGACAAGAGACATGAAAAACGAAAACCTAATTCACCAATTCATTCGCTGGTTCTTGCAACTGCTCACCGCACTCCTCAAGAAACTCAGAGAGAATGGAAAAATCTAAAACCTTTAACAACTATGGCACTAATCAAACCTATGGAACTCATCGCCTCCATGTCGGGTAAAGTGTGCGGACACTCAAACAAGTATTTCGCTGTCCGCAACGGCACCCTATACACGGGTACAATCTGCAACCCCTATACAGGCGAACCAACCGAAAAACAACTCGCTGTACGTCAGAAGTTTGCCGACACATACACAGCGATGGCAGCCCTCACTGAGGAACAAAAAGCGGAATATGAAACTGCCTTCCGCAAACAGAAGAAATGCAAAACCCTTCGTGGCTTCATCTTCTCGCAATTGTATAACACAAATCTTTAAACCTTAAACATTAATTCCTTAAACCTTAAACAACTATGGCAAAAGTAGAATATGCATTTCCTGTGGAGGTAATCCACGGCAAGGTGGCTAAGAGCCACAAGATTGGCTTCGCTCATCGCGCAGCAAGTAAACTGAACTACACACAAGCATACGGCAAACGTACTACCAAGTACTCGCAAGCAGAAAAAGACCACCAAGCGAAATTCGCTGCTGTCGCTGCTGCAACCAACGCCCGTCTGGCAGACCCAAACCAAATGCCTATCGACCAAATGGCATTCAAGGCACAAAGCAAGTACAAGACCTTACGTCAGTATGTCTGGAACCAAGAGTGGAACGCATACACTGCGTAATTCTTAATTCAAAATTCTTAATTCTTAATTAAAGTGCGGAGTAATCTGCACTTTTTTTTGTGTTATGCGGGCTACGCCCTCGCATTAAGCGACCTGTTGTACCTTCGAGGGCACCGACCTCGTTCGCTTCGCATCACTCGCCCACCTCGAAAGTACGGTCGCTCAATGCAGCCCATTTCCAACAAAATCGCACTTGAAAGTAAACTTTCGCGCGATTTTCTTGCAAATGTGCATTTTTTGTTGTACCTTTGCGGGCATTTTGGCAGAGTGCGCCATTTTAGACAAAAAACAACTTATTTTAGAATAAAATAAATACAAGCAATATGAACATCTCATACAACTGGCTCAAACGCTACATCACACTCAACGACAGTGCAGAACAAGTAGCACAAATACTTACCTCTATCGGATTGGAAGTAGGCAAAGTAGAAAAAGTACAAACCATCAAAGGCGGATTAGAAGGACTCGTAGTAGGTGAAGTCATCACCTGTATTGACCACCCTAACTCCGACCACCTACACATAACCACTACACGCGTGGCACCCGATGCTGAACCACTGCAAATCGTATGCGGAGCACCCAACGTGGCTGCTGGTCAGAAAGTTATCGTGGCTACAGTAGGCACAGTACTCTATGATGGCGATGAGAAATTTACTATCAAAAAAGGTAAAATTCGCGGTGAAGAGTCATTGGGTATGATTTGCGCAGAAGATGAAATTGGCGTAGGCAGTAGCCACGACGGCATCATGGTACTGCCTGATGACACACCCGTGGGTATGCCTGCTAAAGAGTATTTTGGCGTAGAAGATGACACACTCATCGAGGTGGATATCACTCCTAACCGTGCCGACGGCGCCAGTCACTATGGCGTAGCACGCGACCTATATGCGTATTATCAGGCTAAAGGCGAGGAGGCGATAAGGCTGGAGAAACCATCTGTAGAGGACTTCCATGTACAAAGCCACGCACTCCCTATCGAGGTAGTCGTTGAGAACGCACAGGCATGTCCTCGTTACACAGGTGTGAGCATCAAAGGTGTAACTATCAAAGAGTCGCCCGATTGGCTCAAGAAAGCCCTCAACACCATCGGTATTCGCCCTATCAACAACGTGGTGGATGTAACCAACTTCGTACTACACGAGATGGGACAAGCACTCCACTCCTTCGATGCAGACAAAATCAAAGGCAACAAAGTCATCGTTAAAAACGCTACCGAAGGACAGAAATTCATCACCCTGGATGGTATCGAGCGCACCCTCTCCGCTGCTGACCTGATGATTTGCAATGCCGAGGAGCCAATGTGTATCGCAGGCGTGTTCGGCGGACAAGACTCAGGTATCTCGGAAACGACTACAAATGTCTTCTTGGAGAGCGCGTACTTCGATCCTGTGAGCATCCGCAAGACTGCTCGCCGTCATCAATTGTCCACCGATGCCAGTTTCCGCTATGAGCGTGGGTGCGACCCAAACAACACACTCTATGTACTCAAACGTTGCGCATTGCTCATCCAAGAGGTAGCAGGCGGAGAGATCGCTATGGAAATCGTGGACGCCATCAATAGCCAATCGCCAATATCCAATAGCCCATTCCCTCCATTCCCAGTAGAGTTGAATATTGACCGCGTTAATGCACTCATTGGCAAAGAGTTAGGAGAAGACAAAATCGAGACTATCCTCCGTGCGATGGAAGTAGAGATATACAGCAAAGACGGCAAGAATTGGCAGTTAGGCATACCTCGCTACCGCGTGGACGTACAACGCGAATGCGACGTAGTGGAGGATATCCTACGTATCTACGGCTACAACAATGTGGAGTTCCCCGAGAAACTCAACACCTCGCTCAGCTACAATCCAAAGCCTAACCCAGTGGCTCTGCAAATACGCATTTCTGAGCAACTGACCGCACAAGGCTTCAACGAGATTCTCAACAACTCGCTCACCAAAGTGTCGTACTATGAGCCATTGGAGCAACTCAGTTTGGCTACTTGTGTCAAGATCATGAACCCACTGAGCCAAGACCTTGGAGTAATGCGTCAGACATTGCTCTTTGGCGGGTTGGAGAGTATCCAACGCAATGCTAACCGCAAGAATGCCGACCTGAAGTTCTATGAGTTTGGCAACTGCTACCACTACAACGCGCAGAAGATTGCTGACCGCCAAGCCAAAGACCCACATTGGACATACGACCCACTCTACGCATACAGCGAAGAACCACACCTGGCTCTCTGGCTCACAGGTAACAAGACTGCACAATCATGGGTGCAAAAGGAAGAAAAAGTATCTTTCTACACCCTGCACGCATACGTCAATAACGTGCTCCGTCGTTTAGGTGTGAGTATCACAAACTGCACACTCGAGCCTATGGAGAATGAACTCTGCTCCGATGGTATGGCAATCAAAGCACCTAACGGCAAACAGATTGGCTATATGGGCATCGTAAACGGCAAACTGCTCAAGGCATTCGACATTGACAATCCTGTCT
Source organism: Bacteroidales bacterium (assembly GCA_015061165.1). Lineage (GTDB taxonomy): Bacteria > Bacteroidota > Bacteroidia > Bacteroidales > Paludibacteraceae > Colicola. Next base: position 115,870 of record SUXC01000004.1, read on the forward strand.
ATTATGCTGACTTGGATTGGAACATGCTGCTGCGCCTCAACAAGCAATACAAACCCGTCATCAACGACCTGCCTAAGTTCCCAGAGGTGAAACGCGACTTCGCCCTACTTGTGGATAAGTCTGTGAAGTTCGCCGACCTTGCAAAAGCCGCATTGGCAACCGAGAAGAAACTGCTCAAAGCGGTCAATCTCTTTGACGTCTATGAAGGCAAGAACCTCGAAGAAGGCAAGAAGAGTTATGCTCTCTCCTTCATACTGCAAGACACAGAAAACACCCTCAAGGACAAACAGATAGAAGCCATCATGGCGAAACTGCTCAAGACCTTCGAGGAGAAATTCGGAGCAAAACTTCGTTGATGCCCTATCCTCTTTCACATATTGCTGTCTTCGCCTCGGGTACAGGCACCACGCTGCAAACATTGATTGACCAACAAACGCAGTGTGGCTATCGTATAGCATTGGTAGTTACCAACCGCCCTTGCCCATCGCTACAGCGAGCAGAGCAAGCCGACATACCAACCCTGCTATCCACCGATTGGACGGACATAGACCATGCCCTACAGCAGCACCATATACAATTGGTGGTATTGGCGGGATTTTTGGCAATCATCCCCGAGTGGATATGTACGAAGTGGGACAAACGCATTATCAATATCCACCCTTCGCTGCTTCCTAAGCATGGAGGCAAAGGTATGTACGGTATTCACGTACAGGAAGCGGTATTGGCAGCAGGCGATACCGTAGCTGGTTGCACGGTACATTATGTCAGTGCAGCGATTGACGGTGGTAGTATCATTGCCCAAGCGCAGGTAGAAGTGCTGCCCAACGACACCCCCGAGAGTCTATCCGCTCGCGTACAACAACAAGAGAAACGCCTCCTCCCTCGTACCATTGCCGAAATAATTCAAAATTCATAATTCAAAATTCAAAACTGTGTTGAACAACGCTGAACAACAAGAGATACTGCGTCGCCGCACGTTTGCGATTATCTCGCACCCTGATGCGGGTAAAACGACGCTCACCGAGAAACTGCTGCTCTATGGAGGTGCTATCCATGTGGCAGGAGCTGTCAAGTCAAATAAGATTCGCAAGACTGCCACTTCCGACTGGATGGAGATTGAGAAGCAACGCGGAATATCCGTGGCTACTTCCGTCATGGGATTTGACTACAACAACTACCATATCAATATTCTCGACACCCCGGGTCACCAAGACTTTGCGGAGGACACGTTCCGCACGCTGACTGCCGTGGATTCCGTGGTCATTGTCATAGACTCTGCCAAGGGTGTGGAGACACAGACACGACGACTCATGCAAGTCTGCCGTATGCGCAAGACGCCCGTCATGGTCTTTGTCAATAAGATGGACCGAGAGGGTAAAGACCCATTCGACCTCATGGACGAAGTGGAAAGCGAACTTGGAATACATGTCCGTCCACTATCATGGCCTATCAATAGCGGACAACGATTCAAGGGGGTCTATAATATCTTCCAATCCACCCTCGACCTCTATACGCCTAACAAAACGCAGGTAACCGAGTCTATCCGTTTCGAAGATGTCAGCGACCCGCAGATTGCAGACCTCGTGGGCGATGCAGATGCCTTGAAACTCCAAGAAGACTTAGAGATGATCGAAGGTGTGTATAACCCTTTCAGTCAGGAGGAATACCTTGCAGGCGAGTTGGCACCTGTGTTCTTCGGCTCGGCGCTTAATACATTCGGAGTGAAAGAACTATTGGAGTGTTTTGTGCAGATAGCCCCATCGCCACGACCTGTGGAGGCCATTGAGCGCAAGGTCGAACCGATGGAAGATGGCTTCACGGCTTTCTGCTTCAAGATTCACGCTAACATGGACCCCAACCACCGTTCGTGTATTGCTTTCTTCAAGATTTGTTCAGGCAAGTTCGTGCGTAACACCTATTATAAACACGTGCGCGAGAACCGCCAGATGCGTTTTGCAGCACCTACATGCTTTATGGCGCAACGCAAAGAGACTGTGGATGAAGCCTTTGCAGGGGATATTGTTGGTTTGCCAGATACGGGCAACTTCAAGATTGGCGACACACTTACCGCGGGCGAGACTCTGCACTTCAAGGGACTGCCCTCTTTCTCGCCAGAGATGTTCAAGTATATTGAGAATGCCGACCCAATGAAGCAAAAGCAATTGGAGAAAGGTATCAATCAACTCATGGATGAGGGTGTGGCTCAACTCTTTGTCAGTCAGTTCAATGGCAGAAAAATCATCGGTACGGTCGGACAATTGCAGTTCGAGGTTATCCAATATCGTTTGGAGCACGAATACCAAGCCAAGTGCCGTTGGGAACCATTGCAGATGTTCAAGGCATGTTGGATTGAGTCGGACAACGAACAAGAATTGGATATGTTCAAGAAGCGCAAAGCGCAGTATATGGCTAAGGACAAAGAGGGTCGCGATGTCTTTATGGCAGATAGTGGATATGTCCTGCAAATGGCACAGAATGACTATAAGAACATTAAGTTCCATTTTACCAGTGAGTTTTAACCAGATTCGCGACTCGCGACTCCAAAAACAATGGGAATCGCGACTCCTGAATCCCGACTCCAAAACATCGGACTCCCGACTCCCGATTCCCGATAACTAACTTAAAAATAAACAGAATATGAAGAACATCAAACTTCGACTAACAGTCATGAACTTCCTCGAATTTGCCGTTTGGGGAGCGTATTTAACATCTATGGGTACCTACCTTGCCACGCACGGTATGGCTACCAATATCGGTTGGTTCTATTCCATCCAAGGTATCGTAAGTCTTTTCATGCCAGCATTGATGGGTATTGTGGCAGACCGTTGGATTCCTGCCGAGAAAGCACTCAGTCTTTGCCACGCATTGGCAGGTTCATTTATGATTGCTACGGGCGTGTATGGTCTGATGGCAGGTGATGGCGTAGTCTTCTCTACCCTCTTCTCGCTTTACACCGCTTCGGTGGCATTCTTCATGCCTACCCTTGCGCTCAGCAACTCGGTGGCATATACAGCATTGACACAAGCGAAATTGGATACGGTTAAGGATTTTCCACCTATCCGCGTGTTGGGTACGGTTGGTTTCATTGTAACTATGTGGATTGTGGACTTGTGTGGTTTCCAAGCTACACCTAAGCAGTTTGTTGTCAGTGGTGCATTGAGTATTGTGCTTGCTCTTTATTCGCTGACTTTGCCTAAGTGTCCTACCAAAGGTCATGTGGAGAACAAGTCGCTTGTGGAGGCATTGGGATTGGAGGCTTTTGCCCTGTTCAAACAAAAGAAGATGGCGGTATTCTTCATCTTCTCTATGTTGTTGGGAATGTGTTTGCAGATTACCAACGGCTATGCTAACCCATTCATTACCAGTTTCGGAGCCATTGAGGAGTTTGCGGACACCTTCGGTGTACAACACGCTAATATCCTGATTTCTATCTCGCAAATCTGCGAGGCACTTTGTATCTTGTTTATCCCATTCTTCTTGAAGCGTTTTGGTATCAAGTCTGTGATGTTGATGGCTATGTTTGCATGGGTATTGCGTTTTGGTCTGTTTGGTGCGGGTAATCCGGGTATGCCAGGCGTGATTTTGTTTGTCTTGAGTTGCATTGTGTATGGCTTTGCGTTTGACTTCTTCAATATCTCTGGTTCGTTGTATGTGGATCAAGAGACGGATCCTGCTCAACGCTCCAGCGCACAAGGATTGTTTGTGATGATGACTAATGGTTTTGGTGCTACTATTGGTACGTTGGCAGCGCAGGCTATTGTCAATCATTTTGTTCATGCGAAGGCTGTAGTGTCAGCAGGTCCGATGGCTATCTGGCAAGGTTGGCAAACCAGTTGGTATATTTTCGCGGGCTTCGCGTTGGTAGTTGCTATTGCTTTCTGGATTATTTTCCCTAAGACTCCAGTGAAGAAATAGACACACCTCACCTCCTCTCGTGGGAGGGAACGGTTGTTAATAGACTTAACACATTTATACATGCAATCGCCACTTATGTTTTCGGACATAGGTGGCGATTTTGTGAAAGGTTTTATCGGGTGGATAAGCGGTGGATAAGCGGTGGTTAGCCTTTTCTGATTAGCACATAATCCTTATCCTGCAATCAAATACCAAGTATAGACTGCAAAAGCAATCACCATCAGTGCGCCGCCTACTCTGCCAATCTTTTTGTTAAATCCAAAGAGCAGAGGTACGATGGCTGCGCCAATCATCACTCCATAATCCACCACCGTGATACCTGCCGAAGTCAATGGCATCACCTGTGAACTCAAGCCCAAAATCAGCAAGATATTAAAGATATTCGAACCCACGATATTACCCAACGCCAATTGCGTATTCTTCTTAAACGCAGCCACCACCGAAGCAGCCAACTCTGGCAACGAAGTGCCACAAGCAATCAGCGTAAGCGAGATAATCGCATCGCTAACGCCCCACGACTTAGCAATACTTACCGCATCATCTACAAACATATCGCAACTCACAATCAATACACCCAGACCCACAACCACTTTTACAATGGCTAACCACAACGGCGTAGGTTTTTCTGTAGGCATCTCTTCGCTTGCTTCCGTAAGTCCATTCTTCTTGTCACGAGTGAAAGAGTACCACATATAACCCGCGAAAAGCAACAACAATATGATACCATCCACACGACTGATTACGGCTGGAGTACCATCAAAAAAGTTGAGTGCCAACAAGGTCAGCAATATCGAAATACCAATACAAAATGGTATTTCAAAGGTCATATTCTTCTTATCTATCGCTATCGGGTAGCATATTGCGGTTAAGCCCAAGATACCCAACATATTGAAGATATTAGAACCCACCACATTGCCAATTGCCACATCGGCGTTGCCCTTCAGTGCGCCAAAGAAACTAACCACCAACTCAGGTACACTGGTACCAATGCCCACGATAACAGCACCAATCACGAAATCCGATACATGAAAGCGTTTAGCAATAGCCACACTACCATTCAGCAACAAATCAGCACCAAACACGATGCCTACCAAAGTCACAATTAAAATAATATATTCCATAATTAATAAGTTTTAGTACGCTCATTGCATTCGCTGTAGTCTACAGGCGGTCGCTCTACTATCCAATCAACAATTCTCGTGCAAAAGTAGCGCAATATTATTACACAAGTATGAAGATTTTGTTAAGAAATTATTAAATTCTGGAAATATAATTGGACATGTGCATATTTTTTTGTACCTTTGCAGCATAAAACGGATTTGTAGTGAGAGACTTGCGCTATATATTGCTCGTATTGATAATTGGACTATGTGCATCTGTGCATATGTCCGACCTTTCTGCTCAAGATACAGCATCTTGCCCATCAGCGAGTGCAAGCGCGGTGTCTTCCGTACTAAATGATATATCAGAGGACTACGCCAAACGTCTTCAGCAACAATACGATTGGACCGATGCCCTCACTTCGTATCAAATCGGTACGCGTAGCGAAGATAATCGCTTGCGCACTCGCCGTCAGGAACGTATTTCCACATCGTGGCAACTGCGTACCAACACGCAGCAACTATGTGCTGCATTGCGCTACCATGCCAATAGTATCTCTCACAATATCAAGCGTATAGTGGCACTATCATGCACAACGCCACTTAGTTTACCCACAGAACACATCTCTTTCCCATTCCATAGTTTTTGGTAGTTATCTAACCTATATCCAATAGGCGGAACGCCTCCGATAACTATAAGTTTAACTATCAAAACATAAAACAACTATGGATGATTTGACAATGATCCTCCTTGCTTTGGGTATGGTAGCAGTCTTCATGGGTCCTTTCTTTGTGATTAGTGCAATCAAAGACCGCAAGGAGGCTAAGCAAAAGCAAGAAGAGGAAGAAAAATAATAATGACAATTACCTAATAAGAGGGTGTATCAACTTGATGCACCCTTTTTATTGTAAAGATTTCATGGATTCATCGAAAATAAAAATAGAATTTTCGCTCAAAAGTGAACTTTTACTCAAATCATTTGCGAATGTGCATATTTTTTTGTACCTTTGCACTCGCAAATAGAAATAGTAAATAGTCAAATAGTAAATAATATGGTATTCTCCATGACCGGCTACGGCAAAGCAGAGTGCTTGGTAGCCAATAACAAGAAACTGGTTGTAGAAATCAAGAGTCTCAACTCCAAATCCTTGGATCTCAGTGTGCGTATAGCAGCACAATTGCGCAGCAAGGAGTTGGATATCCGCACGCTGATTGCGCAACGCCTCGAGCGCGGTAAGATAGACCTAAGTATCTACTATCAAGATGCTGCACAGGGCGAGAGCACTGCCACTTTTGCGCCTATCAACCACGAGGCATTTGCCTATTATTATAAGGAACTTACTGCCCTACAAAACGAATTAGGTTGGGCAAACAACCAAGATATTGTTTCGGCTATCTTGCGCATGCCCGATGTCACCAAAGTGCAAGACTGCGGCGAGGTGAGCAATGAGGAATGGGCAGTAGCACTGCAAACCATCGAGGAGGCAGTTAAGCAGTTCAATGCTTTCCGCGAACAAGAAGGCGCATCGCTCTACCAGATGTTCTGCGAGAAGTTGGATGCTATTGCTGCCCTGTTGGCTGAAGTAGAGCCTTACGAGCAAAGTCGCGTAGAGAAAATCAAAGCACGTATTGAGGCGAACTTAGAGCAACTGTCTGCCACTACAGGGCAAGCCATCGACCGCAACCGCCTTGAGCAAGAGATGATTTATTATATCGAGAAATTGGACATCAACGAGGAGAAAGTGCGCCTGACCAACCACCTGAAGTACTTCCGTGAAACGATGGACAGTGGTAAGGCAATTGGCGATGGGCAATTGGCTATAGGAGGCGTTGGCAAAAAACTCGGCTTTATTGCCCAAGAGATGGGACGTGAGATCAACACCCTTGGCAGCAAGAGCAACCAAAGCGAGATGCAGATCATCGTGGTGAAGATGAAAGACATCCTTGAGCAAATCAAAGAGCAAGTGCTGAATGTGTTGTAAATAGAAAACTATAAATAGTCCAATAGTAAATCCGTATGATTATTATTCTCTGTGCGCCCAGCGGTTCGGGCAAATCGACAATGGTGAAGCACCTGCTTGAGACCTATCCAGGACAGTACGAACTCTCTATCTCTGCCACCACTCGCGCTCCGCGCGGACAAGAGCAACATGGCAAAGAGTACTACTTCATTTCTCGCGAGGAGTTTGAGCAACATATCCAAAACAACGACTTCATCGAATACGAACAAGTATATGAAGGCCTCTACTATGGTACACTGAAGTCGGAGATCGAGCGTATTCAGTCAGCAGGTCGCACCATCGTTTTCGATATTGATGTGAAAGGCGGACTCAACCTCAAGCGTATCTTCGGCGATGAGGCATTGGCTATCTTCATTGCCCCACCATCTGTGGAGGAACTCTCTCGCCGTTTGCACGGACGTGGCGACACCAGCGAAGAGATGATACAAAAACGCCTCGCCAAAGCCGAAATAGAAATGGCAGATGCACCATATTTTGACCACATTGTCATTAACGATGACCTCCTGCAAGCGAAAGCAGACTTAGACAAACTTGTTCGATGAAGGTAGGCATTTACGGCGGATCATTCAACCCGATACACTTTGGGCACACGGGCTTGGCGACATGGGTATTGGAGAATACCGATTTGGATGAGGTATGGCTCATGGTGTCCCCCAATAACCCACTGAAAGACAAAAACATACTCGCCGATGAGCAAGAGCGTTTGGAGAAGGCAAAAGAGGTTATAGGCGATGGGCGATTGGCTATCGGCAAGAGGATACGGGTATCGGACTTCGAGTTTCATTTGCCACGCCCTACTTATACCGCTAATACTATGCGCGCGCTCGCAAGGGAATACCCCGAACATGAGTTCACCCTCATTATCGGCGAAGATAACCTACAGATATTCGACAAGTGGCGCGAGAGCGACTTTCTGCTAACTCACTTCCGTATCTTTGTATATCCGCGACATGGCTGTCCGATCTACGAAATCCCACAAGCGCGCGACCTGCAAATACTGAAGAATGCACCTTATTTTGATATTTCTTCAACAGAAATACGAAAAAATTTGCATAAATAAAAAATATTTTGTACCTTTGCGGTCGAAATGCAAGATTGCTTGCACATATAACTGCTAAAATAAATCAATAAATAATAATTACTAACTATTAATTAATTAGTTACTATGATTCGCACAACATTCAACAAACTGAGAGAAGTGAAGGATAGCCTTCCAAAAGGTAGTTCAGCTGTGATTGCTGAAGAGTTAGGAATTACAGCTGATGATGTAAGAAGTTTCTTCAACGGCACTGCGACTGTGGGTTATCATATTGAGCCAGGCCCTGATGGTGGAATCGTGGTTCTCGATGACACAAAAGTTCTCGAGGTAGCGTTGCGCATCGCGTGGGCGAGCAAGAACGCATTATAATGACAAGAAATAACAGATGAAAAAAACATTCATGATTTTAGCACTAACGCTGATTGGCGTTAGTGCTTGTCCTTTTCAAGCATACGCTGAGGACAGAGAGTACGAGGAGTTAGGATTGACCTTCGAAGTGGGTGCTGACTTGGTGAGTTCGTACTTATGGCGCGGACAAAACTTGGGCGGTATGTCTATCCAACCTATGGTTTCATTGGATTGGAAAGGTTTGTACGTGAGCGGTTGGGCTAACATCGGTGCAGACAATTGGTCATTCGAAGAACTGAACCCTGAATTGGACATCACCATTGGTTATGACAACTTTGGTTTGGCAGTGGATCTGACCCACCTCTACTATTTCGGTGGCGACCCATACTTTGGCAAAGGTGGTTTCAAAGCGCAAGAGCAAACCACAGGTAGCACAATGGAGGTACACGCTGGTTTGCATTTGGGCGACTGGTTTGAGAAGTTCCCACTGTCGTTGGATTGGTACACCACTGTTTATGGCGATGACTGCTACCAAGATGAGAACGGCGAATGGCATCGTGCTTGGTCCACCTATATTCAAGTGGGATACCAATTTGAATTGCCTTTGGGCATGACATTGGATACACGAGTAGGTATCACACCTTGGCGCGGAATGTACTCTTTTTATGAAGAAGTTTGGGAAGATGCCAAGACCGTGGCTATCAACAATATCAACCTGCGTTTGCAACGCGAATTTGAGCTCAAACATGTATACTTAGGTGTTTGGGGAGAGATGATGCTCAACTGCTACGGCATTGACAAGACCAACCTAACCACCACATTGGCTGATAAGGAAAATCAACGCCTCAACTGGTGTATTGGTGCAAGTTTGTTTTTCGGTAGTGAATGGTAAAAGCATTTACTATTTGACTATTTACTATTTACAATTTTTGGTAAGAAATGAAGAAATGGATTGCATTGGGATTCGCAGTAATAGCAGCAGTTTTGCTGCTATTATTGCCTAATGAGCCCAAGAAACAATATTACCACCATCAGGGCAATATCTTTGGCACCTATTATAATATACGCTACGAGGGTACCGAAGATTTGCACCATGCCATCCAACAGCGATTGCAGGCGTTCGACCACTCGCTCAGCATGTTTAATCCTAACTCTGTGATTAGCAGAGTCAATCGTAATGATAGCGTGCCTACCGATTCGCTCTTCGAGGCTATGTATCACGAGGCACATGCTATCAGCCAACTATCCCATGGTGCGTTCGACATTTCGGTAGCCCCCTTGGTCCATGCGTGGGGGTTTGGCAAAAGCGTTGTATTAAGCGAAGAGGCGAAGAGGCTATTAGGCGATAAGGCACAGATAGACAGTATCAAGCAGTTTGTCGGTTATGAGAAGATTCGCTTAACGGAGCATCGTATCATCAAGGAGGACATCCGTATCACGCTGGATGCCAGTGCGATAGCCAAAGGATATGCCTGCGATGTCGTGGCTGATTTGCTGCGCGAGAATGGCTGCCAAAACTTATTGGTGGATATAGGTGGCGAAGTGGTGCTGCAAGGCGTGAATGACAAAGGCAACGCATGGCGCGTGGGTATTACTCGCCCAACGATAGATGCCACAGGCGCAGAAAAAGAACTGCAAGAGGTGATTGAAAGCAGCGATTTGTGCATGGCGACATCGGGCAACTACCTGCAATACTATTTTGTGGACGGACAACGCCGCAGCCATACCATAGACCCTCGTTCGGGCTATCCTGTGGAACACTCGCTGCTCAGTGCCACTGTGGTAGCCAGTAGCGGTATGCGTGCCGATGCGTTGGCAACAGCCTGCATGGTCTTGGGCGAACAAGAGGCATTGGCGATGATAGAGCAGACCGACGATGCTGCCTGCTACCTGATTCTTGCTGATAGCGACACACTGCGCATTGCCGTATCCCAAAGATGGCAGTTTTAATCAAAAAAAGCAGTAAAATTGCACTTTTATTTGCGTATATCAAAAAAAAGCAGTAACTTTGCAGACTGATTTTTGTAATATGACTAAAAAGGGACTTTTAATAGTTTGTATGGTGTTGGGACTGACCGCTTGTGGTGAGTACCAACAGTTGTTGAAATCCACCGACCCCGAACTGAAATACCAAAAGGCGTTGATGTATTTCAACGATGAGCAGTATGTGAAAGCGCAGACATTATTGGATGATATTACCACCTATTACCGCGGTACGGATCGTTCGCAAGATGTGTTGGCATACTTGGCGCGCTGCTATATGGGACAAGAAGACTATTCTTCAGCATCGGAATATTATCAAGCCTATATCCGCAACTACCCTAAGGGTAGATACATTGTGGAGGCTCGTTTCCAAGTGGGACACTGCTATTATTTAGACGCGCCTGATGCTCGATTGGATCAGACAGAGACCAAGAAAGGCATCGAGTTTTATACGCAATTTGTAGAACTCTACCCCGAAAGCCCATACGCAGAACAAGCCTACAAAGAAATGGGTGAACTGTACGACAAATTGGCTGAAAAAGAGTATCTTAGCGCTAAATTGTACTATAACTTAGGAACATATTTGGGCAACAATTACCTCAGCGCAGAAATCACTGCCAAGAACGCCCTCAAGAACTATCCTACCAATAAGTATCAAGAGGAACTCAATTGGATTGTACTGCAAGCCAAGTACCAACAAGCCATCAACTCGGTCGAAGCAAAAAAAATGGATAGAACACGAGATGCAGAAGATGAATACTACAACTTCATTACGGAATATCCAGAATCCAAACATCGCAATGCCGCAGAACGCATTGGCAAAGAGATGAAAAGAATACTTGAACATTAAAAAATAAACTAACGATATGATTGATTACAAGAAAACCAAAGCCCCAAAAACAACTATCACACGGGACATCAACGAATTGACCGAAAAAGTAGGCAATATCTATGAGACTGTAGCTATCATTGGCAAACGCAGCAACCAAATCAGCTCGGCTCTCAAAAAGGAATTGGATGCTAAATTGCAAGACTTCTCTATCCCACAAGACTCTATCGAAGAGACTTTCGAGAACAAAGAGCAGATAGAGATCTCTCGTAGTTATGAGCAATTGCCTAAACCCACATTGATGGCTACGCAGGAGTTCATCGACGATGAGTTGATTTACCGCAGTGGCAACCGTGATGATGCATTGAAATAATCATTGAATTTAGCGGGAAAACATATTTTGGTCGGAATCAGTGGCGGTATTGCTGCGTATAAGATTCCCGAACTTATCCGCCTTCTGAAGAAAGCAGGGGCAGATGTACAAGTGACAACCACCAAGAATGCCTTGGAGTTTGTCACTTCTCTTACCCTGCAAACAGTGAGTGGGCACAAGGTCTATTCCGATGTGTTTGCGGCTATCAACGAGCATAGCACCAAGCATATCTCCCTACCCGATTGGGCAGACCTGATGATTATAGCCCCAGCCACTGCCAATGTGCTATGCAAGATGGCTAACGGTATCGCAGACGACGCATTGACTACCACGTTTGCTGCTATGCGCAAGCCCGTAGTGATTGCTCCTGCCATGAATACTAATATGTACGATTCGCCTGCTACTCAGAAGGCTATCAGCCAGTTAGCGCAATGGGAGAACATCACCATGCTGGATGCTGCCAGTGGCGAGTTGGCTTGTGGCACCACGGGCAAAGGCAGGATGCAAGAGATTGATACCATTGTCGCAGCAGCCGAGTATGCACTCACGCCTAAGACCCTTTTGGGCAAACGGGTATTGATTACCGCAGGTCCTACGCAAGAGGCCATTGACCCTGTGCGTTATATCAGCAATGCCTCTACGGGCAAGATGGGCTACGCGCTCGTGCGCGCGTGTTTGAATAGAGGTGCAGAAGTTACCCTTGTGAGTGGACCTACGCATATTTCCCTAACAGCATGGCAAGCCTTTTGCCCCTTGCATATTGTCCCTGTAGTGTCTTCTGCCGATATGTGTGCTGCTACGGTGGAGGCATTTCCTAATGCCGATATGGCTATTCTATGTGCTGCTGTGGCTGACTTCACGCCGTGCACAACGGCCGATAAGAAAATCAAGAAACAACCAGGGCAGACGCACATGTCTATTGATTTGAAGACCACCACTGATATTGCCGCCACATTGGGCAAGATGAAGGGCGATAGCAATAAGGTGTTGGTGGGTTTTGCGCTTGAGACGCACGATGAGCAGCAAAACGCTTTGCGCAAGTTGCAGTCCAAGCATTTGGATATGATTGTGCTGAACTCTCTGCAAGACAAGGGCGCAGGTTTTGGTGTGGATACCAACAAGGTGACTTTGCTGTATGCCGACGGCACAAAAAAAGACCTCCCACTTCTTCTGAAGCAGGAGGTTGCGGATGCAATTATTGATAGTATTTGCTATTAATTTTTCAGTCTATTCAAGATACTTCCCAAGATAGATTTATCTTCATTTTTCTCTTCTGCAGGTTTTTCTGCGGGTGTTTCTGTTTCTTCAGGAGCCAGTGTATTTTCGGTTTCGGGGGTCCATTCTTTGCGTTCCTCTATGTCGCCTAACTGACTTTGTACAAATGAGATAACGTCATTTAGTCCTTCTGTAAAGTGAGCGAAGTCTTCTTTATAGAGGAATACTTTGTGTTTCTCGAATTGTGGTGGTTCAGTTTCTCCCGTTTGTTTGCGTTTGCTCTCTGTGATACAGAGGTACAGGTCTTCATTTCGAGCCTTTTTGACATCCAGATAATAGATGCGTTTACCTGCTTTCACCGAGCGTGAATACACGATTTCAGGCTCGTTTTTTCCTTCAAATCTACGATTTTCCATCTCTTTCATCATTCTATATTGGTTAATTTTTCTCTTTAATCCATTTGTATGGGTTAATACGCTGCAAAGGTAGTGAAAAAATTGCATAAAAGCAAGAAAAAACGAGTAAAACTTTACTTTTAGGTAAGTTTTTCTTGCTCAATTCAGAAAAATGTAGTAATTTTGCAGTCGCAATTCAATTCAAGGTAAGTTAGTTTTTAAAATGACAACTCCTCATTTTGTAAAAAGAGAAAATATAATAGTCGATACCGAGTATATCCAATGGTTATCGAATCTAAAAAAGCGCTTTCGCCAGAGCCAAGCAAAAGCAGTGGTCCGTTTGAATCAATCTATGCTTGAGTTTTATTGGTCATTGGGAAGGGATATCGTTGCTCTCAAAGCAGAAAGCAAATGGGGTAGTAATTTTTTTAATCAACTTAGTATTGATCTTCAACAAACATTTCCTCGTCAAAAGGGCTTTTCTGTAACGAACTTGAAATATGTAAAACGCTGGTATCAGTTTTATTATGAGCAGATTAGAATTCGTCAGCAGGCTGCTGACGAATTACAAGCAGAAAAGTTTTATTTACCCGAAGGAGATATTCGTCAGCAGGCTGCTGACAAATTGGAACTGCCTGAGAAGTTTGCGTTTGTACCCTTATATCATCATGTTGAGATTATTACTAAATGTCAATCTCTCGAAGAAGCTTTATTCTATATCACCAAATGTATAGAAAACAATTGGAGTAGAGAGCAATTAGGAGATGAAATCAAAGCAAATCTTTTTGAACGACAAGGTGGAGCTATTACAAATTTTTGGAACACCTTGCCTATCGCCCAGCAGCAATTGGCTCAAGAAATCCTTAAAGATCCATATAATTTCTCTTTCTTGGACATCCAACAAAGTCATGATGAAAAACAACTTGAAGAGGCACTTATAAGTAATATCACACGCTTTCTACTTGAATTGGGACAAGGTTTTTCGTTTGTGGGTCGCCAAATGGAATTGCAAATGCCAGGCGGTCAGACTTTTTTTCCTGATTTGATTTTTTATCACATCCCACAGCATAGGTATGTAGTTGTCGAATTGAAAGCGGTTAAATATATTCCTGAATTTGCAGGTAAATTGAATTTTTATGTAACTGCTGTGGATGAATTAATGCGTGGTGAGGGAGATAAGCCAACTATAGGATTAATAATTTGCAAATCTACAGATAAAACAGTTGTTGAGTGGTCCTTGAAGGACATTTGCAAACCTCTTGGCGTGGCTACATACCAGTTGGAAGAAGTTGTAGAACGTACAGTGAAAGAATTTGAGTTGAATAATAAATGATATACCGTCGCTCACCGACGTAAAACAGGAGGACATATTATAAAAAGCGTTTATTAGCGCTTGTTTTGGCATTATGAAATCCTGCAAAATTTCATCCTATCCGAAACAAGAAGGCAGTAAACGCCCGTTGGGATATGGATTATCCCGCCGCAGAGCATCCATGCGTGGATTGCTCTGTTTGGTGGCATTTCATATTCGGCGTGGGCGTTACTTGTTTATTCTTATAGGATAGGGTCTTGCAGGAACCTCATAATGGAGAATAAGCAAAGGTAAGGTTCCACGCTTTTTGTATAATTATACCAACGGGGCATTTGGAGCCGATGTCCCAACAAAAGAAAAACTTATAAATGAAAAAGTTATCCTTATTTCTACTAGGTCTGTTCTTATGTAGTGTAAGTGTGCCGATTCTTGCTGAGGATGTCAATCTTGTGCCTGCTATGGTGGTACAAATGGCAGACGGCAGTAAGCAGACGGTGCAATTAGACTACACTTCAGTAACAGACTTTAGTGTGCTGTGCAGCAAGGGGAGTCTTGCTGTAAGCGTGCCAGAGGCAGACTTGACGGGTGTGCGTAGTATCACTTTTGCGATGGTGAAAAAAGATGAAACTATTACTTTTTTGGAAGAAGTGTCGTCTTTGGACAATGCAACGACAGACAAAGTGTTACTCAATGGCAAATTATTTATTCGTGCCACTATGTCTGACGGCACGCAAGTTTGGTACGATGTAATGGGAAATCTTAGTTATGAACTATGAGTGATGAGATGTAAACAATAAGTGAAATTCAATAAAAAATCAGCAATATGAAAAAGATGTTTATGGCAGTCATCGCCTTAATGATGACGATTAGTGCTTCTGCACAGTTTTATATTTACTACAGTGATGGCACTGTAGCAAAGGTGGATAGTATAAGTATGATAGCGCCAGGGGGAACTAACACACCCGATACACCAATAGAGCCAGAAGAACCAACAACTCCTTCCACGGGTATTGGTGTATTCTCCGTAGCAGAGGGTAAGACGGTGACCTTCTCTCCTGGTAATTTGCAGTATACACAATCTACTGATACATGGTCTTTTGCTGAAAATCAATACGATTTAATAGGAGCTGGTAATCTTACCACACTCGGCAATTTAGCGGACAAAATAGATTTGTTTTGCTATGGAACAGGCGATGCTCCTACCAAAATAAGTTTATCTACAGATGATTATCTTTATTTTGTTGATTGGGGTACAAATGTTATTGGTACTGATACAGCAAATACATGGCGCACATTGACATACCAAGAATGGTCGCATCTCATTTGGGGACGTCCTACCTTAAATCTTCCAGCTGAAGTAAATGGTGTTGGAGGTTTGGTATTACTTCCTGACAATTGGGTATGGCCTGATAACATACACATCAATGATAATATCTATAATGAATGTGGTTGCGATTATTCTTCCCAAACTTTTACCAAAGATGAATGGTTAATTCTTGAGCAAGCAGGTGCAGTATTTCTTCCAGCAGCAGGTGCACATGGCTATGGTGCGGGACTTGATCAAAGACGTTTTGGGGATGAATGTGGTGGATTTTATTGGGTGGCTCCAGATGATCCAAACGCAACTATCAATGAAGTTTGCTATACCATAATGTTTAGCTCTCATGCTATAAATTATAGTTGGAGTGCCACTGTAAATGGTTATAGTGTTCGTTTAGTGAAGGATTTGTAAAATTTGCGAAACAACTTTCTCACCCTGCAAGTCATTGGATTTGCAGGGTGAGTTTTTATATTGCTATTCTTCTTGCTCGGATTCAAGCACTCCTTCGGTAAGGGTTCGGTATCCCTTCGGAAAATGGGGAACTATTACTCACGGGGAAAACGCGAAATGCACTCCATGACTCAAGCGTCATCGGAGCCACGTAGCAATGGACATAGAAAGGCAGAGATGTTTGCCAGACCACTGGCAAAAACAAGACAGGTGACGGAAACCATAGCAAATAAATAGGATATACTACTGATAGGTTTACGATGTGCCTACGAAGGTATTCTATGAACCCGTCAAAAACCCGTTATGAACCCGTAACTGGTAGCATGCCAATAAGGTCGTTGAGGGAAGGGTATCTACCGCTTAACCACCGCTTATCCACCCGATAGGGGCTTATGCAAGAAAATAGCAACTATATGTAAACTTTCTACAGTATTTTGTGTGCAATGCGGGCTGCGCCCTCGCATTAAACGACCTGTTGTACCTTCGAGGACACCCTACCCTCGAAGCTCCGGTCGCAGAATGCTGGACATACTCCAGTTCGCTCGCAATATGTTCAAAAAAATCGGTTAGCACCTGTTGCAATAGCTTTCCGCATACACAATTATGAACAAGTTCCTATTGTGCAGCGAAAATCTCTTGCAGATAGATAAAATCTATCTTTTTTGAAAATATTGCTCGCTTTTCTTGCGTATGTGCATTTTTTGTTGTACCTTTGCAGCCTGAAATAATTGATATTTGAAATAGCAATATGATAAATCGCACATTAGTTAGAACCAAAGTCGTTCAGACCCTCTTTGCACAATACAGCGGTAATGACCATACCGCTCTATCTGCACGCAAAACACTGCTCAACAAGTTCTCCAGCACATATAGTCTATATATGATGATGCTGAGTTTTGCAGATGAACTAACCACCTACGCCGAAGAACAAATCAGCGAAAATCAAAAGCGTGCATCCGTACTCCATCAGACTTACATTGCCAACCGCAATTTCGTGAACAACCGCCTGGCGCAACAGATATTCAATAACCGTCGCATACGCAATTACCTCGAAAACGAAAACCTGCGTTGGGATGTGGGCATGTCGGCTGTTGAGGCTACCTACAAACTACTCATCAATACTCCTTTCTATCAGGAGTTTATGGCATTGGAGAAACCCACATACGAAGATGAGAAGACATTGTGGCGAAAAATCTATGGCTCCCTGTTGTTGGAAAGCGAAACCCTCAGTTCTGCATTAGAGGAAATGGAGGTAGCACTCGACCAAGAAGGCTGGACTATCGACATGGATATGGTCATCACCTACGTGATTAAAACTCTCAAACGCTTCAAAGAGGACGACAACGACGAACTGCCACTATTGGAGATGTTCGCTTCCGAAGCAGAACTGGAGTTTGGCAAGAACCTTTTGCAATGGAGTATCGAACAGACCGAAGAAAACAAGGTATTGATTGCCAAGTCCTTGCAAAACTGGGAAGCAGACCGCATCGCCTATATGGACCAAATCATCCTGTTGGTCGCATTGGCAGAAATACGCAAGTGCAACGAGATAGCATTGGAAATTTCGATGAATGAATACATAGAGATAGCCAAAGAGTACTCCAGCGACAAGAGTTATATCTTCATCAATGGTGTGCTGAACCGCATTGTCAATGACCTGCGCGCCGAAAATCAATTATTCAAAGTAAAACGATAAAACTATAAAATATTACAGACATGTTAGATTTCATTTTTTTGCAAGCAGCCACTGCTGCTGATGGTGCCGCACAACAAGGGGGCGGTTGGTCATTCTGGGTAATGATGATCCTTATTTTTGTGGTATTCTATTTCTTTATGATCCGTCCACAACAAAAGAAACAAAAAGAATTGCAAAAACAACGCGATGCTCTGACCAAAGGTAGCAAAGTGGTTACCGCTGGCGGTATTTATGGCATCGTGAAAGAGGTACAAGACAATGCCTTCCTCTTGGAAGTAGCCAAAGACGTGGTCATCAAAGTGGACAAAGGTAGCGTATATGTGGCTGCTGAAGATGCACAACAAGCACCTCAAAACGCTAAATAATCCTTTTTCTGAACATCATTAACGAAGCGTGCGAATAGACATACCCCATATCACGCAGAAAGCCAAACAAATATTGGCATGGTTGGTGCAAAAAGACGCATTGATCTACCTGCTGTTTGTGGGATTGGCGACCCTCTTCTGGTGGGGACGAGCCATGAGTTCGCAACGCGAAGTGGAAGTGAAACTACCTGTGGAGTACACACAAGTACCCGCACAGGTAGTTTTTGAAACACCTCTGCCCACCCAACTGGAAGTAGTTCTCCGAGACAATGGACGACTGCTCAGACAAGTGCAACATACCAAACCTACCGTAACTATCAGTTTGGCAGACAAACTCAACGAAACCCACGGGACATTGCAATTATCCACAGATGTCCTGCGACAAAAAATACAAGATAACCTCCCTGGCTCGACTACTATCCAACAGATTCGTCCTGAGGAGATTACAACTACCTACTATGTAGAAGCCACCAAGAAAGTCCCTATCCGACTATGTGCAGCATGGACATTGGAGAAACAATACCAATTGGCTGAGCCACCCGTATTGGAACCTGCATGGGTCAATATATACGGCACACAAGAGGCGATTGACACCATTGACTCCATATCTACCGATAGCGTAATCGTGGAAAAACTGCAAGACCAAGTACAACGCGACGTAGCATTGCTAATACCAGCAGGTATTCGCACCAACCAACCCACCATTTCCGTGACATGGAACGCGGAGATGTTTACCGAGAAATCCTTCCAACTACCCATAGAGATAATCAACCTTCCCGACAACAAAGTGATGCACCTCTTTCCACAAACCACCACTATCACCGCACGAGTAGGCATATCGCATTTTGCCAACCTTACCGAAGAGGACTTCAAAGCCGTATGCGAATATCCTGCACAGGCACAAACCACACTGCCTGTAACCATTATATGCAACAACCCATACGTTACGCAAAAGCGCGCAAGCATTCGTGAAGTAGAATATATCATCGAGAAAAAGCAATGAAAAAGATTCAAATGGTAGATCTGCAAACGCAGTATCAACACATCAAAGAAGATATTGATCGCGGCATACAAGCCGTGATTGACTCCGCAGCATTCATCAAAGGTCCTGCGGTAAAGAGTTTCCAAGAACACTTAGAGGCTTATACGGGTGCCAAGCACGTCATTCCCGTTGGCAACGGAACAGATGCGCTGCAAATAGCCCTGATGGCATTAGGTCTGAAGCCTGGTGATGAGGTTATTACCCCTACCTTCACTTTTATCGCTACAGCCGAAGTGGTGGCATTATTGGGTCTGAAGCCCGTAGTAGTAGATGTGGATTGGGACACCATGAATATCTCCGTGGAAGCGATTCGCAAAGCCATCACCCCACGCACCAAAGTGATAGTACCCGTCCACCTGTTTGGTCAGTGTGCAGACATGGATGCCATCATGGACATCGCACGCGAACATAACCTATACGTAGTAGAGGATTCTTGCCAAGCCATAGGTGCCCAATACACCCATGCCGATGGCACGGTGCGTCAAGCATCGACTATCGGACATATCGGCTGCACCAGTTTCTTCCCATCGAAGAACCTCGGTTGCTACGGCGATGGCGGGGCTATCTTCACCAATGATGACAGTTTAGCAGCACAAATGCGCGCCATTGCCAACCATGGTATGGTTATTCGCTATCACCATGATACAGTGGGCGTTAATTCACGTTTGGACAGTATCCAAGCAGCCGTATTGGATGCTAAGTTGCCACACCTGAACGAGTATATTGCTTCACGCCAACGCGCTGCTGCCTATTACGATAACGCTTTTGCCAATCATCCAAACATATTGATTCCTGCTCGTGCAGCAAAGTCCACACACGTATTCCACCAATACACTTTGCGCCTACAGGATGTCAATCGAGATGCACTACGCGAAGCATTGGCTGAAAAGGGTATCCCCGCTATGATATACTACCCTATCCCATTGCACATGCAAATAGCATATCAAGACCCACGCTATCAAGAAGGCGATTTCCCTGTAGCCGAGAAACTGGCTGCATGTGTGCTCTCATTGCCTATGCATACCGAGTTGGACGATGAGCAACTGGCATATATCACAAGCAATGTGGTAGAAGCAATCGAAAATTGTAAATTGTAAATTGTAAATACCTATGTCTTCACTCACACTAACCCAACAACAGAAACTCCAAACAAAATTATCGCCTGCACAGATTCAGGTGATGCGCATGCTGGAGCTACCTGCGTGTGAGTTGCAAGCGCGTATCAATGAAGAATTGCAGGAAAATCCTGCCTTGGAAGAGGGATTAGACAAGACACAAGAGATGGATTTCCAAGAGCAAGACCTCAACGACGAATATCAAAATCCGCTGCAAAACGAGGACTTCAACTATGATGACTACGTGCAGGATGATGACATCAGCGAGCGTACATACAACACTCGCTCGCAAGAGAGTGTACGAGAGGATATTCCATTTTCCGTGGGAATGAGTTTTGGCGAATACCTCAAATCGCAAATCTACCTCACCAAGATGGACAAACCCGATAGGCATATCGCCAAGTTTGTTGTAGGCAATATAGATGAAAATGGCTATCTGCGCCGTACCGCCGAGGAGTTGGTAGATGACCTCAGTTTCCAAGAAGGTATCGTGGTAACAGATGAAAAAATGCAATCTATCATCGCACAGATACAGCAGTTTGACCCTCCTGGGGTGGCTGCATACGACTTGCAAGACTGCTTATTGATTCAATTACAGCAGAAGGAGCAAACAGCCAATGTGGGTCTGGCGATGAAAATCTTGTCGCAACACTTTGACATATTCTCGCGCAAGCAATACAACAAAATCATGCAGCGCATGGATATTACCGAGGAGCAACTCAAAGGGGCTATATCTGAGATTACTCGTTTGAACCCACGACCAGGCAACAATTGGTTAGGAACGGTATATGATAGAAATCAATCCGTAGTAGTACCCGACTTCTATGTGGAAGAAGAAAACGACGAACTGATTGTTACATTAAATCAAGGCGATATACCACCCCTGCATGTTTCGCCCGAATACAGCCAAATGTTGGATATGTATTCTCAAACAGAAAAGTCGCATACAAGCAACCGCGAGGCTGCACGCTTTGTCAAAGACAAAATCGATGCTGCCAAATGGTTTATTGATGCCATACGCCAACGCAACGAGACAATGATGCAAACCATGAGCGCCATCGTGGCATACCAACGCGAGTTCTTCCTACAAGGCGATAGCTCATACCTCAAACCAATGGTTCTCAAGGATATAGCAGACCGTATTGGACACGATGTATCAACCATCTCGCGCGTTTGTAGCAACAAATATGTGCAAACACAGTTTGGTACATTTGCCCTCAAGTATTTCTTCTCCGAATCCATCACCAAGCAGGACGGAGGCGAAATATCTACCCGCGAAATCAAAGATAAAGTGCGCGAGGTGATTGCCAACGAAGACAAAACACGCCCTATCACAGATGATGAATTGGTGGAGATACTGCATGAGAGTGGCTATGCGATTGCTCGCCGAACTGTAGCCAAGTACCGCGAACAATTAGGTATTCCTGTTGCTCGACTACGTTACCAGATATAAGGAGTTATGCCACAGTTATTCAACATCTTGTCCCGAGCATTAAGTATTATGCTGCACCCCTTATTCATGCCTACATACGGCATGATACTGTATATGGCAGCCATGCTGGTGCGTACACCCAATTTACCCAGCATATACATCTATACCAGTGTTATCACTACTTTTGTACTCACTGCATTGATTCCGATTATCCTCATGCTGATTCTCTGGAAACGCGGAAGTATCTCCTCATTGCATATCGACAATGCCAGCGAGCGCACAACACCTTATATATATACACTTATTTGCTTTGCATTTTGGTGCTATTTCGTGGGAGATATCCTCAAGATGCCTGTCGTGTGGTTGATAGTGGCTATTGGAGCCACCGCTGCATTGTTGGCTGTAACAATTATCAATCGTTGGTGGAAAATATCAGCACACCTCACCGCAATGGGAGGGTTGTTGGGGGGTGCATTTAGTATCGCATTGTACTACAGCGCGTTACCTACCCTGTTGATTATCGGCATACTGATCGTATCCTTGCTACTCATGTATGCGCGCCTCTATCTCAACGCACATACCCCCATGCAAGTGGTATGTGGATATATCTTAGGTTTAGTATGCACATTCACTCCTAATCTCATTATATTTCATGCGTAAACACCTATTATTCATCATATTATCCCTCCTGTTTTGCACTCCCCTGAGCGCACAGATCCTCTTGAGCGATAGTGCAAAACTCTACCTATTGACCTGCACTCCGGGCACAGAAGTGTGGTCAAAATATGGTCATACAGGCATACGTGTTTGCGATGAAGCCAATAAGATGGATATTGTCTTCAATTACGGTATCTTCTCACTGATGGAAGATGGATTCTACCTCAAGTTTATCAAGGGCGACACATACTATCAGTTGGGCATTGAGTCGTATTCCCATTTTGTACGGTTCTACAACAAGATTGGGCGCAAGACCTATTTGCAGGAACTCAACCTCACACCCGAACAAAAGCATCAAGTATTTGATGCTCTGATGGTTAATTACCAACCCGAAAATCGATTTTACCTCTACAACTTTGTTTTTGACAATTGTGCCACTCGCCCCTATTACCTGCTCAAAAATGCGTTGCAAGACACTATCATATCATCCTATCAAGGCTATGCGAACCAGCCTTTTCGCTCTACGATAACCCATTATACAGGCCCTTATTCGTGGGTGGATTTTGGTATTAATCTGGTGTTCGGTTCCAAAGCCGACCAACCAATGACTAACGAACAACGCCTCTTCCTCCCCGAAGAACTGATGTTCTATCTCTCAGAGGCACACCTATCCGACGGAACGCCATTGGTTATTCACGAGAATATAGCACCCTTTGAGATAGCACCCGTGCCTTGGTATGCCGATTGTCGATTCGGCATTGCTCTTTTTGCGTTGCTGATGGTGCTTATTAGTTGGTGGGATAGAAAACGCAACAAATTGTCATGGTGGCTTGATGCTATACTCGGTTTGGTTTATCTTGTACTGTTGGCGATTGTTATTTTCTTAACATTCTTCTCGGTTCATCCATTGGTTGGATTTAGTTGGAGATTACTTATTTTACCCCTTATTCATCTATGCGCAAGACTTATTTATTGGCTACGCTGATAGCCTTCCTCTGTATTCTTCCCATATCGCTTTTCGCCACTCAACCACGCCTGACGGTGGTGGTTGTGGTAGACGGTATGACCCAAGAAAATCTTAACCAACTGCGCCCTTTCTGGTCAGCAGGAGGACTGCGTACCCTAAGCGAAGAGGCGTTTCAAACCACTATTCATTTCCCCCATCTGGTCAATGGTGGACAAGAGACTACCGCTACGCTCATGACGGGTACTACTCCTTCGCGCCACGGATTTATGTATGACCAATATTTTGATCGCTTGTACCGCACCACGTTCGATGTACTGCATGACAGTCAGACATCGGGTATCGGCACCACCTTGCAACTCTCCCCACGCGCTATTGCTACGACCACTATCACCGATGAATGGCGTATCCTGCATGGTCAGAATGCCAATATCTATGCTATCGGTCTGCAACCACAAGCCACCATTCTGCTGGCAGGACATGCTGCCAACGCCTGCTGTTGGTTAGACCCTTCCTCGCTCAAATGGGCTACAACCTCGTGCTACTCAGAGGGTTTGCCTTCCGCAGCAGACGCTATGAACATGAGCGGAAGAATCAATCAGTTAGCCGAAAAGACTTGGACACCACGTCTGGAGATAGCCAACTATACCTCGCCTACCAAGGATGAGCGTAGGCGTTCCTTCAGTTACCTGCCTAAAACCGACCTGCTGCACACTCCTGCGGCGAACACCTTGGCCATCGAATTGGCACTCAACCTACAACAGACCAAAAACTTAGGCGAAGATAACATACCCGATCTATTGCTACTGCAACTCACCACCAATTCGCCCAAGGCTACATCGGATGCCATCGCTTCTGCCGAACAGGAAGATATGTACCTCGGTATTAATCAAGACTTGGGCTATCTGATGGACCAACTCAACCAACGCATTGGCAAAAGCAACTACCAAGTGCTGCTTGTAGGTCGCCCCACCAAAGGGCACTCCACCAAGACACTCGACATGGCGGGTATTGCTGTGCAACGATTCAATTTGGACCGTGCTACGGCACTCACCAGCACCTACCTTATGGCTATTTACGGTCATGAGCGATGGATAGATGGCGGCTTCGGACCATACATTTTCCTCAATCGCACACTCATTGAGCAGAAACGCCTTTCCTTAGAAACCATACAACGTCAAGTGGCGAACTTCATCATGGACTTTGAGGGTGTGCAAGTAGCATTCCCTATCCACGAAGCAATATTATCAGAGTATAGTCCCTCTATCTATAGACGTCAAGCAGGCGATGTCTTTTTCCAACTGCAAGACCATTGGATACTGGACACCAACGACAAAATGCAGTATGATTATGTCATTGAGCCTAACCCCACTGCACCGTTGATGCTTTGGTCGGCTACATTGCGCACTTTCCCCGAGAAGGAATTAGATGCCACAGACGTCAAATCCCTATTAATCAATAGTAAATAGTAAATTGTAAATAGTAAATTGTCAAATAGTAAATAATATGATATTCTACGAAATCAAAATTAGTTATACCCGCCAGACTGGCGAGGATAACCCAGCAGCAGTCAAAGAGACATACATGGTCGAGGGTCTTACTTGTGCCGATGTAGAGAACCGTCTCATAGAAGAAATCAAGCCTTTTATTTCAGGCGAATGGGAAGTAAAAACATGCAAACAGGTGCAATTCTACGACCTTATTCCATCTCCAGAAGGCGATCGTTGGTACAAAGCACGCGTGGAGATGATTACCATTGAAGATAATGGCAAAGAGAAGCGCAAAGCGGTATCTATCTACGTACAAGCAGGCAATGTTACCGAAGCCAACAAGACACTGCAACAATCGCTCAGCAACCTTGATTGCGAGGTAGTTAGCATTACTCGTTCACCAATCCTGGAGGTCTTCCGAGCAGTATAATAAGTAAGAATTTTGAATTTTGAATTAAGAAATACGGCGCAGAATCTCGCTGAGATTCGTAAACATATACCTCAATATGTAACGCTTGTTTGTGTGAGTAAGTTTCACCCTGCGGAAGCAATTATGGAGGCATACAACGCTGGCGAAAGGGATTTTGGTGAGAGCCGTGTGCAGGAATTACTACCTAAATACGAGGCTTTGCCCAAGGATATTCGTTGGCATTTTATTGGTCATTTGCAGACCAACAAGGTCAAGATGATTGTGCCCTTTGTCCATCTTATTCATTCGGTGGACAGTGTGCGATTACTGGAAACCATCAACCGCGAGGCGGAGAAAATCCAGCGCAAGGTGCGAGTGCTATTAGAGGTGCATGTGGCTAAGGAAGAAACCAAATCAGGCTTCAGTCCAGAGGAAATAGCCTCTCTCAACACTAAACTCTCAACACTAAACTATGTTGAAGTTTGCGGTATCATGGGCATGGCAACCAACACCGATGATGTGGAAGAGTGGCGCCGTTGCTTCCGTGAGATCAAAGCCCTCGCCGCTCACCTATTGCCTATAGTCCATAGCGAAGCGTCCAATAGCTCGCATGGCGAGCGTCCTCAGATTTCCATGGGTATGTCCGATGACTATCTCATAGCGATAGAGGAAGGCAGCAACATGGTACGCATTGGGTCATCTATCTTCGGCGAAAGAAAATACCCAAACCTCTAAACACTAAACAGTAGGCGCTCTGCGCCGTCCACTAAACAAAACAAATTATGACTATTATCCTTGATATGGGTGGCGTGCTGATGTTGCACAATATGCCCGAATGTATTAAACGTTTTCAGGCAATGCTTGGTACTCGCGTGATGCAGAATGTGTTAGGTCTTGCTTCTAATGGCGAAGGCATCGAAGACACACTGATGGAGCAATACGAGAAAGGCGATATATCTACCGACGAGTTTATCAATACGATTCTGCAATACGCCTCGCAAGGTACTACGCGTGAGGAGGTGATTGCCGCATGGAACACCATGCACGGAGGTATTCCATTCGAGCGTTTGGAGCAAATTAAAACTTGGAAAGCGGCAGGTCATCGTCTATTCCTACTCAGCAACAACAACGAGTTACATTGGCAGGACATTCATCAGGTGTACGACATGTCGGTTTTTGAGCATTGTTTTGCTTCTCACCTCATGCATGTGAGCAAACCTGCTCTCGCTATTTACGAGGCTGTAGATGCCCACCTCAAGGCATTAGGTTGTGAGCAGCCTTTCCATTTCGTGGATGATATAGCCATCAACCGCCATGTGGCAGAGATTCTGGGTTGGGTTACCTACCCTACTTTGGATGATGTGCCAGTAGAGGTATAAGTTAGCCTCCGTTTTATTTTCTATCATCGCCAATGGCAGCCAGACCGCCTTGCGATGTCTCTTTGTAGAGTGATGGCAGGTCGTGTCCTGTCTGCTTCATCACATCCACCACGCGGTCGAAGGATACGCTGTGCGTACCATCGGAGAAGGCGGAATACATATTGCTATCCAACGCACGCGCTGCTGCAAAAGCATTACGCTCTATGCAGGGTATCTGTACCAAACCACACACAGGGTCGCATGTCATACCCAAGTGGTGCTCAAGACCCATCTCTGCGGCATATTCTATTTGCGCCAATGTTCCGCCAAACAACTGATTTACAGCACCCGATGCCATCGCACATGCTACACCTACCTCGCCTTGGCAACCCACTTCAGCGCCTGAGATAGAGGCATTCTCCTTCACTACGTTTCCTAATAAACCTGCTGTAGCCAATGCATGTAAGATTCGCGTTTCGGAGAAATCGCGCGAACGCCATGTATGATACAACACCGCTGGCAATACGCCACATGAGCCGCATGTGGGAGCAGTAACAATCTTGCCACCCGATGCATTCTCTTCGCTCACAGCCAAAGCGTAGGAAAACACCAAACCACGGGTACGCAGATTATCTTTGTATCCCGCCACCTTGATATAATAACTGGCTGCTTTTCTGCGTAGGTGCAGTGGACCAGGCAACACACCCTCGTGATCCAATCCGCGTTCTACTGCTTCGCGCATTACCTGCCATACCTCACGCAAGTAGTCCCAAATCTCTTTTCCTTCGTAATGCTCCACATATTCCCAATAATCCCAACCCATATTGTCGCAATACTCCTTGATGTCCGACAATCTCGATAGGGGGTAAATATCCCCATCCTTATCGCCTTCTGCCTCATCGCCTAATAACCTTGTACCATCAGGATCTTCTGCCAATGCGCCACCGCCAACAGAATATACAATCCACTCATCCAACAAGTTCCCTGCCTCATCCCACGCGCAAAAACGCATGCCATTAGGGTGAAAAGGCAAAAATTCGTCATGCCACACGATTTCTGCAGTAGGCAGTACATCCAATATCGCAGCATCGGTCAAGTGCCCTTTGCCTGTTGCAGATAAACTGCCGTATAGATGCGCCTGATAGCGCGCAGCAGTATTGTATCGTTCTTTGAAAAGTTCAGCAGCCTTGCGAGGCCCCATAGTGTGACTGCTACTGGGACCATAGCCAATGCGAAATATCTCACGAATTGTTTTCATTGCGGGGTATATTGAAATTACCCTGCAAAATTACAACATTTTTTTGATATATCAAAACAAAACCTCTATTTTCCTACAAAAAATGAAGTATTGGATTCAATATTCTATTCTTTTCGTTTAGGATTCTTTGGAAACCAACCGCGCTCTACACGCTTCTTTTGCTCGAAGAGTTCGAGGATTGACCAAAAACAAGAGAAAGAGATAACACCCAATATGACAGAGAAATAGATATTATCAATCAGCAGCGAACCCACCAACATCACTACGCCTACTAATGCAAATACCCACCAGCACTTTGTGCCAAAATAATACTCACCTTTGATGACCAAAGGATGAAAAAAGCCAATACACAAAAAGGCTACTAATCCTAATACAATACCTGAGAAATTCATTTAGTGACAGAACATAAAACCGAAGAAGAAACGTGGGCCAGTAGGCAGTAGCAGTTGATTATCAGCAAACCCCAACATCCAATCCATGCGTAGGGTAAGATGAACACGTTTGGTCATACACCAATCCATGCCTACGTATGGATTTACATAGCCAAACCCTTGTTTGGTGAGCATTGCCCACTCCTCTGGCTGCCAATCTGCTTCGCTACCTTCTACCACAGAGAGCGTGCGCATCGCACCACCGCCCACAGCAGCACCAATATATGGCCACACTTTTTCCATACGCCAGCAGGCATCTGCTAACAGACCGCCCGAACCGACACGCACATAACTACCTGATTGTAAGACATCTCTCATATCGGTTGCACCCGATTTCATGGTAGAAACATAGCCCTCACACCCTACGCGCAGGTGTTTCCAGAGGTTAATACGCAACGAACCACCGATACCTGTGGTCATACCCTGCGGACTGATACTTTCGCCAGAGGGTAAAACGGCCGACGGATTCTTGCCGAAGAGATAACCTGCGTGCAACATCATTCCGCCGCTATATCCTTGGAATACAGGTATTTTCTCTTTGTTCGCGAGATTATTTGTCATTGTTGTATCTTGAGCCACATTCTTCTGCGCATACGTCGCAGTGGCGATAACCAACAATATCAAAAGCAGTTTCTTTCTCATCATTCGTTCTTTTGTAGTTCCATTTTCAAATTCCGCTGCAAAGGTACTACTTTTTTCTGAATAAATCCTTAAATTTACCTTAAATTTGTACGATTTTATATTTTCCAACTCCCTAAAAAGTATGTTTTTCTTGATACATTTGTGATTTTTAGAATAAATTAACTATTTCTTTTGCGTATGTCAAAAAAAAGTAGTAACTTTGCACCCTAATTCTTTGAATTAGGCAAAATCCTATACGAAATTAATAACAACAAACATAATGAAACGAACAGAAATTATCAACGCCCTGCAATTGACAGGAGAAGGACAACTCATCAACGTGCGTGGATGGGTACGTAGCCGTCGTGGCAACAAAAATGTTAGTTTTATAGCCCTTAACGACGGTTCTACCATCAAAAATATTCAAATCGTAGTGGATCTCGCTCAGTTCCCTGAGGAGAACCTGAAACCAGTTACCACTGGTTCGTGCATCTCCGCCACAGGTCACTTAGTAGCCAGTCAAGGTAGCGGACAAGCCGTGGAAATCCAATTGACAGAGTTGGAGGTATATGGCACAGCCGATCCAGAACAATACCCATTGCAGAAAAAAGGACTCAGCATGGAGTACCTGCGCACTATTGCACACCTCCGCCCACGCACCAACACCTTTGGTGCTGTGTTCCGCATTCGCCACAATATGGCAATGGCTATTCACCAATACTTCCACGAACACGGGTTCTTCTATTTCCACACCCCTATCATCACAGCCAGCGACTGCGAAGGTGCAGGACAGATGTTCCAAGTAACCACCAAGAACCTCTACAACCTGAAGAAGGATGAGGAAGGCAAAATAGACTACTCCGACGACTTCTTCGGCAAACAAACTTCGCTCACCGTTTCTGGTCAATTGGAGGGCGAGTTGGCTGCAATGGCATTGGGCAAAATCTACACCTTCGGTCCTACCTTCCGTGCAGAAAACAGTAATACCCCACGCCACTTGGCAGAGTTCTGGATGATAGAACCAGAAGTAGCCTTCATCCAAAAAGAGGAACTGATGGATTTGGAAGAGGACTTTATCAAGTACTGCGTGCGTTGGGCTTTGGAGAAATGCCAAGACGACTTGCAATTCCTCAACCAGTTTGTGGACAAAGGTCTGATTGCACGCCTCGAGTCAGTAGTGAACACCGAGTTCATCCGTTTGACCTATACCGAGGGTATCAACATCCTGCAAGAAGCAGTGAAGAACGGTAAGAAATTTGAGTTCCCATGCGAGTGGGGCGAAGACTTGGCTTCTGAGCATGAGCGTTACTTGGTAGAAGAGCATTTTGGCAAACCAGTCATTATGTCAGACTATCCAAAAGATATAAAAGCATTCTATATGAAGATTAACGAGGATGACAAGACCGTACAAGGTACTGACGTATTGTTCCCTCAGATTGGTGAGATTATCGGTGGTAGCGTGCGCGAGGAGAGCCTTGACAAACTCAACGCAGAAATAGCACGTCGCGAGATACCAATGAAAGACATGTGGTGGTACTTGGACACTCGCCGCTTTGGCGCAGCCCCTCACGCAGGTTTCGGATTGGGCTTTGAGCGACTACTGCTGTTCGTAACGGGTATGCAGAATATCCGCGACGTGATACCATTCCCACGTACACCTAAGACAGCAGAGTTTTAGGCGAAAGGCGAAAGATTAAAGGTTAAAGGCAAGAATATACAATGAAAAAACTATTATTATTTATCGTTGCCCTTGTAGCACTGAACGTGAGTCTTCACGCGCAAGATACACCCGCTTGCGATTACCAAGTGGGCGATAGCGTGATGGTTAATCCCGACACGACACACTACATGACAGGAGAGAAAATATCTTCATGGGTATATACCGTGAAGCACGCAATTGAGCAAATAGAATCCGTGTTTCATCCCGATGGTATATTGCTCAAAGGTATCAAATCATGGGTACACCGCAATGCGATTATCCCAGATAAGTCTCGTGCAGCAGCAAAACCAAGCCCAGAGGCAGCAGTAGCAGAACAGCCCAAGAGTAAGTCAGAGGAGCAAACCACAGAGCCTACGAAAGAGCAAACCCAAGTGGCAGTAGCGGAAGATAAGACAGCCGAAGTGGTTACACAGCCCGAAACAACTGCACCCGTAGCCACCCAACCTACCCGATTGGTGGGTCGTGTGGTATCATCGGACAATCGCGCTATCGCTAATGCCACTATCACACTTGCTAACCAAGGCATCACTACCACTACGAACGAAAATGGCGAGTTCACACTGACATACCTCGACCCAACCGACGAAGAAGTGATATTAGAGGCAAACGGCTATATTTCTGACATTCAATTGATTCAATTAGAAAATGGTCAGTTGAACAATATGGGCGATGTGCTATTGCAGACCGATTTTGTACGCGAAGCGCAAGATGAAGTACTGCTGAATATCGCTGAGGTAGATATGAACGATGACGAAGGTAGAAGCCAGTCGATGTCCTCCGCTACCAGCGCAAGCCAAGATGTATTCAATTCAACCATATCCTACGCATGGTCGAACGCACGCTATCGCGGTCGCGGTTATGATCAGACCTACGAGCAGAACTACATTGAGGGTATCTCCTTCAATGCTGCCGAGCGCGGACAGTTTAACTTCTCAGCAATGGGTGGTCTGAACGATGCGACACGCTATCGCGAAGTGGTGGAAGGCATAGAAGCCAACAACTTCACCTTTGGTTCGTTGGGATTGTCCACCAACTACATGCAGTCCGCAAGCAACTACGCACAAGGATGGAAAGTGGCATTGGCAGGAACCAACCGCAACTACAAAGGTGCGGCTCGTGCCACCTACTCCAGCGGATTAATGGAGAACGGCTGGGCATTTGCCGTGCAATTGGCTTGGCGATACTCACCATACATTGACGTGAAAGGTGAGATTGGCGAGGGTATCAGTTACAGCTCTGTAGGCTATTTTTTGACCGCAGAGAAACAATGGGGCAAAAACAAACGTCTATCATTGATTACTTTTGGTGCACCTACTCGCCGTGGTCAGTCATCAGCTCTCACCCAAGAGACTTTTGACCTCACCAACCAATACAACAAAACCTCGTGGGGACACAACAACTACAACCCCTATTGGGGCTATCAAGATGGCAAAGTGCGTAACTCACGCATAGTACATAGTTATGACCCAACAGCCATTGTTAGTTTTGATTGGCAAATTGATGATGAGAACTTCCTAAAAGCGGGTGCAGGCTATCACTACTCTATGTACTCGAACTCGGCACTGACGTTCTACAACGCTCCAGACCCACGTCCAGACTACTATCGTAACCTGCCATCGTTCCTCTGGGACGGACAGGTGGACAAAGACGGCTACTTCATAGGCAAAGACCTTAATGGCAAACCATTAGGCGCAGTAACCGATGGTGGCTATATCAAATTCCCATTGTACTACAACGGACAGTCGGTAGGTCACTCCATTAATCTAGACACCTACGCAGCACTGACCGACCTCTGGACCAGTCGCGATGACAACGCTACCCAAATCAACTGGGATGCCCTCTACGCTGCCAACTATGCCAACAACGCCAACGATGCAACCAACGGTACTGCCACCTCGGCGCGCTACATCGTAGAACGTCGCCACAACGATATTCAAGAGGGAATGATTAACCTCAACTATCGCAACACATCGGTGGACAATATGACCCTGACCGCAGGTCTGGAACTGAAAGCCAGTCAAGGTATCCACTACAAGACCGTGGACGACCTATTGGGCGGTAACCAATGGATAGACGTGGACCCATTCGCAGAGCGCGACATCAAAGAGTTGGCAACCAATATCGGTTTGACACAAGCCGACATCGCCAACGTGAAACAAAACGACCTACGTAACCCTAATGCAAAAATTCAAGACCACGGTCGCTTTGGCTACGACTATCGCATCAACATGATGAACGCTAAATTGTGGGCACAAAACGAGTGGAGTTGGAATGCTGTGGATTTGTACTACGGTTTGCAATTTACCTACTCCTCTATGCAACGTACCACCGACATGCTGAACGGTCGCGCATGGTACTTGGCTCGCTTGGGCGAAGAGAATAACTACCACTACTACTATCTGGCAGATGCCGCTGATGAAGTGTTGGCAGCAGGCGACGACCTTTCGCAACTGCCTCATCGTTTGGTGGGTTATGCACACCATTTTGTGGATCCAGCCGTGAAAGCAGGTATGACCTACAAGATTGACGGTCGCAACCAACTGAAAGTGAATGCCATGGCAGAAACCAAAGCACCATTGGCACGCGATGCATATATCTCGCCTCGCGTACACGATCGCGCAGTGGAAAGCATCTATCGCCACGATTATGCACGCTATTATGCAAAAGAATATGGTACATCCTGGCTACAAGAATACTTCGGCTCCAGCCAAAAGATTGCAGGTGGCGATTTGACCTACTCCTTTAACTATCCAGTAGTTCGTGGTCGCGTAACGGGATTCTTTACCCAATTCTGGAACGGCACCGAACTGAATGGTTACTACGATGATGAGGCTCGCACCTTCGTAAACCAATCTTTGACTGGTATCAATCGCCGTCATATGGGTTTGGAGGCTGCTGCAGCAGTGAAATTGGGATTGTACTTCACACTCACGGGCGTAGTGGGTGTGGGCGACTACCGCTACACCAGCAACGCATTGGCTATCACCTCGGCAGAGAACGGTATGGCATTGGCTGAGAACGCACAAGGACCAATCTATGAGTTGCGCGATAGCGTTTTGATAAAAGGTCTGCACGTGGCTACAGGTCCACAAGTGAACACCAGTTTGAAACTCAGCTTCTTCCACCCCAAAATGTGGTTTGCTGATGTTACCGTAAGTTACTTCGATTGGAACTATCTGGACTATGCGCCTGCACGCCGCATGAAAGGTCTATTCACAGGCACACGCGCGGACGGCAGTAGCGTAAATGGTTGGTACGGAGATTCCTATACAGATGCTATTGAGAAAGTAGATGGACAAGTAGTATGCGATCAATATGGTGTACCTGTACTGAAATATCCATACAACATACTCTCTGACCAAGAGATGCTGACAGCCGACAACCCACTCCACCGCTTCTTGGTAGATGTGAGCCTTGGTAAACTGATATACCTAAAGAACCGTCAGTCTATCTCCATCAACTTGACCGTAAACAACGTACTCAACAATACCCACTTCAAGACAGGTGGCTATCAACAAGCACGTCTGCCACGTCAAACACGCCAAGGTGTGGACGACAGAGAAAACTCAGTAATCAGTCCTAACGTATGGAAATTCCCATCCAAGTACTACTACGCATGGGGAACCAACTTCTATCTCAATATCCAGTATAAATTCTAAGCAGTATGAAAGCTATGAAATCTATCATTCATAATTCAAAATTCATCATTGTTATCACCCTTGTGGCACTGTGCGCTGCATGTACGCCTCCTGCTGTGGATGAAGCGAAATTGTTTCTAACCGATAAGCAAGCCGATGAGTTGATTGCTCAAGGTACACTACTTACCTTGCAACAATTCAAAGACTCGTTTATGAGCGAAAAGGGCAATTTCCTGAGCGATACCACATTATACCGCACCCGCGCCACCAAAGATGGCAAGAACTACCTCTTTTCGATTGACACCATCCCAAGTTCTGCCACACCTATATATATACGCGGGCGCGTAACAACCGATGACTATGCGGGCAATTTCTACAAAGCCATGTGCATTCAGCAAATCGTGGACGGCGAACAACAAGCCCTGCGCCTATCGGTAGATGCAGGTTCAGTGGGCGGATTGTATCAGATAGGTCAAGAGATACTAATTCGCGTGGACGGATTGGCTATCGGTCGTTATGCCAACCAACCACAATTGTGCTTGCCCTCGTATAACAACAATATCTACGCCAATAATGCCGAGCAGAAGATAGGTTGGGCACCTGGTCGTATTCCAATAGCCATCTTCAAAGCACGTACACAATGTATCGGCAAGCCTGATGTGAGCCAATTGGTGTATGAGGAGTACGAAATCAAGGAGTTTACATCTGAACTCAATCTACAAGAGACACGCAAGTGGGATGCCAAACTGGTGCGCATAAAGAATGTGCACTATACTGGCGAATACTACGAGTCCAACGGCACCGTATCTAAATGCTCTACAGGTGATCCAGAAGAGGACGGCAACGCCAACGTATTTGCCCCAACAACCAATAATATCGGATATCCACAAGGACGTATCATTGCAGATGGGAAAGGCAACAAAACGGTTATTTCGTCTTCGGAATATGCTAAGTTCGCATATTTCTATTTACCCGGAGCAGATAAAGATGGTATAGCCAACTGCCCCAAATATGTGGGGGATGTAGTGGGTATCTTGGGCTACTACAACGATAATGCTCGCTATGATCCTGCTTCTGATGATTGGGCAATCAGTATCCGTTCGTTGGATGACCTACAATTGTATTACGATGCCAATGGCAACAACGTTGCCGATGATGATGAGCGCACCGCAGAGAATCTGTGGACACGCAATGAATATACCAAATAAATATGAGTTGGCTTGATATACTAATCCTTCTACCCTTACTCATCGGCCTCGTGAGAGGTTTGATGAAAGGGTTGATTGTAGAAGTTAGTTCGATTGTTGCCATATTATTGGGTTTCTTTGGCGCAAAATACTGGAGCGCAGCGTTTGCCAGTTGGCTAATGCAGCAGTTTGATTGGAGCGAAACAGCCTGCATTGTAGTAGCATATGCCCTACTCTTTGCAGGTATCGCATTGGGACTAAACATAGTAGCACGACTGCTGTCTAAACTGTTTCAGAAGATACAATTGGGCTGGCTTAATCGCCTGTTAGGCGGCATATTTGGCACAGCCAAATGGGGCATAGTGATTGTTGCATTAGTACTATGCGTACATAACTTAGACAAGCAATTCCAGTTCATCCAACCCGAACTAAGAGAAAAGTCCGTCGTTTACACCACCATCACCCCCTACGCCGAACAAGCATGGGAGGAAATAAAGGCGCAAGTAGAAACACAGAAAGTCACTGACAAAGAAGATAGCGAATCTTAAAACAGGGATAATCAAAGATTTTTGGGGTCCCTTATTGTTGGGTTCGAGCCCTTATACTATTCAAAAAAAAGAGCAACATACCAAAAGGTATCTTGCTCTTTTTTTGGGTGGATAGTGGGGCTCGAACCCACGACACTCGGAACCACAATCCGATGCTCTGCCAACTGAGCTATAACCACCATATACGCCCTTGTTTCCAAAAGCGAGTGCAAAGGTACTGCTTTTTTTTGATATGACCAAATATTTTGAGAAAAAATGTGTAAAAAGAATAAAAAATAGTCATTTTTCTTGCGTATATGCAAATTTTGTTGTACCTTTGCAGCCGATTTTCAACTATAGTCTCTGGCGATCAGCATAGAGTGCGCGTTTTTGTGGCTCGAACAGTAGTGTATACTATAGTTATTTAACCCATTAAAACAACGAATCGAAATGGATTTGATGAAAATTGCCGAAGAGGCATTCGCTGGCGAGAAGAAAGAGTTTCCAGCATTCGCCGCAGGTGATCAAGTGACTGTGGCTTATCGTATTAAAGAGGGTAACAAGGAGCGTATTCAGGAGTTCCGCGGTGATGTGATTTGCATCCACGGTAGCGGAGACAAGAAGCGTTTTACCGTTCGCAAGATGTCTGGCAACGTAGGTGTAGAGCGTATCTTCCCTATGGATAGCCCATTTATCGAGAAAATTACCGTGAACAAATACGGTAAAGTTCGTCGCTCTAAATTGTACTACTTGCGTGCTCTCACTGGTAAGAAAGCTCGTATTCCAGAGCGCCGCGTGAAGTAATGCGCTTCGGTTATCGATAACCGATATTCGATTGCCGATAACCGAATCTTGCCAAATGGTGTAACGGTAGCACTACAGATTCTGGTTCTGTCTGTCTGGGTTCGAATCCTAGTTTGGCAACAAAAAATAAGACTTCCATTAGGAGGTCTTATTTCTTTGTTATATTCAAGGACTCAAGCCCATTAACAATAATTCTTTGAAGAGTCTATAGGGATTCTATAGGAGTTCTATAGGGGTTCTTGGGGCATTCTTACAAACTTTAACCGTAAAAATTTGCATATATGCTTTTTTTTTCGTACCTTTGCGCGCTATTTTGCGTAGTGCGCGCTCACGCGTACATAGCGCGCGAGAGGAATGAAGTTAAAGAGGCTATTCATATTACTTGGAGCAATGTTGTGGTGGGTACTCCCCATCGCAGCGCAACGTGTATTACCCGATTCGATAGCTGCGCTTGACACAATGCCTGCTCCCATAGTATTGCACGACAGCATAGCCACACGCTCAATGAGCGATACAATACCCACCCAAGCACCCAAAAAAGACGCTATTGATGCCCGCGTAACATACACATCGCAGGATTCGTTGGTTATCACAGGTGAGGGTATCGCACATATCTATGGCAAAGGACAAGTCAATTACAAGGCACTGGAACTTACCGCAGATTATATACGTGTGTGCATGGACAGTAGCACCCTATTCGCCAGTGGTGTATTAGACACTATCGAAAACGAATGGGTGGGATTACCCGTCTTCAAAGATGCCAATGATAGCTATGAGTCCAAAGAACTCACCTACAATCTCAAGACACAAAAAGGTAAGATCCGCCACGTAATTACCGAACAAGGTGAAGGGTATCTCATTGCTGATGAGACCAAAAAGATGGATGACAACACACTCATGCTGCACGGAGGTAAATACACAACCTGCGATGACCACGATCACCCACACTTCTACCTGCAAATGACCAAAGGCAAAGTGCAACCCAAAAAGAATGTAGTGTTTGGTCCCGCATACTTGGTGGTGGGCGAGGTGCCACTACCTGTGGCTGTGCCATTTGGATTCTTCCCTTTCACCGACTCCTATTCCAGCGGTATCATCATGCCTAACTTCGGCGATGACTACACCCGTGGTATGTAT
Organism: Bacteroidales bacterium; assembly: GCA_015061165.1. Classification (GTDB taxonomy): domain Bacteria; phylum Bacteroidota; class Bacteroidia; order Bacteroidales; family Paludibacteraceae; genus Colicola. Next base: position 154,023 of record SUXC01000004.1, read on the forward strand.
CTGCAAGGATTAGGCTACTACTTTGCCATCAACGACTATATAGACCTCGAACTCACAGGCGACATTTACACACGTGGAACATGGTCGGTATCTGCACGCAGTATGTATGCCAAACGTTATAAGTTTCGCGGCAACTTCAGTCTTAACTATCGTTGGGATGTTACGGGCGAAAAAGATATGCCCGACTATAATGTCGCCAAGAACCTAAGCGTACAATGGACTCATACACAGGATAGCAAAGCCAATCCATACAACAACTTCTCCGCGAGCGTAAACTTCAAGACCAGTGGCTATAACCGCAGCAATATCAACAGTTATTACAACGTGCAAGCCAACGCTGAGAACACCACCAGTAGTACCGTAAACTACACACAGCGTTTCCCCGATAGCCCATGGAGCATTAGTGCCAATATGTCTATCACCCAACGAACCAAAGACTCCACCCTGCAAGTCAGTCTGCCCAATATCAACGTAAGTATGAGCCGTATCTATCCCTTCAAACGCAAACAACGTGTAGGCAAAGAGAAATGGTACGAGAAAATCAGCCTGCAATATAGCGGAAACTTCTACAATTCAATCACATGTAAGGAAGACTACTTCCTCAAATCCAACTTCATCAAAGATTGGCAAAACGGGCTTAAGCACAATCTGACAAGTTCGGCATCATTCATGCTGTTCAAGTACATCAGCATTACCCCCAGCATTACCTTCAACGACCGTATGTTCTTCCAACGTGTTGATCAGTCGTGGGATGAAGATAATTACGAAGTAAAAAAAGATACCGTTTCGGGTTTCTACAATGTGTATAACTTCAATGCAAGTGTCAGTTTATCCACCAAATTGTATGGTTTCTATATTCCATACCGCAAATGGTTTGGCGATAAAGTGGATCGTTTCCGCCACGTGATGACACCTACGTTGAGTTTTAACTACAATCCCGATTTCTCAGACCCTATGTGGGCCAAACGATATGGCGGATTCTACGGCACATACGACCGCATGATTACCACCCGCGATGCCGCTGGAAATTTAGTACCCAAATTAGATGAGAACGGACTACCAATCTTTGAGGAAGTAACCTATTCCCGTTTCCGAGAAGCACCCGGTAGAGGCAGTTCTGCCAGTCTGTCATTCTCTTTGGGCAATAACTTAGAGATGAAACTGCGCAATGACAAAGATACGACAGGCAAAGAGCCATACAAAGTCTATAGCATTATTGACAACCTCAGCATTAGTGGTGGTTATAACTTCATTGCCGACTCAATGAATTGGCAGAACTTTGGCGTAAACCTACGTATCAAGATCCCTAAAGTAAACTACACTATCAACCTGAGCGGACAATTCGACCCATATATGTACACCACCACCGCCAGTGGACAACATGTGCGTTGCAACGAATTATATTGGAATCACGGTCGCTTCCCACACTTCTTGGGTACGAGCACGAGTTTCAGTTATACCTTCAACAACGACGTTGTCAAACGTTGGTTCAACAAGGAAGATAAGAATAGCGATACAACCGAAGAGGAAGATCCTATGTTGGAACCAACCATAGATCCACTGACAGGAGAAATCATAGAACCCGAACAACCCACCAAGAAGCCCAAGAAAGAGCCTGACAAAACAACCGATGATGGATATCTCTTTGCCGAAATACCTTGGAGTTTGAGCGTGTCGTATAGTTTGCGCTATGGTGCTGGCAATGAATGGGATGAGAAACGCAATTACCCCAAGATGGAGTTTAGGCACAACCTCAGTTTCTCCGCCTCAATCGGTTTAGGAAAGGGTTGGAAAGCAAGCACCTCATTGAGTTACGATGTCAATGCCAAAAAACTGGCATACTCCAGTATCAATGTTACAAGAGATTTGCACTGCTGGAGCATGAGCGCAAGTTTCGTGCCTTTTGGTCCGTACAAGAGTTATACCTTCCACATTGGTGTGAATGCCAGCATGCTGAAAGACCTGAAATTTGATAAGAGCAGCGCAGATGCCACTGGCAAACGGATAGATTGGTGGTAGTATTTTAGGTTGAAGATTTAAGGTTGAAGGTTTAGGGTTGAAGGTTGAAAGTTGAAGGTTAAAGGTTTAAAGTTTAAAGGAAAGAATATATGAAAGTAGAAAAACAAAAAGTAGTTACCCTCCAATACGACTTGTATGTGGACGGTGAGAATGGACAAGAAGAATTGATGGAGAAAGCAACCGCTGAAGCACCATTAGTATATTGTCATGGCGAAGGCATGATGTTACCTGCCTTTGAGCAAAACATGGCAGGTCTGCAAGAAGGAGAATCATTTGATTTCCGCATTGCATGCCAAGATGCCTATGGCGAGTATGACGACGAGGGTGTATTGACTTTGGACAAGAAGATGTTCTACAACGGTGACGGCGAATTTGACTCCGAGCGCGTGTATGTAGGTGCTATCGTGCCTATGAACACAGCAGACGGACAAGTCATCAATGCCCAAATTGCCGAGATTACCAAGGAGAATGTTACTATTGATCTCAACCACCCATTGGCAGGCGAGAACTTGCACTTTGTGGGCAAAGTACTGAACCTTCGCGATGTAACAGAAGGCGAGTTGAAAGCACTGCATCATAGAGGTTGTGGCGGTTGTGGCGGTCATTGCAACAGCGGTGATTGTGGCGGTAATTGCCAAGAAGGAGGCTGCGGAAATTGCAGTTGTTAATCCATAGATGACACGATAATGTCACGGTAAAGTCTCGGCGAAGTTCCTATGAAGTCCCTATGAAGTTCCTATGAAGTTCCTATGAGGTTCCTATGGAGATAGGTGGCAGATAGATGGCAGTTGAGAATTAAGAATTGAGAATTTTGAATTAAGAATTTTGAATTGAGAAATTTGAATTAAGAATTGAGAAATTTGAATTAAGGATTTAGAATTAAGAATTAAGAACTTTGAATTAAAAAGACTATGGCAAATATTTTAGCGTTAAGCAACATTGCCTTTGTAATTTATTCATTATCAGACAACTCCAAAATGGCAATTTATTGACAAATAGCAAAAGTACTCAAATATATACAACAAGTGAGTATATTTGCGCCAAAATGTTGTACAATAGTTTGACAGAAAAATGCCTACATTCAAAGCACTAATCAGAAAAAGCGACCGTAAGTCTGACGGTACATGGAATGTCAAGATTCGCGTTACACAAAATCGTGAGTCTGTACTCATGTCAACTCCTTTCTATGTGGACCAATCACAGATTACCAAGGGGTACAAAATCAAAGATGCTGCCCTATTGTCAAAGTTGGAAAAGAAGATTGCAGAATATCGTGATGCGATTGTTGATATAGGTTTTAATGTGGAAGAAATGAGCGCAAGACAAATCATAGGCGCGCTCAAGAAAAGAAGAGAGGATATAGACTTTATAGAATTTATGTTCTCGTATGCCGAGGGGCTGAAAGCGACCAAGCGTATCAGTACGGCAAGTCTGTATTATACCGCTGCCGTGTCGCTCCATCGCTTCAATAAGGAGAGACCGTTGTACTCCTATCAGATAGATGCTCATTTTATCCGTAAGTACTTCTTATCTCTCCAAACGCTGAAAAGCAACACAATCCGTTCGTACATGATTTGCATACGCACCATGTATAAAGCAGCTCAGTTGCAACACAACGATGATGATGCAGGCGTGATTAACTTCAAGCATGGCGTATTCAAACTGATTACATTGCCTCCGCAGGACGAGAGCGAGCGAGAGACTCTAACGCGCGCGCAGATGCAATCCTTAATAAATGTGCCGTACACAGGCAAGTGGTTCTATGATTTTGCTCGTGACATGTTCATTCTGTCCTTCATGTGCTTTGGTATCAATGCAAAGGACCTGTTCTTTATGACGAAAGACCAATACCGAGACGGAATGTTGATATACAGGCGGCAAAAGATTGCTAAAAGAAAGGGGAAAGAAGCGGAGATGAAGATTAAACTCTCCGAACCTGCAAAGATTATACTTGAGAAATATTCGGGTGACGACAAATATCTGATTGATTTTAGTGGTCACAAACGGACAATCCATGTTTGTAGATATATTCACGGATCATTCCAAAATGCAGGTATAGAAAAAGAAGGTGACTACCTATCTAAAGTTGGTCACAAGAAAGGTGAATTTGTATTCTATACCAATCGTCATACTATGGCTTCATTGGCTCGAAACGAATGTGGTATAGATTATATGACTGTGCATCAGATGTTGAACCACGCAACGCCTAATGCTTTCAAGACGACAGATGTCTATATACAAAAGAATTTCTCACCGCTTTGGGAAGCGAATGAGAAACTCTTAAGTTTGTTTAATTGGGATTTTTACCTCAATCAGAAGACTTCCTGCGAGTAGCCCTCATTTTCATGCGCTCCTCCATCTCATCCATTTTTTCGAGTGCTCTCTTATAGCTGTCAGAGATGTTCTTTTCAGCGCGTTTCAGGCTCTCAATCTCAAATCTTGAGTAAACCTTTGGAGAAAGTTTTTCTTCTCCATGTCGCTCAAATCTGAGTTGTCCTCTGCGAGTCCTGTCCTTTATCCATGCCCTACCATATTGCTCAAACGCCTCACGCTCAGAAAGGTCATCTTCTTTATGACCGAGCGTAGCGATAACAGCGTAAGCCACGAGCATTGCATCTTCCATTATGCGGTCGCGCTCTCTTCTGGCGTGAACCCATGCGTTTCCTTGTGGTAGCATAGACTTATTCTCCCTGGCTCTTAATCAGTTTGTTTGCAAATGGAATCAAGAGGTTTGGCGATGGAATATCTACCATGACAGCACTCACATCAACATTCTCTTTTTGAGCGTTGAGAGCGATTTGGACAGTAGAGGTAGAGATGTGCTTGCGCTCATTATTCAGCTTGATACAAGCCTCCCAAATAGCCTTGCTGCTTTTGTCTTTCCACTTGTACTCTTTCAGAATACCAATGACTGCGTGAAGATTGCCAAGCACGACAAGCGCGATAACCTTTCGCTCTATCTGGACAGTATCGTCTTCAACTTCCGCGCTTTCTTTCTTCTCAACTTCGGCAGTTGCTTCCTCTACTTCTTCTGCTGGAACCTCATCGGAGTTTTCCAATACTTGATTGAGAGCATCATTTTGCTCATCTACTTGAAATACTGATGGCATTTCGCCTACAACTTCTTGTTGTACTTTTGCCTCCTCGGAGGTCTTTTCATTTTTCTTTGACATAGTTGTTAAGAATTTGATTGTTGAACATTAAGTTTTAATCGGAATCTATCAATCGTTTCCTGCTTGATAACTATTTCGTTGGGGTTTTGCATTGATTTGAGAGTATTCTCAAACTCTTCTTGCTGGGGGGGGCTGCTGATGGAATTTCGAGCATAGCAGAAGTACCGAATGAGGTCATTCGCATCTCTGCGTATCTCATCTGTTTTTAACGGTGCGCCAAGTTTGTGATACATGGTTTCAAAAGCCGTGTTGAAGCCATTATACCCCATCAACGCCTTCTTAATACCACTAACCATATTGTTGTAGTGGCGTTTTTGCTCTCCGTACAACCCCTCTCTTTTAGGGTCTTCGATGATTTCGTCTATCATCATCTCTGCTGCCTCACAGAACACAAACATTCCGTAGGTCAGTGCTGCTTGTTCTTTTGTTGCCGACATTATTCTATTGCTTTGAAGTTATATATAGGCTTAATCACTTTCATCACATACACAGTATCTTGCACACATTCCATAATCTCGTCAATAGGCTTGTATGCCATAGGACACTCATCAATTGTAGATTCGCAGATAGATGTGCTGTAAATCCCATCCATAGATTTCTTAAACTCATCAAGCGAAACGGTCTCTTTAGCTTTTTTACGTGACATTAAGCGACCCGCTCCGTGAGGAGCCGAGTACAGCCAATCGAAATTACCTTTACCTTCACATAGTAAAGAACCATCACGCATGTTGATAGGGATAATCAATTTCTCTTCGCGCTTCGCGCTTACCGCTCCTTTACGCAAGATATTCAATTCTGTATCAATGTAATTATGAATGGTGTCAAATGAATCAGAATGAATCATTTTATGGTAGATGTTTAATTCAGGCATGTGTTCCCCAATGATAGAAGCAATCATCTTCCTATTTATTGCTGCATAAGTTTGACAGAGCTTCATATCGTTGATATAATCCATCATATATGCTCCTTCTAAATATGCAAGTTTTGGATCAACTGGAATATTTTTGCTTTTTGCTTCTGCAATGGCACCTTCAATCTCTTTCTGTCTTCCCTCATTTTTTAGTTTAGTGATTAGCCCACCAATATCCGTGTGCTTTTCTTTACAATACTTAATAGCAAGGTCTTGATAATACTTGCAGACACGAAGACCGAGGTTGCGACTTCCAGAGTGTATGAGCAGATACTTTTGCCCATATATATCTTCATCTATTTCTATAAAGTGATTTCCTCCACCAAGCGTACCAATAGAACGAATATCCTTGTCTGCGTTTATTACACTTTGGCAGCGAAAACCATCGAAAAGATTAAGATAGAATTGGTACATGTAAGTCGATATATTGCTGACAAACCCCTCTCCGTGTGTATTAAAGCCAGACGGAACATGTTTTCGAATAACATCATCCAATCGAGCAAGGTCTATTTCTACTTCGCCAAGCGGAATAACTAATATACCGCACCCAATATCAACTCCTACTGTGTTGGGAACAATGCGGTCTTTTATAGCAATTACAGTGCCAATTGTGCAGCCGTTTCCAGCATGACAGTCTGGCATAATGCGTACTATACAATCTTTGTACGCTTCGCATTTATTCATTTCTTGAATTTGTTGCGCTGCCGATTCCTCTACGGTACGCGCATAGACTTTACACTTTTCCATAATTTTTATCCTTGTAATGTTGGTTCTATGTATTTAAGTTTATATTTTTTGCACATCTTAATGAAAAGCTGGTTAACATCTTTAGTTTTTGAGAAACTAAATTTTGTTTGGTACACAACTGCATCAAAAAATGCTGTGCCTCTGCAACCGACTTTGAAACCATGATAATCTTCGCAGGTGCTACTGCTATCGTATCGTGCTATGCACACATCAGTTGTAAACATTGGCTTTTCTCCCGTGCCTTCTAAAAAGTCGTATGTCACAAAACATACCACTTGCTTACCTGCTTTGAGCAGCTTGATCAGGCGTTTGTAGTTTGCAGCTGTTTTGTAGTCTGCACTACACTTCTTGTACTTCTTCATGTTGCTCTCCTTTCTCCCGAAACATCGGGCATTGGTTAGTTTCTCTATTGAACTGTTCGAAAATGAATGGTGCCTGGTGCTTTGAATAACTACGGTTGAACACTGTATATAGCCAGTATCGGTAGCAATTACCTCTCAATTTGCACCCAGAACCCATACAGTGTGAAATGTCTTTTTTGTAAATCATAGTCACTCCTCCTGTAATTTAGGGATTGGCATCCAGTGAGTGATTTCATCATCGTCACACCATATCGTTTCGTCACTCTTCCACCAATAGTAACCACCCTCTCCGTCATCCGTTAGGAAATCAATATCTGTATGCTTTCTTTTGTCTAAGATAATTACTTCCTTCTCTGGTTCTGGCAACCTTTCCTCCACGCTTATCCATGGGGATTTGGGGTTCTCGTCTGCCCACTTCGCGCCTTCGGTAAAGCCGCTTATAGCTGGGAAGTGCATATCTCTGTATCGGAACTTTTTTGAGGCTATTGTTGCCGCTTCTCTTATTTGTTCTTCTCGTGTCATAATTGATTCTCCTTTATTTATGCGGTGGGTACAAGCAATATGCTCGTTTTGGTTCTGCGAAAGCGCAATACTTGCACACCTTGCATTTCTGCAAATCTACTGCTGCATCGCGCTTTCTGCAATAACCACCGTGATACATTATTTTCATATATCTTCGTTTTCAACTTCTTGCCAGTCGCTATCAGTAATTATGTAGCCACAATTACTACACTCGTGGAAGTACTCAATACTTGCGGATTCGATACTCTCGCAGTTCGGGCAAATAATCTTTGTCATAGCAATTCCACTCCTTTCCTAATAGCAGCTCGTAAACAACTAACCATATCGGGGTGCATGAGTACATACCCATTATCGCCTTCTTCAAGGATTGGGTTCTTAATGTCGTCACCCTTGCAGATAGCATAGTACCATTTCCATTGATACTCGTCATCGTCTGCAATCTTGTATGGGTCGCCTTTGGTCTTACAATGTTGCATGCGAATCTCAATGTGAACGCCTTTCTTTTCAAGATAGTCGAGGGTCTCAATCAGACTTGGCGCGGAGCAATACCCATTTGGGAGGTCTTGATTTTTATACGAATGGATTGATGATGCAGGCGTGAGCTGCTCAAACGCCTCATCCCATAAAACAAAACACGATTCGTTGAATCCTTTTTCTTTCAACATTTTCGCAACATCTTGCGATACATAATTTAACATGTCCATAATTCAAAATTGATTGTTAATTGTTTTACTTCTACTTTGTGGTCCGTACAAATCCAGTCAGGGTCGTTATCGAAATCTATGTCATCGTACCAGTCGGGATGTTGCTTTGCTTGCTCTTTTTGCCATTTCAAACATTCACAATGGTACTTCGTACACCAACATTCGACTTCATACGCATTGTTTGGATCATCTATGTCCACCCATTGAAAGTTTTTACAATTTTCGTAACACATTTTGTTGTTAATTTTGCTGGATAACATATCCTCGTTTCCGATACATGTTTCGCACATACTCTGGTGCCCATTCGTCCACATACACTATGGTATAAGGGCGTTTAAGTACACATTGGATAGCATTGAGCATCTCGGTACAAATACCTGTGCGACGGCATCTGTCTTCCACATATACATTGGAGAGAACTTGAGCGTTCTCGTTTGGATAGAGTGATACTCTGCAATGAGCGTAGCCGTTTGATTCCATGACCTCTATATGTGTGACAACGACTTTGCCGTCTTTGTCTTTCCAGTCTTGTTCGCTAAAGATAAATTCCATTACAATTTACAATTACACTTTTAACTCGCATTTTATAAACTTGCTTGTAAAAGGATCTGCATCAATATCTACATAATCGAATCTTTTGAGGAAGTTCATTAAATCAACGCAGCTACCTTGTTCAAGCCTCAGAAATTTCAAATAAGTTTGGTTCTTGCCATGTAGATGAATTACCGCCCAGCTGCCTGATGTGCGATGATAATCAACGGCGCAAGAAGATACCTTATCTCCGACCACCTCCTTGATGTAGTCAAGATTTTCCTTCAGTTCATTGAACTCATCAGCAAAGAGCCAAAGGAATAGTTTTCGCAATAACTTTTTCATATTTGTTATCTATCTATTCACTCGTGTTTGCATTTCCTACAAACGCAGATTGTTTTTATAGGGTCGCAAGAATCTCCCATACCCTCGCCTTCAACAAATCCGTCTGTGACTTCGTAAATATATGGTACTACACAATAGTCGGCAATTTGAAAAGTCCTTGAGCCGCATTTTGGACATTTTTTATTTATCATATCAGTTATGTTATAATAGTTCTGGATTGTCATGAACATTCCCGATGACTTCTTCATCGAGGCACGCAATCCAACCCTTTGATAAATTTGAATATTCATTTGATGGGTTATATCGGGCTACAACCGCCTTAAAGCAGGCAAGGTCATTGTCGTAAACGATATAGTGAATTGTACCATGAGAAGATTTAATAATATCTCCCTCATAAATCTCTTTTCCGTTTATATCGCAAAGACCAGTAAACTGACCGACAGTATTGGGTATTACATGATATTTGCATGTGCTACTACCACCTAAATAGACGGTTATTAAGCCTTCGTTTTGTTTGCAGTCTTCTTGAGGTTCGGAATACCCTCCGTAAACCCATTGTCCTGCGTACTTGCTATCGGCTACACACTTGCCTCTGAACTTGATTTGTCTCATGGCTACTTATGCAAAAATGTGATAAACCAAAAAACCGTCACTAAGGAAAATTGTGTCAATAAACTTCGCGCCATTTTCGTTCACATCTGAAATGTCGTAGCCAGTGCCTATAACGAATACATTGCGAGTGATTGTTTCATTTTCTGTATTTACCTTAGCCCATAAGCAAAGTACGCCATGTTGTATTCTTGCACTGAGGATTTCTGCATCCTTAGGCATTTCAATCGGGAATACGCAGGAACTCAAGCCACCGAAATTTGAAGCTGACTCTACCTGATACTTATAAACTGTAATCATAATCAACCCTCCTTTTCTTCGTGAGCTTCCTGTTCCTTCATGGTTAAAGCTGCACTTAACCAACTGAAAGCAGTTTGCATGATTGATTCTACAACATATCGAACGCTCGCAGGAAGTTCTGACTTCTTTTGCAGAATAAGTCCGTACTCATCGTAGAATCTTTCGGGGTCTCTTTGTGGATCACCGAATCTTTTGTACATCTCTTCGTACCTGTTTTTGTCGTTGTACCTGTTGCCGTACTTTTTCTGCGCCTCAACAAGCATGTTGTGGATTTTCTTTCCTACTTCAACGATAAATGGTCGCAAGTCATCGTATGTGACTTTAACCTTTGTTTCTTCTTGTGCCATAGTTTTATGATTTTGAAATTAGTTTAACTCTTTGTATAATGCCAGGCATAGAGCAGTAGCCATATTTACCTCTACTGCGTTGCCTATATACTTTTTCTGTTCTGCCTGCGTGCCAACCAGCGTATATTCAGAGCCAAAGCCCATGATACGCTTCAATTCGCCCACATTCAGCATACGCATTTTGATGTCCACGATACCATACATAGCCATAAACTCCTTGATTTTTTTCACGGCTGGAGTATCGGAATCGTAAACAACAACTGCAATATCACCCTTTTCGGTTGTTACAAGATATGGTGGTACCTTGTCCATTCGCGCTACCAATGTGAAGCATGGATTATCAACACTTCCACCAGACGAGGTGTACGAAGGATTCATCAAAAACTTATCTGCTGTAACGAGAGAGAACCGATCTACTGTTGTTAGTGTTGGAGAAGGCAACTCTATCGAGTGTTCGTGACCATTGCCGTAGTATGCGTCAATAAACTGAGTTGATACAACAGAATGATGGTCTTTGGTAGTGATGGTGCCACAAGGTCCATCTACGGACACATTCTTTCCGCTTGGATCACCGCTGAAATGTTTGCATAGGAATTGTACTTTGGCTACCCCTAAACGGTTTTGTGTTGCAACAGTAGGACAAGGCTCGTCTATTGAGGGCGGAGTGTAACTACCGCCTTGGCTCATGCTGTTATACTTAACCAAGAACGCGTCTTTGCCGCCTGCCACAAACTTAATCAAGCCCGCGTATATGCGTTCCAGCGTTCTATCTACAAGCGGCTTCTCGCGGTCAAAAATGCTTTTGCCCTCGTCCTCTAACTCCAGCACCTCTTTGACAGGCTTCCAAGGTTTGAGATTGCCGAACATATCCTGCTTGCCATTCTTACAATGTGTTGGCTCAGGGAATACGATTGGCAGACTACCTTTTGCGAAGATGCCGAAGAAGCGTGTACGAGATGTGTATGCGCCGTAGTTAGCGGAATTGAGCATGCGATGTGAGAATGAATATCCGTATTTGCATACATTCTTAACCCACTTCACATACAATCGTCCTTTATCCTTTGATACTGGTTTGCCATTCTCATCAAGGTCTCCCCAGCACATAAATTCTTCCACATTTTCAATGTAAATGAAATCAGGGTTGAGTGCCTCGATATATCGGAACAAATGCTCTGCAAGTGTACGACTATCAGCATCGCGTGGCTGACCGCCTTTCGCCTTTGAGAAGTTGGTACATTCCAATGAAGCCCATAGGACCACCAGAGAATCAGGGTTTTCTGAACGCTTTTTATTGGAGTGCGCAACCAATTCCGTCAAGTCCAAAGTACGAATATCCTCGGTAAAATGTAGCGCATTAGGATGGTTTGCTGCATGTGAGGCTATAGCGTTTTTGTCGTGATTGACACACGCTATAACCTCTGCACATTTTTCTCCATTGTACATTGCACGCTCAACACCAGTACTGGTGCCGCCAGCACCGCAGAATAAATCAATATAGAAAAGTTTTTTCATACCTTACCACACTAACCAAGTTTTTGCGAATGGAATTTTAAGTACTGAAAGATCATCTTCTTTGATGACCTTATGCAAGCGCAATCTGCACAACTCTTTTGCTTTGTCGAATGTATCGTACTCAATATCAGAATACCACCGTTGTTTGACAATGTACTTGTTGTCTTTCAGAATAATCTTAATCATAATTCTAATTGCGTTTGATGTTGATCGTCTTGTTTCTTTCTTGCTCGCTTGAGAGTTTTCAGAGCGTTTAGAGCGTCTTCCATTGCTTGCATGACTGCTACGTGGCTCGTGCGATTGTTCTGCTCTAAAATCTGTATGAACTTTTCTCTGCCAAGTTTGTTGTAGTACTTTGCAAATCCATCATCAACGAGGTCTTGCTCACTACCCATAATGATGTAGCGTGTTCCGTTGATATGGATTCCGCCGTAAAAGCGAGCAATTGAGAATTGGCTATTTAACCAAAACTCTTTAGCCATCATTATTGCGCTCATACATTACCAGTATTAAGATACCTTTCCTTGTATTTAACAAACTCCTCTGCGCTTCGTATAACAAATGCAGAGTAGGAGGTTGGGGCTTTTGTGCGAGCATGCACCTCTGCTTCAAATAAGCCTCTGTGCGCTTTCATCATTTCTTCGTTTATAACCAATTTCTCCGCAAGCGCAATAACCTCTTGCCTGCGTTTGCGTTCAATATCTTCTGCATGCTTGATCATCTCGACTTCGCTTTCAGAAACTTGCCTAATGAGATGCTTCTCTTTATAAAACGAATCGGGCATATCAAGTGCGTCAATACTGCCGTCTTGTTTATACGAATGGGTGTAATCACCGACACGCATTTTGTAGTACTTAACACCGTTTATTTCTTTCACAACGCCTGTGAATTGTACGACAACATGGTCTTGTCTGATGAAATAATCGCCTACATCGGCTTTTGATAAATCAATTTTGCTCATAATCAATAAAGTTCTATTGTTTTTGGAATCATTAAAAGTTGACTAAGGATTCGTCCTGCGTGTGACCTGCTTGTCTGCTTTTCATTTGCAATCTCGGTCACAATATCGTGAAACGCTGCTTTTCTTGCGACCAAATTGGCTCTTTCCTCTCTTGAGGTAGTTTCGTAAAACACTCGTGTCCCCATGCCATTGGCTGAGATAACATCATCTTTGTGCTTTTCCTTATACTTTGAGTTTCTTTCATCGCAAAGAGCAATATCTTGTTTACCGCGATATAACATATTCGTAGTAGTTAATACTCCTTTCCATGCTTTGCAGGTCGAAGCTTGTTGTATTCAGATTTCATTTTAATGTGTGTTTCAATATCAATATTGTACTCACCACACAAATCCATGAGGCGCAAGAAGGCATCTGCAATCTCATCTTCGAAGGTGTCTTTGATACTACTGCGAAATGCAGCTGCGTAAGCGGCAGCCTCTTTGTTTGGAGAATCAAAACCCTTCAAATCCTCCATTCCGCAATCGTAAACTTTCCCGAAACGGTCGAAGTCCGCATGCTTGTTTTTACGATCTGCTTCAAGTGCCTCAGATAGTTCTGATACGATAAGCATCAGCTTCACTCCGATAGGCTGCTTTTCTGTGAAGCCTTTTGCCAGCACATTTGCGTGGTGTTGCTTGCAGAAGTGATTGAGTTGTAATGGCAACTTCATATCTTCGTCGCTCTCGAAATCCACATCATCAATATGTACTTGTGCTTCAAGGTCTTTACCAGAGTGAAGTCCTGGAGTGATTTCGCCATTCACAGTATAAGTGTCGTATGTCTTGTCATTTGATAGGATATACTTCCAAATGCTATCTCTTTCAGGCATGATAGCGGTCAGTTGCAAAACATCTCCATTGAATGTTCTGAAACTATCAAACAACTTTGCTTTACTCAGGTCAATCATAACTGTTAATGATTTATAAACAATCATGGCGGACTATCACGAAAATTTTTGGAGATCTGATTTTCATCGTAATACATCCATATAATCCGCCATGATTGTCGTTTGTTAAACTACTGGCTCGACTTTTGTAATCTTAGCAATGCCCTTGACATCTAATCGAGCAGCTTCTTC
>SUXC01000019.1 GCA_015061165.1 Bacteroidales bacterium
GCAGCTTAAGGAATATATTGCTTACTATAATAAAGATCGCATCAAGTTACGATTAGGTATGAGTCCGATGCAATATCGATCTAAATATCAATTTTAATAATCCGTCCAACTTTTTGGGGTCACATCAAATGTCGGTGCCCTCGAAGTTACAACAAAAAATGTGCAAGTAATGCGAGGATTTTTTTATTTCAATACTATTTTCTAACTGATAACTTACAACTGATAACTGATAACTGATAACTGATACCTCCCAGTTATATCCCTCTTACCTGCCATCTGTCTGCATAGGAACTTCATAGGAACCTCATAGGAACTTCATAGGAACTTCGCCATATCTTTACCGTAAGATCACCGAGAGAATCAGGGTACTTCGCCCGATAGTTATTTCTGTTTACTCAATTCGTGTCGGATATAATCCCACAATCTTTCGGGTACTGCTGGTTTGCCATTTGCTTGTGGCATGCGTTGATGTTTGCTGGCTTCTCGTTTGGCAGCAAGATGTTTGGCTGTCCATTCTGCTTTTAGTGCTGGATCACGCATGATAGCCGATGCCTCTTTGCATAAGGATGAAAACGCCTTCACAGCAGGGCGTTCTGCCATTTCTTCTTTCTGTTTTTTGGTGTATTGTGGTTTCCTGCAATACGCAGCGTACCCTGTCCGACCTGGGATTGGGCGCAACCAATGTTCGGCATCAATACTGCCACCAATACTTTCTAAAAACGATGCTACATGTACAATCATAGTTTGTTGATTATTAGGTTATTATTAAACTTATCTGATTTATTATTGGCTGTCATGTGCACGGCGATGGTTCGCCGTGTATTATTTTTTCTTTACCTTTAGATGTTATGTGCTCGCGGATTTCCCCGCGAGAAAAATATTTTCTTCAACCGAATACTTTTGCAAAGGTACAAAATATTTCTCATATTTCCAAATTTTCCAGCACTTTTTTATTGCCACCTTGCCAGCTTGCCACCTGTTCTCTATAACTCACGTACGCGCGGGCGTGAATTTATATATTTAGCTGTCATGCTGGCAAGGTGGCAATTCTTTGTTTATTATTCCCGAATCATATTTGGCTATCCTCGCCTCTAAACTCTAAACTGTAGCGGCTTTGCCGCGTCCTCTAAACTGAAAAATGCACGCAAGGTGCATTTTTCTTGCATATTTCAAAAAATAGTTGTACCTTTGCACCGCAAATCCGAGCAATCGGTTTTGCAGACATATTTTATAAAAGCGTTTGCTTTATTTGAGGATTCTTTCAATCATCCACATTTTGAAACTTCATTCCGAGAATAATGCGAAACGCTCACGCATAAGCGTGGGCTTTCTGCATATATTGGATGAAGTGGGAGTGGATGCCCGAAAGAACCAATAGCAGTTGGCTCACGCTTTTTTGTGTACCTATGTCTCAATATAAATAGAAAACAAAATATTAACCAATTAAAAACAAAAAAGCAATGAAAAAGTTATTTAGTTTAGTCATTTGCGTAATGACGTTGTTATTTGTTGTTTGCGAGCCCAGTACTGCTAAAGCTTTCTCCGTATCTGACAGCAAACAAGTGACCTTCTCAAAGGGTAATTTGCAATATACCCGATCCACTCATACATGGTCTTTTGCGAGTGCTCAGTGGGAAATGATTGGTCCTGACAATCTGAAAGGTGGTAGTGTGTCTTATGACCCAGAATATGGCTATAGTAAAGAAGGTACTTTGGCAGATAAGGTTGATTTATTTGGTTGGAGTACGAGTTCTACTAAATTTGGTGTAAGTACATCTACTGATAAGGATGATTATTATGGTTCATTTGTGGATTGGGGTACGAATAAGATTGGTAGTGATGCTCCAAATACATGGCGTACGTTGACTTATAATGAGTGGAAATATTTGCTATATACTCGTCCGAATGCAAGTTCTCTCAGGGGTGTAGCTCAAGTGAATGGTGTAAATGGTTTGATTTTGTTGCCAGATAATTGGACATGTCCATCAGGTATTACTTTCAAGTCTGGTATCCATAGTCGTCATGGTGTTGATTATTACGCAGCGTATCAAACGTTCACTGCAGATCAATGGTCAAAGCTTGAGGCAGCAGGTGCGGTCTTCCTCCCCGCTGCTGGCTACCGCCACGGCCCGAAAGTGTACCACGTGCAGCTCTACGGCCGCTATTGGTCTGCCACTGAGTCTGAGTTCGTTAGCGGCGGCGCGGACTACTTCTCCTTCCGCTCGAACGAAGCGAGCCTGTTCTTCTACAATCGCAGCGAAGGGCTATCCGTGCGTCTTGTTAAGGATCTATAAAATATCCTTGCTTTTGTTCTCGGCTTTGCCGTGACAAAAGCAAGTGGATTAGCAACTGAAATTTCCTATGTCCTCTTCGATAGGGGACAAAGGAAACTCGCATAAAGTTGAACTATAAAATTGCTATATAGATTCTCCCCCTATTAGGGGGAGTCCCCGAAGGGGGTAGGGGTGTGTTAGGGGAGGAGTTAGAGAAAGAGAACTCTCGCGTAAAGGACATCGGTTTGCCTGTATTTCGCTTGGCATACGACCTGCTACTCAGATTGTTTCACGATTGTGCGAAGATGAGCAGGGATTATCGTTACACGCTGGGCGAGGATATAAAAAAGCGGTTATTGCGTATGGAGGTATGTATTTATCATGCGAATGACCAGAAAGAAGCGGAGCGGAAGACTGCGTATATCATTGAGGCGTTGGACAATTTGATAGAGGTAAAGATTTGCGTGCGGGTATTGCATGATAGCAAGCAATTATCCCTCAAGCAGTTTGCCTATCTCTGTGAAAAGATGGTGGAGGTAGAGGATCAATTGAAGAAATGGAAAACATATTATTAAAAAGACAATATAAATCAGTAAATATCAATTATTATGAAAAAGTTCGTTAGTTTAGTCATTTGCGTAATGACGTTGTTATTTGTTGTTTGCGAGCCCAGTACTGCTAAAGCTTTCTCCGTATCTGACAGCAAACAAGTGACCTTCTCAAAGGGTAATTTGCAATATACCCGAACCACTCATACATGGTCTTTTGCGAGTGCTCAGTGGGAAATGATTGGTACTGACAATGTGACAGGTGGTAGTATGTCTTATGACCAAGAATATGGCTATAAGAAAATAGGTATTTTGGCAGATAAGGTTGATTTATTTGGTTGGAGTACGAGTTCTACTAAATTTGGTGTAAGTACTTCTACGGCTTACTATGTTTACTCAGGTTCTTTCGTAGATTGGGGTACGAATAAGATTGGTAGTGATGCTCCAAATACATGGCGTACGTTGACTTATAATGAGTGGAAATATTTGCTAAATACTCGTCCGAATGCAAGTTCTCTCAGGGGTGTAGCTCAAGTGAATGGTGTAAATGGTTTGATTTTGTTGCCAGATAATTGGACATGTCCATCAGGTATTACTTTCAAGTCAGGTTTCCATAGTAGTTATGGTGTTGATTATTACGCAGCGTATCAAACGTTCACTGTAGATCAATGGTCAAAGCTTGAGGCAGCAGGTGCGGTCTTCCTCCCCGCTGCTGGCGACCGCTTCAGCGACCTTGTGTACCACGTGCAGATCTACGGCCGCTATTGGTCTGCCACTGAGGGCGATAGCGACAGCGCGTACTGCCTCTACTTCTACTCGAACAAAGCGTCCACGAACTTCAACGGTCGCAGCTACGGGCATTCCGTGCGTCTTGTTAAGGATCTATAAAATTTTGCAAAACGCATTTGCGTTCAGCAAAATTTAAGGACATAAAATATCCTTGCTTTTGTTCTCGGCTTTGCCGTGACAAAATCAAATTGAGTAGCAACGGAAATTCGTATAAAGAGGTCTCTACGCTGCGGATAAATGAATTGAGGTAGGAAATCAGTCTAATGTGAACAAAAAAAAAGATTGGTTAACGTTTTTGTTAACCAATCTCTTGTGGGCGTTGACGGATTGGTCTCGCTTCGCTCCCAATACCTATACCCTTCGGGGGATTAAAGCACAAACATACTGAAAGGCTTGCAGCCTATCCTTTTTGTCGCTTACAATATCCAAATTAGTAAACTATTGTTGTTATAAGCAACAAAAAAAGGACATCAATGATGTCCTTTCAGTTTGTTTGTGGGCGTTGACGGATTCGAACCGCCGACCCTCTGCTTGTAAGGCAGATGCTCTAAACCAGCTGAGCTAAACGCCCTCAATTTTATTTGAGTTACTTCCTTTCCGAAAGCGAGTGCAAAGGTACTGCTTTTTTTTGACATGACCAAATATTTTGGCAAAAAAAAACAAAAAAAGTGTTATTTTCTCAATTTTTGCAGATTCCATTCCCAAAATCGAGTGTTTTTGGTCTTCTGAACAAGGAAATAGTACAATAATATCGTAGTGAAACTTGCAATCAAAATTCCTGCTAACACATCCAATGCAAAGTGTTGTGAAAGATAAATTCGCGTATAAGCACCAAAAGTGGCTAAAAGGAAGCAAAGAAAAGATAGGATATACTTTCCTTTGCAGTTTTCAGTACAAAGAATAATACTTATGCTAAAAAACAGCACAAAGAAAGTCGTCGTATGTCCCGAAGGGAAGGATAGCCAAAGGTTCATCTTTACTCCGTCCACCAATGGGAGTGCCACATCAGGCATATTCTCCGCAAACCAAGTGAGTGGACGTGGGGCATTGATGAGGTGCTTGATAGGTTGCACGATGAGGGTGGAGAGTAGCAGGTTGCTTGCGAGGAAGGTTGCCCAACCAGCGCGGTAGAATAGTAATAAGAATACAATTAAGTAAGGTAACCAATCCACCAAATCGGAGAAGATAGGCACTATCGTATCAAGAAATGGCGTATGCGGTTGGCATAGCAAGAGGTGTAAATCGCCTTTAGGAAAAAACAACAAGAGTGTACCTAAAACGAGCGCCAACACAAGTGTTGGCACTAAAAAAGGCAATATGAATTTGTAATTTTTAATTTTGAATTATTTGTGACGTAATGTACAAAAATTATATAGGATGTACCACAATATACATATTGCTCCACCTAAGATTGCAATAGCGATTTGCTTGTTGGTGATGGCGATAGTGGCGCAGGGACCTAAAATAAAACAACATCCTATTGAAAAGATGATGATGTGCATTTTTTCTTTCCCCGCGGATTTCAAACTGAAGAATGGGATCTCGCTAACGAGTAGGTAACAACTCAGTAAACTGCCAACCAACAATATCCATGGTACCCAAACAGGAAGGGGGATGGTATTGAGGTAGCAGACAAGCGATGCCCAGAAAATGGCGTTGGGTGGAGTCGCAAGACCAATGAAGGAGGTCGTTTGGCGTTCATCAATATTGAATTTTGCCAAGCGCAAAGCGGAGAATGCTGCCATGAGTAGGGCGATTAGCGACCACCAACCAATAATGGGCTTAAGATAGCACATGAGTGCCATAGATGGTGCGAGACCAAAAGTGATGTCATCGGCGAGCGAATCCAATTGTATGCCCAATGGAGAAGGCACTTTCAGCCAACGAGCAGAGGCTCCATCGAAGAAGTCGAAGATGGCTCCTGCAATAATCAAGGCAAATGTCAAGAGGAACTGCTCTTGGGTTGCCATATATACCGCCACCGACCCGCACAAAAGATTTGCGCAGGTCAGTGAGTTCGGTATGATACGTTTAATTTGCATTCTATAAATTATTTTTTACCGTAGTTAGCATCTACAATGCGGCGAGCAAGGAAAGTTACCGTGAAGGTAGCCACGCTACATGCAATCACCATCCAGAAGAAGTGTTGGTAACCAATAGCCTCTTGTATGTAACCTGCCACCAAACCAGGGAGAATCATGCTGAGAGCCATGAAACTGGTGCAGATAGCATAGTGAGAGGTTTTGAACTCTCCTTCAGAGAAGAACATCATATACATCATATATGCGGTGAAGCCGAAGCCATAGCCGAATTGCTCAATAGCTATAGCAATAGCGATATATACCATGTTGGTTGGCAAGAACATACTGAGGTAAACAAAGCTCAAGCATGGAAGGGTCATGGCGAGAGCCATCCACCAGAAGGCCTTCTTCAAGCCTACCTTAGAAATGTAGTAACCTCCAAGAATACCACCAAGGAGCAAGAAAATCACGCCGATAGCGCCATATACAACGCCTAACTCTTGCATAGTCATACCCAAACCGCCAGTCTCGCGTGCACCGAGCAAGAATGGATAAATCATCTTCATGAGGAAGCCTTCTGGCAAACGATAGAGAAGCATGAAGGCGATAGCCACCCAAAGAGCAGGTTTGGTGAAATAGGTAGCGAAGGCTTTACCAAAACCAGTAACGATATCTTTGGCTGTGGTCTCAGCATTAGGTTTGTCGGTGTCTGGACGTGGAGTGAAGAATACGTGCCATACTGCCATGATAGCAAAAATAACTGCTGTAATAACCATGGTTACTTGCCATGCCATAGGCATATTAGCCTCGCCTTGCTTAATGGTCCAGTCGTAGATGATACCAGGGATAGCGATGAGTGCAGAGTTGCAGAATACATTGCTAAGACGGTAGAATACACTACGCCAGCCAATCATCTCCGCTTGTACACCAGAGGTGAGTGCCAACATATAGAATCCGTCAGCTGCGATGTCGTGAGTAGCACTGGCAAACGCCATAATGATGAAGGCAATCAATACACCTGTAAAGAGCTTCACCTCAGTACCCATAGCAGCGATAACTTCAGGCGATGGATGAGGAATAGAGAAAATGGTCAATACTGCCAATCCCAACATGAGGAATTGCATGGTGAGGAACCACCAACGTTTAGTTTTGATCAAATCTACGAATGGTGCCCACAAGAACTTCAGTGCCCAAGGGAAATAAAGCAATGTGGTGAAGAATGACATCTCGCCATTGGGTACACCCATTTGGTTAAACATAACCATGGAGATGTTGTTGACTAAGAAATAGGGAATACCCTCCAAGAAGTACAAGGTAGGTACCCAAAGCCAAGGATTAATGCTTTTCAATGATTTCATGACCTAAAATGTTAAAAGTTTTATTATTTTTAATGATTAATAATTGTCCGTTGTGTAAGACTTTTTCTGCTGCTTCTGGTTGTAGCAGATAGTCAAGGTGTGTCGTTTGAGTTGGCAGACCCTTGTAGTGCAGGTAGATTCCCTCAATAGGAATACGATATTCTTGTTTAGCGGCTTTGGAGTTGAGGGTAAACTTGATGGTTTTTAGTGCGATAGGATAAATAGCGTGATCATCTGTTACCTCAAATAGTTCGTTGAAGTCAATGAATATGCTATTAACTTCATTTGCCACGAGGTCGATATGGTTATATGTGTATAGGGTTGTTTCTCCTGGGCGTTGGAATTGGAAAGTAATTTTCTCAATCAAACTATCTTGTGGAGTAAAGCGAAATTCTAAGGCATACGGTGTTGAGTAGAGTAGGGTATCAGCAGTGAGTGTAACATGGGCGGCACGTCCTCCTGTATAATTGAGATACAATTCAGCCAGACCGTTGCTGTTGATGTTGAATGCAGTATTCCATTTGGTGCTTGCTGTTTTCAGTGTCCAACGATCTGCAATGGCAATCATGTTTTCCCAGAGATATGGGGTCTTTTCGGGTGCTTCTACCTTTACGATGAGATGCAAAGTGATGTCCCCGATAGTGCCGTGAATGGTTGTGCGACCATTTTTGAGACCTTTGAGTATGCCATTTTCTACTTGGCAAATAGCGGGGTCATCCACTGTCCATGTGAAAGCGGAAGGCAACATGTCGAATTGTTTGTTATCCAATTCGCCGTTGATTTCAATAGGATAGTCCCAACCAGTAGAGAGAAGTACGCTATCCAAGCGCAGTTTTGGTTCAGCAGCATCTACCAATATGATTTCGATTGGCAGTGAGGCTTTGTCATACGAAGCAGTCAAAATACCATTGCCGAGGCACACGAAATATCCATCTTCGGTGATATATCCTGTTTCAGGTGAGCAGGTTAATTTGACATTTGGTAATTGCTTATCAATCAGCAATCCGTATTGATTATAACCCAAGAAATCGGGCTTGATGGCTGCATATTTGGGTAGGCGGATAAAGGTGGAAGTGGTGCGCATTTCTGTGACGATACTATCATCGGGAGCGGTAGAGAAAAGGAAAATGCTATTTCCTACTGCGCGAGGCACACCTTCGGTGGTAGAGTTAAGGATTTGTCCCCCCAAGTTGAATTGTGCACTACCGCCTCCATCGGCACCCGCAGCCTCCCATGCACCAAAGTGGCGGAGGATAGATGCCATCTCATGGGTGTACATGCCTGGTTTCTCCATGACCATCATCCAGAGTGTATTGTGATCTTTGCTCACACCAAAACCGGTGCGAGGATAGTTCTTGTTGTTGTAATCCTCGTTCCAATTGCGGTTGGTGAGGCGACCTTCGCGCATCACATAGCAGTTGCCTGCACTGAGTTGCTGGATGTTGGGTCGTTCGCCTGTGTACGATTCATACATACCAATAATGAACTGTATCTTTTGTCCAATCTGTGCATTCTGCAAGAATGTCATGCCCTCTCCTCGTCCGCGGAATACGGCATAGCCGTCTTCGATTTTGGTGCCACCTACATTATTGGTGCTGATTACTTCGGCAGTCAAAATCTTATTGATAGCCCAATCCTCTTCTAATTTGACCAATACCTCAATCATAGGTAGGTTCGTTCCCAAACGTGCATCAATGATGTCCTTGGTGAGAGTGGTTTTTGTTCCCAAATCTGAGTTGAACATGACTATCTCGTTGTCCTGTGGATTGTTGCGGTTGCGATTGACTTCGTGGAATGGGGCTTGTTTGTCGCCAATAGCGATATGTGCATCCCACGAATATTGGTCAATATGTGCCCGCTTTTGGTCATCAATCATCAAGTAACCGATATCTTGTTTGCGTTCGAAAACGGGGTCTGGATTGCCATGTCCGATATTCCAATTGGTGATATTGGTGCCAATCTTGCCATTGCGTACTTGACCCGTACATGGTACACCAGTAAGGTTGTTGTATTGACCTTCATCTTGGGTAGAGACAATCCAGAAGTTACAGTTTACTGAACCAATAGATCGGTGGTTCGGTGCATCCAATCGCTTGTGTGCATCAGCCATACGCTCGGTGTTGCCCATGGTGGTACTATGGCTTTCTTCTACGGTGTTGTAAGGGTTGGTCAAGTCCACTTCGTATATATAGCAATGGCGTGTACGATAGGAATCAGTAATGTTAAAACGGGTATAAATGATACCTGGTCCTACTTGGTAACTCTCCAATGTGTCAATCGCATATTGAAGGTTGAGTGTGCTATCTAAATTAGCTTGAATATTGATTGTACCATGTTGTGCATACATATTAGCACCCACAACAAAGGAAAGAATGAGTATTAGTCTTTTCATATATTGTATTAGTTAATGTTATCTGACATTGTATTCAGCGCACAAAGGTACTGCTTTTTTTTGATATATGCAAGAAAAATCGCCTTTTGGGCGATTTTTCGTTGATAGTATATAGCATTATTTATAGTTTTACCTCTATCGCTTTGCCGTAGGTCATGCCTTCGGAGTTAATGGCGTATGCCCGAACGTGGTAGGTAGTGCCTATTGATAATGTGCATTTACCCATTTCCCAGCACTATACTTTGATAAAAGACCTTTTTGAGGATGTAATTTGAGGTTGCTAACAATTTTGATAGTTGTCATTTTTCTGATAATGTATATATAGAGTACTATATCTCATTTTAGTAACAAAAGCGATTAAACCTTACTACGTATCTCCACTAATTCCGCGCGGACACGCAGGAGAATATCTGTTGCGCGTTGGCGGAAGTCGGCTTGGCGTTTGCCCTGTTTGAGTTCGTGGCGAATAGCCTCTATGCGTGTGATATGCATCTCATCGCGCAAGTACTTAATTTGCTTGATAAGGTCAATGTTCGCCATTGTGTAATAGCGATTACCATGACCATCTTTGCGCGGACTGAGTTGGTCAAAATGCTTCTCCCACAACCGCAACGTACTCGCAGCAAGCCCCGTCATCTCGATGGCTTCGGTCATAGAATAATATACCTTCTCACTTGCCATTATACATTCGGAATTTTGAGGGTTTTGCCTGCGCGTATCATGTCTGAGGTCAGACCGTTGAACGATTTTAGGCGTTTGACACTCACACGGAACTTGGCAGCAATGCCACCCAACGTGTCGCCCTGCTTAATCTTATAATACGTAACCCCATTCACGCTGTAGCCTCCATTCAGTCCTGTGCGTTGCATGAGGTCAATCTCCGCACGACGGTTGTGAATCAACTCTTTGGCTTGGTATGCCAAAATAGTGTCTTGTTGGTCAATATACGCACCTGAAATAGCCATAGGTAAGCACAATGCGTACTCTTTGCCCCCTGGAATAATGTCGCGAGCGTATTGTGGATTCAAACGGCGCAACTCTTCCAATGTAACACTCAGATTGGCAGCAATCTGCTTGAGGTGCTGACGTTCGGAGGTAACGATTGTGTCTGTAATAGGATATAGATTGTCGTTAGCGGGACATATACCATGTACATCCGCATAATTCATAACATACGCCGCTGCAATGAAGATAGGCAAATACCCGCGTGTCTCTTTTGGCAAGAACGGATAGATACTCCAGAAATCGCGTTTGCCTCCAGCACGGTGAATGGCTTTGTTCACATTGCCTGGACCGCAATTATAGGCTGCAATCACCAAGTTCCAATCGCCAAAGATATTATACAACGCTTTGAGGAACTTGCACGCTGCCTCGGTGCTGCGGATAGGGTCCATGCGTTCATCAATGAGCGAGTTGATCTCCAAACCATATTTCTTGCCTGTGGCGGGCATGAATTGCCACAATCCTACTGCGCCCATGTGAGAACGTGCTTGAGGATTGAGTGCAGATTCTATCACAGGTAAATAGCAGAGTTCAAAAGGCAGTTCGTGTTTACCTAATATATCCTCGAAAATCGGAAAATAGTATTCCGCTTTGCTTTGCAGGCTCGCCAACTGGCGAGGACTGTGCTTCACATAACGCAATATATATCGGCGAACGACCTCATTATAAGGCACTTCAATCACGAAGGGCAATGCCTGTAGGCGGGTCTTATACACGGAATCGGGCAACTCTGTGATAAGCGTGTCGGAGGTACATTCGGTCGTGTCAATGGCTGCTAATAACTCATCGAAAAAGATAGCTGTGTCTTGGGGGGATTGGACGCCCTGCGGGCTATTGGGTATTGGCGATGGGCAGGTGTCTTGAACCGCTATGCTATCTTGCGCATAAAGGCTCGTGGCACTCAGAAGGAATATAAAAAGAAGATTTTTCATTAGAATGATATAGCAAGTTTTACTTCGGCTGTTCGTTGGTTTTGCATGTCATAATATATTTGCGGACTGACATTCAGCGATAGGTCGTTGGATATGTCAAAATCGAATAATTGTGCATCCACGTAGGCATCAATCAGCGACAAAGCATACACGGCAACAGTAACCAGAATCGACAAGTCGCGATTGCGAAGCGAGGCGTTTTGCCATTCTTTCAAGCGGTTCTTGTAGGTGCTGGCGCCACCCATGCTTTGAATGGTATAGCCTTCGGGTAGGATAGCGTTGTACGACTTGTCGGGGCTGTCGCTGACTGCATCATTCTGAATATCGTAGTAGATGTCGCGGTATGCGTCTTTATAGCCAATATACTGGTTGTTGGTCCATGTAACGGCATAGATACACCCCATAAAACCACCATAGACAATAGGCAGTTTCCAATAACTGCGGTTGTATATCTGTCCTGCTCCGGGTAACACGGCTCCTAACCAAACGGCTCGCATGGGGTCAGGCTTCCAAAAAAGTCTGTCGATTTCTTTCTGCGTAAGCGGAATGGAATCGGACAGATAAATAGAGTCGTTATCTGTTTGTGCCAAGACGGGCAATGCGCAACAGATGATTAATATGTAGATAAGCAGTCGTTTCAATGGATATGTTGGAGGATAAAGTTCAGTTCTTCTTCGTTGCGGAAAGAGATAGTAATCTTTTGTCCTACAATTTTGACATTGCCTCCTAACTTCTCCTTTAATAGTGCTTCTTGTGTGGAGTAAGTTGGAGTATTTTTCTTTTCTTTTTTTGCCGTTTTGGTGTCGCTGACCAGTTCTTCTACTTTGCGCACGGATAGTCCGTTTTGCAAAATACGTTTGTAGATATTGAGTTGTTGTTCAGGCGAAGGCGAACCCAGGATTGCGCGCGCATGTCCCATGTCGATTTTCTTCTCTTTGATACCGAGTTGTATTTCCGCAGGCAGTTTGAGCAGGCGGAGATAATTGGCAACCGTAGCGCGCTTTTTACCCACACGCTCCGACATACGCTCTTGTGTGAGGTTATACTCGTCCATCAGGCGTTGATATGCCAAGGCTATCTCTATGGCATCCAGATCTTCGCGTTGTATATTCTCAATGAGTGCCCACTCCATCACCTGCTCATCTTTGGCAGTACGGATATAGGCAGGGATAGCACTCAATCCTGCTATTTTAGAAGCACGGAAACGGCGTTCACCTGCGATAATCATATATCGCTTGTCGGCATCTTTGCGCAGTGTGATAGGCGAAATGACACCATGCTCTTTGATGGACTGAGCCAACTCTTGTAGTGCCTCTTCATCGAATGTGCGACGAGGCTGATCGGGGTTAGGGTAGATCTTGTCTAATGCAATCTCGCTGATTGAGGACGAACCTGCTGTGGCAATATGGGTGGTGTCAATCAGTGCGTCCAATCCCCGTCCAAGTCCTAATGATTTTTTCATGCGTTGCTCCTCCTGATAAGTTCTTTGGCTAAGTTAATATAGTTTTTTGCACCTTTGCTATTTTTGTCGTACTCGAGTACGGACATTCCGTGGCTGGGTGCTTCGCTGAGGCGTACATTGCGGGCAATAACCGTGTTGAAAACCAAATCGCCGAAGTGGCGGCGCACCTCATCATGCACCTGCATAGACAGGCGCAAGCGACCATCGTACATAGTGAGCAAGAAACCCTCAATACGCAACGTTGGGTTGAGGTTAGACTTGATAATCTTTATCGTATTCAGCAGTTTGGCAATACCTTCGAGGGCAAAGAACTCGCATTGTACGGGTATGATAACACTATCACTGGCGGTGAGCGCATTGATAGTGATTAATCCCAATGAAGGCGAGCAGTCAATGAGAATATAGTCGTATGCCGAACGCAACGGAGCCAATACGTTTTTCAATATATTCTCTCGATTGTCAATGTTCAGCATCTCAATCTCTGCACCCACCAAGTCGATATGCGATGGGATAAGGTCAAGGTTAGGGCGTGAAGTAGATGTAATAGCCGTTTTGGGGTCGATACCCATAACCAAGCACTCGTAAATGGTATTTTCGAGTTCGCGTATTTCCACACCTAATCCCGATGAAGTGTTGGCTTGTGGGTCAGCATCAATGAGCAGTACTTTTTTGCCTTCTGCAGCCAATGCAGCTGCCAGATTGATGGAAGTTGTGGTCTTGCCGACACCACCTTTTTGGTTTGCTAATGAAATAATTTTTCCCATGTTATGTTGTTGTTTTGAAGTTCAGTAGTTTTAGTAGTTGTTATTTGATTTTGATTTCCCATAGGTAGGCAAAGTTGAGGCTCAGGTTCATCGCGTTGGACTGACTAAAGTAATCCACTTTGCGGTTGTTGTATGTCGTACCCATGCTAAAGTTGAATCGCGCTTCCAGTTGGAATAGTCCGATATGCCGTGTGCGGTAGTAGCAACCCAATCCGCCTGCCAGTCCCCAATCGAAAGGCTTATCAATAGGCAGGTAATGCGGTGCAGTGACACCTTCAGGCAGGGGAGTCGCCACATCACGAATACAATATCCAATCTGTGGACCTAAATTGAAGAATCCACGAAAACGCTCTTTGCCAAAATACAGGTGCATAAGCAGCGGAATCTCGATATAGTCCAACTGACGGGTATAGTCCATAGTCGTCTGCCCGAGCGTGATTGTCTCGCGCCATCCGCGTTGCATATAGTTTAGTTCTGTCTGAATCGCACATACCTTATGCCCTGCATAGCGAAAGACCAATCCGCCGTTTATGGTTAATGGCGATTGCATAATGTCTATATTCGCTATATTGGGTTTGAAGAGCATAGTGGATGCCATAGCCCCCGCATGCACGCCCACATACATCTCGGGTGTACGCAAACGTGGTTGCGCACTAACGGTTATGCTCAGTATGAGCAGCAATATGGTGATGAATATGTGGCGTAGGCGCATCATTGATGAATAATATGAATGAGATGATTCTCGTATCCTCCGTTTTCGGTAGTCTGTTGATAGCGGATATTGGATTGAACACCCTCCCAAATATTGTTGATGAGTAGTGTAGTAGGTGCTACTTGCTCAGCAGATTTTTGCTGATGCAGAGCCTGTAGCAGATGACTCGTCAGGTCATAGCCCAACAGGTCGTATCGTGGTTGTTCAGAACTGAGTTCATGAGCAAAATACTTGTCGAAAAGTGCCTGATACGATTGAGGAACAAAAGGCTCCTGCGTGAATACGGAAACATACAGTTGTGGCAGGATGATTTTCTCCGACTGCCATGAGTAGTGCGAGTACAACGTGATACGATAGTTTGCAGAGGCTTTTATCAGATGCGGCATAACCGTTTGCAGGTTGGCATATCGCTCGGTGTTAAAGACTACGATATTCTCCACATCGCTGCGCAGACCTCCCCCTATCGAGTCGGTGAGTAGTGCGCGCAAAGAGATAGTGGTGGTAGGCACTTGTTCGCGTTTTAATGCGGCATGCAGAGCCTTGATGCCCGAAGGGATGACTTCTCCCTCTTTCGACTCAATCAATACGCAATTAATGCTGTTGCCCTTCTGTGCCAAGTAACGGGCTATAGTATCCGCCTCTATCTGCTCCGAAGGGTTAAACTTATAGACATTAGGATGGTTCTGTATCCCCTCTACGCGTGAGAGAAATGGTATCAGCAGACGCACACTATCCTCAGCCAACGAATCCATGACCATGGCCACTTGCTGCGAATAGGCAGGACCAATGACCGCGTCCATTTGGCGTATCTCAGGGTGTTGTTGCAATATCTCTTGGGTGCGATTGGCGGTCTTGCCAATATCGTAGGTGAATACCTCCAGCATGTGTCCTTTGGCTTGTGCCTCATAGATAGCAATCAGAGCGCCTGCATAGAAATCATAGAAACGTTCCATGTTCTTTTCGCGTTTGATTGCATCGGCATGCAGGGGCAGTAGCAACGCCAATCGAACAGCAGTGCTATCTATTTTTGGCAGCGAGTCCACGCGGGCGGTATCTACTGCTACCAATGTGTCTGCTACCACGGGTTCTGCCACCACTTTTTCCGATGATTTTGCTTCCTTGCCTATGGATTTGTTGCTGATTGATTCTTTGTTTATGGATTTGTTATCATCGAACAGCACCAAGCGTTTTCTTCTTTTCTCTTTTATTTTCTCTGCTCGTGTGGGTTGAGTGATGGTGGAACGCTCAGATTTAGCTTTGACAACGGGTGTGGCTGCAGTATCCACGCTGAGCCCTTTAGCAGGAATCAGAATGACCTCTTCGTATCTTAGTCCTTGGTGTTGCAGATGTGGATTGGCTTTCAGAATCTCCTCTTGTGTTACGCCAAAATTCACACTGATACGGTATAGACCCACGCTACGCTCCACCGTGTAGCGATAATATACTTGTCCGTTGATAGTATCCAACGGATAATCCAATTTTTCTGCTTTCGCAGGCATAGCCCATGCTATCAGTGCCAAGCATAGTGTGAAATATGTGCGTATCATTTTCATCGTTGTTTTGTATATCGCTTTTTACGTATTCCTATAACGGCTATTCCTATGATAGCCAATATGGTTAGTGGCATAATGATACTTACCACTTGTGCTGTTATGCGTTCTTCTCTGGCGCGTTGGTCGTTCAGTAGGCGCAGGGTTATTTGCTTTTGTCTCAGTGCCATCCACCCTGTATCATCGGTGAGGTAGAGTACTGCATTCACCATGAAATCGCGATTACCAAACTGTGTTTGGGTGTATCTATCATAGCCCAATGGTAATGGTTGTCCTTGTTGCCATTCGTTGCGAATGGTGCTACCTGCTGCCACGACTATCTGTTTGGTAGGTTCGCTTGTTTTGCGCAGGGGGGCGTGCAGTTGTAGGTCTTCGGGGGGCAATAAATGGGCATACAGCGATGGGAATACTCCCTCTATGCTGGCTGCCACAGGCACAAAGGCATATTGAAACTCACTTTCTGTCCCATTGAATAAACTCAAATCTACCGTAGCAGGTGTGCCTGTCAGTTTGCTATTCGATGAGGTGGCGAGTAGGGCGGTCTTTTGCAGTCCATCTTCTCCGCCCACAAAGTCAATACACGATGCCATGGTGGCACTCACTTGCATGATATTGCGGGTGATAGGTGAGGCTTGCGAGGTCAGCAGCAATGGTGCGTATGTCCAAGGCATAGGTTGCCAGTTGGGCTGTTGTGGATTGTCCGACACATCCACAGGCATTGGCAGACACTGCAAATCTTGCACCAGAGCAGGATTGATACGCACACCATAGCGGAACAACATATCCGAGATGTTCAGTTCCAACGGAATAACGGGGGTCATACCATTCTCTGATAGTGTTTGTTCGGAGAATCGCACTCCGTTCACCACCCACAATATACGCCCGCCTTGCATCAGATATTGGTCTAAGATATACTTATCTTTCTCTGAGAATGGCAGTTGTGGATCAGCGATAATCACTGCGCGATACTCATCCAATACGCCTGTCTCATTGCCTAATGTACCACGGTCTATTTGGTAGTAATGAGATAGGGCTTGACTGAGGTCAAAAACTTCTGCTTCTGACAATTCGCCGTGTCCTTCGAGGAAGGCAATTTTTTCTACACTCTCTCGGGCAAGCGAGTGTATGGCTTCTACAAATGCAAACTCCAGGTTCTCAATGCTATGATTAAGGTTCTCCTCGCCGCTCAGTCCGCGATTATTGCGCAGTAGTTCCACCACGGCTGTTTTCCCTTTGTAGGTAATCAGTGCATATGGATACACTGTCGTTTGTGCTGTTTGTCCTTTGTGGGTGCGTTCATGAATAACGGTTGGCGACAACCCTTTGGGCACCTCTTCCGCCGACACCCGATATTCAATACCCAATTGCCAATATCCAATAGCCTCCAAATCTTCCACCATCTCTATTGTAGCGCGTTGCAAGCGTTGAAAACCTGCATTTAGTTCGCCGTCAAGCAGAATAGTTACTTGCAGTGGAGCGTCCAAGGATTGTATGAGTGAGCGGGTAGTGGGTGCAATGCTATAGCGACGGTCGTTGGTCATGTCCCAACGTACCACGAAATGGTGCACCAATACGTTTACCAGTACCACTGCTGCCACTATCGCTATGCCTTTCCAAACTCTCATCGTTATTTCCGATTCCCGCATCGGACTCCCGACTCCCGATTCCCAATCACAACACTTCCTCGTTCACCACCACTGGATATTTCTCACGCAGTGTAGCCACCCATTGTTTCTCCAGATGGTCTTGATAATCGGTGGTAACTTGGCTGCGCACGTCGGTGTATTCTTGTGGTGCTTTGATTACTTTGCCCACAGGCACTACTACAGGGAACTCTTCGCTTGGGGTGTATTCTGCTGTTTTGTTTTTGAATCCGTACTTGTCCACAGCAGCGTTTTTGCCTGCTACCCACAAACCTTTTTCCACTTTCACATATTGTACGCTATCCACGTTGATACGTTGGTTGATATAGCTCATCACCGAGTCCGCGTTGGCAGTTTTGATGATTTGCTTAGCTGCTTTTGCCACTTTCTCATCTTTGGCGTAAATCATATATCCTTTGTAGCGTGGCTCGTCCCAGGTATAGTTTTTCTTGTTTGCTTTGAAGTAGGCAGCCAATCCTTCTGTATCTTTGTTGGCTTTGTCCCACACTTCACGCAGTGATACGTCAAAGAGTAGGATGCCGTCGTGATACTCGCGTACCAAGTTACGCAGGTCGGCATATTTCTCCTCCAAGTGTGCATCAGCGTATGCTTTTACTTCCTCATCGCTCATCTCTGTTGGCAGGTTGTATTCTGCGCGTGTCTTCTTGATAAAACTCTTTTCTGCCTCTTGGTAGCGCACATCGCGTTTCACTTGCATCAGCAGTTGTTGGCGCATGCTGTCCAATGGTTGAATGCCACGTTTGTCGTACAGTTTCACAAAGTGCCAACCAAAGCGTGTTGGGAAAGGCTCGCTCATTTCGCCGGGTTGCATGTCAAAGGTGATGTTTTCGAATGGTTGTACCATCATGCCTCTGCCAAACCAGCCCAAATCGCCACCGCGCACGGCACTACCTTTGTCGTCGGAGTGGGCGGTTGCTACTTCGGCAAAGTCTGCGCCTGCCAATACTACTTGATATAGACTATCAATGTCTTTCTTGGCGTCCAATGCTGTCTGTTCTGTTCCGCGAGGCATCATCTTCATGATATGTGCTGCATGCACTTCTTCGTATGGGCGTTCTTCCTCTACCAAGGCGATATGGAAACCGTATGGCGAACGAAAGACTTCGGTTACTTCGCCTACAGGGGTGTTATATACTGCATCTTCGAATGGATACACATAGCGGAACACTTGTATCCAACCCAGTTCGCCACCGTTCTCTTTGCCTGCGGGGTCTTCGGTCATCTCACGAGCCACATCGGCAAACGCTTCTGCCTCGCGTACTGCTACCCACTTGCGACCTCTCTTCACTTTCTTCTCCACGCCAGTGGTTACGCGCTCGCGGGCAAGGTTGATTTTCGCCAATGCCTCTGCTTCTGCCACAGAGTCTGCACTTGCAGGACATTGGATAGCGATATGTGCAGCACGGCGCACGTTGGCTTGACGGTTGTAACTCAGTTGTACAAGACTATCAACGGCCTCGTTATCTTGCATGTATTTTGGAGTGGCTTGCGCACGATAGCCTGCCAACTCTTTCTTGAAGGCTTCGGTGGTGTCCACGCCTTGGGCGATGGCTTCAGTTACTTTCAGTTTGAAGTTGATAAAGAGGTCCAAATACTCTTCCATCGATTTCTTTTCAAGACTTGTTTCTTGATTGTTTTTCTCATAGATGTACATGAACTCCGACAACATCACGGGTTCGCCGTTGATGGTCATCAGTACTTTGTCTTCTTGCGCGAAGCCCATCATGGCTCCCGCCAACAGGATGATTGATAGAAATACTTTTTTCATTGTTTTCTTTATTTTTTTAATTCAAAATTCGTAATTCAAAATTCAAAATTCACATAAAGCGTGCAAAGTTACAAAAAAAATTTGATATATGCAAAAAAAATAGTACTTTTGCAGCAAATTTCACACAAATGACCATGACAATGCTTACATCTTTTTTCTCAGACGCGGAGGTTAAGGCTGCGCAAGAACTTATCAATCAGTCGAATAATGTGGTTATCCTTACGCATATGTCCCCTGATGGCGATGCTATGGGGTCATCCTTGGCGATGCGCCACTTTTTGGAAGCGCAAGGAAAACAAGTTGCGGTGATTGTGCCGAACGCTTTTCCCGATTTTTTGGCATGGCTGCCTAAGGCCGACCAAGATATTATCTACGAAACCCAACGTGCGGAGGCGGATGCTCTTCTCGACCATGCAGATTTGGTGATTTGCACCGATTTCAACGATCCAAAGCGTATTGGTTCGTTGGGCGATAAACTGCTCACGCTCCCTTGTAAGAAGATGATGATTGACCATCACCTTCACCCTGCTTCTTTCCCCGATTTGACCCTGTCATATCCCTCTTCCCCCTCCACCTGCGAACTTGTTTATCGCCTAATCACCAGCCTGTCGCCAATATCCAATAGCCCGCAGGGCGTCCAATACCCAATACCCAATACCCAAGAAATAGCCACCTGCATCTACACGGGCATGATGACCGACACGGGCAATTTCTCCTTCAATTCCAATTACCCCGAGATGTATCAGATTGTGGGCGATTTGGTGTCATTGGGCGTGAATAAGGATGAGATTTACAACCGCGTCTTCAATGCTTATTCGGCTGACCGTATGCGTCTGATGGGGTATTGTTTGTATAGTAAGATGAGGATTTTTCCAGAGCATCATACGGCTCTTATCTATTTGAGTCGCAAGGAGTTGTATCGTTTCAATTTCCAGTCGGGCGATGCGGAGGGCATTGTTAATTTGCCTTTGCAAATCAAGGATGTTTACTATTCTTGTTTTATGCGCGAGGATAAGGTCAATCCTACCGAAGTGGCATTAGCTGGTGGTAGTAAGACCAAGATTAAGATCTCGCTCCGCAGTCAGGGCAACCGTCCTGTGAATGTGTTTGCTAAGGATATTTTCGGTGGTGGTGGTCATGCCAATGCTTCGGGTGGCGAATACTACGGACCATTGCCCGAAGCCGTGCAGTTGTTTATTGATAACTACACAAAGTATTTCGCCAAAGAATAGCGATTTTCGCCCAATTCATCGGTATTTTCTTTCCGTATTCTATGGCATTTTATCATAGAATAGGGTACGCTGCATCTTCGTCTCCGTCCACTGTGGGAGGATTGAAGTCGCGTTGCTTGGGCATGCCTGATAGGCTATTTGTCCACCACACCCACATACCGAAGAGCATCAAGTAGAAGAGGTATTTGAATACATAGGTGTGCATCAACTCAAACAATTCGGGGTGATATTCTATGATGATAGTGATGAGTGCGATACGCAGGATATTGAATAGGTATATTGCCACAAACCCTAATGGGATAAACCACAGTTTTCTGAGCCATTTGCCTCGTGCCACCAGCATGATAATCAGCCAGATGAATGCTTGTTTCAGCGCGGTGCAACTCCACACGATGCGCACGCTTGAGCCACTATCGAAGCGTAATATGTTGTTTGGCAGTTGATGAATGGTATCGCGTACCAGCTGTACCACCCAATATACGGCATCCGCTATATGTGCAGCGAGGAAGTCAAAGGGTTGTGTAATGTCCATGCCGAACCATGTAACTTGTTCGCCTCCCTCATCGCCCAGTACGGTAAACTTCCAAAAGAAGTTCGCTGCTAACAACGCCACCACGAACAATAGTATGTCCACATACGGAGCAATATTTCTTTTCCAATCTTTCATTCGTCATTCGTTTTTAATAATTTTTATTCCGTGTTTCCGTGCTTGTCCGTGCTCGTCGGTGGTTGAGTTATATGCGGGTTTTCGCGTATGGCGCGGCGTCCACAGGGCAAAACTCGCCTTTCAGGTACTTGTAGTATCCTGCTTGTGCCACCATCGCAGCATTGTCTGTCGTGTAGGCAAATGGTGGGATATGCACTTTCCATCGATGGCGTTTGCCTAAGTCTATGAGTGCATTGCGTAATCCGCTATTGGCACTCACGCCGCCGGCTACGGCTATCTCTTTCACGCCCAAATCTTTGGCTGCTTTCTTCAGTTTATTGATAAGAATATCGATAATTGTTTTTTGCAGCGATGCGCAAAGGTCTGCCTTATTTTCCTCGATGAAATCGGGGTTTTCTTTCAGATTATCGCGCAGGAAGTAGAGGAACGAGGTCTTCAGTCCCGAGAAGGAGTAGTTGTATTCGGGTATATGTGGCTTGCTGAATTGATATGCTTCGGCATTCCCTTCTTTGGCAAGTCTGTCTATCCATGGTCCGCCGGGGTAGGGCAGTCCCATTATCTTGGCGCACTTGTCGAATGCTTCGCCTGCGGCATCATCTATTGTCTGCCCGATTATCTCCATCGTGTAATGGTCTTTCACCAGTACTATTTGACTATTACCTCCACTCACCAACAAACACAAGAACGGAAAACTCGGAGCCTTCTCCCTATTGCCCATAGCCAATTGCCTATCGCCAATAGTCTCGATGAAATGGGCCAAAATATGCGCTTGCAGGTGGTTCACTTCCACCAGAGGTATGTTTTGTGATAGTGCCAATCCTTTGGCAAAACTTGTTCCTACCAGCAGGCTGCCCAATAGTCCAGGTCCGCGTGTGAAGGCGATGGCGCTCAGTTGGTCTGCACGCACGTCGGCTCTACGCAACGCTGCATCCACCACGGGTACTATATTCAGTTGGTGCGCACGGCTGGCGAGTTCGGGTACAACGCCTCCAAACTCCTCGTGTACACCTTGTGAGGCGGTAACATTGCTCAGCAGTATCCCGTCGCGGATAACGGCTGCGGAGGTGTCATCGCAACTCGATTCTATCGCTAAAATAATGGTCTCTTTCATACAATTCCAGAATAGTTGTTTTTGTTGTCTTTAATTTGTTGTGTTCTTTATAAGTGTTTGTATATCATTCACTTATCTTTTTGTTTTCGGGGGGGGGGTAATTTCCAATCTTTATAAATTCAGTTGGCGTATATCCTACGATTTTCGTGAAATTTCGCCATGCTGTAGCGCGCGACCGATAGCCTGCATCGTAGAACAGGTCTTGTACATTGGCGTTGGGGTTGGTCAACAGACATTGACATATGTAGTCGATGCGTCGGCGATGCAGCATGTCCGACAGACTTTCGAATCCCAACTCTTTGGCTGCCAATTGGATATAGGACCTATTGGTTCCCACGTTATGTACAATCTTATCTCCTGTCAGTTCGTGGTCTTTCCATATCTCAGGTTCGTCCATCAACTTCTGCAGTTTTTGAGCCACATGACTGATAGTCTGTTGTGTGGTCTCGGGTGTTTCGGCAGCGGCGTAATAATCGCGCACTTTTTCCAGCGGTACATGCAGTCGCTCATAATGCTCGGCATAGACGATGAATACGGAGATTATTAGATAAAAGACCTCGTGGATGATGTATCCTACAAAGTACTGCATGCAGCGACTGGCTATATAGGAGCAAACTATCATAACGAGGCAAACGATGAGCAAGTCTATATATTTTTGTATAGCAGGATTGTTGTGCTTGTATCGCATGTATATCAGTCCAACGCAATAGGGGATGAATAGGGCTACAAAGGCGAGTCTAATATACACCTCGGGTTCCGAAATATGTGTCCTCAGTTGCGCGATACTGTAGATATTGCGAATCTCGCTCATTGCGCTTAGTACAACGATAGCTGTGGCCATTATCAGCGATGGTAGTAGTATCAGTAGGGCTCGTTTTACGGTGAGCCAATGTGGGCGTATCAATTCAGCGATATAGCACCAAACCAAGAAGAAAATGTAGAATCCGGGGACAACGATAATGGGTGAGAACAGTTTGTATGACTCCAGTATATTGCTGTTGTCAAATGCCATGATTATTTCAATGACGCTTGAAATGGCTGAAGCGGCAAAGAAGATGAATATGTAGTACCACCTATGATTGTTGGGTGTATGGTGTTTGATATAGATCAATGAAGCAGCAGCCAATTGCATGAACACATGTATGCCCAATATCACGAGGTAGAGTACAGATGTCAGATACGTGAAATTCATGCTATTGTCTTAATTCATTTCCCTTACCGCTCGCAGGGTTATTGATTGCGAGCGGAAATAATCGTTCGAGTGAATGCGAGATAAGAAATTGTCGCCATTGTCGTTCTTCTCTATTCTTTCCCACGGAATAGTTGTCTCTATTGTTGGTTCTAATATTGTTGTTGATTGATAATAGTCTTATTTTTCTCCCATGAGCGCGCAATGTGTTGTTTTGCGCGCAATGTGTTGTTGATTTATGTTGTTTATGTTGTTGTCTTAAATATCCCTTTTATTTCTTTGGATACAACAATCTAAACACAAACGTGCGCAGCGATGCACATGGCTGTTTCTTCTTCTTTCGCGCTTGTGTTACATGCAGGCGAAACTGTCTTTCGTACTCTGCGCGTTGCGTGGGGTCTGCCAGTTGCGTGTCCACCTCTTTCCACGTGTCGCGGAAGCGCGCTTGCGCTTGTTGTTGTGCCTCGGTGGGGTTGTCCACGCGATTGGGGTAATCCATGCCAATGCCGTATAATTGTCCCGTGTGCTTGTTGGCACGGATATAGATGCGCTCATTGCTGATGAACTTGCCCGTGATTGAGGCAAATGGCGAAGAAGGAGTGATTTTTGACATAAGACGATTATTACTAATATTTCCCATGAGCGCGCAATGTGTTGTTTTGCGCGCAAATGTTGTTGGATTAAGTTGTTTAAGTTGTTGATTAAAATAATTCTTGTTGTTTTATTTCTGTTCTTTCGCTTGGGTGTATAGTACATGGAATATATACCCGTATAGTGTGGTGATTACTGGCTTGCGGCGCGATGAATAGGGCAAATGTTCATTGGAGGCAGAGGGTCGTTTGTACGATGGATTGTGCTTGTTTGTGTATGCAGCGAACTCTTTCTCCCATACTGCGCGTTTCTCTATATCCGCCATTTCGGCGTATGCTTGTTTGGAAATCTGACCAAACAGCGATGAGTTGCGTTTTTGTGTTTCCGATGGTGGTTGTTCGTTAGGGTGGGCAACTACGTATGCGTGGGTACGACCATTGCGCATACGGTAAATCACTTGTTGATGTTTAGATATCGCTCCAGCCACCGCTGCTACAGGAGCATCAAGAAGAACTTTTGCCATAATTATTTATATTGTTAAACCTGATTGTCTATATTGTTTATTATAAATTCCTTTTAATTTTGGTTAATTTTCTATAATTTTCTATAATTTTGGTAGCGCATACCCCTAAATCTTCTATAATTTTGGTAGTGCAAATCGCTTTCGCCTGCAAAGGTACTAAATTTCCCCGATACTACCAAATTTTTTTCGCTAAAAATATCATTTTTTTCTCATTTTCCCCTCCTCATATCTTTCTATACATTCCCGACACATACCCGATACATTCCCGACACATACCCGATACATACGTATACCCCATGAATACCCCACGAATATCCCACGTATACCCCGTGAATACCCCACCTAAGGAATCTCTATGAGAGACAAGACACTGTACCCTTGCTCCTATTGGCTGTTCTGTACACGGCGGTAGCTCGCCGTGTGTCCTCCGTTCTCTTCCGTCCGTTTTTCTTGCGCTCCGCGCGTAGGCGGTCTCTTGTTGAATGTGCCAGTTTTTCGCCGTTCTATCTCCATTTCTATGTTCATTATCCCGAATGCTATTCGGGTGCCCATGTTTATGCGATCTTGTGCCAATCACCCGATTTTGCCCTTAAAACCCCCATTTATATCTTAAAAATTGTTGCAAAAATCATAAGAAAAGTGATATTTTGCCAAAATGAAACACTTATTTGCGAATATAGAACTTCGTTCTCGTAAAAAAGTTGTATCTTTGCACGCATTTTTTCGATTTTATTAAAAACATGTTTGACAACGAAGTATCGTATAGTAACTCTTATAAAGGATTCTCTTTTAGAGAAAGTTTTACGAATAGCGGGAGTCAGGACACCCATGCCTCTAACTCCCCCTTTACCGTATTAACTTCCGACAAAGAGGTACACTCGTTTTCAACCGCCACTTATGACTCTGACAATTGGAATGCCTATTCTACGACAGGCACCAGTTCTTTTGTGGATATTCACCAACAGGTATCCCAGAGTGTAGCATCTACATTCCTGCCCCAAATGCGAGCAGGCATTCAATTCCCCGACTCTACGCAGGGTGGGTATGTACCACCTACAGGACAGACCGACTCAGAGTTTGCTTCGCCCATTGGAGAGCCCCTGTTCCCGATATTGCTGCTGGCATGCCTCTATACCATAGGGCGTTGTCTGACTTCTTACATACGAAAACTCAAATCCGTTAACCCACTCAAACCCTAAGCATATGAAAAAACATATTCTCCTCACCCTCTGCGCCCTAATTGCTCTGGTCAGCAACACCTTCGCGCAAATACAAAACGGTGACATTATTACCATATCCTCGAATAACTACTACTTGGCGGTGAATGCCAATAATAATGGTATTACTACCGTTTCGATGGAAAATGCCACTCTCACTACAGCCATATTGTGGAAGGTTACGATTAGTAACGATCAATATTCTTTTACGAGCGTCGCTGCAAGCGAAGCAAACAAAAATGCAGGTTTGGCTCGCAGCAATACCTCGCTTGCATTAGCAGCCACCCCTTCTGCCTTCCAATTTGGCACCAACGGTTTGGTAAATAATATTCCCAACGAGACAACAGGACGATTGTATTATGATGCAGGTAGCGGTATCCGAAGATATTATTATATCAACTATCAAAGTTCCAATTGGGGAACTGGTTCTTGGAACTTGTCTAGGCAAAATAATACCAATTATTCCTCAAACACCACCCTCCTCACCCTCGAAAAATGGGAGTACAAAGAAGAGCAAGGTGGCTTGACGGGTACGTTCAGTTCGCCTGTGCTACACTTCGAGTTGGCTAAAAATGAAGAAGAAGTTGCCGACCAGGCAGATACCCTGCAATTCTGGGTCACGCGTACCCCCGCACAAACCTATTACTATTGCGTGCCTCGTCAGGGCGAAAGCCATTCGACAATCCAGTTATCAACTACTACGCCCCCCTCCAAGATAGAACTCTACTCCATTTCCTTCCAATGGGAAAGCAATAATAATAGCAACGCTATATTATCCGCCCAAGCAGGTACATATGACAATCCCGAGGCAATCACCAAGCGTCCACTATTATCTGTATCGAACACCCCTGTAGTGGGCGCTGATACACTTACCTGTGATGTCACTCTCACTCCTATCGGCACCAGCCCAATGAATATGACGGATGGTGCAGGCAACTGGATTGACCTCACAGACAACCTCG
Source organism: Bacteroidales bacterium (assembly GCA_015061165.1). GTDB lineage: Bacteria > Bacteroidota > Bacteroidia > Bacteroidales > Paludibacteraceae > Colicola. Next base: position 26,728 of record SUXC01000019.1, read on the forward strand.
TGGCTGTCTTTAGAGAGAAAGACGACCCAAATGAGACAAGATACGAAACAAAAACCTTCATCCTGCGCCACTCCTATCACAAAGTGCCGTTGCCTGCTTTCGTCATCACGCCTACTCCTGTGTCCTATACGTTTGGCAGGAATAGCGAAACCACCAATATAACCTTTGAATGTACCCACCAACACGGCTATGAGGTGTATTCGCCTGCCGACAAGTTGGTATACACCGAACGAACACTGCACGAACAACTGAAATTAGGTGGCGCAATCGACCGCGCGAACAAAACGGCGAAAGCGGAGTTCTCTTTCCAGAACCAGCAGGACTTGACTACTGCCGATTGGGTCGCTCAGACCGAAGACAGCAGCCTTGCCAACAATACCCTTTCCATCACCGCGCAAGAAAACACAACGGGCATGAACCGCCAAGCCCGATTGGTGTGTAAGGTATCCTACCAATGCGATGTTAATGGCATGTACGAAGATAATGTCACTATTCAACTGCGCCAACGCGCCAAAGATGGTGCTATCACCCTGCAACCTAACCACGGATATGCCAACAATGTCTTTGGCAAGAACCCATATAATAATGCAGATGAACAACAAGTACATACCGCAGAACAGACTATCTACTACGAGCCAGGTGATGAGATAGACCTTGTTCTACCCGAAGCAAACTTCATGGGATACAAACGCTGGTATGACTACGAAACAGGTTGTAACCCCGTCTATAACAGAGAACCCGTCGATCGAACTACTTGGCATAGAGCACCAGCAGGTACCAACATCAACACCTCAAACGGCGACTCGTATGGTATATACTCTACTACCAATACTAATACCACCAATCCAATCCTCTACGGTTGGACTGATGGTGCAGCACATATCATGGCATGCGATGTCAGCAACTACACAGATTATGCTATCCTCTACAACGAGGCAGGCGATATAGATACTATCGTTGAGCCTACGCTCTCCTACCGCCAACTATGGCATATCCGCCCTGCCAGCGAGATGGCAGATAAGTTTGCGGCACTTGCAGAAGGCGAATACTTGGAAGTGCACAACTATATGGCTCCTACCAACAAGAATATCTTCCTCGTTCCCGACTACGGACACAACCGCGAGGTGTTATCTCATAACAATTACTTCTACTACGCAGGCGCCAACAAAACCAATATCCAGCGCATTAAGGGCAATGCCAAGTGGTACGACGAGACAGGCAAGGACATCACACCACGCACCTATAATGCCAAGGACTTCCTATCATTGGAATCCAACACCACAGGTACCAAGACCTACTACCTGCGTGCTGAAGGTGTGTTGCCAGATGGCAAAGACCTGTTGATTGCTAAGTTTGTGGTGAACTTCGTGGATATCAACACACATGGTCCTATCGCACCATCCAGCAAGGTCAATGCACTCATCACGCGTAAGCAAATCACCGAAGAGTATATATTGCTGGAAGAAATCACCTTCAACTACGACCCTCTGCCCAAGGGAACGGCATACGAACCCATCTACCACCCTCTGCCTTGGGGCGAGAGTACATATGGTTACTTCTACTCCAATGGTCTCTTGGGCGGCGAAGACAAATACCACCAACATGACAACCGCAAACGCAACCCTTCCATTCCATACTATGGCGAGTACTTCCTGACCAACTATATGAACGCCGACTGGGCAGAAGGTGCGCAACACGGTGGAGCACAAAATGGCTACGCCCTCTTCGTGGACGGAACGACTGAACCAGGACTGGTAGCAAGTATCTCCACCAATGCCAAGATTTGTAGCGGTCAGACCATGTACTGCACCATGTGGCTGCTCAACCCTCGTAAGTCAGAGGACGGCTCCGCCAACCCCATCTTCCGTTGCAATATCCAAGGACGCAATCAAGACGAAAATGGCGTTTGGGGTGAGTGGGAAGAAGTAGGTGTGTTCTTCGTAGGTCCTGTGCAAGGTGCAGGCAGAGGATGGCACCAAATCAATTTCCCAGTACTGAGCGAAGACCAATCCTACGAGGAGACACGCGTATCCATTTACAATTTTGGTATGGGTAATAATGGTAACGACTTTATGGTGGACGATATCTGTCTGTACGCTTCACCACTGCCTTTGGCTGCCTACCAAGCCACTATGGGTTGCGAGTCCTTTACCGATGCCGCCAACACCAGTACTGCCGTAGTGGTGCGTATGGACTATTCTGAACTGACAATCTATAATGGCGTACCTGCCGACGAAAGCAAATACGCCTACTATCAGATATACAATAATACGGACGCTCATATTATCGAACTCACCGCGCCTGTCAAAGATGCTAACGGTGATATTACCTACCAACCTGCGTATTACGATGAAGAAGGTACCAATACGCACAACGAATACGGTTCAGTAGCCATCCCAAGACCTAACTATGTACCAACAACAGATAATAGGGACGATATCCAAACCAGTGTCAGGGAATATATCGACGGCTTGATTGATGGCTCCATGCGTCACGGCAAGTGCTTCGTCTATGACCGCGTGACAGGCAAATACTTCCTCTATGTTATCCACATCATCCCCAACGTGGATCACCATAGCAACGAGGGGTACGAGAACCATGTCGCGCACTCGCACTTGGAGAAAGACAAGGACTATGAACTGCGTATTTCGCACTCCCCCGACCAGTTGGGAGATGCAGACTGCGCTTCTACCACACCGCTGCATGCCACACAAGACACCTATATCAAACTGAACACCGAAGGCGAAGAACCACTCCGCGTAGAGTGTATAGACAATGTGTGTGCCAACGACTTCCACATGCTGGAGGTAAAAGTGCAAAACACCTTTGCTACCAGTGTCGGTGGCTCGCTACAGACCGTCGAAGCCAATGTGCATGCCGACTGGCTATGGGGCTATGACTTTGATGATGTATTCTGCGATCACCTGACCATGACGCATGAGCAGGAAGAGGCTGCCAATGTGGCGTTCGCGGAGCAATACGGTTGCACGCGCGCTGAACTCCGAGCTGCTATAGCCGCCATGCGACGTGTACCTACCAATGATGACCCTAACCCCAACTACCAAGTAGATAACTACCGCAACTTGCAGGTGGTAAAAGACGAAAATGACAATATCTTGTTCTCTCAAGAGCAAAAAGACCTCATTACACGCCTATGCCAAGAGGGCTTGCTGTCGCTCTATAACACCAACGAGATGTTCTACCTCGGTTCGGAGGATATCGCCCGCTATTGGGTATATCCTGTAGCAAATGATGCGAGCGTGGTCATCAACGGCGAGACGTACATCCTCCACGATTGCGACGAGCCCAAATGGGTGAAGGTGCAATCGGCCGCTTCGGAATACGGTGTGAACATTTCCCCTGAAGACTTTGACGCTTCCAAAATAGATCCACAGCACCTGCAACTGCCTACCGTGCGCGTGGTGCAACCCACCGCAGGCAATACCGAAATAGCAATACCTATCAAGGAGATTGTGGGACAAACACAACTATACTCCACCTTGTATTCGGGCACTAACCTCACCATTGATTTAGCTAATCCTATTCACGAGGTGCTGGAGTTTGTGTACCTGCAGTACGACCGAATCGAAGTGGCACCAGCACCCACCTCATGGGAGGTAGGCGAGAAATACCTCATGCGTATGTCCTTCTACGACAAAGAGGGTTATGCCTATATCGGAGGCGATGAAGGCAACTGCCGCGTAGGATATGTATATTTCTATGTTATGATTGTTCCCAACACGGTACAATGGACAGGTGCTGTATCCAACGAATGGGGCGATGACGACAACTGGGTCGGCGTTCATGATGACGGCACACTCATGGACATAGGCCATGCTCCTTTGGCTGAAACCAATGTCATTATTCCTGCATTACCCGAAGATAAACCTTATCCAAGTGTTGGCACAACCGACTTATATCCAAAGGATATCCACTACGCACACAACGCCTGCAACGACATCTATTTTGCCGTAGGCGCGATGCTGCATAACCAACATCTGCTGGATTACAATCGCGCCTTTGTGGATATGAAGATTCAGGCAGCCCAGTGGAACGCCATGGCACCACCGCTCAATGGTATGTACACAGGCGACATCTATGTGCCACACGAGGGAGCGTATCCGTCTGGTAGTAGCGTGGAATACACCAGCATCAGCGGCACCAACGGACACAGCGATTATCCATTCGTCGTTCACGAGTTTGCAGGAGCGCGCGCACTGGGTGCGCCATATGTCTTCTGGCAATCGTTCTACAACCAACGCGCTACCATCTACCACGACAATGGTAACACCTCATCTCCTGCGCTCACCCAAGAAGCCCTTTTCGCCCAAACCAACTCGCTCAGCGAACAACTACTACCGGGTACGGGCTTCCAAGTCTTGGGCTTCGGACCTACCCACGGCGAAAACGACGAGATCATCGTTCGCTTGCCCAAACCCGACAACTCATACGACTACTACGACAGCAAGGGCAATCCTTCAGGACAGAGCATCAGCGTTACCCACTCCTCTAAACTGGCATTCAACCCTACCAATGGCGTGATGACCATTACCCTGCAAAACGACTTGGCAAGCCGCCAGTTCATGTTCGGTAACCCCACAATGGCGTATGTCGATATGGCTGCCTTCCTCAAGGAAAATGAGAATATTTTAGCCCCTAAATACTACACCATTGACAATAGTACATGGAGTGCGCAAAACCTCTACTCCATAGAGGCGAATGGCACGGGCTTATTAGCTCCTATGCGCTCTGTCATGTTGGAACTCAAAGAGGGTAGCAGCGACACGCGCTCTATTCAATTGAGCTTGTCGCACGAGCATTTGAAGTTAAACAACCCTGCGCCTGCGGCGGACGACCAGCCCGCGAATATCCCTGCACGCCACATGGCTGCTTCTACTGACGAGCCACAGGGTATGACCATTTACGCGACTACCGCCAACGGACAAACCCAATGTATGCTCTTTGCGGTACCAGAAGCCACTGACACCTACCTCAGCCACGAGGATGTGCTCTTCGTATCTACAGGTGTAGAGACAGCCAACATATTGACCACACCTATTAATATGTACACCGTCTCCAACCAAGTGCCTATGATGATTGATGTGCGTCAAAACATAGACACCGTGCCTGTATCCATGTTGGTGCACCCTGACTACCGAACCGAGAAGGTAGAGTTTGCGTTCTACCTGACCATGAATTGGGACAAAGAGTGTTATTTCTATGATGCGGTAACAGGCGAGCGTGTGCGTATTATGGATGGTACAATCATAGAGCGCCCTGCGCCTCAGAACCACGAGAATCGCTATTATATCGTTGGTCCCGACCGCACTTCCAACGGCGAGAACACCGAGACGGCTATTCCTACTATCCATCCAGACGATATGCAAGTTTGGGCATACTCCGAACAAACAGGCGAGATCACAGTCTGCTCCAACGATATTATTCAGTCGGTAACCGTGTATGACATCGCGGGTCGCCTCATTGCCCATAAGGCGCTCGACTTGCTCTATAATCAAGTATCGTTACCAGTAGGTCAAGGCATACACATCGCCGAAGTTACCCTCCGCGACAACTCCAAGCACTACACCCGCACCATTGTAAAATAGCCAATACCCCATATCCGATATCCGATCCCCGATATCGGTTGTCGGATTCTGGATTCCAGCTGCTGGCAACCAGATAACCCCCCTAAAAAAGCCACCTGTCCTCTGACAAGTGGCTTTTCTCAATCAGTATTTTGTTGCACTCTCGGAGTATTCGCCGAGTATCTTCCTTGCCGCGGCAGGGAGTGCGGGGTCCCCGAAAAAGCCTCCTGCTTTTTGGGGTGCTTTTGATTGCCGCGGAATGTTGTCTATGTTGTCTTCTTAACCACCCGCACTCCTTGTTTCCGTGTCCATCTGTGCGATCCGTGGGCGGTTATATTTCCTTGCCGCGGCAGGGAGTTGATTGCCGCGGAATGTTGTCTATATTGTCTTCCTAACCACCCGCATTCCATGTTTCCGTGTCCATCCGTGCGATCCGTGGGCGGTTATATTTCCTTGCCGCTGAGCAGTGTTGGCGAAGCGGAAGAGTTGTCTATGTTGTCTTCCCCCAAAAGACACCTTACTCGCCCAAACGCTCCAATTCAACGGTGAAATGGCGCATCAGCGGTGCTTCTTTCGTAATCGCCAAACCGCGAGTGATACTCTCACGACGGTCATACACATTCTTCAGCGCAGCGGCAATCACCTTCATGTGATTATCCGTATATACGCGGCGAGGGATACACAATCGCACCAAGTCCAGTCCGCCAAAGCGGTTTTCTCTTGTTACAGGATCTCTGTCCGCCAAGATATAACCTATCTCACACGCACGAATACCTGCCTCCAAGTACAGTTCGCAAGTCAGCGTTTGCGCAGGGAACTCCTCAATAGGCACATGGGTCAGCACCTTATCCGCATCCACGAAGATAGCATGACCGCCTGCGGGGCGTTGGTAAGGAATTCCGTATTCATCGAGCAATTGAGCCAAATACTCCACCTGATGAATACGCGTTTGCAACATGTCAAACTGCGTATTTTCCTCCAATCCAACGGCCAATGCTGCCATATCACGACCGTTCATACCGCCGTAAGTGATAAAGCCCTCGTAAGGGATACAATAGCGTTTGCAACCTTCGTACCAATCTTCGCGGTTAGTAGCGATGAATCCGCCCATATTTACAATTCCGTCCTTCTTAGCGGACATGGTCATACTATCGGCATAGGAGAACATCTCCTTGGCAATCTCTTGAATGCTCTTGTCTGCATAACCTTCCTCGCGGGTCTTGATGAAATACGCATTCTCCGCAAAGCGCGCAGAGTCCATATTCACAGGTACGCCATACTTGTGGCACAACTCACATGTCTCGCGGATATTCTTCATCGAAACGGGCTGTCCGCCTACGGTGTTGTTCGTTACGGTCAGCACCATAAATGGCACATTGCCGGGGTTGTCTTTCAACAATTGCTCCAGATGCTCCAAGTCCACATTACCCTTGAAAGGAATCTCCAATTGGGTATTCTTCGCCTCTTTGATGGTTACATCAATAGCGTGTGCTTTGCGTGCCTCAATATGCCCTTTGGTCGTATCAAAGTGCGCATTACCAGGGATGACATGTCCCTCTTTCACAAGGTGAGAGAACAGCACATTCTCCGCTGCACGACCTTGGTGGGTAGGGATAACATACTGAAAACCAGTGATACGAGTGATAGTATCCTTCAGTTCGAAGAACGACTTACTACCCGAATAACTCTCATCGCCCAGCATCAAGGCAGCCCATTGGCGGTCGGACATAGCGCCCGTGCCTGAGTCGGTCAAAAGGTCAATGTAAACTTGCTCGCTACGGAGCATAAAAATGTTGTTCTTGGCTTCTTTCAGCCATTGTTCGCGCTCTGCGCGGGTGGATTTACGGATGGGTTCTACCATCTTAATCTTCCACGATTCTGCAAAAGGTAATTCCATGGTATATTATATTTGGTGTTTATGTTTCGATATAAAGGGGTTATTCTGTCCACACTTGTTTGGTAAATGCTTCAGCGTATTTGGTATGACACTCCATACCGCGCAGTATTTCCATGGCATCATGCCATTCTTGTACCAGAGGCATATCTTGGCTCTCGTGACAATAGTATGCCTTCACTTTTTGGTCATGCTGCTCTGTGATATTCACCCAATGATTAGGTGCAAATGTTTGTGTTTGCATGCCCGTCATTACTTCGCCATAGTAGAGGTCGAATGTATATCCCGTTTGTCGCCAAGCGTCATAGACGAGTATCGAACATACGCGATGGTCGCGGTGCGAATCGATAGGCCAGTGGGTAATCACCATATCGGGTTTCTCTGCCTCAATCAGGGCTTTCATTTCCGCGTAGCGTGCTTTATTCACTTCGGCATTGCCATCAATCTGAGTCATGAATACGGCGCGTACCCCCATCACCTCGCATGCTTTCTTGGCTTCGGCAGTGCGGATAGCGCGTGATTCTTCGTGACTCTTGCCGGGGATACCTGCTTCACCCCCTGTGAAATAGACGGACACAACCTCTACGCCCATCTCCCGCAGTTTAATCATGGTGCCACCGCACATAGTCTCAGGATCATCGGGGTGCGCACCTATAACGAGAACTTTCTTGTAACCTTCCAGCCAGCGCTCTGCGGCATCTATTGTTGGGCACAGCAGCATAGCGCAAATGCCCAAAAGAAGAACTTGTTTTGCTTTCATGGTATATATTGTTTATGTTATTTCAGTTTCTTGCCATCGGCAAAGGCATTGCCTACGCGCTCACCGAGTTCGATATAACCCATATGAACGGGATCAAAGGTGATAATCTTCATCTTCTCCACATCAGGCTTTCCGTCAGCAGCAAGGTACTGCTCATCGCAGAGGATATTCACAATATCTGCCACAAGGCAGTAGCCACCTTCTGACTCCTCGTATTTCTGTACCAAGCGGCACTCCAGTGTCATCGGGAAGTCGATGAATACGGGCGCATTTACATGCTCAGCACGTACGGCCGTCCATCCTGTCTTAGCCATTTTCTGTGGGTCGTTCTTTGCACTCACAATGCCCACAAAGTCCGACGCTACAACGGTGTCGGTGGTAGCAAAACTTACGGTGAAATCGGGAGAAATCGCCAAATTCTCAGTCGTAGCATGTATGCCCATCGAGATAACGATTTGTGTCTTATCCCATTGTCCGCCCCATGCTGCGTTCATGGCATTGGGAGTACCGTCTGCATTGTAGGTGCCGATAATCAATACAGGTTGGGGCAGTACCCAAGCATTTGGTTTGAAACTTTTCATATTGTTGTGGTTATTGGATTTCGATTATGGTAGTAAACTCTTTAGCAGGAACCACAAGACGGGTATAAGCAGTGATGGGAGCATATTGAGTGTCTTGCAGTCTTTCAGTTTGAGTAGCGACAATCCCGATGCTACAATCATCAGTCCGCCTACAATCAGCAACTCTGCCATGAGGGCATCGCTGATGGCTGTGCTGGATAGTTTGGCTACCATATAAAACAGCCCCTGCCAACAGAAGAGTATTGGTGCTGCGAGTATCATCCATATACCGTATGTACTGGCAAAGATAGTGGAGGTCACGAGGTCGAGTGTGGCGTTGGTGTAAAGGAAAGTGTTGTCGCCTTTCAGTGCGCTGATTACTGGTCCGAGCATTGCTAATGGACCGATACAATAAAGCAATGTGGCGGTGGAGAGTCCATCGGCGAGGTGAGTGCTTTGGCTGTTTTTAGAGCGTTTATTGACAAGGTTGGTGAAGCGTTCATCGAGCTTGAGGGCAGTACCAATCACAGTGCCTATTGATATGGATACAATGAATAGCACGGGGTATTCGCTTTTGCCAAAATTGCTGATGACGGCGTTCAAACCGATGCCCAAGCAAGCCAATCCCAAAACGGTGTAGAGGGCATCTTTGTATTTCTCTTTGATGCCTCTGTGCATCACGGCACCTACGATGCTGCCGATGATGATGGTGCAAGTATTAACGATTGTTCCTATCATAAGTGCTGCAAAGGTACTGAAAATCCTTGAATTATACAAATATTTTTACAAAAATGTTCTCTGAGCGCAAATTTTGTTTTTTTGATATATGCAAACTTTTTGGCTTGTATTCCGAAAATTTATTCGATTTTTTGGATTAGAGTACTATACTGGTGGCGGAGATACTATATACACTTGCGGACGGAACCGCAAGACTAAACAGATGGCGGAGAGGCAAGAAATACCCGAATGGGATTCGAGAGGAATGGGGAAAGTAGAAAGATGAGATATACAACACGCGGGAAGTGTAGTGTTTACTATGCTTCCCGCGTGAGTGTATTTTTGAAAAAAGTTTTCGTGTTCCGATGATTGTGCCTAAGGATAAAAGTTACTATAAGTTAGCCCATAATGTATCCTATCAGAAACTTATTCATTCATTCCGAGGAATGCAATTCTACGGAGAGGAAGCATGTTTTTATCTTCGTCCGTCATTTTGTTATAGTATTGCTGCCACATTGTAATGAACTCGTCACCATCAATCAATTTAACATATTCTTTGCTGGTAATGGCCTCTTGCTTTGCCGCAGGGGAGAATGTTCCAGATGTGACAAACAATCCTATATCACCATCACGAAGGATACCAACAAGACTACGTATCTCTTTTACTCCAATTGGATTGTCAGGATAGTGCTTTACTTGCACTTTAATACGTGGAGTTGTAGCTCCGAGTGGATCTACATACGCTATCACATCCACACCTCCATCTTTACCTTTCGGAGCAACAAATGGAGTATGATAATCCATAGCACGAAGCAAAGCCGCCACTAAGTCTTGAAATTCGTATGGATTCTTTTTACGAATGTATTCACGAATACCAAATAGTGCTTTTTCTTCGAGTTCTTCTAAATTTAATATATTCTCCTTTACCTCTTCTCCTTGAACATCTTCATCTTGATGTTCATCATGTGAGATTGGTTTATTTTCATTACGCCATTTGCGATATGCTTCATTGGCTATTGTTTGCACCTCTTCCGCAGTTTTAGACAAAACAGTTTCACCTTCTGGCGTGATATACCACGAACCATTTTTCTTTAACAGATAACCTGCTTTTACATAATCCACCGAGGTAAAGTGATATACATTTTGCCAGCGAATACCACCTTTTGAAGTAATTTCTTTTTCCCAATCACTAAATTGTACTGCTTTCTCTACAGCATCCATAAGTTGCCGCGATGGCATACTTCCTCCGTTATCTTTGAGAATTAGCATAGCAGCACGCATACTTTTTGCTGCTGTTAGAAACGATTTTGAATATTGTTTAGCCATGTAAAGATTAATATATTCCTATTTTTATTGCCTTTTGCGTAGTTGTGGTTTGGCAGCATTGTAAAATAATTTACTATTTACTGATTTACAATATACAATTTATTGGGTTATTTATATTTAAAGGAGTTATAATTTGATATCTAATAAATGTCCTATATGTTGGTTGTTTGCCAAATACACAATGCTATAGACTTCCTCCAATTCTTCGTAGAAGGCATACCAAGTGGTATGTGCGTTTTTGCGATAGCGAACATAAAACAATTGCTTGCCATCTACGCTATACCTGTTGAAGTATTCAGGAGCAACGACAGAAACGGAGTTTTGTAGATTGAGCGCAAAATAGCGGAAGATATCACGCATATAATTTACTGCGTAATCTTCGTCGCCAAAATATCGTTGCTCTACAAGTTTTGTTACACTTTCTTCAAATTGCAGAAGCACTTGTTCTGTATAAACAACTTCTTTCATTTGAACATTGCGCGTATTCTTGGTTCAAGAAAAGCAATTGCCTCGTCAGCAGTATAGTATTTCTTTTGTACATTGTTGACGCTTCCGCTCTCTGAGCCAAAAGGCATCTCTTGTTGGGTGTTTGAGGTTTTCATAGCTGCTATTGTTATACAAAGATGAGTTGTTTCGACCTTTGCGCCGCAAAGGTACACTTTATTTTTGATATGTGCAAGAAAATAACGAAAATTTTCGCTATTTTCAGTTTAGAGGAAGTGTTTTGGCACTATGGTTTATTGGCAAGAAATGTATGTCGGCAAAAAAACAAGCATTTTGGGCTTGAAAATAAATTTTCGCGCAAAACACTTGCATATGTGCATATTTTTTTGTACCTTTGCGCGTTTTTTTGCAAAGCAAAAGAGAAATGATTAAACATGACGGCATAATAATCGCGTTGAATGAGGACGGCACCGCCCTCGTGCGTATCGTGCAAACAAGCGCGTGCGCTACTTGCAAAGCCAAAGCCATGTGCGCCAGCGCAGAGAGTGCTGAGAAAGAAATGACAGTTGTTCTTTTAGGCGATGAGCAATGGGCTGTGGGCGATGAAGTGGAGGTGATGGTGCAGCAAAAGATGGGATGGAAAGCCGTGGTATTGGCATATCTGCTGCCATTCTTTGTGATGTTGGCGGTGATATTTATGGGCAATGCGTTGTGGAATGTACGCGAGGAGATCCTCGGCACAGCAGCCCTCTGCGCAATGGCGTTGTACTATATCGTGTTGGGACTATTCAAAGACAGATTGCAAAAAGAATTCTCTTTTACAGCAAAGAAGAAAAATAACTAACAAAATTATAAAAACACAATGAATTTAATTCTGATTTCTTTAGCCGTTTTGGGTGTGACGGGATTGGTGGCAGCAGTGCTGCTGTACTTCGTTGCCCAAAAATTCAAGGTGGAAGAAGATCCACGCATCGATGAGGTGCAAGAGGCGTTGCCTGGCGCAAACTGCGGTGGATGCGGTTTTGCTGGCTGTCGCGCTTTTGCCGAAGGCTGCGTGAAAGCGGACACGCTGGATGGACTTCTCTGCCCTGTAGGCGGTGCACCTACGATGAAGAAAGTAGGTGAGATCCTGGGAATGGCGGTCGGAAATATCGACCCCAAAGTAGCAGTAGTTCGCTGCAATGGTACGTGCGAGGCACGACCAAAAACAAGCATCTACGACGGTGCTAAGAGCTGTCAAATCCTGCATAACTGCTATGTGGGTGAGTCGGCTTGTCCGTTCGGCTGCTTGGGTTGTGGCGACTGTGTAGCAGCCTGCGAGTTTGACGCTATCCACATGAACCCCGAGACAGGGTTGCCAGAAGTGGACGACGAGAAATGTACCAGTTGCGGTAAGTGTGTGAAAGCGTGTCCACGCAACATCATCGAGCTCCGCAAAAAAGGTCCAAAGAGCCGCCGAATGGTGGTGATGTGCGTGAACAAAGACAAAGGTGCTGTAGCACGCAAGGCATGTACCGATGCTTGTATCGGTTGTAGCAAGTGCCAAAAAGTCTGCGAGTTCGATGCTATCACCATTGAGAACAACTTGGCATACATCGACTACAACAAGTGCCGCCTCTGCCGCAAGTGCGAGGACGTTTGCCCAACAGGGGCAATCCATGCAGTGAATTTCCCACCACGCAAGCCAAAGGCAGAAGCACCAGCAGCACCAAAGGCTGCGCCAGTGGCTAAACCAGTGGCAGAAGCACCTGCAGCTAATGTGGAACCTAAACAAGAGGAGCAAAGGCATGAAAGCAACATTTAGAATAGGTGGAGTTCATCCACATGATAATAAACAATACTCTGTTCATCAACCTATCACCGAGTGCCCATTGCCAGCGAAAGCAATTATTCCGTTGGTACAACACATCGGTGCGCCTGCGCAAGCAGTAGTGGAGAAAGGACAGAAAGTGAAAGTAGGCGAACTGATCGCTAAAGCAGGTGGTTTCGTGAGTGCGAATATCCACGCTCCTTTTAGTGGTACCATCACCAAGATCGATTCAACCATCGATGCATGGGGCATGAAAATGCCTGCCATCTTCATGGATGTGGAGGGCGACGAGTGGCTTGAGACCATTGACCGCAGCAAGGATATCGTTCGCAAATTAGACTACGAACCTAAGCATATCATAGATAAGGTACAAGAGGCAGGTATCGTAGGTTTGGGTGGCGCATGTTTCCCAACCCACGTGAAACTCCTTCCTCCTCCAGGCAAGAAAGCGGAAGTGCTGATCGTGAACGGCGTGGAGTGCGAGCCATACTTGACTTGCGACCACCAACTCATGCTTGAGCACGGCGAGGAGATTATCATCGGTATTCAACTGCTGATGCGTGCGCTCAACATTGAGAAAGCTATCATCGGTATTGAGGCAAACAAACCTGATGCTATCAAGCACATGACTGCTCTCGCAAGCAAAGTGCTCGGCATTGAGGTGAAAGCCCTCAAACTGAAATATCCACAAGGTGGCGAGAAACAGCTCATTGACGCATGTATCCGTCGCCAAGTGCCAAGCGGTGCGCTGCCAATTGAGGTAGGTGCTGTGGTGGACAACGTGGCTACTATCTATGCTGTATATGAGGCAGTGCAAAAGAATAAACCACTCATCTCGCGCGTGATGACCGTTACAGGTAAGAGCCTCGCTAAACCAGGCAACTACGATGTGCGTTTCGGTACACCATTGACCGAGGTTGTGGCTCTTGCAGGCGGTGTGCCAGAGGATACAGGTAAAGTGATTGGCGGTGGTCCTATGATGGGTCGCGCGATGAGCAATATCGATATGCCAAGCAACAAGCGCGTGAGCGGCCTGCTGTTCTTGCCAGAGGCAGAGAGTCTGCGCCAAGAGATTACGAACTGCGTGCGCTGCGGCAAATGTATTGGTGCTTGCCCAATGGGCTTGGAGCCATGGCTCTTGTCCAAACAAGCATGGCACAGCATGTGGGACGAGATGGAAGACCACAATATCATGGACTGCATCGAGTGCGGTTGCTGCCAATTCACCTGCCCAAGCCACTTGCCACTGCTCGACTATGTGCGCATGGGTAAAGCAAAAGTAGGAGGAATAATCCGCAGCAGAGCTGCTAAGTAGAATAAAAAGAACAAGGAACCAAGAGCCAAGACAAATCACTAACGACTGATTAGACGAAAGTAATAAGTCTTTATTCTTGACTCCTGATTCCTGACTCAAAAACAAAACGATTTATGAAACAACTTATAGTATCTCCCGCACCACACTTCCATAGCGGTGATAGCGTGCGGAAAAATATGCTGTTGGTGATTATCGCCCTCCTTCCTGCTTATGCAGTCAGCGTATGGCAATTTGGTTGGGGTGCATTGATCACCACCGCTATCAGCGTAGCAGCCTGCGTGCTGTTTGAGTGGCTGATTGCGAAATATATCTTGAAACAAAAGTCCACTATCGGCGACCTCTCTGCTGTATTAACAGGTCTGTTGTTGGCATTCAACTTGCCAAGCAACTTGCCTTGGTGGATCGTGATTATCGGTGCGTTGGTGGCTATCGGCGTAGCGAAAATGAGTTTTGGTGGATTAGGACAAAACATCTTCAACCCTGCTCTTGTGGGTCGTGTGTTCCTGCTGATCTCTTTCCCTGCTCAGATGACTACATGGCCAGTGCCACAAGGTTTTGCTACCTCGTATGTGGATGCTGCTACAGGTGCTACTCCTCTGGCTGCCATGAAAGTGGCGCTGACTGGTAGCGACAGCATGATGAGCGCAGTGCCTGAGATGTGGGATATCCTCATCGGTAAGATGGGCGGTAGTCTTGGAGAGGTGAGCGCATTGCTCCTGCTCGCTGGTGGTATCTTCCTCATCGCTACCCGCGTCATCACATGGCATATCCCAGTGAGTATCATGGCTACTGTGGCGTTGTTTGCTGCGGTAACTGGTTGGGCTGGAATGTTGCCAGAGAGCGTATGCACTGGCGAATATGTGATGCTGAGTCTTTGCACTGGTGGTATGATGCTGGGTGCATGGTTCATGGCTACCGACTATGTGACTTCTCCTATGAGCAATTGGGGAAAGATCATCTTCGGTGTGGGTATCGGTGTGATTGTGATGGTAATCCGTACTTGGGGTGCTTACCCAGAGGGTATGTCATTCGCTATCCTAATCATGAATGCATGTGTACCATTGTTGAACCTCATTCGTCCAAAGCGTTTTGGCGAGAAGAAAAAAGCATAAGGAGGACAGGACTATGGCAAAATTACAAAGTTCATTTAAGAATATGTTGCTATCGCTGACGCTCATCGCGTTGGTGGCTGCGGCTGCCTTGGCTGGCGTGTATATGCTGACCATGGCACCTATCGAGGCAGCCAAAGTGGCTAAGCAACAGAGCGCTATCATGCAAGTGCTTCCTGAGGTGGAAGGCATGACTATCGCTGAGGCAGAAGAGGTGAATGGTATCACCCTGCACAAAGCGTATGTAGGCGAAGAGTGGGTAGGTACAGCCGTTGAGGCAAGCACCGAAGGCAACATGAATATGCCTTTTGGTGGCACCTTCCGACTCATGGTAGGATTTAATAATGTGGGCGATGTCGTTCGCTACGTGGTATTGGAGCAAGCTGAGACTCCTGGTCTGGGTGCGCTGATGAGCACATGGTTCTGCAATCCTGATAAACCAAAATCCAACATTCTGGGTAAGAACCCTGCAACTACAGAGTTTCGCGTAAGTAAGGATGGTGGCGATATTGATGCTATCACCGCATCTACCATCACCTCGCGTGCGTTCCTCGAAGTGGTAGTGAAAGCATACAACGCTATTGCACAACAACCTATGCTAATCGAGGCAGTGAGCGGTGCAACACAAGTGGAAGCACCTGCCGCACCTGTTGCAGAAGGTGCTTGCCCTTATGGTAACGACCCTGCTACATGCTCAGGTTGCAGCGAGAAACATTGTCAAAAGAAAGGAGGCCAACAATGAAAAATAAAGCATTAAACACCGTATTGAACGGTATCTTGCGCGAGAACCCTGTATTCGCTCTCGTGTTGGGTATGTGTCCTACCTTGGCGACTACCACTTCTGCTATCAATGGTATGTCTATGGGACTCGCTACTACCTTCGTGCTTATCTGCTCGAATGTGGTGATTTCACTCTTGAAGAATTTGATCCCTGATAAAGTGCGTATCCCTGCGTTCATTGTGGTGATTGCTACTTTCGTGACGATGGTGCAACTCTTGATGCAAGCATATTTGCCTGCCATTTATGAGGTGTTGGGCTTGTTTATCCCGCTGATTGTGGTGAACTGTATCGTGCTTGGTCGTGCTGAGGCGTTTGCTGCTAAGAACACCGTGGGCTTGTCTGCTTTGGACGGTCTGGGTATGGGTCTTGGTTTTACGCTGGCATTGACATTGATTGGTGCAGTGCGTGAGTTGCTGGGTACAGGTTGTGTCTTCGGACTGAACCTCTATAGCGAGACTTATGGTATGCTCATTTTCGTATTGGCACCAGGTGCCTTCATCGTATTGGGCTACTTGATGGCATTGGTACAGAAACTCTTGAAGAAGTAAATGGTAAATCATTAAATTGTAAATTAGAATTATGGTATATTTCTTGATATTTATCTCTGCGATATTCGTGAATAATATCGTATTGAGCCAGTTCTTGGGTATCTGTCCATTCTTGGGCGTAAGTAAGAAGATCAATACTGCGCTGGGTATGGGTGCAGCGGTATTGTTTGTCATGACTTTGGCTACCCTTGTAACCTACCTCTTGCAACAATTGTTAAATGCATGGGGCTTGGGCTTTTTGCAAACCATCTTGTTTATCTTGGTGATTGCAGCTTTGGTGCAGATGATTGAGATTATTCTGAAGAAGATCTCTCCATCTCTTTATCAAGCATTGGGTGTGTTCTTGCCCTTGATTACCACCAACTGCTGTCTGCTTGGTGTGGCTATCATGGTGGCAAGTGGTACATATAAACTGCCTATGGGCGCAGAACATGGTTTATTGACAGGTCTCTTCTTTGCTATCGCTACTGCTTTGGGTTTTGCGTTGGCATTGGTATTGTTCGCAGGTATGCGCGAGCAATTGGCATTGGCTAAAGTGCCAAAAGCTATGCAAGGTACACCTATCGCTCTTTTGACAGCTGGCCTCTTGGCTATGGCATTCATGGGCTTCAGCGGCGTAGTATAATCTCGTAAATGTATATTTCAACAAAAAAGCACTTACTCAGGTAGGTGCTTTTTTGTTGAAATTTGTGCATTCCGCGCTCATTTTTGAGTGCGCCACTCGTACTTTTCTTTGTTTTTTAGCCCCGAATCCTATTCGGGTATTCTCGCCTATATCCTATAGCCGCTTGTGGCGTCCTATAGGCATTGCCGTCCTCCAAACTGCAGCTCTGCTGCTTGCCTTTACCCTTATACTATAAGAATTGCAAAAAGTGCTTTTTGTTAAGATTCTTTCTCTTTTCGTTTCTCTATCCGTTGCCCGATTTCACCGAGAGACGACCCTGAGAACTCCGAGAGAACTCCCCGCCACCCCCCCTGACTAAACCTGAAAAAGGTTGACTCGATTACTGATATATAATCTTAAAAAACGTACTTTTTTGACTCGTTTCCTGAAAAGGTTGACTGGAGTCCTAAAAAGGTTGACTCTTTGAAAGAGGATGCA
>SUXC01000020.1 GCA_015061165.1 Bacteroidales bacterium
ATGGAAATGTCGTATTTGAAGTAGCAGAGGCTGGTGATGTTGTTGTTACATTCAATGGCACTAATATTACTCTTGCTGGTAACTTCGGACAAAGCGAAGACACCACCGTTACTCCTGAACCTACACTTGGTCTTACATACAACGTAACTGTTCCAGAAGGTACTAACGCTTGCTACATCGCTGGTGATATGAACACATGGACATTCACTGAGATGACAAAGGTTGATGACACACACTACACCATCACCATCGCTGAGGCTACTTTGGAAATGGGCTACAAATACTGCTCTGGTCCTGATTGGGCATACGTGGAGAAGAGCGCAGAAGGCGAAGAACTACAAAATCGTGTCTATAGCGAGAATGACGTAGTGGCTGCATGGGCTGCTGTTTATGACCCTAACGGTGGAGAGAACCCAGAACCTAATCCAGGCACTTCTACTGTTATGCTCGCTGGTGAAATGAATGATTGGAGCACAGATGCTACTCCATTCGTAGCTGCTGAAGACGGATTGACCGCTTCTGTGATAGTTGTTTTAGAAGCACAAACCTATCAATTTAAGGTAGTTGTTGATGGCGACTGGTTGAGCAATCTTGGCGAAATGACACGCGACAATTGCACTGGTTGGACATTTGAATCTCTTTCTGGTGCTGAAACGAATGCCCGCGTTACAGCAGACGTGGCTGGCGAGTACACTTTCGTTTGGTCATACGCTGATAGCAAACTGAGCGTTGTATATCCTGACAATACAACCACCGATCTTGATCAAGTTATTGGCGGTGCACAACCTACTAAGGTTATCTGCAATGGTCAATTGATGATTATCCGTGACGGTATGATTTACACCATCATGGGACAATTGATTAAGTAATTCCGCACATAAATACCTAAAAAAGGAGGGTGTATCGATATTTTGATACACCCTCTTTTTTTTGCGATAATAATTAAATTACTCTGCGTGCTTACAAGCAGCATTTGGACAATCAGCTTTTTTCTCGCAACCTGTTTTTGGACATTCAGCTTTTGGACATTCAGCCTTTGCACACTCAGCTTTCTTCTCGCAGCAAGCGTCAGTTTTTGGGCACTCTGCTTTGCAGCAAGAGTCAGCTTTCTGGCAGCATGAATCTTGTTTTTGGCACTCTGCCTTTGCACACTCAGCCTTTTGGCATTCTGCCTTCTTTTCGCAGCACTCAGTAGCAGGTTTGTCACAGCACTTGTCTTGTTGGCAACTAGCCTTTTTGCAGCAACCCATAGCACACAAGGCTACAGCAGCAATCAATAAAATCTTTTTCATAACACTTAAAAATTTTTATAGTTAAAAAAGTTGAATCATACCTACAAACGGCAAAATTCGTGCAAAAGTAACATATTTTTTGCATATACGCAAAAAAAATTGTAACTTTGCAGCAAATTTATTGATTTTTCTAATAAAACATACGCTATGACTAAGAATTCGTCTAAATTTGGCATTATTGTGTTCCACCTTTTTCTATCGGTATTGGTAGCTGGCATTGTCCTTTTCGTGGTGCTTTTTGGTTTGAAAAAATATACACAACATGGTATAGAAATACAAGTTCCCAATGTCACTGAATTATACGTTGAGGAAGCCAAAATCATCTTGGAATCCGAGGGCTTGCACATCGAAGTCATCGACTCCACGTACTCCAACAAAGTGCCTTTAGGCACCATCGTTGAGCAAAATCCAAATGCTAACTCGTTTGTCAAAAACGGTAGAACAATCTACGTCATCAAGAACGCCAACTTCCGTAAACCCGTGATACTTCCCGAATTACGTGATGTTAGTTTACGTCAAGCCCAAGCCTCACTCTCTGCTTTAGGATTGGTGATTGATAGCATTATTTACGAGCCATCCGCTTATCGCGACCTGATTCTTGATATTCGCAAAAATAGCATACCCCTATTAGCAGGTACGGTATTAGAGGTCGGCACTCCCATCGACCTCATTGTCGGTCAAGGTCAAGGCACTAACAATGTAGAGATTCCCAATGTACTGGGCAAGACACTGGAGGACGCACGTGCATGGCTTATGGCACATGCTTTGACCGTTGGTATCGTAACATACGACATTCCTCCTACCGAAGAGAACAAAACACAATACATCGTTTATTCCCAAGACCCCGAAATTGGCACGATTGTTGTGGAGGGTAGTAGTGTGAATCTGAAACTATCCATGGATATCGAAAAGACCGTAACTGCTGATAACGAGCAAGATGAGGAAGAGTTTTTCTAATTGACTATTAGACTACTTACAATGTACAATTTAGATACAGACTTAGATATAGAGCAGCAAGAGGTATGGGAACGCTGGCGATGCGAGGTGGACAAAGGTCAGACACCGCAGCGCGTGGATAAGTACTTGGCAGAGCACATGACAGGTACTTCGCGCAATCGTATCCAGAACGCAGCCGACGCGGGCAATATCTGGGTCAATGGCAAACCTGTCAGCAGTAACTACAAGGTCAAACCCTTCGACATCATCCAAGTGCTACTTGACTACGAGCCACACGACTACACTATTCACCCCGAGGATATTCCCCTTGAAATCATCTATGAGGATGATGATGTACTTGTTATCAACAAACCCGCAGGTATGGTGGTGCACCCAGGTCACGGCAACTACGAACATACCCTGCTCAACGCCCTGGCATGGCATTTTCGCGACAAACTGGACATCAACGATCCGAATATCGGACTTGTTCACCGCATCGATAAAGACACCAGCGGACTACTGCTCATCGCCAAGACACCCGAAGCCAAAACACACCTCGGCAAGCAGTTCTTTGACCACACCACCGAACGCACCTACAATGCCCTCGTTTGGGGAACATTCACCGAGGAGAGTGGTACGATAGAAGGAGCGTTGGCACGCGATAATCGCGATAGAACGATATACCGAATCTGGGATTTAGAGGAGAACCCTAACGCCAAAGAGGCCATTACCCATTGGCGCGTACTGGAGCGTTTTCCGTATGTAACACTGGTGGAATGTCGATTAGAAACAGGACGCACGCACCAGATACGTGTACACATGAAGAGTATTGGACATCCCTTGTTTGCCGATGAGAAATATGGCGGAATGGAGGTACTGAAGGGTTTGCCCACGCAGAAATACAAGCAGTACATACACAACTGCTTTGCCCTCTGTCCACGACAAGTGTTGCACGCCAAGACATTGGGCTTCACCCACCCCCGAACGGGAGAAAGAATGCACTTTGATAGCCCTTGGGCTGAAGATATGTTAAACCTAATAAACAAATGGAGAAACTATGAACCGAATACTTTGGGCGGACGATGAGATTCATCTGCTGAAACCCTACATTATCTACCTACAAGAGAAGGGGTACGAAGTAACCCCAGTGAACAACGGACAAGATGCTATTGATGCTTGTCGCGAACAGCAATTCGATATTGTTTTCTTGGATGAGAACATGCCTGGTCTATCGGGTTTAGAGGCATTGCAAGAGATCAAAACGCTATGCCCCACCCTGCCAGTAGTGATGATTACCAAATCCGAAGAAGAGCATATCATGGAGCAGGCTATCGGACAAAAGATTGCCGATTATCTCATCAAGCCCGTCAATCCGAGCCAGATCCTGCTGTGCCTCAAGAAGCATATCCACCAACGCGAGATTGTGGAGGAACACACCAACACCACCTATCGCCAAGAGTTCTCCGACATCACCTATATGATTGATACCGCCAACACCATCGAAGAGTGGATGGCGATTGAGCGCACCCTTACACGTTGGGAATTGGAGTTGGAGAATGTGGATTCCGCTATGCACGAGATGCTCCATATGCAACGCGAGCAGGCTAACAAGGCGTTTGCCAAGTTCATCGCCAAGAACTACGAAGGTTGGTGGACTAACCCTGCCACCCGCCCAACCATGTCGCAAGACGTGATGAAGAAATTTGTCTTCCCACTGGTGGACAATGGCGAAAAGGTATTCTTCGTGGTGATTGACAACTTCCGCTACGACCAATGGAAAGCCATCCAACCCCTTCTGTCTGAGTGGTTTACCGTCAAGGAAGAACAGATGTACACCTCGCTCCTCCCTACCGCCACACAGTACGCGCGCAATGCTATTTTCGCGGGACTCAGTCCGTTGCAGATACAAGAGATGTACCCCCATTTGTGGATTGATGAGGACGAGGAGGAAAGCAAGAACAACAACGAGAAAGACCTCATCCAGACCCAACTTGACCGCTTCCGCAAACGCTATGGCTACTCCTATTTCAAGGTGAACGAGAGCGACTTCTGCGAGCGTATCACCAAGCAGTTCAAGGGATTACAGACACCGCTGAATGTGGTGGTACTCAATTTCATAGATATGCTCTCCCACTCCCGCACCGAGAGCAAGATGATGCGCGAGCTCGCCAATGATGAGGCGGCATACCGTAGTCTCACACTCAGTTGGCTGCGCCATTCGCCTACTGCCGAGATGTTCCGCCGTATCGCCTCCTTGGGCTACAAAGTGGTGCTGACCACCGACCACGGCACGACGCGCGTGACGAATGCCGTGCAGATTATTGGTGATAAGAACACCAACACCAACCTGCGCTACAAAGTGGGCAAAGCACTCAACTGCCAGTCTAAGAACTGCTTCGAGATTACCCGCCCCAAGCAAGTAGGATTGCCTTGCCCCAATGTCAGCAGCAGTTATGTGTTCTGCACCAGCGATGATTTCTTTGCGTACCCTAACAATTTCAACCACTACGCACAGTTCTATCGCGACACCTTCCAGCACGGAGGAATATCCTTGGAGGAGATGCTCGTGCCAATCGTAACACTTGAACCTAAATAAGTATGCGAACACTTTGGCGAACGATAAAAATAGCGATACTGCTCCTTCTGATTGGGGTAGTATCACTATTTGTTTCTCACCAATGGCGGCAACCGCAGCAGGATTTCTCGCATACGCTAAAAGTGCTGACCTACAACACCCACGCGCTCTGTATGGGCGACAAGCAGCAAGCGAAACAGATGCTTGCTTATCTCAACGAGCAAGATGCGGATATTATCTGCCTACAAGAGGTCAGGGTGTATAAAGATGCGCAACGTATGACCTTGCACCAGTTGCGCCAAGCCATGAGCCAATACCCTTATACCTACTACGACTTCAAACGCTATAACAGCCGTCGGCAGTTTGGCAATGTGGTGTTCTCACGTTATCCCCTAATCAATAAACAGACTATCTCCTACGAGTCGCAGAATAATATCAGTAGCCAATGCGATGTGGTGGTAAAGGAAGATACTATTCTTCTTATAGTGAATCACTTAGAGAGTTTTCGTCTCATGAAGGAAGACTTGCAACTGGACACGCTGTCCGTCAGCCATTTCAAGCAGAGCAGTCTCAGCCAGAAGCTCCACGATGCCAGTGAGCTGCGCCAAGAGCAAGCCAAAGCGGTGAAAGCGGCGATTAACGCCTCGCCCTATCCTGTGTTGGCGGTGGGTGATTTCAATTCCATTCCGCTGTCGTATGTGTATGGCAAGATTCGTTGGGGCATGCGTGATTGCTTTTTAGAGGGCAGTTTTGGTAGGTTGGGCAACACCTATAAGAAAGGTCCTTTCGGTATTCGCATTGATTACATTCTCTGTTCCCGCAACCTAACCCCTATAAAATGCGAGGTGGACAGAGTCTCCTACTCCGACCACTTCCCCGTATGCGCTACGATTGGGTGGTGATGCCCCCACTTTCCTCATCCGCACCGCACAATAACCGCACAATAACCAGACAATAACCGCACAATTCGTGGCGGATATAGAGCCCCGAGTCCTCCCATTTATCGGGTGGATAAGCGGTGGTTAAGCGGTGGATAGTCCTTCCTGACTGGAACCATCAGAGAAGTTTATCTAAAAACGAGAGTAAAGATTGTGCCCCTCTCGTCGCTGCGAACGAGGCGTATGCTGCCATTGTGTAGGCGCATGATTTGGCGGGAGAGACTCAAACCAATACCTGAGCCTTCGGGTTTGGTGGTGAAGAAAGGAATGAATATCTGCTCCTGACTATCAGGGCTGATAGGATGACCATTATTGCAGACATCTATCACAACGGCATCAGCATCATCAATCTGCGCCGTGATGGTGATTTGGGTTGCCTCCGCCTGCAAGGCATTGCTAATGAGATTGACTACCACCTGCGAGATTTGTCCCTCATCCGCATATAGCAGAATATCATCGGTCAGTTCGGTGTATTGATACTGCGCCCCTGCGGCATCTATCTGCTGCTTGGTCAGCTGCTCCACACGTTCCATGAGTTCGCGCAAGTAAAACGGTTTCCTTATTGGCGTTGCCACGCGCGTTAGACTGCGGTAGGTGTTGACGAATTTGATTAAGTCCTTAGAAGAGGTTGAAATCGTCTGCAAGCCCATTACCAAATCAGGCGAAGCAGGGTCTTTGGAGAGTGTTTCGCTGAGCGAAGCGATAGGCGTGATGGTATTCATAATCTCGTGTGTGAGTACACGGATTAGGCGAGACCATGCCAACTCCTCGTTTTCGGCAATCTCGTTGCTAATATCGTTAAAGGCAATGATCTTCACCGTTTTGCCATGTATCGCTGCTTCGGTGGCTGTGAGAATGATAGTGCGTTCGCCTCGTTCGGTAAAGAAAGTAGCGCGTTGTTCACTATTGGCTGACACTTGTCTGAAGGCCTCCGCAAGCGATGGATGGATATTATCCAGTTGGCGAAGATTACTGAAGGTCAGCAAACCCAAGAGCGAGAGGGCTGTTTTGTTGTGATAGGTCACTCGGTTGTCTGTGACGGTGATGATACCCGTTTGCACATGGTCGAGCATCTGTCCGAAATAGCGTTCTTGTTCGCTGATTTCGTGGCGCTCTTTGTCGAAAAGGTCACGCAGACGGTTGAGTGTTTTGTTGAAACTTCTATTTCGAATGCCTTGCTCATTGAATCGGAAGTTGAGTTCCTTATCTTCAAGCGCATCGAGCATGTAATTGATTTTCTTTTGCAATCGTTGTTTCACCACTACCCCCACAACGACTCCCACCACAATAGCAGTGGTAAGGCAAGTGAGTATGATGAAAGGTGTATTCATGATTATATCCCGTACTTTTTCAGTTTGGCGTAGAGGGTTGGGCGGCTGATGTTGAGGGCTTTGGCTACTAAAGACAAGTTGCCATCGTGTTGCGCCATAGCGTTGCGGATGGCACGCTCTTCGACGGCTTCTAAGGTCTCTACAGTTTCGCTGTCGGCTGTTGGATATTGGCTATTGGACGGCGTTCCGCCTATTGGATATGGGGTGTTGGATGGCAACGGCAATTGCAAGTCGGCAAGGGTGAGTGTGTCACCTTCGGAAAGGATGACGGCTTTTTCTATGCAGTTGTTGAGTTCGCGGATATTGCCTGACCAAGTATGTGCCAGCAGGGCTTGTTGTGCTTCGGGTGCCAACGCATTCACACTGCGGTGGTAGCGTTCGGCATAGGTTTGCATGAAACGTTCAGCCAGCGGCAGAATCTCGTCTTGGCGTTGGCGCAGCGGTGGAAGTTGCAGATGCATCGTGTTGATACGGTAGTACAAGTCCTCACGGAAGGTGCCGTCCTGTACCATTTGCGGAATGTCACGGTTGGTAGCACAGATGAGGCGGATATCAATAGGTATCTCTTTGGTATCGCCAACACGCACGATAGCGCGGTTTTGCAGCACGCGCAAGAGTTTGGCTTGCAAGTGCAATGGGATATTGCCAATCTCATCGAGGAAGAGTGTGCCGCCGTTGGCTTGCTCGAACTTACCCACATGGTCGGCATGTGCATCGGTGAAAGCACCTTTGACATGTCCGAACAGTTCGCTCTCGAATAGTGTCTCGGTGATAGCCCCTGCATCCACGCACACCATCGGTTGCGCAGCGCGAGCCGACAGGCGATGAATCTCGTTGGCAAGTACATCCTTACCCGTACCATTTTCGCCTGTGATGAGGATAGAGGCATCGGTGGTAGCCACTTTCTCCAATTGTTTGCGGATAGTGGTCATGGCTGGGCTGGTACCCCAGTGCATTTTGGGCGATTGGCCATTGGTTATGGGCGATGAGGTTGGAGATTTCTTGCCTGTGCGTTTGAGTTTCTGTTGGTACGCAAGGGTAAGAGTCTCAATGAGTTTGTTGTTGTCCCAAGGCTTGACGATGAAATCGAAAGCTCCGCGTTTCATGCCCTCTACTGCGAGTTGGATATCGCCGTAGGCGGTGAAGAGCACCACTTCGATATTAGGTGCAAACTGTTTGATTTCGGAGAGCCAGTATAGTCCTTCGTTGCCCGTGTTGATGGAAGTTTGGAAGTTCATATCGAGCAGCACCACATCGGGTTGCAGTTCGCGAATAGTGGATAGCAAGGACTTAGGCGAAGACAGCATCTCTACCTGAGCAAAGAATCGCGGCAGCAACATCTCCAGCGCTGCGCGAATACCTTTGTTGTCGTCCACGACAAGTATTTTGGCTTTGGATTTCATTGTGCGTGCAAAGGTAGTGAAATTTTGTGAGGTAAACAAATATTATGTTATTTTTCAAACAAAAATGGGTGGATTTCCCTGTTTCATCCACCCATTTCTCTCTTTACTCCGTCCTCAGTGCTTCAACGGGGTTGGAGGTGGCGGTGCGGAGGCTGGCGAGGGTGACCACCAGCGTTGTGATGACGAGCACAGCCAACAACGCTACCACAAACACCCACACGGCTATCGGTGCACGGTACGCAAAAGTGCTATAATAATAGTCCGTAATAAAGTAGCTAATCGGTGCAGCGATGAGGAAACAAATGCCCACAATAATCATAAACTTGCGGTTAAACATCACCAAGATCTCACGCACTGTGGCACCGTTCACACGGCGGATACCAATCTCCTTGCGGCGGTATTGCGTTTCGAAAATCACCAATCCCAATACGCCCATCAGCGAAATAATAATCGCCAACATCGTGAACAACGAGATCGTTGTGGTCAGTTGTTGCTCTTTTTGGTAGTTCTCACCCAGTTCCTCGTCGAAGAAGTTGATTTTCACTTTCTCGCTGCCGTAGTCAGGCAGAATCTTGTCGGTGGTAGCACGGATGGCATCAAACACCGCCTTTATATCTGCATTCTCAATGGTGCGTAGCGTGAGGTGTGGCGTAGGGAAATACTTAGTAAGCACCTCCGAATCGTAAATGTAGAAGGCAAACGCGTCGCTCTCCTCGTGTAGCGGTTTGAAGTGGAAGTCGCGGCAGAAACCCGTCGCAGGGAAGGGCTTACCATTCCACTCCATCACTTCCTCCAGATTGAGGTTGTATTTGTTTTTGGCATACTCGTTGAGAATGATTGCCCCGTCGCCCTTCTCATCCGAAGGCAAGAAATCGCGCCCTTCAAACACCTCTATGCCCATCACTTGCAAGAAGTTCCACGACACAGGCATGACGGTTAGCATCATCTGTTCGCCATTACGCCAGCGTCCCCATGTCATGTGCATTTCTGCCACCATTCGGTCTTGCGACCATGCTACCTCCTTGATGTTTGGGTTATTGAGCAACTCGCTACTAAACGCATTGCGTTCGTCCATACTGTTCACTGGAATGTTCGCCGTCAGCAGGCACTCCTTGTTGAAGCCCATGTCATAGTTCATCATGTAGCTGTGTTGTTTCTTCAGGAAGATTGCGCAGATGATGAACGCGATCGAAATCACGAACTGCAAACCAATCAGTGCATAGCGTAGCGACTTGCCTTTTTGCGACATACCAAACGAACCCTTAATCGCCAGTGCTGGTGGGAAAGAGGTGGCGTACATGGCAGGATACAGACCCGCCATGAGCGTCATCACCAAAGCAATGCCCACGGTGAGCACCGCAACAACCATATTTTTACTTAACGCCAAGTCGCAAGAGATGAAGTGCGCCCACTCCGACGAACGGAACAACAGCACCACCACTACTGCCAATACCAATGCTATTGCCACCAGCATAGCCGATTCTGCTAAGAAACGCCCTACTAATGCTGCACGCGAACTGCCCAAAATCTTGCGCGTGTTCACACTACGAATACGCATTGGCACTTGCGCAAAGAAGAAGTTCACGAAGTTGATGAGCGTGATAATCACTATCAACGCCGCCACAATCATCAGCGTCATGGTGCTGGTCTTGTTGCCTGTTTCCTGTCCTACGCTCCACTCCAGCGTGTCGTCATAGTACAGATCCCGAATCGGCATCAAGGTGCAATGAATATTGTCGAGAAGGGTCTCTAACTTGTCCAATTGCTTGTAGAACGATGGATCGCTATGTTGCATTCCGCGATAGCGTTTCAGTTCTTGCGCCATTAACTCCGCATACTTTTTCGAAATCACCTCCTCGCAGAGTGCTTTGTCATCTGTCGAACGGAGTTTGACATAGTAGTTGTACGACCAGTTGCTGGTGGAGGTCAAATCTTGCTCCTCCAGTTGATTGCAACGAATCACTTCAATATTCTTTAGGTCGCTGGCTACAGGCAGATCTTTGTATATAGCACGAACCACAAAGTAGTTTGTTCTGCCCCAACTCTCCAGTTGTAGGATACTATCCACTGCCACACCTAATCGCTCGGCAGCCGTTTCGCTAATAGCTACATAGCCTCCTTCTCCGATGCCCTCAAACGACCCCATAACAGGTTGAATACCAAAGGTCTTTAGTGCGCCAGAGGTCATTTGAACAAAAGTTACGCTATGCGTTTTAGCTTCTGTGCCTTCGCCCACGATGACATTTACTTTGTTGGCATCATCCAATGCGGCAACGCCGTATGTTTCCACATAGGGGTTATCTGCTAATCCCATTTCTGCCACTGGACGGGCGAGGAACGACTGTTGTTTTAGTCCGCTACCTCCGAGTGAAGGCAATGTCATCAGATACACGCGCTCGGAGTCGGGGATAGCGCGGTTATAGGTCAGGTCGTAATGCACCTGCACGAGAATGATATACAGCGCAGCAAACGCCGCCGTCATTCCCAAAATATTTAATAACTTTGAAAATTTCATATCTTCTCCTTTGAGCGCGCCAGGATGTGCGGGGTCCCCGAAAAAGCTCGCTTTTTGGGGTGCTTTTGATTGGCGCGCAAGTTGTTGATGTTGTCTTCTTATATAAAAAAGTTCGTTGTCTTTTTAGAGTTCCTTTGTTACATCACGGACGATTTCACCATCGAAGAGATTGATGATGCGTTGTGCCACAGAGGCATCGCGTTGCGAGTGGGTTACCATCACCACGGTGGTGCCATCTGCGTTGAGTTGGCAGAGCAGATCCATCACCTCTTTACCATTGCGCGAATCGAGGTTTCCTGTGGGCTCATCGGCAAGGATCAGTTGAGGGTTCGCCACTACGGCACGCGCGATAGCTACACGTTGTTGTTGTCCACCTGACAGCTGCTGTGGATAGTGCTGCGCACGGTGACTGATATTCATGCGTTTGAGAATCTCTGTCACACGGCGTTTGCGCTCCGATGCCGAGATGTTGAGGTACTTCAATGGCAGTTCGACATTCTCATAGACATTCAGTTCATCGATAAGGTTAAAGGATTGGAACACAAAGCCAATGTTTCCTTTGCGGTAGTTGGTGCGTTCGCGCTCACGCAGATTGGCTACTTCGGTGCCGAGCAAGTTGTAACTGCCGCCGCTTGGGTTGTCGAGCAATCCCAGGATATTGAGCAGTGTGGACTTACCACAACCCGAAGGTCCCATGATGGCTACGAACTCGCCTTTGCTGATAGTGAATGACACATTGTTGAGTGCTGTAGTTTCGATTTCTTCTGTACGAAACACTTTGCTGAGATTAGTTACTTGAATCATAATTGTATTGTTTTAGTTTGTTAATATATTCTTCTTTTTTGTCCGCTATCTTTCCGTTACCTTCTCGCTATCAACTACGTTAGATATACGATAGATACACGATAGATATACGTTAGATATACGTTAGATACACGATAGATTAACCTATTCACACCGTAGGAATATCCTATCTACTTCCCCTTTAACGCCTCCACGGGATTGGTGTTCATCAGGCGGACGGCTTGCCATGTGATAGACACTACCGCGAGGAGTATGACCGCAAGGGCAGTGATGATATAGTACCACGCAGCATTGGCGATGCGGTAGTCGTAGGTCTCCAACCATCGCTGCGCGATGAGCCATGCACAAGGCACTGCAATCACGGCTGCGATAAGGATAGAAGAGAGGAACGTGCGCACGGTGCGGAAATAGATAGTGCTATTATCACACCCCATCACCTTGTGAATAGCCGTGTTGCGTGTGTGCTGCTTGGCGTAGTAGGTACTCATCGCCAACATAGCCAACGAAGACAGCAACAAGGTCAGCAGCGTAAAGAGCGCAATCAGTTTGGCGTTGTTGTTCTGCTTGTCGTACATGTGGCTGACAAGGTAGTTATAGGTGTTCACCGATAGTTCCTCATCGCTATCGTGTTGGCGGTAGAACTCGGCTATTTGCTTTACGGCTTCGTTCTCATCGCCAGACACTTGCACGATCAGTTGGCGCAATATGCGGAAGTCGGCAGGCTCGTCCATGTTCATTATCCAAGGAACAACAGGCCAATCGGATGTAGGAGCAATGCCAGGCATTCCTTTTTGGAAATCTTTGATGATGCCACAGACTGGCATACCATAATTATCGTCCTGCATAATCATGGTACAATCGTAGTCCACACCGAGAGGTGCAATCAACGATTCTGGTAGCCATGCAGCAGGTTCGATAGGATCAGCAGTCTGGCGAATGACCTCAAAGCCAAGAATCTCAAATGCAGTTTGGTCGCCATAGTACATATCGAGTTTGAACTCTTGCCCTCTAAACATGAGTGACATACCCGATGTACCAAAGGTAAACGGTTCGAATTGTACCCAACCCACCTTTTCCACGCAAGCAAGTTGTTTGAGTTCTTCTACCATATAATCTGCTGGAGTGTTGGCACCACTAATACGCAGGCGGTTTTGGCGTTCGTATCCTTGGGGCTTGCTTTGCATGTGATGGAGTTGCACAAACATGACCACAGCCACTGCAAGCGTGATGATAGCCACAATGTTTTGCACAATAATCAGTATGCGCCCGAGTACCATGCGATTATCTTTCTCAAACGAACCACGCACCACATCAATGGGGTGATACTTCAGCACCATGAGTGCAGGAATGACACCCGAGAGAATAGAGAGTAGCAATACCAGAGCAATCATCATGAGTATCACACCCCAAGTGATATGCTCGAATGGCGCAACGGTTTGTCCGATGAGTTCGCTGAAATATGGTGCTACAAGGTGCGCCATGAGGAGTGCCAAACCGAAAGATACCGTCGTAAGCGAAAACGATTCGAGGATATATTTCAGCACAATTTGCCAGCGTTGTGCACCCACCAAACGGCGAGTAGCCATCTCGCGTGCACGGAAACCAATCTGCGCTACTGTCAGCGAGATATAGTTGAGTACTGCAAAGATGAGGAGCAATAACCCTGCTGCGAAAAAGAGCGAAAAGAAATCACGATTGACCAGATTAACGAATGGCAACGGAGCAGAAAGGTTGGAGTACTGAATATCCTCAAAAGGAATGAGATAGAAATCGTGGAAGACACCGTATTTGTAGATATAGTCCTGCTCTCTGATAATATTCTGCATTTCGCTCGACAGGGCAGCAACATCCGCATTGGGTACGAGTTGAAAGAATGTAGCTACTGCTCCAGTGCCATTTTGAATGACTTGGTCAGTGAGTTGCTGAAGTTGGTCAATGCGGTAGATGATTTTAGGCGAGCGAATGACGCTATTGGTAATGTCGCGGAACACGCCTGTAACGGTGAGTGCAGCAGTATTGCCTTCCACGTATATCTCAATGATCTTGCCCATTGGGCTCTCGTTGGGCGAGAAGATACGCGCAAACGACTCACTGATAACCACCGATTGTGTAGTGGCAAGAACAGACTCGTGTGTGCCTTCGAGCAATGGGTAAGGCAATAGTTGGAAGAAATTCTCATCCACTACTAACGCATCTGCACGGTCATCGTTGCTGGTAGAAGAGTGCCCTGTGGTAGTCGTATAGCGCATACTCATTTCGATGCCGCCGAAGATTTCTGTATCGAACATACGACAGATGGACTGCACTTCGGAGAAGCGTCCTTCCAGTTGTTCTTTGATAGTGCCACAACCAATAAACAAGCGTTCGGAGCGACTGACATAGACATTGCGCCCTTTGACTTCGTTGTCGCGTGTGAGTTGCGAGGTCACGAATGTGGCGATAAAGATGACAAACGCCAACGCAATAGCCATACCCACCACCTCAATGAAGGTGTAGAGTTTGTTTTGCTTGAGGAAATTAAGAAAGGATTTCATATTATTGTTGTTTTCTATTTACTTGTTACTGGGTGTTTATCAGACTGCATAGCGTTCTGACCTCTTTCAGCGCGCAGCGCATTCTTAATAATATATAAGCAATCCGCGTGCCAAAACATGTAATACGCTGATTACTTGACAATTGTGAATTTTGCCATTTACGAGAGTGTAAAGAAACTTTACAATTGAGTGTAACCTTTCTTTACAGCAATACTACATTTCCCTAACTTTTATTTGTATATCCAAGAATAAAGTTGTACCTTTGCAGCGTTTTTGATTGATAATAACATGGAAATGAAGATTACTACATTCTCATACGACCGCATAGGCGATGTAGCGAAGATGGCTGCTGGTGTCTGGGGAAAAGAGCAAGGCGCACATGGCGAGAGGGTGAGCCGCATCTTTTGTGAGCATCTATCACGATATAGTTGTTATAGCTCGACTTTTGCGCTGCAAGCGGAGGACGAAGAAGGCATCCAAGCTGTTGCTTTCGCGTGGTTGCCAGGCGACACCAACGACGCAGGCGACTGGTTGCGCCAGCATCTCGACGGCTTGACGGAAGATGAGCAACAAGTACTGCTGCGCAACGAGCAGTATCTGATGCGCACAGACAGTATGTTGCAGAGCAAGATGGAAGGTCAGTCTGCCAAACTCTCCTTTTTCATCAGTCGCAAACCAGGATATGGCACACCGATACTCAATGCGCTTATTGACCTATTGCGCGAGCAGGGCATTGAGTGGCTATATCTTTGGACGGACTGCACTTGCAATTGGCAATACTATGTCAAGCATGATTACGAGCAGATTGGTCAGGGAATCGCCCCAGAGTTCAGTACCGATACGGAAGAATACGATTTCCGTATGTTCCGCAAACGAATAGATTAAATAGGTTTATTCATATCTAAAAAATCACTACATTTGCAAAAATTCTTGAGTGTAGGAATATTTGCAAATATAATGAATATGAAACCTTCCTAAGTCAGCGTTGCTGCACAAAAATTGCCGAAATATAAACAAACATTTGCATATTTCCGAAAATATCATTACCTTTGCAGCGAAATTAAAAATCAATTGAATAATGGCATCTACTAAAATCTATATTCAAGATAGTCCAATAACTATTTTGACTATAAACAAAGAGGATTACATTTCTCTTACGGATATGGCGCACAGCCAACTGCAAGAGCATATAATCTTTAAGTGGATGAGTTTGAAGAATACTATTGAATATTTAGGGGAGTGGGAAGCATTGTATAATCCAAATTTTAATTATACCGAATTCGGTACAATTAGAAATATGGCAGGTAGTAATAATTTTGTATTGTCTGTAAAGACTTGGATTGAACGTACCAATGCTATTGGAATTGTAGCTAAAGCTGGACGTTACGGGGGAACATATGCGCACAAAGATATTGCATACCATTTTGGCATGTGGATTAGTCCACGTTTCCAATTATTGCTTGTAAAGGAATATCAGCTCCTTCAATCAGAAAAACAAAAAGCACTCGGCTGGTCAGCCAAACGCGAATTGGCAAAAATCAACTACCACATCCATACCGATGCCATCAAAGAGAACCTTATTCCGCAAGAGATTGATGCTTACCATCGCTCTCTGATTTATGCAGAGGAAGCAGATGTGCTGAATGTAGCATTGTTTGGTATGACAGCCAAAGAGTGGCGCGATGCCAATCCCGAACTCAAAGGAAATATGCGCGACTATGCCACTATCAATCAACTGATATGCCTTTCTAACATGGAGAATATCAATGCAGTGTTTATCAACGAAGGAATGCCCCAATCCGACCGTCTGCAAAAACTCAACCAAATTGCCATTCAACAAATGACCGTGTTGGAAAATGTAGAAAATAAAAAGATATTAACCCAATAATAACTCCTAAATTACATATCACTCATCACTCATAGTTCGTAACTAACTTGCAACGCATAGCCGTTGCCCGACATATTTAATATAGCGTTATAAGCAGGACTTGAGTTTCTGAAACCTGAACACTTTCAAAAACTTTTTATCTATCAAGCAAATGCCTATGCGCTCACGCTATCGGCGTGGGCTTTTGCGTAGATTTTGATAGATAAAGGTAGTTCAGGACCTCAGAAATTCAAATGAAGCGAACGAAAGTTCCACGCTTTTTGTGTATATAAAAATTAACAATAACAACTAAAACCGACGAGGCAATGGGATATAACAGCCAACTTAAATTGTGAAAAAGTTTACACTTATTTTTGCAGTATTGTTTACTGCTACATTTGTTAACGCTCAAATCACTCTAGAGAATCAAATGAATCGTGATATTCATTTTGGAACGGGTATTCAAGTTATTGATCAGTGCTCTGCTTATAGTGGTTCCACAAGAGTCATTGGAGCATATTATTGTGATGTTCAAGAAAATGTTGTTATAATATATGACGCGGAAGATTATTCTGTAGTTAAAACGATTCCTGTTCCTGAGAATTCATTTTTAGGTCTTATATCAAAAGGTATTTTTACAACAGATAATAAATGGGCATACGTATTATATCAACAGACAACAGAGCCAACTGGCATGGAATGGAGTCCATATTATTATTCAATGAAAATCGTGGATGAAGATGGAATAGTGCTTGCCGATAATCTTACTAAAACGCTATTAGAAGGGAGTGTGGCACAATTATTACAAGTAAATGATAGTTATAAATTGGCAATTGACAATAAGATAGCTAATACAATTGATATATACTCTCTCCCTGGCAACGGCGAAACAAGTACAAATATAATATCTCCCTCTTCTCCGAAACGTTCTGCACGCAAGATTACTCGTAACGGACAGATACTGGTTGAAACAGAGAGCAATATTTATACGTTGCAAGGTGCAGAGGTTCGGTAAAGTATACAAAAGATATTGCAAATAATACCTTATGAACATACAAGAATTCTGCGCAAGAATACAGCAGTCCAGTGCACAAAAGCAATCAGGGCAAACTATTGCTATGCACGCTAACGAAAGTTGCGAGGATTTTATCAACAGATTGCTGAGTATGTGATAGACTGCCACAAAATCACCATATTATAAAACATCCCAAATTACTCGATTGTAGTTTGGGATGTTTGTTTATCATATTAGAACTTTAACCTCTCGCTATTGCCAAATTTCTCGTAGCCAGAGATGATAACGCGGTCGCCTGGGTGCAGACCCTCTATGACTTCGTAGTACTGCGGATTTTGGCGACTGAGGCGAATATCTCGGCGGGTAGCCCCTTTACCATCCGCATCCATCACATAGATCCATCGTCCGCCTGTAGTCTGGAAGAATGCGCCACGAGGGATAAGCAAGGCTTGTTCCGACTCGCCTAGTTGCAAGTTCAGGTAATATGTCTGACCGCTGCGGATATTGTCGGGCTGTGCGCCCACGAACTTCAAGTCGGCACGGAACTTACCATTGCGCACCTCTGGATAGACCTTGCGCACCACCGCACGGAACTGCTCATCACGGCGCTCGAAAGTCGCCTCTAAGCCTGCCGCCACACGGTCGATATAATGCTCGTCGAGTTGCGCCTCAATCTTGTAATTACCGAGGTCGTTGATTTGTCCAATCTTGGTGCCTTGGGCGATGGATTGTCCGAGTGTGGCTTCTAATAGTCCAAGTTCGCCATCAATAGGTGCTTTGATAGTGAGGTTATCCTTACGGCGGCGAATCATCTGCATATTGAGGCGCATGTTGGCAAGACTCTCTTGCATCTGGCTGACCTGCACGCTGCGGTAAAGACTATCTTGCTCGGCGCGATGATTGACCAGTTGCAGGCGTTGTTGTGCCAAGCGGTGATCCTCCTCCGCACGGAGATATTCCTCACGAGCAATGAGTTGGTCGGCATACAGGGCACGCTGCGCCTCGGCAGTGCGGCGGGTGCGTTCTACCTCCATTGCCAGTTGCAAGCGCTCTTGCTCCAGACTGAGTTTCTGCTGCTCCATAGAGATGAGGGTATTGCGCAAAAGGTTCTCTTTCTCAGCGAGTTCGGCTTCGGAGTTGAGGATTTGCAGGTCGAGGTTATCGTTGCTGAGCACCAGTATGCGGTCGCCTGCTTTGACATGCGCACCCTCTTCCACGATGATCTCTTGCACAACACCGCCTTCGAGTGGCGAGAGCTGGATAGTGGTCATGGGTTGCACTTGTCCGTTGAGACGGATGTAGTCGTTGAACTCGCCTTCGGTGACGGTAGCAATGGTGAGCGTGTCGGGGTCTATACGCATAGCACCATTGCTGCTACGCGCAAGGAGAACAATGAGCAGTATAGCCACTGCTGAGCCCAACCAATAGGGCAAGGCTTTGAGGGTAAAGGCACGGGCAATGCCTTTTTTCTTTTCGATGATTTTATCCATGATGTTTATTTAGATGTTAGACCGTTTTACTGTTAGACCGCTTCGCTGTTGGATGTTAGACTTCGCCTTTCATCACGCAGCGCGTTCTTACATTCTTATTGGCAAAGTGCGTGCCAAAACATGCAAGTTACTGATAATTAGTGCAATGCTGTTTTTAGCACTTTACGCATATGTAAAGAAACTTTACAATTGAGTGTAAAGGGATTTGACAGTGTTAGATGATATATAAGTATCCCACAACTTAGTCAACAAACTAAAAGTACTGTTATTAAGATTTGTGAGATAATTGGCTATACATGGTATATTTTTTGTCATAATAATGAACGATTACCAATGATCGGTGTATGCGGTAGTGAGAGTGCACTCGAATCCGAATAATAATCGCAAATAAAATTACAAAATGAAACGCAAAACTATTATTACAGCCGTCGTAATTCTTCTGCTTGGCGGTATTGGAACTATTAAAGCCTTCACAGCATTGAAGAAAGAAGAACCACAAGAGATACGTGGTATTGTCGTAGATAGACACGATAGTGTTTGGTATGAAACGCAGCAACGCTTATGGTTACAGAAAGCGGAGGACAACCCTACAGATGAACATGCATGGCAACAAGCCTTTGAGGCTGCGCGTTATGCAGACATGTTGGCTGAGGACTGGGGACGCACTCAACGCAAACAGGCTATTCTCGATAAGATGAAAGAGAATATTCCTAATTCGTTCACTTATAATCTCTGCATGTACATAACTGAAATAGCCGTTCGTGGTGGTAATCCAGACCCGTATGCAAAGCAAGCCCTGCAATTAATGCCAGACAATATTGCCCGCAAAGATGCAGAGACACTAATCTCTTATCTTTGGATGAGTGGCAAAACCTTAGCAAAAGATAAAACACCTAATGTAGAACAGAAGCATCTCACTAAGTTTGCTCAACATCTCTACACAACCAATGCTTATCCGTCCTATTTGTTGCGTTATACCTATAACTCGCTGCAAGGCATGGAGGAAAACGCCATCTATTTTGTTAATGGCGATGTACCTGGATATACATCTTTGGTCATTCAAGAAGCGCTCAACCAACATACAGATAAAATCATTGTTCCTGTTTCCTTCCTTTTTGTAGATACTTACCGCAAAGCCTTGTGCGACTTCTTGGGTATCAAAGATTTTGAGGTCAAGAAAGAGTACACTGCAATGGATGATTATTTCCAAGACTTATTAGAGCATATTATTGATAATAGCAAACGCCCTATTTATTTCTTCCCAACAGATAGCTATCCCGAAATAGATTCCTTTAAGAAGAATCTATATAATGAGGGACTTGCATTTCGTTATAGTACGAAGCGTTACGATAATATGGCTATTGCAAAACGTAATGTCGAAACGAAGTATAACCTGCAATATATCACAGAGCCGAACTTTGTTTACGAAGAACAATGGAAGGGAAGCGAGCGCATTCAACTCAATTATGTAGTTATGCTTGCACCAGTTGTCAAGAGCTACAAGGAAAGCGGTGATACGCTTCACGCTGATCAATTGATGCAATCATTAATATCTGCCGTGGTACAAACATCCTTGCCAGATGAGGAGAAAGTGAAATACATTAATCTCCTAAACGATAAGCAGAAATGATATTCTCATTATTTACAAATTATAAATCAACATCAGACGAACAACTCATGAAGCGTGTTCGTCTGATGAACGATGAAAAAGCCTTTAACGAGTTACATCGCCGATATGCGCGATTATTGCAAGGATTTTTCTTTCGTCGATTAGGAGGGGATGAACAACAAGCAGCAGACTTACTACAAGAAACTTTTGTACGAGTGTGGACATCACGTACATCATATTCAGCAAGTCAACCATTCCGTACTTGGCTTTTTTCTGTAGCCTATAATCTATGCAAGAATACCTACCGCAGCAACCAACGTAAACAAGCATATTTAGAGTCGTTATCCACTGAAGAACCTATCGAAGAAGAGACGACAACGATTCAACTTGATGCCGTCACCTTTGACCAAGCATTGCAACAAGCACTATCTCGTTTACACGAATCACAACAACTATTATTTGAATTACGATTTACGCAAGAGTTAACGGTTCCCGAAATAGCAGTAATTATTGGTATTCCAGAAGGAACAGTCAAATCACGCCTGCATACATTAACCTATCATCTACGAATAAAATTAAAAGAGTATGAGTAATACATTTGAAGATCAACTAACTGCTTCTGCACGCCGTTTGCGTGAAGCGCAAGATGCAAAACTACATGTAGCAGCATCACCAGAAATAACGCATTCGCCAACACACCATCGCAGTCAGTATTGGGGATGGATAACCACTCCCGTTGCCGCCGCAATAGGGTTACTCATTGGTTTGTTTATCAATCACCAAAGTGAGACAAAAAACGATTTTATAGTGCCTGTAGTTGCAGTAGAAACGACTGGAAATAGTATTCTTGACGATGGTGCAGATTATAGTATGTTCATATCCATGTAAAGAAAAGTTCATAAGATATGCTTCCGATAGAAGCATACATCTTTCCATGCTGAAGATTTTTGCAGTATTATTGCTACGTTCTTAGCCCACCGAAGTCCTACAGACATTCTTGTTTTTTAACTTTGCAAAGTTAATTTGTGATGTAATATTTAACTTTTGAAAGTTAATTTTCTGTGAAAATACAAAACTTTATTCTACTTACGCAATAGTTTTGGTGTGTGTCAAAACTCCATTTGTTCGATATAGCTGATGCCGTTGTAGTAGCGGACTACGCAGGATTTGATGAAGTACTTCAGCTGAGCGTTGAGGTGCTCGGCTTGGGCATTGAGGTGATTGTCGGAG
Source organism: Bacteroidales bacterium (assembly GCA_015061165.1). Lineage (GTDB taxonomy): Bacteria > Bacteroidota > Bacteroidia > Bacteroidales > Paludibacteraceae > Colicola. The sequence goes on from SUXC01000020.1 coordinate 21,540, forward strand.
GAGGTCTTTAGTTCGAGGGGAGAGATAAGCCCTTGCTCGAACTTCTTGCTATTGATGGCGTATGCTTCCTGTTGCGCTTTGGCTCGGCGGTCGGCTTGCTTGAGGGCTGCCATTGCCCCATCACGGTCTTGCACAGCACGCGCCATCTCTGCCTCTACCTCACGCAGCGTTTGGCGATACTCAGCTTCGGCACGGCGGTAGGCGTTTTTCTTGCGCACGATATTCGACTGGCGCGATAAGCCATCGTAGATAGGGATAGACAATGACAACTGCACATACTCGCCGCTGTTGTTGATGAACTGACTGGCAAAAGGCATGGCTACATAGTCTTGGGTACGGGGATAGGTGTAGTAGCCCGTTGACCAACCGCCTGAGAGGGAGAGCGACGGAGCCAATCGCCAACGCGCTGTACTGAGGTCGAGTTGGGCATTAGCCATGCGATAGGCAGCCAGTTCGACGGATGGGTGGTGCAGGGCTTCGCTGTTAGATACTAGACCGCCTGCGGCTGTTAGACCGCTCGCATGGCTCGCTGTTAGATTCTCGGCACTCTGAAGGTCGATGAGCAATTCGTGGTCTTTCTCCCAAAGCATGAGGTCTTTGAGGGTCATGCGGGCGTCATTGAGTTGGTTGGTTATGGTGATGTACTGATATTCGCGCTCGGCGAGGTCGGCTTCGAGTTGGATGACATCGGCATGGCTTTTCTGCCCCAATTGTTCTTGGCGTTGTGCCAATTGCAGGTTGCTGGTGGCGGTAGCGACTTGGACTTGCAAGGCTTCGGTCATCTGAGTGAAGTAAAGGACATTGCAGTATGCCTCCATGACTGCGAGGCATATTTGGTCACGGAGTTGTTGCTCCTCCGTGATGCCCATCTTGATGGCAGTCTTGGTGATTTTGAGGTTATTGACAGCCGCAAAACCGTTGAACAGCGTGATAGCACCCGACAGGGAGTAGCCGTTGTTGAACGAAGTGGTGGAGATATAGCTATTGGTTTCGGGGTCTATACCGCGTCCGAAATTCAGCGAGGCGTATGTGCCGCCTTGGATAGTGGGGGTGAAGGCACGAAGGATGGCTTCGCGGCGTGCGATGCGGGCATCATCGTTGTTGGCGTGTTGGATTTCCATTTTCGCAGAATGGGCGATGGCATACTCCATGCAGTCGCGGAGGGAGTATGAGCGATTGGCGATTGGCAATTGGCTGTTGGGCGCAGTTGCAGCACTTGTGGCGATTTGTGCGATAGCAGGATATATACTTAGGCACAAAAGTAAAAGGATAGTATATTGCTTCATAAACATTTTGTTGCTTTGCCATATACTATCCAAAGGGCGTGCCAAAATACGAAAGGTGTTGATTATCAGCGATGTGTAATTTTTGCACTTGTTCAAGAGTGTAAAGAAACTTTACAAAGGAGTGTAAAGGAAATTGACATTCGGCAACTATACTATTTGTAAGGACAACAAAAAAAAGAGAGGGTGCGTCAGACTAACTGACACACCCTCATTATTTAGTAGAAAATTATTCCCTACTATTGCTTGATTTGCGCTTATGGCAGCATCACAACCTCAAACATGTTGCCTGCATCCACCAGTTTCTTCAAGGTCGCTTGTACGGTTTCAGCAGTAATAGCCTCTACAGCAGCCTTATAATCAGCAATATAGTTGATACCGTTTACATAGTAACTATCCAGAGCATCCAACCAATAACCGTTCTTCTCAAGGTTTTCCTCAAAGTCTTTGAGCATGGCCTCTTTTTCTTTGTTGAGGTCTTTTGCCAACGGACCATTCTCGACAATAGTCATCACTTCCTCGTGAATAATACCCATCAGTTTGGTTTGCTTCTCAGGGTCAGTGTCGAACTGCATAATCAGCACTGCACTTGGCACAGGGCGAATATTCATCCATCCTGCACAACCTACGCCATACGAACCGCCTTCGCGCTCGCGGATAGACTCCAAATAGCGGGTAGAAAGGATACGACCAATCATTTCCATATTCAAGTCGTTAGCCAAGGTATATGGCATATCATACGATGTATATTGAATACGGTTGCTGGCAGTCTTGGTTTCCATCTTGCGGGTAAAGTAGTTCTTCTGCACGCCCATTGCCACGCGAACCTTATCATCCGCAGCTTTCTCCATTTTCTTGGTGGTCTTCAGTCCGCCCAACCATTGGCATACTTGTGCTTGGAAGGCTTCATCCGCAGGATCTACATTACCAACAAAGAAGAACGTAAAGTCAGCAGGGTTAGCAAAACGTGCTTTGTACACCTCCAACGCTTTGTCCAACGAAGCCTTCTCCAGCAACGCCTTGTCCAAGATTATGGTGCGGTCGGAGTAGTTACTTGCCATCATTTGTACTGAGTCAGACCATGCCACTTTAGGATTCTTGTCGCGGTTAGCCAATTGCGACTCTAAGATACTAATCAGTGTTTGGTAAGACTCCTCATCACGGCGTGGCGCTGTGAAATACAGGTAGTTCAGTTGGAGCAATGTCTCCAAATCCTTGACTGTGCTTGAGCCATTTAGGCTCTCGCTATATGTGCCGATTCTTGGGCTAACAGACACTCGTTTGCCTGTCAATGCTTTTTGCAAGTCGGTAGCGCTCATATCTGCCAAACCGCCCAATTCTACTACATCTGTTGCCAATACTGCTGAAGGAAGGTCTGCAGTAGCTACCAACGAACGACCACCTTGCGAGAAGGCGTAGAAGAGAATCTCATCTTGCTTAAAGGTAGTAGGTTTCACTACCACGCGAACGCCATTCGACAATTTCCACTCGGTCGTTCCCAATGTTTCGTTGTATGTAGTTTTTCTAATTTTGCCCGCCTTAGGTGCTTTCTCCACCAAGTTCTCACGGATAGTTTCCTCTACAGGTGCCTCAATTTCCTCGTTCTTCACCGCAGCCAACATCTCGATAGCCTCTGCTTCGGTAGGAAGCACTACCTCCTTTGCCTCTGGTGCTTGGAAGGAGATAATCAAGTTGTGGTCAGTAATCAATTGTTGAGCCATTTGGTTGAGCATATCCACGTTGAGCATAGGCAGGATTTGTTGAATCATCTCATATTCCCACTTGATGCCAGGAATAGGTGAGCCGTCCAAGTAGTGGCGGATATACTCTTGTGCGTGCGCAATGTTACGAACGGTATTGCGCTCGTTGTAAGCTTTCTCGTATGCTGCCAACGTCTCTTTCTTCACGCGGTCTAACTCTGCATTGGTAAAGCCATAGCGACGCATCTTCTCCAATTGGGTCAAAAGGTCTTTGTATGCTGCTACTTCCTGTCCTTGTTTTGCCAAATAGATTGCCACGAACGCATCTTTCTCTTTTACCAACTCGCCATAGTACGAACCTGCACCTACGAACGTCGCCTCTGGTTTCATTGCCAACTCAGAAAGACGGTTGTTGAACATATCGCATACAAGTTCAAGAGCAATAGTTTGCAGGTAATCCACGTTTGTTCCGCGCAATTGCTTTGGCAACTGCTCTTTCTTGAACTCCAACTCAATGCGGGTGTATTGTGCCTCCTTGTCGCGCACGATAGCCACGATGGGTTGCTCGTTGTCGTTTACTGAGTACAATGGACGCTCGCCACGGTTCTCACGTGCAGGTACATTTGCCCAAAGGGCTTTAATCTTTTGTTCGATTTGATCTACATCAATATCACCTACTACGATAATTGCTTGATTGTCTGGACCATACCATTTCTTGTAATAGTCGCGGAGCGCATCGTATGCGAAGTTGTTGATTACGGCAGTATCGCCAATCACATCGCGTTTAGCGTATTGGCTGCCTGGGTATTTGAGCGGGTTAATGGCTTTCCACATACGACGGTTGGCTTGCGCGCCTGTGCGCCACTCTTCGCGGATAACGCCACGCTCTGCATCAATCTCTTCTGGCAACAGCAGCAAACCGCATGCCCAGTCGTGCATCACGAGCAACGCAGAGTCAATGATTCCTTCACGAGTCGTTGGCACTTCGCTCAAACGATATACTGTTTCATCCAAAGAAGTATAGGCATTGATATTTCCACCAAAGTTCACACCGATAGACTCAAAGTACTCGATGATACCTTTGCCTGCAAAGTGTTCTGTACCGTTGAATGCCATGTGCTCAAGGAAGTGCGCCAAACCGTTTTGGTGGTCTTCTTCGAGGATTGCACCTACTGCTTGTGCGATATGGAACTCGGCACGTTGCTTAGGGTATTCATTGTGACGAATGTAATAAGTCAGACCATTCTCCAACTTACCCACGCGCACTGCTGAATCAATAGGCAGTGGTTGTGGTTGTTGCGCTGCCATCGTGAGCGACAACGCCAGCACGAGAGTGCTTAAGATAAATCTTTTCATAACCGTTATGTTTTGTATAGAATTGTATAGGGTTTGTTTAGAGTTGTGTAGGGTTGTCTTGTTCAACGGCTTCGGCAGGTGCTTCCGTCTCAACGGTAGGCACATCCTGCTCAGTTGATTGTGAAACTTCCGCTTTCTTCTTGCGTGGAGCGCGTTTCTTTTTGGGTTTCTCTTCCTCGCCTTTCAGCCTCATCGCCTCATTCGCCTCAATGATCTCATCGGTGCGGCTCACCCAAGGGCGAGGGCCAAGGATTGCCTCCACATCGTCTGAGGTAATCACCTCTTTCTCAATCAGCATCTCTGCCAACTTATTGTGTCCTTCGGCATTCTCTTGCAATATCTTCTTCGCACGCGCCATCTGTTCGGCGATGATTGCACGGGTCTCATTGTCAATCACTTCTGCCGTCTTCTCCGAGTAGGGTTTGGTAATACCCATATCGTAGCGACCGGTAGAATCGTAGTAACTCAAGTTCTTCAGTTTGTCGGACATACCGTAGTATGCCACCATGGCATATGCCTGTTTGGTGGCACGTTCCAGGTCATTGAGCGCACCCGTGGAGGTCTGTTGCAGGAACACTTCCTCCGCAGCGCGACCGCCCAAGAGCGAACAGAGATTATCCATGATATGCTCTTTGTTAGTCAGTTGTCGCTCCTCTGGCAGATACCACGCAGCACCTAACGCCACACCGCGAGGCACGATAGTTACTTTCACCAACGGATTGCCATAGCGCAACAGCCAAGAGATAGTAGCGTGTCCTGCCTCATGATACGCTACCGAGCGTTTCTCCTCCTCGGTCATAATCTTATTCTTGCGCTCCAAGCCACCTATGATTCGGTCCACGGCGTCCATAAAGTCTTGTTTATTGACACTCTTATGGTTATTACGCGCTGCTATCAATGCTGCCTCGTTGCACACGTTCGCAATGTCTGCACCCGAGAAACCAGGCGTTTGTTTCGCCAAGAAATTGATGTCCAAGTCCTTATCTATCTTGATACCTGCTATATGCACACCAAATATCTCTTTACGTTCTTGCAAGTCGGGCAACTCCACGTGTATCTGCCTGTCAAAACGCCCCGCACGCAGCAACGCTGCATCCAACACATCCGCACGGTTAGTGGCTGCCAAGATAATCACACCCGAGTTACTGCCAAATCCGTCCATCTCAGTAAGTAACTGATTCAGTGTGGATTCACGTTCATCGTTTCCGCCACCCACCATGTTGTTGCGACCACGAGCACGACCCACTGCATCAATCTCATCAATGAATATGATTGCAGGAGCTTTCTCTTTGGCTTGACGGAATAGGTCGCGCACGCGACTCGCACCTACGCCCACAAACATCTCCACGAAGTCGCTACCCGACATCGAGAAGAATGGCACATTCGCCTCGCCTGCCACGGCCTTGGCGAGCAATGTCTTACCTGTTCCGGGAGGGCCTACAAGCAGCACGCCTTTGGGTATCTTACCGCCCAAGTTGGTGTATTTGGTAGGGTTCTTGAGGAAAGAGACTATCTCTTCCACTTCTTGTTTTGCGCCTGCCAGACCAGCCACATCCTTGAAGGTTACTTTGTTTTTCTTATCTTTGTCAAACACCTCTGCTTTGGCTTTGCCTACGTTGAAGATACCGCCAGGACCGCCTCCCGCAGCGCTTGCCACACCGCGACTCATCCATACAAAGAACAAGATAATCAGTGCGATAGGCAGTATATTCACCAATATCAGATACCAATAGTCTTTTGACTTAGCATAACTGACATCAATAGCGGCCTTGCCTTGCTCTTTGCGTGTAATGTTCACATTATCAATGTACTTTGCAAACTCTTCCACCGAAGGTATTTGTGCTTTCAGTTCGCCTTTCACTTTCTCGCCTGCCTCTTGATTGCCAAACACCAGTGCATAACTCTCTGGACGAATCTTCGCTGTGACGGTATTGTCGTCATACACGGTCAAGGATGCCACGGCGTTATTATCGACATACGCAGTGAATTTTGTGTAACTAAGGTCTTTCTCCACAGCATTTTCGCCTCCCATGGGGAAGAAGAAAAACACCAGCAGACCTATCATCACAGCGTAATAGAGCCAAGTCAGCGGCGAACGCTTTGGCTTATTGTTTTGGTTGTTGATTTGGTTTGGGCGTTTAGGTTTCTGTTCTGCCATATCACTCTAATTCTTAATTCTAAATTCTTAATTCAAAATTCTTAATTCAAAATTCTTAATTCTTAATTACACCTCTGGTATTTCTGTGATCTTGCCATCAGCCCACAAGTGCTCAATGTCGTAGTATGCACGTGGTTCGCGTTGCATGATATGTACGAAGATATTGCCATAATCCAGTACTATCCACTCTGCGTTGTCGCGTCCATCTACGAATAGTGGGTGTACGTGTGTTTGTGTGCGAACGAAACTGTCCACTTCATCTGCTATTGCTGCCACTTGTGTGTTCGAACCGCCCTCTGCGATGATAAAATACTCCGCAGGTGCAATAGGTAGTTTGCGTAAATCCACAGTCACGATGCGTTGTCCCTTACGATTCTGAATACCCTCTACAATCGTTTCTACTAATTTCTTGGTTGATACTTCTTTTTTCATTATAATAATTTGTTTCTTTTTTTCATTATAATAATTTGTTTCTATGTTTCCAATGTTGAATGCGCGATGCGCTTGTTTCAAAATCACTACAAATTCCGCGCCAAAGGCAAACCGCCTGCCATTTTGGCACATTCACGCAATTTATTAAATTCGCGACAAAGGTACAAAAAAAAATGTATATGTGCAAGAAAAATGCTTTTTTATTGCCATAGGCTACATTTTTTTGCAGTAACTGCTCCTTATCTGCTTCTTATTTTCTACTTATTTGCCTCTTATTTACCTCTGTTTAGCCCCTGTTTAGCCCTTCATCTACCCCTCATCTCCATAGGAACTTCATAGGGACTTCATAGGAACTTCATAGGAACTTCGCCCTGTTTTCACCGATAGACAACCCTGATTTCCAGCACCTTTTGCCAACCCTTCACCGACAAAAAAACGCACCTCTTTCAAAGTGCGTTTCTCCGTTCCTCTGATGCAGACACCTACAATTCCCCTTTCTCCTCTTTATTTTCCTCGTCTAATTCGGACATTTCTTCAATTTGTTCCAGTTCCTTCTCCCATCTATTTCTGTAAATAGTACGCCCCCGTGACTTACGAACTATACCGATAATAAATATAGTTAACAAACATACAATAGACATACAAAATCCTACCCAATCCACTTTTCCGCCATGGAACGTTGAAGGTGTGAGATCAAAAACAAGTCCCAATATGATTATTAAAATTATTAGTTTATGCCCTGGACCATTTATATATGTATGTGATCGCTTCATTTGTTTTGCTACGTCCAATAATTGACCAGAACGAATATCTTTCATCTTAATCATAAAAACGGGTGTTATTACACTGACAAGCACTAAGACAGACACGATAGTCAGATAACCTAGTTGCCACCAATCCACATCCATCTCTGGCACACAAAGTTTCAGCGTCCATATAAGAACAAGTGTACTACCCAAGAAGATTAGCAAAGCCCATGAGCCTATTACATCTTTTCTTTGTTTTTTCACCAATACATCTCGCATAAGTCTTTCATTGACTATCTCCTGCTTATTCAATTTCTCTTTCAACGCAGCCAGTTGCTCGCGCATTTCTTGCAATTCATCCATAATATATAATTTGTTAAAGGTTAATGGTTAATGTTTCTTCAATTCTTCGCGGATACGAACCAAGCGTACCGACACATTTTTGGCACTGATACCTACAATTTCCCCGATTTCATCGTAACTCAGGTTCTCCAACCACAGCATAATAATTGCCCTGTCAAACACGCCCAACCGATGGATTCGTTTGTAGAGCATTTGTATTTGGTGCATATCTTTGTCGGTTTCATCGAACAAATCGATATTCACATCCAGTGCGATATGCTCTCCGCGCCTTTTCTCTTTTCGGTCCATGGAGATGCAGGTGTTCATTGTTACACGATAAATCCATGTCTCAATCTTACTCTCGTTGCGAAATTTCTTATAGCCCTGCCACAGATGAATCAATGTCTCTTGAAAGAGATCATCTATCTCATCTTTGTCTTTGGAGAACATATAGCAGATACTGTATATCGTGCTTTTGTGCTCCTTGACGAGGGCTGCAAATTCATTTTCTTCTTGTTTCATATCCTTTTTGTTTTATGCTTTTGCCTTTTAGACGTAGCACATACATGATTTACTACAATATTCTTTACATTTTTTCAAATATTTTGCAAAGATACGCTAAAATTTGCGTATTTGCAAAAAAAATAGTAACTTTGCAGCCGATAAGAGTTTTTAAAACTCATAATTCTTAATTCATAATTCATAATTGTCTATGTTTATCATCGGCATTGCGGGCGGTACCGGCTCAGGAAAAACAACCGTGGTACGCAAACTCATAGAGCGCCTTCCAAAGGGCGAAGTCGTAGTCATCCCCCAAGACTCTTACTACAAAGACAGTAGCCATGTGCCTGCTGAAGAGCGTCAGAACATCAATTTCGACCACCCCGATGCCTTCGAGTGGCCACTGCTGGCGAAGCACATCGAGCAACTCAAGAGAGGTCAAGCCGTAGAGCAACCCATATACGACTATATTACCTCTTCACGATTGAAGGAGACGGTACATGTTGAGCCTAAGGAAATCATTATCGTGGAGGGTATTATGGCGCTCCGCGACTATCATCTCCGCCAACAGATGGACCTTAAGATTTTCGTTGATGCCGATGCGGATGACCGTCTCATACGCGTAGCGAAGCGTGATATAGTGGAACGCGGGCGCACGATTGAGGCTGTGATGGAGCGTTACCAACGTGTATTGAAACCCATGCACGAGCAGTTTATTGAGACTTGCAAACGCTATGCGGATGTGATTATTCCACAGGGCGGACACAACAACGCTGCTATCAATATGCTCGTGAAGTTCATCAAACAAGAACTCAAAGAAAAAGCCCATAACCAATAGCCAATAACCAATAGCCAATAACCCAATGCTCTACCTCCAACTCTTCTGGACTTATCTCAAGATTGGTACTTTCACAATAGGTGGAGGGTATGTGATGCTATCCATGATTGAACGTGAGATTGTGGATCGCAAAGGTTGGATAGACCGTGAGGAGTTCATGAATATGATTGCTCTGGCACAAGCAGCACCAGGACTTATTGCGGTGAATTCGGCGATATTTATCGGTTGGCGCATTGGCGGTTGGCGTGGTGTGATTGCCACCGTGTTAGGAGCAGTGCTGCCCTCTTTCCTTATTATTTTGGCAATAGCCATGGTCTTTCAGAATTACAAAGACCTACCTGCCGTAGAGGCAGTCTTCAAAGGTGTTCGCCCTGCGGTAGTAGCACTGATTGCTGCGCCACTTTGCCGCATGGCATATAGTGCCAAAATAACATGGGCAACCGCTATCATTCCTATAGCGGGGGCACTGCTGATTTGGCTTGGCGGTCTCTCCCCTGTATGGATAATCTTCGTAACCGTAGTTGCCACCCTACTCTACACTTACCTCAAAGAAAAGAAGAATCGGACAGCGAAGCGGTCTGACAGCGAGCAACGCGAGCGGTCTAACAGTGAAACGGTCTAACAGCATAGCGGTCTAATTTATGATATACTTACAACTATTTCTCAGTTTCCTAAAGATTGGACTCTTCGGTTTCGGTGGTGGATTGGCTATCTTCTCGCTCATTCAACACGAGATTGAGGTGCATGGTTGGATGACACAAGAGGAGTTTGTGGATATTTTAGCGGTGAGCCAAGTTACCCCAGGACCTATTGGCATCAACTGTGCTACCTATGTAGGCTATACTGCTACGGGCAATGTATGGGGCAGCCTATTGGCAACTACCGCAATCATCATTCCGAGCCTGATTATCATGCTCAGTATTTGCAAGGTCTATTTCATCATCAGTACCCGATTTCAGCACAACATTTACTTCAACCGCACCATGCACATGTTGCGCTTATCGGTATTGGGAATGATTGGTGCCGCCGCCCTATTGTTGATGAAACCCATTGGTCAACCATCTGTCAGTTTTATTGATTGGAAAAGTTGGGTAATCTTCGCAGTGGTTTGCGTGTTCACCATATTGCCTATGTTCTTCAAAAAGTCCGATTCCAACGGAGAAATTGTGCAAAAAAAGAGTGCCGCCTTTTTCAAGACTGCACTCAACTTTCTTTCCCACCCTATCTTACTGATTATTTTAGCAGGGATTGCGGGATATTGGATTTACTCATAAATCAGAAACTAATATATTGTCCGAAGTATTGGCTTCGCACATCTGAAGATAGCGTTTCCAGAAGGCGTGCATCTGAGGTGGCGTATGTTGCAGGAACGCCTCCGTTCCATGCGCAGCAACACGACCTAACACTTTCTCCACCGTGATTTGGTGAGTATCCATCGCGGGCACAAAAGCAGGGTCTTCCTCCTGCTCGGATAACACTCGACGCACGATATTCGTCTCCTCTAAACGCGAAAGCAACTGCTGCACCAATCGGATAGGCAACTGATTAGCCGCAGCCATCTCTTGAGCCGTCTCGGGCTGCTCGCCCTGCTCAAAACGACGAACGATTACCGACAATAGATAGAGCATCACATAATCTTTGTAGCGGCGCGACATAGACTCCAAATCGCGCTCGTAAGCAAACATATCATTGTTTTGGATAGCAAATGCCAATTGTGCGCCCACCAACAGGAGCCAACAAGTGATATGCAACCATATCAGTATCAATGGAATTGCCGAAAATGCACCATATACCACGCTCATGCGAGTAAAAGCCATCACCAGATATACGCTAAACATCTGTACCACCTGGAATAATACACCCATGATTATACCTGGGATTACGGCTGACACAAAACGTACTTTAGTATTTGGAATAGCACTAAATATCCATGTAAACACCGCAGCCGATACTACAAATGGTACCAAACGCAACAGTACCCTGCGGATAGGTTCAATTGCCTGCATCACAGGAGATAAGGCAGCTGTTGAGTTCAGGAAAATAGAAATACCAGATGTGAGAATAATCAAGATTGGCACCAACAAGAGCACCACCATGTAATTAGTCAGTCGTCTGCCAAACGAACGCGACTGCTTCACGTTCCAGATATTGTTGAACGACAACTCCAGCATATTAAAGAACGCATATACTGCCCAAATCAACACAACCAAACCTATTCCCAGAAACACCCCGCCACGTGCGGTTTCTAAATAGCGTTCCACCCATTCCATAACAATGGGTACAATATTGGCTTCTGCTAAAAAACTTGTTGACAATCTATCCTTTAGCAGTTCTTCAAATCCAAAGCCACGTGCAATAGCAAACACCCCTGCAACCATCGGTACAAATGCGAACAACAAAGAGAAGGATAGTGAGTTTGCACGTACATTGAGTGCCTTATCTTTGAATCCTCGTACTACCAAGATTATCGTTTGCAACACACGATAACCTATACGTTTCTTAGGATCATGAGTCGCTATCTGCGGCTGACGCCAAAGATCGTATTGGATGAAATTGCGTAGTTGTTGTAGTCGGTGCTTCATAAGTATCGTGTAGCGTTGTATAGGATGGTGTAGTATGGTTTATTGAGGCGAGGTGGTGAGGTGTTCTACGGCCTTTATGGTTACATCATCATCGCGCTCGAAGAGAGGGAAGAAGCCTTCATCATTCAATATATTGCGCACGATATATGCATTCACTAAACGCACCAACAGCGGTTTGGACTTCGCCAATTGCTCGGGATTAGGCTCTACCCCTTTCTTCTGAGCAAAAGCCACGAACTCATCGAGCCAATTGGCTTTCAGCAGGTGCTTCTCCAATGACTGCCAATCCTTATACTTGCTGAGTTCTTTGCGATGGCGGTCGGTGTATTGATATGCAAACTGATAGGTATAGGCGCGATTAACTACCTGATTGAAATAAGGGGTGTAGAGGGTTGTATCACGCCCCACAAACACATCGGGCATGATTCCTCCGCCACCACGCACCACACGACCATTCTTGGTCAAATACACGGTGGAATCGGCTATTTGGACACTATCTGCAGAATAGAACTCGCCATGCTCAAAGCGATTGATGAGATCCATAGCATAGTCTTCGCCTTCACCCATCTTGTAGGGTTTTTGGATACTGCGTCCCGAAGGAGTGTAGTAGCGCGCTACCGTCAGACGAACAGCACTGCCATCGGCAAAAGGTATCTGCTGTTGCACCAATCCCTTGCCAAACGAGCGACGACCAACGATAATAGCACGGTCGTTATCCTGCATCGCGCCTGCAAAAATCTCACTGGCAGAAGCTGAGAAATTGTCAATCAGCACCACCAACTTCTCGCGTTGGAATCGTCCCGCACCGTTGGCACGAGCCTCATAGCGAGGGTATGAACGACCTTCGGAATACACAATCATATCGCCTTTGCCGAGGAACTCATTTGCCATTTTTATGGCTTGATCCATAAATCCACCCGAGTTCTCGCGCAAGTCCACGATATATGCGGTTGCACCCTGCCCTTTCAGCGATGCCATAGCAGCAATAAACTCGTCGTAGGTATTCTCTCCAAAGCGATTCACCCGCACGAAACCAATCCTCTCGCCTTTAGCCTCATCGCCTTCAATGATAAACTTAGCATCTACCGAGTGGATAGGTATCTCGCCACGTGTGATAGTGAAAGGCAGTATCTCTGTCGTGCCGCTGCGCATGACACCTATCTTCACCTCAGTGCCTTTTGGTCCACGGAGGGCATGCATCACGCGCTCATTGGTAATGGTCTTGCCTGTGAAGTTAGAGTCATTGACCATCACAATCTTGTCGCCTGCCAACACGCCTATGCCCTCAGATGGTCCACCTGAAATCACAGACACCACCTGCACCGTATCATTTTGGATGGAGAATTGCACACCGATGCCCGAGAAAGAGGCAGAAAGTTCCGAATTGACCATTTCCAAATCTTCTTTGGGGATATAGGCAGAGTGCGGGTCAAGACGTTTCACCACTTCCATCATTACTTCATCGGTGATACTATCCACGTTTATCGGATCCACGTATGCTTGGTTCATCAACTGAAGCAGTTGATCAACTTTCGATTCAGGTTGCTGAAACAGCATACCATTTTGAATGTAAAAACGCTGTGCATTGACTTTGTTCGACACAGCATTACCAACGAGGAAGCCTATTAGTAGGCAGACGATAGTTAGAGTGGGAAATACATACTTTTTCATACAAATTTAGGTTAAAGGTTAGAGGTTAAAGGTTAGAGGCAGGGGTATCCGGCATAAAGTCCACCTGCACGCCTGCGCGCTCCAGCAGTTCCACGCCGTCCATGATACGGTATTTCTCGCCATACACCACGCGCTTTATGCCCGACTGGATAATCAGTTTCGCGCACTCCATACAGGGCGAAGCGGTTACATAGAGCGTGGCGCCGTCGCTGCTGTTGTGACTGCGTGCCACTTTGGTGAGTGCATTGGCTTCAGCGTGCAGTACGTATGGCTTGGAGACATTGTCTTCCTCGCACACGTTCTCGAAGCCACTGGGTGTACCATTGTAACCATCGGAGATAATCATCTGATCTTTGACTAAGATTGCACCTACCTTGCGGCGAATGCAATAACTATTTTCTGACCATGTGCGCGCCATGCGCATATAGAGGTAATCACGTTGTGTTTGTTTGTCCATAGGGTATGGTGGAGTATTTTTTAATATTGTTTAGTATTGTTGCGACTGCAAAGTTACAATTTTTTCTTCAAATAGGCAAATGTATGTGTAAAAAAGTGCCATTTTCAGAAGCTTGCACGTCATTTTATGGCTCTACACGCATAATCAAGGCAAAATCCGTGCCAAAAGGATCCTACCATAATAGCAAAACAGGACTGCCAAGTAGTTTGGCAGTCCTGTTTTTATTTACTGAATAACACCTATTCTATAGTAGCTTCGCTCCCTCTGTGTTCCAAAAGGCAAAGATATAATACTGCATACTGCATTGCATAGTAAATATCATTCTCTCCTCTTTCTCGGTCAGAATAGTGTTGATTAACTTCATATACTCCTCGGTATAGTCTCGCATCTCGCGAACACTGAGTTTCATTCCGTATTTCATAAAATCATCAAGCACTTTCTCATACTGATCTGTCAGCTTTGTCTTTTTCAACTCATCCAAGTCTGCTTGCATGATTTGCGTCTTCAATTGTTCGTCTAATGGTCCTGCCAGTTTCTCTGTCTCTGCCATCACACCCTGTTTCAACTCATCTTGCGACATCCCTTCTGACTTTGCCAAAAATTCTTTACTAAACACACGTTCCAACACCTTGTACATCAATTTGCCACTATTAGCACCTTTATATGTGCAGCGCAATTCAAAATCAGCCTCTACAATTGTGTCTGCTGATTGTGTACTGTCTTGCAATAACTGGTCGTACTTTTGATTCAACTTCGCAACTTCAGTATTAAACATTTCCCAACCCTCTTCATAACTGTACGTTGGTTTTGTTTCTTTACTGCAAGAGTTAAAACACATCCCGATGGCCACTAAGCCAATCAAGGAAAATACTACAAATGATTTTTTCATACTAAATTATTTTTAATTGGTTAATAAACGTTTTGCGCAACCCACTTGGTTGAATTGCGGTGCAAAGGTACTGCCTTTTCGGCATGTGTACAAAAAATATAGCGCACAAAACAAAACTTGCAATCGATTTATTATCAAGCGATTGCAAGTTTATCCTGCGCACAAATGCTAAAAAGGTACTATTTTACTCAATCAGAGATAGCCAAACCTACCAAAAAATCGTATAAATTTGCAGCGGTGGTGCCTAATTTTTGGGCAGTACGTTGTTTGAATGTGCGAATACCTACTGCTGAATAAATTATATATTCTGCTAATACTTTTGTACTCACATCGTAGTAAAGCAGACAATATATACACAAACGGATTTCTTTTTCGGATAGTTTTCTCTCTGCCAACTTATCCAATAAACAGAGCAATGACTGATTCAGCTCAGTGCGCATTTTTTCATAGTTGCTCCATTCTTTATTCGGTTTCGGATAGCGCGCACGGAAATGCTCCACATGTTGCATCAGTGCCTCCAAGCGTTGATTGCGTTGTTCCTCCAAGGTCTGATGGTATTCCATTTCGGCTTGCTGTACTGCCTCTGCTTGCGCATGCACCTCCTTTTTGGCTCTCTGCCAGTACCACAATAGCACTACCACTACCGAAATAGCCAATAATCCCGCTAAACAATATAGCAACACGCGCCAACGATACACCTCGCAATATGCTAAGTACTTCTCAAACACTTGTATGCCATCTAACGAATCTATTTTCTTTGCCTCTGATTTTCGACGTTCATCCATACGCAAACTGGCAAGACTATCGGCGGCTAATATGTCATTATTCAAAATAGCGTGCTTATGCAAAATATAATAGGCACTTACATTATTACTGGGCACATCATTATATTCACCAACCACTTTCTGTGCATAATATACAGCCGAATCCATTTGACCCAAATCATAAAAAGCACCTGCCAAGACACATGCTCTCCATGAATCTGTTATCGGATTCCTTTGCAAGTAATAAACAATTGAATCAGGTGAAGTAGATACTTTGAGTCGGTAAAAATATGCTGCTCGAACATCATTTAAATACCATTTATACTCTTCATCAAAAGAATATTCCGCCGCTAATTGCCATAAACTATCAGCCTCACAAAAATTCTTTAATGCATGATTTCGTACACTAAGATTCAGTAGGCTATGTGCATAATACCATTCATCGCCACTTCGTGTAAATTCTTGATGAGCTCGTTCATAGAATAGTAGTGACAAACTATCCCTGTTATAATCCCCACAGATTCCTGCCATGCACGAATTGACTCTTCCGCGATAGATAGGGTCGTCAATCTTCAGCCAGTCGGCTGCTACGTAACACTCCGCTGCACGCGCCACTTGGCTATAATTGTCTTCCAAGTTGCGCCCCATATAGTAGAACGCTTTACCCAACGTACTGCGTTTGAAGGTTCTGCCCAAAGGGTTATTCAGCGTATGAATCGCTTTGCGCAGTGCTACCGTATCATTATAAATAAGGTGTTGCGTCTGATCAATACTATCTGCCATAGCAACCACAGCCTCTGCCTCGCGCCACCCACACGAACTCAACCCGCACATCACACTACACACCAACCCCAACACACAGACCCATCTGCATGCATTATGCCATATATATTTTATCGATTTCAGCATGTATGTACTTTTATAAGCATGGATAGCGTGCAGTTTCTGTAGTGTAGAACCAATCACCTTGTTTTGGCACCCATGACATTGAAGACCTCACCATTGCGGATGATGAGAAGTTGACCGTCCTTTACGACTTTTTCTACACGGACAGTTTCTGTAGCAATATCCTCTATGGCAGTTGGTACTACCTCAATAACCAGTCTCACCTCGTCTGCCAGATATTGTTTATCCTCATCTACAGGGCGCACACATACCGTATATGTACCCATTTCTGGTGCCTTGAACGAGATCTCTTTGTCGGAAGTATAGAGTTTGCCTATCTGTTTGTTCTTCGCATTCAGCAGACGCACTTCCACCATAGGCGCCGCGCTCTCCCAAGCAAAAGTCACCTTCATATCCTCAATGCTAACCAGTGTCAGCGAGGTGATACTATAGTCACGTTGGGTAGATTCTTCGTGATGCTCGTATATGTAACCCTTGATCTCAGGCGTTGTGCCGTTGTAGTTCTGCAGTGCACCTAACACCACCACCTCATTGCCCAGCGAGAGTTCTTCACCTGTTATATAGTCGGTATTGTTGAGCCAACGGGTGTTGTAGCAATAGAGTTGATCGGTGCTTGTGCCATCATTCGAAATATCAAAGCGCGCCGACTGATATTGCATAATCTGTTCTGGAGTATTACGCATATTGGAGATTAGACCGCGCACAAAATAGGACATGACCGTTTCCTCCGTATCGGTAAAAGACTGAGCTATGCTCAATGCGTATGTAGGAGTCAGCCATGCGGCAAGCTTATAGGTCACCTGGCTGTCATAATAGTACGCGCTATTACCCTCCCGCAAAAGCCATGTAGGCATAACGGAACATTCCTCTTGAAGCACTTCTCCCTCTATCACCATGTAATATGCTACGTGCAGCGCACCATTCTCGCCCTCGCTAATGGTTAAGTGCAGTTGTTCGGGCGTGTATATCTTGCTTGCTGCTTGACTGATACCTATAGCATATATGGCGGTACTGATATTACCCGGTTGTCCAATAGTCGCAGCGTCCATCACATACGTTCCAATGACGGATGTTGCGCTATTGCTTCTTAGGGCAAGTTGTATACCAACATCTGTGTTGGAAGGCTCTGAGGACGAGAATCCATCCGAATAGAGTGTTAACTGCCATTCTTTGGTACCATTCATGTTCATTATTTGTGCTTGCGTAATAGGTTCGAGCTCTACTGGTTCTTGTGCAGCGAACGTGATTGTTGACTCGTGGATAGTCATCGGCATGCGCATAGTACCTTTGTTTTTCACCAAGATGGAGCGAATCGTATTGGTTCGGTCTCTATAAACCACCTCTAAGGTATATTCACCTGCGGGCAGTTCCTTGGGAATAGCATGCGATAGTGGGACAGGCGAAGCATAGAAGTAACCCGATGCCAACTCAAACTCTTGTATCTCCACCTCACTGACAACTGCATTGTTGCTATCACAGATGCGATACATGAGAACACCCGCAGCATCTACGATACCTCGACTCATGAAACCAGACAATTCGAATTTCACTCTCTCATTTCTTCCTATCTCATCCGGAGATGTGCGTTCTATGGCTGCGACACTTATGAGTGGCGAACCAACACCACCTTGATTGGGCTGAATACCCGTATATGCTGATACACCTTTAGTAAATGCCAAATTGCTGCTACTGCCACCCGTACCTTGTACATCAGGATCAAGCGCAGAGAATGCGTAGTAGCCATTCGAAATACCGTCCCAACCCCAGTTGATATGCAAGAAGCCGTCTTCATCCATACCATCGCACAGAAAAGCGTGTCCCTCGCCATTGATAGTACTTCCTTCCATAAACACAGGGCGACCTGCTTCCAAATCATCCGCAATCTGCCACAATATATCTATTTCACCCATATAATTTTTAGGCAAAACAGCGATATTCGCATCATAATCAAAATACGTATGCAAGGCCTTCAGCGCATTGATAGCGATAGCCCCACTGAAGTTGGGTGTATAATCCATATCCACAGCAATACCCACATGCGACATCAGCGTCGCCACTGCTGTCTCCTGCTCTTCAGAATACGCACCTGTGTAATCAGGCAGCATGTTGGCCCAGTCGTATACCGTTGCACCAAAATCTGCACTCAAGGACAGCTTGTAGGAGTTGGTCTTATAGGAGTGATTACCTTTGCCTTGCACAGGGTATTGATGCTTGTACATGATTTGCGCTATAGCGGTTGCGACACAACCAGTTGGTGTCTTGTAGCCACTAACAAGAGGGCACAAGTTGTTGTAAGGTTCGGTTTGTCCCCAACATACACCCTCCAACAATGGCTCTATCGTAGGAAAATGCGCTGGAGTGAGCGGCCTCAGCACCTGAATAGCGTTCATACTATTGGACAGAGGCGATGCTGGAGTGAGCGTCGCCAACTCCTCGGCATACATCTTCAACCAGAATTGCATATTCTCTGGTATATTCTCCGCATCAAAACGCCCCGTATCTGCATATCCCAAGACTTCGCGTGCCATATCTTCTGCAGAGACCAACACAAAACCATTCTCGTCCATTGCATTGAAGACATATATAGCAGGTGTCATCTTATCTACTTGGTAGTGGGTATAGACCCATTCCACAGAACGGCTGGCAGCTACATGCTGCGCGTGCGATGCGTTCTCCGTACTGCGTTGCGCGATGAAGTTGTTAGCAGTTTGCATCGCTTCTTGCAATGTGCGTGCTTGCAGCAGCATGATACTGCTCAGCAATAGGAAGGTAATGGAGGCAATCTTTTTCATAACAATCAAAATTAGCGGTTATTAATTGATTTCATCATTTCGCCTACAAAGGTACTGAAAATCTTTGATATACGCAAATATTTTGCATAAAATCGTGCATTTGGCGCAATTATAATCCGCCTGCATAAATGGCAGAGGAGTAGAAAGATTAGCAGAAATTATTTAAGTAGTTCTGGCAATGTGCGATACGAACAATATGCATCAAAGTCTTGCACATGCTCTTGGTCACCATCATACAATACGCATGTAGAAACCAAACGTTCCCTCAATGTCTTTTGCAAATACTGCAAACCGTCAAAATAATCGGTTCGATACGTCTTACCCGACTTAATCTCAAAAGCGTGCAGGTTTCCCTCTGGCATTACTTGCAACACATCTACTTCATGCTTACCTTGATCGCGGTAGAAATACAAATCTGCTCGCTCGCCACGATTGTAGAAATGTTTATAGAAATCATTGAGTACCATATTCTCAAACAAGTTTCCTCGTAGCGGATGTATTGCCAATTGTTCCTCAGAACGAATACCCATCAGCCATGCAGCCAATCCTGTGTCGTAGAAATAGAGTTTTGGCGTCTTGGTCAAACGCTTGCCGATATTGGCATAGTAGGGTTGCAAACGATAAATGACATACGATGCCTCCAATATACTAATCCACGATTGAATAGTTGGTACACTCACGCCCACTTCTGTCGCTAAGTTAGAAGCGATACACTCCGAGCCAATACGCCCTGCGCAGAGGCGGATGAAAGTGTGGAACTGGCTAAGTTCCTTGATGTTAATCATGCTGCGCAAGTCGCGCTCTACATAGGTAGTATAGTAGTTGCTCAATAGCAGATAGCGGCCTTCATCATCCGTTTGCCATATAGCAGGGTAACCGCCACGCAGAATACGCATATCCGTGCTTGTATCTGGATAGACGGTGTCAATCTCCTCAGAAGAAAGGGGCAAAAGTGTCAAAACTGCAGTACGACCTGCCATGGATTGTGATACTTGTTGCATCAGTGCAAAATTGGCACTACCAGTGACAATGAACTTGCTACGCTGTCCACCAGCGAAATTCTGCTCATCCACCAGCACTTGCAGATAGGAGAATATCTCAGGAAAACGTTGTGCTTCGTCAATAATCATGCCCTCGCTGTGTTTGGTGAGAAATGCCTTTGGATCATGTTGCACCATAGCTAAGGTGGCAGAATCCTCCATGTTGTAGTAAGGCAACTCTGCAAAGAGTTTTCTGCATAATGTCGTCTTGCCCGATTGGCGTGGTCCCGTGAGTGTCAAGACAGAGAAATAGCGAAATATATTCGTTATCGAAGAGAGCAACTGTCTGTTAATGAGTTTATTATCCATTATTTTGACAAATTTAAAGTTGAACTTTAATTTTTACACGGTGCAAAGGTAGTGAAATATTTTTGATTGAGCAAGAGTTGTGCAAATAAAAATGCCATTTATGCGAAAATTTTGCATAAATGGCAGGGGAATCATATCCGATTGGACATAAATCGGATATGGTGTAATTGTTTGTTTGTCAAAGTGTTACAAAATTCACCTCCGATAATGCCTGCAAAGTATGGAAAAAACGCGTTTTTGTAGTACCTTTGCAGTCGATTTCGAAAGCTAACCTCCTGCTCCCGTTGGTCGCGAAATCTAAACTATCTAAACTAATAAACGGGGGATATGGTTAACAACAACATAAACAACATTAATCAACAACATATTGCGCCCAAAACAACACATTGGGCGCTCAAGGGAAAACACAAAGTGTCAATAGGTATATAAATACCTAATCAATAATCTAAACTAAAACATATTTTCATTATGAACAAATCTAATTTGATTACCGAGAAGCAAGACCTTCTCATCACCCCTTACTTGGCTGAGGGACAGTTACCCACCCTGCTTGAGCAAGCTGTTTCTGTCGCTCCCGCTGGCGAGACACGCGACATGCTGCTACTCTCCTTACTCACCAACTGCGCCTACGCCCTGCCCGCTATGCGTATGCTCCACGGTCGCCCTCATCACACCTACAGCCCCGAACTGCTGACCATGATTGTCGCCCCTGCTGCCTCGGGCAAAAGTATCATGAACTACGGACGACTTTTGCTTCAGGCAATCGAGGGTTGCAACGGCAAACAGGTGTATATCCCTGCCAACTCGTCCGCCTCAGCCCTGCTGAAGATGATGGATGAGTACGACGGTCGCGGTATTGTCTTCGCCACGGAGATGGACACCCTCACGCAAACACTCCGCGCTGCCTATGGTCAGTTTGGCGATATTGTCCGCTGTATCTTCGAACACGAGACCGTCAGCCAACTCCGTCGCCAAAACAACGAGTTCATTGAGATTCGCTCTCCGCGTATCGCTATGCTTCTTTCAGGCACGCCCAACCAAGTGTCGCCTCTGCTGCGCAACCGCGAGAACGGACTCATGTCCCGCTTCGCCTGCTATGTGGTCAAT
>SUXC01000030.1 GCA_015061165.1 Bacteroidales bacterium
AAGAAGTAAGCCATGTATTGAGCGTGCGTTGGGGAATTTTCCACTTGGTATAACATTCCACTTGACTCATACCTGACTGAAAATAATCATCCAAAACTTGTTGCTTGAATGATGCAGAATAACGATTTAGAGTTCGCTTCATAAAACTTGAATCTTAACAATTGATACTTTTTGTTCATTTTATGAGTAAACCTATTTCAGTATAAGACAAAGTGCTATTTGTTAAGAAATCAATAAAAAAAACAATCGTGCTTCACCTTGCACGATTGCTTTGATTATATACTTTTCGACTCTTTATTTTATTAGAAAGTGTGTAATCTATTTTTAGAAAAGACAGCACGTATGAGAAAAATCATATAAAATGCTTGTTTTTTTAAGCAAAAAGTAGTACCTTTGCAGCGATTTTTTAACTGGGTAATCTACCCAAAGGTACATACAAACAACAAATGAAACGCAAACAAGATACATCCTACCGCGTAGAAGCACCAGCGGAACTCCTGCCCTTCCTGCTCACCAAGATGGGTGGCATGACCCGCACCAGCGTAAAGCAACTACTCGGACAACGCCGCGTAAAGGTCAATAACGCTATCCAAACGCGACACGATACACCTTTGCACCAAGGCGACATGATTACCATCGAGTCAGGACGGGGCAATACCGAATTGCGACACCCTAAACTGCGTATCATCTACGAAGATGATGCACTCATCGTAGTGGAGAAGAAAAACGGTCTGCTCACCGTGCCTGTCAATCAAAAGAGTAGCGAGACAACTGTCTTCTCTATCCTCAAAGAGTATGTCAAGAAAGAGTCCAGACGCAACACCGTGCATGTGGTACACCGCCTCGACCGCGAGACCAGCGGTCTGTTGGTGTTTGCCAAGTCGCCCGAACTGCAAGAGTACATGCGTACCTATTGGCGACAACTGGTCACCAAACGCACATATGTGGCATTGGTCGAGGGCAAACTTGCTCAAAAAGAAGGCAAAATCACCTCTTGGCTAACCGAGAACCCACACACGGCTATGGTGTCCTCCTCGCCTGTGGACAACGGCGGACAGTTGGCTATCACCCACTACAAAGTGCTCCAAGAATTGGATTCGGGAGTCGAGAGTCCCGACTCAGAAATCTCTCTCGTGGAACTGAACCTCGAAACAGGTCGCACCAACCAAATTCGCGTACATATGGCAAGTGTCGGACATCCCGTAGTGGGCGACCGCAAGTATGGTCATGGCAACGAATCCTCGCCCATCGATCGCCTATGTCTGCACGCTAAGGTGCTGGAGTTCATCCACCCTATGACCGAAAAGAAAGTACGTTTCGAGGCAGCCATGCCCAAAGAGTTTACCCTGCTCCTAAGAAATTAACCCTGCCTTTACACCACCCCTGCCTTTACACTTTACACTTTACACCCTACACATTACACTATAAATTATGAAATCCTTTTTCTCCTTCAAAGATGTGTTTCAACCCAAACTCTTCCACACTTTGAAGCACTACAATAAAGAGCGGTTGCTGCAAGATGTATTGGCAGGTTGGATAGTCGGTATAGTGGCTATCCCATTGGCTATCGCCTTCGGTATCGCTTCGGGCGTTGGACCTGCCGAAGGACTAATAACAGCCATCATTGCGGGATTTATCATCTCGGCTTTCGGTGGCAGCAAAGTGCAGATTGGCGGTCCTACAGGAGCGTTTATTGTGATTATCTATGGCGTGATTCAGCAACATGGCATCACGGGACTGCTCATCGCCACTATCATGGCGGGCATATTGCTCATACTGATGGGACTGTTCAAGTTGGGCAATGTCATCAAGTTTGTGCCATACCCCGTAGTCATTGGCTTCACCGCAGGTATTGCATTGACTATCTTCTCTACCCAGATGAACGACCTCTTTGGTATGAACTTGCAGAATGTTCCTGCCGATTTTATACAGAAATGGGCATACTATTTCCAGAACCTGCATGCCATCAACTGGTGGGCGTTCGGTGTGGGTGTACTATCGCTCGCTATTCTGATATTCCTACCGCGTATCAGCAAGAAACTGCCTGGGTCATTGGTGGCTATCGTAGTGATGACACTGATTGTGTGGCTATTGCGCCGCTTCGCAGGTATTGATAGTATCCAGACGATTGGCGATTTATACACCATCCCTAACGGCATACCTGCCCCCAAAATGCCTACTTTGGCGTTGGCGGAAGGGCAGACACTCTTCCAACTGATTCAGGATCTCTTCCCCGCTGCGTTCACCATCGCTATCTTGGGCGCAATCGAATCGCTGCTCTCAGCCATGGTGGCAGATGGTGTGATAGGTGATCAGCATAATTCCAATACCGAACTCATCGCGCAGGGTGTTGCCAATGTGGTGGTACCATTCTTTGGCGGTATCCCTGCCACAGGTGCTATCGCGCGCACTATGACCAATATTGACAATGGCGGTCGTACTCCCGTGGCGGGTATCGTGCATGCGTTGATACTCTTATTGGTATTGCTCTTCTTCGGACCATTGGTAGGCATGATTCCTATGGCATGTCTGGCGGGTATATTGCTGATGGTCAGTTACAATATGTCGGGTTGGCGTTCGCTGCTATGGCTCATGAAGAACCCTAAGTCCGACTTCGTGGTGATGATAGTTACCTTCGTTCTGACTGTGCTCTTCGACTTGACTATTGCCATTGAGGTGGGTCTTCTCTTGGCGGTGATACTCTTCCTGCGCCGTACCAACGAGGCCACTGTCATTCGCAGTTTCACCAACGAACTCGACCCTTCCGCCAGCAGCGATGTGCGCTTGCACGGACACGACCTTGAGATGCTGAAGATCCCACCATATACTGAGGTGTATGAGATTGACGGTCCGTACTTCTTTGGTATCGCCAACAAGTTCGATGACATGTCGCGCCAGATAGGCAAGGACAACCAGAAAGTGCGGATTATCCGTATGCGTAAGGTGTCGTTTATCGACTCTACGGGTATCCACAACTTGGAACAATTGTACCTGCGCCTCAAACGCAGTGGTATTGTTCTTGTGCTGTCGGGTGTAAACGAACAGGTGTTCACTGCTTTGGACAAAGCAGGATTGGTAGAAATGATCGGTCGTGAGAACGTGCGCAACCATATTAATGGTGCCCTCGCTCGCGCTGAGGAAATTGTAACCCCCTTAAAATAGGACTCCCGACTCGCGACTCCCGATTCCCACTTCTCGGACTCCCGACTCCCGATTCCCGACTCAGACTAAAAACCCCAATATAACATGAAACGTCTTCTTCTTTCCGCATGGCTACTCTGTTTGGCAGTAGCGATAATGGCTCAGGCCAAGTATGTATTCTTCTTTATCGGCGACGGTATGGGACCCAACCAGGTACTCACGGCCGAGATGTACCAGGCTGCCGTGAAAGGACAGAACGGCCGTGTGCCATTGTGCATGAGTCAGTTCCCCTATTCGGGACAAGCAGCCACATTCTCCGCTTCCGACGGTATCACCGACTCTGCTGCGGCAGGCACTTGTCTGGCTTCAGGCAAGAAAACCAACAACGGTATGATTGGTCAGACACCCGACGGCGTACCTGCCTATAGCATCGCATCACAACTCAAAGAGGAGGGGTGGGGAATAGGTATCATGTCTTCTGTTCCTATTGACCATGCTACACCCGCATCGCACTATGCACATGCCGAGAAACGCAGCAACTACTACCTCATTGGCACCCATCTCACCGAATCGAACTTCGATTTCTTTGGCGGTGGTGGCTTCCAACGACCTAATGACAAACATAATCCCTCTGCGCCTAACCTCTACGACCTTGTGCGACAAGCAGGTTATACCCTCGTGGGCAGTTATGCGGATGCCAAGAAGCACCTTCAAGCCGACAAACTCCTGCTTGTGCCTCAGACCGATATAGACCATCCTAACCGTGGCGCCGAGGCATTGCCATACGCCATTGACCAACAGGAGGGCGACCTCAATCTGGCGCAGATAGTGGATATTGCCATTCAGCACCTATCCCAGCACGACCGCTTCTTTATGATGGCGGAGGGAGGCAAGATTGACTATGCAGGTCATGGCAATGATGGCGCAACGAATATCCACGAGGTGATAGATTTCGACCAAGCGATTCAGGTGGCATATCGTTTCTATGAGCAACATCCCGACGAGACACTTATCGTAGTGACTGCCGACCATGAGACGGGTGGCATGGCATTGGGTAATAACCAACCATTGCGTTTAGAGCGTTTGGCATACCAACAATGTTCTTCCGACACCCTGTCTGCTCGCCTCACAGCCCTCTGTCAGCAATATGCCGACCAACTCACATGGAAGCAAGTCAAGGCATTCTTGGCAGATAACACAGGCTTGTTCGATGAGTTGTCCGTAACCGATGAAGAAGAAAAGACGTTGCAAACTGCATATGAGAATATGATGCGTCAGCAGGAATCGTTAAAGACACTCTATGCCGACATCAATGCCTTAGCGGCGAAAGCCAAAGAACTGGTGAACCACAAAGCGGGATTAGGTTGGACCACACATAGCCATACTGCCACTGCCGTGCCTGTCTTTGCCGTAGGTGTAGGCGCAGAGCGCTTCACGGGCTGGATGGACAACAGCGACATCGCCCCACGAATCTATCAAGCTACGCGATAATGCTTGACACCACCTATCTCTACCATTTGCCTACAGCGGATATTCCCGTTACGGGCTTCATCGCCTACTTATTACAGTTAGGCGATGCTTGGGATATTCGTTGCTTAGAGGCGGATATGTATGACTACCACGCGCAGCAATATGCCCGCATGAACCCCACAATCGCATTGCAACAGGAACTGCAATGGTGGTGCGACTTTGTCGAAGACGACTTGCTTTGCGAATCTCCCTCATACGATGTCTTGGCAGACGCAGGACTATGCTACTTGCAATGGCGAGTAAAAGAGCAGATAGCGCCACTATCCGACAGCGACAAACTGACTACGGATATGGAAATCCATATGGATGAACACCGCTATTTCTATAAGATTAACGAGGCATTAGGGCTCTTAGATCCTGCAAATGCAGAACCCGAAGTATTGCTCTTTGGTTTTCCTGCCCAACTGCTGACCTATGCTGCCTGTACTACGATGGATAGTTATATCCGTCAAGATACAATCACAAATCCAATGGCTTGGGTGGACAGCATGATTGGCTGGCTGCAATCGCCATCGGCTATCATGCTCAAGCATGTGCAGATGGACATTCCCGATGTATATACCCTCTATGCCGCTTTTGTCGCAAACGCGAAAGCAAAATGGGATGCGGATAACAGAAGGTTCTATCAATCCCACCAACCGCAAAAGCGGTATTTCATGACGCGTCTGCTTCAGCAAACGCAGGAAGAGGCGGCTATAGCTCTGCAAGGTCTAAAGCCATATCTCACTGACAAGCAATACGTCGATTATGCGCGCTATCTGTCTGAGTTCCAGCAGTATGTCATTGACCAAACCAGAACCAAGAGCAGACCTCGTTCCGCTGAGTTGAGCCAGTTCTACAATCCGAAAGTGGTTGGCAAATCACGCCATCTCATCACACGTCAATTGCACGAGGCAGCCACGCATCCCACCACCCCAGCAGCGGAGCTGGCAAGGGTGGTGAGGAAAATGCAAAGCCGAAAAGAACTGCTTGCCGACATCCGTCCGCATACGCATTTCATTGCCGTAATCAATAGAACCTTTGACACCCATATCAAGCACGATACTTTCTCCAAGTATTTTAGGTAGCTTGCTTCATGTGCTGCGATATGAAGTACCCTCGGATTGAGCGTTTGCCTCCTGGCTTATCCTTCTGCTCGCGCCATGCTTCTTCCAATGCGAGCCACTCAAGTGAACCTTTAACTAATTGGTTGTATGCCTTCGAGGCTGCGCCCATACGTAAGGTGCATTCTTTTTCCGCCTTGGATTGCGGATTCTTCTTGTAATCACGTGGGTGGGTACTGCGAGCGGTATATTTGGTACCATATCGCTCCATGAGCCACATGTCGCAATTGCGACCAAACACTTTTCCAGTTGCTTTTACAAGCATTGCAATTAATTGTAATCTTGCCATCGTTTATGTTGTTTAAGTTGTTAATAAAATAATTTTGGTTAATATACTATAATTGTTTATAATTGTCTCCTAAGTTGTCGATATTGTCGTCATATAATTTTGAAACATTTAGAACCTACCGAGAAGCTCGTGGCTTCGAGGTAAGAGGAGGAAACGCGGTCGCCCAATGCCGCAGAGCGGCATTTATTGCGACCAGCAGATTCCGACGAAATTACGGGTTCATAACGGGTTCTTGACGGGTTCATACCATAACATCACTATACTTTCCGTAGCACATCTATATTCTATCTTTGTTTCACTTACGGCGTATTCGCCGTGTCATTCCTTTAGCGCGAGATGTGTTGTTTCTCGCGCTGATGTTGTTGAAAAATAAGTTGTTTTAGTTGTTGTGAAATATACCCCGTAAATCCCGTATTTCCCGTAAATCCCGTATTTCTGACTTTACGGGGTTTACGGTATTTACGGTTAATACGGTCATGCTATTTGACGTGTTATTTTCTGGTACATACCCTTCATAACTCGCTCAATATGAGCTTGTTTAATCATTTTCTCTAACCAATCCTCCATCGTCCTTACGTTCACTCCAAGGACTTCGGCTTGCTTCACGGCGTCCTGTTTCGTGAAGTCCGTGGGAAGCATTTGGAAGAATTGACGTTGGAGCATATTGCCCCCTATCTCACCCATAGGCGTGGCTTTCAGCTCGGGCATCATTTGGAAGACCATCGCGGCGTGCATGAGCAGTTTATGACCAATCAGCAGCATGGTCTGAAAATCCTCCTCCGAACAAACCACGCGCTCAGGTAGTGGTTTTGTCATATCCAAACGCAAGCCCGCGAGAATCATACCAATACGTTTCATTATCACAGGCATACGCTTGAGCGAAGCATCAAACAAGTCGCTAAACTCTGCGCTATAGGTATCATACTCGCTGCGGAACATGCGTTTGATAGTCTTGAGCTGGGTGTTCGTTAGGTAGAAGTAACATTCGTGTCCTGCTGTCTCCATCCACAAGTAGCGGTCGCCTAATTCGGTAGCAAGGCGGTCATATAGCATACTTTCGTGAGAGATATTGCCCTCTTCCTCTACGTCCCACACATGGTCATCAAAGTCCATACGGTTATTGACCACATAGCAGGCGAAGCGGGACATGAGTCCGTTCTCGCGGTTGCGCAGCAGAGGCGACACTTGGTTG
>SUXC01000001.1 GCA_015061165.1 Bacteroidales bacterium
GTTTTTTGACCACCACAAATAGGGCATTTTTTTATCATAAAGCAGCTAAAAATTTATTTTTTGCCGCTAAGATAATCATTTATAATCACTTAAGCCACTTTTAGGTACCCAAAATGTTACATAAGCCAATAAACAGCACTTTTGGATGATTCGGAGTTCTTTGGTCGTTCCTTGGTTCATCCTTGGTTCGTCCTAGGTAATTCATAGAATTAACACACGAAACATCGCAGAGATTATATGATATTACGCTGAATATCAGCGAAATAAGAATCTTACACATATTTACCTATACATATTTTAGTCATCTTTGAAGTTGTAATGTGATAGTTTTGTGTCACATTAAATATGCTTTGTTACACGATGGTTTTACTAAATGTAGTAACATGCATAAGTATTAACAACCAAAAATTCTAATCAACGATGGCTACTTTCAAAGCTGTGGTGCAGGCGCACCAAAAACGCAGGGATGAAAAGTTCCCTGTGACTCTTCGTATCACACACAACCGCAAATCGTGCTATGTTTCAACGGGATTATATTGCACGATGTCTCAAATTAATCGCAAAACATTTGAGATTAAAGACCAATTTATCATAGCTCGCACAACGCAGACAATGCGTGAGTGGGAGCGCAAGTTGCTAACCCTTGATGTTGCGACATTATCGGCTATGTCAACTGAAGAATTGAAAAAATTTCTTCTATTCTCTGCATCCAGCATAGATTATCTTGGATATTGCTACCAGTTAATTCATTCTAATCCTCTGAAATATAAGGATTTGAAGTGTGCTGTAAACCTTATAGAAGAGATGGGGATAAAAAAGATGACTGTAATGGATTTTACATCCAGTTTCCTTCGGAAATACAAAGATATACTGGATAATAGAACAATGAAAATCGTAAAAAATGGAGTAATAGTAGGGCATAAACACTATTCCCAAGAAACAAAAAGGCATTATTTCTATGCATTAGGGTCTGTATTCAGAATGTTACAACGCGAATACAATACAGAGTTTAATAATGTCATATATCATAATCCTTTTTGTGGGGTAGAAGTATACCGACATGCGCAAACTGCAAAACGCTGCATGTCAGCAGAGCGCATTAAAGCATTTTTTGATATAAATGTAAGAACAGAAAAGCAACAGATGGCCGTTGACTTGATGAAGTTATCATTCTGCTTGTGTGGAATGAATTTGATGGACCTCTTGGCTATGGAAAAAGCGAACTTTGACAGGCACACAATGCGTCTCACATACAATCGGCATAAGACTGGCGTACTAACATCAGTGCACATAGAGCCAGAGATTGTTCCGCTTGTTGAGAAATACATGGATAGAACCGATAGTAAATACTTATTCCGTTTTGCTCGGTTAACACCCACTTATAATTCAACACAGAACATAGGAGCGCATGTAGTTTATATTTGCCACAATTACAATTTTGAGCATATTACACCATATTGGTTTAGGCACTCATTTGCAACAATAGCAAGAAACGATTGTGATATATCGAAAGATGATATAGATTTATGTCTGGCCCATGTAGGCAATAATCCTATGGCAGATGTTTATATAAAGCCAGACTGGTCACGAATAGATAGGGCAAACAGAAAAGTGCTTGATTTTGTATTCGGGAATAGGAAAAAAATGCAGCAAATGTAATTATCTTTCAGGTAATTTGTATATATGAAACTGATGTAGTAATTTTGCAGCACAATGGTTGAGGGTAATCCCTACATAGTCGTAGCGAAAAAGTATCGTAAACGCTTCAAGGCGGATGCCGTAGGAGTTGAGCCAGTCGAAACGATTAACCTACGAACAGGGGAAATCCGGGCAGCAACACAATTAGTCGGAACGCAGAAGATTTACGACACTACTGACTTCGTGAAGTTCTATGAGCCAGGCATCTTAGTCAGAATGAGTAGCGGTGCAGTAGCGGTATTTAGTTACATCGTGAGTCACTTACAGTTTGGAGGCTATGTGATATTCGACTACAAGGAATGCCTTGGGTACACAGGCTACAAATCTCGTCAAGCAGTCTATAGAGGACTTATGGAACTTGCGAAATTAGATGTTGTGAGACTGAAAAGCAAAGGCGAATGGTGGGTAAACCCAAACATTGTTTATCGAGGACAAAGAGATGAGTTCGAGATTGTCAAGTAATACATCAGTTCTACCGCGGGTTAGAGCAGTGGTAGCTTGACAGGGTTACGGCCTGGAGGTCGGAGGTTCGAATCCTCCACCCGCAACAAATTCGATAGTAGTTCGGCGGTTATTAGAACGCCCGATTCGGGAGGTCGCTGGTTCGAATCCAGTCTATCGAACAAGAACAAGGAAGATTGGCTGAGTGGTCTAAGGCACCTCATTGCTAACGAGGCATACAGCAATGTATCGGAGGTTCGAATCCTTCATCTTCCGCTTAGGGGTTGTATAGTTCAAAAGTCGCGAAAGAACAGTGGTCAGGTAAACCAAAGAAAGTAGGTGAGATTCCTGCAACGACCCCGCCTTATAACACTCGGTTGTGTTTTTCATGGTATTAGATTTAAGGTTAATGAAACAAAGGGTTGCTCGTGAGAGCCGCCCTTTGTTGTTATTTACGCCATTTGTTTTGCCCTCCCATAGGTGTTAAGATAGCCCTGATTGACTTACTTGGAGGTTCTTTATATTGTTCAGGCTTTGGCTCTGCTTCTGAACTATAAGTCGGCACACGCCCTTGACCAGTTATATCATTGTATGCTTCATCTAATTTCCTTAGTAATGCTTTAATATACCTTGCTGGGAGAAATAACTCTTGGTACTTATGTGCGTACCTATCCAATACTTCCACACTTACATTCTTCCTCTCTAATAATCCATCTATCTCTCTACTATATTGCTCAATGGCATATTCATTACTACTTGCTGTCCTCATCCAATCCACAAATGACTTCTGGTATCTTGCATTATGAAGTCTCGTCATGTGTCGAATACGCTTTTCCTTCCCGCTATTTTGGCTTGAAATTAAATTGACAATACTATCCTCTATTCTCCATTGAGAATAAAATAGGCTTTTTATATAAATGTCAGAACTTAAATGACAGTTCTTTGGACCAAAATTAAAATAGTCCAGCGAAAGAATATTGCTCCACGAATATTCAGATATACCGTATTGAGCATTTGACATACACACTCCTAAAGCTGCATAAGAAAGTATTTTGTTGTATATCTTTTTGTAATCAGGCAATTCTAACTCGTGCCATAATTCCATATCATTCTCTCCCAGTTCTTGATATAGTTCGTGTACTATGTTATATTCCACATTCGAGAGATAAGCAATACAGTCAATATACTCATCTGCAAAATCTATTGAAAACCCAATCGCTTTCATGTGTTGTCATTTTGGTTGATTATTAATCACATTGGCGATATATAGTATTGCATTGTTGATATATGCAGTCTCATCAATAGGAACAACATCATCTTTCGATAAGATTTTTCCCGAAAGACCCTCGCTGTCATTATTTATTAGCCACAACACATCTATTTCTGAATCTTCAGTAATCTTCTCTCCTTCAAGTGTAAGAACTGCATATTTTAATGCATGCACAACCTCATTGATTTTGCGAATATTGGCCGAATCGCGCTCGTATTCGCATGCCCAATATAGATTACTTATCGCGTTTCTGTATTTAGCAGCGCGATAACAAGCCACATTATCCCGATTCGCACTATTGATATTAATGATAGCACTTTCACAATACCTCACAATCTGCTTGTGCGCATCCTTATTACTCGTATATGTAACAACACTCTGCACATCGTCCTGATGTGTATCTGGGGCGGGAGATGCAATTGCATAGATTAGCGATGCAATAGCGGCTATAACGACAACAGCGAGAAAAATCATTCCAAGGACACGGCCTACTTCTGTAATATCCGACTTCATAGTATAATAAATTATTGGTTAAACAAAAAATGTGGATTGTGGTCGCTATATTTCCGAGGTTCTACCAAAACCTTACCTCTATAACGATACCACAATCCACACCAAGTCGGCGTGAACCGCATGACCGTCCTTCGAGGTATTGAAATTTGGTAGATTTCGGAAAGAAGGGCGAGAGCAATACTCACTAACGGAATGGATTTCTCCCCATTCCCGCTGCAAAGATACTACATTTTCCTCACATACGCAAATAAAAATAACCAAAATGTTGTCATTTCGTACACATAGTGTTGTCATTTTGACAACATTTCTAAAATTTAACTCTCTTATATAGAGGTATTTACATAAAATCCCTATATATCTTATCTATGTACTATACTGAATAGTATATTTCGATAGCATACCCCCTCCAAATTTTTGAGAGGTCGTTTTCTACAGCATGACCTCACAAATCCTTGTGTACCCCCTGCCTCTCGATTGTACCCTATTTTATCGTATGCCTCGCGCGTGCGTGATGATGAGTTCAGATTTTCGATGTAACTGCCTGAGTTAAACATGAGTATCTACCCCATAGGTGTGGGTGTCGTCTTCGTTGGTACTCCCCCGCCTTTTCCGCCTTGCTCGTTCGTTTCGCTTCGTGGAAATGCCCTCTTCATTTTCTCTGCAATCCTCTCATTTTCAGCGTGTTGCAATTCGCTCTGCATGTGCGTGTGCTCGTTCCTTATATCGTGTCATGTGCTTGGGTGGTGCGCTTTTGGAAAAAGGGAAAACCGCCTTATAATTGCACCGTCTTCAAGCGAGGAGACAGTGAACATTGACAGACTGAACAAACACACACGGCAGGGACAAGAGCCCAATTGCACACTATCACTGCGCGTGGTTCAGTTTGGTGGTCTTTGACAGATTGGAAATGAACAGGTACAAGCAGCAAAAGACGGCAGCCCTTATAAGGCAGTACTATATCCCTATGGGATTGGAATGTTCGCTGTATAAATCAGCAGGTAAACTGTATGCTATAACTTACAGGAAAAGTACGCACGAAAGTGTAGGCTATGCGCGACCCTGAAATGGGAGAGTATAGGAGAAACACAACTCAACACGCAGAGACGGAATAGTGGATGAATATCCCACATAGTGGGTATTCGAGTGATTAACAATAAAATTTTCAACTTATGTACTGGGTGGTAGTCGTTGGTTCGGCTGCCACTTTCTATGCCCAATAGTGGGCGAATTATATTAACCTTTATCCCCTCGCACGGCACGAGCCAAAATAACGCCGAGTGAATATGACAAACGAGACCAAGCAAGCATTGCAAAAGGTATTTCGTGCAAACGCAGACAAGCAGCTCTCATTGAGCAAAGTATTGGAGACCAGTGTTGCAGCATTCCGCAGCGACAAGTACGGAGTAGACCGCGTTTATGCAGAGGCATTAGGCGAGAGCCGCAGCGAGCAACGCAAGTTGTTTATGGAGACCTTTGCAACCTGTATGCCACATGTTATCTACAATGGCACTGGCAAAGACAAAGTGGTTATTGTGGACTTCGTAGAAGCAAAAGAGAACAGCAACTGCAAACCTATCCGTCAATATCGTTTGGCAGGTGGTGAGATATGCAGACCAAAGGAGTGTGTACTCGTTATTGAGACCGAGCAAGTGGTCAAGAAAATGGAGACCGTAACTCTCGCAAGTGGCTTTGAGATGGATGTTGTGTCTCGCGATGCAGAGGGTAATGTATTAACCGAGACCAAGAAGACCCGCCTTGTTCCTCGTGAGAAGAGCGTTTGGGGCTACACCGAGACCGTGATGAATGCACTCATCGACGCGTTGGAAATCCTCGTGGACGGCACGAAATAATGTACCACTCGACTATGCGAGTATAAACAGGCATTAGGCATAGTGCGGGGAGTCGTGGCAGATGTCGCGACTCTCGTTGTGTTTAACTTTAAGACCCAGCGGAGTATAGGCAGACGCAACCGAAACAACATGAAGAAAATCATTTATGTTTGTGCCATCGTGGCAATCATCCTCTTTGGAGCAGTAGAGACTGCAAGTGCAAAAACCATCGCAAAGGACACTGTGGAGTACAACGGAGCGTGGAAAATGGAGCGCGTGGAGAAGGTAAACGACTACGGAGAGATTTCCGTGCGCTATGTATGCTACCTCCTTGACATCGTGAACTCCAAAGGCGAGCCACGCAAAGTGACTACCGACAAAGTAACCTACGAGTCGGACGATGTAACGCATATCATCTACAACATCCAGGACACTGGCGCAAAACGCATAAGTAAAGCGGTCAATGTGGAGGCTGTCCATAGGGCAAAGGCGGCAAAGTATCTGGCTACTGCGAGTGAGTAACACTCTTTTGGGCGGGTTGGCATTGGGTTGCTGCCCGCTCTCTATTTTCAACCATTTAGTTCATGTAAATATGTATAACGAAATCTACAAATCTACCGAGTTCTACCAAGTTAGACAAGGTAATGACTTGAAGCCACGAGTAAATGTGGTCATCGTAAACCTCACACCATCATGCAAGTTCTTGTGCATCCAACAGACCGTGGATAAGAAGGACAATTCTGTTATCAGTGAGTTCACAGAATTGTATGATAACTATAAGCAGGTGCAGTGTTTTATTGAGCAATCATTGTGGTACACAAACGGAAACGAACACATACAATAAACATCATATAGTTATGGACAAATTTACAGACAAGTTGTGCATCTTGATAGTCAAGTGTGCGCGTTTTATCAATGCAATCATGCCAGCGATGCTTGGGTTGATTGCAGCGTATTTCATCGTGATATTCATCGTAGCCATGTGCATAAAATAGGAGGTGACTATGTTAGAAGTGGATTTTGTATGTGTAGAA
Source organism: Bacteroidales bacterium (assembly GCA_015061165.1). Taxonomy (GTDB): domain Bacteria; phylum Bacteroidota; class Bacteroidia; order Bacteroidales; family Paludibacteraceae; genus Colicola. The sequence continues at coordinate 6,786 of SUXC01000001.1, forward strand.
TTTAACTACACAGAGTTAGCAATAGACATGCACCAAGTAAAGAATAATAATTGGAGAATATGAAAGCGACTTTTTATACCCCTGAAACAATGCTGCCAGAGCATTGGAGAATACTTGGTTATTCAGTGAATAGCGAAGACCTCAATGAACATGGCATGCCATCAGAAGACTTTATAGAACGGCACGAACATTCATTATGGGAGAGTGACCCAGACTATGTGCGTGCGGATGGCTATCAGATATGCTTCCGAGAGATAGACCGAGAGCAAGGGCTATGGCTCGTATCTGAAGAGGACGCGGAGTGTATTGACATTCTAAACCGATGGCTAAATCACGAGGGCGATAACTCTCTATTTCCTAAATGCGATTGGGAAAAATGCGAGAATGCTGTAGCCTATCGTGGTGGCAAAGGATATGTATATTCAATAACAATTTTTTAACAGAGTACATCCTGCTGTGAGTGGATGAATAGTATGGCAAAGTGCTATGTCGGTACTTATGGAAAGTACAATGGTGGTAGTTTATTTGGCAAATGGTTAGACCTATCAGACTACCCAACTTATCAAGACTTCCTGAAAGCATGCAAAGAACTGCATAAGAATGAACACGACCCTGAATTTATGATACAGGATTGGGAAGGATTACCCGATGGCTTCTCTTCCTCTGAATGGATAGGCGAGGGCGACTTCAACGACATCAAGGAAGCAATGCAAGAGGAGGAGAAAGCAACTGTGAAAATCGTGGACTATTCCGAGAAGGCTATCGCAGTAGTGGGAGATACCAAGACCATCAAAGACCAGCTGAAAAAGATGGGAGGAAGGTTTAACCCGAAGTTGTCATGCGGTGCGGGTTGGATATTCAGCAAGACTAAGATAGAGGAGGTGCAAAAGTTCCTAACTGTTGGCGAACTATCCCAAGCCGCAGCACCCAAGGTTAAGAAAGACGAGAAACTTTGGGCAGACTATAAGGCACTGTTGGTTAAAGCACACGGAGAGAGTCGAGCAAATGAGTATATGAAAGACACCTCCAATCTTATGCGTGCGGAGAGCGGCATTATCATCGCGTTCGAGAAAGAGAAAATCAATGCAGGCACTTTCTGGTTTCACGATGAGGGTGCGAACTATGAATACTACAAGCAGGTCACGAAAGATGAAGAGAGCAAGCGCAGATATTTCCTTCGGGAAAATTTCAGCAAGTTCGATGACCTCATCAAAGAGTTACAGTCACGCAAGCGAGACTATGCAGATGTTGTGCCCACTTACTGTGAGATTGAATGGTGTTCACTTGGTAAGTTAGGCTATGCGAATGGTGTTCACACATACCGATTGTGCCATGTGATAGAGTCAGAACAAGACCCACGAGACCGCCACCTCATTCACCGAATGAGCGAGAATGAGATTAAGCAAGCCATCGCCATCCTCAAAGAGGAACGAGCAAAGTTTGAGAAACGATTGCAGGCTTATCTCAAACGATACGGCATAAGCAAAGTTAGTTTCAATACATACTGGGCAGACAGATGATATACGAATGCAACTGCACATGTATAAGTGCACATGAATGGCAACGCTTGATGAAAGGCGCAAGGCAGGCAAGTTATACTCGCCTTGTCGCACGAATCAAACGAGAGTTGCCAAAGTTGTATCAAGAACTTGTGCTCAACTTCTATAATCCGTGGGAGAATGAGTGTAAGCAAACAAGAACGCACTACATATTAGTGCACAGTGGAATAGAATATTTTATACGCAAATAACTATGATAAAGAAATTCAAAGAAATAAAAGCACAGTATCCTGATGTTGTACTGCTCTTTCGGTGTGGTAATATCTACGAATGCTATTACGAGGACGCGCAAGTATGCCAAGATATATTAGGCATTACCGCAAGTGATAGAAACGGAGTATCAGTAAGCGGCTTCCCATTTGATGCGCTTGATTCTTATCTACCAAAACTGGTACGTGCGGGGAAGCGAGTTGCAATCTGCGATGAGATAGAGACCGAAGAGCAGATTATCAAACGCGAATGTGATATGACTAAGGGCAAAACTATCTACGTGCGAGATGAGATAATAAAAACTATCTCACAAAAACTTGACGAGCGCAAAAGTATATCCATCAAAGTGCAGTTTGATAATGACCTACGAGCAAAATCTTTTGATAGTTTAGCAAGAGCAACAATGCGTTGCGTATGGATGTATCACGATGTAGTATCCATCACACTACACAAGAGTTCATTAGAATCAAAGGATATGCTTTGTACATTACACAAGTATCTGAGTTCGTGTATCAAAAACATTGTACGAATTGTAATTGATTGAAACTATGACACAGAAACAAATCATTGAAGCAGCCGACAAAGCAGGCTGGACTTGCACCATCAAGAAGGGTGCAAATGGTTATCATATCGCATTCTATACAGACTCTCCTTGCGGACAAGATGTATGGTGTGAGTTCGATGTAGCAAGGCTTTATCAAATCGAAGATGAAGTGTACCAATACTGGCAAGCATATGACCCAGAAGAAGAAGCGTTGCTTTGGCATGGCGCAAACAGAGGCGAGCCACAATCCATACGTGATTTGCTGGATGATATGGACTGGGTGGATGATATGCTTGAACGCTTAGACATGGCTCTGAGTGGCAAAGATTTGCCAGACCCAAACAAGATTGACTTAACCAGAGAGGCAAATGACTTGCGTGCCAAATGCTTGAGCGTACTCGTAGAGCATAGTCACTTAGCCAAGCCAAGCAAGTTTAACTTCGATGCAAAGGGCTTTGCCAATCCAGACGAGTGCAGTAAGTATGAGGAGATAATCTTCCTTGATTACCGATGGTGGTTGGTAGATGGCGACGAGCTACTCTATCAGGTAGAATGTATGCCACTCGAAGAGTTCTGCCAAATGGTAGATGGAATTATCAACCAACAATAAATCGAATCATATTATGACACGAAAAGAATTAGACGCGGCAAAGAATGCGTTGCGTGAACAATGTCGAGGAAGGCAAATGACCAAAGCAGAAGCATTACTCAATGCCGAGTACTCATGTAGAGATATGATGATTTGTATATTTGCTTATGATGGTACTGCTGGCATCACGAACGAGGACGGCTTTAATTTTAAGAGATACCTTTCCCCTTATGTTCAAACATTAGGGCGCAAAAGGTATGATAAAGTACGAGAAGACCAACTCAAATCTTTTGAGGGTGTAACTATCAGCCGTGGTGTGTTTACTGACGACGAAGGTTGTACATATAATTCTATTAATTGGTAACGATTATGGAGCAAAAACCAATTTATCTATGCTATATAGTTGATGACTATAGCAAATCTATTAAGTACTTGGGCGAAGACTTGTCGGATTGTATTGCACAATTAGCCAAGGAATATGACCTATCCAAAGATGAAATTGATTGCCTGCAAAATACGAATGAAGTATTTGTCGAGCACTCTAACATCATGATTGTAATAGAAGAGCAAACTCTAAATGCTTTTGTAGTATGACCATCCAAGAGTATCTCAGTTGTGCAAGGAAATATCCTGACAAACTTCCAACATGTGCTCAGTACTCAGACTTATTGTACGAGTACCACATGGCAAATCACATAACCTATGATGAAGCCCGCAGCATCGTAGGTCTATGGACAAATAAGATGTGGGCAGAGTGGATAACAAACAATAAACTGAAAGGGTAAACATGTACAAAGTAAATAATCTGTCAGCAACCTATGCGAATTATAAGTATGTAGTAATTCGCGACTGCACCGATACCAATGAAGGCTATTGGTATTACGGAGCAACCAACAATCTTGTAGAAGCTCAGCAGATAGCAGCAGAGATAGGCAACGGCTTAGTTGTCGAGTCACAAGATATAGAGTAACCACAACAAAACAAAAAGAAATGATAATAATTCCAAAGAACACCTACGAAGTGAGCAATGAATGCCGAGAAGAGGTAGTGCAAATGATTGTCAATGCTTTCTTACAGGCGGACGAGGTTGGCAACTATGACCATTCTGCATTGCCAGTATGTAACAACGCTGAAATAGTAGAACATACATTCAGTGTGAATAAAGATAAAAAGTTATACTGCTTCAAAGGAGATGGTATATATCCGTTGGGCAGAGAGCATACAATACTAAAGAAATATAAGATTCGTTCATGCGAAGCAAAAGAAGCAGTTCGTATGATGATTGATTCGGGCTACTATTTCTATGAAACAAGGTCAGGATATAGAAAACAATTGCTATTCGTTCTTTGTTCCAAAAGAATAAAAGAACCACGCACATTGGAGTGGTGGGAGAGACGAATAACATCATTTGATTATACCATTGATTAACTAATCTATTAACTAAAAGTTGCGCACGACACGGATTAAGTGTACTTACAATGGATATACAAAAAGAGTTTGAAAAGGTGCAAGCATCAAAGCTCCCGAATAAATGTATCAGCGATGAGTTGGACAAGCATATTCGTTCTACCTTTAAGAAAGTAGATGAGAATGACCAAGCAGGTAGGAAATGGCACAAGGTATATGGACGAAGTTGCGACTCGAAGTACGGCTCGTATATGATTTCCATCGAAACTCAGGAGTGGAGAAACACTACTATGAGCGAGTTTTATGGTGGTGCAGTAGTTGATTAAAGCATAGGTCGGATATAAATTATCTAACGAATAAAGCATTACTCATTATGGCAATACCGATTTACAAAGGCACTGATGCCAACAACATGCCAGTGTTCAGACAACAGAAATATATCTACGCCATATGTGATATTCAGTGGCGAGACGGAACATGTTGCGAAGACCTTATCTTCAAACTTAATTGCGACTACATTGAGGAAGAAGACGAAAGAATATTCTTCTACGCAGAGGACTATGAGTCGTTCTTATCGCTCTGCCAAGATGAGTTTCGTGAAGATTTCCGAGTACTAACAATCCATAAACTTTACAAGAAATTATAGACTATGGCAACACCACACACAGATTATTGGGCAAAGGTTGAGCAGGACATGATTGTCAAACTCAGCAACCGCTACGGAGTTAGTGAGAACTCCGCGAAAGATATTATTAACATGGTCAGCAGTCTATGCAGCACTCGTGGTGCAGCACTGATGTGGATTGAAAAATACCTCAACAATCATGGATGAGTTTTATGAAATTGGCAGCCGTGAAGCCGTATTAGGTGGTGTCATATTCAAGTCTGGCAACACAGACCAAGGGCTTGTGTATAAGAGTGAGCGTGCTTTCAAGGAGAAGAAGGGCGTATGCTACATACCTGAATGTGCATTTGAAAATGAAGAATTATTGATAACTGTCGATAATTTTCCTGACCTGCTACTTGATGTGGACATTGAGACATACGACTCAATTCGCGAAAAGGTACGATTCAGCATTATTGATGCACATGTATTCAAAGATGAACCTGTTGAAATGTGCATTGCTTTCTTAGACTATCTCACTCAATGCGTATTTGACATTGTGGATTGGCAATGTGTCTCATCGTACATTAATGCAGACCTTGACATTAAAGAAGCGTTTGAACACTTCAAAGAACAATACCAAACAAATCATGACTGCGCAGGAGTTTGAGGATGAGCATATCATCACGCACAAATTAGTACAGACCTACAAGAATAGACAGGAAACAATAGGTGTAGGCTCTATCAATATGTGCAAGAGATATGTAGAGCAACATCCTAAATTAAAAATCGAAATCATAAAGCTATGAGTAAGACAAAGACTCTACTAATGATGGTAGCTGAATGCATGTATCCTGATTTACAAGAAGATGAACAAGTGCTTCGCTACCTACATTCCCAAAACCCTAATGCTCACGAGTTATGAAACATACATGCAGCAATGGCTGTCCGCCTGGTGTAGATATGCGGACATGCACAAAGTTAATGGCAGGCGAGTGTCCTGTTATATGTTGTCAGGGCGACGCTATGCTTATTGGCAATAGGCAACAATCACTATTTAATTAGCTATGCTATCAGAACATGACCAAGCGTTAGTTGACCAAGCAAACGCTATCACTAATCCTATTGACTGGTATCTTGTCCCAGATGAGAACCTTGCTGAGTCAGAAGAAGCACGAGAGATATTGCACAGACGAAGTGTTTATCTCTACCACCTCGAAGAGGGGCATAACATTTAGTTATGTTCCTCTTTTTTTATTCATCATTCTAACATCTACAGTTATGATACTTGTTATTCACACATCAGAAAAGAAATTGTGGCAGCACGACACATCACTATCCTTGCAAGCCAAGGGGTTGATGCTCGTGCTTACAACATGTTTCGAGAACAACTCCGAAATCAATGAAGAGAACTTGCTTTCTCATTTTACCAATAGCAGAGATGCCATGCATACTGCAAGAGAAATGCTACGGTTGCACGACTACTTCCGATATACAAGAGTCCGCGTTAAAGGTCGCGTTATCACTACCATTTGGGAGGTGTTTGATGAGCCATCTTCGGAGCGTCTCGAAGTGCAACCTGCAATCATTATCGGTCAATCAACCCTAAAGTTATGATAACAACTATTCGACTACCCACACGCTGGGTAATATCATCCTTTCCTCAAAGATGTTCCACCCCTTGCGGTTAAGCACTTCACGCACAACCTCTTTACTTGGTAGGTCACCGCGTTTAATTGCACGACATACCATATCAAGATTCAAGTCTTTCATCTTCTCTTCACGCTCAACCATCTTAATCAGAGTGACCTCATTGTAGAATTTACCATGATGGTCTCGCACAATAGCGGGCAGTACATACTGACCTCGCACCTTTCTGATGGTATGTGGCGGAATGTTGATGGTGCGTAACGGTGAGGTTTCTAAAGCGGCCATACGATTTTTCAGTCGCTCCAAAATCTCATCCTTCTTTTGCTCGCTTACCTCGCCGCAGCGTAAGTGTTTGCGCAGTCCGACAAGTCGTTGGCGACTCATCTGTAGTAGTGGCGCAAACTCGCTATGCTCAGTTAACCACATTAAAACTTCATCACTTGTACCAGTCATCGTATGCAAACGCTCAATAAAAGTCCGACAAAAAAGTTATAAGTATAGTGCATCATTAAAATGATGATGCAAAGGTACAACTTTTTTTTCAATCTACAAAATGGGAACAACAGTAATTCAACTCACAGAGGAACGCTATCGTGAAAATCTCACAAGAGCCGCACAACTTGGGGCGCATGAGGCCCTTCGTCTTGCAGGTCTTCCTATTCGAGAGTTCTACACACGAGCCGAGATGCAACGCAGGCATGGGCGAGGACTTATAAACAGTCTCATCAAAGAGGGTCGTCTTACACCAAGACGATTAGAGAGTGACCCAAACAAAATGAGTCGCATCGTTTATTCTGAAACAGAGTTTCTATCACAAATCATCTAAACATTTTACTTATGGCAACAACTGAAAAGAAGAGCGTATTCAATACGCTCTATGCAATCAATGCTAATGAGCACGCCGAGCAAAAGCAACAAGGTTCGGTTAAGCTTACCTATCTATCTTGGGCATGGGCTTGGGCTGAGGTTAAGAAACTTTATCCTGATGCCTCTTACACCATCTACAAGGACGAACAGAATCGTCCATACATAGAAGACCCAGACTTCGGCTTGATGTGCTACACCACCGTAACCATCGAGGGGCAAACTCACGAGATGTGGCTACCTGTTATGAATGGAGCGAACAAAGCAATGCGTCGCGCACCATATGAATATACCGTTTACAACTCCTATACGAAAACCTCCGAAAAGAAAACTGTCGAGGCTGCAACTATGTTTGATGTCAACAAGACTATCATGCGTTGCCTTGTAAAGAACCTCGCTATGTTCGGTCTTGGTCTTTACATCTATGCAGGAGAGGACCTTCCAGAGGATGAGGTGAACGAACAAAAGCAGGCAGCTGTATCTGCTCTTGATAACGCCATTGCACAAGTCAATGCTGCGAAGAATCGAGAGGAGATGACTAAGGTTTGGAACGAACACAAAGACCTACAGACCAACGCAAAGTTTAAGGATGCAGTCATAAAGGCTGGCGCGAAGTTCCCTAAACCGAAAGGGGCAGAGCCTAAGCAACAACAAACCCAACAGCAACCACAAGAACAAACTAAATAACAATGGCAGAACTAATCAAAAGTGCAGTTCTCTTCGATGAGGAGACGCACACCTATACGCTTGGCGACAAGCAATTATCGGGCATCACCTCTATTATTAAGCGTTTCATCTTTCCAAATATGTACGCTTCTGTAAGTCAAGCAGTACTTAACCGTGCAGCTGAAAGAGGTACACGCATTCACAACCTTGTGCAATTATGGGCACTCGGCATTTTATCCGATGAAGACATAGCCGAACTACAGCCGTTCCTTGATGCGTTGTCTAACGCAGGGCTATTGCAATACGACTCAGAGTATCTTGTATCTGACAATGAGTTAGTGGCATCATCCATTGACCTTGTTTGCACGGATGATGATAATAACTTTATCCTATGTGACATCAAGACTACTTCGGTATTGCACATAGAATATCTGCAATGGCAACTCTCCATTTACGCTTATCTGTTTGAGCGACAGAACCCAACACTTAAGGTGCATAGTCTTAAGGCTATACATATCCGTGATGGTAAGTGTGCGATTGTTGACATCACTCGTTTGTCAGATGAACATATTGAAGCACTACTCAATGCGTATCGTAATGGAGATGAGACCTTTGACAATCCATTGCACGCTTTGCCAGAGGGAATTGATGAACTCTTGAAGCAGTATGCAGAGAATGAGGCATGCCTATCTGATATTGACCAAGTAAAGAAAGTGCATGACGAGCGAAAGAAAGCACTGCAAGCTGCTATAGGTGATGCTCTAAGGAGTCAGAACATGCAGAAGATGGAGACCGATATGGCGAAGGTTACCATTGGCAAGGACTCTGTGACTCCGAAGTTTGACTTCAAGTCATTCGTTCAGTCCGACATCTACAAGCAATCGCCTGACCTCTACAAGGACTTCATTAAGGAAACTACAACCGCAGGTCGCATAACCATCACACTGCGATGAGAGCATTAACAGTAACCAAGGAGCATGGGACAGTTAACTCCCATGCTACCTTGAACACTATCTCATTGTGGTTGCAGACTTGTGCCAATGGCGAGTACACAATCACAATGAAGAGGGTGCAGAAGAAACGCTCTGACCCACAGAACAGGCTCATGTGGATGTGGTTTGGTATTATAGCAAGAGGATGGTCAGAAGCAACTGGTCGTTCCTTTACATCAGAGGATGTGCATGATGCTTACTGCCTGCTATTTATCCCCAAGGAAACACCAAAGGGAAGAGTCGCAGGTTCTACATCCAGTCTTTCGTTAGAACAAATGAAAGAGTTTCTTGATAAAGTACAGGCAGATGCCGCATCTGAATATGGTATTCAACTGCCTAATCCCGAGGACCAGTTCTTTGAGGCTTTAGCAGAAGAGTATAGTCAACAATAAATCAATTACGCAATATGGAAATTACAGGTAAGATTATTCAAGTGTTGCCAGAACAAGGTGGTGTAAGTAGAACCTCTGGCAAGGAGTGGAAAATGCAGGCGTATGTGCTTGAAACGCAGGAGCAATATCCTCGAAAGGTACACTTTGAGATATTCGGCGACGACCGTATCAAAGCCAATCCGTGCCGAGTGGATGACATTGTTACTGTTAGTTTCGATTTGGAGTCTCGCGAGTTCAACGGCCGTTGGTACACATCTGTCCGTGCATGGAAGGTAGAGAAAGGTGAGCAAGAAGCAACAGATAATAGCGTTGCGGATGCTGCCCTTCCACCTTCATCCGCCCCTCTGCCTGGTGAATTAGACTTTGCTGATTCACAAGTAGAAGAAACAACAGACCTTCCGTTCTAACAGGATTGTGTTATGAGACATATTCCTGAAAACATGCTGACACCCCTGCTCCGTATTCTTGATGAATATGAGGCAGGGGTTAAAGCCAAACCAAAACGCACGCTCAAAGACCATGCGCGCTTATGCGACATTGGTCGAATCAGACATTCATTAACTAAGAAATACCAAAGGTAAAATGATTTTCCGTACTCACAAGAAAACCGACTATACTATCATCTGCAATCATGTATTCAGGAATAGTAGTCTATCGTGGAAAGCAAAAGGTCTACTTGCCGAAATGCTATCCATGCCAGACAATTGGGTATTCTCCGCATATGAACTCATTGGCCGCGCTAAGGATGGTCGTGATTCACTTTACTCTGCGATTAAAGAGTTAGATGATGCAGGGTATATCAAACGCAAAAGAGCAACCAATGAGAAAGGACAGTTCATTGGGTATGATTACGATGTGTACGAAACCCCGATTACGCCAAATCCAGAAAGGGAAAATCCGTGTCGGGAAATTCCGTATACGGATAATCCGCCACTACTAAATACTAATAATACTAAGGATATTGTATCTCCTAACGGAGATACGCAAGGTAGGAATAATAACCCCCTTGAAATTAAAGAAGATATAGAGGATACTACCCCCTATAATCCCCCTACGCAATACTCGTGGCTAATAGAGTTTTGGAACAAAGAAACTGCTGGCTCATTCAAATCTATCACATCCATTAAGGGAAAGCGATTGGATAGTGTGCGTGCAAGAATAAAAGAATATGGTTCAGCCCAATTCAAAAATGCTATCCTGCGTGCTACAAACTCAGATTTCCTTAAAGGTGCAGGCAGGCAGGGGTTCGTACTCACTTTCGATTGGTTTATTAGACCGAATAATTTTCCGAAAGTATTAGAAGGCAACTACGATAATCAAACTCAAACACAAAGTCAACATGGAAACGGACACAAGCAAGACACCCAAACAGGCGATGGAGGCCAGCAAAAACGCGACTACGACTTCTACGGATTTGGAGACCAAAAGCCAAAAGCAGACGAGCGAGACAACGACGGCTGGGACCTCGTTTAAGGTTACTACTCACAATGCTTTCGAAAGGGAACTGCACATTGAGTTGCTGCAAAAAGCACTTTCTGATGTCCGTGGGTATGAATGGCATATACCTGACTTTAATGATGAGTATATCCGAAGAAGCCACACTGTGTTGTTGCAAGAGTGCGCCAATCAATTGCTCGCCAAGAAGCAAATGAGGTTTGTAGTGGATGACAATAATCGCGACATATTGCGTTTCCTTATGCTCTACTTTAATGACTCGCCTCTTGCTCTTGATGTGTTTCCAGAGCGTGGTTATTCGCTCAATAAAAACATCTTGCTCGTAGGCGAAGCGGGTGTAGGCAAGACACTACTCATGGATGTCTTCTCACTTTACTTAAGTAAAATAAATAGCCGAAAGCAATACAAGGTCGTTTCGCAAACGCAGATGCTCAATCACTACAAGCAGAATAATAACATTGACCTGTTTACATTTAATACCTCGGCACGCGGCACATTCGATGGAAACCCTTTCAGCCTATGCTTGAATGACATTGGACTTAAAACACAGAAGTTCTACGGCAACGACACAGAAGTTATTATCGAAGAGTTCTTGTATGCTCGTTATGAAATCTGGGAACAATTTGGTAAAGCCACACACCTCACAACAAACCTCACCAAGCAGGAAATCGAAGAATTGTTTTACGATAAACACGGACGACTTGCCGACCGATTCAAAATGTTTAATGTAATACCAATGAAAGGTAATAGTAGAAGATGAAAATATCAACAAACACAATCGGTTTATTATGGCTACAGCACAACAAAAGTTGCTCAACAAATGGATTGAACGCAACTACGAAAAACTGGCAAGAACGATGCCACAGAAAGACATGCTACATTCGGCGTATGTCACAGTCTATCAAATCCGTACACCCTATGTGCCAACGGCAGAACGCTTCTTGAAACTTATAGAAGATGCCTACTATAGGCATGTCATGTCGGAGCTTAATCACAACATGCACTTCACTCTACCAGACCCGCTCTTTTGGTTATACCATGAGGAGCATGATGAGGATATGTTGCGTAATGATGAGGTTGCGGAAAGTACTCAATCTCGTTCTATCTCAGACTTATCTGCTTCTGGACTGACCAAGGTATTTGCTTTTGTCAAGCAGAATTTCCCACCGCAAGTATTTACTATATTCCGCATGGCTGTAGTTGAACAACGAACGACCAAAGAAATTGCAGTCATAACAGGTATGAAGAAAAAAGATGTGCGTCATATCATTGATAATGTAGAGCAAGCTATCAGAGTAGGCTTTCAATATCATCCAAAGAAAAATCATAAATAACTATGGCTGCGTATACATTCCGTCGCACAGACTCGTGGAGAGGTAATGTGTCTAATCCAAAAGGGTCTATGTCCACACGACGAACTCTAAATTTCTGTGGTAAATATATCCGTCTTACCAAGCTGATGGCTGACCATATTGGTGTTACAGCAGGCTCTCACTTGGCATTCACAATTGACGAGGACAAACCAGAGTGCATCTATGTTCGTCAAGCAGATGGACCAGATGACACAAAGGAAATCCAATTCCCTTTATTGTACGACCACAAAGAACATGGAACACTTAGATGTTGTTCCTCGGTTATAGTAAGACATGTGTTGCATTTTGCTAATGCACAAAAAAGTTGTACATGCTATGTGGCATCCAACCCAATTAACATTGATGGTAAACAACATTACCAAATCCTCCTCGCAAATCCTTATAGAGTAAAATAAAAATCACTAATCTTATGGCAACACGAACAGACACACAACGGTCTATTATCCGTAACCACTTGCTACAAGGCAAGACCATCACTCCTATCGAAGCACTAAACATGTGCGGATGCTTTCGGCTATCTGCTGTCATCCATCGTCTTCGACATGATGAGGAAATACCTATCCTCATGGACCAACCACAGGCAAGCGATGGAAAACCATATGCTCGCTATTGGATAGACAAAGAATATCTACGAACACGAAATCAAAAGGCATAATCTGCCGACAATCAATAACCTATTAAACTTCATGTAGTATGGACAAAACTAAACAACAAAAAATTGATGACCTGTTTGGAGTCATTGACAAACGCATTTCGGAGAATCACAAAAGTATTGCTTTCCACTTGGCAGAAGCACACAATGCATCCGAAAACATTCGCTTCTCTCATTATGTAAAAGCCAAGGTAAAAGAAATCCTTGACATGCCACAGGGCGAACCGCAGGACGAAGCGCAGGACAGTGCAAGAAAAGAATATGTTGCAGAAGATGGCGTATTGAATTTCCGCAACGAATGTGGCCGCAGCGCAATAAGTGGTGATGTGGTAATGTTCAAAGAAGACCACTTCATTGTAGTTCCTCGTGACAAACGCAAAGACTGGCAAGCAGATGGCTATACCCCAGTAGGAGTGTATGTCATTGCAAGCAACGGAGAGACTGGTATGCTCTCACTTGTGAACATGTCTTGGGAGACTCCTGAGACTGGAGATGTCAAGGGGGACGCAACTGGCCGTTTCATTCGCTATGGTGGCTATGGTTCTCATGTTGATGGTCTGAAATCATATGACAATGATGAAGCACGACAAAAAGTTCTCAATCGTCAGTTTGAAGTAGTTGGTTATGCTCGTTATGGCTACTTGCCAAGTGACAAATTTGAGAACGGATGTGGCGCAAAAGCACAAGTCAAAGGCAAGTATTTCTACGATGACGATGACAACCTTCTTCCTCCTCCATTCAATGCAGATGGAACTCCTAATCCGTTGTTTGGTCAGGGTAATGACGCACCATCATTCCTCTCTAACAATAATAGCAGAGCCAATACTGACGCTCTCATTAAAGATGTTACCGAGCAAGAGGATTGGATGACCGCAGAAAAGATTACTAACTGTGGCGATAAGGGCTATCATCCTGCTGCATGTTGTTGCAGACGCTTCCATACTGTAGGTACGGAGGCTGGCGACTGGGACATGCCTACAATTCCTGTTCTTGCTTCCGCGTTCTACGACTGGAGTGCTGTTCAAGGCACGCTCGAAGACCTCGCTAAAGATGGTCTTGCAGTTCCACTGAATGAGAGCAACTACTATTGGTCGTCGTCAGAGTATAGTCAGTACTACGCATACTACTTGTACGCGAGCAATGGCCGCGTGTACTACTTCAGTAAGTACTACTACTATTTGGTCCGTGCGTTCCGTCGGCTTCCCCGCATTTAATCTGTGCTTTCATCTTCATCCCTGCCTGCTCTGATAGCAGGCAGGGTAAATTTATAAAATACATTCTTAACAATGAGTCAAATACTTACGGAGCGGCTTCGTCGATTGGAAGCAAAACATCGCGTTAGTCCTGCACAGAGTAGAGAACGGATGCCAGTCTTTTACGGCTGGGCGAAACTCAACAAAGTGATGAAACGCGAGGCATTGATGGTCATCTTCCTCAATGATAACCCTGGTCCGCGCATCAATAAAGACGGCAAGTATGGCGTGACAAAATATATGAATGTAGTTTATGAGCGTCGTCAAACACCCAAAGAGGAAGCCGATGCCAAATTCAATAATCGCATCTACAGTGTCTATAACATATTCATGGACGACAGAAATGTGAGAGGCAGTTTAGAGGCAGCACTTCAAATCAACAACGATGCAGACAAAAATAATGTTACACAATCTGAACGAGACGCTATACGCAAGGCGTTATATGATGCTTATGTAGAATGTCATCGGGGCTATAAAGAGCCAACGAGGCAAATGGAAATAAACTTTGAATAGAACACACATGAAAGAATTACTATATGTAGATTTGTTCTGCGGAGCAGGCGGAACATCAACTGGCGTTGAGCGAGCACGACTTGATGGCGAGAAGTGCGCAAGGGTAATCGCTTGCGTCAATCATGATAAGAACGCTATTGCCAGTCACGCAGCCAACCATCCAAATGCTTTGCACTTTACTGAGGACATTAGAACACTTGACCTCACAGAACTTGCAGCACATACACGCACAGAGCGTGAGGCTAATCCCGAAGCCAAAGTTGTATTATGGGCTTCGTTGGAGTGTACTAATTTCAGCAAAGCCAAGGGAGGACAACCAAGAGATGCGGACAGCCGAACGCTTGCAGAACATTTGTTCCGCTATATAGAAGCACTCAACCCTGATTATATCTGCATCGAGAATGTGGAGGAATTTATGTGCTGGGGAGATTTAGATGAGAACGGAAAACCAATCAGTCGAGATGAGGGCAGATTATATATGCAGTGGGTACAGAATGTTTGCAAGTATGGATATGATTTCTCACATCGACTACTCAATGCTGCTGACTATGGGGCGCGCACAAGTCGCACTCGCTTCTTTGGAATATTCTCCAAGCGTGACCTTCCAATTGCATGGCCAGAAGCTACTCATTGCAAAGGCGGTCGCCAACCTGATATGTTCGACAACGGACTCAAACCATGGAACGCGGTGCGTGATGTGTTGGAGTTAGATAATGAGGGTGAGAGTATCTTCGGCCGAAAGAAACCGCTCGTGGACAAAACACTGGAGCGTATATATGCAGGACTTATTAAGTTTGTTGCTGGAGGTAAAGATGCTTTTATCGTGAAGTACAACTCATGGAGCAAGAGCGGAAAGTATGTTGCGCCTGGCATAGATGAGCCATGCCCAACAGTAGCAGTACAAAATCGCCTTGGAATTGCAAAAGTTCAATTCCTATCCAAACAATTTAGTGGAGAGCCTGAAAGTAAGAATGTGAGTATCAATGAACCGAGCGGAGCGATTACCTGTAAAGACCATCATGCATTAGTGGGTGCAGAGTTCTTGTCTTCTTACTACGGCTCAGCTAATCAGAACTCCAGTATAGATATGCCTGCTCCAACAGTGACCACACATGACCGCTTCTCACTTGTAACAAGCCATTTTATAGATGAGCAATATGGAAATGGCAGTGCGGCAGACGTCAATCAACCTGCTAATGCAGTAACGACAACGCCAAAGCACAACCTTGTGCAAGTAGATAAGTTCTTAATGAACCCTCAATTTACGAGTAAAGGCGGTAGCATAGATGCTCCTTGCTTCACTCTGATAGCGCGAATGGATAAGATGCCACCATATCTAATTACTACCGAGCAAGGGGAAGTTGGCATTGCTGTTTATAAAAACGATAGTTCTGCGATGAGGCGCATCAAAGAGTTCATGGCGGTGTATGGGATAGTTGATATTAAAATGCGAATGCTCAATGTTCCTGAACTCAAACGCATCATGGGCTTCGGTACTGATTATATCCTAAAAGGTACACAGACCGAACAAAAGAAATATATAGGGAATGCAGTTGAGGTAAATATGAGCCGAGTGCTTTGCGAAGCCTTATCAGCAAAACTAAACGAGTATGCCACCAAGAAAGAATAAGAAACCGACAACGGAACTACGATGTTGGGATTGTCGCTTTAGCAGACCATTCACGGCTCAGTGGAATCTGACACCAGATGGCGAGCCTATAACACACCATTGTATTCGAGACCCAAAGAACATCAAGCGTGGTTTCTTTAGTCACACTCCTGCATGTTCTAATTTCAAAAACAAATAACTTAAAAAACTTCATTATGTCAACAACAAACTTTTCAAGAGGTATCGGTAAGGAATACACCGACCCAGAGGAACGCAAGCGTTTTCTAAAAGACAATGCTGATTCGGTTGTACAAAAAACCTACATGCGCCAATTCACTCCAGAGGAATTACAGAGCCATAAAGAGGAATTAGCAAACACCAGCATCCAAATCAACGACATTGAGCAAGAAAAGAAACTTGTAATGGATGGGTTCAAGGAACAACTTAAACCACTCCAGCAGAAACAAGGCGAACTCATTGAGAACATCCGAAAGAAAGCTACGCTTGTTAGCGGAATATGTTACTGCTTTGTATCAGAAGAAGAACATATGACCTACATCATCAATGAGGATGGCGACTGCATTGAAGCGCGCCCTTGTACCGCTGATGAGTTGCAAAAGACAGTATTTCAACCCCTGCGCACAGGAACGGAGGGATAAGTATAACTTCAAAATTTTACAACAATGAACGAAAACAAGCAAATTGTTATCAATGCCGAAGCAGGCACGAAAGAGGTCATCATCCGAGAGGGTGCAGCACCTAAATTGTTAGACCCAAAAGCACCATTACCCTGCAACATTGAGGGATTAGCGGGTAGCGTGGCAGAGTATCTGAAGAAGCGTATCAACACTGGGCAGTTCGAACAAAAGAACTGTACAATTCTTGTTGACCGAGAGGATGTGAGAATTACACTTTTCTTCAACGAACGCGATGAGTACAATCAAGGAAAAGTGGTTAGTCAAATCAGACTACATCCTGATTTCGAAAGCCTACGCATCAACAGTTCTTATGCATGGTCTCCAGTAGAACTGGCTATGCTTCTAAAAATGCACCGTTACTGGTTCGAAGACCGCATTGAAGGGATGAAACTCGTTTCCACCCTCTTCAATTACAAAGCAGACATCGCTCAAAAGGTGGAACAATCCGTTGAGGGCAACGGCAATCGACAAGACAACTTCTCGCAAGTAGTCAACTCTAATTTGCCAAATTCTATAACGCTCAAATTACCTATCTTCAAAGGAAAAGAACCACAGGCATTAGAGATTGAGTTCTTTGCAAAAGTTGATGGACGCGATGTAGCATTCTTGCTTATATCTCCTGGTGCTAACGAGGCGTTTGAAGCTTTCCGAGATGAAGTAATTGATGTCGAGCTTAACTCAATCCGTGAGATAGCTCCAGAAATCGCAATCATTGAAAAGTAATTGCCTTATGAACCTACAGTTTTTTATACCGATGCTATTATGCATCCTTTATGTCGTGTTCTTGCTAACATGTACGAACCTAAAAGCGTATGCTATTCATGTTGCAATAGGCATTAGTGCATTTATTCCTGTTTGGAATATCTTTGTGTTCGTTGCGGTTATTGTTTATACCTTTTTGAGATGGGATAAGGTAGAACTAAAATCAAACAAACTAACTAAATTTTTATTCAACAAACAAAATCAAAAAGTATGAAGAAAATCTTTTTCTTACTTGCTCTCGCAACAGTTGCGATGACAAGTTGTACTCTCGTAGATTCAGGAGAGATTGGTATTAAATTCAAAAAGTTTTCATTGACTGAACAAGGAGAACTTGATGCGCTTCCAATTACTGGTATGGTGTTTTACAACATTTTCTCTGAAAGTGTGTACACCTATCCAGCGTATATCCAACGAGTGGATTTCAGTCCGTTCACGGTAAACACAAAAGATGCAGCAGTTTTCACAATGGACCCTGTATTGGCATTCAGTGTTGATAGGGATAAAGCGATACATATATTTTCAAAATATCGCAGACCTCTCAAAGATATTGCCAATGGTTATATGGCCACATGTATTTATGATGCTTATCGAATCATTGCTAATAAATACACCTCCGATGAACTTATGGCTAACCGCGGTCAGTTTGAGAATGAGGTAAAGGAAATGCTTAAACAGACGCTTGGTAATGAGGGATTTTTAGTCTCAGAATTTACATCGAAGATTGAACCTCCACGAAGTTTGCAAGAGGCTATTGATGCAAAAAATAAGGCTATTCAAGAGAGCCTTCGTGCAGAGAACGAAGTAAAGAAAGCAGAGGCCGATGCGAAAATTGCAGTTGCAAAAGCGCAAGGCGACGCGAAAGCAATGAAAATTAAGGCCGATGCAGAAGCATACTACAACCGAACCATCTCGGCATCCCTGTCTCCTATGATAGTTCAAGAAGACTGGATTGAAAAGTGGGATGGTAAACTTCCACAGGTTCAAAGCGGTCAAGGCACAATGCCTGTAATCAACTTTAAGTAACAACATACTGGTGAGGGCGTGTCGGTAGGCACACCCTCATCCTTTTCCATTCACACACACCGATGAAAACATATGTAATAACTCTATCAACGAACTTTCCTTCTACACATCCACGCAAAGGAGACCCCACCTATTTTAAGGAGCAACTGTTTAATGCTATCTTTCGAGATAGGGGATATGACATTCGTGGTGCATACCCAAAACATGGTCATAAGATACACACTATCCGAGCAAATTATTCTTTGTGGGCTAAGCGTTTTGAACAAATAAAAAAGGGCGAGGCGTGTCTATCCATTCGTAGATGGACAGGGAAACCATATCGAAGCGAGCAGTATGAAATGGCACGACTAACCAAGGATGACGGAATAGGAATACAAAAATTAGAGTTCCGTAAGGTTTTCTCGCAATGTCGTACTGTTAGACCAGCAGTAGGCGATACCTATATAGACGCTCAGTCATTGGCAAGTAATGACGGATTATCCTTGTCTGATTGGACGAGTTGGTTTGAGAATTATGACAAGTCCAAGCCGCTCGTGATTATTCATTTTACAAAGTTTAGATATTAATGACAATACAAGAACCTATAGTGGTAGTTCGCATTGATGTTTCGCTGCCAAACGCAAGGCAAGTTGTTGATGAGGTAGTGTACTATCGAGCCGACCTCAAGATGTCTCTTGCGTTACGTTGGAACTGGTACTTTGAATATCTTGCGGCTCTTGTTAAGGTGAAACATCCTAAACGCAAGGTGAACTTGATTATCATAAGAAAACCTGATGAACTTAAACTGGGAGATGAATACATCGCAGAGAAAACGAAGACACTACTAAAGGCAAAGCGCGGACAAATCAATAGGCTGACTAAAGATAGTACTACTGACTTGTTCGGCTTTGCTGATAGCGATAGACAAGAAAAGATTGGTAAAATTCAAAGTGAGATAGATGCTCTTGAGCGTGGTGAGTTTCCTTATTACTACCCTGTAGAGCGAAAAAATATAATCAAGAAATGGATATGAAAAAGTTGCAAAGTAATTTTACGACCCCCGAGCAGTCGAAGCGACTGCTTGAATTGGGAGTTCCTGCGTGGACGGCAGACCTTTACTTTTACGAAGAGGGTTGCATCAGCAATGATGACGAGCCAAGCGGAGTGATACCTTATGACGAGGTATATCAAGATGAAAGCAAAGAAGGAGTGTTTTCGGATTATGCAGAGTTTCCCTGCTGGTCAGTAGGCAGGTTGATTGAGATACACCTAAAATGCTGTACTACACTTAACCAAAATGATGCACATATAGTAATTAGTCGCTTTGGAATTGAAACTGGAGGACTTTTGCAAAATATGTATGATATGGTAGGTGAGTGTGCTTTACTTGGTAAGTATGATTTCTCAAAATTGGAGGAATAAGTATGACAACTATTTATAAATACTTTATTGATACAGAACATCATATTGCTGGTATTTCCTCGACACAATACGATATTGATATGCACGAGGGTGCTGAGATATTGAGTGTAGGATTACAAAGTGGTAGGCTGTGCATTTGGGCAAGAGTGAATCCTAACAACCCAATGGAGACACGCCATGTATTTGTTGTTGGTACAGGATGGGCTGTTGAAGATACGGTTTGGACTCCTGATGCTAAATTCATTGGCACTGTGTTTATAGGTAATGGTATTTTTGTTTATCACATTTTTGCATAGGAAATTATGAGAGAAATTAAGTTTAGAGCGAAGTGGGGTGATTTATGGGCGCACGGAAACTTGTACATTCGTAAGCACGAAGAGTTTGGAGATTGTGCATATATCATAGGTTACACTGAAAACCCATCAACAACGATAGTAGATGTTAACACTATCGGTCAGTTCACTGGACTGCACGACAAGAACGGCAAGAAGATTTACGAGGGGGATATTATTCGTAGTTTCGATAGCAAAGGAGAACCTATTATTCACTATATCCAATATGATGATGAAGAGGCAGGATTCATTGCAATACTCAAAGGGAGCAAAAAGGGCGATTTTGGATATGGAAGGTGTTACCAACAATGGATAACTGAGTGTGAGAAAGAGGTTATCGGCAATATTCACGATAATCCAGAACTATTAAAACAAAAGTGATGTGATAAACAAAATGTTAAGTTCTTTATTTTCAGAAATTGTTGATTCGTGGATAACAGAAGTAGTCGCAGAGCAAGAAAATCGACTTCGGTATGCGCTCTATTACCTCATTCCTAATCCAATAAAAGGCGAGGTAACTAAGGGTAAACTAAAATGGCGAGGATTGTATTTACTAAAGACACAAAATGAACTTCCACAAGTCACTCTGGCAAATGGCAGCCTTTCCTCAAAATATGCAGTAAGATTTCCCACTCTCTGTGGAAAACAAAGTAGGAGTGGTAAACGCAAGGAGTTTAAGATTGACTTAAATTTTCAAGGCGATATACTTCTCCGATATGAAATCCACTGTGCGAGTGAAGATGCCTTCGTGTTTGGTATTACCACAAGCAACAAGAGTCGATACAAAGTGAATGGATTAGTTAAGCAAATAAAGCAAAATCATGAGTAAACCAAAACATAGAGTCTATTGTCCAATAGCAATGCGCCCAAAGATGGTTTTTGAAACAGAGGAGAAAGCCATGCGCCACATCCAATTCAATGCCGACGATTACAAAAGTAGCACAGTTCCGACCAGAGCATACTTTTGCACAGGTTGCGGAGGATGGCATTTGACACACAAGGGAAAGCATAATAAGAAATAAGAGGAGGGGGTGCGCCCTCCTCTTATTCTATTTAGCAGTCTGCCTTGCTCGTTCAGTAGCAGGAAGCCATGTCTTGTTAAGCATCTGCTTCTGTATCTCTGGCATTGTATGTTCAATGCCTTTCACTCTCATCTGCTCGCTCAACATGGTGGCTGTTAGTATTCTTCGTGCATCATCTATCGAAGCATTCTCTCCGAGATTAACTCCAGTCTCCGTTTCAATGTCACGGACAAACTCTCCCTCTGTTTTGCCTTGCTTAACACCCTTGCTATAGAGATTAAGTTTGGTGTATGCATCGCATAACTTCTTCCACCCCTTATTACGTTGGTCATCCCATCCATCTTCAGCAAGATTGACACCGAAAGTTAGATACATCTCAAGCAACGCATCATTTCCATTCTTGGAAATTTCTTGCTCAACATATTTACGACGATTGATATTATTCATACCCGCTGTTGCTGATGCTATTGCATTGACGCGTTGAGCTGCTTTGATTTGCTCTTCTTCTGAATAGCCTTCCCACACACCGAGTAGGGATTTTCTCTTTTCATCATAAGCCTTTACCATCGCCTTCATCTCTTTTGCAACAGTGTATTCAAACACTTCTCTATCTGCATCTAATAGGAATTTGTTTGCAACTGGTTTATCTTTGCCCCGTTGCTCTTCATCTCCCATCGCTATTCCGTATGCGTAACATGCAATATCAAGCCATCCACTTGGAACGACAGCACCTAAATAAGCGCGCAACTCTTTAGGATTGATGTCAGCAAATTCATTCATTGGCTTCAGACTACCTTGCTTAGTGTTTTGAGGAACATTCGTGTCACCGCCTGCCAAACGATAGTTGAGCTTTGACCAATCTCTAAATAATTCAGCCTCGTTCTGACCAAACAAATACTGTGGTCTTCCTTGCGCAAACTCATTGCGCAGGTTCGCGCCGCTCCAGCTTTTATTCTGTTCCAACTGATGTATGTTGCCAAGGTATTGGGCATACATTAGTTGTGTTAATGCGCCTACCAATCGTTGCTCTTCGGTACTATAGTTATCATCGTTTACAATCCAATCAACGCTGGACGATATAGCAGAACTTACTACAGGTGGAATTGGCAATCCGTGTTCAGCAAATCCCATTGCAATACTTTCAATTACTTCTTCTTTGCTTCGTCTGCCTTGTTGCATCAGTGCATAATTAACTCCAATACGATACCACGGTATGAGTTCCATCGAAAGAGGACAACGCTTATCCAAGAAGATAATGTTATTGTCACGCATATAGTCTGGAACTTTGTACTCTTCTTCGTCATCATCTGGTGATAGCATTGTGCACATCCAACCAATAAATGCGGGTAATATCATTATGGACACAGCACCTCGTACTGCTTTCTTTGAACTATCAAAAGTACGGATTGCACCAGATACACCTTGTATAGCAGCGTTACTAAACATACTCAACGAGTTGAAGAAGTTGATGAAGCCACCAGCACCCTTTCGGTTAAAGTTCGTTGAGAAGTTCTTTGCATCGTGCAAAGCCTCTGCCTCTATCTGCTCATCACTCATTGGAGAGTCTTTGCGAATAATTGCATTCTCACTTTTGAGCATGGCCTTTGTTGCCCTGTACACCGCAAACCTCGTCCACAATTCAGAGAACTCATTGATAGCAGGTGCGACCTCCGTGAATAAGAAACGCATCGTAGCTTTCACTGGGCGAGAACCCTCTGTCATTCTATCTACTTTTTTTCGGAACTTCTCGATATTGTTCATTTGCGTGTACCCGGTGTTGCCTCCGCCATTAAGGAATTGATAGAACTCGTGTTCTATTGTTCCGTCAGTAGTAAAAGCATCACTTAACACCCCGCCACCTTTTCTACCATCTACATCCATTCCCATTACATATTCTACAATAGGGAGAATAGTGGTTGCGGGACGAGCCATTTCTGCTGCAAAGAACGCAGGATAGAATACGCCACGCTCTGCTGCACCTTTAGTAATAATCCATTGAATATCCCTTGGCAAGTTTGTCGCAAAGAATGTTGGATTATACACAGTGTACAATGCGCTAATATTAGAGCCGATGGTCTTCTGCAATTTATCCTCCCACTTTGTGCCAACAACACCATTGAGTGCGTTTGCAATTTCTGGACGAGCAGGGAACTGCATTACATACTGCTCAGTACCGCCATCTTCTGTAGGTACAGTCACAACAACCTTTGGAATTTCCTCTCCTGCTAACATAGCAACATCTACACTTGCTTGTCCTGCTTCGTTCTTACGCACGATGAGGAGTTCTTTTTTTGCTTCCTCAATAAGTTGTGTGATATGCGCAGAGAGTGCCTTGTTATTCTTGCCAAATAGTTTTAAGTCCTCACGCAATCCACGGATGCGTTCTGCAACCTCTTCGTTTTGACGAATTATCTCTGCCGATGGTTTTTCTAATTGTGCCTTATAACGAGGGTTTCCATCCTCATCGACACCATCCCTCAGATACCAAACTTTCTCTGGAACAGGGTAGCCCATCTGCTGGCAGGCATCTAAGTATTCTTGCATCATATCAAACATCGCCCTCTTGACAATGTTTTCTTGGGCCACTTGCACAGAGTTCGCAGCAGTCAATAATATGTTGGCGATGATGTCAGCAGCCATACTTTTACCACCCTCTGACTTTTGCAAAGCAATAGGTTTCTGACTACTCCTTTGTCCTCGCCTACGATTATCAACTTCTTCGCGTATCTCATCATTGGTTCGCAATTGTGCAAAATCACGCTCTGGAACATAGTTGCGGCGTTGCTTCAATTTGTCGTATAGTTCTTGTCCTATAAGTCCACCTTTCAATAACCAATCAAGACTGAAATCTGTGCACTCATTTACAGCACGCCATAGTGAACGAATATCGGCATTGTCGTATTTGCTTTCAAAGTATTCGACATACTTTTGCAATACCTCTTCATCTGACAACTCTTCTGTAATACCAATCTGTTGTCTCAAACGCTCTGCCAATTCCTCCATACGAGGATGCCCCTCGAATTGAATACGCTCAAGGTTATCCTTTGCCATCAGATAACGCTCCAAGATGTCTTGTTTAGATGGAGTAAGAACAACGGATAGTCCGCTCTCATTGGTGTAAGAGTCTTTCATTCCCTTCTTCCATAGCCCATTCTCTTGCATCTGTTTGCGAATGCTTTTCATAGCCTTATTAAGACGGCGTTGTGGTCCTCTTTCAAAGCGTTTCAGGGCTTGGTCAACGATACTTGATGAGTGTTCTAACGCTTCTCGCACATCTTTGTTGTAAGTAATCGGCTGACCTGTAATTGCCTCTATCTCTTTTTGCATGACACGTATGCCATTGGCTTGGTCAGCAGCGGCATTTACTTTTCGCTGTAGCCAACTCATAGGCTCTGCGTGGGCAGGTTGTTTTTCGGCAGTAAAAATTTGGAACTCAGACTCTCCATCGAAGATTGCATCCAAGCGACTCTCATTCCACTCATCTTGTTGCTCCTCTTTTTCTGTCTGCTCAGTATAGTGTTCGCCCTTTATCCAACGGATAATAGGGTCGGTACATCTAATTTCTCCAGCATCATCACGAACAATATTCATATTATGTAGGTCGCCTACAATGAAATAGCCGTTAGTGTAACTGCTGCTCTCTCCTTTATGCTCCGACTGAATAGACTCTGACTTCATTTTAGTAAAGCCAAAATCTGCCATAAACGCATCTTTTTCCTCTTGGGTAAGAGGGGTGCTGCTTTGGCTATTCACATATGGAGTTTCATAGACTACTCTGATGCCATCCTTTCCAGACCTTCGGTCGATGCCAAATCCAATAATGCGTTGCTTGTTGCCATTGAATAACCAGTTGTTAAGAACCATGCCTTCAAGGAACTCTTCCATTGTTTCGTAGTAGTTGCTAACTTTCGCTTTTATCACAACACCACGTTCCAAGTCTTGCCATACCTCGCTCTCTGCACCAGGCGTTAAACGGTTATCTCTACCGTATTTTGCATCCAATGCTTCCACTACATCCTCTATCCATATACCTTTCTCTTTGGCATACGCAATCAGGTCTAACATCATTGCTGTATTAGACCCATCTCTACTTGCTATCTCATTACTGGTTACTTCTCGCCCATCGCGAGCCAACGCGCGTGATTGGCGGCGGCTTCTTCCCGCGACAATGGTAAGCGTTTCTGCAAGAGTTCGTTGCTCCGCAAGGCCGCTTTGGAGTGCTTCATGTGGGATTCGTTCAAATACCAATGGTCGGTTTCCTTGTCGTATATCATCTTCTAAAATATCAGTTAGTTCAGAAATTTTCTGCAAAGATAATACATTTGTACCCCCTTTGTCAAGACCCTCCTGCATTTTTTTGAATTTTTTATCAAAATTTGTTTCCATCAGGTCCAATATAGGACGACGGATAAACTCCTGTAACTGTGCCTCAAAGTCGTTTTGGCGAGCGTGAGTCTTCACGCCAAGCCATTCTGCCACTTGCTTCCAGAAAGAGCGTAGAGCGGTTCGTACACGCGCGAGGAGGGCCTTCTTCTCAAAAGTCTCATCCATCTTACTCTTGCCATCTTCGTTAATCTGTCCCCAATACTCGCCTGTAAGACGCGCAAGAACCTCTCTGGCAACTGCTTGCTCATCGTTTTTAATAGGTGCATAGTTAGCATCCTCTAACACCTCACTCCATACGGTTGTCTGTTTGAGTGTAGTGACGATAGTAGCCCAGCGTTTAGGATTAGTCTTCGCAAATACATTTGCCCACAAGTGAGTATATTCGTGTACTGGAGTGCTTGGATTCAGTCTGCCGTTGATGACATAGATTTTTCCGTTCTGTGTAAAGCCATAGAGAATACCGCCACTATCTCGCAGTTCCTCGGTTTTGGTTTCGCCTATCATCTCCTCGGCCCGCTCCTCGCTAATCTCTTCAATAGGCACACCAGCTGTCCGCAGGTAATTTATAGTACGCTTTCCAGCAGCCTCGTTGATACGGATATGACCAATATTGAACTTTAACTTGTCGCGCAACTCGGCAATTTCCTTTCCGATTTCATTTGCACGCTCAAGCAACATTTCTGCAACATCATCATTACCTCTTTCGCGGGCAGTGACTAACTGTTCAAAGGTTCGTTTATGCTTCTGCTCCAGTTCCATCAACAAGCGCAAATCTTCATTCTCGATGACTTGCTCTTCTGTTTCTACTGTAGCATCATCATTAACCTCATCAGAATTGTCGGCCGTTTGTTCCTGCTCTTCAATGTTCGCTGCGGGAGTTTCATCAAGTGAATTGTTTTCTTGATATGTAGTTTCTGTAGAATCTGCTTTTTCTTCTACTCGACCAGCAAAATAATCCACTACACGAACACCCTTTTTAACACGGCAATTATCATTAACCATTGTTATAAATGCGCGAACCATTTTTGGAAGACTAAGACTGTTGTTTATCTTATCTTCTTTCTCGGCCATCTGACTCCATACGACTGCGGCTTCTGACATTCGCTTTTTCAAAATATCCTCTACCTCTTCTTTGCTTTCCGCATTCATACCAGCATCATGTAGAAACTTATCCATCACACCGATGTATTTTTTATCGCCTACATATATACGATTGAGGTCATTGTCTGTTGTGGAGAATAGGCGAAGCATGTCGCGCAAAGTATATTCGACCCGACCATTTCCAGAAGCATGCCAGAAGACAACATAGTCCAATATGTCATCTAATGTCTTCGCATTCTTGCGCAATTGTGCATATTCCTTCTCTCTGTTATCCTCGCTATTGCGGAATGTATGCTTGCCATCCTCATTAGTCAATGCTGATTTCTCAACTTGTATGACACTTGAATGATTCCCTTTCATATTTGTCATAACAGGGAGAGTTGCTTCAACAGGGACAAGATTAACAGTCTTGGAGTTTGGATTGCTGCCAAGCATATAATACTTTTCTCCGTTATACATTACCACTTTTTTCTCAACCTCTACCCATTGAGTTTCTTTACCTCCGCGAGTTGTTTGGATGCTACCGCCGTCAAGCGGTATCAATTTTCCGTCTTCTGTTTTGCGACAGAACCTGTAGATGCTTCCATTTCGATAGTGCATTAGCACGACATCATCAGCACTCAAATCCACTTTTTCTGCATTTTCTTTGTTAAGAATTTGCATATCTGGATTATTTTTTGTACCTTTGCCGTCAGAAACAGTGTTTTGGAGAGTAGGTGTGTCATTCTCCTTGCCATCTTGGATGGTCTCGGCAGTGTCCGTCGTATTGTCGAGGACACTGTTTTGTTTTTCAAACGCGGTAAGTAACCAGGTCTTACTTTCATTATTCCAAGTTAGTCTTATCCCTGCTTGATACCGTTCACTTTCCAGTCTAATGCGATTGTCAGACTTGTAAGTAATGTGCATTTCATTCAAAATACCCTGCAAATCATTCAATACTTCAGGATGGAATTTTAATAGTTTTGACAATCCATAACCATCGCTATCTCCTGTTCCTTCATATCCCCAGACCAAATCAATAGGCCCTATTTCAGGGTGGCTTAATGCCCCTGTCGCCTCTCCTCCTTTTTTGTTAATCAAAAACTCTATTGCCTCTTGGGGCTTACCCACGAACTGATTATATATAGGTCCAAAGTCGCCAATACCTACAGGCATAATTTCCGCTTGCTCCTCTACCTTTGGCTGTGCTAACTGCTCCCACATTGCAATCTCTTGGCGGATGCGGTTTTTCTCTACGACACGCTGAGCAGGGACAAGACCTTTCTTCTTGCCCACACTCTCTAACTGTGCATTCAATTCCTCTATGGCTGTTTGTACAGTTTCTGCTACGGCTTCCTGACCGCCATTCTCCATTGCAAATGCCACCTGTTGCTCAGGAGTCATTTGAGCAAAGTCGGGACTGCCGTCTTCCAATATAGGGTAGGCAGGAACTTCTGCATTCTCCGACGCTTCTACTGCTGGAGCATCTTCTGCATCGTTGTCTAATGGGTTATCCAATGGATTGTCTAATGAGTTGTCTAATGGAGTCGCATTGTTCAACAAGGCATCCCCGTTCTGTTTCTCTAAACGCAGGGCATCGTTCAATGCTTCAAGCATATCTTCATGATTGCCAAGGATAATATTACCGCTATTATCTTGTAGATATATCTTACCGCTTGCATCGAAATCAATGCTTCCATCTTCATTATACACCACCTTTGAACCAGAGAATGAAATCTGCTGAATAACACCATCTACATCTACAGTGACAGGTCTCGCTACTTCTTTTTTGGTATCGACCTTTTGTGACTTTGTTTGGTCAGTTTCAGCCTCTTGTAGGTCCTCCTTTTCATGTGGCTGATTTTCGTTAGCATTTGTTTCAACTTTGTTTTTCTGACGAGCGGTTGCTATACCTTGATTGAAACGCTCAATGAGGCTATTGTCCACATCAGTTGCTTCGCCATTTGCTCGTTTTTCTACTGCTTCATCCAATAGCGTTAATACCTGCTTACGGCTGACTCCTCTCTCGCTTGCTATTGCATCTATAGTTTCACGGGCAAAATTGGCTTGAGCCTGATGCTCTGCCTTTTCTTCATCGGTCATATTATTCCACTCATTGCGCGCGTCTATATGACTTTTAACAGTAGCACCAGCCTGCATTCCATGACTCACACTACCCATATATCCACCTGCCATAGCACCGCCAATGAAATCATTGACAAGCCCCTTGCCTATATCCCATAAGAAATCAGATATTTCGTATTCTTTCCCATTTTCTGCCGCTTCTGCTTTGGCCTCTTCGTATGCTTGCTTAAATCCTTCTCCATCTTTATCTATAAGACCGATTGCATACTTAACCAAATCATTGCTAATAGTTGTAGATACTTCTTCTACACCCTCTCCGAGCAAATCTTTTCCCCATGCAAGAACAACTTTTCCTACATCTTTCAAAGTCTCTTTTCCTCCTCGCTTGGCATAATCGCGCAATATACTGCTAATCGCTCCACTTGTTACTTTTCCTTCTATCTTCAAAGGATTAAATTTACTTTCCCAAAATTGTTCCAATACACCTGCTGCGGTTGATTGTAGCACACGCGCACCTACGCTCATATCAGGGTGCTCAACACTCAATCTATCATACTCGTCAGCAGCTGTTAATGTACCTAATGCGATACGCCCAGGCACATTCATACCCATCAGCATTTGTGGAGCACTCTCAATGGCAGTAATCATACCCAATTCCAATGCACCACCAATGTTTCCATCTTTAATCAGACCTGTAAATGTAGCATCTTCGCCAACATTCTTACGCGCCTCTGCTGCGTACTTTCTTTGCTCTTCTTTTAATTGAGTTGTGTAGCGAACGCCTGCGCTCAGTCGTTCATCTTCTTCGCTGCCGACACCTTCATATACTCGTTCTGCGGCAGCTTGTTTCTCATCTCTGGTGTGAGATGCTTGTTCATGTATTTGTTGCCTATAACCAGCATCCGCAGCTATAGCATATGGATTGGCGACTGGAGCAATATCGCCTAACGCGTTCATTTGACTAAGTAAACGAGACCCCGCACTTAGGATAGAGTTTCCGATAGTCTTCCATAAAGATTGCTTTTCTTCTTTAGGACTCTCTTCTGCATTCTCTATAGGAAAAAACTCTGGAAATTTGGCATTGATTTCATCAACACTCTTGTACTTGCCTGAATTATATGTTGCGACATAATCCATAGCTGATTGTACAAGATTGTCGTCTCCTCCAAACTCTGGGAACTTTTCATGCCAAGTCTTCATGTCATATTGCTTGCCCGCATTTACGGTAGCAATCATGTCGTTGAGTGTCTCTTGTGTTATCTGTGCCATACTATCTTACATTTCCAGTTACTACTGTTTGTTGTTGAGTTTGTTGTTGCGCCTGCTGCGAACCTTGTTGTGAACCTTTCGGCTTTCTACCATAAGTACCTTGTAATATCGCGATGATATTATCTTCATGTTCACGATTACCGACCAAGGAGTGGATTGCAACAAGACAAGCGGTAGCAACTTTTGACTTGCTACTTTCAGGTGCATTACTATTTTGGCTGCTACTACCAAGCAAATATGCAACTGCCTTCAAGTCATCATTAGCACCTGATTCGGTAGGGAATAGGTTGTTGCTATCAAGGTAGGCATAGAGTTGTCCCATGCGACCATCGTATGCGCCAGCTGCAATATCATAATTAGTGCCAGCGAATGGTACCGTGTACACTTTATTATTACCAGAACCTTTCACAGATACGCTATTGCTTGCTCTTATTTGTGCTGCTTTAATTCGCGCCTCATTGTCTTGGTCTGTCTTCCAACGCTTAAACTCATCGTTCTGGTCGGCAATTTCTTTCCTTGCTTCAAGTTCTTTTCTTAATCTCTCATCTGCGGCAGCCTGAGCAGCACGCGCCTTGTCTCTATCGGCTTGTTGCTTACGCAGTAAATCAACTCGCGTTCTGTATGCATCATATACTTTGCGAGCATCATCATCTAACTTCTCATAATGTTGCTCTACCTTACGAGGGTCAACCCGCGCACCTTCACTTCCTTTTACCAAGTCAAGTATCACACTACCCATATCGCCTAATGTACGCATAGCCATCTGGCGTTGCACGCGCTTTTCATCACGCTCCTTATCTGCCTTTGCCTCGGCCAACAGCATTTGAGTGAGGCGAGCATCAATGTCCGCTTCACTCTCTATCTTTGGGGTAACTCGCTCGGGAGTAACATTTTCTGGTTTTGGAGTAACAATCTCTGAAGGTAATTTCTCTTCAGGATTTAGTTTGTCTGTATCTTGTATCATAGCAATATCGTTTTATGCAAAGTTTCCATAATATACACCATTGGGGTCATGTTGGAATATTCGCCACTCTTCAGGGATAGTGCCTATTGTAGGTGTATTTATATCTGGTGTATATACATGTTGCATTGCAGCATCTGGTTTGACGGCTGGAGCTTTCTTCGGACCACCATCTATCACTCCTCCAAGGCTTGTCAAACCACCTGCCACTGCATTCGCAGCATTACTTGCTGCTGTTGCGAGTTGATTGCTGCGGTTCATCTCTATCGCTGACATCTTGGAATTGTGGTCGCGTACACTCTGATAGTACTTACCAAGATTATTTTCATAGTCTTTCAAATAGCCATCTTTGAGCATGCTTGCGTTACTTGCAATCTGAGCAATACTATCAGCATAGGCCTTATTTAGACCTTCTTCTTTGGCGATTTGCTGTTCTTGCGTTGCACCCAATACAGCACCGCGTGCCTCGTTTTGATTGCGTTGTGCATCTTGGCGTTCACGTAGCTCGCGCAACATGCCTTGCACTTCAGTTCGCTCCGTCATGTCTTGATGATAGCGTCTATTGAAGATAGCCTCTTTCTTACGCTTTTCTTCTTCAATCTCCGCGCGATTCTTTTCCTCTTTGCGTCGTGCATCTTTGGCACTCTTTGCTGCCATACCTGCACTTGTAGCAGCAGTTGCGGCAGAAATCGCAAGCCCTATCGTTGTCAATATGGCACTTATCCCGAAATCTGCTGTTAGGCAATCCTGCGAATGCTCAATTACGCCTAAAATAATACTTAACCAATCCATTTTTTATTTCAATTTATTGTTATACTTTACATCACTTGTTATCTCCAAACCATCTATATGGCTGTCTTGCGAGAGAGTTGCTGCGAATACAATCATCAGATACCGCACACTAACACGATGCGTTCTACACCCAATATCGTGAAAGCGATTACTTGACAATAACTTTTCTTCTGCACCTATAGGTGTCCAATGATTGCCGTCAAGGCTACCGAAGACATACAATCCAGCAAAGTGTATTTTAGGAGCGATTGTGATAGAGTCTTCTTTTTGTATGCTACCCAATTGCTGTAACCCAATGTTGCTCAATTCAACCTTTTCGCCATCTTCTGTTTCCCATTGCCAAGAAGAAGTTTTCTTTTCAATTGTTACACCATCCTTATTGGTATGAAGAGTTATTCTTTCTCGAAACCTATAATTTAATACCACATCTTTGCCTGCACAATAATCTGCGAGTGTTGCCGCATCAATTATCTCAAACTGATTGTTGTTTTCGGAAGTAATAACTGTATCATCATTTGTTTTTTCAAATGCTCCTCGAAGCACAACACGGTAAGCTGATTTCAAATGAGTGCTGTTCAACTTAATAGGTCTCGTTTGTAATAAGCATTGCACATTGTCAAGTCCAGTAAGATAATCGAACTGCACAGCAACGATATTATCATTAACTGTCGTTATCTTATATTTCGTACCATCAGTGGCCTCTGTTGCAACTGTTAGTCCCATATCAGCCAACTGCTCTGTAGTAAATGTTCTCTTTCCTTTTACCCATTTACCATCTTGCATAGTGAGCGTTAATTTTCCTGCCCCAAGCATTGTGCTAATAGCAGTAGTATTTGCAACTCCTACCTTTTTGCTCATCTCAACATCAACAAGGCTATTTTTAAGAGAGGTAAAGTAATTTTTCTTCTGCTTATTATTCAGCATATTGCCAACGCTACTCAAGCCAACCGCTTTCAATATAGCCTCTTCTTCATCAGACAAATTGAGTGAGCCATAATCAACTCCGCTTGCAGCAACCACTTTTTCTCTTTCTGCTTGCAACATCGCAATCTCAGATTGTAGGGCTGTTTGTTGCTCCGTTATATTTGATAAGATAGCGTCCTTTGTTGTATTACTCTCCTCAAATATACTATCATTTGTTGCTTCATATTCTAATGCACTTGCATTCAAAGAAACAATCTGTGACTCCTTGTATGAGATTTCGGTATCAATATCAGCCAATTTATCTGTTATCGACTGCCTTATTTGAGCAACCAAATGTTGTCTTAACAACTCATCAGCATCTATACGCTTCCTCATATCGGAAAAAGTAATCCATTCTTTATGCGTCTTTGTGATGACATTTCCATCAACAGTCTCAGTTATGGTTACTTCTTCCTCGATAGAAACATCACTTTCATTCTTTGGCATAATCCAAAATGTCTGCTTTGGGAAGTCATTATCATCAAACATTATCTGCTGCTCCAGTTTGGTTACAGTCCATGTTCCCAACTCAATCATATATGAATACGGCATGTTGCGATTATATATCACAACTGAATTGATGGCGTGTAGGAATCGAATATGCGTTCCACCTCTTACTCCATCATGTTTCTCTTCATCGCTATACGCGTTGATGTAATCAAGAAAATCCTCATATGAAATATCATCTATCAATTTGACTATCTTCTTGTGGGTTATCGCATTTCTGTACATCTCAAGCCCTACGGATTTCTCAGGTAAATTCCATGGCTTACCATTTACTTGCAATACAACAGGCTTTACGCCATCGATAGTAACCATATGCAATCCATATTCCGTTGGAAATAAAATAGCTCCATCAATCTCACAAATGCCATTGGGATTTGTACATACTAATCTACTCAATGGAGATTGTATGTTGTATGCTCCTGCACCAGTAGCATCAACATCAAGGGTATAAATTCCATCTGTTGAGAAAATAACAAGCGGGTACTTTCCGTAGTTATCTTGACTCAACCCCATCGTCATACGGGCCAGAGCCATTATCTCTCCGTTACCAATTTTGTAGCTTTTATCTACCTCGAACTCTATCAATCCTGGTTTGCTAACTCGAATTTCATTTTTGCCATACGCATTGCTGTCACTCTCAATCTTAGTAGAACGAAATGCTCCATCATAATCGGTCAACGACACTTCGCGCATTTCGATGTCAATAGGTTTAAGTGAAGTGTTGATATATGCACTTGCGATATTGCCAAGCTCAATAGGAGTATAGTCTTTACTTCCAATGTAGAATTTGTTATTTATCTTCGCTCGCTTTACCACTCGAATGTTTTTCGCTTTTATATCCGGGTGGCTAATCAGCGGATTGATGGCAGGACAATTACTTTCAAATTGAGTTGTTGTAAGACTACCATTGTTGTCACGAACCTCAATAGAGTATTCGTATTGAACACTATCTTCAGGAACGCGATATTGTCCTCCTCCGTAATAGTACTGCAAACAACTATAAGGAAGCCTATGTACTAAACTCTTTTGGAAATTGAATACATGAAGTCGCTCGTTATAACCGAAGATGCCGCCAGTAACAATGCTCACTGGCTGCATATCACTTATTTTTAGCATAGTGTCAGACCCTTGAACCATTCGGTCTGTCCTCAATATCCCCCCGCTTAAATCCAAGTCCACCCATTGATTGGACTTTAAGTCTGCGAGTTGAATTTCCTTAACCTTATACAAACCTGCTATGTCCACTATGCTTTGGCGTATCTCTTTATCACTCTTCATTTCTGGCATAAAGCTACCACCACATGCAGACTTATTCATTTTATAATTGCCATTACATGTTTTTTCGCAAAAGAAAAATCCGTCATATTTGTCTTTTTTGTCACCAGAATAATTGCTTTTCATCATGATGCCCACATCATCATTATGTTTGTATGGGCTGATTATAGGAGAAATGAATATACACAATCTGTCAATTTCATCTTTATATTCTTCAAGAATATCCCCATTTATTCTGAAAGATAGAATATTAGCAGATGCATGTGATATTCGATAACCACGATATTCAGCATCTCTATCATTCGTTCCTGTAGCATTACCATGATTGTATAAGGCATACTTTATACTATAGAGTGCTGGCTGTTGTATATCTTGTTTACTTGTTGACACATCTATCGCTTGGTCTGCTTTATAACTCTCAGTGTATCCTTTTTTTGATGTGCCTGTTATTTTACGTATTAAACAAGGGTCATTTGAAGAAAGCAACTCAATATTAACATTCTCTCCTTCTGCCAAATCGTCACTATCTCTATCATCCGTATCTGTCATGGACCATATCTTATCGAATGCAGCTTCTTGTGCACTCGCTCCACCATTGCTTTTGTTGCCATATTTGAACATATCAAGCATATATGTGTCATTCGGCATTTTTAGATACTCATCTCCATTCTCAAACAACCCATCCTTCGTATATATCTCAGGTGCTCCCATTAACATAATAGGGCTTGCCATCATATATTGCGGATTACTTGCGTCACCACCTTTCCTGCGATATGCAGCAGCAACAAGAACATAGCCTGTTATTCCGCCCATATATCGAATACTATCTAATAGAGCAAGTATATCAGTGCCTACACTTCCAAGACTCCGTACATAAGATGAAGCTGCATCTTTATCCTCTTGTGATGTGTCAGAATCTGTATAAGCCTTGTGGACTTTTATGAATCGTGCGCTTGATGATACTTTCTTACCATCGTAGATTCCGCGACGAACCTTAAAATCAACACTTGGCAACAAGAAACTTCCATCTATATTACTATACCCTGCAAGGTCATCAACATTTTCATATTGCCCATTCTTCCACAACCAATGTTCTATTCCATTTTCTTTTGTCAGAATATCCATTCGGTTGCCAACGAATACAATATCAAGTACGGTGCGTTCCTTGTATATAGTAGTTTCTTCCGTTTGGGTCTGTAATATCTGTTGCCCACAATAACCATTGTTTGCCCAAATCTCATAGGAGTTCGTGATTACTTGCTCAGTTGCATCTTTACCGTTGATGAGATAGTTGTTCTTTTTAACAACAATCACATTATCTCCAGTAGATGTATGATGCACACGAACCATAACGACATCGTTGCTCTTGTTGATGCCTCTATCGGTTGGAGCGTATGCTATAAAACTTCCATTGCGAGGTATCATTCCAATAACCTCGTTCATAGCTCCATCTTGCGTTATGAGATTGGTTGCATTTCGCTCAATACCACGCAATGGGATTGCTCTATGTTCGCCTTCAAATTTCATATATCATTACAGCCAAGTAGATTTTCGTTGCAGTATATGATTCTCTGTATTAAGTCCGAGTTGCGCTTGATGGGCTTTCTCCTCCCATTTAGCATGAAATGCCTCAGCCTCCATTGGATAGACATTCTCTAACCAACGCCATATTACAAAGTAGCAAAGTGCATCCTTAAGGTTACGCTCAATCATCGGCAGCATATTCCTATCCTGCCAATTTGGCAGTTCAACTGTCATAACAATAGTATCGCGCAAATCGCTGTCTGCCATCTCTGCGAAGATTGGAGTGTTGCTGGTGGAATCATAGTCTGCGCTAACAACGCCATACCTTTGTGTGCCGTCTGCGCCTTGATATAGGATATAGTCACCTTCCGCTATTGTAAAACGAGAAGGTATCGCCTTAGTCACTTTGACCTCAACAGAATCAATGCTCTTGATAGTCATATTTCCGAGCACAGTACTTAAATGAGCATCAAAACTACAACTATCAATTCCATAGTCTTTTGTAGAGACACAAGTAATAACATGTTGTTTCTTATCCTCAATAGGTGCTCCTGCAATTCCTGTTGTATAGTCAATTGTTATGGAATAATAAACCTCAGTTGCGTGCCCCACCACAACACCAACTGTGCTTGGCAGAGCAATCTGAACACTGTACTTGATAGTCTCGCCCTCAAAAATGCCTCTATCGGTGCCGCTCACATTTTCCGATGGAATAGATTGCTTGTACGATAATCCACATCGTTTACCATCTACTTCAAGGTGCACACCCCAGTTTTCTTTGATAGTATGCAAGATGCCATCAGGAAAGATACGGAGAGCGTTGGTCACATTACGACCAAATGCCTTTATCCAATCGTAAGTCTCCGCTGCGGCTTCTTCCAACCATTCATTAGTAAAGAATGATTCGCCATCTGTCAATGATAAACGGTCAAG
This sequence comes from Bacteroidales bacterium, assembly GCA_015061165.1. Taxonomy (GTDB): domain Bacteria; phylum Bacteroidota; class Bacteroidia; order Bacteroidales; family Paludibacteraceae; genus Colicola. The sequence continues at coordinate 44,131 of SUXC01000001.1, forward strand.
GAGATGAGGTTCTTTCTCATTACCACGCATATCCCCTAAAAGACTGGTGCGTTGTTCAACCAAACGCTTAATGGCTGAAATTGGAAATATAAATTTGTGTTGCTCTGACATAGTGAATTACAATTATGCCCAAAATTACTACAAAATTATTCAATAGTTTGCGGTAAATGTAAAAATTGCATTACATTACCTCTTCTAACGTAAATTCTACACGTGGGTCGGTCTTATCTATCAGTTTTCTACCATGTATTTCCACACAAAAGCGGTCGTTCTTGATAGCGTTGCACGATTGTAGACAGTCAAGCAGCACTTTGAAACAGTTGTCGAGGTCTGGACGCATGTTTTCATAGTACACATCTACATTTAGACGGAAATATTTGTCTATCATTGCACCACGAATGGGGCATTGCAGATAAAAGTTGCGTTCGTACTCCTTTACCGCTTCCGTTTTGCCCAATGAACCATGACCATTGATGGTTATGACCTTATAACTGTTGGCCTTGCTCGGTATTTTACCGCGAATAATTATCTTTCCCATAATGAAATCAGCATATTACCAAATCAAACTCTCCTCCGACATTATCCACCAATGTATAGAACTCCTCTGCGCATTTACGACTGTTAGCAACCCAATCTTTTTTCTTTGGGTTGTATTCGCCAAACAATGGGCAGCCTTCTGTATCATCTGCATCGTTCCCACTGTGCATACGAGCACCACTATAACACTTGACATTAAGTATCAGCGGCATCATACGGTCATACTTTGGAGAATAGGTCATCTTTACCTTATATAATCCACGAGGAATGGCTGTCTTTCCATACACCTTAATGGATTTGATTTCATCTTCTGTCATCCATTGGTGCAAACCTCTATCAAAATCCTCCAACATATGGCATAGGAACACTCCGTTGGCCCACAATTCACCAATCGTACTCTTAGTAGTAAACACTATACGCTTAAGGACAACAAATAATTTGTCTCCTTTCTTTGCAGAAGCAATCAATTCATCTTTTGTCATACCAGTTATTTATTAAGTTTACCAATGATACCCCCATCCATAGGTTATATTTAATGAAATCTCAGGTCCTGCATATACTGTGTGACCTACAGCAGTAGTCCCAACACCAACGCCAATACCAACACCTATAAATTGTCCCCATCCATTTTTCTTTACCACGGTACGAGGCTCTACATTAAATTGGGAATTTAGATTTACATCATCAATGCGCGCATTATAGCCGCTAAACTTCACTCCAAGCTCTATGCGGCTACTATCTGTTTTGAAAGTGTCACAGTATTCATATTGCATGATAGGTATATCCACAGCAATACTATCAGTCTTGCTGTCGTTCGCGCTATCTGACGCACTAATAGTAGGCACTGGCACGAACACAGTATCATGCCTAACGATATTCTTGGGCTTGGTATGCTCAATTATACGCAAGGTATCTGTCATCCGTACTGTATCGTGAATTACTAATGGCTCGGAGTTGTTCGGTTTTTCCGAACTACTACAGCTGCGCAAGCCTGCGCCAATGATACATCCTGCCACAAAGCAGACAATCATAATTGCCAAATGACTTTTGTTCAGTTCCATTGCATTACCCCCTTTTTAAGCGTTTCATATACATGCTTATCGTACTCGGATTGCGATTGAGTTCATCCGCAATCTCTTTGGGAGACTTGTCCCAGCGATGTTTTTGAATATACCGCTTCTCTTCTGCGGTCAAATTTATACCTCTACCCATTCTTGCTATCCTCTTCGTTTTTAGAAATCTCTATACTTGTATCACCTCGCCTAAAAGACGCTTCTATACCCTTATGTATAGCCTCGCTAATTAAATCCCAAGCAGAGAATATAGTTATCATACCGATAATTTCTCCTGCTCCTTGCATTACACTACCATCAATTATTCCCATTGGTGGGACAAAAAAGCCTACAACAATCAGCAGAGTGGCTATGATAGCCAACACGATTGTAAATACCTTTGTTGTTTTTACTTTGTTCATTGTCTTTGTTTTTTATAAGTTTTGTATAATTCTTGTCAAAGTGCGCATAACTCAATAATGGCAGTATCAGTTCTGAATGAGCAATCTTTTTACGTAGTTTATAACTCTTTGCCTGGCGAAGATAGCCGAAATATGAATTGACACTACTAATCATATATTCTATATCTTCTCTGCTAATAATTTTCTCCTCGACATCATGCCATACGATATAACGATTAAAGTTATATAACTTTGCGTATAGGTTGCCTATCGAGCGTTTGGCTATTAAAGTGCCATAAGGCTTAATGTTTTGTCCAAGGAACTGGACTCCTTTATGAACTTTTTGTAGGTATATCTTTTTAGGGTGTAGGGTTACACCAATGTTTTGTAAGTATGCCTGTATCTTTGGTAGTGCACTCAATAATTTCTCTTTGTCTTCCGATATAATATAGAAGTCATCTACATATCTCCCATAATGCACAAATCCAAGTTCCTCTGTCACGAAGTGGTCAAAGTCCGATAGGAACAGGTTGGCAAATATCTGGCTCGTTAGGTTTCCTATTGGGAGTCCGTGGTCCTCATCATTATTTAGCAGACTCTTATCTTTAGGCAGACATTTCCATTCAGATATTGGTTGCTTAAAGATGCAATTATCTTGTGGCCTATTGAAGATAATCAGTCTGATAATATGTTCCATGAAGCAAAGGTTTTCTTTGTCAAAGTTTCCTTTCTCCTCCAGCAATTTACATATTCGCAGGAAGAGTAGCGGTTTACTTATAGTCATAAAGAAACTCTTTAGGTCGCCTTTGAGAATATAGCATGATTTAGTATAGTCTTCACTGCACTTCATCATGTGCATTTCACAACGGCGTATGCCATAGAGCGTTCCTTTGCCTTTACGGCATGAGTAACTATCTTCAATGAACTCCTTGTCTAACAGACTTTCAATTCTACGAATGATAAGATGGTGCACTATTCTGTCGCGAAAATCAGCAGCAAACACCTCTCTATCTTTCGGATGATGGACGATGAACGCTATCGACCGTCCTATTTTGTATGTGCCATTATTCAACTCTTTCCATAATAGGTAGAGGTTACGGGTCACATCTATTTCAAATGCTTGGCAATTTCTTGAAATGCGCTTATGCTTGCGGCAGTCAAGGTATGCATCATATAATTCTTCGTATTCAACACGCATAACAAAAACAAGATAGGATAAGCGATTCGCAATCGTGAGCCCGACCAAGTGCGGGGAAGCCGACGGAACGCACGGACCAAATAGTTGTAGTTCTTATTGAAGTTGTACACGTTGCCATTGCTCGTGTTCAAGTTGTATGCGTAGTACTGACTATACTCTGACGACGACCAATAGTTGTTGCTCTCATTCAGTGGAACTGCAACTGTAATAGTGGCATCTTGCAAGGTATGTTCCAACCATGCCATTACTCTTTTGGAGTGTGCCACCCATTTAATCTATGAACCCACATCACCCGCTCTGTCGCTGTTGCCAGCTGGCTTTGCAGGGGCATCGCTCATCCCATCTTTGTCTTTATGCGTTAGAAGTGATTGATAAAATGACCAACTCGCACCAACCAATTCTCCAACAATGACCGATAATCTTGCGTGGCGTGCTTTGCTTATCACATTATGGTTTGGCATGTTTGGATATGGTTCGCCTTTATACCACTTGCGAAAAATCAAATCTACTTGCGTAAAGCATTCTGCTGACTTACGGGCGTACTCTATCTTTAAGTCACTGTTATCTCCTTTTTCGTGACGGTAGCACATTGCGTAGTATTCACGCGCACCAATCAACGCTTCTTCGAACGGCTTGCCCATTCGCCAGTAGGTTCTTGCTGGCATATTCTGGATTATCGTATCTATTTCACGCTCCAGATTCTCTGCTTGCCTAAAGAGCGAAGTAGATTCTATCGTTTTCTCTTTACGAATTTTTGGTTTATTATTTTCAGAGTTCATTGTTATAGAGAATAAGTGTGCCCCGCCCGCACTCAGGTGCGGACGGTTTTGAAAATTTCAAGATTAAATGCGGGGAAGCCGACGGAACGCACGGACCAAATTCTTGGAGCCCTTACTGAAGTCGCACACGTAGCCACTGCTCGTGTACAAGTAGTATGCGTAGTACTGACTATACCCTGACGACGACCAATAGTAGTTGCTCTCATTCAGTGGAACTGCAACTGTAGAATCGACTGCTCTAACAGCAGCAAAAGCAGCTTTAATCACATTCCATCGTGGCATTACAAATGCCAACTCTCCGACAGCAGGCAAATACCACTCACCAGCATTTGTACCCTCTGTATGAAATCTGCGGCAACATAATGCAGGCGGGAAGTGACCTTGATAATCAAGTACATCATCATAACTATTGTATTGATGAATAATAGCACTATCAGTCTGCCATGTCGTTTGTAGCGTCTCGGCCGCAATAAGCACATCTGTATTTGCAACACCATCAATATCAGCTAAAAAACTATCTGCTCCGGATTTATTTTTCCCAAATAAGCGACTTACCCAACTATAATTATAAGGACTTGGAATTTGATTATTGCCATCTGTATAATAATATCCCGTTTTCCTATCGTAGATGGTAGGAAAATTACTAAACTTATCACTTGGCAGATACCCCCATGATGATTGCTGACCTGATAACTCTCCGTCTGTACCAATAAATTGCTGGTATTTGGAGCTCAGATTCTCTAACCCATCAACATCTCGATATGTCCAACTATTTCCGTCATAAGCATATCCGCCCCAACGGATATATTGATAGTTTGTAGAGCCTACTTCAGGAGAGGTTGTGCTCATATTTACAAGAGAAATTATGCGCGCCTCACTCTCTTCTCCAAGAAAATCTTGTGGAATAACCACAATGCCAATAGGCTTGTAGTTACTTACAGGATAATCAGTAGCATTATAGTTTGTATAATACACATACTCTATGGTATTTGACTCTTTATTATAAAGTGCAATAGTACCAACAGGCAAAGTATGCGACATCTCATCTTGCTGAATAAAGCTCTTCATTAATTCTCGTATATAAGATACACTTGAGCATGGAAGAAAGCGTCGTTGTGCCTTGAACTCCGCTTCTGTCTTAAATCTATTTATCCAATTCATATCCGCTTACTTATCCTGATTAGTTAAACAATGTTGCAATGGCTGCATCTAACGCCACCAAAGCATCTTTAACACTGGTACAATCGTTGAGAAACTTAGTATTGCTGAATGAAAGTTGCAATTCATTATCTGCCCCTACAGCCTTTCTTAAGTTATCTATAGCATATGCTATTGCTTCCTTAGAGCTACTCAAGTCATTGTTTGTCTCGGATAACGATTGCTTAACCTGGGCTATATTGCTTGCAATACTCCCCTTTAACTCCTGTTCTACCTTGGCCGCCTCCTCTTTAGTAGCAAAGTCACTGGTATAAAACACCTCTTCGCCATCAGGAGTAGGGATGCTAAAGCTTTTTAGTGTCGTTTTCATCTTATATATCTGCTACTACTGTCCACTTACCATCTTCTGCTTTAGTTGCACTTGCCATCATTGCCCCGCCCATAGCAGATAAGGCAAATAGCAATTTCGCTTCTACGCCTTGCATAATAGCCGACTGAACAAAGATGTAGCCTGTTAATGACACAAGACCATTGGTATCTACGATACGGTATGCACCATCATCTTCAAATGGCAAATCTACCGTAGTTGATTCTCCCATAAGTGCAGGCATAAGGAAATTAGGGCAACCCATTCCTGCCAAGGATTCGCTCATTGCACCCATATCAGTATGCTCAATAGCAAGCATTGGAACACCTACACCAATCTGTTCGCCACCCACTTCAAAAAGTCCGTTGTTAAGTTTCATTATTGTCCCTCCATATTAAGTTGTGAAATCATATTTGCCCATGCCGCTTTTACCTCTACTGTAGCAGTAGCAAGGGCTTTTTCAATAAGTGCAAATTTCTCCTCGCTAATATTACACACAGGATGTAATTTCAACTCCTCAATAAATGTGAGTGTGTCATTGGCCTCGGAAATAGTACCTCCGTTATACTTGGCCAACGCTTCTATCACTTCATATAAAAGTTGGCCTTTTCCACGAGCAACCATCATTAACTCTTTCATACTCATTGTTGGGAGCATAGAGCCATTCTTGAATGTTGCTACACGATTTACTTTGAATGTCAAATCAATCTGTTTCATTTTCGTATTCTTAAAAAATTACTATATTGTCAAAGGATGATAGTGCCATCTTCGTACAATTCGCCTCCACTTGTTAATACGATAGTGCCATCTTCCGCAATCTCTGCACCGCTACTTATAACAATCGTTCCATCTTCTGCGACTTCAGCAGAGAATGGTACTACAGTAACATCACAAGCAAATGCAAGGATATGCTTTCCGTGTATTCCTGATATAGTAATAGGCAGAGTGGATGAAGCTAATGAATTTACTTTGTCTTTTAGAGCGGGAAAATCAATAGTAACATGATTGTGAACTTGCTCTTCTAATCCCATAACCAATTGACTCAATCCATTATATTCGTCAAGGTGATTTTTTAGTTTTTCATCAACTTCATTTATTGCGCCAGCAACACTCTTGTCTGATGTTTGTAACGATGCGTCTGTTTTATCCTGCTTGCCTTGTGTCACCTCATCTATTACTTCTGCAAGACCAATAACATCGTCAGTGGTATGCGTATGACCTTCATAAGAATAGGCGTGCCACACCCACGACTCGGTTAGAGATGTTGCTTCTGCCCACCCATCAGAATGAGATAAGATGAATTTATCAATAGTGCGTGCACCATATTTCCAAGTATTTACCACAAGGGAATAAATAGTTGTTGTATATATATTGCCTCTGTAGTGGTTATAAGCTACAGTATATACACCCGAAGATAAACCCAACGCAAATATCGAATCAAGATTTGTCACATAGATAGTATTATCAATATTTTCTCCTGCAACTTCTACAAATTCTTCACTATTCCATAAGTATAATTTATCATTATCAATAGTTCGATAGATTACAGATGTATCTCTCTCATCAATATCCAATGCCAATAATGCGTCGTAGTTATCTACCACAATAACTTCGCGTTGCTCCTCGCCACCAGTTTTTAATGCATAAGAGTTCCAACTGCTACTAACTTCTCTTTGTCTTCCGTTGGTACTGATTTTGACGCGTATTGTCCAAGTATAATAACCGTCAATTGACAGTAGCATTATTCTTTTCTGTGGCACACCGTATCTTATAGGACCTCCAGTATTTAATTTGAATAAGATATAAGAACACGACTTAATGCCTCTGTGAGGAAAATCAAGGACAACGATATTAACATGTCCCGTCAGCCCAAATAATTCATCGTATAAAGCATTAATAATATCATCCTCACTGATATTATCAAAAGTGTCCTCGAAAAATGTTTCTACCCATGTGGCATCATAGCAATGATAGAATAGGTTTTTTCCTTCATCCGCATCGGAAGGGTAGTAAACCTTTTCAAGATTGTTGATGTTAGTAATGTCTTCGCTAAGCGATTCCTGCATCTTCTCAATGTCCTCCTGTATGGTAGGAATGTGAGCAAACATATCTATAAACTGGCGAAAGACTGATTGTGGTAGCAACTGTTGACCATTAATGCCTTGCATAAAACTATCTGCAAACTGTCTGATGCGTACTGCATCTTGTTGCGAACTGTTAAGCACAGATAGTTTCTCCGCTACTACGCGGTCAATATATGTTTTCCAATATATAGCTTCTTCTGATGTCATAGTGTTCTAATTTATGATTATTGTCCTAACGCTTGTCCTATCAATTGCATAACCCTTGGGTCTGCTTGACTTGCTTGCGCTTGTAAAGCATCGCTATTTGCTAATGCTTGCTGTGCCAAATCTGCACCCATCTGGGCTATCTGACCTTCGGTTGCTCCAGCCTCTGCGGCATTGATACCTGCGGCTTGCCCTTGCAATATCATGGCTTGTTGTTGAGCCTGTTGTTGTGCAAGTTCTTGCTCTTTACGCTCAAGCAGTCGCAGTACACTATCGCTGAATGGGAAGCGACCCGCCTCCAAGGCTGTCTTGAAATCAATCAAACGCTGCTGTAATGCAGATGTAAGCAACTGATTCAATTGAGCCTGATAAACTTCTCTATCATTCGTTTCCGTAATGACTATGTAGTAGTCAAACTTGCTTGCCTTTTCTGCATTCCATTCTTTTGCTGCTTCGCTATATTCTCTGCCTGCCACTGGAATATAATCTACATAGTCGTAACATTGAGGAATAATCTTAGCAATCTTATAGTCCCTACGCTTACGGAATGCTGCAAAGCTTTCTATAGTATCAAGAAGATTAGTTTGAGCATTACTTGCCTCCTGCGCGTACAAACTCGCGGCTGTTCCACTCTTGGCTTCTTTTCCGAGCATAGCACCATGTACGCCACTGATGTCACGCACTAACTGTAACTGTAGTGCCAACATCTCATTTGCACCAATGTTTGTGGCATTCGTACTGATTTGCTGTGGCAACGGTACGCCTGGCTTTAAGTTCGCGAAGATTACTCCACGATAACTTGCCCATTGCTCCAATATATCATCTTTGCTCATTCCTTTTGGAATGGCATTCTCAGGGAATACAAGCACTCCTTTGGCACTTGCACCCATGATAAAATCTATAAGAGTAATAAGACGGTTGATATAACGTTGTTGGTCTATGATAGACTCTTCAAAAGAATATATCTCACCATCTACAAGACGACTCATATATACCGCGAATGGGTGACTTCTATGAGCAAATGGACTACGACCCTCGTATAGAATGTCGCCACGAGGACTCATATAGCGAACATACCAATAAACATCGTTATGTTTCTTGCATGTGATTTCGGTTTTTGCAGGGTCAAGATTGTTGGCCTCAATATCGGCATTGCGCTCCTTAATCATAGCATCAATTGCCGACTTGTCTTCGTATGGGTATATTGTAAGAGTCTGTTCATATTTATCATGAACAAGCCAAGATTCTTTGCTTTCCAACTCCCACGCTTGGATAACACGACAGACATCGTTTCTATCTGGAATGAAGAAATCAAAGTTGTTATCCCTTGAATCAACAAATGTTTTGTATAATCCTATAAGACTATTCTTATCTACATTGTTGTAGATTTGGCGTATTCGAACCTCATCTTCTTCTGTGTGAGCGAAACGTTGTATGACCTCATGCTTTGGCATATCCATCAACAGACCAATACAAGTGATGTCTTTGCCTCGAACATCTCGTACTCCGCCATTCATAAACACATGTGTGGGACTGCAACTAACTACAACAACTTCTTTCGTGTGTGTTTCGTTGTTCCATTGGTAATCTGTGTATTGCACGGACAAACCACTACGCAAGCCCTCCATAAAATCTGCAACATCTACTTCTTTCAGGTCATTTATTTGTCCTACATACTGCAACATAGCGGTCATCATCTCTCCCACTTGTTGATTATCTCGTGCGCGTGCAATCGCTTCCGGGTGCGTGTAGTTGTTTCGGAATACTCCTACGACACTATTCTGTGTTTGGAGTATCACATTATTTTTAAGGGGTACTTTGCCTTGATTAAGAATGTGTTGTGCTTCGGTAATCTTCTTTCCGTTAACCTCAATAATATCGTCCCATTGCATACCACGCTCATATCTCTTGGTGCGTGAACGACGCTTGCGGAAAGCATACATTGCATCCCACATTGCGCGATACTTCATCAAGAGAACAAGGTTTTGTGTTCTCTCTGCGGACTGTTGCTCTGTTAATGGAACGACCTTTTCTTGTGGAGCAGTCGGCCGCTTTAGAAATTTATATCGTTTGTCTTTCTTATCAATCATTGTCGTAGATTTTCGAGAACTGAATTGATTTCATTAGTCATCATGCTAACTTGTTCCGCATTGCCGTATACCTCATATATTTTGCGTGCGCAATGCAAAGCAATCAATTCCGCTATACTGCGGTCATAGTCACATGTATCACTAAATTTTGGAACATAATAGAAGGTATCAACTGTATGCGTATTACTTTCAGGAACAGAGAAATACTGCAAACACGCTGGAGTGTATTCCACTGTCTTAGGTTTCTTATCCGTTTGGTCATAATAAGACTTGTGTATAGTCCCATCTGGGTAAGTCTGCCAATACTTATCCGTCCACTCTCCCTTTTTCGCACATTCCATTTCCCATGAAGCATATTCATCTTCGAATGATTTTATAGATACAATAGCAATATCCACCTCCTTCAATGGCAAATTACCACCTCTCCCATTGAATATCGCAATTGGCTTCTGGCATGTCCCTCTTCTCCAACGATTGAATTGCTTAATATAGACAGGGTGTCCTTCGTGTATAAGAGTATGTACAGGGCGAGTCCAACCTTTCATTCGTAATGTATGAATGCGCAAGAAGTCAGCAGGAAGTGGTATGTAACCGATTTGCTTATCATCACTATCAACGACCGCTCCCATACGCGCATCATTATAGAATAATTTATGTATGGGAGCTATCATTAACATCTCATTTGCTGCTTCGGCAAGGTGTTGCTCGATATAACTATATACAGGCTTAACCTCGTTAAGTCTGTCACCTCCTGCTAATAATGTAGCACTTGATGACGGACCGAATGGAGTGTACTCCTCCATCTTAACTATAACAAGATTTGTGATTTCCTTGCCGAGCATGATTATTTCAGATTAGGGAATTTGATATTCAACTCATTCGCCAATGCCAATACTTGTGCATTGCTCTTGGTCTCTTTAGCAGTCTTGCCAAATACTTCCTTTAGAATACGGCGAGCGTCTGCCATTGTAGTTACCTCTGGAAACTCGGTAACAGTTTCAATGACATCATCGTTAACATCATTGGTAGAATCATCAACTCCATTGTTTACTCCATCGTTAACTACATCATCGGGAATAGGAGCTTCCTCTTCTTTGTCGTCCGTCCAGAAACTTGGCTGTAAGGCGCGATTAAAGTATTCGTGTTTCTCCAATGCCTTTTGTAGTTCAACATCATCCGTTGAAAAACTACAGCCGCGAATACCACTATTAGCGTAGATAAGGTCCCAACCAAACTCTACTGGTACGATGTTGTCGCCTACTTTAACGAGTATGCGCAACGCGGTCATTTTAGATTTGTATTTCTTTAACATAGTCGTTTGAAATAAAAAAGTGTCAAGCGGGTTGCTACCCACCCGACACTTTCATTAAACACTTTACACTACTTTACGCAGCGACGGTAACGATGCAATGGGCTTTAGGATTCAAGACTGCCACACCTGCGGACTCATTGAATACCACAATATCGCCGTTCACAACAAGTTTTTCACGACCATTATGGTTATCCTTTGTAAAGTTCTCGATTTGATACTTACGCAAGAATTGAGGGTCAATGATAATCAATTTATCAGAGTAACCGTACTCATCCAAAATCTCGTGATGAGCGAGGTTGATAGTACCAAAGTTACTTACCATCTTGCTCCAAGTGATACCCATGATTACCTCTGTCTTAACAGCATCTTGTTGTTTAACAATTCCGTTCATCTTGCTAATACGAGCAACTGCCTCAGAGCCTGCAAACGCAAATCGTTCCTTAGCACCAGAGTTACCCATAAAGACAAACTTCATCATTTCTACAACTTCCTTGTTGCCGTCAGCAGCATTGGAGTTCAAAGTAGTAGTTTGGGTGATTTGATTCACAATACCGCCAGTGGTATAAACATGTTTCTTCTTGATAGGGTCATACATTTTATCCTTACGACCGAACAAGAAACTTGCCTCCATACGGCGACGGAAATCAAACAGTGCCTCCTCTTCAATTTCGCTCAAATCCCATTTTACTTCCTTGTCTGCCATCTTTGCGTAGTTTGAGATGGAGATTTGGAACATAAAGCGTTGGCAATAACCCTCAGTTTTATCTGGCAAAAATTCTACAGCAGGAGAGAGAACATCAGTCTCAGCAGCCGCACGACCCATTGCATAAATTACAGTATCAGTAGCGATGTCTGGAATAGCATAACCACCGGTAACAGATTTTACTTGGTTTTCGCCACAAGTTACATTTAGCAATTGCTTGGTATCATCTTTTGCATATACATACAATACCAAAGGATTGTCATCAGCACCTGGTATGGATGGTACATAAATGGTGTCAGTGACATCAAAGTTACCAAAGTTACTTACACCAATAGTTGCAACACATCCCTCTTTCTTGGAACTCGCTGTAGAAGGAGTTGTGAAAGACAAAATCTTATCACTTACATCACGAGAACTGATTGAATAGTAACTAAACTCAAAAGAGTTGATATTCTTCGTTCCTACATAACGCAAGATAGTATCAAGTTGATTTGCATAAGGACGAATCTGTACGATGTTTTGGTCCACATCATCCTTAATCAAATCGGGTGACCACTTGCGATAGTCCCATGTTTCTAATGCGCCTCGCTCAGCAGTGGCTACTTGTACGCCACCTGGGGCATTACCTCCTGGCGTACCCTCTGCTGGTTTACCACCACCATCAATCTGAGTACCAACACCATCGGCACTCATCACTGCACCCGACACTTCGCCTACACCGAGTACAATACACAAGCCCAGCATAAAGATGCCAAGCAAGCTAAAGTTCTTAAAAAACTTCTTCATTTCTGTTTGTTGTTTAGTTAATAGTTAATTTATTTATGGTTACCGTCTGTGTATTCCTTTGAGGAAGTCGGTTGTTCCATTTGTTTCCGTTTTTTCTGATTGCTCTTTTTCTTGCACGCTACCTGCATTCATACCGGGCAATCCGCTACCTTTCATGCGTTTCTGTTCCGCTTCGATGGCTTCGTTCTTTCCTTCTGCTTTACCTTGCTCGTGAGCACCCTCAACATCACTTTGATAGTTCATAGCTTTGAGGTAACGCTCAAACATCTCCTCCGTGAATTTGCCACGACTCATGTTATCAAGGTCAGCTTGCATCATCTGCCAGATTACATTCTTTTGCTCATCATCAAGTTTGTTGTTTTCAGACCATGATGTAAACAAATCTGCTGTTGCAGGTAGATTAGCCTCAACCTCGCTCATCATCTGCTCGTAGCGTTCGCGGTTGGCTTTTCGAGCTTCGCCTGCTTTCTGGTATTCCTCCCAACCTTCATCGCCCTCTTTGATGGTAAGTGCCTCTTCTCCCTTATGCTTTCTAATAGCCGCAAGCAAAGGCATACCTTCCATGTAGTCAAGCAAAATAGCAACCTCCTCTGGGTCTTCTTGGTAACGACGCATCATCTTCTCCGTCATACCTTTGTACTTTTTACTTCCTTCTTCTGCTTGGTCAAGCATAGATAACGCATGTCGGAAGTATTCTTGCTCATCCTCATCGAACTTACCATCTGGTACATTCGTGCGAATGCGCTCATAAAATACATCACGTGGCATAGGCTCGGTTACAGGTGCACCATTCTCATCTCGTGGAGTAATCATGCCACCGTCACCACCATTACCATTATCGCTGCCTTCTCCGCCTGCATTATTGCCTTCGTCTGCTGGAGTATTTACCTCTTTTGCAGCTTGTGCAGCAGCTTCTTCTTGTGCTTTCTTCTCTTCTTCTGGTGTCATAGTTGTTATGTGTTGAATTTTTCGCTGCAAAATTACTGCTCTTTTGGCATAATGACTGCGGTAAATGTGAGTAGAAATTGCGGTAAATGTAACTTTTTTAGCGGCAGGTACATATATTCTTGTATATGTGGATTTTTTTTTGTAATTTTGCAGTAGATTTCAAATTAGATATTGCTCCGTAAAGTCTGAACGCACTTACAACCACCACCTGCGACAGTTGCATTTTATTGAAGCGGTGGACAAACTATGGAAAGAGACATCCTCTTCTCGTCCTAATCTTAAAAAACTCTGTGCAGCAGCAGCCTCGTCTGGTGCGCCTCAGTTCTATATAACTCCCAAACAAGCTCTTGAAAAATATTGTGAGTACAAACGCACTCACACATTCAGTGCATCGTCTTCTGCGACAAGACAGATGTATCTCTGCATATTCAGCAGATATGAAGAGGCGTACAAAGCCAGTAAAGGTTTGGAGTTTAAGTACTCCTTAATGCAAGATGTGCTTGATAGTCCAGCACCCTCTTTTTACATTAGCCCATCCGCAGCGGTGGCATTCTATTACCGCGCCATGTCATACAAACGTTCACTTGCACGCAAATGATATACTTCATCGTCTTAATAGCAATAGTACTCTTTTGCTTTATGCAGCAAGAGACAATGATAGCATTCGGCGTATCAGACACTTCGCTTGTCAATGCGTTCTCATATGTGTTTATGCATGCATCGTGGTTACATTTATTTATCAACTGCCTATGTTTGCTCTTGCTATGGCATCCTATCAAACGTATTTACTGCTTACGATATAACTCTAACACTCGCACTCTCTCACTTGTACTGTACGCATCTGCTGTATTGGCAGGTGCAGTATGCGCCACCTCCGTTCCTACAGTTGGAATGTCTGGTTGTGTGTTTTTTTTGCTTGGTGTTGCACTTATGCTTAATCCTACGCTAAGGCAATTAAAGAACTATGTATGGGTATTGCTTGGTACGATTGTACAAATTTTCTTTGGACACTCCAATGTACCACTTCATCTCTTTGCTTTTGCAGAGGGGTGTATCTATATATGTGTGCGGGAGTTCCTATATCAATATACGCATAATACTGGTTTATTCGAAACGAAAGAAGAATGAGTACTGATGAAATCATATTGCTAAACTCTGAGCGAAACAAAGAACGCTCCGTGAAATATGACCCAATCACTGGAGAGGGTTGTGATTCTTGTGAACGCATATCATTCTCAGCACTTGAACTTGGATGGTACGATTACCGAGTACCATTTGATTGTTACGAAGAGAAAATATTTCAAGACCTACGCGATTGCGGATTCTCTATACGAACATACCTACATAAACTTGGGCTTCGTTATACTCGATACAACTTAGAGTCCGTTCGTCGCGAGATTATACGAGCACGCAACAAACACGACTTTGAGTTTACGGCCGCATCATTCTTTTATATTAAGGATAAAGACCCCAATAACATCAAGCCTATCTTGTTTCGCCTTAATCGCGGGCAACGACGCTTGTTGAAACTGATATATAAGTATGATAAGGCAGGACTTCCTGTACGCATAATCATCTGTAAGCGAAGACAGGTAGGGTTCTCTACGCTAATTCAGTTATTCATGGCGTGGAAACAACTCTTTGTATTAAACTCTGCACGCTCACAAGTCATTGCCCATGTGGAAAATACATCTCGTATCGTGCGTGGTATGTACTCGCTTATGATTAGTCGCCTACCTGCGTGGTTATTTAATCTACCAGATAATACCAAACTGCGACTATCCCCATTCGAGAAATCTAATAAGACACTCGTTGTACGAGAGATAGGATGTCGTATCTCTATCGGTTCATCAGAGAAGCCTGATAACCTTGCAGGTGATGATGTGTCAATGGTTCACTATTCAGAGGTCGGACTATTCAAATCCACAACGAACATCAAGCCTGAGCAACTGATACAAACAGTTAACTCAGGTGTGGCGTATGCACCTAATACATACATTTTTTACGAATCAACGGCGCGTGGTGTAGGTAACTTCTTCCATTCTGAATGGCTGCGTTCTGAAGCTGGCGACTCCGCTTTTGTTTCATTCTTCTCTCCCTGGTACGATAAGGATGATGATGTGTTGCCGATAAAAGATTACAAGAAGTTCATTGCTTCCATGACAGACTATGAACATTGGCAGTTCGAACAGGGTGCTACATTGGAAGGAATAGCATGGTATCGTGCAGCATCGAAAGGTCAGCCAGATAAGTGGCGTTGGAAATCAGAGCAACCGACTACTGCCACCGAGGCATTTCAATCTACTGGTCATCGCCTTTACCCGCAAGATGATGTGGAGCGTTTACGAAAGGGTTGTATCAAGCCATCATTTGAGGGAGAGATATATGGAAAGAAGAATTTTGGCGAGGAGGCTGTCGAAAATATTGTATTCAAGCCAGAACGGAGCGGAGCACTTAAAGTATGGTTCATGCCAGACGAAGACCCTGCGCGACAATGCAACGACCGTTATGTTGTAGTTGTTGATATTGGTGGAACATCTGACCATTCTGACCGTTCTGTTATCTGCGTGATTGATAGATTTGATATGACACATGGAGGCGTGCCAATTGTTGTTGCTGAATGGTGCGGACATATCGACCACTATCTTCTGGCATGGAAGGCGGTACAAGTTGCTACGGCTTATGACAATGCGCTCCTCGTGATTGAGGCCAACACATTGGAAACAGAGCAAACAGAAGGAGACCACTTCGAGTTTGTGCTTGATGAGATTGCCTACCATTATGATAATCTCTATTGCCGTGTTGATGCTGAAAAGATAGCGATGGGCTTTGAGCCTAAGTGGGGATTTCACACAAATAAATCCACCAAGCGTATGGTATGCGACCATCAAAAAAAGGCTCTTCGCGAGAATATGTATATAGAGACTTGCTCTGAGGCTGTAAACGAGCACGATTATATGGAAGTAAAAAAGAATGGTGCTATCGGTGCAGTTGATGGACAGCATGATGATAGACACATCACACGCGCTATTGGTGTTTGGGTGTGCTATGATTACCTTAATGCCCCTCGAAAGGTTGAGCCTCAAACAGCAAAAGGGAAATCAATAAACAAAGTATATGGAGAATCAACAATATAAAATATATTACTATGACAACAAAAGAATTTAGACAGATTGTAAGGGAGAAATGGCTCTTAGTGGTAGCATTTTTCCAACTTAAAATGGATGGAATCAGATTATCATTAGCCATCTTCATGTGTGATGCTTTGCAAAAGGCTCGTAACAAACGCTTCTATGTTATCAAGAATGCACAAGACAAACTAATTTGGGTGTGTAACGATGATATAGACCAAATGAAAAAGCCAAGACGAGTACGCAAGCTGATTAAAGGGGAGTTGCGTGTAATAAAGGTTTCTATGTTGCCCAAAAATATCTCGCATAATGATATTATGAAGATGTGCTTGTATTATACTCCATCTTCCCTGAATAATTCTGATGGGCTATCTCCTGCGGAGCGAATGAAGAAGCGTCAGGGATGGCTCAAATATATGGAGCGTATTCGCATGGAACGCTTGTTTGGCAAACTAAAAGCAAAAAAATGAAGCGAGATTGGGTTATAACCGACAAAGGTAAAGTCGTTAGACGCGACAAAGCAAAGAAATCCGATTGTATTGGAGAGCAGGTGCATGGCCGCGATAACAGTTTCCCTGATAAAGAAGCTGCATACGCATGCCGTGATGCTATTATTGATGAACTACCCATTGCATTCATGGATACGATAGAACCCAAGCAGGATAAAACTGATATGCCACGCAAAAAAATAGTAACGCAGGACGATTTTAGGGAGATGATTCGTAAAGAAGTCATTGAACGTATTGACATCTTTTGGGAGAATTGGGCTAAATTACAACCAAAGGATAAGTGTGACCTATACTACAAGATGTTTGCGTATGCCTACTCAAAAGCACCTGTTGAGAAAGCGACTGACTCTGACTCGGACAAACGGAAATTAGATAAAAAGAAGGAAGCGGATGCAAACCGCATACATGAAGGCCTGCCAACTGACACAAATTTTGAAGATGAGTAGGTAAGTAGATAAAGTACAACAATAATTTCAAAAACATTATGAATTTTGGACAAGCGATTGAAGCCCTTAAACAGGGCAAGAAGGTAACCCGAAAAGGGTGGAACGGAAAAGGAATGTTCCTTTGGCTAAAACCAAGTACGGTAATTAAAGAGGACTGGTGCAAGGATGACATGCTAAAGAATCTTGTACATGAAAATGGCGGAGAGATTCTTGGTCTTGGAACTATCTGTATGTACACTCACGATTCGACTGGGCGCAAAGCAATCTTAACAGGATGGCTCGCATCTCAATCAGACATGCTGTCAGAAGACTGGGAACTTGTCGAGTAGGTTGTGATTTCGCACCTGTAAGTTAGCGAAAATGCCTGTAATGTGATAGAAAATAATCATATTGCAGGCATTTTTCTTGTTTATATAGTTTTTTTATTGTACCTTTGTCGCCGCAATTGAGAAGATGGAAATAATATCGGGTAACAAAAACTATGTAGTAAGTTTCACTGATGTTTCACAGAGTCTAATCCACCTCCCGTATCTTACTGTATATCAAAAAACTACAACTGAATACGAGAAGATCGAGGTTCATCTTTGGTTATTAGCATGGGAGTACCAGAGACGGTATAAGGGAGAGAAATCTTAATAAAAAGCCTTTTTCTGGAGATAAAGATATACACAGCGAACTACCGCCGTGCACATAACAAACTGCGGGAACAAAATCAAACAAAAGACATCGATAGGTTTCCTACCGATGTCTTTTGTTTTGTATTGTCGGCTACTGCCGAGGTTGTGTGCCCATTGGGCAGGTCGTGTCGCTTCGCGAGGTCTAACGATTACGCGAAGAGTTTGCCGAAGTCAGCGTGGCTGATCTCTTTCTCCTCAATCTTGGCTACGCCTTTGAGTGCGTCGTAGATCTTGTTCTCAGCTACGCGCTCAACGATACCACGGAGTTGCTTCTCATCCTTAAGCATTTGCTCTGCGTAGTTAGCCAAGTAGCTATCCTCTACGTGCATCAAACCGTATTGCATGAACTGCATGCGAGCTACCTCTTTAGCGTATGCCTCTACGTCCTCTTTCTCTACTTGAACGTTGAAGTGCTTAGCCAATTGGTCTTTTGCCAAGTGCCAACGGAGCTCATCCACCATAGCTGGGAAGTCTTTCTCGAGTTCCTCCTCAGTCATCTTCTCGTTGGTAGCTTTCACCCAACGTTTGAGGAATGCCTCTGGAAACTCTACCTTAGCCATCTTCTTCATCACTGCTGCCTTAGCGTCCAAACCGAACTTGTACTTAGCATCCTCTGCCATGTTTTGCTCGATCTCGGCTTTGATATGTGCGCGGAAGTCTGCCTCATCAGCGATATTGTTCTC
The DNA here is from genome assembly GCA_015061165.1 of Bacteroidales bacterium. Classification (GTDB taxonomy): domain Bacteria; phylum Bacteroidota; class Bacteroidia; order Bacteroidales; family Paludibacteraceae; genus Colicola. Next base: position 63,196 of record SUXC01000001.1, read on the forward strand.
GCCATACACCTTTGCAAACAACTCGCCGTCGATAGCCGCAGCTTGGTGACGGGTGATAGCTTGCAACTCGAAGGTGAAGTCAGAAGTCAATTCTTTTGCCTCCTCTTTGGTGATACCGAGCATAGAGCTTACCTCTACTTCGCTACCATATGCTTTGGTTGGGTTGAAGGTGATGACGTCGCCTACCTTTGCGCCTGCAAAGAGCTTAGCTTGCTCTGCATCCTTCATGTATTGAGGAGTGAGCATACCGTTCTCCTTCACGATACCGTTCTCTTTTTGCTCGGTGAGCAGACCCTTGAGCACGTCGCCATCTTGCACCTCTTCAGCGCTTACGTAATCGCCAAAGCGTTGTGCATAGCTTTGTACTTGGTTCTCCACCATTTCATCGGTAACGGTGATGGTGTATTGAGTGAGTTTGTTCTTGCCGTTGAGCATTGCATCGAACTCTGGAGCCACAGCAATGTCGAAGCAGAAAGTGAAAGTGTCTTGTGTGTCGAAGTTCACCTCTGGAGTGAGTTCCTCGTTTGGCAATGGGTCGCCAAGGAGGTTGAGGTGTTGCTCTTCGATGTACTTATTGAGGTTCTCGCCGATGGTTTTGTTGATTACCTCAGCAAGGATGCTCTTTCCGTACATTTTTTGCAACATGCCCTTAGGTGCCATACCCGGACGGAAACCTGGGATGTTGGCTTTCTTACGAATTTGGATAAGTTCTTTTTGAACTGCCTCTTGGTAGTCTGCTGGCTCCACAGTCATGGTGATTACCGCAGTGAGGTCTTTGATTTCTGATTGTTCAATTTTCATATAACTAAATTTTTAATTTGATTTCTTTTTTGAGTCAGGATTCGGGAATCGAGAGTTAAGATTTGTTTGCGCGTTTGCGCTCGAGTTCATCGAGGATAATCTTGCGGATACGCATGTAGTTTGGTGTTACCTCTACGTATTCATCTTCCTTGATATACTCCAATGCCTCCTCCAGCGAGAAGATTACAGGTGGTGGCAATACCGCCTTGTCATCTGCCGACTTCGAGCGCATATTGGTCAGTTTCTTCGACTTGGTTACATTGATAACAATGTCGCCCTCTTTGCTATTCTCGCCCACAACCTGACCTGCATATACCTCGTCTTGTGGCGAAATGAAGAATCGTCCGCGGTCTTGCAATTTGTCCAAGGCATAGGCATATGCCGTACCCGACTCCATAGCGATGAGCGAACCGTTGTTGCGCTTCACAATCTCGCCTTTGTATGGTTGGAACTCCAAGAAACGGTGCGCCATGATCGCCTCGCCTGCCGACACGTTCAGCACGTAGGTACGCATACCGATGATACCACGGCTCGGAATCTCGAACTCCAGTTGTACGCGGTCGTTGATCATCTCCATGCGGGTCATCTCGCCCTTGTGGGTGGATACATATTCGATAATCTTGCCCGAGCACTCCTCTGGCGTGTTCACCGTGAGTTGCTCCACAGGTTCGCACTTCACGCCGTCAATCTCCTTGATAATGACTTGTGGCTGACCTACCTGCAACTCGTATCCCTCGCGGCGCATGGTCTCTACCAATACGCTCAGGTGCAACACACCACGACCAAACACATTCCACGAGTTCTCATCCGTACCGCGCTCCACGCGCAATGCCAAGTTCTTTTCCAATTCTTTGTCCAAGCGTTCTTGGATATGGCGCGAAGTCACGAACTTACCGTCTTGACCGAAGAATGGCGAGTCGTTGATAGTGAATACCATGGACATCGTTGGCTCATCAATCGCGATGGGCTTCAATGCCTCTGGTGTCTCAATGTCGCAAATCGTGTCGCCAATCTCGAAACCGTCAATACCGATGAGCGCGCATATATCGCCCGATTTCATTTCGTCTGTTTTCACATGTCCCATGCCCGAGAACGTGTGCAACTCTTTGATTTTGGTCTTGACCATCGTGCCGTCTTTCTTGGCGAGCATGACGTTCTGACCGTTGCGCAATGTACCACGGTGCACACGTCCCACAGCAATACGACCTACGTATGGGTTGTAGTCAAGACTGGTGATGAGCATCTGTGGTGTACCCTCCAACACTTCAGGCTCTGGGATATACTCAATGATGGCATCCATCAATGCGGTCAGGTCTTCGGTTGGCTGCTTCCAATCGGTGGACATCCAGCCGTTCTTGGCTGAGCCGTAGAGCGTTTGGAAATCCAATTGTTCCTCTGTGGCATCGAGGTTGCACATCAGGTCGAACACTTCCTCTTGCACCTCGTCAGGGCGGCAATTCAGTTTATCTACTTTATTGATTACCACGATGGGCTTCAAATTCAGTTCCAACGCTTTTTGCAACACGAAGCGCGTTTGTGGCATAGGGCCTTCGAAGGCATCCACCAGCAGCAGCACGCCGTCTGCCATGTTCAGTACGCGCTCCACCTCGCCGCCAAAGTCGGCGTGGCCAGGGGTGTCAATCACATTGATTTTGTAGCCCTTGTATTCAATCGCTACGTTCTTCGCCAAGATGGTGATACCGCGCTCGCGCTCCAATTCGTTGTTGTCGAGGATAAGTTCGCCCTTCTGCTCGTTGTCGCGGAAGAGGTTGGCGGTGTACAGCATCTTGTCCACGAGCGTTGTTTTGCCGTGGTCTACGTGTGCGATAATGGCTATGTTTCTGATGTTTTGCATATTCTCCTTTGGTTTATTTTTTAGCGATTTTTCGAGCGTACTCACATGCGCGCATTACGCATTATATGAAAAATCGGGCAAAGGTACTACAAAAAAAGCACATATGCAAATTTTTCAGCCAAAAAATACACACCGCTATATATTTTGCTAATATCTCATGAAGCGCGGCAGGAAGTTGATTGCCGCGCAATGTTGTCTATGTTGTCTTTTTAATAAAAAATGTTAATTTATATTGTTTGTCTTCAGCGCTTTTTCTCTCCCAGCATTTATCCCGAAGATACCCCGAAGATACCCCGAAGATAGACCACATATAAAACGCTCTTTTTCCCTCTTTCCCTATAAGATATTTTAACATATTTTTAACAAAGCACTTCACTTCCACACTACCACACTACCACATAAAAAAATGTGTCGAACGTTTTTCCAAAAAATCCAATTTTAGCCTATATAATTAATATATAATATATATTATATATTATATATATAATTATAACCCTACCCCCTATTGCCCCCTCCCCTTAAAATTTTGCCATTTTCAGCCAAAGTATGATTGCAGCATTTTAGCCCTAAAATACACCCATTCGCTCATAATTTTATGTGGTAGTGTGGTAATGTGGAAGTTAAAAGTATTAAAATATATTAATAATCACATATCCTCTTGCCCAATCCAAAATATTTCACTACCTTTGCAGTCGCAAAACGTAAAATACACCACTATGAACTTTCTTGGAAATCTTGTTTGGCTGATTATGGGCGGACTGCTCACAGCCGTCATGTATTGGATAGCAGGACTACTGATGTGCATCACCATCATCGGTATCCCCTTCGGCGTGCAACTCTTCAAGATTGGCACATTAGCACTGTGGCCCTTCGGGCATGACTTTACGCCCAAGAACAACGATACCAGCTGCTTGCAGGTGGTTTTCAATGTCCTTTGGATACTCCTCGGTTGGTGGGAGATCGCGCTCACGCACTTGGTATTCGGTTTGATTCTCTGCTGCACCATCGTGGGCATCCCATGGGGCGTACAACACTTCAAATTGGCAATAGCAACCGTCTTCCCATTTGGCAAGGAAGTGCTGTAAACGATGGCGTTCTACTGATTTATGAGGAAGATACAGTAGAAAGGTATTTCTGCGCAAACGAGCAAATCGGAATAATGGTATAGCCGTGCGCCGTCGCCCATTGCACAGCAGCACGCATTAAGCGAGAACCTATGCCGCGACCTTGCTCATAGGCGTATGTATGCAGTATAGACAACTCATTACCCGATAGTGAATATTGCAACTTTCCAAGCACTTTATCTTCTTCTATGGCTTGAATTTCTTTATTCTTGAAAATCGTTCGTATCATCGTTATGTAATTTTTATTGGTTACTATACGCCTACTCATACAAAAATCGCGCCAAAAAAACACAAAGAAATTCGTAATAATCATTTTTTTACAGATTTTTTCAACAAATCCTTGGTCATATCAAAAAAAAGTAGTACCTTTGCACGCTTTTTCGGCTTTTGGGCTCCTAAGTAGCGCTGCTGAGGGGACGGATGATATCCATTTCGGGTATGCCAACGTCGAGGACTCCGCATCTCGCCTGACCGATGTTAATCATTAAAAACATTTAACAAATGTACGCAATTGTAGAAATGCAAGGCTTCCAATACCGTGTGGAAGCAGGCAAAAAACTCTTTGTTAACCGCATCGCTGAGACAGAGAAAGGCGCTGAGGTAACATTCGAGAAAGTGCTCCTCGTGGACAACGACGGAGAGGTAAAAGTAGGTACTCCTGTTGTAGAGGGTGCTAAAGTGGTTTGCGAAGTACTCGACAACGAGTGCCGTGGCGAGAAAGTTCTCGTGTTCCACAAAAAACGCCGCAAAGGCTATCGTAAATTGAACGGCCATCGTCAAGATTTGACCAATCTCGTAGTTAAGGAGATCGTGTTGGCTTAATTGTTTAACCTTTTTAAAAGCAAAGTTTAAGAGATATGGCACATAAGAAAGGTGTCGGTAGTTCCAAGAACGGCCGTGAATCAGAAAGCAAACGACTTGGTGTAAAAATCTTTGGTGGTCAATTCGCTAAAGCAGGTAACATCATCGTACGTCAACGTGGTACAGTGCACAACCCAGGCGAGAACATCGGTATGGGTTCTGACCACACTCTTTTCGCACTTACAGATGGTATCGTATGCTTCCAAAAGAAGCGTAACAACAAATCCTACGTTTCTATCCAACCTATCGCTGAGGCATAATCGGATAGAGGGATAAACCGCAACATTTCTCCTACCGATTGCACACGCAATTCGGCGGGAGAAATTTGTTTTTATGAATTCTTATCTCGCCTTTACGGCTTGAACGATTAATTCAAAATTCATAATTCAAAATTCTAAATTAGCATGCTGACTTTAAAACAAATATACGACAACAAAGCCGCTATCATTGCTGGCTTAGAGAAAAAGCACTTCGCCAATGCGGCTGAAACCATTGAGCAAGTCATCGCCCTTGATACAGAGCGCAAAGCAGCACAACAAAAGAAGGACGCTGCTTCGGCAGAGATGAACAAAATCTCTAAATCCATCGGCGCACTCATGGCGCAAGGCAAACGCGAAGAGGCAGAGGCAGCCAAAGCACAAACAGGTGCACTCAAACAAGCCATCCCTGGCTACGAGCAAGAGATGGCAAAAGCAGAAGAGGCACTCACCTCCCTGCTCCTCACTATCCCTAATGTACCTTACGACCTCGTACCTCAGGGCGGTAGCGCAGAGGATAACCTCGTGGTCAAAATAGGCAACTGGGAAAATAAGCCTATGCTCGACAAACTCGCTGCCGAAGGCACCATCGCCCTCCGCGATTGGGATAACGAAGCAGACGAGGAAACTTCAAAATTCTTAATTCAAAATTCAGAATTCACAAAACTCCCACACTGGGAATTGGCGAAGAAATACAACCTCATTGACTTCGACCTCGGTGTCAAAATCTCTGGAGCAGGCTTCCCCGTATATGTAGGTTTAGGCGCACGCCTGCAACGCGCACTCATTAATTTCTTCCTCGCGGAAGCCAGCGCAGCAGGTTATACCGAGATCATGCCACCTACCGTAGTGAACGAGGCCAGTGGTTATGGTACAGGACAACTCCCCGACAAAGAGGGACAAATGTACCACTGCCAACTCGACAACCTCTACCTCATCCCTACTGCTGAGGTACCTGTTACCAACATTTACCGCGATGTCATCCTTGAAGAGGCACAACTGCCTATCAAGAACTGCGCATACACCCAATGCTTCCGCCGCGAGGCAGGTTCCTATGGCAAAGACGTGCGCGGACTCAACCGCCTGCACGAGTTCAGCAAGGTAGAGATCGTGCGTATTGACACCCCTGAGCACTCCGACGAGAGCCACAAAGAAATGCTCGCACACGTAGAGGGTCTTCTCCAAAAACTCGAACTCCCCTACCGCGTTCTTCGCCTCAGCGGTGGCGACATGTCCTTCACCGCAGCACTCTGCTATGACTTCGAGGTATATTCCGAAGCACAACACCGTTGGTTAGAGGTATCATCTACTTCTAACTTCGATACCTACCAAGCCAACCGCCTCCACTGCCGCTATCGCCGTGCAGAGGATAAGAAGGTAACTCTCTGTCACACGCTTAACGGTTCGGCATTGGCTCTCCCTCGTGTCGTGGCTGCCCTCCTCGAGAACAACCAAACACCTGAAGGCATCCGCATCCCTGCTGCCCTCCAACCATACATGGGCTGCGATATAATCAAGTAAGATACACTTCGCACAAACAAAAAACGACTGCCCCAACAAGCAGTCGTTTTTTTATTTCTCTTGAACACCAGCCTATACCACTCTATACTATCCTATACCACCCTACACACCGCGCATTAATGCGCTTCTAACCAGTTCTTTCCTACACCGCAGTCGGCAATCAAGGGCACAGTCAAATGCACCACATTCTGCATCTCGCTGACCACAATCTCGCGCACCTTATCCACCTCGTCCATTGGCACATTGAAGTTCAACTCATCATGCACCTGCATAATCATCTGCGCCTTCAGCCCCTCATCCTTCAAACGGCGATGAATAGTAACCATTGCCATTTTTATAATATCCGCTGCTGTACCCTGAATAGGCGAATTAACGGCATTGCGCTCCGCGAACGAACGAACCGTAGCATTATGCGACAATATATCGGGCAAATAACGCTTTCTACCGAACAAGGTAATCGCATAGCCCTGCTCTCGTGCCAACTCTTTCTGACGTTCGATATAATCAATCACACCGGGGAAAGCAGCAAAATAGCCATCAATCAATGCCTTCGCCTCCGAACGCGAACAATCCAATTGCTGCGCCAAACCGAAAGCCGAGATTCCATAGATAATACCAAAATTGGCAGTCTTCGCTTGACGGCGTTGGTCTTTAGTAACCTGCTCAATAGGCACATTGAAAATCTTGGCTGCTGTGGCAGCGTGAATATCCTGTCCCGAACGGAACGCTTCCACCAGATGAGGGTCTTGCGAGAAATGTGCCATCAATCTAAGTTCAATCTGCGAATAGTCCGCCGATAAGAACACACAACCCTCATCGGGTATCACCGCTTGGCGAATCAATTGTCCACGCTCGCTGCGAATAGGCAGGTTCTGCAAATTCGGATTGGACGACGACAAACGCCCCGTAGCCGTAACCGTCTGATTATATGTCGTATGTATCTTACCCGTCTCCGCATTAATATACGTAGGCAATGCCGAAATATACGTCGAAATCAGTTTCTTCAGTTCTCTATACTCTAAGATCATGCCCACTACCTTATGCTTGCCCTTCAAACCCAACAACACCTCCTCCGAAGTGGAATACTGACCCGTCTTTGATTTTTTGGCTTTGGCATCCAACTTCAACTGGTCAAACAGCACCTCGCCCACCTGCTTAGGGGAATTGATATTAAAGGTCGTTTCCGCAGCCATATATATCTGTTCTTCCAGCACCTGCAACTCGTCATTGAGTTGAATCTCTGCCTGCTTGAGCATATCCACATCAATACGCACACCCGCTTGCTCCATTTCACGCAGTACTGCCGACAATGGCAGTTCCACCTCTTGATAGAGATTCCAGAGAGCCGTATCAGCCTTCAATACCTCCCACTGAATAGGTTGCGATGGGTTATATGCCACTTCAGGATTGAGCAGATAACTCACCAAACGCCCCTCAATTGAGTCTTGGGACACCGTTTCTTCCTTTGCTATCCACCCGTTATCCTCCTCATATCCACCCGATAAAGAATCAGTTTCTACAGAGGCAAACAAGTCAAGTGTCGCCTCCTGTGGCTTGGCTTTCTTAGTGGCTTTGGCTATTGGCAATGGGCTATTGGCAATAGAAGCGGGAGCCTGTTTGAGCAGCGAATTAAACTCTAATTCCCTATACAGAGGAGCCAATCGCTCCCAATCCTTCTCCTGACACACCAGCGATTGCGCATCAAAAGAAATAGGCACATCGGTCTTAATTGTGGCCAAGAACTTCGAAAAACGGATATTATCCACCTGTTCCTGCACTTTGCGCTGCAGTGCCCCTTTGAGTTGGTCGGTGTTCGCCAATAGGTTCTCTATCGAACCAAACTGCTGCAATAGTTGTACCGCCGTCTTCTCACCAACCCCTTTACAGCCAGGGATATTATCGCTGCTATCGCCCATCAATCCCAACAAATCCACCACCTGTGCCTGCGTTTGCAAACCATATTTCTCACACACTTCCTGAGGACCCATCTTCTCAAATCCCCCCGTATGGCGCGGACGGAACATAAAAACATGTTCGGTTACCAACTGCCCATAATCCTTGTCGGGCGTTGCCATATACACCTCAAAACCCTCTTTCTCGGCCTGATGAGCAAGCGTTCCTATCACATCGTCTGCCTCATAACCATCCACCTGCAGAATAGGAATATTCATAGCCTGAAGCAGTTGTTTGATTCGAGGTACTGCCCAACGTATATCCTCTGGCGTCTCCTGTCGTTGCGCCTTATATTGCTCAAATGCTTCATGACGGAACGTAGGTCCCGCAGGGTCAAACGCCACAGCCAAGTGACTGGGCTTCACACGCTTAATCAAGTCCTCCAACGTGACTACAAAACCAAAAATAGCCGAAGTATTCTCTCCGCGCGAGTTCATACGAGGCGCACGAATAAAAGCATAATACGCGCGATAAATCATCGCGTAAGCATCTATGAGCAATAAGGTCTTCAAGGTTGAAAAAGTTTTAAGTGTTCTACGATTTCTATAACGTCTATGATTTCTATAGCCTCTATAACTTCTATAGACACCACCTTTTACCAGTTAATCGGTGCTTCTCCGTGTTGCAGAAGATAATTATTCGCTTGAGAGAAGTGTCCGCAGCCAATAAACCCTCGATACGCGCTCAGCGGGCTGGGGTGCACAGCCGTCAATACCAAATGTCGTTTGCGGTCAATATACTGCCCCTTACGTTGTGCATAACTGCCCCAAAGCATAAATACAATATTATCCCGCTTTTGATTAAGCGCTTGTATTGCCGCATCCGTCAGTTCTTCCCAACCTTTGCCCTGATGGCTACCTGCCTTATGTGCCTCCACCGTCAGCGTAGCATTCAGCAACAACACCCCCTGCTCCGCCCAATGCGTCAGATTGCCCGAAGTAGGAATCGGTTTACCCAAATCGCGGTTGAGTTCCTTATAAATATTCTCCAACGATGGCGGAATACGCACACCATCCTGCACCGAGAAACATAAGCCATGTGCCTGATTCACATCATGATACGGATCCTGTCCGATAATCACAACCCGCACTTTGTCAAACGGACAAAGGTCAAATGCACGAAATATCTGCCCCGCAGGAGGAAAACACTGTTGCGTAGCGTAAGCGTGGCGCACAAAATCGGTCAGCAACTCGAAATACGGTTTGTCAAACTCGGGTTGCAACACCTGTCGCCAACTCTCATCAATACGCACAGTCATAGGGTATAAGTCTATAAGGTTTTAAGAATTTTAAGGGTCTTAAGAACGCTTAATTAAGGGTTTTAAGAATTATTAACGACTAATCGTTGAGGATGAGCATAGCATCGCCATAATCACCAAAACGATACCCCTCTTTGATAGCCTCTTTGTATGCTTTCATCACGCAATCATACCCTCCGTATGTTGCCACCATAATCAATTGCGTGGACATAGGCATATAGAAATTCACGAGGAAAGAATTAGCAACTGTGAAACTATATGGCGCATAAATGAACTTGTTGGTCCATCCTTCGTAAGCCTTAATCTGTCCGTTGGTACCTACCACATGCTCCAAAGCACGCATAACCTCCGTTCCTACAACACATACACGTTTCGACTCTGTATGCGCCTTTTCTACCGCATCAGCCACCTGTTGAGAAATGAAAATCTGCTCACTCTCCACTTTATGTTTGCTCAAATCCTCTACATCCACGGGCTTGAAATTGCCCAAACCGACATGCGAAGTAATCGTATATGTATCCACACCACGAATCTCCAAACGCTTGAGGAGGTTCTTGGAGAAGTGCATACTGGATGCTGGTGCAGCCACTGCACCAATATGCTTAGCAAAGACCGTTTGATAACGTTCTTCATCCATCTCCATCACGGGCAAATCCATAAATATCTCTTCGTATTGCTCCAAAGTCTCCTCTGTCATTGGTCGAGCAATATACTTAGGCAATGGAGTCGTACCCATACTATACAAGTGCTCCACAAAGTCATCGCCCTCATAATCCGTCAAGAAACGCAAGGTACGACCACGAGACGTCGTGTTATCAATCACTTCCGCAAAGATGGTAGCATCCTCATCAAAAAACAATTTGTTGCCAATACGAATCTTACGCGCTGGATCAACCAACACATCCCAATAGCGGTTCTCGTGGTGCAACTCACGCAATAAGAATACCTCTATATTCGCGTTGGTTTTTTCCTTCTTAGCATACAAACGTGCAGGAAAAACCTTCGTGTCATTGGCAATCAATATATCTCCTTCATCGAAATATGCAGCAAGGTCACTCACCAATTTATGCTCAATCTCGCCCGTCTTGGCATGCAACACCAACATACGCGCTTCATCGCGAAAACGACTTGGGAACTGCGCTATCAATTCCTCTGGAAGTTTGAATTTGAAATCACTTAATCTCATTATCTATCAAGTTTGTAAATTGTTCGAATGTCATACAATCCTCTACACGAATCTCCCCTACCCTCGTTCGGCGCAATGCTGTCAAGTGCGCACCACTATTCAATCGCTGACCTATATCACGCGCCAAAGCACGAATATATGTACCTTTGGAGCATACAATCCGCAAAGTCAGTTGCATAGTTTGTGGATTAAACTCCTGTATCTCTATCTCATCAATGACCAGCAGTTTGGCTTTTAATTCCACCTCCTCGCCCTGTCGAGCCAATTTGTAAGCACGTTTACCATCCACCTTGACCGCCGAAAACATAGGAGGCACCTGCCATTGTTCTCCCTCGAAAGTCGGAATAACCTCCTCTATCAACTCGCGCGTGATATGCTCAGTAGGATAAGTGGCATCAATCTCTTTCTCCAAGTCAAAACTGGGCGTAGTAGCCCCCAACTGCAAAGTCGCCACATATTCTTTTTGATGGGCTTGCAATTGATCAATGAGTTTCGTTTTCTTGCCTGTACAAACAACTACTACACCCGTCGCCAATGGATCAAGCGTACCCGAATGACCGACCTTCAACTTCTTGACGCCTAACTTCTTACACAACAGCCATCGTACCTTACCCACCACGTCGAAACTGGTCCAACGATAGGGCTTATCGAACGCCAATATCTCCCCCTCAACAAAATCCATATTCACACTTTCAACACAGTCCGTACACTATAGCAAATACACCTGCTACAAGGCAATATATAGCGAAGTACACCAGTTTTTGACGACGGACAATATTTATCATGAACCTGCAAGCCAAACAGCCCGATACAAAAGCAGCGACAAAGCCAACCACCATAGGCACAATCCCCAACGAACTGACAACCTCACCACTCAAAATATCCAACAACTCCAAAAACGCCTCGCCCAAAATAGGGATCAACACCATCAGGAAAGAGAACTTGGTTACACTCTCCTTTTTCACCCCACACAACAAACCCGTAGCAATTGTTGTGCCACTGCGACTTAGTCCTGGCAACACAGCCACAGCCTGCGCAAGACCGATAATAATCGCATCCTTATAGCCTACTTCGTGACCCATTCCTGCACGACGTTTGCTCAGCCACTCGCTGAAATATAGCAAGACTGCCGTTACGCACAAACATATACCTACAAGCAGCAATCCGCTACCAAAGAATGCCTCTACCTGCTCTTTGAAAAACATACCTACTATAAAAACAGGTATCATAGACACCAGAATCATGGCTACATAATTCTTGTCCTCATTCCATTTCGTAGTAGTAAATGTACCTTTGAACAATTGTGCTACCTCTTTCCAAAGAATGACCAACGTGGACAATACCGTCGCAGTATGTACTACGATGGCAAAAGTCAAGTTCTCTTCGCCTGCTGTCCCCAACAACGCTTGACCTATTTCCAAATGTCCAGAGGACGAAACGGGCAGGAACTCAGTAAGACCCTGAATTATACCCAACACTAACGCTTCCCACCAACTCATTTCTTACGTGGTTTATATAAAATGGCTACTATCATCACCATGAATCCGAACAACGAAATCATTGGACCAACGGTGATGCGACGTACTGAAAAAATATCTGGATTAAATTCGGTTGCTCCACTGGGTTCACCCACCATAAGAGCAAAACCTATTACAACGATGACCAAACTAATGGCAATCAATATAGCATTGAGTTTTGGAAGATTAAATTTCATACATTTTACTGGTTTTCATTCGTATATAACGATTGGTGGCTGCCAATGACGCAAAGAATGTTATCACTATGCCTGTCGCCAACACAATCACAGATATAAACGCTATATTTTGCCAAATCAGTGGGAACAATGTGATTCCTAAGCGCGTTTGACAATAATAATACGTTGCAGCCAACATCAGCAACGACAAGATTGCAGCCTCAACGCCCATACCTATATTGCGGCGAATCAGTGGCCACTTTATCACCCATGGGGTAGCGCCTACCAAGCGCATCGTATTGATTAAGAATCGTTTAGAATATACTTGCAATTGAATCGTATTACTAATCAGCACCAATGCGATAATCAATAGTGCCAACGCTACTGCCAACAATATGAGTGCTATCTCGTTGAGATTATTATCCAGCACTTTTACCACATCCTTTTGATAAATCACCTTTTCCACATATGGCATAGCCTGCAATCCCTTTTCTATCCGAGCTATACTGTCAGAATGGGCATATTTGGCTTGCAAACGAACCTCAAACGCATCGGTCAAAGGGTTATATCCTAAGAACGCGGTAGGGTCTTCGCCCAAATTAGTGATATGTTCTTGCAATGCCTCTTCACGAGAGATAAAACGATAATCCAACACATACGGTGCTGCATTCAGCAAGCGTTTGGTACGATCAACCTCATCCGTTGTATTATCCTCCTTCAATACAATAGACAACACTACGTTCTCCTTCACTTGGCGCATCAACTCATGAGCCGATAACAGCACCAAGCACTCCAATCCTACCAAAAACAACACCAGAGCCACTGATACTGTCGTGGTAAAATACATATTAAATAAACTGCGTCTTTTCATTGTAAGAAGGAAAGGGCAGGTTCGCACCCGCCCTTTGATTTATTGATTATTAATATTCCCAAAGGTCTTGTTCTGCACTCAGCAATTCCCATTCTATGCGCTCTTGCTCTTTTGCGATAGCTTCAGGGGTAGTAGCATAATCAGGAATCATACGGTCGTACACATTACTTGCGCCCACCACATACGAACTGTAGAGTTTCTTGAGGAAGAAATCATCAAAGGTTACACGCTTCGACTCGTTGTCTGATTGCATCACATACTGTTGAGCCATATATGGGCGGAACGCATCAAATGGCACCCAGAAGAGGATTTGTCCATACAATGCCTCCATGATAGGCTGTCCATCATAATAAGTGGTGTTATCAGCATGCATAGGTGCTATACCCAAGATCTTAGAATACAAACGAGAGTAATGTTTGTCAAAGAACACGATTTCTTGAATCACATATTTCAACTGATTACGCACAAAACCCTTGTATGTATAGTTGTTAAAGCGCATCTCGTTGGTGGTAGAATCGTAGTTCAATAGCATGTATTCTGATGTTGCTATATTACCATCGCTTAATTCACCTGTACGGTCGGTGTTCAGGATTGTAGGAATCATCTCGCGAGGCATTGGTGGGAGATTAAAATAAGGTTTAATATCGCCGACCTCCGAGGATTTCTCATATACTTCCATACCATCTTTGATGGCATTGAGCATAACCAAGAACAGAGACTTGTATTGTGGGTCTTCTGATGAAACGGGATTATACAATTGGTAGTTTTGCTTAAAACGCATATCGATAATACGATATACCACACGTGACCAAACTATGTCATCCGCACGGTGGAATTTACTCACCAGCGTATCAGCCGTTTCTGACAACTCTTGGGTCTCTAAGCGTACAATACCCATATTGTCAAAAAACGAGTTTACTTGATACTGTGCTTGGGTGGTAGCAAAACCAACCAACGCGAAAATAATTAAACAAACTTTCTTCATAATATTCTTTTAATTTAACTCTATAGGAAGACCGCGCAATTGTATCTCCTTGCCATCAGGACCTTTCGCCTTGATATACATCAAGTTGACAGTATTGCCTTGTTTCAATTTCTTGATAGCGTCCAATGCTTTGTTATCAAAGTGGTCGCCTTTTACCGAAATAGAAGCACCTGTTGGCAATTTCACTTGGAAACCAGTGATTTCGAACTTAGCTTGTACCAGTCCATCCGCACCATACGAAGCCACGATTCTGTTCTTTGGATTAATCAGCTGTGCGCGTGGTACACGTGTATCCTCAGTTGGCACACCGTTTATCTCGAAGTAAGCATCTGGACGAGGCAGATTCTTCACGCGGTATAGTTGCGAACCCATCAAAGTAGGTGTTCCTTCTATAGTTGCATATACTTCAATTTCCAAATTGTCTGGAGAATCTGCACTTGGACGGATAATCCACATATTGCCATCATGTTGGATAGATGCTTGTGCACATTTCACTTGCAACAAGTGGGCACTCACACCTGGCACTGAGATGGAGAATGGGTTGTCATAACCACGATACATGATATTCAAGTCGGTGTTGGAGATGGTCGCTGTTGGCTCACCTACGGTGTACTCACGCTCGAATGGCAAATATTGCATCACACCTTGTTGGTCCATATAACCAATCTTACCTGTAATCTTCTGTACACCAACGGTATTTGCCACCACTTCATACACACCTTTGCTATTCAACTTTTGACCATTCACATAGTACTCAGGTGTTTGGGTTGAGTCAATAGCAGCCAAAATCACTTGTGCGGTGTATTTTGTACCTTTCACCACGTAGTTAGCAGAAGGGATCACGTATGCGTTAAACTTGTTCACGCGCAAGTCGCCTGCATCGGTAGCGCCCAACAGCAATCGCGTTGCCACGCCCTCGCAGTGACGAATATCATTCTGCAACTTAGTCAGAATAGTGATTGACGCACACATTGGCATCTCGTTGAAGATCATATTCTCCCATGTTACAGGGTCGCCTTCTGCGTTCTCGCCGTCATCGGTCACGAAAGTGCGGTTCATTTCCTCATGGAACATTGTCGCACCTGGGGCCTCTTCGGTATACTTAATCAAGAAGTTACGGAAACGATTAATCTTCTCTTTCAGTTCGGTAGCATGACCTTCGTTGATGGCATATTGAGCAGGGATATTGGTATCATCTTTCTTGCCAATCTCACTTACTTTGGCGTTCATCACTGCCTTTTTGCCGTCTGCCAACAGCACCATATCATCTTTGAATTTCTGCACATACTCAAAGAACTCATCCGAAACGCGTTTTACCTCCATGGCTTTGTCGTACCATTCTTGGGTCTTCTCTGGGTTTTTGTCCAAAGCAGCCTTAAAGGTAGCGTATGTTTCGGCGTTACTATCTTGCATTGTGTCAATAGTTGCATGCAAACTATCATCCACTTGCGTGTATCCGTTCAAGATAGCTGCACTGACGTTGAGCGCCAACATGGCGGTCAACACCAGATACATCATACCTATCATCTTTTGTCTCGGAGTTTCCGGACAGTTAGTAGCTCCACTCATACTTTGTTAATAAGTAATTTGCGTTAAGTACAATCTACTGTTTATCAAGACAATGCGTTGAGCATATTGCCATATACTTTGTTCAAATCAGCCACTTGGCTTGCCAATTTCTTTGTAGCAGCCTCGTATGCCTCTTGTGCTTTCAATGCCTCAGCAGAAGCGTCGGTCATCTTCTTCACAGTAGAGGTCAAACCGTCAATGTGTTGTGTAGCACCGTTCACTTTCTCTGCTTGAGCCTTGTATGCCTCCACTTGTGCTTGTACGGCATTCACTTGCAACTCATACACGGCGTTCAAACTATTCAATTGTTTAGCCACAGCAGCCACTTGGTTCTCGTACTCTTTAGTACCAGCAGCCACTTTCTTCATATCGTCTGCCACTTGGCTATAGGTTGCACCCAAGGCTTCGCTCTTCTCGCTGATAGTTTTGCCTGCCACTACAAATTGCTCTGCTGCTTGACCTGCCGCATCCAATTTCTCTGACAACTGAGTGGTAGAGGTTGCCACTTTGCCCAACTCGTTCAATTGTACTGCTGTCTTTGCCAAACCTGCGATACCGTCTTTCAAAGCAGACATTTCCTTCTCGGATAATGCGGGTACACTGGCTGATTGTGCAGAAGAGCCGCCTTCAGCACCGCCACCTACACCACCCATCAAGGTTGGTTTAGGACGAGATTGCATCTCTTTCAACAACTCTGGCTCAGTTCCGTGACCCAACAATTGTGGGAATACTTCGTGCCAGTGGAACTCTGGGTGAGGTTTATCCAAACAACCAATCAGGAACAAGAAGGCCTCGGTAATCATACCTACCATCAACACGGCACCTGCACCGGGGAAGTGCATAATCTTAAACAATGCACCGATAATTACGACAGATGCACCAATAGAATACACCATACCTACTACACGTTTACCTTGGTACGAACCATACCATTCCATAAAACGTGCACCAAAACCTTTTTTCTCGTTAGGATTCATTTCTTTAGACATATTTTTGATTATTTTTAGTTATTCTATATTGTTGATTATCAAATTATTGTCCCATGTAGGAACGCACGCAGCGGAAACCGATATATGAGCGACCTTCGTATTGATATTCGTAGGTACGCACACCGCATTGCATGTAGTAACTAATATCTTTCCAGCTACCACCTTTGATTACTTTGCGCTTCAATGAGTTTGGATCTTCCTTGCGCGCAATGTATGGGAACTCTGGGTTCAAGTCATGAACTCTCGCATTCGATGAGGTGGAGTATGCCGAAGCGGTCCACTCTGCCACATTACCAGCCATATCAAACAAACCGAAGTCGTTTGGCTCAAAACTACCCACTGTCATGGTGGACACACCTGTGTCATTGTGATACGAACCGCGATAAGGCTTAAAGTTTGCCAAGTAGCAGCCCTCCGAATCGCGAGCATAGCGATCGCCCCATGGATACATTGCCATCTTGCGACCACCGCGAGCGGCATATTCCCATTCGGCCTCTGTTGGCAAACGGTATGAGTTCACCACTATATTTTGTTGCGAACGCAACAGATGGGTACGCCAGTGGCAGAAAGCGTGCGCTTGTTCCCATGTTACACCCACTACTGGATAATCCGAGTAACTTGGAGAATTGAAATAGCTATACAGCAATGGGTCGTTGTATGAATGTTCGAAGTCACGCGCCCAAACCATGGTATCTGGATAAACGCAAATGATACCGTTGGTATTGATGTCGCTTGGCTGACGCAATGGACGTTCAATTGTCTCATAGTGAATCTCATCATTCTCTACCCAGAACGAGTCCACGCGAATGGATGCACCTTTTGGATAGCTACCGCGAGCCACATCAAACTTATTAGCCGCTTTCACTGCTTGGTCAATGTTCACCCATGTATAGTGATAACGCAAAGCGGTGGTTTTCAGACTTCCACGACCTTCGTCATAGAACATTGGCGACAGAATCTCGGCCATTGGTTCATCGGGGATAAAGCGATTCTCCCATGGGATACGTTTCTTCCAGTTAATCAGTACATTCTCATCGTCTGTCTCGTACTTTGATTGCAGAGCGTACTCGCTGTCTGCACCTTCTTCTTCAATCAACAGCGAATAGGCGATAGAATCGCGTACCCAATTCACGAATTGGCGGTACTCACTGTTGGTAATCTCTGTTTCATCCATCCAAAACGCATTCACGGTTACCATCACATTATTGTCCGCTTGGTCAAAAACGGCGGATTGTGAATTAGCCCCCATCAAGAAGGATCCTTTACGAACAAGCACCATTCCGAATGGGTTGGCTTCTACGAACCCTGCTCCAGAACTTGCGCCTACCAACTCGCCTGCAGGTTTATTGCAAGCGACCATGCACAACATTAATACAACAATTGATAATAATTTTGTTACTTTCATTTTATTTTGTAATTTATAACTTCTTTATAAGTACCTTACGCTTTTGTATCTATTTGTACGTTTGGGTTTCAGGATATTGAATCCGTATGCCAAATACAACTCGTGCGAACCATAACTCTCTCTTATCAAACCATTTGCGGGCAATTCGTAGGTGTATCCCAACTGCAATCCGTCAATGATATCCATGCCCAGCAGTATATTCACGCTACCTGCTATGCGATAACCCAAACCAAAGCGATAGCGGTTGTTCACCTGAGCCAACATTGTCAAGTTCACATCCCAACCCACAAAATCCGTCTGCAACATTGCGCTGGGCATCAGCACCCATTTCTTGTCGCGCAAGCGCCAGTTATATCCTCCCGCAGCGTAGAATGAGCCTCGCACAGGCACTTCTGTTTGGTCGCTCCACTCCAATACAGGCTGTGTCACGTGGCCGTAACTCACGCCTGCCCACCATGTCGAGGTGGCATAGTAAACGCCTACTCCCAAATCAAACCCCATACCTGACACACCATTCTGTCCACTTGACTCTGGAATGGCATTATCTGTTGCATTGTGATACGCATGCTCTTGCACCAGTTCGGCGACATCTTTCAGGTTCACGCTATCCACCGCAAAACTCAGGTTGATAAAGCCCAAATCCGCACCTACGCTCATATATCCTTTGCCCAACTTAAAGCGGTAGGCATACCCTGCGTGCAGACTTTGATTCGAGAACAATCCGAATCGGTCATTCATAAAGCGCACACCGGCTGCATGCTGTGTCTTTCCCACCACAAACGGAGACGAGAAAGAGAAGTATGTCGTCATAGGCGCATCCATTATGCCTGTAAACTGCATGCGATGACTACCATACACGCGCATCAAATCGCCCTCTCCCACCGCTGCGGGGTTATACGTGGATTGCATAAACATATACTGCCCTACCTGTGGATCAAACTGAGCGCGCACACCGGCCACACAGCACAACACTCCACATAATAGTACAATATAGCGTTTCACAACATTATCAATTTTACCCAATTGACTCACAAACGATTAATATTCTTCTTCATCAAAGAAGAAGTCATCTTTCGTAGGATAATCAGGCCAAATATCTTCTATAGATTCATATACTTCCTCATCATCCTCTATCTCCTGAAGGTTCTCTATCACCTCCAATGGTGCACCCACGCGCAAGGCATAATCCAGCAACTCATCTTTTGTTGCTGGCCAAGGAGCATCCTCTAATTTCGTAGCTAATTCAAGTGTCCAATACATAACCAATCAACGCACCACCTGTGCGCTCCTTACAAATTAAGCGCGCAAAGGTAGTAAAAATTTCTAACATACGCAAGAAAAAATGAGTTTTTTACTCTTTTTTCCAAAAAATTGGCATTATTTTCTCCTCTTTTGCTATCCAACGAGCCAAAACGAAGCAATAATCGCTCAGTCGATTCACGAAGCAAACCACGCCTTCTGGCAATGCTTTTTCTTCCGAATCGCACCAATCTACTATGTTTCGTTCCAACCGTCTTGCTACTGTCCTACAGACGTGGCACACCGCAACCAGTTCATCACCGCAGGGCAGGATAAACTCGCGCAATACGGGCAACTCGGCTTGCATGTCATCTATCCATTTTTCCAACTGACTGACAGCCACTTCCGTTACCGTCATGTCGGCGCCGGCCAGTATGGCTCCCACGTCGAACAACCTATTCTGCACCCATCCCAACTGTTCGTCAATCACGATATGCCAGATAGGCAACTTGTCGGCTATTTTTGCGCGCAGCCAACCTACGTAACTATTCAATTCATCCGCTGTCCCGTAGGCTTCCAAACGCTTACTGGACTTACGAACGCGACCACCTACTGCCAAACTAGTGTCGCCCTTGTCTCCTGTTTTTGTGTAGATTTTCATATTTCCTTGCCTTTACACTTTACACCTTAAACCCTAATCCTATAATCCCTCTTCCAATAGTCCTTATCGAAGAACACCAATCCCATTTGGTATAAATCCATGGTACTTGTCACGCGTTCATCTTCGCATATCTCGTGCCAGGCTTTTTCCATTTCTTTGTTGTAGTGAATATCATCCACTACTACTACGCTTTTTGCGTGTACTTTTTCTGCTAATACATTAAAGTATGCGCGCGTGCCCGCGTACGTGTGGTTCGCATCTATAAAAGCCACATCCACACGCTCCAAATCCCTATCTAACATATCGGCGGTTATCTCCCCCACTCGACAATCTATGTTCTTTATTCCCAAGGCTTTCCAATTCTCTTTGGCTATCTCAGCCACGGCGGGACAACCTTCGTATGTAATCACTTTGTTGCGTTTGTTCATGGCTGCCATATAGGCTGTCGTCACGCCCAAACTTGTTCCAAGTTCCACAACTATCAATCGCCTATCACCCATCTCCAATTGCCCATCACCAATTGCCAATTGCCCATCGCCCATCGCCAATCGTCCATCGCCCAACCAATTCACCAGCCGTGCCAACATCTGCGCATATTTCTTCTTCGCCAAACTCTTCTTTGCTATATCACTGACCTTTCGCCTATCTCTCGCCTCCCGATTCCCGATTTTCGTTTTCGGACTCCCGACTCCCGATTCCCGATTCTCGTTTTCGGACTCCCGACTCCTGACTCCCGATTCCCGTTTTCGGACTCCCGACTCCCGATTCCCGTTTTCGGACTCCCGATTCCCGATTCCCGCCCCATAATCCACGAATTCTACTGTGCGGTTATCTGCCAGCATTTCCTCGCGCACTTTTTCTATTTTCTCCCACGCGTAGTAGCTGTGTTCATCGCGCATGACCAACCTCACCCATTCGAACAGATAGGGCGAATGTATTCCATGCCCACCCGTATGCCGAGCGGTCAGGCAGTGTTTCAGGTACGAACCCACACGATATATCGCCGTTTGCCAATCCATCTTCTGCGCGAAAACTACCGTAATTTTCTGCAAAGATAATACAAAACTCTCAAATATGCAAATACTTCCCCCATTTTTCTTGTTTGTTTCTATACATTCCCGATACATACCCGATACATACCCGATACATACCCGATACATACGTATATCCCATGAATACCCCACGAATACCCCGCATATACCCCATGAATACCCCAAGCATGACAAAAAAGAAGGAAAAAAGGAGTATAAAAGCACCCATACACCGCATAATCCTTAAAACTTTTAAAACTCGTAACACTTTTTTCACCCAAAATTTGCACATCCGCAAATTTTGTTGTACCTTTGCAGGCAATTATGGTACTCAATTATATTTGGATAGGACTTATTCTTCTCGCGGTCGTTATGGGCTGCGTGCAGTTCTTTGTGTATGGACAAAGTGAAATATTCACCGAGATACTTAATTCTACCTTCGCTTCTGCCAAGAACGGTTTTGAGATTTCTATCGGTCTGACGGGAATCCTTGCTTTGTGGATGGGTATTCTCAATATCGGTCAGCAGGGTGGCGTAGTGAATACGCTTTCGCGTGGTGTCGCACCTTTCTTCCGCCGTATTTTCCCCGAGATTCCTGCCAAGCACCCTGTCTTTGGTACCATGTTTATGAATTTCTCCGCCAACATGTTGGGCTTGGACAATGCGGCGACGCCTATCGGACTGAAGGCTATGTCCGAACTGCAAGACTTGAATGCCGACAAGCAGAAAGCCAGCAACGCTATGATTATGTTCGTGGTATTGGGTGCCAGCGGTTTGACTATCATACCCACAACGATTATGGCGTATCGTGCTCAGATGGGCGCAGCCAACCCTGCAGATGTCTTCCTGCCACTGATGATGGCTACTTACTTCTCCACCCTCGCGGGTATGTTAGCGGTATGCTTTGTGCAGAAGATTAAGATTTGGGACAAGGTCATTCTTGGTACGCTGATTGGTCTAACGGCTTTAATGGTGGGTATGTTGTTTGCAGCGCGCCATTTGCCCGAAGAGACCTTGAATACATTTTCGGCACTCATAGCGGCTATTATATTGTTGGGCATTATTTGTTGGTTTATCATCCAAGCTTCGGTACGCAAAGTGAATGTCTATGAAGCTTTTATTGATGGAGCGAAAGGTGGATTCCAAACGGCTATTGGTATTATTCCTTATTTGATTGCTATTCTTGTAGCGGTGGGTATGTTCCGTGCCAGTGGTGCTATGGGCTTGTTGGAGCAAGGTATGGCGCAGGTGTTTGCGTGGATAGGTATCAATCCTGATATGGCGAGTGCCGTGCCTACGGCATTGATGAAGCCTCTTTCGGGTAGTGGTGCACGCGGACTGATGATTGAGGCGATGGCCACACACGGAGCCGACTCATTGGTAGGACGATTGTGTTGTATTTTGCAAGGCACCACAGACACTACTTTCTATGTTATTTCGGTCTATTTCGGCAGTATCGGTATCAAGAACACCCGCCACGCTGTTAGTTGCTGCCTCTTCTGCGACCTTATCGGAATTATTGCTGCCTTCATTATTGCCAATATTTTCTTTGGATAAGTTATAAATCCTGGTAAGCGCAATGTTGGCGCGCGCAGTTGTTGTTTATGTTGTCTTCTTAAATAAAATAATAGTTTGTATTTATATTCTTAAACAGCATGATTACTTTTTCCTCCGATAACATCTCCATGCCTTCACTTGACTACCCACAGGTAGAGCGTTGGATTCGTGCGGTGGCAGCGCAGTACGGCTATGCCGTAGGCGAACTAAATTATATCTTTTGTAATGATGAGAAGATTCTCTCTGTCAATCGTGAGTTCTTGCAGCACGATTATTATACAGACGTCATCACCTTTGATTATACCACGCGCACGCGTGTAAACGGTGATATTTATATTTCTTTGGACACGGTTGCCAGCAATGCCGAGCAGGTAGGTGTGCCTTTCCTCCACGAATTGCATCGTATCATCATCCACGGCCTACTCCATCTCACGGGGCAAGCGGACAAGACCCCTGAGACCAAAGCCCAGATGACTGCCAAAGAGGAATCCGCCCTCCGCCACCTGCATCTATAGCAGGCATGCCTTCGGCTATAGTGATGACTGCCTTCGCAAGTCATCACCTACCACACCTCATTGCTATTCGTATTCAAACCCTTAGGATAGTCAATCGTATAGTGCAGACCGCGAGACTCCTTGCGCTCCAAAGCCTGACGGGTAATGAGATAACCCACATTAATCATATTACGCAATTCGCAAATATCCTTCGTTGCTTTCACACGTTTGAACAAATCCTCTGTTTCCTCGTACAACAAATCCAATCGCTCCCAAGCACGGCGCAAACGCAAATCACTACGCACAATACCCACATACGTGGACATCACTTGACCCACTTCGCGCATGTCTTGCGAGATAAGTACATACTCCTCGTTGGTCATAGTACCTTCGTCGTTCCAGTCGGGGATATTATCGTTGAAATCGTAGGTTTCTATCACACTAAGCGAGTGTTTGGCTGCGGCATCGGCATACACCACTGCCTCTATAAGAGAGTTACTTGCCAAGCGGTTGCCACCATGCAAGCCCGTGCAACTGCACTCGCCCACCGCATACAAACGGCAGATAGTGGATTGCGCATCCAAGTCCACCTTGATACCGCCACACATATAGTGCGCACAAGGGGCTACTGGGATATACTCTTTCGTGATATCAATGCCTATGCTCAGGCACTTGGCGTAGATATTGGGGAAGTGGTGCTTGGTTTCTTCAGGGTCTTTGTGCGTAACGTCGAGGCAGACATGGTCAAGACCATGAATCTTCATCTCATTATCAATAGCGCGTGCCACAATATCGCGTGGCGCAAGCGAGAGACGCTTGTCGTACTTCTGCATAAACTCCTCGCCATTAGGCAGGCGCAATATACCGCCATAACCACGCATAGCCTCAGTGATGAGGTAGGCAGGGTGTCGCTCGGCAGGGTTGAAAAGTGCGGTTGGGTGAAACTGCACAAACTCCATATCCTTGACCAATCCTTTGGCACGATAGACCATCGCGATACCGTCGCCCGTAGCCACATTCGGGTTGGTGGTAGTGGCATAGACTGCTCCCGTGCCACCTGTAGCCATCAACGTGATACGGCTCAGATAGGTATCAATCTTGCCCGTCTCGGGGTTGAGGATATACGCGCCATAGCACTCAATATCGGGTGTACGACGAGTAACGCGCACACCTAAGTGGTGTTGGGTGATAATCTCCACGGCAAAGTGATTCTCCAACACATCAATGTATGGGTTAGCGCGCACCGCAGCCATCAGTCCGCGTTGGATCTCCGCGCCTGTGTCGTCGGCATGGTGGAGGATACGGAACTCAGAGTGACCGCCTTCGCGGTGAAGGTCAAACGTGCCGTCCTCCTTCTTGTCGAAGTTCACACCCCAATTGACTAGTTCCTCTATCTGCTTAGGTGCCTGGCGCACCACTTGCTCCACCGCAGCAGGGTCGCTGAGCCAGTCGCCTGCTACCATAGTGTCGTGGATGTGCTTTTCGAAGTCATCTACGAGCATGTTGGTCACACTGGCGATACCGCCTTGCGCACGGCTGGTGTTGGTTTCTTCGAGAGTCGTCTTGCAGCAGAGTGCAATACGATACTTCTGTGTGCGAGCCACTTTGAGCGCAAAACTCATACCCGCTACACCGCCACCGATGATGAGAAAATCATACTTTTTCATAACTACTCTTGGTTAGCTATCTTCATTAAATATGCTTTGGCTGCCTCGTACTCGTTAGGAATAATGCCGTCGAGTATGGCATCTTTGATTGCATTCTTGAGTTCGCCCACACGCGAGCAAGGTTCGAGATTCAATAGCTGCATAATCTCTTCGCCACGCACAGGCGGTTGGAAATTGCGGATACGGTCTTTCTCCTCCAGTTCAATCATCTTCTGCCGTACCAGTTCGTAATTCTTGTGGAAGCGACGCACTTTCTCTTCGTTGCGCGAAGTGATATCTGCATCGCAAAGGAGCATGAGGTCATCTATATCGTTGCCTGCCTCAAACAATAGGCGGCGTACTGCCGAATCGGTAACCGTATCTTCGATGAGATTGATTGGGCGCATATGCAGGTCTACCATCTTGATGACATACTGCATCTTCTCGTTCTGTGGCATCTTCATGGTCTTGAAGATACGCGGAATCATCTTTGCGCCGAGATAGTTATGGTTGCGGAAAGTCCAGCCCGCATGGTCGTCCCATGCTTTGGATTTAGGTTTGCCTATATCGTGTAGTAATGCAGCCCAACGAAGCCACAAATTGTCCGATTTCATCGACAAATTATCCAATACTTGCAGCGTGTGGAAGAACACATCTTTGTGCCCTTTGCCATCTTTGGTCTCTACGCCTTTGAGTGCGGATAATTCGGGGAAAATCAGCGGAAGGAGTCCTGTCTTGTCAAGCAATATCCACCCCACGGACGGCTTGCGCGAGAGCATAATCTTGTTGAGTTCCTCTACAATGCGCTCTTTGGTGATGATCTTGATTCGTTCGCGATTTCTCTCGATGGAATCGAAGGTTTCTCTATCTAAGTAGAAGCCCAGTTGCGTGGCAAAGCGGATGGCACGCATCATACGAAGCGGGTCATCGCTGTAGGTGATATCAGGGTCGAGGGGTGTGCGGATAGTGCACTCGTTCATATCGTGTATGCCACCGAAGGGATCAAGCAGTTCGCCATAGCGGTCTTTATTAAGACACACAGCCATGGCGTTGATAGTAAAGTCGCGGCGATTCTGGTCATCCTCCAGCGTACCGTCTTCCACAATTGGGTTGCGCGAATCATGTTGATAACTCTCACGGCGAGCACCTACGAATTCCAACTCTATCTTTCCACGCTGCGGGGTCCCCGACAAGCCTCGTGGGCGAGTGGGGTGCACTTTGACTTGGGCAGTACCGTAAGTCTTGAAGACACTAAGGTGTGCCCCTTTGCCGAGGCGTTTGGCAACGGCTTGCGCGAGGTCAATGCCACAACGGGTTCCCTGACTTGCCTCGTGGGCAAGTAGGGTGTTCTTACCTACCACGACTACATCAATGTCGGTACTCTCGCGATGCAAGAAGATATCGCGCACATAACCGCCAATGACATAGCACTCCAAGCCGAGACGGTCGGCTTCTTCGCCTACGAGGTGAAGAATGGGGAGGTCTATTTTAGGGTGAGAGGCGAGCATACGTGGCAATTTTGAATTATGAATTTTGAATTAAGAAGAAAAAGTTTCAAGGGTTCCAGTAGTGAATGATTGAAACCTTTGAAACTTTTTGCATGGTGTAGTATTGTTTAGAATGGTGTAGTGTGGTGTAGTATTGTTGTCCACATTAGACCAAAACTAATACGATTAGCGAACGCGCTCGCAGTAGCTACCATCGCGGGTATCTACGCGGATAATCTCACCTTCGTTGCAGAAGAGAGGAACGCGGATCTCAGCACCTGTCTCGAGAGTAGCAGGTTTGAGGGTGTTGGTAGCGGTATCGCCTTTGAGACCTGGCTCGGTGTAAGAGATAGCCAACTCCACCTTAGTTGGCAACTCAGCAAAGAGGATAGTATCGGTGCTTGCGTCAGATACAACGTCGCAAACAAAACCCTCTTTCAAGAAATCTACACCAGTGATAAGGTCATGGCCGATAGGCACTTGCTCAAAAGTCTCTTGGTTCATGAAGATATAGTCCTCACCCTCTTTATAGAGGTATTGATATGGACGGCGCTCTACGCGAACATCCTCCAATTTCTCGCCGATATTGAAGCGACGCTCCAATACGCGACCATCCACTACATCTTTGAATTTCACACGCATAATGGTGTTACCTTTTCCTGGCTTAACGTGCAGGAAGTCAATTACAAAATACAAACGGCCGTCCATGCGGATACATACACCGTTCTTTACGTCTTGAGAGTTAATCATAAATATAATTTGAGTTAAAAAAGTTTTGCTGTTTCAAAGTGCGCACAAAGCACCAATTTCAAATTCGGGTGCAAAGGTACAACAAAAAATGCAAATATGCAAGCAAAAGCGCAGAAAGTATTTGCATATTTGCAAAAAAAGCAGTAATTTTGCAGCATATTTGTGAAATAAACAAAAAAATAAGTATATGACAGAGTTTTTTGGAACATTTGACATTTGGCAAGTATTGTCATCATTCATCTTCCTATTTGCGATTATTGACCCATTGGGCAACTTGCCCGTAACGCTCAATATGCAACGCAAAGGAGTAAAAATCAATCCATTGAAAGTTTGTATCGCCACCATCGTGATTCTTATCACTTTCCTCTTCGCAGGGGAATGGGTGCTAAAGCTATTCGGAGTGAAAATCGAATACTTTGCTATTGCGGGTGGATTTGTCATCTTCCTCATGGCATTAGAAATGGTATTAGATGTTACCATCTTCAAGAACGAAGGCTTAGAGGGTTCTGGTAGTATCGTGCCATTGGCGTTTCCAATGTACGCGGGTCCAGGTGCTTTTACGGCTCTGCTTTCCATTACTGCCGAGTATGATATCATCAACTTGGTCATTTCGGTAGCGTTGAATACCTGTACGTTGTTCTTGGTACTGGTAGGTACCAACTGGCTCAATAAATATGTAGGGCAAACTACCCTATATATTCTGCGCAAGTTCTTTGGTATCATCGTATTGGCTATTGCATGTAAACTGATGTTTGGCAATTTGGCGATGGTGTTTAGTTAATGTTGGATTAAGTATTACGAATTATGAATAATAGAAGATTTCTTATTGTTGGTTTGCTGGCATTGGCCTTGGTGGGTTGCCAACGCACAGAAACGTTTACCGTAAATGGTACAGTCGCTAATGCTGCGGGCGAAATGCTCTATTTGGAACATACCGCATTGACCCAAACCAGTGTAGTGGATTCATGCAAATTAGATGAGGATGGTACCTTTGTGTTGGAGGCTCCAGCACCTGCCTATCCTGATTTCTATCGCTTGCGTATCGGCACGCAATCTCTGCCTTTGGCTGTCGATTCCACCGAGACCATCAGCATTAGTACCACACGCGACAGTTTGCCATACACATTGTCCATCGAGGGTAGCCACAATTCGCTCATCATGGCTCAATTGCGTGCCACTGCTCGCAATGCATCACGCGAGGAGTTGCGCGAAGAAGCCAAGCAAGTGATTATGGCAAACCCTGGTTCGTTGGCTGCTTACTATGCCGTGTTTTTGAAACAAGGCAGACAATACATTTGGAATATCCTCGACCCATCCGACCGACGCATGTATCAAGCGGTAGCCACCTCGTTCTACACATGGTTGCCAGAGTACGAGCGCACCAAGGTGCTTTATAACCAAGTATTGGAAATCTTGCAAGCCGAGCGTTCCATCAAGAACCAACAAACCATGCGCCAGTTTATTGATGAGGCAGAAAACTCCGTGTTGGACATCACTTTGCCCGATGAAATGGGAGAAATGCAGTCATTATCTGACCTGCAAGGCGACGTGGTCGTATTGGACTTCTCATCATCGGAAATGGAAAATTCAGTGGGATACAATTTCGAATTGCGTGAACTGTACAATAAATACCAGAAACGTGGCTTGGAAATATACTCTGTATCCATCGACCGCAATAAACTGCTGTGGGAACAAACAGTGGAGAACCTACCATGGATTACCGTTCATGCCGACCAAAATAATGCCGTACAAGTGTTGATGCTGTACAATGTACAAGCGTTGCCTACCCTCTTCTTATTGGACAGAAATGGCAATGTGCAAGGTAGGTATATCGACTTCGAGAAACTTGATACTGACATCAGAAAATATCTGTAAACTGGCACGCGAGGTGGGCTTTGATGCCTGCGGTGTGGCTCCCGTTCATCGTTTAGATGATGATGCACAATTCATGGATCATTGGCTCGCTGAGGGACTGCACGGCGAGATGGATTATCTGGAGCGTAACCGCGAGAAACGGTATAACCCTGCTATCTTAGTTCCTGATGCACAGGCGGTAGTCGTTTGTTTGTTGCGTTTCGAACATTCGGGCAGAGACTATCACCGACGCGTGAAATCGCTGCTCTATACCCTCGAAGCCAGACTAAAGCAGGCATTTGGCGAGGACATCGTGTCCGCCACACACCAACATATATTTTGCGACTCCGCACCTATGTTAGAAAGGCGATGGTGCATGGAGGCAGGACTCGGATTTATCGGCAAGAACCACCAACTTATCCATCCTACCTTGGGCAGTATGGTACACCCGGGGGAGATTGTCATTAACCAATTGCCAATCACCAATCACCAATCGCCAATCGCCCCAACCTGCTCCAACTGCCGCCTCTGCTTGGATGCTTGCCCCACGGGCGCACTGCGCAATGAGAAATGGGATGCTCGCCAATGTATAGCATACACCACCCACCACTGCTTGGAGTGCCAACATGTTTGCCCATACAACCAAACAACACCCAACTAAACAACCCTATACAACCCTATAAACATGACAAATCTCAAACTCGGCATCGCCAGCGATCACGCGGGCTTTGCACTTAAACAAACGGTCATAGATTGGCTGCAAGAGCAGGGCATACAAGTAACCGACTACGGTTGCCCTTCTACCGAGAGTTGCGATTACCCTGATTTTGCTCATCCTTTGGCAACCTCAGTGGAAAATGGCACCAACGATATGGGTATCGCTATCTGCTCTACAGGCAATGGTATCACCATGACTTGCAACCATCATCAGGGTATCCGTGCTGCACTCTGTTGGGACGAGCCTTTAGCGCGTCTGGCTCGCCAGCATAACAATGCCAATATCATCGGCTTGCCTGCCAACTATATCTCCAAGGAGAAAGCCATCGAATTGGTCAAAATCTTCTTGACAACCGAGTTTGAAGGAGGCCGTCACGAACGTCGTGTCAATAAGATTCCTTGCCAGTAGAATTACCAATCAACTACGCTGTTGGTGGAGTTACGCACTATCATTGTTCGGGATAGTGCGCGTGCGTCATTTGCCTACATTCGTTAGTATCGAGCCTGCCAACTACTGCCAACTGCGTTGCCCAGCATGTCCGGTGGGGCAACGCTCGAATAGCAACACCCCGCACA
This sequence comes from Bacteroidales bacterium, assembly GCA_015061165.1. Classification (GTDB taxonomy): domain Bacteria; phylum Bacteroidota; class Bacteroidia; order Bacteroidales; family Paludibacteraceae; genus Colicola. The sequence goes on from SUXC01000001.1 coordinate 93,536, forward strand.
AAGCACAGAACATGACATGGGATACCTATTTGCGTATCCTCACCCAACTACAATCCACAGCACATACCATACAGTTTTACTTTCAAGGCGAACCCTTGCTCAATCCTCTTCTACCTAAAATGATTGCGCGCGCACACGAGGCAGGACTGTTTACCATTGTTTCCACCAATGCACAAGCCCTAACCCACACTATGGCACAAGAATTGGTGCAAAGTGGCTTGAATCGTATCATTGTGTCTATTGATGGCTTTTCGGAGGAATCCTATGCGGCTTATCGTGTAGGGGGCAGCCTGCATCGCGCCTTAGAGGGCTTGCAGTTTCTGCGTGAGGCAAAAGCGCAATACGGTTCAACCATTTGTATCGAACTGCAAGTCCTTCGCCTACGCACCAACGAACACGAATGGCAATGGATAAAGCGCCACTACCAACAATTAGGTGCAACACATTTGGTCTTTAAGACCGCCCAACTGTATGATTATCAGCACGGACATCCGCTCATGCCTACCAACCAACGCTACTCCAGATACCATCGCCAAACCGATGGCACCTACCAACTCCATCGCCCCGCACCTTTCACTCTTCGCCATAACAACACTCCTTGTTATCGCCTCTGGTCTGGTTGCGTAGTTACCACAGCTGGCGAACTCCTACCATGCTGCTATGACAAGGCGGGCGAGCATGCTTTTGGTTCGCTATTAACGCAAGACATACAGCAAGTATGGCACAACAAAAATGCCGACGATTTCCGTCGGCAAGTCTTGCTCAGTAGCCATACTGTTCCTATATGCAACGAGTGTTATTTCTAATCACTCATTGGCGGTTGGCACTGCGTTCAGATACTTCCTTTCGTAATAGGCTATTTGATTGCGAGCCGTGTTGCCCATCTGCTCCAAACGCAAAATATCTTTCATCAGAAAACCTAATTGGTAGGTCTGCGAGAGTGCTTCTTTTTCTTTATCATTGAGATAGTACACCCAAGTATGTGTAGGCTTTTCGCCTGCTCCGTGCACACGAACACGGTCGCTGTAGTGTGCGCTAACGAAGTTGAGCAACTGCAAGGCTGATTCATCTTCCAGGGTCATTATCTCGTGCCATCCTTCGGCTTCAAAAGCATGATTGCTGCCCGCAAAACGCATTTCTTCCCCTTGAGCGGACAGGGTAACTTGTTGCTGATTCACTTTGTAGGAGCCGTAGTAATAACTCTTGACTATCGTTTGACGGTCATCTCGCACGTATGCCTGCAAGAAATTACGCGAGGTATTCCCTCCTGTATTGAGCAAACGATGAACATATCGCCCTTTGTCCTCGTACTTGTCGTTTTTCTCGTACTTAAATTGCTTGAGCAGTTTGTCTGACTGTTCGAGCAGAGGTGGCAGCATACTGTCTGCGTATGCGAGTGTTCGTTGGGCTTCCAGATAGGTGATACTGTCGTTCAGTGCTTTTGCCACACGACGTTGTGCTACTTCGCGTGGATACGCAGCATGCAACGAGTCTAATACGATACGTGCTTGTCGCCATTGTCCATTATCAACCAATGTTTGTGCATGTTGCACTAACTGCTGTGCACATTCGCTGTCCGAAGGCGCACATGCCACCAAGAGTAAGGCACATAGAGAAAAATATGCAATCTTCGTTTTCATACTACAATAAGGTGTTTGTTATCACATTCCCGCTGCAAAGGTACTACAAATAATGCACATTTGCAACAAAATAGCGCGAAAGTTAACTTTCGAGTGCGATTTTGTTGCAAATGGGCTGCATTAAGCGACCGTACTTTCGAGGTGAAGAAGTGCCTTGAATGGCACTTCGAGTCTTGCGCCCGAAGAGTCCCCACTCTGAGGAAATAGCGCAAGACATAGAATGGCGTGACCCACCGCGGTCGCGCAGCCGTATGGCTATAGGGTAGTGCCGTACAGGGTAGGCACGACCGCCCATATTCTGTGATATTGTATTTGTTACAGAGTGTATCACTTAATGCGAGGGCGCATCCCGCATCCCCCAAAAAAAGTGCGTTTTCTTAAGATTCTTTCTCTTTTCGTTTCTTGATCCGTTGCCCAATTTTACCGAGAGACAACCCTGAGAACTCCGAGAGAACTCCCCGAGACCGCCCAAACGAAAAAAGTGCGTTTTGTTAAGATTGTGCCTAAATCGCCATTTGTGTTTTCGAACATGAATGGCGATTTTTTTGTGCAATATCTTGCATATATCACAAAAATGTTGTACCTTTGCAGTCGCAAAGAGGTTGATAGAAGATATTAACTATTAATTATTAACTATTAACTGCTCGGCAGACATATTAAAAAGGCGTTTATTGCGCTCTGTTCTGACGAATTGAAATCTCGCAAGTTTCAGGGAATTTCAGGACTTAGCAACGATAGATGTCCTACGGGATATAAGATTATCCCTCTTGTGCCTATTTTGGTACGTCTTTTGCGTATATACGTATGCGCACACGCGTACCTTAACTATGTAGCACGAGAGTATATTTTATATTCGGCGTGGGCTTCGCGTTGTCGGTTCTAAATTCCAAGGCAATGCGAGAGCCTCAATTCGTGGAACTGGCAAAAGGCAAGTTCCGCGCTTTTTTGTATGTGTATAACGGTTTGAATAATAATAACATAAATACAAACGTACTAAAATACTACAACAATGAAAAAGACAATCATTCTCGCCCTTATGGCGTTGGCTATTGTAGCCGTTCCTGCAACTGCACAAACACGCAAAGAGAGAAAAGCAGCAGAGAAAGCCAAATGGGAGCAACAACAGCAGTTTGATGCTGAAGAGGCTGCCCTCCGTCATCAAATCCGTATGGATAGTATTGCTAATGCCAAGCGCGTAGAAGAAGAAAAAGCCGCTGAGGCAGCAGCCCGCGCCAAAGCCCGTGCAGAAGCGCAAGCAGCACAAGAGGTAGAGGTGAGTGAGCCATGTAGCGATCTCTTGACAACTGCTACCCTTATTCGCGGTCGCGGTATAGGCGAAGATTACGACCAACAGATGGCTGTAGAATTAGCACGCTCGGCTGCATTGGAGGAAATGGCTTCGCAAATCAACACCAGTGTGCAGGCAATTGTGAGCAATTACAAGAAAACGATGCGCATTAACCTCACTCGCGAGTCTAAACAACGCATGGAGGGCATGACTTTGACCGCAGTTGAGCAAAGTACAGGCTACCGTATCGCATGTCGCAAAACTACCTCCTATGTCCTCAATGGCGAAAAACTATTCAAGCATTACATGGTGGTAGAGGTAGCCAAAGATGAGTTGTTAGAGCCTATTTATGAGGGTATTCAAGAAGATGAAGAACTGCAATTGGATATGGACTACCAAAAGTTCGCCGAAGAGTTTGACAAAAACCTGCAACAAGATATGCAATAATCATGAAACGAATTTTATTTCCTCTTATTCTTGCTTTCCTATGCCTCTCTGTCTTTGCACAAACAGACGTCAAAAAAGTAGCCATCCTCGAAACGGTGGACAAAATGGGCAATGTGCCTTATGGTGTGTTGCTGCAAGTGCGAAGTAGTTTGACCTATGCCATTTCCAGCAACGCAGGCTACGAGGGTTATGATCGTGTGGACATGGCTGCCATTACAGGCGAGCAGAATTTCCAACGCACAGGTATGGTCAGCGATGAACAAATCAAGCGTTTGGGTGAGATGACAGGCGCAGCGTATGTGCTGATTGCTGAGGCTGCCATCTATGATGACCAAAACATCATCATCGCAGCCAAGATTCTGGATGTAGAAACAGGTGGTGTGATGAGTAGTACCCCTCCTGCAGTAGCACCTAAAGACCCTACGAAAATGGCAGAGGCATGTATCAAATGCTCGCAAACATTGGTGGAAGGTAAAATGCCAACTCGTACAATGGCAACTACCACAACAACTTCTACTTCTACTTCAACGCAACCTGCCCCTGTTGCTAATCAGGACTTTATTGAAACTGCTTGGGGTATCAACATGAAAATGATTTGGGTAGAAGGCGGTGATTTCCTCATGGGCTGTACTTCCGAGCAAAGCGATTGCGAAAACGATGAACAAAATGTCCGTCGTGTTACCGTGGATGGCTTCTATATTGGCATGTTGGAAGTAACCCAATCCCAATGGGAAAAAGTGGTAGGTACCAGTATCTATCAACAGAAATCCAAAGAAAATGCAAGTGGTACAAATGGCGTTGGTCCTGATTATCCAATGTATTTTGTAACTTGGGACGAGGCTATGGAGTTCTGTCGTCTGTTGAGTAATAAGACAGGTCGCACTTATACCCTGCCTACCGAGGCGCAATGGGAATATGCGGCTCGTGGTGGCAATAAGAATGAAGGAGCTAAATACGCAGGCAGCAATATGATTGATGCTGTGGCGTGGTACTATAATAATAGTGGTATCAGTACACATATTGTAGGTTCAAAACGCGCGAATGCGTTGGGTATTTATGATATGTCGGGTAATGTATGTGAGTGGTGCAAAGACTGGTATGCCAGTTCGTATGTGAGTTACGATACCAACAATCCTGTAGGTCCTTCGTCGGGGAACCACCGCGTGAGTCGGGGCGGTAGCTGGGACTACACTGCTTCCGGCTGTCGCGTTGCCCGCCGTAACGGCTACTCTCCTGGACTTCGCTACTGCTACATTGGGTTCCGTGTTGTTTGTTTGCCGTAGTTTATTCATACATATATTGCTAATCGGCGTTTTCACTCTTCGCTGATTAGCAATATGCTTATATACTGTTACAATCAACTGCCCAAAGCACCCACGTTCTGTGATATATTGAAATTTCTATCTATTTCTCTTATTCACGAAAATCATGTAAAATATGTAGCCGTACTTCCGATTGTCAATGAAAATATGTTGCAAAGGTACTAAAAATAAATGAATTACGCAGTATTTTGCAAAAAAGACTGAGAAACGTAAGAAATATTCAATATCCAAGAACTCATCACGAAAACTAAAAGCACCAACAATATGAAGAAAACTCTTTTGACATCTCTTTTCTGTTGGGCAATAGCTACCGTTGCTGCTTTCGCCCAAATGCCACCAGCGTGGTGCGACCACGACTTGCGACGCTTGGATTATCCCGATAGCGAGTATTTTACGGGCTACGCCGAAGGTGCACCCACAGGCAGTGAACGCCAAGAAGTTGCTACTCAACGCCTCAAAGATGCAGCGCGCGTAGAAGCCATATCCACTATCCGCGTACATGTCAAGAATAACACCACCAAGAATGCGCTTAGCCAAACCCTTCGCTCCAACGAAGGCACGTTCCGTCAATCCATACGCGAGTTCACTTCCTCTACCACCACAACGGTGGATATGAAAATCCCTGGGCTGCAAATAGAATCATGGCGTAATCCACAAACAGGCACTATCGCTGCCTTTGCCTACGTAAAGAAAAGCACTCTTATCCGCCAATTAGAGAAGCAAATCACCGTAGCACTCACCAAGGTGGAGATGTCGCTCGACCAAGTGGACCAACTCATCGCCACAGGACAGAAACTGCAAGCGCGTAGCGCAGCCGAAAAAGCATTGCCCCTATTCACGGAAGTGGATGAAGCACAGAAACTATTGGTGGCAGTAGATACCGATGCCACCGAAGAAACGCTTATGCTCAGCGAAACACGCACATTGCAGCAACGCCTTATGGCAATGGTCGCACAACTCAAAAATGCCCTGACAATCTGCATCAAAGTTCATGCAACAGCATTTGAGAGTATTTATCCCGCTTTGCAAGAGGAATTGAAAGGGGCATTGAGTCCATTGGGGTGTAACTTCGTGACTGACCCGAGCACAGCGGATTGGATAATCAATATTTCAGCCCAAGCGCGCGAGTACAATACCGTAACAATGGGCGATGTGAATACCTATTTCGTATATGTGGACGCCACTGTATCGATTACCAAGACTACGACAGGGCAACGTGTGTATGAAAACATGTTCACGGAGAAAGGTGGACACACCCACAACTATCAACAAGCCGCACGTGAGGCATACAAATACCTGACACCCAAAATCCGCAAAGTAGTAGAGGAACAAGTCAAGCAATAGATTAACAATCTATTCTGTTTTGAGTGTACACAAGCCACGGATAAGATACCGATAGGCTTACGATGTGCCACTATCAACCCGTCAAAAACCCGTTATGAACCCGTAAAATCTTCGGAAGTAGGTAGGAAAGCATGTTGTTCATAGTAAAAAATAGACAAAAATATCTCAGCGATTTGCATAATTCAATAAAAAGCAGTAACTTTGCAGCGAAAAAGCAAAATGTTTGACAATATTATAATGTATATACTATGGCAACAGTACAATTAGACGGAGAAATCCTGCGCAATTTGGGAATCATAGCAGAAGATAAAAATACACTTAGCAAAGTGGCTAAGTACTTGCGCCGTATGGCTAAGCAAATAGCCAATGATCCTACGCTGATGAGTAAGGAGGAGTTTTTTGCACGAGTAGAGGAGGCTGAGAAGGATATTAAAGAGGGAAAGGGAATTACATTTACCAATAAGTCCGAGATGAACGCTTGGCTGAATGCTCTTTGATTATGTACACAATTATCTATTCCCCAAGAGCAGAAGAAGATTTGCGTAAGTTGAAAAGGAGCGAACCTGCTGCATTCCAAAAAGCAGTTCGCCTTCTAAACGAATTAGTGGAACATCCCAAAGTAGGCACTGGACATCCTGAACCGCTGAAGGGGCAACCAGAAGGTCGTTGGAGTCGTCAAATTACCAAAAAACATCGTTTAGTATATCGAATCTATGAGAATGAGATATATGTGGAGGTTCTCACGGCTTACGGACACTATAACGATAAGTAGTTTATCTTCACGGACATGGCGAATGTGGGCTAAGGATACAGAGAAGAATGTCCGCAAAAAGTCCGTGGGAAGGCAGTTGAATAGATATACCTAAAAATACCAATCCGCATAATCGAAAGTAACAGAATCGGTTATGCGGATTATTAGTTTGTGGGGAATGCAAAAATGTAGAATGGGTATTTAGGAATGCCCAATACTTTCCCTGTAGTTTGGCAGGGTAATGAGTATGAAAATGGCATGAAATGATAATACTATACAAAAAAATACCCTAATTCTGTAAAAACATTTGCATAATTCAAGAAAAAGTAGTACTTTTGTGGCTGATTTAGGAAAATAATCAGATTGAAAACAAAAATCAGCGTAAAATCTATGTCGAATATTCGATTTGAAGCCCTAAAAACAGCGTGGGCGCATCAACCCCAACAAGTACCCGCTACTCTGCGCGCCAGTGTCATCTTCTCGCAAAACGTCTTTACACGCGAGAAAATGAAAGAGTATATCGCCAGCAATATCGTAGAGGAACTATTTGACCTCATGGACAATGAGAAGACCCTCAGTCGCGATATAGCCAACAGCGTAGCCATCGGTATGAAGAAATGGGCGATGGAGCAGGGGGCTACTCACTATACCCACTGGTTTCAACCCCTGACAGGTGGCACAGCCGAGAAACACGATGCCTTCTTCGATTTTGATGACAAAGGCGCACCTATGGAGAAATTCTCTGGTTCGGTACTCTATCAGCAAGAACCAGATGCCTCCTCCTTCCCAAACGGCGGTATCCGCAATACCTTTGAGGCACGTGGTTACTCGGCATGGGACCCTTCTTCCCCCGCATTCGTGATTGGCGATAGATTGTGTATCCCTACTATCTTTGTGGCATATACAGGTGAGGCATTGGACTACAAGACCCCTCTGTTGCGCTCCATCACTGCTGTGGGTAAGGCTGCAACGGCTGTGGCAAACTACTTTGACAAGAACGTAAAACGTGTATATACCTATTTGGGAACAGAGCAAGAGTTCTTTCTCGTGGATGAAGCACTCTACAACGCCCGCCCCGACCTGATGATGACAGGTCGCACACTCATGGGACACTATGCCAGCAAGAGTCAGCAATTGGATGACCACTATTTAGGCACTATTCCCGAACGTGTGTTGGCATTCATGACCGAATTGGAGCAAGAGGCACTGAAACTCGGTATCCCAATCAAAACACGCCACAACGAGGTGGCACCAAACCAATTTGAGTTGGCACCCATTTACGAAGAAGCCAATCTCAGCAGCGATCACAACCAATTGCTCATGTCGCTCATGGAGCAGGTGGCGCACCATCATCAGTTCCGTGTGCTGTTCCACGAAAAGCCCTTTGGTGGCGTGAACGGTAGCGGTAAGCACTGCAACTGGTCATTAGGTACAAACACGGGCGTGAACTTGCTTGCCCCAGGTAAGAATCCATACCACAACTTGCAGTTTGTTACCTTCCTCGTGAATGTATTGAAGGCGGTGCATCGCCATAATGGATTGCTGAAAGCCTCTATCGCTTCGGCTACCAATGCCCATCGTTTGGGTGGGCATGAGGCTCCGCCTGCTATCATATCCGTCTTCCTCGGTACGCAAATCAACGAGGCACTTGACCAGATAGAGCATGCCGATGTGGACAAAGGTATCATCATCAATGCTAAGAAGGAGATGAAACTTGGCGTGGGCAATATCCCTGAGATTCTGTTGGACAATACCGACCGCAACCGCACTTCGCCTTTTGCGTTTACGGGTAATCGTTTTGAGTTTCGTGCAGTGGGTTCATCTGCCAACTGTGGTGCTGCCGTATTGGCACTGAATGCCGTAGTGGCAGAGCAACTGAATCGTTTTCGCGAAGAGGTGGACGCACTAATCGCCAAAGGCGAAGCCAAAGAGCGTGCGCTGTTTACAGTCATCAAGCGTTGCTTGCACGATTGTCGTGATATCCGTTTTGATGGCAATGGCTATAGCGAGGCATGGCAGCAAGAAGCGAAAAAGCGCGGGTTGGACACCGAGACCAGCGTGCCACTGATGATTGACCAATACCTCAAGACGGAGAGCGTACAAATGTTCGGCTCAACAGGCGTGCTCAATCATGCCGAACTATTGGCGCGTAGCGAAGTGAAATGGGAAAACTACTCCATGAAACTGCAAATAGAGTCGCGTGTCTTAGGGGATTTGGTCATTAATCATGTCATTCCCGCTGCCAAACGTTATCAGACAATATTGCTGCAAAACGTACTGAGTGTGAAGCAGGTGTTTAGTGCGGATGAGGCTACTGGGCTCAACGAGCAGGACTTGTTGCTGATTCGTCGTATCGAAAACCATGCCAGTGCCATTGTGGCGAGGGTAGAGGAGATGAATAAGGAACGTGCGCGCGCGAACCACATTGATGACCAACGCGCGCGTGCCATCACGTTCCACGACCAATTAGTGCCACTCATGGAGGAGATTCGCAACCACGTGGACGATTTGGAAATGGTGATAGATGACCAACTATGGCCACTGCCTAAGTATCGCGAATTGCTTTTTATACATTAATTTGCTTATTGGCTCTTGCAAATATGCAAAAAAAGCCGTACCTTTGCACCGTAATTTAGGTGATTCAATGATATGAAACAGAAATTAGTATTTATTCTTACCTTCTTGTGCCTCGCTTTATCGGCAGTGGCGCAAGTGCAACCTGGCGATTCGCAGTATAGTGTATCGCTACATGCGGGATATGGTCATAATCTGACATACGGCTCGTATGCCAATTTTGATTTAGATGCCTATATGCCTATCAATCAGCATTTTGATATGCAAGCAAATGTGCGTACCAGTACAGCCAATTTTCATGCAATGGGTGTTCAGTTGCGCCCGAAGTTCATATTGCCAATTGGCGAGTTGTATATTGAAGATAGATTGTTGATGCGTTTTGTGAGCCGTGATAGCTTTCGTGATTTCGTTCATGCACTATCTGTGGGGTACAAGATGCAGTACGTCAATGTGCAAGTGGGTATGGCAACGCGTATTATTACGCCATTGCCATATATCAATCGCAGCGAAGATGAAATGATCTTAGAACCCTTTGATGCTGTCTATCGCGTAGAGGCATTTGTGCGTCCACAAACCTCACCTTGGAACATCAGTCTGTGCCTCTCCAATATGGATAACTACCAAGTGGAGCGCATGTGGCAACCTATGTTTTATCTGGGTGGATGGTATGATATTACCAAGCATTGGCGTGTACGCCTGTCAGGCAAATACAAACTGGCAGGTATGTTCCATTTGAATGCGCATTACTATGGAGCAGAAGTACGTGCGGGAGTAGAATACCGTTTTTAATTAAGAATTTTGAATTAAGAATTATGAAAAAGAATATACAAATTTGTCTTGGTTCCTTGCTCCTTGTTCTTGGTTCCATCTTCACGGCATGTGGCCCTGATGCACGATTGGATATGGTGGGTATGTTTGCGGGTACATCGCCAACGATTGATAAGCGATTCGAAGTGTCTCAAAAGTATAACCAACAAACGGGTTTTGCCACATTACAGGCTCCAGCGGATGACTATCATGTCTATGTCTGCACCGATACGCATATTACCAAAACTCGTACACGTTGGGAATATTTTATCAATACGTATCGCGAGGATGTGTTATGTCCGGTGGCTGTGCATTTAGGTGATATTATTGATGCAAGAACAGACTTTGCCTATGTACAAGAGTCACTTGCACCCCAAAAGGTTTTAGCCAATCAACAGATGAAAGCCGATACACTAATGGCTGTGTGTGGTAATCATGATATATATTTCAGTTTGTGGGAGAAGTTTATCAATGCATTCAAAACCAGCAGTTATTACTTCGTGGTGCAGACTCCATCTGGCAAGCAAGACTTGTTTGTCGTTTATGATTCAGCAGATGGCACTGTGGGCAAGAATCAACTACAATGGTTGGAGCAAACGCTGGATTGGGCTGATAAGCAAGACTTCCGTCATATCGTGGCATGTACGCATACGCATTTCTTCAAGCGCGATGGTTCACAGGGACATACATCCAATTACACGTTGGAAGAGACATACGCATTGCTCAATCTCTTTACGAAGCATGGCGTAGAAATGGTATGGTCGGGTCATGACCATTCGCGTGAGATTACCCAAGTGAAGGGAATGACCTGCATTGTGGTGGACTCGATGAAAGATGAGGACAAAGAGCCATACTATATGTTGGTAACGATGGGCGAAAAGATTGATTATGAATTTGTAGCAGTCCCATAATAACCCTCTACACCCTTTGCTACATTCCACAACCCCATACAATGCTTATCTACTTTGGAATAGGAACAAACTTGGGCGATCGTGAGGCGAATCTCCGCATGGCGCTTCAGTTGCTGCATGAGCGCGTAGGGGAGTGCATAGCCTGTTCCTCTATTTATAGAAGCGCACCACAGGGCTTTGCCTCGGAGAATGAGTTTGCGAACGTGGTGGTTGTGTGCCGTACTGACCATTCGCCCGAAGAAGTGTTGCTGATAACTCAGCATATAGAACGCGAGATGGGAAGAACCGAGAAATCGGTCAATGGCGTGTATCACGATAGGGTGATTGATATAGACCTGCTGCAAGCGGGAATCGGGAATCGGGAGTCGGGAAGCGTGAATCAGGAAACGGGAATCGGGAGTCGAGAATCGGGAATTCAAACTCAGGTGGAATGTAAAACCGATACCCTCACGCTTCCTCATCCACGTATGCACGAGCGCGACTTTGTGCTTATCCCTCTCCGCGAGGTAGAAGCCATTCTCCAGTCTTTAACCTTTAACCTCTAACCTCTAACCTCTTATGCAAGTATTATACGAAGACAACCACATTATAGCCATTAGCAAGACCTGCCACGAGATTGTGCAAGGCGATAAGACGGGGGATACACCTCTTTCGGATGTGGTAAAGGCGTATATCAAAGAGAAGTATCAAAAACCAGGCGAAGTATTTCTTGGCGTTACGCATCGCTTGGACCGCCCTACGACGGGTGTGGTATTGTTTGCTCGTACAAGCAAAGCACTCACAAGACTGAATGCGATGTTTCAGTCGCACGAACAAATTCAGAAGACCTATTGGGCGATAGTGCCTGCCAATCCCCAATTGCCACTTACCAATCGCCTCGAGAATTACATATGGCGCAATGAGAAGCAGAACAAGTCCTTTGTGGTGAAATCCGATACCAAAGGTGCCAAACGAGCTGTACTGACATACAAGGTGATTGCTCAGGGCGACCGCTACATGCTATTAGAAATCAATCTGGAGACGGGTCGCCATCATCAGATTCGTTGCCAGTTGGCAGCGATAGGTTGTCCAATCAAAGGCGACTTGAAGTATGGTGCCAAGCGCAGCAACCCTGATGGCGGTATATCGCTACATGCCCGCCAGATTGAGTTCGTTCATCCTGTCAGCAAACAATCAATTACTATCACAGCCCCTGTGCCTGATGATAGTTTGTGGCAGTCATTTTCGGGTATGATGACCGATTTGGAATAAAATGCTTGCATATTTGCATTTTTTGTAGTACCTTTGCAGTCTAATTCGTAATTCAAGTAAAAATACAACCAAAAATATGATTCTACCTATTTATCTTTACGGGCAACCCGTGTTGCGTAAGCCCACAGAGGATATAACACCCGAATCGCTTGACGTGAAGCAATTGTTATCCGATATGTGGGAGACGTTGGAGGTGGCTGAAGGCTGTGGCTTGGCTGCACCTCAGATTGGCAAATCTATTCGCCTCTTTATTGTGGATGGTACCGAACTGGCAGAGGATTATCCTGAGTGTCAGGACTTTAAGAAGGTGTTTATCAATCCTGTTATTATAGAGGAGAGCGAAGATACTACCACATTTTCGGAAGGTTGTCTCTCTTTGCCAGGCATCTCGGAGAATGTAATTCGCCCTGCCAGTATCACTATTCGCTATATGGATGAGAACTTTACCGAGCATACCGAAACGTATGACGGTTTTGCTGCGCGAATCATCCAACATGAATATGACCACTTGGAGGCACATGTGTTTACCGACCGTATCTCGCCTATCCGCCGTCAGTTCGTGAAAACTAAACTCACGAATATTGCCAAAGGCAAAGTGGGCGCACGCTATCGTGTAAAACGATGATTAATAGTAATACCTTCCTTTACACCATACACCTTACACCATAAATGAGTTTACTCACAATCATATTACTGGCAGTGGGCTTGGCCATGGACTGCTTTGCGGTGTCTGTGTGCAAAGGACTGACCTCACCACACGGCTATGTGCCTCGCTATATCAAACCATTGCTTATGGCATTGCTATTTGGCGTATTCCATGCGGGAATGCCATTGATAGGTTATTTCGCGGGTAGTTTGTTTGCATCTTTCTTTGAGCGTTTTGCCCCATGGATAGCCCTTGTGTTACTTGGCTTTATTGGAGGAAAAATGATTTATGACTCGCTCAAAGAGGACAATCAGGAGGCGCACTTAGCCGATTTCTCATTGCTATCGCTGCTATCGTTGGCATTTGCGACATCTATGGACACATTGGCTACGGGTGTTATCTTTATTCCTCATCCCGAGGTGCTTTGGTTGGCAGTAGGAGTGATAGCCCTGACCTGTTTCTTATTCTCCTTCACGGGGTTTGTGATAGGTCATTTGGTAGGTGCGCGACTGAGAATGAATGTAACCATTCTCGGAGGAGCGATACTGATTTTGATTGGTGTGAAAATCTTTGTAGAAGGAATATTATGTTCTTGATTCAGAATACATTGGTCAGTTTGGATGTCTTGGAGAAGGACTTTTGCTGCGATTTGGATAAATGTCGCGGTTGCTGCTGTATTGAGGGCGATGCAGGGGCACCTCTCACCGATGAGGAAGAAGAAAAAATACGCGAGATTCTGCCTGTCCTTCTGCCCGATATGACCAAAGAGGCACGTGCCGTGGTGGAAGCGCAAGGACTATCGTATCTTGACCCGTCAGGCGAGAAAGTAACATCTATAGTGAATGACAAAGACTGTGTCTTTGCGCGCACAGACCACAACGGTTGGTGCTATTGCCTCATTGAGAAAGCATACAACGCAGGCAAGATTGATTTCAAGAAACCTATCTCGTGTCATTTGTATCCCATTCGACTGAATCAAGTGGGCGATATGATAGGGGTGGAGTATCATCGTTGGGATATTTGCCACTGCGCTCGCGTATTGGGCAAGAAACTGCATTTGCCTATCTATCAATTCCTGAAAGAGCCACTCATTCGCCGTTTTGGACAAGAGTGGTATGATGAACTTTGCCTTGTGGCGGAGGAATGGAAGAAACAGGGAAAGGTGTAGAGTGTAAAGTGTAAAGTGTAAAGGCATGGGTATGAAGGCTGAGATTATAACAATAGGCGACGAATTGCTGATAGGACAGGTGGTGGATACCAACTCGGCGTGGATGGCGCAGCGATTGAATGAGTATGGCATTGTGCTGCATCAGATTACCTCTGTGCATGATGACCGTCAGCATATACTGACTGCTATTGATGAGGCATTTGGACATGCAGATATTGTACTGACAACTGGTGGATTGGGGCCCACAAAAGATGATATAACCAAGCAGGTACTTTGCGAATATTTCAACACTTCGCTGGTGGAGGATATTCGCGTGCGTGAACACATATATTCATGGTATAAGGAGCGACCTGATGTGCTCAATCGTTTGACAGCCACCCAATGGCTCGTACCCAAATCGGCTACCATACTGCCCAATAGAGTAGGTAGCGCACCGATTATGGTGTTCGAGAAAGAGGTGATAGGCATTGGGAAGAAGTTGCTGGTTGCTATGCCTGGTGTGCCGCATGAGATGCAGATTGCCATGACGGAGCAAGTGATACCTTATATTAGATTAGAGGCAGGGGGTATTATTCACAAAACCATGTTATTATCTGGAATCCCCGAATCGACATTAGCCATTCGCATTGAGGATTGGGAGAATGCGTTGCCAAGTTATATGCATTTGGCATACTTGCCCAAGGATGGTATGATCCGTTTGCGATTGAGCAGCTATGGCGAGGCGACTGAAGAGGAGATGAACCAGCAGATAGAGCTGCTCCAGCCATTGATTTCGGAGTACCTACTTGCTTCGGAAGATTTATCTCTGGAAACGATCTTAGGTAATCTGCTCAAGCAGCATGGACAAACCATTTCTACCGCAGAGAGTTGTACCGGAGGCCGATTAGCAGCCGCACTGAATGCACAATCGGGGTCGTCTGCGTATTATATGGGCTCTGTGGTAGCATACGACAATTCCATAAAAGAACAAGTGCTGGGTGTAGAGCATACGATACTTGAAGAATATGGCGCCGTCAGCGAACAAACGGTTCGCCAGATGGCGGAAGGTGTTCGTGTACTAATGCAAACTGATTATGCGATAGCCACCTCTGGCATAGCAGGACCTACGGGGGGAACGAAAGACAAACCAGTAGGAACAGTCTGGATAGCATGGGCTACACCCAAGGGGACACATGCCAAATGTTTCCGTTTGGGCACATTGCGCGAACAAATAACCCAACGCGCCGTAACAACAGCCATGATACATTTAATCCGTATAATGAGAGATTAATGAGGAATTAATAAGGAATTAATAAGGATTTGTTGTAATAATTTGCTATTTATTTGCAGATGTAATAAAAAAGCAGTACCTTTGCAGACTATTTCAATCAAACGTAAAATATGATAACTTATTTATTGTTGTATCTTTTTCTTGCGCTGTGCGTGTCATTCGTATGCTCGTTGCTGGAGTCCACGTTGATGTCCACTACGCTGTCATACATCACGCTACGCGAAGAAGAAGGATACAAACCTGCTTCGCTCATGAAAAAGTACAAAACAGAGACGGAGCGTCCATTAGCGGCTATATTGTCGCTCAACACCATCGCCAACACCGTAGGTGCCAGTGGCGTAGGTATGCAAGCTACACTCATCTTTGGCGAAACATGGTTCGGCGTATGCAGCGCCGTGATGACCATCCTGATCTTGGTCTTCTCCGAGATCTTCCCTAAGACCATCGGTACCACGTATTGGAAACATCTCATGGGCTTGGCAGCGCACACAATACGCATACTCATCTTTGTAATGTACCCCATTGTGAAACTCATAGAGCTCATTTCGCGTCTATTCCCTGAGCCAGATGAGGCTGCGGTTAGTCGCGAGGAAGTAATCGCTATGGCTAATGTGGGCGAAGAAGAAGGTGTGATAGAGGAAGATGAGAACAAGATTATTCGCAATTTAATGCGTCTGAACGAGGTGAAGGCATACGAAGTGATGACACCCCGCGTGGTGGCAGCCACTGCTCAAGAGAATATGACCCTCAAGGCATACTACGAAAGTGATCAGTATGACCATTTCTCGCGTATTCCTGTATATGCTGAATCACAGGAGTTTATCACAGGATATGTATTGCGCGATGATGCGTTGGAAGAACTGACGGAAGACCAATTCCAAAAGACATTGGGCGAAATCAAACGACCATTGCTCTATTTCAACGAAGAAAGTAGTGTGAGCGACATCTTTGATAAGATGCTGCAAGAGAAATCGCAGATAGGTGTGGTGATTGATGAGTATGGTTGCTTCCAAGGTGTATTGACCTTTGAAGATGTGATAGAAACAATCTTTGGTTTTGAGATTATTGATGAGATGGACGTGGTAACCGACATGCAGCAGTATGCTCGCGAACGTTGGCAACAACGCCAAAAGAAATATCGTACTATATCACCTAAAGAGAAGTTAGAGGTTAAAGGCTAAAGGTTATAGGCGAGAGGTAAGAGCTTCGAGAGCGCGGAGCGTGAGGCGTGATAGCGCATAATCGTCAATAGCCGAAAACGGAATAATGATAGTATGGGGTATCTGAGGCAACTCAGATACCTTTTTTATATGAAAGCGCGCATGCAATCGTTGATGCGAAAGGATATGTGTTAGGTCAATGGTTGGTACTCCCTTAGGCACCTCCAACAGGTGGTCGCTTTCCACCAATGGAAACTCGTAGAGGTGTTGCCAAATATCTTTATCGGTACGTTGATGCAGCAGAATACGCATATCGGGCGTACAATAAATGGTATAGTTGAGGTATCTATCTCGCAAAGCAGTACGCGGTTTTCGCACGGGCAATAGTTCTACGGTATGGTGTGCGTGGGCTAAGCAGCAGTCCTGAATAGGACAATTATCGCAATCGGGCGAAGTTGGCGTGCAGTGCAAAGCACCGAACTCCATGATAGCCGAATTGAAGAGGCGAGGGTGTTCTCTATCCAACAACTCTTCTGCCAATTGGCGAAAATGCTTCTTGCCCTGCGTGGTATCAAAAGCAATCTCGCAATCGTATAGTCGTGCCAACACCCGATAGACATTACCATCTAAGGCAGGGTAGGGTAAATCGAAGGAAAAAGAGGAGATAGCCCCTGCAGTATATTCGCCCACGCCGGGCATAGAGAGCAGTGTGCGGAAAATCGTTTCGGGCGACAGATGACTGGCATCAGAAAAGACCTCTGCCCCCTGCTGCACCATTTGTTGGGCTGCTCGGTGCATGTTCCTTGCACGGGAGTAATAGCCCAGTCCTTGCCAATAACGCAATACCTCATCTTCGTTGGCAGCAGCCAGGGATTGGATGTTGGGGAAACGATCCACAAAGCGCATGTAATACTCCAGTCCTTGGTTCACGCGCGTTTGCTGCAAGATAATCTCAGAGACCCATATGCGATATGGGTCTTCCGTTTCTCTCCAAGGCAGTACGCGATGATTCTGTTCGTACCACTGAGATAACCTGCTATGTATCCATGTGCGGTTCAAAATCCGTGCAAAGGTACAATAAATGATGTACATAACCTCAGTTTTTTCCTAAAAATGCAGTTTTTTTAGGGAAAAATGCATTTTTTTTGAAAAATATTTGGTCATATCAAAAAAAAGCAGTACCTTTGCACCCGCTTTCGAGAGAGAAGGCTGCGGGATGTAGTTCAGCCCGGTTAGAATGCCTGCTTTGGGAGCAGGAGGTCGTGAGTTCGAATCTCGCCATCCCGACTAACCATCGCGCGAAAGCGCAGGAAATCAGCCATAACCGCAAGTATTGACTGGAAAATGTGAGTGAAAATGTGAGTGCAAATACTCACATTTTCGTTTTAAGTAACTTGCAGAACCCGAAATATGAGGATCTGGAAGGGACTTAAAACCTTAAACTATCAAAACTATGCGGACAAAACAATTAATCAGCTACCCCACGCTGAATGACAAAAATGGGGACGCCTCCAAAGATTGGTATGTAGAGTACTCGTTTCGCTTGCCAGGCGACGACCAGTTGCATCGCTATCGTATTTGCGGTGGTCTTCGGCGTACCGTGCCGACAGACCAGCGCTACAAGATAGCTGCCGAAATTATCCGAGACAGAACCGAGTACCTAAAGGCGGGCGTGTATCTTGATCACCCCGACGACACCAGCCCACTACGCAAGGACGATACCCATCGCCCAGAACATCAGCGATTCACGGAGCGAAGCGAGCGGTACCAACTCAAGCATGTAATCGAAAGCTACATGCAAGATATGAGTGGTACCATACGCAAGACCAGCCAGCAGAAATACCAAGGCGAGATGAATGTGTTTATGGATTGGGTACTAGCGGAAAAAGCGCCGCTCTATATCGGCATGTACACACAGGAGATAATGCAATCATTCTTCGACTACCTCGCCCGAGAGAGGGCTGAAGGTGGGCGTGGTCTGTGCCACGAGAGTATCAAGCAATATCGCCAACGGCTCTACGGTCTATTCGAACACGCACGGAAGAATGGAGTCTTCGAGGATAAAAATCCCGCAGATGACATTCGCAATCGGGGCAAGTATGTGGACTGTGCCCCTTCTCCGTTTACCAAGGATGAGCGCACGATGCTCAAGGAGGCTATCTTGCCTCGCCAACCGTATCTATGGTTGGCAATTGAGCTGATGTACTACAGTGCCATCCGCCCAGGAGAAGCACGATTGCTCCGTGTGGGCGATATAGACCGCGAGCGGCGATTGGTGAACATACGCAACTCGGTGGCAAAGAACAAGCGCACTCAGCAGGTAGGGATAAACAAAGACACCCTGTCGCTGATGGAGCGGCTGGGTGTCTTTGCATACCATCCCGACCTATACCTCTTTGGGCAAGGTGGCGTGCCTGGTGTGAAGCCGATAGGTAAGAGCACTATGCGCACTCGTTTCCGCCAGTACCGCAAGCAGCTGCACATTCCTGAAGATAGAACCCTATATGCTTGGAAACATACAGGGGCTATCAACGCCCTAGAGAAAGGGATGGACTTAGTGAAGCTGAAGGACCACATGCGGCATGCCAACATCGATACGACCATGCAATATGCTAAGAAGCGTGGTCGTGATGTGCATGCCGCCGATGGGTATATCGACCAACTCTAATCGATGATCTCGTAGAACTCTCCCTCGACCAACTCAGACATGCCCTTGACTGTGATTTGGGCAGTCAGTTTGAGGCAGGCGTATCTCTTACCCTTGATAAGAAAGATGCTTGTAGGCGATGGGAGAGTTTTGGCAAGGAACTTGTATCGATAGAGCTTGGTCTCGTCCACTTTGGGGAGTGAGGCATTGGCTTGGATAGATGGATCAGCAGGAGATAGAGTGTAGGGATGGCGTACTAGATTATCAGTGTATATAGGTCTCTTTTCTTTAGGAATATATCCATGCACTCCCTCTGTGTATAGCACTCTTTTTACCTTAGTCTCATACTCCCTTGTGTATAAATAATTACCGAGCTCATCGTTTTCTCCTGTATGAAGTACGATATACAATTTCTCATAATATTGCACCGCTTTAGGTTCTCCGCTACTTAAAGCATCAAGAACTTCCGTTTGTACATATCCATCATTGTTTATCGATTCTATTTCTAAATCTTTAATAACTGGTAGTACAGCCATCCGATAAGGTACATAGTTAGGAGAATCGATTGGTGCCGTATTCCCATATCTATCTATCTCATTCGTGCGCTTGTAGATGGTTTGACAGGGAACCAATCCTAATTCTATACCCTCACGAAAATCTCCGTACTGGTTCATAATCTCATATTCAATGAATAGAAATTCGGGACGACCTTCACTCTCCTCGTCCCAACCCTCTGTATTATAAGGGTTGTATCCTGTAACTATTGCGTATAGATCTAAGTCGGATAGATAAAAAATCTCTGTCTTTGAACTTAACATCATTCTTACGCTTAACTCAACACCAAAAGCTGCCTCATTTATCCAGCCATAAAATTCAGTAGATGTGCACTCGTTTTTGTTATAAAGAATATGATTATATCTTAATATCCATTCTGCCATATTCAACTTTAAAGGGTCAGCTTCATCAGATAGCTTAAAACCTTTATTGCCAATATATGCTTGCTCTTCTTGATTTGATAATTCTACCGAGAAGTCGTCTAATACTTTTAACGATACGGGATTATCTTTTCTATTGTTAGGGACATATGATACGGATTTGTTTTTTACTACAGGAGTGCATCCAAAGAAGTTGCCTAACTCTTGTAGAAATTGATTAAGCGTCCAATGAGGCAAAGCTCTTTCTAAATCAGCTGTACGACCATATATTGAATTTGTTGTATTTACAACCACAATATTCATATACATAGGAATAGCTCGTAACTTAGAGTCGTCTATCGTCACGCCGCTTAAACGCGCAACTAATTCAACAAGATGGTATAAATAGATATAGCGATGTTCTGTGGAGTCTGTGTTAACATATTGCTCAAGCATCGGGATAGGATGCTCCTCTTCGCTATCCCACACGATCAAATCTGCCCAACGAGAACTATGAAAGTTCTCTAGCGATTCGCTCGAGCGATCACTACCATCCCACTGCGAGAAGTCAAGGTCGGTCAGATAGACATCGGGCAAGGATGAGGCAAAGTTCTGTTGGCTCATACCTTCCAAGAACTGACCCTTCACCTCCGTATCGCTTACAGAGGTGATAGTCAGAATACCCGACTTGACAAACGCATCCGTTTGGATCTCGCACGGGAACGACACCTTCGAGATATCCACGCCCTTCACATGGAGCGGGCCAAAAATGGAGATGTTCTGTGGACAATCTTTCATGGGGAACGGAATCTCCATGGTATAATCTTCCGCTTCGGTGAAGAGCGGATTCTCGCTCACATACTCAAACGAGGCGTTGGCTTTCAGTACCGCCTCTCTGCCATTGACTAAGATTTTCATTTGCCTTTGTTTTTCATTAGTTGATCATATTTCTTCTGTGCACGCAAGATGCCACGGTCACCCGTCACTGTATTGACCGTCACGAATGGCTCATCAAGGCGCTTGTTGAGCTTCTCAAGAACGGCACTCTCGCTGGAGGACGATTGAGAGATTGTTGCTGAACGATTGGCAGATTGTTTCTGAACAATTGAAGAATTGTTGCTGAACGATGGTTTTTGCAAGCTGCCGATGGTGTTGGTGCGCTGCGCCTCATCGAGGGCTGCAATGGTGGCAGCCGCCGTAGGGTTGGCAAGCAGTTCTTGCGAAGCGACCCACTCGCCAGCATGGACGATACCCGCAGGTTCGTACTTGCCGCCTGGGCGAGTGTAACCACCGGTGGCGTAACCTTGCGCGAGGGCTGCGTCTCGTTGCTTCTTGAGTGCGGCTAACTGAAGTGCACCAGCCGCTACAGCCATACCTGCAGCAATAGGAGCCATCACCCAACCCACGATAGGAATAGCAGCTGCTGAAGAATACGCATTGATGGCAGCCATTGCGGTTTGAGCGATAGTGGACATCACCTGCATCTCATACTTCTTGGCTTCTGCTTGGTTCTTAACTTCAGCAATCTCCTTCTCCTTCTCGGCTTCTATCTGAGCGACTTTGCGCTTGTTGCCACCAGCAGCCGCCAACTCACGCTCATATTTCTTCTCAATCTTCGCCGTCTGGAGTTCTGTTTCCGCGTCGATGAGGTCGGTGAGAGATGAGAAGATATCGCACATACCACTGACCACAGTGGAGAAGCCTTGGCTGAATGCTTGCCAGCCGTCCGACTCCATGTAGGCGAGTACTTCGTCCCAATCGGAACGGACTTGGTCAATCTGATCCATGCCAATCTTATCGTTGTATTGCTTAGCCAACTGATAGCGCGCTTCCTGATAGGCCTTCTCTATCTGCATGCGCTCTTGGTCGGTGGAAGCACTGCTCTTGAGCGTGAGATAAACCGCATCCAGCTGAAGCTTCTCCTCGTCGTATGTCGCTTGGTCGGTCACGCCGCTATGCTTGGAGAAATAAGCACGCTTGAGGCGTTCCTGAATCTTCTCCGCTTCTTTGGCGTGTTGCTTTTGGTACTTGAGGGAAGCCTTTTGGTACTTATCTTGAGCGGCAAGACGTTCCACCGATCCCTCTTCGTAGAGATTGACGATGTTCTGCAAGTGGGTGAGTTCCGCTTGCTCGAGAGCCAATTGGTAGGCACGATTGGACATCTCACCATCGGCATAACGTTGTTGAAGGATAGCACGCTCCTCGGCATAACGCTGCTGTTCTGCCTGCAAGGTCTGACCAGCTGCTTGCTCGGTTTGCTTCTTTTGCGCCTCAAGATAGGAAGCCTGTGCTGTGAGGTACTCGGTAGTGCCTTCCTTGGCTTCATTCATTTTCTTTTGCCAGTACTCCACTTCGATGGCGAGTTGTCGATCGGTGTATGCCTGGAAATCTTTTTCGCCTTGGAGATAGGCAATCTTATTGATGGCTTCCTCTTTTTTCTTCCACTCGTCAGCCAAAGACGACGTAGTACCACCACCTGTGCCACCACCATCACCACCAGCAGGGGTGTTGCCAGTGCCAATACT
Organism: Bacteroidales bacterium; assembly: GCA_015061165.1. GTDB lineage: Bacteria > Bacteroidota > Bacteroidia > Bacteroidales > Paludibacteraceae > Colicola. Next base: position 116,201 of record SUXC01000001.1, read on the forward strand.
TGAATCCAAAATAGAGGATCCTTTCATCCTCTGTTTAATAGCATCGATGGCTTCCTCTATCTCGCCCAACTCATCTTTAGCTGCCTGCAGGTTTTCGGTTCTGACACGAACGGCTACAGAGTAAGAGTTCTCTGTGCCGCCTGCAGGACCAGCAGCACCCGATGAGGTACGAATCTGCACTCTGTTTCCATTGTCTCGAGCATCTGCTACGGCTTCTTCATAAGCTTGCTGACTGATAGCAAGATTATCTTCAGCAGCCATCTTCTGACGATACAACTCCTGAAGCTTTTCGGAATAGACTTGTAATTGGATTTGCTTCTCAAGCGCTTTGGTGTAGTTCTCTACCGCTTCCTTATTATCATTGATGAGCTTACCCTCATCGGTGAGAGAAGCGTGATATCCTGGCACAAAGCTCTTGAGTTCTTCAAGAGCTTTGCGGCGTTCGCTGAGAGCAATACTCTCGTCTCGCAAGGTATCGTTGAGCATATCAATCTTGGACTTTTGCTCCATGTATTGCTCGCTGATCTTCTTGGAGGTATCATCAAAAGTCTTTTGCAGAATGGTTGTCTCTTTCAATCGCTTGCTGAAGATAGCAAATGCTGCTGTCGCTGTACCAAGCACAAAAGCAAACCACTTGAGCGGACTGGCAGCCGTGACGGCATTCCAAGCAGTCTGCAAGGCAATACCAGCTTTCTTTATAGCATTGTATGCTGTCTCTACAGCGGTTGCTGCTTTGACTGCTACGATATAAGCAGCTACACCAGCAGCAAGACCTGCCAACACACGACCATGCTCTTGGACGAAATCAATCATAATGGACAATGCCTTCATTGCCATTGATGTGGACGAATGGAAGTGACCCATCACAGGGAGCAACTTCTCGCCAAGTTCGACGGCATGCTCACGGAAGATCTTCTTTTTCTTCTCAAGATCGGCTTGGACGGTGGTGTTTTGAACCGTGAACTCCTTGTCAATAGATATCGCCTCTTGGAAAGCTACATTCGCTGCCTCTTGTTGTTGGCGAACCATATCCACATTACCCGCCAAAGCCGCCAACACTGCCGAAGCGCGAGCGCCGTTCTCGCCCATATCGGCGAAGACCGGAGCGAGCGTGTCAATGCCGCCTAACTCATGCAAGCGGTTGAGCAACATGAGCAGACCCTCGTTGGTGCTGCGCTTGCAAGTCTCAGCGAACTCCGTGACCGCCATGCCTGTCGCCTTGGCAATCTTCTCCGGCGACTTAAACAGATTCATAATCACTTTGCTCACGGCGGTGGAGGACATCTCCAGCTTCTGACCTTGGCTATCCAGCACAGCCGCAAAGCCCATGATCTCGGGGATGGTCATGTGGGCTTGCGCTCCGACACCCGCCAAGCGTTGAGCAAACTCCGCCAGATACGGAGCAGAAGCCGTACTGTTCTGCGACAACTCGTTGATGACCGAACCGACCGCCAGCAATGAGCGCTCTGTACCGAGGCGTTCCTCGTCGCCGAAGATATTGGTGAGCTTGGAGAGGGTTAGCGTTGCACCCTCGCCAAGGTCGTCAAGCGCGACATTGATCTTATCAGCAGCACGCACGAAACCGAGCACATCCTCCTCGGACTGCTTGCCTAAGCGGCCTGCCTCTTGTGCGAGTTGGTTGAGGGCTTCGCGGCTGGTGCGGGTGTCCATCTTCTTGAACTCTTCGTTGAGATGGTCAACCTGTTCGGCAGTCATACCTGTGTACTTACGAACATTGGCCATCTCCTGGTCCATCTCGGCGTAGGCTTCCACGGCTGCTTTACCAGCCGCTACCAAGCCCGCCATGGCAGCAGCACCGGCGGCGATGCTGGCACCCCAGTCGTTGACCGTGTTCTTCATGCGAGCAAACATACCCTCCGACTGACGAAGCTCGGCATTGACCTTGTCGAGTTCGGCTTTGACACGGCGGATCTTCTCGGTTTGTGCCGTCCATGCGGCAGAACCGCGCTCGATATTCTTGAGCTCGCTATTAAGGAACTTGAGGGCACGCTGCAAGTCAGCAGGCGAGGCTTTGTCCAGCTGGGCAAAGACACGCTGACATGCCTTAGTACCGCTTTCCATCTTGCGGATCTCGGTTTCTGTCTTCTTAATCTCCTTGCGGAACTTCTCCGCCATTGCTCTATCGCCAGCCTCGCCGGCTTTGACAAAAGCAGTGCGTAGCGAATCGACTTCTTGTTTTAAGCGAGACAATTCATTTTCAGCATCTTTTCCATTGATGCGAAGACTAACACTAACTGAATTATTATCTGCCATAAGTATTAAAATTTAATTAACGCCATAAGTATTAATGGATGCTACTTTGACTGGTTTGTTATTCATTCCTATATAGAGGGTATCGAATGCATCGGTACCATCAGTGCGGTGCTCGAGGAGGTTTTCCTCGTTTTCCGCTAATTTCTCGCCTGCTTTGTATTTATGGAAACCATTACGACCACGCATTACGCCTGCAGACTCAATAGCGACCAATAAATCTTCGTTATTGTCTATATTGAAGTATGGCGTAAGGCGCTTCTTTCCTGCAAATCCCTGGTTAATGAGGAGGTATTTCTCGTTGTGTCGCATAGGATGACCAAGATATACCGATTTGATTTTCCAACCGTGTCTCTTAAACTCTCTTTCAATAACAAACTTAAAATCTTCCTTATTCACAGCATAGTTAGAACCAAGGGCGGTACTATCGTAGTAGAATATTACCTGCTTTTTGCTATGATTACGATAGTAGTCGCAAAAATCTTCAATGAGTGCAGGTATCTTGCGCTCGAATTTGACATAGAATGATTTTAAGACATTGAGACGGCCATCTCTTTCTTGACCAGCGACAATCCAGTTAATGTTTGCATTATAGTCCATGCCTATGCAGATAGGCAAATTAGGATTGATATCGCGGTCGGCTTGAGAATTAAGAAGGCGCTTATATTCTGCCTCTGATTTGCCATAGCCCAAGGTAGCGAGATATTCATTATTGGCCGCATGGTATTTGTGGCTCTCTTTCATGGAAGAATAGAAGCCATCTCGAGAGATACCTATGCGTTTGCAGAGAATGGATGTTTGGAATACTAATGGTGGCAAATCACGCTTCATATCCCTAATATAATTCTCACCAACGACCTCGAGATTTTCGATAGTGGAAACTTCCACATATAATACAGCAGCTGCCCTAAGCTGATTGAGAAGGCGATTGTTTGACCGCAAATGAAATTTCAAGTAACTTGGAACTGGCTTGCGTTTCGCGCGAAGATCACGAACGCGCTGTTTCATTTTCCATTCCTCAATCACCAGAGATTCTATGGTTTGAATTACTTCCACATCCATTTTCTCTCTGTAATTCAAGAACCAACTACCTTTGCTGCCGACAGGCATATCAGACATGATCATGATAGAGTGATGGCATGAGTGGTGGCCGAAGTGTGCACGGATACCACCATTAGCTGGCAAAGTTTCATCTTTCAATTTATTAAAATTGATGAACTTTGCTTCATCAATCAATAGCCAGTCGAGGGTGAGGGAGTTGGACGAACCTGTTATGTCTTGCGAGATGAGTACTGCACGGCTACCGTTGTAAAAGGAAATGACATGCTCATATTCTCTCGGCTCTATCTTTGCCTCTTTGAATGTCTTAGGTGGGCGTTTGCCCACTACATAATGTACATTCTCAATAATACCGATACTTTTCCAAAAAGAAAATAGACCAGGCAGCGTGTTGGTAAGACCATGGCGAAATGTTGGTACCACAATACCGCCTGTAGAACCAGGCATGCGCTGCATGTTGCGCAGCGCAAATGGAGCACCAATGCCGAATGTCTTACCAGTACGACGACCAGCAACTACGACAGTAGTTTTGGCCGCAATGTACATAACACGCTGCTGTATCTTATTCAGATATACTTGTTTCATCTTCAGTATCAGGGAATAGTGATTCTTCCTCAAGGTCAGCAAGCTCGTAATCAATATCTTCAATATCGGGATTATCGGCTGCTAATTGCTTGCGTAAGCGAGCTTTGACTTCTTCCAAATTATCAATGCGCTTCAATCCGATGAGAGTAGGATCGAGCGATGGAGAGAATGGCTGTACCACGATTAATTCGTATGGCAACTCTTTCTCATCATCAAGATCCACACGATTGACCTTGCCGAGTTCCTTAGCGGCAAGCGCCATTGCTTTGACATCCTTGCGTGCTTTCGCCATGTTGTAGGTTTCCAATAGCATCTCGCTGACCTGCTTGCGATGGAACTCACGACTGGCAGGTGCAAGGGCTGGCAATAGCTGCTTGACCAAAGCCAGATCTGCATACGCCATGGATTGGGATATGTTGTACTTTGCACGGAACTTATCCACGAAATTACGATCACGCCCAGCAGGGTCGTTGAGGAAAAAATTATACATATCGCGCAAGCGTATGAGATGCTCCACACGCTCGGGGCTGAAACGCTTTTCCAATTCCTCCCTTGGCGTAAACATCTCTTGTCTCGCTAAATCTATGGTTTTAATCTGTGCCATTACTCATCATCCTCCATATCAAGAAGGTTTTTATTCGCATTTTCCAAGGCAAGTGGACTACCTACTTTGGCAAGCGCCATCTCTTGAGAGCGAATTTGCACTTTAGACAGAGCTTTACCCCTTCGGTACCGAAGTGATACATCAGTGATTTGCGCAGCAATATCACTACGCAAATCATCCTCGTTGACCTCAATAATGAGGGCAATGTCAGATATTTTCATGTAGATAGAAGCGAGCTTCTCTACTTGTTCCAATTGTTCTTCGGTGTATTCCATTATTCCCACTCGTCAGGATTATACGATAGATCTATATAGGTATCCACGGCAATCTCAAACATGAAAATTGCTGTGCCAGGTACAAGATAGCGACTGACCTCTTGCAGGTGGATTCGGCTATCGAGGTACTGCATATTTTCCTGCAGGCGTGTTCGCTCAAGCAATAGTCGTGAGCAGAACTGACGATGCAGTTCTTTTATGGTAAGCATGCACTGTTCGCGAGCGGTCATATCGCCCAATTTGTGTCGCATGGCAAAGAACACTGTGCGTACTCTGCGAGTATGTGGTGAGTTCTCCAGTTCGGTGTAGCCAGCAGCATTGTCTTGCACGAAGACAAAGTTAGGTGTTGACTGCATGCGACCAAGCGCTTCCTCCAGCCCTTCTAATCCACTGATCTCGACATAGACAAAGCCCTTTGTCTTGGCGAGTTTATTTTTCTCGGTGAGGGAACGAAAGAATGCTTTGGCGTTCCACTCTGTGGTTCTATTTAACATTTGGGTACTGTTTTTTGAGTTGTTCGTAGTCTTCAGCTTGCGCATTTAACTCTACCAAAGCGCGGTGAGTGTCCATGGCAAGAATTTCTTTCTCCTTGGTGATATCGCCTTTAGTAAGCGCTCGAATCTGCATGTTCATTGCATTGTATAACTTCTCGAAAGTGGCACCGTCCACTTCGTCGCTGGAGACGGGCGATGATACAAAGAAATGCGAAAAGCGTGCTGCAAACATGCGCTTGACACTGGCAAACCATAAGAACACACCGTAAGCTTCTGTGGCAGATAGGTGCAACTTCTTGCCGTAAAGCATAGGCGTCATCTCATCCAGTAGGAGGATATTCTTTGTGTGGATATACCCTTGATAGAGATTCTCCAGCGTGAGGTATTGCTCAAAAGGCAATCCTTGCAGGTCGGCACGGAATGCCTCGCAACCCTGAACTTTCTCCAGACGGATAGGACGCTCAGGCACTTGCATGAGCCAATCCATCAGCGGCAGGAAGCAAGCTATTTGTTCGGGGCGAATAATCACTTGCCTGCCCTCTGACTCGACTTGCAGACCGTCTGGCGTGTATGTCTTGGGCTGTAACTTGCTCCAGCGGATGATAGCAAGGGCTTTCACTTGGTCGGATTCATAATGACCCGATGAGAGCAGGAAACACGCATAGTGTAATTGCTCTTGGGTCAGTTCTGACCATGATTGAGGAACCTGCAGATTGAGTATCATAGCCAAAATCCTCCTTTAGATTTGTCATTCTTATAAGTGTAATCTTGCCAGCGAACAGCTGCTTGGCTGTCTGCCCAATTGGGATAGTCTTCAGGATGCTTGCGGATGAAATCTACCATATCTATCATATTTTGGCGACAGTCTTCGCCTTGGATGTAAGATATGACGGCATGTTGCACCATGGTCAGCAGAATATAATGGGGCGCGGGGCATTTATCGCGCATGCCGCGCAATTGCTCTAATATATCCCGTGAGATAGCATGAGAGGCGAAGTGGTTCTCCGCTGAAGCTATCTGTGTCTCATAGGTAAACAATTCTAGCAAGAGGTGCTTGGATTTGCCCAATAGGCGAACTGCCTCGTAGCCACGGAATAGCGATGGACGCAAAAGCAAGGTATCTGGAGCATGGAGCATCAGCATCTCAATGGCTGCATCGCACTGAGCCTCCAGCGAGTCGAGGAGCGCATTGATACGGTCACGACTGGCAGGAGCGATGGTCTGATTGCTCACAATGCCAAAACCATTGGCTGTGAGCACTACATCCAACGATGGAATAGCACGGCGATAGGCATCACTGGCGATAGCTGTACGGGCGAAAGTTAGCAACTCCTCGCTATTTTCCAGCGCGGAGAGTTGCTCATAGGTAGCGATTCTACTCTCAAACCATGCTTCCGTCAGTTGGATGAAGCTTCGGATTTTCGTGAAGAGATCTTCCTCTCCCTCAACAGGAGAGATTACATTGGGGGTAAATTGCACCAATGCTGTATTGTCTTGAATGAACTTCATAGTTATTCCTCTTTAATTTGTTTACCATTATCTTGAGTAGGCTTTACATCTTTGTGCTCATCCAGCGTGGTGAGTTGCATTATCTGGCATTTAGGCTCAACGCTATCCCATTGGTTGATGGCACAAATGATGCGATGTGGACGAAGCAATAGGTCGTGCGTTGGCTTATTAAGCAACTGCGCAATAGTATATAGCTCACGCTTGTCGCTGCCTGAATTGTTGCTTTGAGATTTTCCTGGCACCGAGCCTACGAGGTTCGAGTGAACACCCATAGTAAAGCACACCATGTTGATAGCCTCTTGAATGTCAGTTTCCCAATCGCCACCTTCTTTGCTTTGCTCAAGGTTGGTGATTTGGATGTGCGGAATAGCTTTGCCCGTGCCTGGATCTATATACGAACCGCTGAATACTGCCCGACCAGCATTCTCTGCGCCAGTAAGGAAATCAATGATATTATCTTTGGTCTTCCTTACAAATTCTGCTTGTTCTTTTTCATCGGTGATACCAGCTAACTCAAATTGTTCATCCCAAAAATGCGACGAGATTGTGATGATATATTTGAGAGGGGCAGAGTTCTTGAGTTTGCTATATTTCGCAAGCGCAATCAGCTGCTTGATATCATACCATTTTCCTTTGAATAGTGAAGCGTAATACGGAATAGGATAGTAGGTACTATCGGGAGTAGGAATACGCGTAACCATAGCAAACTGATTTATGCCTTTTTTATTTTTCGCATTCATATACTCTTCCAAGTCACTAAGAGGGTCATCCTGATCAAGAAGTATATATTTGTGTATCTTTTCAGGCTCCGTAGTATCACGCCAATTTGCGTAGAATACATATCTACGGGATTCTCCTTGAGGAGAGAATCGGCAATACATCGCTTCCTTTCGACTGATAGAAGCGATTTTATCCCCACCACGACTGAGCGTGAACACAGTGACGGCAAACTGCCAAAACTTCATATCGGTACATACACCAAGATAATAGCTGGAGAGGTCGTTGCGATTACAGAATTTGCGAACTTCATTTGCAATATTAGGAGAAGTACCTTCAGGAATGAGGTATTCTAAGCCTGCAGCATAGCAGTTCTTGATATTGTGCTGCTGGCAGGTGTTGATTGTTTCATCCGATTCGATTTTATCTAAAATCTCATACGGCATGTTGTTATCTGCACCCCATGGCATATATTTCAGTCCGTTTTTAAGTTTATTCGGTTCGATTCGTTGGGATGCACTCTCTTCTTTCCAAATTTGCCCAGAAGCGGGAACAAACGCGGCAAGAATTTTGTCTTGCTCGGTGATGATGGAGTCTACGGAAAAAATTTCTGTTTTCATACTATCAATGGTTGTAACTAATTACGCTGCAAAGGTACACATACACGCGCGAGATAAAAAAGGACATACTAAAAGCGGGGGCTTATCGCCACCCGCTTGCCAGTACTCGGCTCTCCTCAAGGCGCTGCGCCTCTTGCCGCTTGAGCGCACTATCAAGCTGCTTGTATAGCCACCCTGCACGACCGCTGAAGAAATCTTGCTCTATCTCTTGGCTCTCTCTGAACTCTCGCATACTGCAAGCATACACCTTGCGCTCTACTGGCTGCACTACAGGCTGAGCCACTGGGCGGCTCTCTGCCTCTGCGAACATTGCAAACAAATCTAATTGCATAACCTTATTTATTCCATTCAAAAGTGACACCATCATATTGCTGTATACTATTCCAAAGATTATCAAGATTGTAATGTGTCATTATACTACAGTAGATACCACCTTGTTCTATTTCATCGATTGCCTTGCCTATTGTATTGAGCAACTCATAGAGATATTTTTCACTTGCAATCTGCTTTTCTTTATCTGTCATCATTGTGCGCCTCCTTTCTTTGTAAAATGTACTTGATTAGCAGCGAACAGAAAAACAACAGGATAGAACGGACTGCCCTCACGCTCTACAGGCTTGCCCCAAAATAGGAGCGCATGCTCGCCACGCTTGACCGCTGCGCCTCGCTTTTTCCAACCCTCGAATGTATGCAACTTTGCGCCACTCTTCAAACCATAGGCTTCACGGAGTAATTGATTGATTGTGTAATCTTCGCGACAATTCATAGAAGCACGGACATCTAACTCTACTGATAGATTTCTTAAACTTTTTCTAATTGCTACCATCTTTTCGGCTGACTTCATTTGTTGTAACTCTTTCATAACTGTAGGATTTTAATTGTTTAACTTGTGAATAATTAATTTTTGAATTTATACTGCTTTACCAAGGTAGCGAGTGCCGCTTGCAAGATTTTTACGAAAAATACTACCTATCGGGTTGGAGATTTTTCTTTTGTAAAACGCTGCTTGACCTTGCAAGGCGACAGCGCGAGCGTCTTACCTTTGCAGTACTAAAGGCGAAAATTATACACAAGGTAACGAAATCCGCAGAGAAAGAGACAAAATGAAGCGAGCGAAAGAGAGAAAGCAGAAAAAAGATGTAGCCCCCACATGCTTGTCATGTATTGAGCAGACTGGAGCAGACGGATCCGCCATCGGTTCCGCTCTGGGAAGGACAGCAGACACCTGCCTGCGAGACAAAGAAAATAGCATTTTGTTGGAGTCAACAAAATGATTGGGGAGATGATAGGGAAGTTGAGTTCCTAATCAAAAACACCCCCGTTTTGCAAAGTCCAGTTTACAAAATAAGAAAATAATAAGGAAAAGTATATTTTTTCGCAAAAATATTTGCATATAAGTAGAAATTTTACTACCTTTGCAGTGGATTTAAGAAATAATAATTATGAACTACAACGAATTAAAGAAAAAACTAATGAAAGCTGGATGCTACTTAGAGAAGCAGAAAAGCAATCATGAATGGTGGTACAGCCCACACACTGAACAACATTTTCCAATTCAACGCCACGGAAAAATGGATATTGGAAAAAATCTTTTGAAACAAATTAGCAAGGAATCAGGGGTTAAACTTTAACCCCTCACCTTGCAAAAAAATATAAACCAACTTAACAAAAAAAATGGAACTATGGCACAGATTAAAGTAATTATGAAACGCGAGGACAGTGGAATGTTCTTGGCAGATCCACAACACAACTACAAGGTTGGATTGCATGGATATGGTAAAACGGCAGATGAGGCATTAAATGATTTGCGTTGTGTCTGGGAAGAGGCACAAGAATTTTGCCCAGAACTGCCAGAGGTATCGGCAATGGAATTTGTTGTAAAATATGAAGTCGCAAGTTTTCTTCAGGAGTATGCTGGATTATTTTCTTTAGCAGGACTTGAAAAGATTACTGGCATTCATCAAAAACAACTGGGGCATTATCTCAATGGAAATAAGCGCCCTCGTCCAGAAACTACGCGCAAAATTGAGCACGCATTGATACAATTCCGCACACGATTTGATAAAGTGCAATTTGTAGATTAGAAAGGCTCGTCAGTTGTAGTTTACAACTATTCTTAAATCTCTGAGCCGCAGGTTGAGCCTCCTGCGGCTTTTTTTATGCACATATACAAACAAGGCACGCTCCATCAGCGTGCCTTGTTGAATAGAATATGCGCTATTATTGAACTGGTGAGAGGTCTATCGTAACATGCCATTTTCCATTATCTTCAGTATCAAATGTACAATCAATTTTCGAATCTCCCAGAGGAGTAGAAACTACAGTACATGGCAGTTTATTATCATTAGAAGCGATATGCTTGAGTAATTCTGATATATAATCTCTCAACCCGTTATTCGTCATGGGCGATGGTACCATAGGTGGAAATAATGGAGCTTTCATGCTTGACCTCCTTTCTGTACTGAATAGGTGATGAGATTACTGCCAATACGGAAGGAATAGGTAATTCCTAACTCTGTAGTCTGAAGGAAAAAATCTCTGCCATTTGTACGGAGCGCGTTGGCGATGGAGAAGAACATCTTCACGATGTCTGTGCGACGACAAGCGTGTCGCTGATTTTGAATGTTTGCCATACTTGATAATTTTGAACATTAAACAAAAAACCGAATACTACCCGCTGTTCAAACCTTACCAAGAGGGTCGCTAAGCCATTACAGCTGTCGCACGGGGTATTCGGTATATACCTATTATTACTCACCAGCCAATAAAAAAGCCGCCGATTTAGGCAGCAAATTATTGACTGCCTCTTAGTATTTGGGTTTGAACGATGCAAAGGTACTACATTTTTTTGGATTGACCAAATAAAAAGCAAACTTTTTGCAGAAAAAAAGTTAGTTTTTATTTCAAAAGTGCAACTTTTACCATAGTGAAGTGCAACCTTACTATAGTGAAGTGCAACTTTACTATGGTAATAATAGAGCAACTTTCTGTGTTGCTAACTGATTGATACTACCGACTTTTAGGGCATAAAAATCGGCACAAAAAGTAGCAAAATACAGAAATTTCCATAGATTGAAATTTATTTTGCCTGAAAATAAGAGGGTTACAGGGAGAAAAAACGTTTTTTTCTCCTTGTTTAGGCACATTGACCCCCCGCCCTGCCTGCAATTGAGCGCGAACTTCGCCCTATATTTTGTGCGGAATATGCAGCGAATACACGGAGCGAAAGCAAGAGTCTCCTTTGGCATAGAGGGCAGACAAATGAGGCAAGGGTCTCCTATGAATTAGGCAACCATTAGACACCCCATTAGACCACCCGCAGGGCGGGCGGTAGTGAGCATAGATGGACTAAGGTAGGGAGTAAGCCTGCAAACAAACGCAAACAAATTACAAACAACTCTGCAAACAAAAAGCGAGGGCGTCATCACGACGACCTCGCTCGGTACACAATGAAACTAAAGTTAGAAATGAAAGACAACAAGCACGGTAGTAAGCCACCGCAGGCTATGAGTGAGGCTCAGGCGGAGTGTCATTCTCTGTCTCGACAGTGAATTTGCCAATGCTGGTCTTCATGTGTTGGAGATTGCGGGCTTCTCTGAGGGTAGGAGGGATTTGTGACAATACCAAAGGGCAGCATAGTAGGCAGCCATATTGGAATACCGACTGATGGATCTCTCCTACAGGAGGAACACAGAATCCAGCCACACCTAAGCCAATCATGGCCAGCGTGCTGATGACGAAGACAAGCAGGTGAACAGGGAAGTTCTTCCAGCTGATATGTTTGAGGCGTTGTAACATATTACTTAGTGTTTGAGGGGGTGGATAATCCAGTTACTATAGCAATGAACTCATCACCGATAGCGCGTGCCATGAACTCTTTGAGGTTCATGCACGATGCATACCATTTGATGGAGAACCATTGGCGAGGCTTGCGTATTTTGCGGGTACGACCGCTCTGGGTGAACTCGCCAATATCTCCAGAGTTGCCGATGGCTTTCTCACGACCAACACCGAGATCCTGATAGATACCATACTCTGGGAAGGTGTAGTGCACAGTGAGCTCCATATACTTGTCATCGTGCTGAACAGGGAACAGGCGCAAGCTATCGAGCAAGTGCGGTGCACTGGCTCGAGACTTACGGCGCGGGGTTTCGAATACACCAAGATTGATAATGCGCTCACGCCAAATCTTGACCATGGTATCATTCCATGCTTCGGTGTATTGCTTGCGGCTATCTATGTCGATGAGTTTATCAGCCATAACTAATAAATGGAAGCAACATTGGGCAGCGTGGTATCAGCATACTCAAATGTCATTTCACATACGATAGGGGTATTAGGGTTGGAGGATTGATCCAACTTATAATCGGTGATGATGATTTCGTGAGATTTCTCCTTGATAGGCTTACCATAAAACTCTATCATAGCCACCAGGCGAGAGCGGCATACCCAATAGATTTGGTCAGCCAAAGCCTGAAGGATTGGAGCTGTCTTGAGCGAGAACTCTAACCTATGCTCGACATCGTAACGGATAGTCTTGTTATCCTGAACAGCTTTATCAAAGTCAGTAGATGGAGAGCGAGTTATGGAGGATGGCACGAACGCATAGCAAAGATTATTGAAGAAATCATAATACCTCATCACCACACCTTCCGTCTGGTCAATGCAATAGATATCGAACGAGCGACTACCTAGAGTAACATTTATCTTATAGCAATCAGGACGGTATGCCCAGCCTTGATAACCTAAGCGGTTAGCTGAGATGCTACTGGAAGATGTGCCAGTGCTGCCGTCCTTCAGATAGTAGGTAACTACCATACTTTCAGCTTCGGTGGTATAGAAGTACAGAAAGAAGAACGGCATGTCGGGAGTGACAACGCCATGCTTGAGCGGAGTAAGGAAATTCTTTTTGATGAAAGTGTCGCAAGTGGTGGACGATGATGCCAGGCGCATTGGGCCAGCATGGTAGAGGACTTGTTGCTCTTGCGAAGTGATTACTTTTTCACTTGAGCAAAATTCTGCACGAACGGTAGCAACCGATAATCGGTTGGATTCCATGAACGAACGAACCATTTGCTCAATACCAAAGCAAGTGTGATAGCCGTCTATCACACGAGTAGTAAACTCATGCACCAACTCATTATCAATATACAATTTAAGGGTATACATATCATTCTCTGGTAGAGGTAATGAAGGGACTGATTCCACTTCAATATATCCATCAGTTAACACAATCTCTACATCATCTCCAAGATTATAATCATAAGCATATACATTGAGAACATGGTCTACAGTGTAGAGATTGCCATCGGTACCTATAAACCAACCACAAAAGCGATAATCATTGGATGATATTTTACTTACCAATAATTTGCCTTCCGTTGACCTAATGCCATCGTTAAGCGTTGGTCCTGATGAAGAGTATATCGCAAACTCAAGATTATCATATAGACCATTGATCGTGGTTCGACCTTTAGCATTGACTACAAATAAAAAAGTAGGGAAAATGTATGTTTCTTTGTCATTGTCCCAATCGAACATCTCAAAGTAAAAAAGATTGCGACCATCATCATAACCTGCATCACAATACTTTAGTGATGGGTTGGTAATACCAGATGAGAGGTTGAATTGCTTCTGTCTGAACTTGCTTTCGATGTCTCTTAAAAAAATCATAATGCATTAATTTTGGTACAAAATTAGTGTAGGAACTTCGGGAGGAAAAAGGACATACTTACAAAAAATGTCAGCATGCTATATCATCACCTCGCAGCCATTGATGGACATGACGAGGATATCTCGAATGGTGCGACATTCGCCTGAAGATAGCATCTTAATTCGACGTGTACCTTTGTACTTATCGAATTTAAGCCCTATACAATTGTTCATTTCCATAATGCGGCCATGTTTGGTAAGGACGACCAAATCCACAGGGTCGGGCTTCATTAGCATGTCGCACATTGTGCTTATGTGTATTCGCTTGGACATAACTTAGATTGGAATAATTCTTTGAGTGGAACGGAATGGCTACTCATCAAATCACGAAACTGTACCAGGAGTGAATGGTACACTTCGTTGTCAGTAGTAATGATAGCCGACTCATATCGATTGCCACGAGTAAGATTCTGCGATGTGATGATGGCGACACGCATGGGGTCGGTGTCGCTCTCGATGAGGATGAGCTTGGAATGATTATCGACAAGAAAGACTTGGTCAATTGTCTGAACGATAAACGGCCACAAGCGCAGCGTCTTGTTTGTAGCTTTATAATCAAGCAGCAACTGAATATCCTTCACCTTACCAGAACGATGAATATGGTAGAGGCGACGGATAAACTCCTCACTAATAGAGAAGGATGTCTGTCGAATGGTGAAAGAGCCAGTCATTTGCTCCATACACCACTCTACCACATCAGCCACCTGCAGCGTATTGGTTAGATACGCCTGCAGGGGCTTGTCGGATAATGGGTAGAGAACGCGGTCAACTGCTCTGTTTGTCATTATTCGACAGGTGGATATTCGTCGTACTTCTGCCAATTGGCGTGGTATCGAGCATCAAGATCAATGATTTCCTTGACGAAAGGATAGCGGTCGCCATCAGGGCAGGAACTATGCTTTTCATTTAGCGTGAGAAGAATGAGCTGTGCATGGCACGCTCGCATATTCTGCATAATGGAAAGATTCTCTTTGTAGAGAGACTGGATTTCTTCAGGAAGGCTATCGTGGTCAGGACGCTTGCCGACTTGAAAGGCTTCTGTTTTCTCAATGCGCTTTTTTTCTGATGTGGATTTTGCACCAGGCAATGGTTTGTCTAATTGGTGCTCTGCATTGATGGATGCTACTTTCTTTGTCATGCGCTGCACATCCTCGTGGGTGATTTCTGCAAGGCGCAGCGGTAAGAACTTGCTGAGTTGGTATTCAGCCATCTTCATATATTTGTTTGGCATGCGCTTGAAATTGTCAGCGAAGATGGGGTTACGAACTAATTGGCGAATAAGCTTTGCACCAATCTCTCTATCGCGCTCAGCAGCTGGAGTGTTCAACCATTGCTGTAGCTGCTCTGTTAGTTTACGGTCAATCATAATTTTACTGGTTATTAACGCCTACAAAGTAAATACAATTTTTTCCAAAAGGCGCGAGTAGGCGATTCATCGCACCAAGAGTGGATCCTGTAGTAACAAAATCATCGAAAACGATGAGATTGTATTCCGGAGGGATATTGCCAGGAGCAAAGTCAACGCCGATGCGCTGCTTTGTTTTGGCAATGGCCACATCTTCATGGTAGGGGATATTCAATCGGCGAGCGATATCTTGAGCAACCAGGCATGCAAAATTGCGCTGCTTGTGTCTTCGGCGAGGCGTAGTGACTATGGCAAATCCTCCAGCATGGAGGTTTTGACCAAGCACGGAGCCGATAAGATGCGCAACACGCGATGCAAACAAAGGAATTTTCTCATCGTCCTCTTTGATTTCTGCCAAGGTAGGACCTTTCACCGATCTACGCCATACTGCCATGACGCGTAAGCCGACCTTGGGAAACATGTGGCAATGTTCTTCAGATAAATCACATCGAGCCAATTCTGCACTATTAGCATGCCATGCTTTTCGTGGACCTGCGTCCGCTAATAGATCCTTACGCAAAATTGGCTGATCGATTGAATGCAAAATGTCGGAGAGCGGAGATGTGTTTATATTCTCCAAACTCTCCGACATTGTTGATACATCCTGTATGGATGGCTCAAACAACATTACTCTCCTTCAGTTACAGGTTCGTTGATGTTACCATCTTCAGTTGGGATAATACCCTCATAGAATGGGGCAGCGATGAGATCTGTGTGCTCCACATTGATAGTGGTATTTGCATTACCAGTGGATCCTTGACCAAGGTCTTGATTCACGGTGGCTTTACCTTGCCATTTCTCATTACCAATCATGCGGTATTTACCGTTCATGTCTTGAATAAGAACAACGACATCACTGTTGTTGAGGTATGCAGAAGCCATCGTTGCTTTATCATCAACACCAGGGTGAACTGCAACCAACTTGTTGAGTTGGGTTTGGCTTGGTGCTTCTCCTTGAGGCTCAGAAGTAAGGCCTGACTTTTCAGCCAGCACATCAATACAATGGAATACTTTGTCAGCAGCCATCTCAAATGAGCCTTTCAAAACAGAACTGGTAGGACGACCAAATTCATCTACAGGCAAAGTAGGCCATTGGGTAATGTTTGACTTTGCCGTATAGTACAAACGGCGGCGAATACCAGGATACACAGGTTTTCCCTCGCACCAAATAAGGCTACCCATAAGGGGTAAACATGATATTTGTGACATATTCAGTTTAATTTAATAGGTTACTTAATAGCACCTCGCCACCGCTATAGACAGCGAGGTGCGTTAATTTTACTCTTCGCCCTCTGCGGTTGCATCTGTGACTTTCAACTCTACCACGAGCAAGCGGCGAGGATCGATTGACTCGAAATCAACACCAAAGAACATGGTAGCCACATAGTCCAAAACGAATGGGGAGTGTTTCTCAATGGTAACATCCTCGTTGTCGCCCAATTGGTCGCAACCAATGAGCATATTCTCCTTGGTAGAGATATGGATGTACTTGGATTCAGCTTTGCTGGTCAGAGGAACGATTTGACATTTCTTGTTGGATCCTTCCAAGTAGATTTGTTCAAATCCTTGCACATACGGAGTAGCACTATGCAATACAGCATACGCATCATTGTATGCATCAAGAACATCTTGAGAAACATACATGAAAGTTTTTACACCACGCAACTCAGGACGAGCATTGCGGTATGCCTTTTTCAAGACATCCACTGCGTTCTCAGCGGTGATAGCCTCGGTGAGCTTCACATAGTTCTTCTTCTCAGCAGAGATTGCGCCTGCGGTGATCTCTTTTGCAGTGATGGTATCCCAGCCGTTGAACAATTCAGCAGATGTGGTACCATTGTCCACTCGAACAGCAGACCAAAGAACACGGTTGAGGTTCTCGCTCAAGGATTTTGAAATAGAAGCAAGAACTTTTTTAGCGATGTCAGCATTCTTCATGCTCTCGCCTTTGGTCATGGCGTTTTGACCAATGATGAGAGTAGCAGCCGAGTTAGGCTCGAATGGCTGAACGACAGCACCGAAGAAAGTTTCCAATGTGCGGAAGTCAAGAACAGCATTCTTTTCGTGCTTCATGTCTGCCTTGTAAGGCGCGAATTGAGCATTGACAGACAATTGCCCAACAGCCTCTTTGTAGCGAATACCAAAGCGAACGGTTGCAAAAGGAAGGATCTCTTCCAAGCCAATAATAGGCATCGCAAGAAACTCTTTGCGATATTTAACAGCAGCTGCTTGATAGTCAGCCAACTGTGGAGAAGTTAATTTTCCCATTTTTAGTAATGATTAGATAGTTAATGAATAGTGTTGATTACTTCATCATTTCGCGAGCATTAGCGAAAGCCGCGCAGAGAGCTTCTACAGGAGATTTCTCTTCATTGCCAGGAGCGTGATGATTGTCATCTACAACATGATCTTGCGTAGCAGCTGGTTTCTCCTTGAGATCTTTAATCTCTTGTTGAGCAGTAGCAAGCTGCGCTTTAATGGTGGCAATCTCTTGGTCTTTTGCCTCTTGTGCTGTTTGAGCGCTCTTGAGAGCATCTTCGATAGCACCGAGTTGTGCGTCGTCCAATGGATACTTGCCGTCCTCACTAGCCTCTGGCATAGCGGACTGGATAGCAGTCAGAATAGCTGCTACCATAAGGTAAGTTTTTTTCATAAGATTAGTTGGATTTTGATTATTGTCGGGTTGTTCCGATTCTTTTTGTTCTACAGGTTTTGCTTGGGCTGTAAGAGACTCAATACCCTTGGCATTGAACATCTTTTGGAACAGAGCTGCGAACTTCTCAAAGAAGCTGTCCGCCTCAATGTTCATATCAGGAACGGGCATGCCTTCGCTTGCCATAGCA
The DNA here is from genome assembly GCA_015061165.1 of Bacteroidales bacterium. Taxonomy (GTDB): domain Bacteria; phylum Bacteroidota; class Bacteroidia; order Bacteroidales; family Paludibacteraceae; genus Colicola. The sequence goes on from SUXC01000001.1 coordinate 134,295, forward strand.
GTAGCCACCGAAGCGGTCAGGCGAACTTGCTCGCCACCTTCTACCACCTCGTCCACGAAGCCCCACTCCAATGCCTCTTGTGCACTGAGCCACTTGTTTTCAGCCATCAATGCCTTCAGGTCATCGATAGGCTTCTTGCAACGCTTTGCATACATAGTGGCGATAGTGATGTCAATCTTCTCTGCGTCGGCAGCGAGCTTCTTGTACTCCTCTGCCTTGGCAATCAATTCGTCAGCGTTGAGAGCGTCCCACTCGAACACGGTGAACGAACACTTGTGCACCAGGTACAAAGCTGAAGCGTCGATGCTGATATGCTTTGCGCCCATAGATGAGATGGTAGCCGCACTGGCGTTCATGCCTCGGTAGTGCACATGTACATTGCCATGCGCAGAAAATGCTGAAGAGATAGAGAGCGCTTCCTTGACCATACCGCCAAGCGAGTCGATGAGCACATGCACCTCTTGGTCGTGCATGTCGTCCAGTACTTCGTCAACGGTGTGCTGGTTGAAATTCCAGTAGCCGACCGTACCTTTGAGTTTTAGATCGTATTTCTTTGCCATAGTCGTATGAGTTAAAAATTCCGACTGCAAAGGTACAGAGAAGTACAGGAGGCTAACAAAGAGAAATAATGTATAGAGAGGATTGCGCTCGCGCGCGCGTAAGAGGATTGCTCGTGAAGAATTAGAACATGTGATACATTTTCATGACATCACGAAAATGGTAGTGACAAAAAAAAGAGAAATGCTATTTTGGGCATTTCTCTAAGTTGAAAAAAAGGACAACCTATGGGTTGAACTTGATGTGAATTACAAAAAAAATACCGACCATCTTGCAGAAAGTAGCAAAATGGTCGGATATTCTATGATTGTATAAAACGAAGCAACTCTTGAACATCAAAGCATGGACATGCTTTAGATGCGAACTCATTGTGTCCATGAACGGTAGCATTGGGGAATTTCTCTTTCAATTGTTGCAACAAATGCACCAGGGCATCATGTTGCGCATGAGTGAGCGTGTCCTTGGGCAAAAGCACAGTCTTGCCGTCTTTGCCTTTGATAGGCTTTCCTTTGGGATCAACGCCATCACGCCAGTAGGCACCCCCAATGTAGCAAATACCAATGCTATTGCGATTGTGTCCTTGGCAATGCGCGCCTGCCTTGGAAAGAGGGCGACCCTCTTCAATGGTACCGTCTAAGTCAATCACATAATGATAGCCTATGTCATTGAAACCCCGTTCTATGTGCCACCTACGAATATCTTCAGCGGTGTCGTTTCGGCCTTCAGGACTAGAAGAACAATGAATAATAATTTTGGATATAGAGCGCATAATTAAAAATGGCGGAATTTAGATCTGATATTGATTCCCCAGGCTGCGACTTTGGACCAGTTGCGCCAAATAAGCAGCGCAATGATTAGAATGTTGGCTATGAGCAGCACCCAAAACGCTCTGGTACAGTTACGGTAGAAATCTGGAATGTAGCGGACAGGTTCTTGCAACTCACGTTCTTTTTCTTCATAGATAGCAATACGCTCGTGCAAACCGCGTATGATAACTTGGAAACTATCTTCCTTGCAGTCCACACTAAGTATTAGTGGCTCATTAGCTATAGGTGGAATGGGAAGATTGGTTTTAGATTTTGCAGCTGCTTTCGCACTATCCAATGCTGATTGTAAAGATTGTACTTGTAGCTCAAGATTAATGCGTTTGCCTTGCTCGGTTGTAAGGGCAACTAAACGAGCATTACCGACACTATCACATTCAATCAGCAGATTAGCGGTAGCCTTATCTCCTGCTACGGTATGAGCGGAATCAAAACGCTCCCGCTCAACAGAGATGTTAGTGGTGTTGGTTTCAGAGGCAGACTTCAGAGGGCTACACGCCTGCAATAATCCTAAAATTAAAGCTACTGCGAGGGCAGCGATGATAACTAAAATGATGTTCTGTTTCATAATATTATTTTTTACGTTTATTATCTATTTCTCTAGCCTCCTGATATAATTTGAAGGCAGCATCGCGTTGCTCATCAGTTAAATTAAATGCATTGTTTGATATATATGCATTGAAGATAACTTTATAATAAGCATGTTTGTCATCTAGCAATAGCACTAATTTTTCAAGTTGGCGAATATCATCAATAGTAGCACCAATCGCATTAGCAAACTCAGGTACTAAAAATTTACCCACTAGCAAAGGATCTCCGTTTGAGATTGTGCGCCTTATCATATCTATTGCTGGCTCTAACTTATAGAAGAAAGTACAAATACCGCGCAATGATTGTTCACGGCGCCATTTGTAACCGATTGGATTACTTTCCAATATTATAAAATCTTTATCTTTGGAGCGAAATCCCTCCATACCGCTAAAAAATGCGCGACTTCCAACGACTATAGGTTTCATATTTTTATTTTTTTGTAAGTTTCTTCAAATCATTTGTTATTGCTCGACGGTCTACTTCACTATATATTTGCGTAGTGGTAACTTTTTGATGTCCAAGCAACTTTTGAATAGTGGTAATTGGCACATGCTGTTGAACTAACAATGTGCCAAAGGTATGGCGGCTACTATGAAAGGTGATTTTATTATCAACGCCTATCCTATCAAGAATAGAGCGTAGAGTGCGATTTACAGCACAATTACTGCCGAGTGATTTGGTTAGAGATGAAATAGTACCATACTTGTTAATAATTTGTAGCAACTTTCCTCCAAATAATTCATTTATCGGAATATCTACCATATAGCCAGTCTTGCCCATATTTCTTGTTAGCCAACCATTAACTAAATGCTCATCACGCAAAGTAGTAATGTCAGAAAATCGTAAACCAGTATAACAACCTATAAGAAAAGCATCTCGCACTTTATCTTCATTACCATAGAGAGTAAGGCGCTCCAGCTTGTGCAATTGTTCAAAAGTCAAATATCCTTTTTTTGATATCATTTGCTGAATTCGAAATCTGTCAAATGGATTTGTACTTATAATATCTCTCTTCTTTGCTTCATTGAGAAGAGCACGCAGTAAATGAAGGCGGCTTATCCTCGTATTATGGGCGATTCCACTATCGCGGAGCCATTTATCATAAGATACGATATATTGGTAATCAATATCGGTAATTAGACTACCTTTTCGAAACTTCTCCATATTATTAAGAAGAGTTTGGTAGTTTTGTTTAGTAAGGTGCTTCCTATCGGATTGCTCAACAACTTGTACACCAAACTCTGACATTTTGGCTGCTGGAGAGATGTGTGCACGCACAGCTTCTTTAAGCATCGGAAGATTTACTTCTACACCACGCTTAATGTATTCAAGTTCAACTTGTTCAATATCTTGAATCATTTTGTACAGGGCGTAGTTTAACCCTTTTGCATTAGGCGTGTTAATAACAGAACCACGATAGAACTGCCCTGGAAGAAGATAGGTGTGCGTGGTAAAATAAATACGACGCCCAAGTTGTGAGCATTCGATTTCTACTAGTCCCTCTCCTAATCGATTGAGACGGTGGCTTCGGTTGTAAACCAATTTGTAGCGTACTTTTGTTAGCATAGCATAAAATGTTTTTAAGTTGTTTTTATATGAGAAATAATTCTCACAAAATTAACACAAAAAACACACAAATGCAATGTTAACCACCTATAAATTACAAAATTAGTCCATCAGTATGTCAAGGATCAAGAAATATTGTTTGCCTATTGTTGCCATATATGTGCAATAATATGAAAATTATGCAACATCAGCAGGGTTGTAAATTCGTATATTGCCATCTGATTGCATTGCAACAAATTGCGTATAATCAGCACCTGTTGCAACTCCAAGTGGTTGATACCTATCACCATGAACACCTGCAAAAATATGAATATTAGAAGCATTTTCAGGCAAGCATATATCATGTACACCAGCATCTACATTGATTCTACTACAACCTTGTGAGAATGACATACGACGACAATTTTGTGAGAATGACATATAATGGCAATTTTGTGAGAATGACATACCCCAACAATCTTGTGAGAATGACATATTATTGCAGTATTGTGAGAATGACATATCGTAACAACCTTGTGAGAATGACATACCCCAACAATCTTGTGAGAATGACATCTCGTAACAACCTTGTGAGAATGACATATTATTGCAGTATTGTGAGAATGACATATTGCCACAGTATTGTGAGAATGACATACTGCCACAATTTTGTGAGAATGTAAGTGCATCACATCCTTGGTCTATAGAAATATTATAACAACGGTCTGCCATAATGATATTTCTATTATCAGAACCTATTGAGGAGTGAATGCAGGAAAGAGTCATATTTATGCATTCTCCATCAATATGTGTAGAACCTAAAGCACGATATCTTGCATTATTAACAAATAACACTATATTGTTAAGACAAAAACAAGAATTGATATCATTGTCAATGGTTTGTATGCAGGTAGCTGGCTTTAAAGACATATTGCCGAAATATCCTTTTTCACCATATCCTTCTCCAATGTTTGAACTATTAAAACCAATTAGTGATGCATCAGTAGGAGATGTAGTTCTATCACCCAATGATATGGTGTAACAAAAAATACTATCAGATTCGTCAATAGATAAATTCATCATAGGAGCATTTATTCCTGCATATGTTCCTTCTATATCGTTGTGCAACCCACATTCATCATAAGTATAATACCTCTTAAATTGTATATTCTTGAAGTCATATGGGAAATCATTCCCCCATTCGTCAATAAGGCGATAAATAACGCCAGTACCAGTTGAACTAGCCCACATAAAGCGTGTACTATCATTATTAAGACAGTACCATACTCGCCAGGCACTAAGATTACTATTTTTGAAATAACTACCTGAATTGCGCGATGTTTTAATAGCTTGAGCTTCTTCAGAAATGGAATTAATAGAAGTAGCCATAACCAATAAATCAAATGGATGACCTGCGCTTTGAGCTTCAGGATCATTGGCTACTTTAGTTATATAATCAATAATTCTATACCACGCGCCAGGCACAAGTTTAGAATTATTGCGTAATTGGACTAGTTGAGAGTATGTTACAGAATGATATAATTGGATATTCGGTATTTCAGAACGAAGATTATCAATATCATTCTGAACTTTCTCTAAATTCGCTTTGGCTTGCTTTGCCATTTTATAAGCAACCACTTCCATCCACTCGGATATCTTCTTGGACAGATATGTTTTTGTAACAAGAAATATCATTTTAGTAAAAAATTTGGTAATTTCAAAAAAAAGCAGTACCTTTGCACCGTTTCCTGATGCTATCGGAAGTATCCAATTCGATGCTATCGGAATTGCGCCATTACGATGCTATCGTAGTGGCATTTTTTTATTTACCCATATTCCAAACATCATTTGTATCGTCATACTGAGCTCGGAACATGGCGAAGTTGGATATCTGCTTACCGTCTTTGATAAGACAGACACCACCATTTTTTCGTAGAATAGCGGAGATAGGAACAGGTGAACCTTCTTGATCACAATAACCAGTACCGAAAGAATCGTCTGTTACGAAGTCAATAAATTGTTCGTAGCCATCTACGGTGATTTCATAGTACGCATTTCCGCCTAAAATAAAATCAGGAGTTGTAGACTTCAATATAGGGCGGATAAGAGGTTCGCGATTGCTGATTGGCAAACGCAACACTTCATGCCAACCAGTGGTATGTGCTCGATGATTCTCATCGTTATCATAGTATGGACTATTATTGTTTCTGCGTACTTTTACGCGCTTTTTGCGTTGATATTGTAAGGATACATTAGACAAATCAAAATCCTTGTCAATAACTAGATAAACATGAGAAATATCGTCATTGGTAGTTACATTCTTGGAAATGTAGCTATCAATGAAAACTAAATTGCTGTTTCCACCTGCAGCTTCTTGTGCAAGACGCTCACCAAGCTCTTTAGCAAATTTATTCAGATTGTCGGGGGTTGCTACTGTTTCTGCCATAAGGTTAATATTTTTTTGGTTAGTTATTCAAATTGATTGCTTGTCGATATGTTTCTATCGTTAGATCTACGAGACGAGTAACCTCCTGATCAGAAAGAGGAGGGTACTCAGAGTGCCCAGAGAACATAGCTGTGTCTTCAGGAGAGTATGTTTGATTAACAATGCTCGTAAGGATATCATCATCAATAGGTATGATAATCTGAGCATCGTTATCAGGGAGAATACTCACATCTGTAATATCAGCAAAGACATGGGTATGTTGTGCCTGGGCATAGTCGCCAAGAGGCTGCTTGGAGTTAACAGCCGATTGCAATTCTTTAATATCTCCGATTGCATGCTCAATATCTTGACTTGCATTACCTTTCCAATAATTAATTTCAGCAATCGCACCTTTAATAGATTGAGCGTGTTCTGCTGACATGTCCTCATTACCTATGGTTTGCTCAATATTATTGGCTTTGGTATTGACTTCATTAATAGCTTCAACCACAGCTTTTGCTGTAGTCTGTAGCGAAGCATCTGATTTGTCCTGCTTGGAGTTAACAGCCGATTGCAATTCTTTAATATCTCCGATTGCATGCTCAATATCTTGACTTGCATTACCTTTCCAATAATTAATTTCAGCAATCGCACCTTTAATAGATTGAGCGTGTTCTGCTGACATGTCCTCATTACCTATGGTTTGCTCAATATTATTGGCTTTGGTATTGACTTCATTGATAGCACTAACCACAGTTTTTGCTGTAGTCTGTAGTGAAGAATCTGACTTATCTTGCTTAGAGGTGAGATTTTCTGGATATACATAGCAATGTTCCTCCCACTCACTCCAACTACCATCTCCTACCTTTGTACGTCGTTTCCAACCATCGTTATTGATAAGCGTTTGAATATATGTGTTTGTGGATGGTCTTCCTAGCATATGACGACCACGATTGAAAGATACAGTAAAGGTATACCACTCAGTATTTCTTAATGGAATACTTAAACATACACTATACATTCCTTTATCTGTATAACTCTCGAGGTCGGTAGTGGTATTAGTAATATAGAGGGTATTATCTACAGGCTGTCCAGTAACATCTTCCCATAATGGAGCATTATATATGTATATGCGGGATTTGTCTGGACTATTAACAATATAGATGATACCTTTTTCAGGAGTAACTTCATCAAACACTCCATTTTGATAGAGGAACAGGAAACCATCTACTCCATCTGATGAAGTTGGTTCTATCATATAAAGTGCTCCCTCTTGTGGTGCTTCTACATCGTCAATAGAAGCGATAGAGATAGCATTAACTATTTCTTTTTCGCTTGGATGCACAATCTCTTGAACGCCTAAAATAGCATCTTTGACATTCTTCCACAGCTGCTGTAGAGCTCTATCGAGGCGTCGCATTGTAACAATAACTAACATAAACTAAGACGGTAAATTGTTAATGATATCATCTATTTCCTCTTCGGTGATTTCACGGAAGACATCCCAACCTACAGGTGGGTATTCTTCTCCTAATGCTATTACTCCAGAAACTTCAATCCAAGCCATAGGAGAAGATAACTCAACAGTTACTTCTACATGGTTGGTAGTAGATGGCCCTGCAGTAATGTCTTTAGTCGAAATAGCAGGAACATTGTCGGCAGAGCCAATCAAATATATAGCACCAGATGATGCCGTAACTATAAATGCGCACTTGCGCTCCCGAAATGAAAACGGAACAATAAAGGATAGCAATACTTTACGGTTGCTTCCGTTGTTTTCATTGCTATCGCTTATCTCCAGCTTTGGATCACCGACAAATGAAAATGGGGTGAACTGCAGATGAGTAATGTCCGGTGATATACCAGACATCGCCTGTAGTTCAATACTTGAGTCGATATCCAAAGCAGATATAAATGCTATCGATTTTATTCCAGGTACTCTCATTCGGTTTTATTTTTAGATTTGGATTTATAGCAAAGGTCATACAAGCGGCTCCAGATTTTTTTAATGGCCTCAATATTAGTTTCTGTACATTCGATGCCATTGTTCTCCATGAACGCTTGAACGGTCAGTTCTCGCGAAGGCTTGTAAGATCCTTTTTGTTCAGAAGCGAAGTAAATCTTATTGATGTATTTCGTGAGCTCCATCTTAAAATGATTGCGAGCAGTTTGCTCCAATAAGGATTTGCTCTTTGGAGAAAGGTAGTTATATGTAGCTGCAGGCTTATGAACAAAATTGGGGATAACCAGGCAGATAGTAGCTTCCTTGCTTGGAAGGACGCATATATTATCTGGCTGCTTGGATAGGCACATCTCCAATATATTACGCTCTGCAGACCCTCGACGCGTATCCACAGGATCTAGTTCGGTGACAGGAGCGCTGCAGTCGTATATGTATGGAGAAATATGCTCATCTTCTGAGTGTTTAAGGCGGTACATTTCGTGAGCATACCACTGTGCCAAATACACAGGCCAGTTCAGATATAAGTAATATGAATTGCGATGATTTTTCACGGTGCAAAGGTACGGTTTTTTGTAGGAATAGCCAAATAATTACAGGCACAAGATGAACCCATCTTTTTCATTCCAATCGAAAGCTATCTCTAATTGTTTTCCTTCTTGCACGGGAGCGGTAGCACGCTGCATTACGCCCTCAATTAAGGTGCGTTCGATTGGCGAAAGATTTGGACATTGCAATTTACGATAGACCGAAGTTTTAGTCCATCCACCCCAATACTTTAGGGTACTCATAATGCGTTTCCTCGTTTTAGAAGGAAGGGCATTGTATTCATTTAAGTAATCTTTGGAAATGCTACTCATAGCTGCCTCTCCTAAAATGTGCAATTATTAAGATAGGGCAGCGGTCATGGTTGCGACTGCAAAGGTACGATTTTTTTGCCACATGACCAAACTTAGCTCACAAATTGCCGAAAATTATATGCAAAATCTAAGAAGTGGAAAAACATATTGATTTTGTTTCTTTTGTGTTATTTTCTTGATTTATAGTTATTTGTATAGAAACAAAGCGAGAAACATTTGGAAACAAAAAGAAACAAAAAGAAACAAAAAGAAACAAAAAGAAACAATTTTCCTGCCTATTGTTTCGCGATAATTCGCTGAATAGTAACAAAATAACCCCATTCGCAGCAAAAAGAAACAAAATTTTTGCATCGCGACAATTTTTACTCCGCTTCTACTCCTTCCCCATATTTATCGGCGGACACAAAAAAAACGGCAAAAGTGCCGTTTTTTAAGATTTTGATGTTTCCAAGTGGTCAGCAGAGCGGTCGCTGTGATGCCACTGGCCGATGGATTAAAAGTAATCGGGAGAATCATCCACTTTCATGTCCGGTGACATGTCAGAAGCGGGGCTAATGGTAGAGCCTGGAGCGATGCTTGAGGTGCCTGGAGCGGTGGATGGTGATGTGAAGAGGGTTGGGGCTGGTGTATTGACCTTGGAGGCGGTAGATTTTTCGTTGCCGACGGTGTCTTTCTTCTTCTCCTTCAGCTTTTCATACTCTGCCGAAGTGAGGAACGCCATGGCATCAAACTCATATGGTCGGCACTGCTTGCCTCGTGTTGGCCATATAACTTCGCCCTCGTCCTGAGTGAGGTTTGGATCCATGCGTTTCATCTCTTTAGTGATACGGAATGGCATCTTGTGCTTGCCACTCTCTGCCACTTGAGTAACGCCCTTCATCTCCTTTAATATATTGTGTATATAGTTCTGGTCTTTGCGTTTGGCATCGGGCACATTCTCCCAGATATACGCCACATCGAAATGCAACTTGAGCTTGCCCGTGTCCATAAACATCTCATGGAGAAAGTCACACAACGAGCTCTCGAAGTTAGAACTGGTGCCCTCCATCATCTTGTAGAGGTCTTCGTTGGTTAGACGGCTACTGTTGAACCACATACGGTCCTCCTTTTCCTTAACAAACATCTTGCCACGCTCCCAGCGTTGCTTGAGATAGAATAGGAATGCCTGCACCTCGCTCTCGATATTGTCTTCAAAGCTTTGGTCGAACTCCGAGTCAGCTGCCCATGGAGTGAGGCGCATGACCCAAAAGCGCACCTCGTCCTTGGCGATGAAGACTCCTTTCTTCACCTCGTTGGAGCAAAGCACGAACTTGCAGAACGCAGGCACCTCCTTCTTATCCTTACCTTTCTTCTCAATGTGCATGGTGCGAGCAGTGGACTTGTGCTTGAGCAATTCGCCTACTTCTTTGTTATCACCAAGGCACGACTCATCCACTCCGACGATAAGCTTGCCAGCGAGTAAAGAATTGAACTTAGACATGATGAGATCATTATCACCAATAACCGCGTTATTACCGTATATATATTTGAGCAAATTGAGGAAACTAGTTTTTCCAGTTTTGCGCTCCTTGCTGACAAGCATGATGATAGGCAAGAATTGGAGTGGACGGAAGTAGGTGAGCGTAATCCAATCGAGCAGCATCTCATAGTAGTGGAACTGCTCCTCTGGATACTCCTTGGTGATTTGGCGGAGTAGTTTTTCAATGGTTGGCCACTTGCCCTCGATGGGCTTATAGTTGAGTGGGCTATACATATTGAAGAAGCGATATCCAGCGGGATTGATTATCTCCTGCGAGAAGTTCTCATGGTCGGGCTGGATGGTATAATCGATGTAATGCTTGTATTGGTACAGGCGTTTGCTTGTACCATCGCCGTATCGAGCATTGATGACCTTATCGGCTTGCGGATAGAACTCAATGCGGCTACCCTTGGCGTTGGGGATAGGTTCCTCTGTCACCAGCACAATCTCTGAGCCAATCGCCACATAATCCTTCAGGGTATTATCGAGGGCTTGCACGAGCTTCTTTTCGGCAGCATTGTAGAAGTACACGCCACCGTTGTACTTGAAACGGCTTGAGCCAATCACATGCTGCCAAGCGGTATAGAACTGCTCGGGGTTGGAGCAATTGAATACGCCACGGATCTTCGTGTCGTTGCAAGTGCGGAGATTGGTTTTCTTGAAATATATACCAGGGCGACCAGGGTTGTTGAGATCTTCGGCAATCTTGGCGGTATGGTCGCGGAACTCTGGATCCACGAGCAGGTCGTCCAAGCCCTTAGGGCTATCATTGACGGTGCGAGCTTTGCCCGTCTTCTCGTCGATGATATCTCTGTCCTCACGCATTTTATTAACATAGGCGAAGAACAACTCACATGGCTCGCCCTTTTGGTTCTTAAACTCCAGCAGCATATCCTTGAGCTTGAGCAGCGAGTTCATGAACGAATATGGCCGCTTGCTCAAATTCGGCTCACGCCCTTCTTGCAAATCAATGACGGCATCTTTACCAAGGTCGGTGCAATCGCCATCGTAGAGGATGACGATATTATTGGGCTTGACGGTATTGAGCAGTCGCACAATATCTGGATAGAGCTGCTTGGATTTGCTGTCGGCGAACAGGGTGATAGAGCCGAGCCCTACCACTGCCATGCTGTGCACACTGGCAACCATGGCTTTCATATAGCCCTCGGTGAGGACGACCGTCTCAATATGTTCACCCTTGCGGAAAGACTCGTAAAGGGTAGGAGGGAAGAATGGGTATGTACCTTTCTTTGTCTCACCTCCAGGGAACTTGTATTTGGGCTGCCCAGGATTTTCAGCGAGCCACTGGGGGTTGCGCCTGGTGATGAAGTATGTCTCCTCTGCAACATAATCGGAGTATTTAGGCTGCTTGTCGCTTTCGTAGCGAATCAAGCGGCCATCCAGGGTGTAGGGGAACATTCGTATATTGTCATTCTCATCGGATTGAAACAGTGGGAATGGATCTGCAATGAGATTACCATTCTCGTCCTTGAGCCATTGTTCGCGCTTCTCGCCATTCACCTCATAAGAGTGTTTGCGCTTCTTGGCTGGCGTGAGGCGGTCAATCCACAATGGCACGCTGCATTGTTCTTCAGTTAGTCCCAGCAGGTCATAAACGCGCTGCTGTAGATACGATTTCTTCTCCTCCATAATATTATGATTAACTGATTATCTGTAAGAAATAGCAAGCGATACTTGTCATATCCATATCTGCAGGCACCTCAACCTTAATAATGACTACAGGCGTGATGACAAAATCGCGTGAGGCATCTTTATCGGGACGGTGGAGTAGGATATTATGCTTGCTCCATGCACGGAACTGGACTAGAGAAGTCTTCTCCTGGTCTTCAATTTGTGCTACAATCGATCTTCGGTCGCGCTCATCAGGACAGCGTAAAGTAACATCGTATCTTTTCTGCCCGTGTTCAGAGCACGAACGAATATCTATCAAATCTACATTAGAAACCATAATTCTCAATATTTTACAAAAAAAACGGGGGAGGAGGGCACTCCCCCTGCAACCATAACCGCTCCCTGTCTTATTGATTCGACTGACCCTCAGGTTGTTTTTCTAATAGTTCAATCAGGCTCGCGATGTGTTTGGGGTGATGGGAGCCTGCGATGTACCAATAAAAGGCAATCTGACGAATGTTCTCGCGAATGTTCTCATAGGATTGCACTTGTGCCTGGTAGTCCTCATCATTCATATCCCCACGCGATGGCGCTGGCAGGTATTGCGCAAAGTACTCATCAAACAACATCGTGCAGCATGCGTGCGCTGCAACTACGCTGTCAGGCGACTCTTTGATTTGTTGCAATAGCTCTTCAGGCGTAACCTGCGATACTTTGAGCAATAGTTCTTTTAGTTGTTGCTCATCAGTTTTTTTCTTTTTCATATATATTCAAATTTAATAATTGTCAAACTTACCATCGGGCGTGTGCGAAATTCCCTAAAGCGACAAGGCGGCTCCAAATGTTATAGGGCATCTTAATAGCCCACTACCTTGCAAAGCGAGGATCAGCAGCCACATTCACTGTCTTATCCGATGGTGTTTTAAGATGCGGTTACGCTGGATGATCATGTCCCCCGACCCAGTAAAAACGAAGAACATGACTCACTTGCCCCATCTTAATAGGGCACTACCTGCTATTGTATGTCAAAGATCAATTGCTTTTGAGAATGCGCTGCATCTCATCGGCTATCATTTGAGGGAACTCGTATGAATCCCAACCTTCCATCTTGCAGATCATCATGTCCGTTGCAATATCTGAAAGCATATGGGCAATGAACTGATGACGGGCGAGGGCTTGAAGATTACGCCTATTCTCTTGAGTGGCCATGTAAGAGGATAGTGGAACACCTTCCTTCTTACTGGGCTTTGGCTTGGGTATCAATACGGCGCTACTCGCTTTACATTCCAAGCCATCTATCTTTGCAGGAGTAACACATTGCAGAACGATTGGCTTTCGCTCGTCAGGTGGAGTACTGAAGCGTGATATTCCTCTTTGTGCCATCACATGAGCAGCCATTTGCCAGTAATACTGTGCATTTACTCGCTTGCGACTATTCCTGGTGTATTTACCACCGATAGAGTTAGCGAGGTTTACAATGCGCTGCACCTGCTTTCGTATGTCATTTAATGATTTGTCCATTGTCACTCCTCCTCAACTTTTGGCAGTACTGGAACATGCATCCAATAGTCGGGTTTGTTGGTACTATAACTATTGAACACGCCGTTCTCAAATGTAGCTACATTAACACCAAAGCCAGTCTTATCACGGAATGCGATATATACGACTTCACCTTCTTTAGGAAGATCTTTGTCCACACTTATCCATGGAAGTAGTCTAGAGTGAAATTCAAAAGTCTTATAGGTTATTATCGCCTCTTTACTGAGTCTTTCAAACTCTTTTATTTGCTTCTTGCTTAGGATACAAAAAAATAATACAAATAACAATAGAGCCACAATGTGCAATAAATCCATATAAAACCACCAAAATTCATCTAACCATATAGGAGCAAGAATACTGCCTATCATAACGGCATTAGACATGTGTAAAAATATATACCACTTTTTCATAATCAATTAACTTTTGTGAATATCTCCCATAGTAGTACTTGCGTCGCCTTCTATTGACTGGCAATGAATATTACCGCAATTAACATTAGCGTCTCCCTTTATATTTCCATCTACATCAACGCTGCCGCAGTTTACTTTAACACGATTAGCGTTGCCGTGTATATGGATCTTCTCGCATTGCTCCACCTCCAAGCGTTCTACATCTCCTTGGATGTTAATAGTTATCTCTGGATAGTCAGACGGGATAACTTGCTCTGAACCGTTGATGAGAATTTTTCCGCCCTTGATAACCATAGATTTAACAGAGCCAAATGTAGAACCATAGATTTTACCTACTGGACCGTTGAATACAATTTTGTCAGACATAATCACTTAAATTAGATGTTCGTTTTACGGTTATCTTCAGCATGCACATTTATCCATGCTTTCACTTTCACAAGCCACTCGTCTTTGTCTGCTACATACAGCCAGCAAAATCCTTCTACCAGCGGTATCTCTCGTTTGCCAAGCTTGTAGTCATGGATAGCAGATTGAATACGACCTGCGTTGATGAGCGTGGTGCGCTCTACTTCTGCGCAACTTTGGAAGTTATACTCCTCGCCGTCTGCGTCGATAGCAATGACAGGCTTTCCTCTGTAAACAGGCAGCATGCCTCTACGGTCAATAATCTTGCGAGCTTTAGAAAGGATTGTCCCCTCAAATACGGGTTGAACCTTTACTCGTTTTGCTACATCTTTTTTCATACTCACTCCTTATATATATAATTCATATCAGCAGCATCTTCATCTATCTCTTGAGCGGAGATTTCTGCGCCTTCAGTAAGTTGTTCTATCAAGTCAGAATCTGACATAGCTATGGCATTGAAGATTTTAGCCTCTGCATCTGACTGATTATCTGCCTCAACGGAAATGGTAGCCGTTGCTGTTATTTCTACTTCAAACCACATACTCATTCCTCCTTCTTTTCGAGTAAGTGAACACCAATGTTAAATGATCTCTTTAACAGAGTAATCTTGGCAAGTTCTTGCATTGTCGCATCTTTTAATAATGAATCCATTATTATTGCTGCTTCATTAAATTTTGCTGCAATACGACCAGAACAAGAACATCCTTGTTCATCTTCATCAGGCTCTACACATATAATTAAATATGCACGACCTTTTTTTTGCGCCCTCCATTCGGCGGCTTCAATTCCATCAATAGTGATGTTTACATCTTTGTCCATGATTTGCCCTCCATGATTTTAATAATTAAACTTTGTATGGTTTTTCATAACCAAACTTTTCTGCGATGTGATTAATCTCTCCCCAGAACTGCGCTGCTGGTTCGAATGTGCCCCTGCGCCAATTCAAGAAAGTGACTTGAGAAACCAACTTCTCAACCTCGGTACGAATCGGCTGTGCATCGCCAACTCGCACATTCTCGTAAAAATTTTGAAATGTTGTCATTTTAATTTGTTGTTTTGTGTATTTATAACTACCTTTGCGCCTGCAAAGTTTATTTTGCGCTGCAAAAGTACAACAAATATTTGATACTACCAAATTTTTTACACAAAAAAGTTAAATAAACTGCATTTTATTTCACAAATTCGTGAAAATAAAGTGTGATTTGCTAAAATTTATCTAATCTAAATAAACATAATATTAACAAAAAAACAACTAACTTTGCATTATGATTGACTTACAAGCAAATCTTAAGGCAATCCTCAAAGAAAGAGGGATTTTGCAGAAAAATGTCGCACTGGCGATGGGAGTTACTGACTCGGCAGTCAGCAATTGGTTCAAGCGTAATGACGAAATGAAGTTTAGTACAATTACACAGATTTGTGAAAAACTAAACATTTCTATCGTGGATGTAGTAACTTACCCGAAAAAGTACATTCCTGAAGAAGAAATCAACCCTACTTGTGAAGAGTGTAAACACAAGGATGAGATGATAGAGAATCTCTCGGAACTTCTTCGTATCTACAAGAAAGAATCAAAGAAAAAGTAGTATGGAACAATTTGAATTACTAAAAATTTTGCAAATCTCTACTTTGGCGAGATTAGCAGCGAAAGGTGATGTAGAAAAAGAGAAAGTTATAATTTTCGAAATTACCGAATGTGTTCTCAATAAAATTGCACTTAAAAGTGAAATAGCAATTGGTATATACCACTCAATTGAATGTAAATGCAGTGAGGATGTTGCTAATGAATTAATTAATATGTACGGATTATAAAAAAGCAACCAAGAATATCCTACAGTATTTCCCTTAATATACGCGCATTAGTCCCCTGCGCATTATGCGCGCGGGACGGTGCGAGTACAATATATAATATAAGACATATTTGGGACATATTTGGGACATATTTGGGACATATCTGCCCTTTTATAAGACATAACTTTATTTTTTTTGAGTGGTCGAAAAAAGAAAGGATTTATTTTGCAAAAGAAAAAGAATGTTGTAATCAGCAGAAAATCAACAGTTTTTATTTTGCAATAAATAAACAAAGCACAAAGAAATAAAATAAAAAAAAACAGTAAATGCGCCTAATAAAAGTACTTTATAAGCCCTTTTATTCGCCCTTTAGACAGATGTATCAATTAAAAATGTGAGCGCAGCACTCACCGCTCACATACTCACAGGATACAGAGAAATAACTTGCTGGTAACTTGCCGAGTAGTCTTTCCACCAAGACTCTCGCCATCCCGACTAACCAAAGAAAGACTTACGGATTCGTAAGTCTTTCTTTTTTGTGTCGATTACGGGGAGGAAACCTTGATAGTCCTATTGGTAATCGAGTGGTATGCGAAGATCTGGCTGGGGAAAATGGTGCGTTTTGTAAAATACTATTTAGCAAAATACAATTTTTTTCTAAAAAAATACACCTGACTTTTTGGTAATTCAAAAAAATATACTATCTTTGCAGCGTAATTTGCGGGAAAGTTTCCAATATGCAACTTTTGGACGCAAGCAAATTAGTTATAACTAACTAAAAACTAATACATTAAATTAAAAAACAATCTAATAAAAACAAACGATGAAAAAGAGTTTCTCTATTATCTGTACATTGACAATTTTGTTATTTGCCAGTGCATCATGCGACAACGGTAAAAACCCTGCTGTATCGACCACTGAAAATGTAACGATTATCGATGATCCCTCACAATTATCATCGCGATTAGTTTTTGGCAGCAGTCACAAACTACTACCAGCACGCAAACGCGTGGCAACTACACCCGCACCCGCTATTCCTGCGGATGCACTCCCACTCAAAGATGCACCTACCAACTGGAACAATGGTGTGACCCTTACTAAAGGTAAGGCCTACTACATTACCGAGCCATGGACTGGTACCGTCAGCCAAGATTGGTCAGGCGAAGGCAGCATTGACATTTACATCGCAGCTAACGCTACTTTCTCTGGCGCATGGTGGAACGACGACACTCCTGTAAACATCTACATCCTTGAGGGTGCAGTACTCACCTACTGCGAAGCAGGTTGGGATGACAAAGTGAAAATCAAAAAAGCTACCAAAGTATATTGCTGGGGTAACATCACCACACCAGACAATATGGGATTGCGCTTGTACGAAGCTGGTTTGCTGCATATCTACGACACTGAAGGCGAGCCATTCTATGTGAAAGCCAACAACAATACCGTTAATAACAACAATGCCTACTCTTCCTTCCAAGTAGATCCTGCCTCAGACTTCTATTGCGAGCGCGAGATGTATGTGGAAGGTACAGCTTTGCTCAATGGCGGTAAGACACATACCACTAACAAGGTGACCATCGGCAAGGATCTATATGTAGAGGGCGCGGCAGATGTGACCTTTGACGATTGCGTATATGTACTACGCGAGTTGGACTTCAAGTCCAGTCGTTCGGCTGTGGTGAACGTGAACAAATACCTGCAAACCAACACCCTGCTCACCAACCAAGGCGTAGGTACGATGAACCTCAAGGATGCGTTGTTTGAAATCATGAGCGACGGTATGTTCGTGGACAAAGGCAGCCAACGCATTGTGGTGAATGGCGTAGAAGCTACCTACAAATCCGTAGTAAAGGTAGGCGGTAAACTCTATTTCGATCACGGTAACGAATACACCAATGTACCTGGCGATGTAGCAGCGGCTGCGTTCCCATGTGGCAACTTGACGGGCAACTTGGACGTGCAAGGTGACCTGCGCATCAAGTTCTACTACGATGTGGCAGACGAGAAAGCAGTGCTCAACGAAGAGAATATGGTCGTTCCTTCGACCGTCACTATCGGCACCAACTCATGGCTTCCTGCTTCGGAAGACGGTTGCCGTCCAGAGGTGGGTAATGTGCCTGTCATTGAGGTGTTGCCTCCAGAGAGCAGTTCTCCTACACACAAGTACTCTGCTACCAGCATTGCTTTCAACGGTGATGTGGTATATTTGAGTTGGCATGCTAATCCAGAGACTAACCTCAAATACGGAGAGCACAACTACAGCCCATCTGTGGACAGTGCAGACGATTTTGGTGGTATTATTGATGTAATTCATATTGATAGTTATGACATTACCAGTAGCCTCTTTGAGCAGTCAATGGAGAACAGTGAGTTCAAATACAACCATATCTTCTTCTCCGACAATGTGGTTTACACTGCTGCTACAAGCAGCAAAGTGGGTGCAGCAATGACGAAAGTAGCACTCAATAGCAATGGTCGCTTCCCAGCCGTTGAAGAATACAAAGAAGAGCGCGTAAACTTAACGGGTTACTCGGCTAACTGCGTGGATCGTATCGGCGATGAATTGGTGACCATCTCTGGCTACTCCAATGGTGGTATCAATAAGTTTGGCTTGAACGACAATACCAACCAAGAGAAGAAGAGTCTCAACGAGTACACCGAGAACTTCCAAGGTAAATACATCTATTATAATAGGGAGAATGGCAAGGTTGTTACACTCAATAATACCGATCGTGGTATCGTGACTATCTACAACACTCAAATGGTGGAAGAAGCATCCTTTGAGGTAGGCTCTATTTATCCTGTTGACGGTAAGAATGTATGTATCTGCGACAACGAGCATATCTATGTCTGCAAGGGCCAAAACGGCTTTGGCGTTTACGATTACGCTGGCAATCGTGTAGGTGGTAGCAATCGCAGTGCCAATGGCGTAGATGTGGATGAGCATCATATCTACCTCGCTGCAGGCGATGGATTGGTCATATTGGATAAGAATAGCACATACACCGACATAAATGGCAATATCTGCAACCGCTTGATTAAGCGCCTCTGCTACACTGGTTGTGCCGCTACCAAGGTGAACAACAATACCGATGTAAAACAATCGGCTAACTTCGTGAAGAAAGGTCCTGATGGTCGTATCTATGTGGCATACGGCATGTACGGCCTCCAAATTTACGAATTGGGCATGACCGAATAATATCTCCAACATATTTCACTCCAAGGAAAAAGCGGAAACTCTCCGCTTTTTCCGTTTTATATTGCTTAAATACGCATGTTTTGTCCTATTTTTTGAGAATTACTGCGTAATATTTGGAAAATTCAAAAATAAAGTGTAACTTTGCAGGTTGAATTGCTTTATGTAAACAGATGAAGAAGTTATTGGTTATATTTTTTGTATTCTGTGCCACTACCTTGACTTACGCCCAGCAAGACGGGAGCCTGAGGCTGTTTGACACCTTTGAGCAACGGTTTGTAGCATTGGATTCACTGATTTTTGCGCCTACAGAAGTAGATAGTGCAGTGGTGGATAGTCCAGCCGTTTATTTTCAACACTATTGGATAGCGCAAGATACTACCAGCAAAGCAGACTCCTTGATTACAGATCATGTAAAAGCCGAAGTGCGTGCCATGAAGCACGAGACAGGACTGGCTCTGACAGGACAGACCTACTATCGTCTGGACGAAGGATTGGCGCTCGACGAAGACGATGCTGTATCGCGCTACAAAGCCAAAGTGCAAGTGGAACTGCGTTGGAACTTCCTTAACTCCTCTCTCATTCATCGTCAAGGTCGCAAGCAAGCTATTGAGTTGCAAGGCGACATGGAGCGCATAGAGATGGACAAAGCCAACCTTGCGCGCCTATTGGCTGAGAATCAAGAGTTTTACCAGCAGAAATACGATAGCCTCTTGTCGGGCATTCTGCAACATCGCTTGGTAAACCTCACACTTATGAATGATGCGCAAATGTACTTGTTGGAGCATGGTAATATATCCAGCGATGAGATGTTGGATATCATCAACGACAAAGCTGAAGCCGAGCGAGCCCTGATGGCAATGTCTAAAACTTATCCGTTAGCAGAGAATTTGTCTCACCCTTCGGGATTGGTGGTAGAGATAGATTCCGCAGGACTGATGGATTATATTCGCGAACACCATGCGGACCTACATCTGCTGCAATTACAATCCGACCTATTGAAACAACAAATGGAAAATCATTCCTACTGGACCAAACTAAATATCTCACCATTTATCCGTTATTCCTATTATTTCCGTACCGAGTTGGCCAACTCTACCAACGTGGACTTTGGTGTAAATTTCAATATTCCACTCACAGGCGAAGCCAGTAAAAAACGCGCGGCGATGGATGCAAAGCGGATGATTATTGATAAGGAGAAAGAACACACAACTCAAAAAATAATAGAGAATATTGGAGCCATCTTGCTGGATATAGAACGACTGAACCGCATCTCTGCTGCCGAATTGAATCGTATGCAGGATTTGAAACACTATTTGCAGGTGCGCAGCAATGCTTACAACAATCGCAAAGGTGGGTACAATATCATCTTGCGTACAAAAGAATACAATACCTATTTGATATGTTGGGAGAAATTCCTATCGTATCAATATCAACGCGATTGTTTGCTCATGACATTGCAGACATATTTGTCGGATATTTCTATATTTGAATTTTGTGTAGGCACAGTTATATAACATATTAAAATAGCAATTGAGATATGAGAGACTTTTCATTTTCTACAGAAGATAGGCAAAACGACATTGAGAACATCCTCAAAGAACGAAAAAAGAAAATAGCGACACAGCAGATTGTGTTCACAATCCTTCTATTGTTTATCCTTATTATTATAGGACTGTGGATAGGTAAAAATATCCTATACACAGAGTTTGATGGGTATATTAATTCGGATTTGAATACGCTGCGCCATGCGGATGATATATATGTTTTGGAAGTAAATAAGAAGGTCGGTGATTTCGTGGTTCCTGGTGATACACTATTTTCGTATGTATATAGCCATATCTTCTATAGTCATGAGTCCACGGATAGCGAACCTACTGTAGTCGTACAAAACCGAAATATGCGCGTGGATTATGGTCTGGCTCGACAAGATTTGGAAGTTCTGAAAGTGCGCGTGAAGGAGCTGAAAAAACAATTGGAAACGGAAGATCACAATATCCGCTTTGGTTTGAGCGATAACCTCAAAAAGATGAAGTTGGAGCAGGAACTGGCTGAAGCCGAAGAACAATATAACGCGCAACGTCGCAAATTGGGTGTCCTATGGAATGCACTCAGTCAAACCAAACAAGCGGTGAAGAAAGCGTATAATCACGAATCTGGATTTTTGCAGGTACAAGATATGCGTAATGTGGAAATGATGAAAGAGTTGAACTTGGTGCGCTATTCTATCGCTGTGGATTCTGGTATTGTTACTAAAATTTATGTTCCAGAGTTAATCCTTGTACTACGGGGCGAACCTATTATCTCTATGCAGAGTTTTGATTTACATAGGAATAACCTATCTGTGGTTACATACGTTATGCCTCGCGAAATGAAACATATCAATCGTAACACGCAAGCAGAAGTGATTGTGAATGATGAAGTGTCGTTCACGGCAAGCGTATTGATGTTAGGAACCCGTACGGAGGAGATTCCTGGTGAATTGCGTAGTACGCTGTCGCGCGATCATACGGCGGTGATTGTGGTAATGGGAGTAGATACAGGGCAAGTGATTCCATTCTGGACACTGGTGAAGAATATCCCTGTGCGCATACGAATCAACAACTTCAAATCGCAAGTGGAAAATGATGATGTGGACTATATGATGTTCCACACAACACACGGACTTATCCGCCCACAAAAAAACAAGCAGACAATAGAGCAAGATAGCATTATAGAACCAATAGATACAGTAGTAAACGATACGCTACTGATACTGAAAGAATAATCGTAATGACGGAAGAATATGGAACAATCGATTTATAAGATAGTAGCTAATTCCATGGGGCGCAATATATTGGTCATCAACCAATATGTTGATGTAGAGAATAACCCAGAGATTCAAGAAGATATGTTTGATATTGTGTATCTCAATATCGGCAATATGTCGAATAATGAGATAGGATTGTTGTTGGAAAAGACCTCTCCAATCTTTTCCACGAAATGCTGGATGAAGCCACGATTTATTCAAGCCAATGACCTTGCCCGCATGGGTATGATGGCTGCGCTGATAGATGGCAGAGCTAATAGTCCGTTTGATGATTTTGTGACAGAGCATTCCGAAAGCATATTTCAACAGATGGAACAGTTGAATATCAAGCATATTGCCAATGTATCTACCTATGTGGCATTTTTTGTGCGCTTGTGCAAATATGCTATCAGCCGTGGAAAATATACTTACACCTCTACTGTTGTTCCTGGTCTATCCGAAGGACATTCTGCCCTTTTTGCCGCATTGCTATCTAATCATGAAGTGGTAACGCGCAAAGAGTTTTTGGAATTTAACCAAAAACTATTGGATATGGGATATGCAGAACCACAAGAGTTTGTGGAGCGCGTACACATATGTCCGCATTGCAAAAGTAGTCATCTCATTTACGCAGAATGTTGCCCAAAATGCAATAGCTCCAATGTAAATGAGGAACCGATGTTGCACCACTTTAGATGTGCAAATATTTCCCCCGAGAGTACATACGTGTATGATGAAAAACTGCGCTGCCCTAAATGTCGCCAATACTTGCGCCATATCGGTGTAGATTATGACCGCCCTACGGATATTCATACTTGTGTAGAATGTGGACACACTTTCCTGCATACCAATATGAAAGTGCGTTGTGCCAACTGTGGGTCTATGCAGCGACCTGCTAACTTGCAATCAATAGATGTGGTTCGATATAAATATACACCCGAAGGCATACAGTCTATTATTAACAACGATGCGATGATTAAGATCGGTAAAGACTTGTGGTTTGGCTATTCCAACTTTGATTCCTATCTGCAGCAGTTGCGTCTGTTCTCGCATACCAGCGCGCTCAACGAAACGCTGTACACCGTGCGACTGCACATGATTATACCTGAACATATAGGCGAGTCAGATCGAATACAACTTCTACGCCGAATGCACGAGGTGTTCTATAATTATAATTTCTCGTTCAAAGGTAATTATTATTTCCTCTCTTCTAAAAATACAACGGAAGAATCCAAAGAAACTCAACAAGCCATAGAATGGAGTTTGGAAAATAAATTGGCGAACGTAAAATCAGAATGTCCATTTATACAAGTGAATGAACAGGCTATTTTGGTAAGAGAGTCATCCGAAAATATCGAAAAATATATCCACCGTCTATGTGAACCGATATTTCTAAATAATGAATGATAGACAGTAGCCATGTTGGACTTTTTCTTCCACATAATAGATGAAATTATAGGCGGTTTTACACGTAATGTTTCATGGCATGTATTGCTGAATACCTATTGGTTTCTGTTTTTTGTGGAATTTCCGCGTTACTATCTATTGGAGATACTTGTTACCTGTTGGCATAAACTACACTATCGTGAGCGCAAAGAAGAGAAAACTATTGCACGCATGAAATTGTACATTGAGAACCCATTAGTTACAATTTTGGCACCAGGTAAAAATGAAGGAAAAAATATCTACAAGTTGGTACAATCCCTTCGTGAGCAAACCTATAAGAATTACGAGATTATTATCGTGGATGATGGTTCGGATGATGCAACACCATTGATTTGCAAAGATTTGGAAAAAGCAGGATATATAGACCTATTTATTCGCGCTAATTCCAGAGGCGGTAAAGCGAGTGCTGCTAATTTAGGAACTTTCTATGCCAAAGGTAAATATGTTGTCCACCTGGATGCAGACTCATCGTTGGATAGAGATGCGTTGGAAAATATCCTAATCCCCTTTTATATGGATAGCCAAATCAAAGCTGTAGGTGGGGTAGTCAAAGTGAGAAATGCACACGATTCTATTTGCACTGCTATGCAGGCGTTGGAATACCTCAAAACGATACAAGTTGGTCGTATGGTAACCAGTGAGTTAGGAATTTATCATATCATTTCAGGTGCTTTTGGTGCTTTTGATGCCAAAGTGCTCAAGCAGGTTGGATATTGGGATATTGGTCCAGGATTGGATGGCGATATTACACAAAAAATCCGCAAGGCGGGCTACAAAGTATATTTTGCAGAAGAGGCTATTTGCATGACTAATGTACCTGTGAAATGGAGTGTGTTATTCAAACAACGCAGAAGATGGAGCAAGTCGTTGGTGCGATTCCGATTGCGTAAACACAAGGATATTTTTATGCCCAACAAGAATTTCTCTTTCTCGAATATGTTGTCTAACTTAGAGAATATTGTCTATGATTTTGGATTCAACTATGTATGGTTCGCTTATGTTCTCTCGCTCATTTTTATGCACCCCGACCGATTGGTAGAGATATTTGCTGTGGGATATATTATTCGTATGATTTTTGGTTATATAGGATTCTTGATTATCCAATGGGTCAGCGAACGTCCAAGAGAAGAACGCTGGTTGGCAGGATACGTACCGCTATCGACTTTCTATACGGGCTATTTCCTGCGCTTTGCGCGATTGGTGGCACACACGCAAGAGTTGTTTAATTTCTCTTCCTACAAAGACCCATGGAACCCACGTAAAACATCCGAGGTCGCACAATCGGAGGGAATATAAGGTATGCAGAATATGAAACAGTGGATACTAACATATATGTGCCTAATAATGGCTGTGCTGTGTGCAAAGGCAGAGCCTATGCCACATAACTTGGTGGTGCAATTCTGTGATGCAGAAACACTGGTGTTTGCACTGACAGAAAAACCTATTGCCACCCTGCGGGCGGATAGTCTGCTGATAGCAACTGGTAAATTTCAGGCTACATACTTGCGAGATGAGATATGTGATTTCTATTTTCTACAGGCACCGAGGGATACTTCTAACCTCTCCAATCAAACCATTTATATTTCCTATATGAATGACCATATCATTCGGATTCATGGCGTGCAGAAAGGTGATCAGATAGTGATGTATAGCGTGGGGGGCAATTTACTACGTACGCATGCTATGAAAAACGATAATGCGTATGTGTTGCATTTGAGTTCGTATCCCAGGGGGATGTATCTGATTCAAGTGCAGTATTATGCGACCGATAAAAAACATAAAGATTATAAAAGACAACATACTATATCTTTCAAGATTATTCGATGATGCGAAAAATAAGTGTTATATTGTGCTTTTTGATAGTTTGTGTTTATTGGCTTTCTGCTCAGCAATGGACCGAGATTATGCGCATTGAAATGGTGGATTCTACTATCATTCTGCCTGTGGCAAATATTCAGCGTTTTGCATTTGACTATGTGAATGAGGATGAAAGGGATATGACTGAATATATTTCCATGGATGATGTAGTAGCGCAAAAAAGGTGTGTGTTATTAGACTTAACGCAGCAAAATGCGCATAATGAGGAATCGGGTGAGCATAGTCGCAATGTATATTCTGCCCAATACTTACTCAATTTGGCGGGCATACCTTATACGATTGCCACCAATGTGCAGGATGCTATTGCTCAGGCGGATATGATTGTTTGTGCTTCGCCATTCAAACAGAGTACACTGACACCCTCCGAGATACTGCTTCTCCAACAATGGATTGAGTCTGGCGGAGTATTCGTGGCTCCTGCTATAACGAATACCAACCATCATTTGTGTTCGCTCTTTGGTGTAGAGTCTGTGGTGTATTCTAAGGATAGAAGAACCTTCACATGGCGCGATGAATATTTGGCAGAGAAGGAGTTGGAGTATTTTAATGAAGTGGAAGAGCGTACTGTGTCGTTGGGCAAAGCACGCAATATAACTGCTGAATCCATCAAAACCTATGGTTATCAGCCCACTACTGCTGAAGCGATGGCGTATTTTGATGATACAAATATGGCTGCAGTGCTGCGGAATCGTATAGGAAAAGGTATGATATACACCTTTGGTATTTTATGGCGCGATGTGGTGCAACGTTCGCAGTTAGGAAAAAATACGGCTGCTGCTCGTATTACCAGCAATGGTTTTGAACCTTCAGCGGATGTCTATGCCTTCTTTTTTAGGTCGTTATATGCCAAGATTAATCCTGTGTCTGTGTGGAAATATACCATTCCTCAGGGCTATGAGTCTGTATTGATTCCTACACACGATTGTGATTCGCGAACGGCATACGATGAAATGTATTGGGTGTCTGAATATGAAAAAAGTTTGGGACTAAGTGCACACTATTTTCTAACGGTTCATTATTTCCGCGATGCTGGCTATTTATCGGATTTCTACAACGCAGAAACTAAGCCCAAAGCGCAGCGTTTGCTCGTGGATGGACATACTGTGGGCAGCCACTCCATTTGCCATTTCCCCGATTTCAGCAAGACCGAATTGTTTCCCGCTACAGTAGTGACCAAAGAGGCATACGCAGCCTCTGCTCATCACGATAAATCTACGGGTGTGACACAAGGAGGCTCTACATGGGCAGAAGTTGGGTTGTCAAAACTAATTATTGAGGAGGATTTAGGTAATCGTGTTCGATCATTCCGCAGTGGACATTTATGTATGAACAAGAATATACCACTCGTGCAACAAGCGGTGGGATATAACTTTTCTTCCTGCTATGCTTCGTGCAATGTGTTGAGCCAATTCCCCTTCCACGAACGAATGGAGAATGATTGGGCGGGTGCGCAAGGTGTATTGCAGATTCCACTGCATATATCCGATGTGATTAATGCTAATCCTATGACAGATTCTGCGTGGAATCATGCGCCTGATATATGGTTGAAGGTGTTGGAAAAATTGCAGCGTAACTATGCTCCAACCGTATTGCTGATTCACCCAAACCGTGATTGGAAAATGTTTGCCTTGCAACAATTGGTGGAAGCTATGGATAGAGAAAAGGTTGGGCTATACAATTTTGAAGCATACGGTGATTTCTGGTTGGCGCGCGAAAAGATGGTCTTTGACTATACCTATCTTCCCGATAGTAAGTCCATTGTTGTATGGGTGAATGAGCAGATAGAGGAAGAAACCGCGTGTGTATTTGCTGTGGATGTGCAGTCGGGCGTGGTGGTAGAAAATGCTGTTTTCGTTGATGAAAAGGGGCTGCAATCGAAGTTGCAAATCAAGAAAATGCAAGAGGGAAGGTATTTGCTATCTAAATAAAAAAAACGGGGTTACCCGTTTTTTTTATTGTATAATACCGCCACCTACTACGAGGTTGTCTTTGTACATCACCAATGACTGACCCGGCGTTACGCCCCAGACGGGGGAAACAAAGTGGACAGAAGCCCCCTCTGGGAGAGTAGGGGTGTTGGCTATTGGCAATTGGCGATTGGCTATTGGTAATAGGCGGGCAGGAACGGCGGGGGATTTGTAGCGGATACGGGCTTGCACTTGGGGCGACTCCTTGAGCCAATCCCAATCACGGATACGCACATCGGCAATAGTGGCTTGGGTAGTAAGCAAGTCCTCGCGGTCGCCCAAGGTCACACGGTTATGCGCTGCATCAATCTTCGTGACGAACTTAGGTGCTCCTAAAGCAATACCCAACCCCTTGCGCTGACCAATCGTATAATGGCAATAACCTTGGTGCATGCCCAAAATCTTGCCTTGTGCATCTACGTACTCGCCCTGCGGAACGGATACACCATGCTGCGCGAGGAACGAACGATAGTCATTGTTGGGGATAAAACAAATATCTTGGCTCTCTGCTTTCTTGCTCAATGCCTCAAAACCGTGGTTAAGAGCAATCTGCCTAACCTCCGTCTTGGTCAGTCCTCCCAACGGAAATATCGTGTGGCGGAGGTTCTCCTCGGTGAGCATCCAGAGGAAATAGGTTTGGTCCTTATGGGTATCTACTGCGTTCTTGAGATACATGTGTCCGCGGTGTTCGGCAATCTGCGCATAGTGCCCGGTGGCAATATAATCGCAGCCATACTGCTCGGCAGCCTGCATGAGTTTGCCCCACTTGATATGCGAATTGCATAATACACAAGGATTAGGCGTGCGCCCGCGTGCGTACTCGCTCACGAAATTACCAATCACATGCTCGCGGAAGGTATCACGGAAATCCAATATATGCTGCTCGAAGCCCAACGTAGCAGCCATGCGCTGCGCATCCATGATACTTTGCTCGGAAGCGCAGTGGGGGGAGGGAAGCCTACCCCCAGCCCCTCCCTCGAGGGAGGGGTGGGTATTGGATATGGGCGATTGGGTATTGGCAATTGGGGTAGGGTCGAAGGTGCGGAAAGTAGCACCGACCAACTCATAGCCCTGCTCCAACAGCAGAATGGCCGCTACGGTGGAGTCTATTCCACCTGACATACCTATGAGAACACGTTTGGACATATATTTCGTTTTGAGGTTAAAGGCTAAAGGTTAGAGGTTAAAGGCTGGTGTTATGCGGCTTCGCCGCTATTTCTCGCCTCTCGCCTCAGCGGGGTCCCCGACGACACTTGTGTCGTGGGGTGCTCTCTCGCCTTTAGCCTCATCGCCTTAAATACTATATACTCAGTATCTGCATCGCTGCCCATTTGTCGGCATTGATATCTTTTTTCTGTTTGATGGCTTTGCTCAGCGGTACATATACGATCTCATCATCTTGTAGGCCCACCATAATATTGCGTTGGTCTTCGAGCAATGCTTGCACTGCTGCGATACCCATACGCGAAGCCAATATGCGGTCGTTGGCAGTAGGAGAACCACCACGTTGCAAGTGTCCAAGGATAGTTACACGCGAACTGAACTCGGGGTGTGCCTCTTCCATCATCTTGGCTACAGCCTGCGCTCCGCCTTCTATGGCATGCTCTTGCACGAGGACGATACTGGAGTTCTTGCTCTTGCGCTTGCCTTGACCAATGGCCTCCTCGATCTGCTCAATGATAGTTGCACGCTCAGGGATAATAGCAGCCTCAGCACCTGCTGCGATAGCGGCATTAAGTGTGAGGAAACCTGCATCGCGCCCCATGACCTCCACAAGGAAAACACGCTCGTGGCTGGTAGCCGTATCGCGGAGGATATCCACACAGTTCATAATCGTATTGAGAGCCGTATCGTAGCCGATAGTGGCATCAGTACCCCATAGGTCGTTGTCAATAGTACCAGGAATACCTATCACAGGGATATTGTATTCTTGTGCGAACAATCGACCACCCGTAAATGAACCATCGCCACCAATCACAATTAGGGCTTCAATGCCTTCGCGCAGGATAGTCTCGTATGCCAGTTGGCGACCTTCCTTGGAGGTAAACTCAGGACAGCGAGCCGACTTGATGATTGTACCACCACGAGGAATGATACCACTCACATCCTGTGTGGTAAACTCCTTCACTTCTCCATCTATCAGTCCTTTGTAGCCACGGTAGATGGCTTTGACTTGAATGTCATTAGAGATAGCAGCGCGTGTTACAGCACGCAATGCTGCGTTCATACCTGGTGCATCGCCTCCTGAGGTGAGGACACCGATTGTTTTAGGTTTGTATTCCATATATTCTTTTTGTTGTTGTGCAGTGTTGGGTGGTGCCTCATCGCCTTATCGCCTCGCTTATGCTTTCCATGAGCCATTTGGGGGTGGAGGTGGCACCGCAGATGCCTACACGTTCGGCGTTGTGGCACTGCTGCAATATCTCGGGGGTGAGGTCTGAAACACTACTTACAAAAATCGTGCAAGGATTGACCTCAAGACAATTATTGTATAGCACTTTGGCGTTGGAGGACTTTTGTCCACCTACGAAAATCACCACATCGTTGCTGCGTGCAAAGTCTTGCAGACGCTTCACGCGGTTGGCGACATTGCGGCAAATGGTGTTGTGGTATTCAAAGACTGTATCCGGATACCCGATTCCCGATACCTTATTTTTAATCTCCGCCACAATCTGCTCAAACTCCTCGACAGATTTGGTTGTTTGCGAGAAGAGGTAAATGGGGCGGGTGAAGTCCAATAGATGGAGATCGCTGATGGATTCAATCACGATAGCCGTGTTGTTGGTCTGTCCCTCCAAACCAATGACTTCGGCATGTCCTTTTTTGCCGAAAATCACTATTTGTGCCCCCGTGTTCTTGCCATGATTGGCTTGGTAGGTCTCTCGGATACGCTTTTGCAGGTGCAGTACCACTGGGCAAGAAGCATCTATGATCTCAATATTATTGCGTTGTGCGATATGATAGGTGGAAGGTGGCTCGCCGTGTGCACGAAGAAGCACACGCACATTGTGCAGGGTGCGGAGGTCATCGTAATCTATGGTCTCCAATCCTAAAGAGGCCAGGCGTTCTACTTCTTGACCATTATGCACTATGTCTCCGAGGCAGAATAGTGGTCCTTTCTGCAACTCGTTTTCGGCTGTTTGAATGGCAGTAGTTACACCAAAACAAAAGCCCGAATTATCATCTATCGTTACAATCATAGCGCGCGTTGAAATATCTCAATGATATGCTCCATTTGCTCCTCACGAGTCATCAGACTATTATCCACCACCAGTGCATCTTCGGCTTGTCGGAGAGGACTTTCCGCACGGTGGGTATCGCGGTAGTCGCGATCGTTGGTATCGCGTAGCACTTCCTCGAAGACAGGGTTCTCGCCTTTGGCTTGCAACTCTTTGAAGCGGCGTTCGGCTCTCACTTCGGGCGAAGCCGTGAGGAAGAGTTTGAGTTCGGCATTAGGAAAAACCACCGTGCCTATATCACGTCCGTCCATGACAATGCCTTTGTGATCGCCCATGGCTTGCTGCTGCGCTACGAGGAAAGCACGCACCTCCTTAATAGTAGAGATTTGTGAGGCAAGATTGCCAATCTCAAGGGTGCGGATTTGCGATTCTACATCCTCGCCATTGAGGGTAACATGCTGACCGTCGGGCGTTTGGATAAAGGATATGTGTATATCGCTGAGCAAATCTACCACTTGTTCTAAGTGGTTGGCTAATCCTGCTCGTTGGGCATATAGCGCCGTGGCACGATACATGGCACCTGTGTCCACGTAAATATAACCTGCATACTTGGCAAGGGCTTTCGCAATTGTGGATTTACCACAGGAAGAATAGCCATCAACGGCGACAATGATGTTATTTACCATTTGACAATTTACTATTTGACAATTTATTTGAGAAAACTATTGATGTCGGTGGAGAGAGAGACTTGATAGGTGAAGTTGCTCTTGGTGTATTGGCTCATGGCAAAACCAAGGCGGAACTTGTATATCTTGACACCCGCACCAAAGCCAAGACCCGCCAAACTGCGCACGTTGGTTAGGTTCATCTCTGCTTGACGGCGGTGGTTGTAACTCACAGTTAGGTAGAACTTTTCGCTCTTTGGCACAATATCCACCGCCCAAATGGTGTGGCGCAACAGCATATCATACCATTTGACATCTGCTTCCATAGGGGCTATATCCCAACGCTGCATGTTGTGCAGTGTGAGGGAGAGGCGCAGCGGAGCATGTGCAAGGCGATAACTGAGACCAACTTCGAGATTGAGGGGCAGCATTTCGGTGTGCTGACCTAAGTCTTCCTCGTAGAAACTCTTGAGTTGCCAACCTATATTGCGCAGCGCAATACCCATGTGGAACGTACTGTCTGCCGTTTGGAAGTGTCCTCCCACATCGGCTCCGAGGGCAAAACTATTGTATTGCTCATATACGCTGAAGATAGGTTTGAGCGTAACACCTACGCGGAATAAAGGCCCTAATTGTCTGGCGTACATGAGGTTGAGGCAAATGTCTTTGGCTGTAAAATCGGTGCCGAGCAGGTTGCCGTTCTCATCAGCGTAAGCCATCTGACCATAGTCGAGGTAGTGTACGCCTGCGGCGAAATAGTTGTTGTTGTAGTTGTGACCGTACATCACGCTACCGAACATGGTGCCAGCGAGGTAATAGGCGTAGTTGAGTTGCAACACTTTGTCGGTATGGGCAGTGAGTAGGGCAGGGTTGATGAATGCCATGCTAATGTCATCATCTGCTATGGCTACGTTCTCGCCACCCAAGGCATTGAGTCGTGAGGAAACGGGTAGGTCCAAGAAGTGGAAAACACTGCTGCCAGCACCTTTGATTTGCGCATGCATGGGCATAGAGACACTCCAAAGAATGAGTAATAGGTATATAATTTTTCGTAGTTTCATTTTCGTGCAAACTTATCCAAAATATTCAGCGTGCAAAGTTACTACATTTTTTTGAATTGTGCAAGAATAACACAACTAAAAATGCCATTTTCAAAAATATTGGCTGCTTTATTTGTGTATGTCGAAATTTTTTAGTAATTTTGCAGCGTAAAATGGATTAACTTTGTAAAACATAATATTATGGAATTTAAGTATGCACCTATGTTTCAACTCGGAAAGGATGAAACAGAGTATTATCTGCTGACCAAAGACCATGTGTCGGTTGGCGAGTTTGAAGGTAAACCTATCCTCAAAATCGAGGCTGAAGGATTGACAAAAATGGCGAACGCAGCCTTCTCTGACGTGAGTTTTATGCTACGCCGTAGTCACAACGAGCAAGTAGCAAAAATATTGCGTGACCCAGAGGCAAGCGACAACGATAAGTATGTAGCATTGACCTTCCTGCGCAATGCAGAAGTATCATGCAAAGGACAATTGCCTCTATGCCAAGATACGGGTACAGCCATTATCCACGGCGAGAAAGGACAACAAGTATGGACTGGCTACTGCGATGAAGAAGCCCTCTCAAAAGGTGTGTATCTCACCTACACCGAACGCAACCTTCGCTACTCGCAAAACGCTCCACTCAATATGTACGATGAGGTAAATACCAAATGCAACCTCCCTGCACAAATCGACCTTGAGGCTACCGAGGGTATGGAATATCACTTCCTCTGCGTAACCAAAGGTGGTGGCTCTGCCAACAAGACCTATCTCTATCAAGAGACCAAAGCGCGTATCCAAAACCCAGGCACATTAATCCCATTCCTCGTGGAGAAAATGAAGAGCCTTGGCACAGCAGCATGTCCACCATACCATATCGCCTTTGTAATCGGCGGTACGAGTGCGGAGAAAAACCTGCTGACCGTGAAATTGGCCTCTACTCACTACTACGACACCTTGCCAACTACAGGTGATGAGACGGGTCGTGCGTTCCGCGACATTGAACTGGAGGAGCAACTGCTGAAAGAAGCATACAAGATTGGACTGGGTGCGCAGTTCGGTGGCAAATACATGGCACACGATATTCGCGTGATTCGTTTGCCTCGTCATGGTGCAAGTTGCCCAATCGGCTTGGGCGTAAGTTGCTCGGCTGACCGCAATATCAAGTGTAAGATTAATAAAGACGGTATTTGGATTGAGAAGATGGATAACAATCCTGCAAGCCTCATCCCCGAAGAACTGCGCAATGCAGGCGAAGGCGATGCTGTACGCATTGACCTCAACCAACCTATGGCGGAGGTATGCAAGATATTGACTCAATATCCTATCGGTACACGTCTTTCGCTCAATGGTACGATAATTGTAGGTCGTGATATAGCACATGCTAAGATTAAAGCCCGTCTGGATGCAGGCGAGGGTATGCCAGAGTACCTGAAGAACCACCCAATCTACTACGCAGGTCCTGCTAAAACACCAGCAGGTATGCCTTGTGGTTCGATGGGCCCAACCACAGCAGGTCGTATGGACCCATACGTGGATGAGTTCCAAGACAATGGCGGAAGTCTGATCATGTTGGCAAAAGGCAATCGCTCTATCGATGTGACCAACGCTTGCCAAAAGCATGGTGGCTTCTACCTTGGCTCAATAGGTGGTCCTGCGGCTATCTTGGCACAAGAGAATATCAAGTCGATTGAGTGCGTGGAATATCCAGAATTGGGTATGGAAGCCATTTGGAAAATCGAAGTGGAGAACTTCCCAGCATTCATCCTCGTGGATGATAAGGGCAATGACTTCTTCAAGCAATTGAAGCCTTGCGAGGGATGTACGATACTTAAATAAGAATTTAGAAGTAGGGATATTTTGACTGAAGAAAAGAAAAATAAATCGTTTTGGCGTAAACTGCGCGATAAATACCGCATCAGCGTACTGGATGAGCGTACACTGACCGAGCATCTGCACATACACCTGAATGGATGGATTGCCATTGTGGTAGCAGCTGTGCTCTTCCTGCTCACGATGGGATTGTTCTCGCTGGTGATTCTCTATACACCCGTCAAGAATTACCTGCCTGGTTATTCCGAAGATATACGACAACAGTTGTTGTTGGAGTCGGCTCGTGTGGATTCGTTGGGGACATCCATGGAACTACAACGACAATATTTGGATATCATCAAGCAAATTATGGTGGGCGAGGTGCATACAGATACAGTGCAGAGTTTGGACTCGCTATATATTGTTACGAAGGAACAACTGTTGGAAGCCAAAAGCGAAGCGACACAGGAGTTCATTGCGCAGTACGAAGCCAAAGAGAAAGATAATCTGCAACTCTTCTATGTGGCAAATACGACACCTGTGTTGTCTTTCTTCCGTCCAGCGCACGGCGTGATTATTCAACCCTTCTCGGAGAAGGAGAAACGCTACAATGTACTGATTCAAACACCTGAGAATGAGAATGTAACGTCGGTTTTGACAGGTACAGTGGTGTATGTCAATTATGAGATAGGTAACACCTATACCGTGATGGTGCAGCACACGAACTACCTATCCGTATATCGCAATATGGCTCAAGTACTCAAGCAGGTGGGCGATATTGTGCAAGCAGGAGAGAGTATGGCTATCATGGGAACGAAGCCACTGCTGTTTGAGTTGTGGCAGGCAGGTGTTGCCATTAATCCCGAAGAAGTGATTGCATTTTAACCCCAGCCTTTACACTTTACACCCTACACTTTACACCATACAATGAAACAAATAGCAATATTAGGCAGTACAGGTAGTATAGGTACGCAGACCTTAGACGTGGTGCGACAGCACCCCACCGAGTTTTCGGTGTATGCGTTGTCTGCCCATCGCAGTGTAGATTTGCTGATTCAGCAGGCGTTGGAGTTCAATCCTGCTGTGGTGTGTATTGCAGACGAGCGTTGCTATCCTCGTTTGCGCGATGCGCTTAGCGATTTGCCTATTCGCGTGATGGCGGGTATGGAGGCTATAGCGGAGATGGTTACTATGCCTGCGATAGATGTGGTGGTGGCTGCCATGGTGGGGTATGCAGGTTTGCGACCTACAATGGAGGCTATTCGAGCAAAGAAAATGATTGCTCTTGCCAACAAAGAGACACTGGTTGTGGCAGGCGAAATCATCTGCCGTTTGGCACAGCGATACAATGTGTCTATTCTGCCTGTGGATAGCGAACACTCGGCTATATTTCAAAGTTTAGTGGGCGAAAATCCCCAGAGCATAGAGAAACTGCTACTCACAGCCAGTGGTGGACCTTTCCGCACGTTCTCATACGAACAGATGCAGCATGTAACAGCCGAACAGGCACTTCAGCACCCCAATTGGGAGATGGGCGCGAAGATTACGATTGACTCGGCGAGTATGATGAACAAAGGCTTTGAGGTGATTGAGGCGCGTTGGTTGTTTGATATACCTGTGGATAAGATTCAGGTGCTGGTGCACCCAAAGTCGGTGGTACATTCGGCGGTGCAGTTTGTGGACGGCAGTGTGAAAGCGCAATTGGGTACACCCGATATGCGTATTCCTATACAATATGCACTCACGTATCCTGAACGCTGGCAGAGCGATGTGCCACGATTGGACTTGTTCGCTACGAATACTTTGACCTTTGAGGAACCTGATTTGCAGCGATTCCCTAACCTGAGATTGGCATACGATGCTATGAACAAAGGAGGAAACATGCCGTGCATACTGAATGCTGCGAATGAGGTGGTGAATTTGGCATTCCGCGAAGGTAGGTGTGGCTTTTTGCAGATGTCGGATGTGATAGCCGAGACAATGGCAAAGACTACTTTTATCACCGAACCAACCTACGAGGACTATGTGCAAACCGACACCGAAGCCCGCAAAATAGCAACTACAATTCTAAACAACACTAAACAAGTCTAAACAGAATTATGCAGTGGTTACAACTCATACTCGCCCTTAGTATCCTCGTGGTGATTCACGAGTTGGGGCATTTTTGTTTCGCGCGTATATTTAAGGTACGCGTGGAGAAATTTTATATGTTCTTCAATCCTCAGTTCTCGCTGATACGTGCCAAGAAGATTAATGGCAAGTGGCAAGTGCGTTTCTTTGCGCCTAATGTGGAACCTGCTATGGTAGCAGAGCAGGATGCTATGGGCAACGATAAGAAGGATGAGAAAGGCAATACGATTTATCGCCCCATGACTGATGAGGAATTGCAGGCTCTGCCTGAAGACGATTGGCGCCGTTATCCCGACTCCACAGAGTGGGGTATAGGTTGGGTGCCTTTTGGTGGCTATTGTGCCATTGCAGGTATGGTGGATGAAACAAAGTCCGCCACTGACCTCGCTTCTGAACCACAACCTTGGGAGTTCCGTGCGAAGAACGTTTGGCAACGCCTTTGCATCATTATTGGCGGTATATTGGTGAACTTTGTGGCTGCTCTGTTAATTTTTGGTATGGTGCTTTTCCATTGGGGAAAAGACACGTTGCCTATCAGTCAGATTACAACGGGTTTGTACTACTCCGATATTATGCTTGGCGAGGGCTTTGAGCAGCAAGATAAGATCCTCACTATCAATGGCGCAGAGCCTGAAGACTTGGGTGATATAACCCAATGGATTATCCTGGAGGGTAAACAAGACGTGGTTGTCTTGCGCGGAACTGATACGGTGCGATTGACAATGTCCGATGATTTAGGTACACGTTTCTTGGCTTTGCAAAACGACTTCGACCGTGTGGAGCGCGAGAAAGCACGTGCCGACAAGACGTACATGAAGCGCAACTACCTGTTGGTGTCTTATTTCATGCCATTCGTGGTGGATTCGGTGATACCGGGTGGTGCAGCGTCGTTTGCTGATATGCAGCACGGCGACAGTGTCGTAGGTGTGAATGGTATGATGGGCTTGTGCCGTGCGCAGATTGACAACGAACTAATCAAGTATCCATGCGATAGTGTAACATTGGATTTCTACCGTGCAGGCGAACTTATGCACGCACGTCTTTTTATTGGTGATCATGCGCATGTGGGTGTGTATATCAAGGGATTAGGTGCATTCTATACTCCTCAGCATACCGATTATACCTTCTTTGAGGCAATCCCTGCGGGTATAAAGTATGGTTGGGATATGTTGGTGATGTATGTCAAGCAGTTCCGATTAGTGTTTACCAAAGAAGGAGCACAATCAGTAGGCGGTTTTGGTGCTATCAGCAACATGTTTGAATCTGTATGGGATTGGCATTCGTTCTGGCACATGACTGCTTTCCTCAGTTTGATATTGGCATTTATGAACTTCTTGCCTATTCCTGCCTTGGACGGAGGATATATATTGTTCCTGTTGTGGGAGATTATCACAGGCAAGAAACCCAGCGACAAGTTCCTGGAAGTAGCCAATACGATTGGTTTCTGGCTCTTGTTGGCACTACTCATATTTGCTAACGGTAACGATATATTCAAAGCATTTTTCTAACCCCTCAACTCCTGAACTTCTAAACAATGCAAAACGATTATTTTGTACACGAATCCTCTTATGTTGATGAGGGTTGTATCATAGGTAAGGGCACTAAGATTTGGCATTTCTCGCACATCATGTCGGGCTGTCAGATTGGTCAAGATTGTAATATTGGTCAGAATGTAGTAGTTTCGCCAGGTGTGGTACTGGGGCGCAACTGCAAGGTGCAGAACAACGTGTCTATCTACACGGGTGTTCGCTGCGGTGATGATGTCTTTTTGGGTCCCAGTATGGTGTTTACCAATGTCATTAACCCTCGTTCGGCAGTCTCGCGTAAGGATGAGTATAAGGACACTTTTATCCGTCGCGGTGCTTCTGTGGGCGCGAATGCTACGATTGTGTGTGGCAACTCGTTGGGCGAATACTGCTTGATTGGTGCAGGTTCGGTAGTCACGAAAGATGTCCCTGCTTTTGCGCTGATGGTGGGCAATCCAGCACGCCGAGTAGGGTGGGTCAGTCGCCACGGCGAGAAACTCCACTTCGACAAGGAGGGCTTTGCTACCTGTCCCGCTACGGGCGAGAAGTATCAATTGGTCAATGATTTGTGCCAATTGGTGGACGATTCTACACAACTCTAAACAATTCTACACTACTCTAAACAATACGCAAAATGATTCAACGTATCCAAACCCTCTACCTTTTATTGGTAGTCATATTAGGCACCTTATTGTGCTTCTTTTCGCCTGTTCAGTTTCTCTTGCCTGATGGCATAGACTATATCCGTTTGCAGGCTTTCGACAAATGGCCATTGGCGGTGATGACATTGGCTATTCCGCTGCTGGCATTGGTGAATATCTTTTTGTTCAAACGTCGTTTGTTGCAAGCACGTTTGAATATTATGAATGTGATTTTCTGTATCGGTTATTATGCTTTGGTGGCGCTGTATGTGGCGTTTGTGGTGAAGGGTTACGAAGCTATTCATGGCATGACGCTTGCCGATGCGGACTGGTATATCACGCTTTGGGCTGCTATTCCTGCCATTAATATTGTGCTAACGATGATGGCTACTCGCCGCATACTGAAGGACGAAGCCCTTGTCCGTGCTGCCGACCGCCTACGCTAACTTCTTCCTAACTTCTTCCAACTCCTTCCTAACTCCTTCCTTTACACTTTACACTTAACACTTAACACTCTACCCCCATATGTTTCTCCTTAATATAGAACCCCCTGCTCCTCATATTCCGCCTGCGGACTCTATCAAGCAAATCACACAGGCGTTTATCCATCAGGTGCAAACAGAGCCCGAAGTAGTACTTCGTGGTTGGTTGGATGGTGCCATTGATTTTGCTATTAAGGTGGTGCTTGCGCTTGTTTTGTATTTCATTGGCGCTTGGCTTATTCGCCGTGTGAAGCGTATGTTAGAGCGTATTTTCGAGCGTCGCCAGACGGAGCGCACATTGGCCTCGTTTGTGTCTTCGTTCACCAGTATTTCGCTAACTGTCATACTCATCTTGGTGTTGATTGGCACCTTAGGTTTAGATACTACATCTGTGGCAGCATTGCTCACTGCGGGTGGTATGGCTATTGGTATGGCGCTTTCGGGTACGGTGCAGAATTTTGCAGGTGGTATCATGTTGCTGATTTTCCGTCCGTTCAAGGCGGGTGATTTTATCAACGCGCAGGGTGTGAGTGGTACGGTCATGGAGGTTACGATTGTTACTACTCGTATTCTGACGGTGGACAATCGTGTGATTATCTTGCCCAATGGTGCGCTGTTCAACGGTACGATTGAGAACGTATCGGCACAAGTATTGCGCCGTGTAGATTGGACTGTGAGTGTGGATTATGGGGTAGATGCAGACGGCTGTATTGAGTTGTTGCGCGAAATGGTTTATGCAGACGAACGTATCCTCACTTCGCAGCACGAACGCCCTAAAAATGCTTCGCCAGTGGCGGTAGATACGAAGAATATCACTATTCCTGATCCATTTGTGGCATTATCTTCGCTGAATGACAATAATATCTCTTTCGTGGTGCGTGCATGGGTGAAGACGGAGGACTATTGGAGTGTATATTTTGATTTCAATAAGCGTTTTTATACCGAACTGCCCAAACATGGCTACACGTTTGCCTATCCGCACATGGATGTAACGGTTACTTCGATGAATGAAAGCGTTTCTTAATTGTATTTACTGATTATTGCTTAGTGCGTTTACCAACATTCCGCAGGCAGCCAATATGTCTTCGCCTCGGCTACGGCGAATGGTGGTGGTAATACCATGTGCGGTGAGATAGTCGCGCAGCCATTCCATCTGTTGCTCGTTGCTGCTGGTGAAGATTTGGTCCACTCCTGCATGGAAGCGGATGAGGTTGATTCGGCAATCCAGTCCTTTCAATAGGCGCAATAGTTCGTTGGCATGCTTGGGTGTATCATTCACACCGCCCCAACAGATATATTCGAAACTCACACGGCGTTGGTGTGTCCAGTCGTATTGCTTCAAGAGGGCAATCACATCATTGAGGTGATTGACTTTCTCTATGGGCATAATCTCCTGACGTTCAACGCTAAAGGGATTGTGCAATGAGATGGCCAAATGGCAATCGCTCTCTTCGATAAATCGTTTCAGCCCTTTGGTAATACCCACCGAAGACACAGTGATGCGTTTGGGCGACCATGCGCAGCCCCATGCATTGGTCATCACATTCAACGAACGGAGCACATTGTCCAGATTATCCATGGGTTCGCCTTCGCCCATATATACGATATTTGTCAGTTTGTCGGCATCGGGGATAGAGAATATCTGATTCAGTATATCGGCTGCGGTGAGATGTCCATGAAAGCCCAAGGTGCCTGTCATGCAGAACTTACAGCCCATCTTGCAGCCTGCCTGCGTGCTCACGCATAGCGTAGCGCGGTCATCATCAGGGATATAGACCGACTCAATATACCTTGCCTCTCGCCTCATAGCCTCATCGCCTCTCGCCTCATCGCCATATAGGGCGAATAGGTATTTCTTCGTGCCGTCTTTGGAGATTGCTTCGGCTACATGAGCATGGCGACCAATAGTGTAGCGGGCTTTCAGTGCCTCGCGCCCTTTCAGCGAGATATTGGTCATCTCATCGAACGATGTAGCACGGCGCACATATAGCCATTCTGCCAACTGTTTACCTGCAAAACGCGGTAGCCCAACTTCTTGGGCTACCGCTTGCAGTTCTTCTAATGTCTTACCAAGTAAAACCTCCATACCTCTAACCAGTAGCGAAGCGTCCACTAAACACTAAACGCTATTACCAAGCGAAGAGTGGGTATTTCACCATTTCGGCGTTCACTTCTGCGCGAACGGCTGCGATGTTCTCCTCTGACTCTGGGTTTTGGAGCACGCGGTCAATGAGTTCTACTATCCACGCCATCTTGTCCTCTTTCAGTCCGCGTGTGGTGATAGCAGGTGTACCGAAGCGTAGTCCGCTGGTTTGGAACGCACTGCGCGAGTCGAATGGCACCATGTTCTTGTTGGTGGTGATGTCGGCTGCCACGAGGGCTTTCTCTGCCACTTTACCTGTCAAATCTGGGTATTTGGTACGCAAATCTACCAACATAGAGTGGTTGTCCGTACCGTTGGAGATAATCTTATATCCCTTGTCCATCAATGCCTGAGCCATAGCAGCAGCGTTCTTCTTCACTTGCAATTGATACTCCTTGAACTCAGGGCGCAATGCTTCGCCAAAAGCTACTGCTTTGGCAGCAATCACGTGCTCCAATGGTCCTCCTTGTGTGCCTGGGAACACGGCAGAGTCGAGCAATGCGGACATCATCTTCACTTCGCCTTTGGGTGTAGTCTTGCCCCATGGGTTAGGGAAGTCCTTGCCCATCAGTATCACGCCACCGCGAGGACCGCGCAGGGTCTTGTGGGTGGTGGAGGTAACGATATGTGCATGCTTCACAGGGTTCTCCAATAGTCCTGCTGCAATCAGACCTGCTGGGTGCGCCATATCTACCATAAAGATTGCGCCTATCTCATCTGCTACCTTACGGATACGTGCGTAATCCCAATCACGGCTATAGGCACTCGCGCCTGCGATGATGAGTTTAGGTTTGTGCTCACGTGCCACTTGCTCCAGTTGGTCATAGTCCACGGTGCCTGTATCTTCTTTCACATTGTATTCCAATGCGTTGAACATGATGCCTGAGAAGTTCACAGGCGAACCGTGGCTGAGGTGTCCACCATGACTGAGGTTCAGTCCGAGGAAGGTATCGCCTGCCTTCAGGCATGCCATGAATACTGCCATATTGGCTTGTGCGCCCGAGTGGGGTTGTACGTTAGCGTACTCTGCGCCAAAGAGTTGGCATAGGCGTTGGCGTGCGATATTCTCGCTCTCGTCCACCACTTCGCAACCGCCGTAGTAGCGTTTGCCTGGGTAGCCTTCGGCGTACTTGTTGGTCAGTACGCTGCCCATTGCTTCCATGACTTGGTCGCTGACAAAATTCTCACTGGCAATCAATTCGATGCCTTTGGTCTGACGTTCACGCTCACGGCGGATGATGTCAAAAATCTCTAAATCTCGAGTCATAATTGTATTGTGTAGTTTTGTATAGTCTTGTATTATTAGTATGCGCTGCAAAGGTACAAAAAAAATCGCATATACGCAAGGTTATGCCGATTTTTATTGTTTATCTTTCTTTTCGCTGACAAATAATCCGATGATAATCACCGCGATGCCTACTAATTTCCATACGGGCAGTACTTCGCCGAATATCACCCACATCAGTATGGCGGTAAAGACGGGGCGTATGTTGTTGAATATATTGGCGCGTGTTACGCCTATCTGTCGTACTGTGTAGCAGAATAGCACAAACGCTGCTACGGACGAGAATACGGCTAAATATATTACTGCCCAAGGTGCCTTACCCATTGCCCACTGCCCATCGCCTATTGCGGATAATGTGCTTGCTTCGCCCGATATACCCCAAACGATATAGAAGAGAATCAGCGAGATAGATTGCACATAGAACACGATGCTCAGGGGCGAGTAGCGTGCAGGTATGCGGCGCAGTATGACCGAGTAACTGACGGACATACTGACTGTTAGTAGTGCCAATGCTACGCCCTTCCCATTGCCAATAGCCAATACCCCATTGCCCATATCTCCATTGCCCATCATTAGTAGCATCAGCATGCCTGCTGTGGAGAGCAGGATACCGATGATATTGTTGCGTGTTACTTTCTCGCGCAGCAGTACAAAGGCAAATATTGGTGCTATGACGGGTTGTGTGCTGAGTAGTGCTTCAGCGATGGTGGGTGAATCGAATGTTTGGTAGGTATAGGTCTCGAAGATGAAGTATAGGAACGGTTGAAACAGACCGCCTAATAGGAATAGTGGAATATCTTTTCGTTGGATGGGTTGTAGTCCTACTATCTCATTTTGTCGGAAGATGAGTCCGATTGACAGCATGAGTATGACGGCTATGGTGAATCGTAATACGATGAGTGTCAGTGGGGTGAATACTACTAATGCTTCTTTGACCGCGATGCCTGACCCTGCCCAGATGAGCATGGCAGTGATGACTGAGATATAGGGTATAATCTTTTTCACTCTGCAAAGGTACAACTTTTTTTTTGTCTGTGCAAATTTCTGTGCTTTTTATGCAGTGAGTGCAGAACAAAGAAGAAAAAATACGGAAATCCAGTCTAATACTTGCGTATGTGAGAAAAAATTACTAACTTTGCGCGCTATTTTGTAAATTAGAAGAATTATGCAAGATTTTCAAAGTTTATGCCAACAAAGGCGCTCGTATAGAAAATACACCAACCAGCCAGTAGAGCAGGAGAAGTTGGATTACATTATCCGTTGTGCGCTCATGTCGCCTGCAGGCAAGAGAATGAACCCATGGCACTTCGTGGTGATAAAAAATGAGGAGATTCTGCGCCAATTAGCAGGTTGCCGCACATACGGCAGTGGTATGTTTGACACCGCTATGGCGGGTATCGTGGTGGCTGCGGATACGAGCGTGATTGACACTTGGCAATGCGATGCAGCTATTGCGGCGCAGAATATCTGGTTGGCAGCTGCAGACCAAGGCTTGGGTGCATGTTGGTGTCATGTGTATCAACGTGAAGGCGCAGAGAATCTCGTGCGCAAGTTGACCAACCTGCCAGAGAACTATACCGTGCTCTGCGTGATGTCGCTCGGCTACAAGAACGAAGACCGCAAGTCCTTCGACTTCGAGAAATTACAATATGACAAAGTAACACAGATAGATTAACCAAATAAATTAAGTGAAGGTATGAAGAATTATTTGATGAGTATGTTGCTCTTGGTAGCATGCGTATGTGCAAGTTGTGAGCCGATCAAAATTAAAGGCGAGATAGATAAAGTAAATTTATCGAAAGAGGATACAGAAAAATTGGATGCCATTTTCCAATATGTAAAAGAAACTCAAGTATATGATATATTAAGTCAAGACTACGAAAAACATTACGATGATGAAGATTATTCTTATTATGGAGGTCTTGCATTTATGGTAAAATCCGAGCAAGAATTGCGCGAACTGGCACCGGCAGATATGGAACTCCCAAAGATTGATTTTATGAATCATTCATTAGTGTGGTGCGTCTTTCGATCTTCAACATCTCAAACCAATGTAGAATCTTTCCGTTTGATTGTAGATGAAAACGGAGAAGCAACAGCGATTGTTAGGCATAAAACAACTTCTTTTGATTGCATGATCGGCGAGCATTGTACTTATGCTGTTTTTGATATACCAAGCAATACAATAAAGAAAATATCATCTGATGTAGAGCATTTAAGATAATGTTTAAATACTAGAAGAACTAAACAAAGAATATATGAAACCAACAATAGCAATTACAGCAGGCGATATCAATGGAGTAGGGTATGAGATTATCCTCAAATCGTTGGTGAATCCACACATCTGTGAGATTTGTCGCCCTATCGTGTATGGCAATGCCAAAGTGGCACGCCAACATATGCAAACCCTCGATGAGGAGTATCGTAATATCCAATGGAATATCATCCAAGACCCCAAACAGGCGAAAGATGGGCGACTGAATCTCATCACTTGTTACCCCGATGACACGCCTGTGCAGTTAGGTGTATCTACACTCGAAGCAGGAAAAGCTTCGCTCAAGAGCTTGCAACGCGCATGTCAAGACCTCAAGAACGGACTGGTACACGCTATCGTGACCGCGCCTATCAACAAGGATAACATCCAATCGGATGAGTTCCGCTATTCAGGACACACCGAGTACCTGACACAGCTATTCGGCGAAGGAAAAGATAGTCTGATGATGATGATTAGCGACCGCATGCGCGTAGCGTTGG
This sequence comes from Bacteroidales bacterium, assembly GCA_015061165.1. GTDB lineage: Bacteria > Bacteroidota > Bacteroidia > Bacteroidales > Paludibacteraceae > Colicola. The sequence goes on from SUXC01000001.1 coordinate 179,289, forward strand.
TGTGCAACCATACACCTATCGCCAAAGTGGCAGAAACCATCAACGAGGAGCGTATCCTCAGCAAACTGGCTGTGCTCAACGACACCCTGAAGATGGACTTCACTTGTCGCAAGCCACGCATCGCTGTGTTGGCACTCAACCCACACGCAGGCGATAACGGACTCATTGGCGAGGAAGAGACCAATATCATCCGCCCTGCTATCGCCAAGGCGCAGGAGCAAGGTATCTGGGCTTTTGGCCCTTATTCGGCTGACGGATTCTTTGGTGCAGGACAATACAATCACTTCGATGCCGTGTTGGCTATGTACCACGATCAGGGGTTGGCGCCATTCAAAGCATTGGATATGAGTGGTGTGAACTTCACCGCGGGACTGCCAGTGGTACGCACTTCGCCTGACCACGGTACGGCATACAACTTGGCGGGTAAAAACGAGGCTGATGCGACCAGCATTTTGCACGCTATCTATGCCGCCATAGACATTCTGCGCCAACGTGCGGAGAACGAGAAACTGCTCGCCAACCAACTCGTAGTGGAAGTCAAAGAAGTGAAGAAAGAGTACAAAGTAGAGAAATTTATACCACAAGATTAATATGACAAGCAAAGAAATTCGACAATCCTTTTTGGATTATTTTGAGAAGAAGGGACACAAGATTGTACCTTCAGCACCCATGGTCATCAAAGATGACCCAACACTGATGTTTACCAATGCAGGTATGAACCCATGGAAGGGTATCATCCTCGGTAATGACCCTATACAATATCCTCGCGTAGCGGACTCGCAGAAGTGCCTGCGCGTGAGCGGTAAGCACAACGACCTGGAGGAAGTAGGTCATGACACCTACCACCACACCATGTTCGAGATGCTCGGCAACTGGTCGTTTGGCGATTACTTCAAAGCGGGCGCCATTGACTTCGCATGGGAGTACCTCGTTGATGTGCTGAAACTTGACCCAAAGAACCTCTACGTAACAGTATTCGAAGGTTCACCAGAAGAGGGCATCGAGCGCGACAACGAGGCAGCAGAGATTTGGGCTAAGCACTTGCCTGCCGACCATATTCTCAATGGCAACAAGCACGACAACTTCTGGGAGATGGGCGATACAGGTCCTTGTGGTCCTTGCTCCGAGATCCATGTGGATAGCCGTAGTGAGGAGGAGAAAGCGGCTCTCTCTGGTCGTGAACTGGTGAACAAAGACCACCCACAAGTGATTGAGATTTGGAACCTCGTGTTCATGCAATACAACCGCAAAGCCGATGGCTCGCTTGACACCTTGCCAAATAAAGTGATTGACACAGGTATGGGCTTCGAGCGTTTGGTGCGCACCATGCAAGGCAAACAGTCGAACTACGACACCGATGTCTTCCAACCGATGCTGAAGAAGATTGGCGAGATTTGTGGTTCGGAATACGGCAAAGAGGAGAAAGTGGATGTGGCGATGCGCGTGATTGCCGACCATATCCGTACTATCGCCTTCGCTATTGCTGATGGACAATTGCCAAGCAACGAGAAGGCAGGTTATGTGATTCGCCGAATCTTGCGCCGTGCAGTACGCTATGGCTACACCTTCCTCGGACAACGCGAGGCGTTTATGTACAAACTGGTGCCACAACTCATTGCCGACATGGGCGAGGCATATCCCGAATTGGTGAAGCAAGAGGCACAAATTACCCCTGTAATCAAGAGCGAGGAGGACGGTTTCCTCCGCACATTGGACAAGGGTATCACGCTACTCGACAAACTGATGAAAGAGGCGAAAGGCAAAGAGATTTCGGGTGTGGATGTGTTCACATTGAAAGATACATACGGTTTCCCTCTTGACCTTACTCAATTGATTTTGAGCGAGAACGGCTTTACCACCAATGAGGAAGAGTACAACAAGGCATTGGAGCACCAAAAAGAGATGGGTCGCCAAGCCAACAAACAAGAACTGGGTGACTGGGTAGTGATTAGCGAAGGTGAGACAGAGTTTGATGGATACGACGTGCTGCAATGCGAGACACAAGTGTTGCGCTATCGCAAAGTGAACCAAAAAGGCAAAGAACTCTATCAAGTAGTGCTCAGCCAAACACCATTCTACGCTGAGATGGGTGGTGAGGTAGGCGATTCGGGTACATTGGGCAATGTGCGCGTGTTGGATACCAAACGTGAGAACAATCTGGCAGTACACCTCTGTGCGGAATTGCCTGAGAATATCAAGAGCAAGATGATGGCTGAGGTAGATGTCGCTCGTCGTCAAGCTATTGCTTGCAACCACACTGCTACGCATATCATACACTACGCATTGCGTCAAGTATTGGGCGAGCATGTGGAGCAAAAAGGTAGCTACGTATCGGCAGACAGCTTGCGTTTCGACTTCTCACACTTCCAGAAAGTGAGTGCGGAGGAACTTCGCCAAGTGGAGATGCTTGCCAACGAGATGATTCGCCAAGACTTGCCTCTTGAGGAATGTCGTAATACCCCAATAGAGAAAGCGAAAGAAATGGGTGCTATGGCACTCTTCGGCGAGAAATATGGTGATGAGGTACGTGTCATCAAGTACGGCCCATCCGCAGAGTTGTGCGGTGGTTGCCACGTGGCAAGTACGGGTAAGATTGGTGCGGTGCGCATTGTGATGGAGACCAGTGTGGCTGCGGGTATTCGCCGTATTGAGGCAGTGACAGCAGCCAAAGCCGATGAACTCTACTACAAGCAAGTGGATATGATTGGTGGTCTGCGTGCGTTGTTCAACAACGCTCCAGACTTGGCAGGCGCTATTCGCAAAGCTATTGATGAGAATGCGGGCTTGAAGAAACAGATTGAGGCCTTCATGGCTGAGAAAGTAGAGCGTTTCCGCGATGAACTGATTGCAAAGGCAGAGGACTACAATGGCATCAAACTGGTTCGTGTAGAAGGCATTGTAGATGCTAACTTGCTGCGTAACGTGCCCATGTTGCTGAAAGGCAAGTTTACGGATGTGAAGTTCGCAGTAGTAGGTGCTACCGAATGGGAAGGCAAGCCCATGATTACTGTGGTACTGTCGCAACCATTGGTAGATGCAGGCAAAAACGCAGGTCAGATTATCAAGTCGGCTGCTAAGCATATCCAAGGCGGTGGCGGCGGTCAAGCATGGATGGCTACCGCAGGTGGCCGCAATGTAGCAGGATTAGGTGCTGCTATGGAGGAAATGTTAGGGGCGTTGGTGTAATCTTCAGAAACCAATGTCCCACCTGATTCCCGACACGCGAATCTCGAATTGAATAAAAGATGAAAACCCTCACGGGGCGATTGCCCTTGAAATATCGTTCTGCTGCCCGTTTCGTGCTTGTAGGAGCATTGGGAACGGGATTGCAGTATGGTATATACTATCTGCTGTTGATGGTATTCCAACGTCGTTGGCCCGATGTTGGCATTTTGACATCGGTAGCATTCACGGCGGGGTTTATCATAGAGATGGTGTGTAACTATTTCTTGACCAGTTTCTACACGTTCCGTGTACGTCCTACATGGAAGAACGCAGGCGGATTCCTATTCGGGCGCGCTATTAACTATGTGATACAACTGCTGTTCCTCAATCTCCTGATATGGTTGCACCTATCCGAAGAATTATCGGGAATAGCTGCGATAGCGTTGGCAGGAGTGATTAATTATTTTATCCTATTGCCTTTTTATAAAGATAAAAAGCGCGATATGCAATGATAAATTTCTGTCGCTCAAAAGACAAGAATCAATATGCTATATATCATCGCTCCTACTCATCGCCGTCTGGTATGGTACCTCGCTATGGAAGAGTATCTTGCTAAACATGTAGAGGAGGATACTTTTGTGACATGGGTGGTGTCGCCAACAGTGATATTTGGTCGCCATCAGGTGATGGAAGCGGAGGTGAATGTGGATTATTGTCGAGCAAATGGTATAGCCATGTATCGTCGCAAGAGTGGGGGAGGATGTGTGTATGCTGATGGGGGCAATCTGATGATGAGCATGATTTCGCCTAATAGGCATAGTGAAGTGGTCTTTCAGTCGTTCTTGGATAGGGTGTCGGGCGTATTGCGCAAATGTGGTTTTGCTGCCGTCAAATCGGAACACAACGACATCATGGTGGACGGCATGAAAGTGTCGGGTAATGCCTGCTATGCGCTGCCTACGGGTACGATTGTGCATGGTACATTGCTGGTGAATGTGGATTTTGATGTGTTGCAGCAGGCAATTACGCCATCGGTGGAGAAACTCTCGAAGCATGGCGTACAGTCGGTGCGCCAGCGTGTGGCAAACTTGAGTCAGTATGCTGCGTTTGATACTATCAAATCGCTGGAGGCATTCAGGGCACACCTTATTGGCGCGTTATGCGTGCATGCGCGCGAGTTGAGCAAAGAAGAGATAGGAGTCGTTGATGAGATGGAACAATCCTATCTGGAACCGCAGTTTATTGCGGGCAAGTAACTACGAATTGGGCTAATAGGTCTTATAGGGCTATAGGCTCATAATAAATAAGATAATGAATTGGTTAAATAGTCTGTTTTTTGGTACGGGAGTACCTCACTCCATTTTTATTCTTACCATAGCGATTGCTGTGGGTATCTATCTTAGTCATAGGTTGAAGTTCAAGGGAATAACATTGGGTATCACATGGATTCTGTTTTGTGCGATAGCCATGTCGCATTTCGGTATGCATTTGGATCCAGTAGTGGAAACGTTTGCCAAGGACTTTGGATTGATACTATTTGTGTATTCTATCGGTTTGCAGGTAGGTCCGAGTTTCTTCTCATCATTTGGAAAGGGTGGCATCAAACTCAATATGTTGGCCATCAGTATTGTGCTGCTGAGTTGTGTTACGGCATATCTGATTCACCTGTTCTCGGGCGAGGATATAGCCACAATGACGGGTGTGCTGTTTGGTGCGGTGACCAATACGCCTGGTCTGGGTGCTGCGCAACAGGCATTTACTGACATTACGGGTGAAGTGAATCCGAATATCGCCAGTGGTTATGCTATGGCGTATCCGTTGGGTGTGGTGGGTATTATCCTGTCGCTCTTGGCTATGCGATGGTTCTTCAAGATTCGTTTGGATAAGGAGGAGGAGCGTTTGGCAGCCGAGAACGAGGTACAGAAGGAGATTGAGTATATCGACCTTTTGCTGACCAATCCGCAAGTAGAGGGTGCTAATATCCGCGATTTGAGTCAGTTGTGCCATTTCCACCTGATTGTTTCGCGTTTGGTGCGTCCTAATGGCGATGATGAGTTGCCCGATGTGGATACGGTCTTGCATGTGGGAGATCGTATTCGTGTGGTAGTAGATAAGGAGAATGAGAAGAGTGTTCTCTTGTTGGGTATGGAGACTTCATTGCCTACCGATCATAAGGCGCAAGCGCACCTGGTGTCGCGTCATGTGATAGTAACTAAGCCAGAGCTCAATGGCAAGCGCATTGGCGATCTGAATGTGCGTGCCACCTATCATGTGTCTATCACACGTATCCGCCGTGCAGGTATTGAGCTGTTGGCTACGCGCGACTTGTACTTGCAATTAGGAGACCGTATGACCGTAGTAGGCGAGGAACGTGCGGTGGACAAGGTAGAAAAGTTGTTCGGAAACTCAACTAAGAAGTTGGATATTCCTAATTTGGCATCCATATTCTTGGGTCTGGCATTGGGTGTAGCAGCAGGTATGTTGCCTATTGCGTTGCCCGGTTTGGCACAGCCCTTTAAGTTGGGTATAGCAGGTGGCTCGCTGATAGTAGCCATATTGTTGAGTTGTTTCGGTCCGAAGATGCATATTGTGACCTATACAACCAGTAGCGCCAATCTGATGATTCGTGAGATAGGTATCGCCATGTTCTTGGCAGCGGTGGGCTTTGGCGCAGGTAAGACGTTTATACCCACATTGTTGGATGGAGGATATGCGTGGATTGGCTATGGCGTAATCATTACTCTTGTTCCGCTATTGCTGATGGGTGTGGTAGGACGTTTGTGGTTGAAACTGGACTATTTCACGCTGATGGGTGTGTTGGCAGGCAGTACGACCAATCCTCCTGCTCTGGCATACGCTACCACGGTGTCGAGTACCAACGACCGTGCTGCGGTGGCATACTCCACGGTCTATCCGCTAACCATGTTCCTGCGCGTGCTGACAGGACAATTGATGATATTGCTGTTTGTGTAACCTGAGTAAACAAATTTGATTACAGAATTGCTTATAAGAAGACAACAAAAACAACAATACCGCTTCGCCAACATTGCTCAGCGGCACGGGAAAATACATTTATCAACAATTAAAACAATTAAAAATCAACAATGAAGACAATTACTCTCAGGCAAGCGCCAATGTTGGGCGCGCGCAGGAGTTGTCTATGTTGTCTTTAATAAGCATAACCCATTTATGAGACGGTTTGTATTTTTACTGATTATTGGCTTGCCGCTGATGGTTTTGGCGGAGGTGATAACGATGGATTTGGCTACGGCTACGGATATAGCAGGTAATCCTATTACCTATTGTGCGGATTATGGTTTGGGCTATTATGATGGCACGGACGTATGGGATAGCACCTACAACGATAGTGGAGTGTGCCAATTCATATACACCAACGAGGCACGTTTTATGCTCTCGCACTTGCCCAGTCAGAACTCGTATGGAGGACAGAGTTGGGAGGGCTTTACGCTGTCCCGCGTGTCGCAGGACACGGCTAACGTCTTTGGTTGTGTGGCGAATGGCGGTATTGCAGGCGAAGGTACGCCATACGTGATAGGCTATTTCTCGGATTGGGTGACAATGACCCAAGGATATTCGTCGAATATTATTCTCTTTGACCAAGAATACTATCCTGATTATGTATATATTTGCCAAAACAGCAATACAATGAAGGCCATTACTGAGGGTGGGGTGTTCAATGCACGTGCGTTTACTGAGGAGGATACGTTGGCATTGATTATCAGTGCGATAGATGGCTCTTTTCAAGAGATAGCTACCACCGTTTATTACTTAGCTGTGGATGGAGAGAAGAACAATGGTTGGGTGAAAGTGCCTTTGAACGCTTTGGGTAAAACGGCGGGGTTGAGTTTCCGCATGACTACTACCGATATGGGGCAGTTTGGTATGAATACGCCGATGTATTTTGCGTTGGATGCGCTGACGGTGAATACAGAGTCTATCGCCAATAGCCTATATCCAATACCCAATAGCCCATTGCCAGAATCCAATTGCCAAAAGGTTATCCGCAATGGACAATTATTGCTCCTGCGCGATGGAGTGTGCTATACAATGATGGGAGGTATTGTTAATTTTGAATTATGAATTATGAATTTTGAATTCGGAATTTTGAATTCGGAATTTGATTAGCTATGTAATGCCATTTGTGTTTTGGACATAAGTGGCGATTTTCTTTTCTCTAAACATTAAACAGTAGTGCACTTACGGGGTTCCCGAAAACGCTCTCGTAGCGTTTTGGGGTGTTAGTAGCGCGTTCACTAAACAAAATTCCATTCAGAAGAGCAGTGGGGATTTTTTGTAAAAAGTAGCAATTATTAAGATTCGTTTCCTTTTCGTTTCTTGATCCGTTGCCCAATTTCACCGAGAGACAACCCTGAGAACTCCGAGAGAACTCCCCGAGACCGCCCAAACGAAAAAAGTGCGTTTTGTTAAGATTGCGACAAAATCGCCAGTTGTGTTTTCGGACACAAATGGCGATTTTTTTGTGCAATATCTTGCGTATATCATAAAAATATAGTACCTTTGCAAATTAAAATTCATAAATAGGAATATGAGAAAGATAAGATTATTACTAACACTCTTGTGCCTTTGGGTGGGACTGCTGCCCGCATTAGCGCAGTCGGTAACGATAGTTAAGGAGATGCAAAAAAATCCTTATGCCAACGTCTTGGTCATGTACAAGAATGACTTTGGTAGTTTCGAGAAGCCTGATATGAGTATTACGTTTCCATACGCGCTTATTCGTATGCAGTTGGAGGGTAATGCTCACGAGGTAAAGGCTGCCAAAGAGCGATTGACTTTGGACATGGGGCAGCTGACGGGTGTAGAGGCACGGGTTACTACCTACTCGAACCAGATACTATTCTTGCTGCGTGCTCCCCGCCATCCGATGATTTACATAGACGGTGGCGATGGCTGCGATCAGGTGCTACTGAGCAATATGCAGCAGTTACAGCCTAATTGCTTGTATGATTGTACGGTAAGGTTTAGAGCAGAGAGGTCTATTGATGCAACAATTGATACTGTATTTGTAAATGCAGAATCACAAATCCATGAACTCCGTTTGCAAGTTGAGCCTGCGGATGCAAAGGTGGAAATAGTTATGCTCAATGGCATAAAACAAGAATGTAGTGTGGTAGATGGTGTAGCAGAACTGAAATTAGAAGAGGGAGAGTATCGCTATACAATCTCTGCGGAACACTACTATCCACAAGAGGGTGTGCTGTCTGTTCCTACTACTTCTACTGATATTGTCCTTTCACTTACTCCTAAAGTAGGTTGGTTGAGCATAACAAGTGATAGCACCGATTTAACAGATTTATCGGTTGAAGTGTTGCGTATGGTAGAGCCTGCGAATGGCAAGAAAATGACCAAAAAGGAAGTTAAACAAAACACTTCTATCCATTCTTTGCCTTTGCAACCTCTTTTATGCGATACGGGTATCTATCAGTTACATATTGAAAAAAAGAAATACTTTGATTATAACCGCACAATCTCAATTAATGAGGGAGATAACATAGTCCTTTCTCCCAAGATGCGCCCGCATATTATGAACACGTTTATACTCGCAGAAGCAGGTGTAGCATTGAATCCCGAATGGGGAGTAGGATTGATGTTCGGACAAATGTATGACGGTGTAGGTTGGTATGTGAAAGGTCGTTCGAATTGGAATATCCCGAAGAAGGACGAATCTGGAGGAAAAGATTTCAATACTACCAAAGAGACTACATCATTGGAATGGATCGTAGATGCGGGTATGGTGATAGACTTTCTAATGAAGAAGGAGAAGAAAGATAAAGATAATTTCTTAGGTTTGTATTGTGGCGCTGGCTATGGTAGTCGTGAGCGGTATTGGCTGAATGAATTCAAGTACGGTGTAATTTACCCTGCTAACTCGTATAAGGGTGTTAGTACTAATATAGGTATGATAGGTAGTTGGCATGGGATGACATTTATGGCAGGTGTGAATACATTGGCTTTTAAGTATATGGAAGTGGAAATAGGTTTAGGTTATACATTCTAAAACTTGTAAAGTAGTGAGAATTATGAAAAAAAGTATTATTGGCAAAGTATCAATCATCTGTATTGTTTTGTGTTTATCTTTTTCGTGTGAGAGAGAGAGTGAGATTGTTTTTTCTCCAGCAGGTGTGCCAGTCGATTTGGGTTTGAGTGTAAAGTGGGCAAGTTGTAATGTAGGTGCAAATAGTCCAGAGGGTTATGGAGATTATTTTGCATGGGGTGAGGTAATTCCGAAAAATAAATTTTCTTATGCAGGTTATTTATACAGAGATAATCCAAAGATTCTTCCCCCTCATGCAGATGCTGCGACAGTAAATTGGGGCGGTGCATGGCGTATGCCAACGGATGCGGAACTGACCGAACTTCGTGAACAATGTACTTGGACATGGACAAGTCAGAACGGAGTAAACGGTTACAAAGTGACCAGCAAGAGCAACGGCAATAGTATCTTCCTTCCAGCAGCGGGCTACCGCCACGATAGTTCGTTCGACGGCGCAGGCTGGCACGGCGATTACTGGTCGAGTTCGCACAACGCGGGCCGCCCGAACTGCGCGTGGGGCGTGTACTTCGATTCAGGCAGCGTTGACAGGGACTACTACGGCTACCGCTACTACGGGCTATCCGTGCGTCCAGTCTGCCCGTAGAATTTTATCCTCTTGTTCACTCCCTTTACATCACCCTGCAAGTCACCAGATTTGCGGGGTGAGTTTTTTATATCATTCTTCATGCTCGTATTCAAACACTCCTTCGGCAAGGGTTCGGTATCCCTTCGGGAAATGGGGGAGGCTCGGCGGGAAATCGCCGAGGTCAGAAAAGGTCGTTTGAGGGAGGCTATCCACCGCTTATCCACCCGATAAAGCCCCCTCTAAACAGAGGAATCCTACTTGACACTTCTGACGGAAAAACAGGCAAACTTCTGACGGAACAACAGGCAAACTTTTGATGGGAACACAAGCAAACTACGGGGAAAGTATTGGACAGTATTGGAGTGATAACGGAGTGGTAACGGGTAAGACTGCTGGAAGATGAGATAAAATGTGCTACCGAAGGTGTCGTGATGGGCAATAGTGAACTTTTACCGTTTCTCCAGTAATACCACATTCTCTACGTGGTGGGTGTGGGGGAACATGTCCACAGGTTGCACCTTTACGACACGGTACTTGCTATCCAACATATTCAAATCGCGTGCTTGCGTGGCAGGGTTGCAACTCACATACACAATACGCTTTGGTTCGGCAAAGAGAATCGTATTAATCACATCCTCGTGCATGCCAGCGCGTGGTGGGTCGGTGATAATCACATCAGGACGACCATACTGCGCGATAAAGTCCTCATTCAAAATGTCCTTCATATCGCCAGCGAAGAAAAGCGTATTATCCAAGTGATTAATATTCGCATTCACTTTGGCATCCTCAATCGCCTCTGGCACATACTCAATGCCAATCACTTGACGCGCTTGGTGCGCTACGAAATTGGCAATCGTACCCGTACCTGTATAAAGGTCAAACACCAATTCGTTGCCCGTCAGCCCTGCAAACTCGCGCGCTACCTTATACAGTTCGTATGCCTGCAAGGTGTTAGTCTGGTAGAAAGATTTAGGACCTACCTTAAACTGCAAGTTCTCCATCTGCTCCATGATATGGTCTTGACCGTGGAAGACATGCACCTCTTGGTCGCCAATCGTATCATTAAACTTGCGATTGACGACATACAACAAACTGATAATCTCAGGGAAGCTATCGCGGATATACTCCATCAGGCGCATATCGGGTTCATCTGCCCAAACGACAATGAGCATAATCTCGCCTTTGTGGTTCGAACGCAAGATAAGGGTACGCAGTTGTCCCTCGTGCGCGTGTCCATTATAAAAGGTAATACCTAACGAGCGCGCGTACTCGCGTATGCCGTTGCGTATGCGATTGTTGATGTCGGGCATGAGGTGACACTCGGTGATGTCCAACACTTTGTCAAAGCAATTGGGGATATGGAAACCGAGCCCGTGGGTGTTGTCCACGTTCTCCAGTCCGCCTGCGGCACGGATAGTATCCCAACTGAGCCATTTGCGGTCGGAGAAAGTGAACTCCAACTTGTTGCGGTATTCATAAATCTCCTTGCTGCCGAGGATAGGGGAGATCTCTGGCAACTCAATCTTACCAATACGGGTGAGGTTATCGAGAATCTGCTGCTGCTTGTGGCGCAGTTGCTCCTCGTATGGGAGGATCTGCCACTTGCAACCACCGCACTCGCCATAGTGTTTGCATACAGGTTCGCAACGGGTGGGAGATGGGGTCACGATACGCTCTACGCGACCCTCCATGAAGGAGTGCTTTTTGCGGGTTACTTGTATATCCACAATATCGCCAGGCACGCAGTATGGCACAAACAGCACCATATCGTCCACGCGAGTGATGGCTTTGCCTTCGGCAGCAATGCCTGTAATCTCAATGTTTTGCAGTAATGGTAAGTTCTTTTTCTTCATATTATTTCATCAGCCAATTGATACTTTGTTGGTAGAGGGTGGTGAAGTCGTATGCACTCTCGAGCATGAAACTCCAGCAGAGTGTTTTGGCACCACCTGCCTCAGATGCATCATAACCAATAGCAGCACCCACATTAGTCTCTGGGAAACGCGCTACAATCATACCACCTTCCTCAGGATGAATACCATCCGCGTTCTCAGTGTGAATCACTGTCTCGTTAGGTTCAGTACGGAACGTATAATTGCCTTGTGGCAATTGGCGTTCAATACGCACCTTACCCGTCAGGGCAGCTTGCTCGCAACGGAAACTATAGTGCAACTGATTCTTGGTGAAGGCAGCATCCTGTTTGCCCTGCATGTCGCTGGCGATATGTGCGCCAGAGAGCAAGAGGCGACCACCATGTTGCAAGTAGTGGGTAAGCGCAAGTTGCAAATGAGCAGGCATACAATGGAACGAAGTGTCGTTGCCCATAATGACGGTCTTTTGCTTACCAAGAATCACATCCACAGCGTCATAATCAGCTATGCTATCCACAGCAGCCACGCTGGTGCTGACATACGAATAGCCCATCTCAGCCAATGCGCGACCGTGCATAGCAGGATAGTCGTAGGTGTTGCCCACTGTAGGGTGGTCCATATGGTCGCAATGGCACATACCCCAACCGCAGTTGTCGTCGGTCTTCCACTCGTTGCGACTATCAAAGTCATATACCTCACCAATATAGTTCACACCCTTGCCGTATGGTACAGCATGGTGGTACGGACGGATACCGCCATAGATGCTATCTTGCCACCAATCTGGACCACTCACGCGTGTGAAACCATTGATAATCAGCACTTGTCCTTTCTCCTCTGGTGCCACATATGCAGACAGTGTCTCGCTCGGGAAACTGATACCACCTGCGTTGCCCGCTGCCACGCGAATATCGTAGCGAGTGCCTTTGTCTGGAGTGAAGGTATATTCGTTGGTTGCCACGCGCACGCCGTTGTCCCAATCGCCATCGTTATGGCGGGTATAGACAATATAATAAGTAGGTGTAGCAGTAGCTTCGAGAGGGTCGTTGGTTGGAGCCCAAGTTACCTTAATGGACTTGGTATCGGGAGTCGTGAGTCCCGACTCCATACGCATAGCCATGCTATTTACTGGCAATGGTTGTACCACATACTCTGTGCCATATTGTTCGTGCATGAAACGCAAGAATGATTTGTACATGGCGCGTGAGATAGTGAAGCGTACACGTGGGTCAAGACCGTACTTCATATCTGTAGGGTTCTGGTGCGACAGCAATTCCAGCAACACAGCAGGCACTTTAGGGTGGCGTGCCTCAGCGTAGGAAGAGTTGTTGAGTTGGCGACGTGTCCATTCAGGCGCATAGATAGCGCGCATGTCCTCTACAATCTGCGTTTGCATATAGTCCGCCAAGTCACGAGCTGTGATACGACTCTTGCCTGTAGGGAAGTTCTTGTTCTTATCATCATCGTAGTCTTTGTAAATGATGAGTGTACCTACCACCTCATCGCGGATACCTGCATCGGTATGGAAAGCGAGGCTGGCATGGAGCGGAATACCCAATCCTGGTTCGTTAGGGTTGGCAGCACTACCACCTGCAAGATAGTTCACCCAGATACCACGAGAAGCGTAGTCATCCACATAATCGTTCTTGCTATCAGTATAGTTGTAGATACTATCTGGAATACCCGAATACTGCATCCAATAGCGGGCTGCCTCAATATAGCGTGGCAAGCCACTGGTAACAGCATTGGCTTGATTAGCAATGAGTTCAGCACTGTCAATCATAACAGCATCACCTTCTGGCAGGTCTTTGGACGAAGGTACGTTCTCAAAGCTATCGGGTTGTTTGTAGCGTGCCACAGAACCCATACCGCCACCAAACTTCACGGCGTCGGTAGTTACTACCTCTTTGCCATTAGCCACAGCAGCCACACTCACGTAGTTGTTGGCTTGGTCATTATCAAAAGCGAAATTGCCAAGATATACCCATGTGCCACCACCCATCTTCTGATTGACAGAGAAAGTGGTCTTTTGACCTTTGTGCATCACGGTGTATTGCGCTTTGCTGGTGCTATTAGGCAGGGTATGATAGCTGACATATACAGCGTATTCACCTTCTGGCAAGGATGGTGTATATTTCATTTCGCCTTTGGCTTTGTTGCCCATTGCCTCGGTGGCATAGGTGCCAAAAGTGAAAGGATTCTCGCCTTCTAATAGGGGTTTATCGGGTGTAGCCCAACCTGCGCCTTGTCCCATAGTCCATTGACCATTGCTCATGGCTTGTGGATTATCCACAATCTCCTCATGCGCTTGGGTATCGCGTTCGCGAGGTTGTACTACTACTGCACCTGCGTTCTCGAGCATAGGTACGAGGAATGGCATCGTGTAGCTTGTGGTGTATAGGTCTTCTACGGTAGTCCATACCTTGGCACGTTGCCAACGCCATGACTCGGTAGGTTGGTGGAAATACTGTCCGTGGCTGCCCCACAAAGCAATATGCTTGCCGTCCAAACCCTGTTTGGCAGAGTAGGGGCGCGAGGTGTTGGTTACCCATTGCGTGGTGGCAGGTAGGGTGTATCGAACATTCTTGGCACGGTGGCGATAGAGCGATGTTACCAACTCGCCAATCTCGTAGCCATCGGTGTAGATAGTTACCTTACCTTGGTTATTGCCCAACACCATTTGGCTGACCAACAAACGCAAGTTGCGCACATCGTTATCGCTGAGCGATACGACGCTCAGTGCCTTGTTGGTGTAAACGGTTACAAACTGATTTTTCACACGGATGTTGCTGACCCTTACTGATTCAGCGAATGCGCGCTCATGTACGAACGCGGTGAGGGTATCCGCCAATGCTTGTTTGTCGATAGCCATGGCTTGCAGACCTAAGCAGCATGCCACAAGAAGAGTGAAGATTTTGCTTTTCATATTGTATTGTATTTAGTTATGTCAAAATAGCGTGCAAAGTTAGTGAAAAAAATGTATATACGCAAGCAAATAGAACTAAAAAATTAAAAAGATATAATATATTTGCGTATGTCAAATATTTTTACTATCTTTGCGCACTATTTTGGGTAAAAATGCCAAAGTGGCTCGATTATGAAAGAATTGACATTACAAACAAAAGTGACCGCGTGTGCAGTAGAGGAGATGAATCCCTCTATGCGCGAACTTGTGGAGAAAGCCAAAGCAATGACACAAAAAGCCTACTGCCCCTATTCGCATTTTCATGTGGGAGCAGCAGCGCGATTGGCTGATGGTCAGATAATTACGGGTAGTAATCAAGAGAATGCAGCCTATCCCAGTGGACTGTGTGCCGAGCGTACTACGCTATTCGCTGCTAATGCTAACTATCCACAAACTCGTGTGGAGGCGTTGGCAATTGCGTGCTACACCAACGGACATTTTACGAAAGATGCTGCCAGCCCTTGCGGTGCATGCCGACAAGTAATGTTGGAGACAGAACACCGATTTGGCAAACCAATGCAAGTGGTATTGTATGGGGAAGATATGTGCTATATTTTTGACTCAGCAGCCGATTTGCTACCAATGAATTTTGTTGCTGAAAATTTGTTAGGGTGAGTTGGATAAAAAAAATAGATAGTTACCTGCTCAAGCATTTCCTTGGGTTGTTGGCGATGACGTTTATGATTTGCATCTTCATTCTGCTTATGCAGTTTGTGTGGATGCATATCAAGGACCTTGTAGGCAAAGGTGTGGAGGTCAGTGTGTTGGCGGAGTTCTTCATCTATGCTGTAGCATCGGTGGTGCCATTGGCATTGCCGTTGGCCATATTGTTGGCTTCGCTGATGACATTTGGCAATCTTGGTGAGAAGACCGAACTCACGGCCATGAAGGCAGCGGGTATCAGTCTGTTTCGCATCATGCGTCCACTCACAATCTCAATCATGTTTATTTGTGGCGGTGCATTTCTCTTCTCTAATTATGTGCTGCCCGTCTCGCAAGTCAAACTATGGGCACTGATTTTCTCGCTACGTCAGAAATCACCTGAACTGGAGATTCCACAGGGCGAGTTTTACGATGGCATAGATGGATACAATATCTACGTGCGGCATAAGAACCCCAAGGTGGGTATGCTATACGACATGATGATTTATGACTATTCTGAGGGATTCCAAAACGCTACTGTCATGGTGGCTGATTCGGGACAGATATTCTTTACAGAAGACAACAAACACCTGCTGCTGCGCTTGTATAGTGGCGAGTCGTTTGAAAATCTGGATCGTAAGCAGAAGCGAGCTACAAAATCCGAGAAGAATATTCCATATCGTCGCGAGGCATTTGCACAAAAACAACTGCTCATAGATTTTGATATGGAATTTAATAGATACGACGAAAATGTATTGAGCGATCAGCATGTGTCGAAAAATGTGGGGGAACTATGGCAGTCCATTGACTCGGTGCAGGTATTAGCGCACCAACGCAGTGCGGAGCAGAGTGCGGTGATAGTAGAAAATCATTATTTTGCTCGTGAGCGCAAAGCAGGGCGGATATTGGCAGATGAGGTATATGCAGCACCAGAAAACAAAGTGTATGATGTGGATACACTACTGGCCAGTTTAACTCCCGAAGAGCGGTATCGTGCCGCATCAGCAGCTTTGGAAAAAGCAAAATCGCAACGCGATAAAATAGACTACAATGCCCTCATGCTGGATGATTATCAACGTTATATCCGCAAGCATGAGATAGAATTGCACCGTAAGTTTACTTTAGCATTCGCATGTTTAGTATTCTTCTTTATCGGTGCACCATTGGGAGCTATCACGCGCAAGGGAGGGTTGGGTATGCCCGTAGTGATTTCGGTGGTTATGTTCATTATATACTATATCATTGATAATACAGGTTATAAGATGGCACGTGAGGCATTATGGCCCTGCTGGGCAGGTATGTGGCTTAGTTCGATGGTGCTGTTGCCCATAGGTATCTTCCTGACCTATAAGGCAGCCACGGATTCGGCACTCTTTAATCCTGATGCATGGTTAAAAATATTTGGTAAACTGAAACGATTAATATATAAAATATGGATACGATTGAACAAGCAATTGAAGACATTCGCGAAGGCAAATTCGTGATAGTTGTGGATGATGAAGACCGTGAAAATGAAGGTGATTTCATCATCGCAGCCGAAAAGATAACACCCGAAAAGGTAAACTTTATGCTTCAACATGGGCGTGGAGTATTGTGTGTACCGCTGCCAGAAACACGTTGTGCGGAATTGGATTTGGTGCATCAGGTGTCAAACAATACTTCGATGCTGGGTACGCCATTCACGGTAACTGTGGATAAACTGGAAGGTTGTACCACAGGCGTAAGTGCCGAAGATCGTGCAGCGACCATTCGTGCATTGGCAGACCCTAATGCTAAGCCACAAGATTTTGGTCGCCCAGGACATATCAATCCATTGTATGCACAAGAGCGTGGTGTGCTCAAACGTGCAGGACATACTGAGGCCGCAGTGGACTTGGCGCGCTTGGCAGGATTGCAACCAGTGGCAGCATTGATTGAAATTATGAACGAGGACGGTACTATGGCGCGTATGCCACAGTTGGAAAAGGTAGCTGCTGAGTACGGGCTAAGCCTAATTTCGATTAAAGACTTGATAGCCTATCGTATGAAAAGCGATGAGGAAAAAGGCGAAGAGGCGATGAAGCAAGGGATACTTGTGGAGCGCGGTGAGACGGTGAGTCTGCCTACTGAATATGGCGAGTTTATGCTCACCCCATTCCGTCAATTGAATAATGGATTGGAGCATATCGTATTGCAAAAAGGTGAATGGGCAGATGATGAACCTATCTTATGCCGTGTACATTCATCGTGTATGACGGGCGATATATTCGGCTCAAAACGTTGCGAATGTGGTGAACAACTGCACAAAGCCATGCAGATGGTGGAGAAAGAGGGCAAAGGTATTATTGTTTATCTCAATCAAGAGGGACGTGGCATAGGATTGATGAACAAGATTCGCGCCTACAAACTGCAAGAGCAGGGCGAGGATACCGTAGAAGCCAATATCCATTTGGGTTTCCAACCTGATGAACGCGACTATGGCGTTGGGGCACAAATTCTGCAAATAATGGGTGCTAAGAAACTACGACTGATGACCAACAATCCTGTGAAAAGGGTAGGGCTGGAGAGTTTTGGCATAGAAATTGTGGAGAATATTCCAATAGAGATAGCTCCTAATCCCTACAATTTACGCTATATGCAGACAAAAAAGGAGAAAATGTATCATAATCTAAACTTAGTGTAACATGAAACGAGTATTTTTATTTATCTTTTTGATGACAATGTGCATAGGGCAATTGTCAATTGTGAGAGCAGATCAAACTGTGACTGTTACTGCTACTAATGCAGATATATCTGAGGACCTTGACCTCAAGACCGTGGCTACGCTATTTGGACAAGCCAAAGACTTGGAGCAGTTTGAGCAAATGCTTAATAACCCTGACTCTGCTTTTTCTAACCTCGATTTGAACGGAGATGGCAATGTGGACTATCTGCGTGTGATAGAAACGGCAGATCAAAACCGTCACTTGATAGTTATTCAAGCAGTATTGGCAAAGGATATTTATCAGGATGTGGCTTCTATCTTTGTGGAGAAAGACCCAGAGTCGGAATCAGTAACGGTGCAAGTGATAGGCGATGAATATATATATGGTGCAGATTATATCATTGAGCCTGTGTATATCTACCGTCCTGTTATTTATGATTGGTTTTGGGGACCATCGTGGGTATGCTGGCATTCGCCATTCTACTGGGACTATTGGCCTACATGGTGGCATCCATATCACTGTATAGCCCATCACTTGTACTGGGATCATATCTATTGGCATCACCACTACTATCCTATATGCACATATCGTACAGGTCATCACCATCATCCACACTATGCGCCTATGCGTGACCGTGTAAGTCGTTCTGACTATGCAACACGTCATCCAGAACGTTCGTTTGCTTCGCGCAATGCATCGCGTAATTATACCAATGCGCGTTCCTTTGATCGTAATCGCCAAACGGCAGTACGTAGTGCCAGTGATTCGCGTGTAGGAACAGATAGCAGAGGTGCAGCGACTCGTGTCTCTAATCGCAGCACCGCCACAGCATCGCGCACTTTTGGTAGTAGCAATGTGCGTAGTAGTGCGGACAATGCAGCTACACGTGGTACAGCCACGCGAAACACCTCTGTTAGTAGAGGCACGTCATCTTCACGCAGTAATGCCGTATCTACCACAACTCGTTCGACATCTAATCGCAGCAGTGCAGTAGCGACGCCTTCGCGCAGTGCATCTACAGTTACCCGTTCTTCTGCTACTCGCTCTACTGCGCCTTCAGTGAATCGCTCCAGCAGTTCTTCGACAATGCGTTCGAGTAGTAACGCGGGTACGCGTTCCAGCAGCAGTTCGGCTGTTCGCTCATCAGGTAGTTCATCTATGCGTTCTTCGGGAGGTAGTTACTCATCTGGTGGTTCGTCTATGCGCTCATCTGGCGGAGGCTCATCCTCTCGCGGTGGTGGAGGTACACGCAGGTAATAGAAAGATTAGCATATACACATAAAAAGAGTTGCCTAATTAGGCAACTCTTTTTTGTATAATAATCCAATTTGTCAGACTATTCTGAATTGTCTGACAAATTGGACAATCTTAATTACCCCTCTACAGCAGCTTGTGCAGCAGCCAAACGTGCGATTGGAACGCGGAATGGAGAGCAAGATGCGTAGTTCATACCTACCTTAGCGCAGAACTTAACTGAGCTTGGTTCACCACCGTGCTCACCGCAGATACCTGTGCGCAATCCTGGACGAACAGCACGGCCTTTCTCTACTGCCATTTGAATGAGTTGACCTACACCGTTTTGATCCAATACTTGGAATGGATCAACCTTCAAGATCTTTTGCTCGAGATATACAGGCAAGAAACTTGCAATATCGTCGCGGCTATAGCCGAAGGTCATCTGTGTCAAGTCGTTGGTACCGAATGAGAAGTATTGAGCCTCAGTAGCGATGCGGTCTGCAGTAAGGGCAGCACGTGGAATCTCAATCATAGTACCGATTTCGAACTCTACCTCTGTGCCGTACTCAGCAAACACCTCTTTAGCTACCTTCTCAATGATCTCCTTTTGTTGGTGGAACTCATAGAGAATACCGATGAGTGGAACCATGATCTCTGGCATTGGGTTCTTACCCTCAAGTTTAAGCTCGCAAGCAGCGCTCAAAATAGCGCGAGTTTGCATAGCAGTAATCTCAGGGAAGGTAATACCGAGACGGCAACCACGGTGACCAAGCATTGGGTTGTTCTCTGCGAGAGAGTCAACGCGTTGCTTAATCTCTTGTACGCTCACACCCATCTCCTTAGCCATAACCTCTTGACCAGCAGCATCGTGTGGCACGAACTCGTGCAATGGTGGGTCAAGCAGACGGATATTCACTGGATAGCCATCCATAGCCTCAAGGATACCCTTGAAGTCAGCTTTTTGGTAAGGGAGAAGTTTTGCCAATGCTTTCTCACGACCCTCAGCAGTCTTAGAAAGAATCATCTCACGCATAGCCACGATCTTCTTATCCTCGAAGAACATGTGCTCGGTACGAGTAAGTCCGATACCCTTAGCACCGAAGTCACGAGCTACTTGTGCATCGTGTGGCGTATCCGCGTTGGTACGAACTTGAAGGTGAGTATATTTGTCGCAGAGATCCATGAGCTCTTTGAAGTCGCCGCTCAATTCAGCAGCCTTGGTTGGGATTTGACCTGCATATACTTGACCTGTAGAACCGTTGATAGAGATATAATCGCCTTCTTTATAGGTAACACCTTCAATAGTCAAGGTCTTAGCCTTGTAATCTACTACGATTGCACCTGCACCCGATACGCAGCATTTACCCATACCACGTGCTACCACAGCAGCGTGAGAGGTCATACCACCGCGAGCAGTCAGGATACCTTCAGCAGCAGACATACCTGCCAAATCCTCTGGGCTGGTCTCGATACGAACCATAACGACTTTCTTGCCTTCCTTGTGCCATTCTTGAGCATCGTCTGCGTGGAATACGATTTGACCACATGCAGCACCTGGGCTGGCTGGCAAACCTTGTGTAATCACCTTAGCGGTCTTCAATGCTGCCTTGTCGAATACAGGGTGGAGCAGCTCATCAAGTTTTTGTGGTTCGCAGCGCATAATAGCTGTCTTCTCATCAATAAGACCCTCGTGAACGAGGTCCATAGCAATCTTCACCATTGCTGTACCAGTACGCTTACCGTTGCGTGTTTGGAGGAACCAGAGTTTGCCCTCTTGTACGGTGAACTCCATATCTTGCATATCGCGGTAGTGGTTCTCCAGTTTGTTTTGGATAGCATCGAGTTGAGCGTAAATCTCTGGCATAGCCTCTTCCATAGATGGATATTTGCTTGCGCGCTCTTCCTCGCTGATGCCTTGGAGTGCTGCCCAACGGCGGCTACCCTCAATAGTGATTTGTTGAGGAGTACGGATACCTGCAACCACGTCCTCACCTTGAGCATTTACGAGATACTCACCATTGAAGAGGTTCTCACCAGTAGCAGCATCACGGCTGAAGCATACACCTGTAGCAGAGGTATCGCCCATGTTACCAAATACCATGGCTTGTACGGTAACGGCTGTTCCCCATTCATCTGGAATTCCTTCCATCTTACGGTAGAGGATAGCGCGCTCGTTCATCCAACTGCGGAACACAGCGCAGATAGCACCCCAAAGTTGCTCTACTGGGTTGGTTGGGAAGTCATGACCTGTTTGCTCTTTGATAGCCGTTTTGAAGCGGGCTACGAGGAGTTTGAGTTCATCTACGGTCAAGTCTTTATCAAGTTTGATACCGCGAATCTCTTTAACCTCATCAATGATTGCCTCAAATGGGTCAATATCTTCTTTGTTAACTGGTTTCATACCAAGCACTACGTCACCGTACATTTGTACGAAACGGCGGTAACTGTCGTACACAAAGTGAGGGTTATTGGTCTTTGCAGCCAAACCAGCAGCTACCTCATCGTTCAAACCAAGGTTGAGGATAGTATCCATCATACCTGGCATAGAAGCACGAGCACCCGAGCGAACGCTTACCAAAAGTGGGTTACTTGGATCGCCAAAGTTATTATTCATTAAACTCTCAATGTGAGCAACTGCAGCAGTTACCTCATCATTAAGTACTTCTACGATCTTCTCTTGACCTACCTCGTAGTACTCATTGCAAACATCCGTGGTGATAGTGAATCCTGGAGGCACTGGTACGCCCACAAGGTTCATCTCAGCAAGGTTTGCGCCTTTACCGCCCAATACTTCGCGCATTTGAGCGTTACCTTCAGCTTGTCCGTTACCAAAGGTGTAAACACGTTTCTTGTTGTCCATTTCTTAAAAAATCTTTTATAATGTTAATAAATAATTATCCTATATTTCCACATATCCTTTCTACAGATGAATAGAGTGGAGTTCTCAAACAGCCTGCAAAGGTACAACTTTTTTTTCAAATATGCAAATTATATTCTATAATTCCCATTATTTTCTGTTTTTATGGCAATTATTTGCATTTTTATCAAAATTATTGTACCTTTGCACCAAATTTTGCAAGTGTATTAACAATTAAACAATATTACGATGCAACACAACAAAATAGTTTTTGTTTTTCCCGGACAGGGTGCTCAATATGTGGGCATGGGAAAAGATTTATACGATAATTATCCGTTGGCGCGTGAATTGATGATTCAGGCCAACGAGGAATTAGGTTTTGCAATTACTGACATCATGTTTGAAGGGACGGAAGAAGATCTTAGACAAACACGTGTTACACAACCTGCAATATTTCTACATTCGGTGGTAGCATGTCGCTTGATGACCAAATTACGTCCAGATATGGTGGCAGGTCATAGTTTGGGCGAGTTCTCGGCTTTGGTCATTGCTGGTGCATTGGATATGGGTGATGGTTTGCGTTTGGTGAGTCAGCGCGCTCAAGCTATGCAGGAGGCTTGTGAACTCAGTCCAGGCACGATGGCTGCGGTGTTGGGATTGCCTGATGATAAGGTGGCAGAAGTGTGTGGCAGTGTGGAGGATGTGGTGGTCGCTGCCAACTATAATTGCCCTGGTCAGGTGGTCATTTCTGGTTCGCTCAGTGGGGTAGAGCAGGCATGCAAAGCATTAAAGGAAGTGGGTGCTAAACGAGCATTGAAGCTTCCTGTGAGTGGTGCTTTCCATTCGCCGTTAATGCAACCTGCGGCAGAGCGTTTGCAAAAAGCAATCATGGACACATCGTTTTATACGCCTATATTCCCGATATATCAAAATGTTAGTGCGCGTGCGGAAAAGAACAAACATATAATTCAAAAGCAACTACTGGAACAATTAACTTCGCCTGTTCGTTGGACACAGAGTGTGCAACAAATGGTGGCAGATGGCGCAACTATGTTTTATGAGTTTGGTCCAGGCGATGTACTTAAAGGACTTATTCGAAAAATCAACTCAGATGTAGAAGTTGGATAATATAGTAAAATATGGTATTAGTAAAAATTTTTTATAAAAAACGGAAAAACATTTGCGTATTTCAAAAAAAAGCAGTACCTTTGCACGCTGATTTTGCAGAATTGTGGAGAAATGAGCGAGAATACGAAGCATATCGTACAACTTGATAAATTGGAAATAGGGGAGCATCTGTTTGATTTACAATTGGATAGCTCTTATTTCTCAACTATTGAGAACTCTGAATTGCTGGGTGGTACGGTAGACGTGAAGGTACGTCTTGATCTCCGCAAGGAGGACTTTGCAGTTGATGTGGACATTGTGGGGCAAGTGCAAGTAACTTGTGATCGATGTCTTGACTCTATGGATGTGGATGTGGATATATATGAGGAAGAATTAGAGTTTGAGGAAGATACTAAGCAAATAGACCTTGCATGGTTAGCATATGAATTGATCATCGTGAATCTCCCGCTGGTGCATAGTCACCAAGAGGGTGGTTGTAATCCAGAGATGGATGCGCTTCTCCAAGACCACCTTTGCACGCAGTTGGATGATGAAGAATGATATATGAGGGGGAAAAGGATAGCGAACAGTCGTTCTGCGTGGCTGGACAATGGAATGGACTCCCTGACATAACAACTAAAAAAACTAATAAAATAATAAAGAACTATGGCACATCCAAAAAGAAGACAATCGCACACCAGACAAGCGAAACGTCGTACTCATGACAAAGCAAAAATGCCAGCATTGGCAATTTGCCCTAACTGTGGCGCTCACTACATTTATCACACTATCTGCCCAACTTGCGGATACTATCGTGGTAAATTGGCTGTAGAGCAAGCTGCAGAAGCCTAAGTGTAGCGATTCAGCATGAGACGTCGAGAGACGAATATGCTACGTTTGAACACGACCAATATAGGCTCTGAGCTAAGCTCGGAGCCTATATTTTGAAATCAACCAAGACCTTTGCGTGAAAAAAGAACTAATTAACTAAACCAAAATTATTTACTAATAGAATTATGTTTGATCCAAACAACCGCACCCCACGCCGTGGTGGCTACTCGCAAGATGCGAATCCGCGTGAGCATAATGGCGTACACTATTCAGCCGACGGAGCGTCAATCCGTCCTCGCTTTAATGCACCTACAGAACGTCCTAATCGTGAGGGAGGAAGACAACGTCAACGATTTACACGCACGGCAGGAGCTGTACGCGTAGAGAAAGTAGAAAGACGTCCATCTTTTCATGCTGAAGGTGAAGCAACTGCTGAACGTCAGTTCAGACCAAGACAACAACATAACCCTGGTGTATATTCGCAACGCAAGCGCCAAGAGTATGTTAAGAATTATGAAGACCCAACCAAGCCAATTCGCTTGAATAAATATCTGGCTAATGCAGGTATCTGTTCGCGCCGCGAAGCCGATGACTTTATCCTCGCTGGTGTGATTACGGTGAACGGAGAAGTGGTGGATAATCTCGGTGCTAAAGTATTACCAACTGATAAGGTGATGTTCCATAACCAACCTGTTCGACGTGAGCGTAAGGTATATATCTTGCTCAATAAACCCAAAAATACGGTAACTACTACCGATGATCCACAGGAGCGCCACACCGTATTAGATATCGTGCGTAACGCGTGCGCGGAGCGTATCTATCCTGTGGGCCGATTAGACCGTAATACGACGGGCGTATTGCTCCTTACCAACGATGGCGACCTTGCGGCTAAACTTACTCACCCAAAATTTGGTAAGAAGAAGATTTATGCAGTTACACTTGACCGCGACTTGGAAGAAGCAGATGAAACTATTTTGCGAGCAGGTGTGATGATTGAAGATGAGAAAGTGGCACCTGATGCATTAGAATTTCCACAGGAAGATCGCAAGCATATTGGCATAGAGATTCACTCTGGACAAAACCGTGTGGTGCGTCGTATGTTTGAGAAGGTGGGCTACCGTGTAACCAAATTGGATCGTGTTTCCTTTGCAGGACTGACCAAGAAGAATGTGGCACGTGGCAAATATCGTTTCCTCACTCCTAAAGAGGTAGCGATGCTGCAAATGGGTGCATTCGAATAATACTACTTAGTAACAAAGTGAGGGGCTCTCTCTCACTTTGTTTCCTATGAGCCCCATGTCTCCCATGAGTCTTATGAACCCTATAAGAAAACAATAAAAACAACCATATCATGAAAAAACTTCTTTTCCTTGCAGCCACGATGCTGCTGACCATCGCTGCTTTTGCAGAAACTATTCCCGCAAATGATTCCCGCGTAACGTATGTGGGACGTACATTGGTAGAGGGTACAGATGTATCTTTCGACTGGACGGCTACGTATTTCCGCATTGCCTTCTCGGGCAAGTCATTGACTATGCGTGCTTCCGAGAGTAAATGGGATGCGGATGCAGAAAAGGCGGCTACTCGCCACAACTACTACAACGTATGGATTGACTCGCCTACGAGTGCTGAGCCTCACCGTATTATTGAAGTGGTTGGTAATGACACTATTATAGAACTCATTGATCCTGACTACCTCAAGAAATCGCGCCGTGCGGTACATGAGGTGATTGTGCAAAAACGTACCGAGGGTGAGCAAGGCAAAACCACTATTCACGAGTTTGCTACCGATGCGAAAGGTCAGTTCTTCCCCGCGGAGAAACTCCGTGAGCGTCAATTGGAGTTTATAGGTGATAGCTATACCTGCGGCTATGGCATTGATGCAAAGAGTCGTAAAGAACGTTTTACTCCTGAAACGGAGAATGCTTCTCGTTCGTATGCAGGTATTGTATCACGCTATTTTGGTGCTGATTATGTGGCTATTGCGCACTCTGGTATGGGTATCGCGCGCAACTATAACTCCAAGTTCAAAGGCTGGTGGATGCCAGACCGTTACCTCCAAACGTTTGATGAAGATTCTACTCAGGTAACTCGTTGGGATGCTACTAAGTCAGATTTTCATCCTGCTATGACTATCGTGTATTTGGGCGCAAACGACTTTTCTACTTCGTTGGCACCACGCTATGAGGATTTCCGCAAGCACTATTATCGTCTCTTCAAGTATATCAAGGCGAATTATGGGGAAGACCATCCTATCTTGTGCGTAGCAACTAAGACACACGAGTATCTCTTCAACTATGTGCGCGACTTGGTGAATAACTGCGATATGCCTAATGTACATTATTTGGGTTATTGCCCTGCACAGCACCTCCATACTGATGAGGATCTTGGTGCAGATGTACACCCTAATTACAACGGACAGCAAAAGAAGGCTTATTCCATTATCCCATATATTGCTACGATTACGGGTTGGGGTTTGCAGGATATGCCTGTTAAGTAGTTATAGTTTAAAGTGTAAAGTTTAATGGCTGGGCGGCGGAGCCGCATATCCTTTCCTTTACACCATACACTTTACACCATACACCAATTTTTATGAAGAAAACGTTTTTACTTGCAGCCCTATTGCTGCTGACCTTTACTGCTTTTGCAGAAACTATCCCTGCCACTGACTCGCGTCTGACTTTCGTAGGTCGTGCGTTGGAGAGCAATGGTGCCCTCACTTTTGATTTCCCAGCCAGCTATTTCCGCGTGGCTTTCACGGGTAAATCTCTATCAATGCGTGTGACTGATAGCAAGCGCGATTTCTATGCCGTATGGTTGGATGCTCCTACCAGCGCAGAACCAACACGTATCGTAGAGGTTAAGGGCAATGATACGATTATCAACTTGATTCTACCTGCTGATGTGAAGAGATCCAAAATCAAAGAACATCAGGTAGTTATACAAAAACGCACCGAGGCAGGTTGTGGCAAGACTACTGTGTACGAGTTTATTACCGATGGTCGTTTCTTGCAAGCTCCTGCTTTCAAGGAACGTCAGATTGAGTTCATCGGCGATAGTTATACTTGCGGTTATGGTGTGGATGCTCCAAGCCGCACAGATCCTTTTACCGACGAGACGGAGAATGCGTCGCGCACATACGCCAGTATCGTTTCTCGCTATTTCGATGCCGATTATATGGCCATTGCGCACTCGGGACGTGGTATCTGCCGTAATGCAGGTTCCAATATCCCATGGGAAGTCATGACCGATATTTATCAATATACTATCGACCGCGACTCTACCACGCGTTGGTCAGTAGAACAATCGGCTTTCCGTCCTGACATCACTGTCATTTATCTGGGAACCAATGACTTCTCTTCCAATATGATGCCTGACTATAACAAGTTCCGCAAAGGGTATATGCGTCTTTTGAGTTATGTTAAGGAGAACTACGGCGAGGACCATCCAGTGCTTTGTGTGGCATCTAAGACCAACGACTATCAGTTCCGCTATGTGCGCGATGTAGTGCGCAACTGTGGACTGAAGAACGTGGAGTGGTTGGGCTATTGTCCTTCTCAGCACTCGCATACCGATGAGGACATGGGTGCGGGTTGGCATCCTAACTATAATGGACAACAGAAATTGGCTTATTCTATTATCCCATATATCGCTACGATTACTGGTTGGGGATTGCAGGATATGCCTGTTAAGTAACCATACACCTTACACCATACACCAATTTTTATGAAAAAGATATTTTTCCTTGCAGCCCTATTGCTGCTGACCTTTACTGCTTTTGCAGAAACTATCCCCGCAAATGATTCTCGCGTAACGTATGTGGGACGTACATTGGTAGAGGGTACAGATGTATCTTTCGACTGGACGGCTACCTATTTTCGCCTTTCTTTCTCGGGTAGGTCTTTAACCATGCGCGCAACCGATACGAAGTGGGATGCAACCCCTGAGATGGCAGCTACACGCCACAATTATTATAATGTGTGGATAGATGCCCCCATGAGCGCTGAGCCTCATCGTATCATAGAGGTGGCAAGTGCCGATACTATCATTGAGCTGATAGACCCTGCTTATTTGAAGAAATCAAAGATTAAAGAGCATCAAGTCTTTGTCCAAAAACGTACCGAAGGTGAGCAGGGCAAAATGACTATCCACGAGTTCGCTACCGATGCGAAAGGCGTTTTTCATCAAGCAGAGCCTATTCGCAAACGCCAATTGGAGTTTATTGGTGCAAGTTATGACTGTGGTTATGGCGTAGATGATACCAGTCGTTTGGCTAAGTTCACACCTGAGACGGAGAATGCTTCGCGTTCGTTCTGTGCTATCCTCTCTCGCTATTTTGATGCGGATTATGTGGTGATTGCGCACTCGGGTATGGGTGCTGCGCGTAACTATAATTCTAAGTTTGCAGGTTATCACATGCCTGATCGCTACCTACAGACTTTCGATATGGATTCTGCGCAGGCTACTCGTTGGAATGCTGCTGAGTCAGACATTCGTCCTGCTATTACATGTATTTATTTGGGTGGAAACGACTTCTCTGTAGCCATGCAACCATCCTACGAGAAGTTCTGCGATGGCTATTATCGCCTGATTCGTTCCATTAAGGACTATTATGGTGAGGATCACCCTGTGCTTTGTGTGTCATCCAAGGCGCATAGCACTTTGTTGGATTACATGCGCGATATGGTGAAGTTCTGCCCAATGCCTAATGTGCATTTCATGGCATGTTGTCCTACCTTGCATCTCTCTACGGATGAGGACTTGGGCGCAAGCATGCACCCTAACTATATAGGTCATCAGAAGTTCTCCTATGCCTATATACCATATATCGCTACGATTACGGGTTGGGGATTGCAGGATAATCCTGTGAAGTAAGTTGTCTAATTTCTCACAAAAAGCCACTTTGTCGTCTAACAAAGTGGCTTTTTCTATTCCTACACTTATAAAATGAGTATTTATCTATTCTTTTTATTATAGGGTCGTGGGTGCACTATACCATTTTCTTGATTAAGTTGAATAATTTGTATGGCATATAGCGGAAAGGCATGTCCACCCATGTGGGGGTGGAGACTACCGAACGGCGGTGAGAGAATGCCAAGAAACTATCTCTACCATGATACGAACCCATACCCGAATTACCTACACCTCCAAATGGTACAGCGTGGTTCACAATGTGCATAATCACATCGTTGATACATGCACCTCCCGAAGATGTGTGGCGTAGTACATACTCACCATTCGTACCAAAATAGTACAGAGCCAATGGCTTCTCACGCTTGGTAACAAAGGAAATGACTTTATCTATCTCCTTGAAAGTCAATACAGGGAAGATAGGACCAAAGATCTCCTCTTGCATCACAGGAGCATCGGGACTAACATCCGTGAGAATGGTAGGGGAGAGATAGCGCGTGGCTTTGTCGTATGTACCGCCGTGGTAGATATGGCCATTAGCGATAGGCGATTGGCTATTAGGCAAGTAAGAAATTAGACGATCGAGAGCCTTGTCGCTAACAATGCGCACAAAATGTTTCTCCTTTTGGGGGTCTTTGGTTAGCAGCTGTTTCCATTCTTTGACCAATAGTTTGAGGAACTTATCTTTTACGTCCTCGTGAATCATCAAGTAGTCAGGCGCAATGCAGGTTTGTCCTGCGTTGAGCGCTTTGCCCCATGCTACACGTTTGGCAGCCACCTTCAGGTCGGCAGACTTGTCAATAATACACGGGCTCTTGCCTCCTAACTCAAGTACTACTGGTGTGAGGTGCTTGGCAGCTGCCTCCATCACCATCTTACCTAACGAAGGGCTGCCTGTGAAGAAAATCAAGTCCCATCGCTCAGCAAGAAGCATTTTGTTCACTTCGCGATTACCTTCCACGATAGCCACATGCTCTGGACGGAACGTGGAGCGAATCATCTCAGTGAGTACCGCCGATACGTGTGGTACGTATGGCGAGGGTTTGAGAAATGCAGTGCAACCTGCTGATATTGCTCCAACTAATGGATTAAGCAGGAGTTGTACAGGGTAGTTCCATGGCGCAATGATGAGCGTATTGCCAAGAGGTTCAGTAATAACTTTGCTACTGGCAGGCATAATCGCAATAGGCGAACATTTGCGTTCGGGTTTAGCCCACTTGTGCATATGTTTGAGGTGATTGCGTATCTCGCCATAGACAATACTTAGTTCGGTGAGGTATGCCTCCTCGTAGGACTTGTGCAAGTCTGTCCAAAGGGCTTCAGCGAGTTGAGATTCGTAACGATGAAGTGCATCGGATAGCTGATGAAGCAGGTCCTTGCGCATAGATAACGGAAGGGTATGACCCGCCTGGAAATAAGCGCGTTGCTTTTGTAGGGTAGTAGAAATGTAGTTTTGCATATCGTTGAATGTATTATAATGTGTCTATCTTCTCTGGGTAATCATACGGTGAAGTTCCTATGAAGTTCCTATGAAGTCCCTATGAAGTTCCTATGGCGATCAGTGGCATGTGAGTGGCAAACGAAGGGTAAATAGTTGGTTATTTGCGACCAGTAAAGTGATCCATTGTACGATAAATGCCAAAAACTGTGCCAAAGATAAAGTCAAATACGCGCAGTGGCAAAATAGCTTGCCAGAAACGTATGAAATGATAGCCAAACGGTATGCCTGCGAAGATAGTATTGCGCTCAATAGCACGGATAATCTTCTTGGCAGTTGGTTCGGGTTTGAGGATTGGAAATATAGATCGCACACCCTTGAACATACCTGTACTAATGAAATAAGGCGCGACGGTGGTCACATGTACGTTGGATTTTTGCTGTTGCAACTCAATGCGCATACTTTCACTCCAACCAATAACTGCCCACTTGCTGGCACCATAGACCGACATTTTAGGATTACCCAACATACCTCCTGCCGAAGCGATATTGCATATATGACCGCGGTTGCATTTGAGCATGTCAGGCAGAACTTGCAAAGTGAGTACCATAGGTGCAATGGTATTGACGTCCATCGTGAGGCGGATATCTTGGATGGTCTGGTGGTCAAACGTATTGTTTCCACGAACTATACCTGCGCAATTGATGAGTATGTCCACATCGCCACATTCTTTCTTCACGCGTTGGTAGGCTGCGATAACCGCATCGCTATCCGCCACGTTCACCGCATAGGTGAAGACAGTGCCTAAGGTGGCAAACTCGGCTTTGGTTGATTCCAAGTTATCTTGGTTTATATCCCATATAATCAGTGATTTCGCGCCTTTCTCAAGAGCCATACGGCCCATTATTTTTCCTATTCCTGATACTCCTCCAGTGATTAGTATGTTTGCATTTTTAAGTTTAGTCATAATCGTTTCTTTTAAAGGTTTAACAATAGTTTTAGAGCAAATATTATGCCAAATCGCTGCAAAGGTAGTGTATTATTTTCGAACAAACGTTCAGTTTTTTGTGAAAAAATTTGTGAGTATAAAATATTTTTCATACCTTTGCAGCCGATTAAGCAAAAATAGAATAGATTTATGGTAGAAGATCGTAGGGAGAAAATACTTCTCAAAGCTATTGAATTGTACATGATTGAGGGCTACGCTAATGTATCCATCACCGACTTGCAAGCAGCTCTCAATATGGGGCGTGGTACGTTGTACTATTATTTTAAGGATAAAGATGAACTGTTCCAAGAGGCAGTGAGTATGTATCTTATCCAACCTAAGCAACGTGCTTTGAACCGTGTGAAAGACACTGCTACAATCCCCGAAATGATAGATGCAATGCTGTATTACTTGGATCAGTTGCGAGAGGTATATGAGCAGGTAGAAAATAAGAATATCAACGTGTCGAACGTGGTGACGGTGATGTACACCGCGTATAGCCGTTTCCCAGAACTATTCAAACGCGCGCGTCGGTTGTACGAACACGAACTGAACTTGTGGGTTCAATCTATTAAAAATAGTATGCGCGCGGGCGACGTGCGCGGAAACGTGCCTATTGAAACTACAGCACTGATGTTTTTGCATATCAAAGACGGTTGGGACCCAGGGCGAAGTAGCGTGCCTATCAATTTCGATATTTTCCCACAACAATACCACTATTTGTATGATTTGATAAAGAAAAACAACGAATAGTAAAAAAAAAGAAAAAAATATCAGTTTTTGAACGCGTGTTC
Organism: Bacteroidales bacterium; assembly: GCA_015061165.1. Classification (GTDB taxonomy): domain Bacteria; phylum Bacteroidota; class Bacteroidia; order Bacteroidales; family Paludibacteraceae; genus Colicola. The sequence goes on from SUXC01000001.1 coordinate 211,437, forward strand.
GAAAAAAATATTGTACCTTTGCAGCAAATTCTAAAAAAGTGTTATTATGGAATTAAAACATTATTTGAGTTATCTCCAAAACACCGTTACCAATAAATGGTCAGATTTGGCGATGAAAGATCTGGATGGTACCACCCAATATACCTACGGAGACATGGCTACGCAGATTGCTCGTTTGCACACCACATTCCGTTTGTTGGGTATCAAAGAGGGAGATAAGATTGCTCTTTGCGGTCGCAACTGCTCCAATTGGGGTGTAACATTCTTGGCTGTTGAGACATACAAAGCAGTAGCCGTAAGTATTTTGCCTGACTTCACAGGCGAAGGTGTGGAAAACTTGGTGAACCACTCTGAGGCAAAATTGCTTTACACAGGTCCTAATGTGTTGAAAAAGATTAATGCAAAGAATATGCCTGCATTGTCGGCCATTGTTTTGATGGACGATTTTAGTTTGCAATTTGCAGAAAACGAGGAGGTAGAAAAGGCATATGCAGGCGTAGATGCAGCATTTGCAGAGGCGTATCCAAAGGGCTATAGCAAGACCGATGTGAACTACCCAACCGATAATATAGAGGAATTGGCACTGCTTAACTATACTTCTGGCTCTACAGGCAACCCTAAGGGCGTAATGATTAGCCATAAGAACTTGAGCGGAAATATTGACTTTGCAGTAAAGACTATTCCTCATACTGCGGGAGATAAAGTGTTGTCAATGTTGCCAGTTGCGCATATGTTTGGATTGATGTTTGAGTTCCTATATCAAGTGTGCGACGGTGCAGAGGTGTATTTCCTGACCAAGGCTCCAACGCCATCCGTATTGATGAAGGCATTTGCACAAGTACATCCGTTTATGATTCTCACTGTGCCATTGGTGATTGAGAAAATCATCAAGGGCAAGGTGCTGCCAATCATCAACAAACCTGTGATGAAAGTGCTGTGGAAGACCCCAGGTATCAAGCGAATCTTGCATAAGAAGGTGAGCAATACATTGTTGGCTGCCTTTGGTGGTGAGTTGCGCTTCTTGATTATTGGTGGTGCTGCACTCAACGAGGAAGTAGAGAAATGTATGAAGGATATGCACTTCCCATATTGCGTGGGCTATGGTATGACCGAATGTGCGCCATTGGTAACATACGAAGATTGGGATAAGTATGTATATCGCTCGTGCGGTAAAGGCATTGTGGGCATGGAGATGCGCATTGATTCGGATGACCCTGCGCATAAAGAGGGTGAACTGCAATTGCGCGGTGTGAACGTGATGATGGGTTACTACAAGAACCCTGAAGCATCTAAAGAAGCCTTTACTGAGGACGGTTGGATGCGCACAGGTGACTTGGGTATCATTGATAAAGAGGGCAACCTCTTCCTACGCGGACGTAGCAAGAATATGTTGCTCAGCCCTAACGGACAAAATATCTACCCAGAGGAGATTGAGGACAAACTCAATAGTCTGCCTCTCGTAACCGAATCTGTGGTAGTTGATCGTGAACACAAATTGGTGGCATTGGTATATTCTGATCCATCGTTGGCTAAAGCAGAAGTGCTGCAAGGACGTACTGTGGAGCAAGTGATGAAAGAGAATGTGGTAAAACTCAACAAAATGCTTCCTAACTACAGCCAAGTCACTGCTATTGAATTAGTTGAGAAAGAGTTTGAGAAAACGCCTAAACGTAGTATCAAACGATTTATGTATAAATAAGAAAAAGAGGCTCGTGCCTCTTTTTTTGTTTATCGAGTCTCTGCTGTTAGGCGATGAGCCAGTATTAGTCTGGGTTTACCCTGATGACGCGCAGCCAGCAGATACCTATCATCGCCATTTTTGAGTTTATACTTCTTGCGAATCTCTTCGGGCGAGAGTGGGTAGTTGCGCGAAATGATACTATATTTGGCACGGCTATCCAATTGCTTCTTGGGGTCTTTGACTTCAGCTTCTACGACCTCCCATATGCGACCAGGAAAATCCGACATGAAAGTGTCTGAAGTGTAGAGATGGGTGTTGGTGTCTAATTTCTGAAGCTCATACCGCTCACCTATCCAGCGGAAGGCGCCTGCCTTGATGATTGCCGCATTGGGCTCATAGATATACTGCTGAATATCAGTGGCTATGGTCAGCTGCGCTTGCTTTTCATCCTCTGGGCTGAACAAGAATCGGTCGGTACGCATACCGCGTATATTCACCGCATGCATTACACCTGTACCTGTCAGGAATAGCACCTCTTTCACCTCATTATTCACCGCCACAATATGCGTGTCCCAATCTTTACCTAATACACGCAGTGCTGCTGTAATGTCCAGCATGGGACTGAATTTAATCATGATATGACTGGCATGTTGGCGAAGGGTAGGCAATAGTTCTATCACATTGGGTTCGCAATCCTCAATACGGAAAACTTTACCTCCCGACTGACTGCGACGCGCTGGGTCCAGATAGATGAGGGTATTGGATATTGGATATGGGCTATTGGATATAGGCAAGGAGGAGAGAAACTCCTCGGCGGTGGTATTATGCACCTGAATATGCGGACGAGACAGAGCAAAATTGTGCTGCGCAATGGCGCATAATTCTGCATTACGCTCCACGTAGTGTGCCCGCTGTGTATGTTCTGACATGAAGAAGGTATCTACACCGTAACCCGCAGTTAGGTCAATAAGAGTTGCATATGCTTGTCCAATGAATGGCTTGATAATCTCTGCCTTATAGCGTGCAGTAGCTTCGCTGGAGCATTGCTCGCACGACAAACGGACAGGGTACCACCAATCGAGATTTAGGGCAAAAGAGGGTAGTTTTTCTTTGGTACGTTGCCTGCCTTCTATTTGTTGCAAGAGAAAACGAAAATCGGTATCCGACAATTGCGGAAACCGATTACGTTGCAATGCCAACTGCTGCACATCATCATGCAGGTGTTCGCCAATGAATATGGCTATATCCGTATTCATGGGGATAAGGTACTACGAATTAGTTTTTTGTAGTGAGTACGATGGTGAAGTCCATATCGTTGGGATTGATATTCACATTGTCTTCGTAGGCAAAATCGCTGGCACGATAATTAAATTCTACCCAACCGACTCCGTAAACACAATCTACAGTTTCTGTATAATAATTCCATGTACCGTTAGCCAATAGCTCTTCATAGTGTCGAACGTATGGCAACAGGTGTTTGAATGCCAGAGAACTATGCTTATCATACACGATGTACGCTTGCACCTCTCCGTCATTGAATACGGAGGATGTGATTTGGGGCATGTTTCTTCTGCAATAGAAATAGTTGTTGGCAAAAGGGGTACCATTGCTGGTATAATCGGTATATTGCCAATCCGACGCATCTATATGCACATCATAACTCTCAACAGTGAATCCATTATAGGTGTAGGAATTACCACATCCTATCAATGCCAATATAGGCAACATCAGAACAAGAATTTTTTTCATATTCAGTACGTTTTATAATGTAATGTTGTTATCTTAATTGCAAAAACTGTGCAAAGTTACAACATTTTTTGTATATATCCAAATTTTTTTGTACCTTTGCAGCAAATTTGTAGAATATGAAAAAAATAGTAACCGTTATTGTTTTATCAATCTTGAGCATTACGCTCTGGGCGCAGTCACGAAATGCGGCGTACGAGGCATACATTGAGCAGTATCGTCACATTGCTATTGAGCAGCAACGCAAGCATGGTATCCCTGCATCAATTACTTTGGCGCAAGCATTGTTGGAGTCAGGTGCAGGCAAGTCCGAATTGGCAACCAAGGCGAACAATCACTTTGGTATCAAGTGTACCTCTGACTGGGCAGGCAAGACCTACAAGCATGGTGACAATCGTGCCAATGAGTGCTTTCGTAAGTATGCGGATGTAGGTGATTCTTACGAGGACCACTCCCTTTTCCTCAAGCGCAAACGCTATGAGAGCTTATTTGCCTTGTCTGTTAAGGACTACAAGGGTTGGGCACGTGGTCTGAGAGAGTGTGGATATGCTACTGACCCTAAGTATCCGAGCAAGTTGATAAACATTATCGAACTGTACGAACTTGACAAACTGTCATCTCACAAGAGTCTCCTGAATACGGGTGACAGTAAAAAAAAAACTTCCACAAGCGAAGAAGACACTAAGGTTACGTTCGTAGAACCTGCGCAAGTAGAAGATTATCCCATGCCGCCCATGGAGGAGTTAGAACTCTTTCATAACCATCGATCGGGCAAACGCAATGGGGTACGCTATATTATTGCTGGTCCTACAGAGACTTTCGCCTCATTAGCACTCTTTCTCAATATGCATGAGCGCACCTTGCGCAAATATAATGACGCGCTCGACACGCGCGAACTCAGAGAAGGCGATATGGTCTATATCTACCCCAAGAAGAATCGTGCTGAACGTCGCTATCCTACCTACTATTTCCGTGGTAATGATACGGCTTGGGACATAGCGCAAAGATATGGTATTAAACTCAAAAGTCTTTATGAACTTAATGGTATCCCTTACGGGACGCCATTACAGACCCACCAACGATTGAACCTGAGATAAGTGGCAGATAGAGAGATACATAAGGCACGTCCTATAGGTGAACTGCTGGCGGACTTTATCCACGGTTCGGAACTGGAACAACCCCTCTTGGAGCGCAAGGTACTTGCGCTCTTGCCTACCGTATTGGGTAAGACTGTGGCACAGTATTTGGGCGAAAGTTATGTCAAGAATGGCGTACTCTATGTGCATATCCGTTCGGCAGCGCTACGCTCCCAACTCTTTGATATTCGCTTCGAGCTGCTGCGCAAACTCAATGAGGCCGCTGGCGCCAAGGTACTCAAAGATATTCGTTTATTAGGTTAATGATTCCCGATTCGCGATTCCCGATGATATATCCACAGAATATAGAACAGAAGATTGATTTTCAAGTCATTCGTGATGGCTTGAAGGGGTGTTGTATGTCCTCATTGGGCAAAGAGCGTGTTGATGCTATGCAGTGGCTCACGCATTATCCTACGGTATGCGACCTCCTATCGCGTGTGCGCGAGATGATGGCGCTCCTCAGCGACCCCGCCTTGGCTTTTCCGCATGGCGAGATATACGACTTGCGCGAAGCGCTTTCGCGTATTCGTATAGAAGGGCTGTTTATGGACGAGGCCGAACTCTTCTCGCTGAGAAAGGTGCTTGACTACGCTGCGCAATTGGAGCGTTTTTTCGCCACGTTGGATAAGGTGAAATATCCTTTGTTGAGTTGCGAGTCAGGAGTCGGGAGACTCAATTCTCTGGAGTCGCGAGTCGGAAGTCCCAAGTCTAATATAGGTTTCCTAATCGCATCTATTGATGCGATATTAGATCGCTATGGCAAGATGCGTGATAACGCTTCGCCCGAACTGGCGCGTATCCGCAAGGAGATCAGTGCATCTCAGGGCTCTGTCAGCCGTGCACTGAACGCTATTCTACGCCAAGCGCAAGCGGAAGGCATACTTGATAAAGATGCCTCTCCTACCATGCGTGAGGGTAGGTTGGTGCTACCTGTGCCACCTGCTTACAAACGTAAGATTGGTGGTATTGTGCACGATGAGTCGGCTACAGGCAAGACCGTCTTTATAGAACCACAACAGGTGGTAGAAGCCAATAACCGTATTCGCGAATTGGAGGGAGAGGAACGCAGAGAGCGTATCCGCATATTGCTGGAGATTACGGCAAAACTGCGCCCTGAAGTGCCACAGATACTCGAGACGGAAAACTATCTCGGTGAGGTGGATTTCCTGCGTGCGAAAGCCCTTTTCGCTATAGACATGCACGCTATTGTGCCTGAACTCTCCAAGCACCCTATGATTGATTGGCGCGAGGCATATCATCCTGTTTTGTTGCTTAATTTCCGCCGTCAAGGCAAGACCGTTGTGCCACTGACTATCCAACTCACCAATCGCCAATCACCAATATCCAATAACCGCATATTGGTCATTAGCGGTCCAAACGCAGGTGGTAAGTCTGTGTGCCTCAAGACAGTAGCTATGCTGCAATACATGATACAATGCGGTTTGCCAGTGCCAATGAATGAGGCAAGTAAGATGGGATTCTTCAAGCAATTGCTGATGGATATTGGCGATGAGCAATCCATTGAGGATGACCTCTCTACCTATTCATCTCACCTTAGGAACATGAAGCACTTTGTGCGCTATGCTGATGCACACACGTTGCTGCTTATTGATGAGTTTGGTACGGGCACCGAACCGATGATTGGTGGTGCGATTGCCGAAGCCGTACTCTCACAACTCAACGAGCAACGCGCTTTAGGCGTAATAACGACTCACTACGGCAACCTCAAACACCTTGCTGAACGAACAGAGGGTATCATTAATGGCGCTATGCTCTATGACCGTGGACAACTCAAACCGCTTTTCCAACTATCTATTGGTCAGGCGGGTAGCAGTTTCGCTGTGGAGATTGCTCGCCAGATTGGTTTGCCCGAGACGATTATCCAGCGTGCCACTGACATCGTGGGCGAGGAACATATCGACTACGATAAGCACTTGCAAGATATTGCCCGCGATAAGCGTTATTGGGAGAATAAACGCCAGAATATCCGCCAGCGCGAGAAACATCTCGAGGAGAAGATTGCGCACTACGAGGAGCAGTTGGCGAGCATCAAAGCCAAGAAGCGCGCTATTATTGAGGAAGCCAACGCCGAGGCAGCCGACCTCTTGCGCAAGAGTAATGCCACTATTGAGCGCACTATCCGTGAGATAAAAGAGGCGAAAGCCGAGAAGAAAGCCACTCAAGCTGCTCGCCAGAAAGTGGAGAGCTTAAAGACCAAAGTGGAACGCCAAACTAGCAAAACTAGCTCAACTAGTAAGACTAGTAAGACTAGCACAACTACCCAATCCACCAAGCAGCCAAAGGTTCTTCGCGACCTTAGTGACCTGAAGATTCTCACCAAGAACCCCACCAAGTTAATCCAAGAAACAAAACTCCCTTCCCTTCAGGGAGGGGCTGGGGGTAGGCTCGTCTCTAGCAACGTCACGGATGAACTTCGCCGCAAGAAACTCTCTTTCAATCGCGAATTGGATATTCGTGGCTTGCGTGTGGATGAGGCTTTGGAAATTTTGATTGCGTATATTGATGATGCTTTGATGGTCAATGCCGAACAGGTGTCTATCCTCCATGGTACGGGCACAGGTGCACTCAAACAAGTGGTGCGTGACTATTTGGCAGAACGACAAAAATCTATGCGTCGACTCAAATCGGGCGATATTGTTTTTCACGATGGCGATCCTGACCGCGGTGGTGCAGGTATTACGATTGTAGAATTATGAACAAGCAGATTCTTCGTTTAGCTATTCCGAGTATTCTTGCCAATATCACCATTCCGTTGGTGGGATTGGTAGATACGGCTATCGTTGGACATATCTCCGACGCTCATGCCATTGGTGGTATTGCCATTGGCACGATGCTTTTTGATTTGTTGTATTGGAATTTTGGTTTCCTGCGTGTGGGTACCAGTGGTATGACTGCTCAGGCTTTTGGTCGTGGCGACCGCGAGCAGTGTGCCCGATTATTGGCGCAGAGCGTAGGGATTGCGTTGATAGGTGCAGCACTTATTTGGCTGTTGCAATGGTTGTTTGTTACGGCTGCGTTGGCTATTGTGCCTTGCTCAGCAGAGGTGGCTTCTTTTGCACGCGATTATTTCTTTGTGCGTGTCTGGGCTGCGCCTGCTACGTTGTCGCTGATGGCTATCAAGGGGTGGTTTATTGGTATGCAGGACACGGTCAGTCCGATGATTACGGACATAGTGGTGAATGTGGTGAATATGGCGGTCAGTTATGCCCTCGCAGTCTATACACCATTGGGCGCATTGGGTGTAGCGTATGGTACGGTGGTGGCGCAATTCACAGGACTGTTGCTATCCATTGTGATTCTTATGTGGAAATATCGCCATGTATGGCTGGGGGTATCTTTCTTGCGATTGCTTAGGGATATGCGTGGTATGCGCCAACTCATATCGTTGAATGCTAACTTGTTTGTACGTTCGCTGTGTTTTATGATTGTGTATGTGGGCTTTACTTCCTTGTCCTCCATGTATGGCGATACCGATTTGGCGGTGTGTAGCATACTCATGAAACTCTTTATGTTGGTTTCTTACTTCGTGGACGGCTTTGCCTACGCTGGCGAAGCCCTCGTAGGCAAGTATATAGGTATGCAGAGAAACTCCCTTCCCTTTAGGGAGGGGGAGGGGGTAGGCGCTCTCGTCCGCCTACTTTTCCTTTGGTCATTGGGCGTAGGAGTTGTTTTTACGGTGATTTTTGCCTTGTGGTCTATGCCAATGTACCGCATGATGACCAGCGATGTGGTGGTGTTAGGGCGTTTGACGGATTTTACGGCTTGGCTGATTGCTATGCCTATTGTTAGTACGTTGGCGTTTATGTGGGATGGGGTGTTCACGGGTGCCACGGCAGGCAAGCAGATACGCAATGCCATGATCTGGGCTGCCGTGGGCTTTGTGTTGGGATATGTGGCAAGTTACCATTGGTTAGGCACGCATGCCTTGTTTGTGGGCTATTTCCTCCACCTCGCTGCCCGCGTTATCTACCTCACTGTTGCATGGCGTCCTCTCGTATCTAAATTATAATTTTTTAATAATGCTTCGTTTCATTCGCCCAATTCGCCGTTAGAAATTTTGATTAATTTTCTATAATAAACTGCAATTTTGGTAGTGAAAAAATACATGTTTGCTAATTTTTGTTTTATAATATGCTCAAGAAACTCGAAAATAGAAAATGGCGTGTGCTCAAGAGTACCCCTTTGTTGAATCTTGGTCCATGGTTGAACGTGCGCCAGGAGGTGGTGGAACTGCCCAATGGCACGCAGATTCCTGCGTGGTTTGTGATGGATTTTCCCAATTGGATTAATGTGATTGCTATCACTAAGGATGGTGATTTTGTGATGATTGACCAGTATCGCCATGCGTTGGGTGAGACGCATTATGAATTGGTGGCAGGTGTGGTGGATGAGGGCGAGACGCCTTTGCAGGCTGCCATGCGCGAACTGAGCGAGGAGACGGGCTACGAAGGTGGCGAGTGGGAGGCGTTTATGGAGCTCTCGCCTAATCCTACTAATCATACGAATAAGAGTTTTACTTTCCTTGCTACGGGTGTAGAGAAGGTGCGTGAACCGCATCAAGAGCCCTCGGAGGACATTCATGTGCATGTCCTTACCCGCGATGAGGTGAAGGAGTTGCTTACTTCGGGCGAGATTATCCAAGCCCTGCATGCTGCACCGCTGTGGAAATACTTTGCCTCTCTGTAAATACTTCGCCTTTTTGTAAATACTTTGCCTCTTTGTAAGTTGCAAGTATGCACGATTTTCCCCGTCCGCACCACACAATAACCATACAATAACCATACAATAACCATACAATTCCTTACCTAAATACTACCTAAATGTTGCAGAAAATTATCCCTAATTCTTGCGCAATTCAAAAAAATGTAGTACCTTTGCAGCGCAAAGTCGCTTGGAAAAGTGTGATGATTGTACGAAAAGTCGCTTGGAAAAGTGTGATGATTGCACGAAAAGTCGCTTGGAAAAGTGTTGGTGTGTAGATTAATTAACAGATAATCAATAATATATGTATAAACGTAAGATAGAGTCTTTTTTGTTAGACTGGAAGAACACTCCTAATCACAAGCCTTTGGTTATCAAAGGTTGTCGTCAATGTGGCAAGACAAGTTCGGTGGTGGCTTTTGCAGAAAAGCACTACAAACATGTGATTTATATAGATTTTCACGAGCAAGAACAGTTGTGCGCATTGTTTGCAGGTTCTCTGTCGGTTGATTATTTGACAATGACGATTTCTGCATCCGTACCAGGTGCGCAATTTGTACCTAAACAGACTTGTCTTGTGTTGGATGAGATACAAAATTGCCCTCGCGCACGTTCTTCTTTGAAATTCTTTATGAAAGACGGGCGATACGATGTGATTTGTACGGGTTCTTTGTTAGGAGTGAGTGGCTACAAGAGTGCAGAACAGATTAAGGCTGAAGACCAAGCTACTATTCCAGTAGGAGCAGAGACGATTGTGGAAATGTATCCTATGGATTTTGAGGAGTGGTTGTGGGCAAACGGAATCAATCAACCAGTGTTTGATTTCCTGCGCAAATCATTGCAAGACGAGACTCCCATCACAGCAGATATTCATCAGCGATTGCGCCAATTGTTGTTGGAATATGTAGTTGTAGGTGGTATGCCAGAAGCGGTAAAGACTTTTTTTGCTACTCATGATATGAACCAAGTATGTCAAGTGCAAAGGCATATTTTGAATGGCTATCGCGATGATATGATTAAGTATGCTCGTGCTGAAGATAAATCGCGTATTCGTGAATGCTTTGACTCTATACCGCGCCATTTGAGTAGGGATAATAAGAAGTTTACCTATTCCTTGGTGCGCAAGGGTGGGCGAAGCAAGGAGTATATTAGTTGTCTGCAATGGATAGAGGATGCAGGAATTGTGCACCGTTGTTATAATCTTATGTTGCCTGAATTGCCATTGAGTGGTAATTCTATACCAGATTGTTTTAAGGTATATATGGCAGATACTGGATTGTTGGTGAGTATGTTAGATGATGGAACGCAGGGTGATATTTTGCAAGGCAACTTATGGACATACAAAGGTGCTGTGTATGAGAATTTAGTAGCAGACATATTGGGCAAGATGGGAAGAAAGTTATATTACTACCAAAAAGAAAGTGGTTTAGAGATAGATTTCGTGATGCGATATAAGGGCGAATGTACATTGCTTGAGTGCAAAGCCAATACGGGCAATGCCAAATCGGTTAAAACAATTCTCAGCCACCCTGATAAGTATCATGTGAATGCTGCTATTAAGTTAGGGGATTATAACATTGGTCGATCGGAACAAGTGCTAACGCTCCCCCTCTATATGGCTTTTTTGCTGTCAGATTTATAATTTGGAATCATAGTATTCATTTAATATAGCTTTGCCATTTGTGTTTTCGAGCATAAATGGCAATTTTTATATGTACTATTCTTGCGCAATTCAAAAAAATGTAGTACCTTTGCAGCGCAAACCAAAAGTTTGCGGACATATTATAAAAAGCGTTTATTAGCGCTTGTTTTGGTTCCCTGAAATCTGGTAAATTTCAACCAATCCAAAACAAGAAGGCAGTAAACGCCCTTTGGGATATGACTATCCCGCCGCAGAGCGTCCATGCGTGGACTGCTCTGTCTGGTGGCATTTCATATTCGGCGTGGGCGTTGCTTGCTTATTCTTATTGGAAAGGTTTACCAGAGCCTCAGGGAAAAGAATAAGCAAAGGTAAGGTTCCACGCTTTTTGTGTATTTATACCAACGGGGTGTTTGGAGCCGACTTCCCAAAATGTGGAATAACTTATGGACAATCATTTATTGAATTCAAATGCACAACATATAAATTGTTGGGCATTTAGAACAACAAAAGACAAAGATCATTTGGATTTTGTAACGAAGGAATTATCATTAGGACGTTTGCGTCAGGGATGGGGATACAAAGCATGTTTTGACCTTAGAGCTAATGGAGATGTATATCATCATGTGGCAAGTAATATGGCTATTATGAAAAAAGTTAAAAAAGGGGACATCCTATTAATTTTAAATCTTCCAAAGTATGGTTTATGTACCAAAGTAGAAGCCACAGAAGATTTTTTCACAGGATATATTTTTGATATTCCAAAATCAAATGCAGGAGGTGCGCCACAAGATTTTGGACATATATTTCCTGTGAGGGTTCTAAAAACAATTAATAAGAGCGATATAACAGATGCTAATTTGCTTCGTTCAATAAACAATTGCCACCAAAGATTTTGGTCATTAAATCCTTATCGTAATACTATCTATTCACTATAATACTGAACTATATTATGAAACAATTTTTATGTACATTATTGCTACTTGCAATTATTAGTCCAATCAATGCTTACGATTTTCAATCAGGCGATTTGTACTATAACATCACAAGCAGTACAGATCCATTTACTGTAGAAGTAATAGATTGTGAACCAAATCTCACCACCGCCACTATCCCAGAAACAGTCACCTATAATGGTACTATCTACAGCGTAACGAGCATTGGAAATGAGGCTTTCTACGGTTGCTCTTCCCTTACTTCAGTTACCATCGGCAATAGCGTAACGAGCATTGGAGGTCGTGCTTTCTACGGTTGCTCTTCCCTTACTTCAGTTACCATCGGCAATAGCGTAACGAGCATTGGAAATGATGCTTTCTCTGGTTGCTCTGCCCTCACCTCTATTACCATCCCCAACAGCGTAACGAGCATTGGATGGAGTGCTTTCTATAATTGCGATTCTCTCACTAAAACTAACTATACTGGTGATATTGCAGGTTGGTGTAAGATTAAATTTGATAATTATACCGCCAGTCCTATATATTATTCCCACAATCTCTATATCAATGATCAAGAGATTAAAGATTTGGTTATTCCTAATACGGTAGATAGCATTCAGAATTACGCTTTCTATGAGTGTTTTTCTCTCAAGTCTGTAACAATTCCAAATAGTGTGAAAAGCATAGGGTATCATACTTTTTATAGGTGCTGCTTCTTAAAAAAGGATTTCGTAAACAATAGCCCTTTAGATGCTGAAGAGAATGGCTACTGGGGAGCCCGTGTGGGTGAAATTGAGGTAGATGGCATGATTATACAGGGAACTATAGTAGTTGGGTGTAGAAAAAATGTTACAAATGCCACAATTCCCAATTATATAACGAGTATTGGAAGTGATGCTTTTGCAAAATGTTCTTCCCTAACTTTGGTTATCATCAGTAGCAGAATAAATAGTATAGGAAGTGGTGCTTTCGATGGTTGTGATGCACTCACTAAGACTAATTATCTGGGTGATATTGCAGGGTGGTGTGCGATTAAATTTGGAGGTTCTTCTGCCAATCCAATATCCAATTCTCATAATCTCTATATTAATAATCAAGAGATTAGAGATTTGGTAATTCCTAACACGGTAGATAGTATTCATAATGACGCTTTCTATGAGTGTTTTTCTCTTACCTCTGTATCCATTGGCAATAGCGTAATGAGTATTGGATATGATGCTTTTGGCGGTTGCTCCTCTCTCTCCTCTGTCACCATTGGCAACAGCGTTACGAGTATTGGAGATTACGCTTTCTCCAATTGTTCCTCCCTTACCTCAATTAATATACCAGAGAGCGTAACGAGTATAGGTAAGAATGCTTTCTCCAATTGTTCCTCCCTTACCTCTATTAATATACCAGAGAGTGTAACCAATATTTGGTATGGTGCTTTTGACAATACTGGAATCTACAATGATGAGTCAAATTGGGAAAATAATGTGTTATATATTGATAATTGTCTTATTGCATTGAAATGCTATATTGAGGGTGAATATACGATTAAAGATGGAGTACGTTTGGTTGCAGGCGGAACATTTTGGAATCAAAATAATATGACGAAAGTGAATTTTCCAAATAGCGTAAAATCTATCTCTTCATTGGCATTCTCTGGTATTAATATAGCTTATTTAGAAATACCAAATAATGTAAAAAATATAGAAGAAAGAGCATTTGATGGGTGTCGATATCTTTCAACTGTAACACTTGGTGATGGTTTAACATGTATAGAAGACAAAGTTTTTCGAGGTTGTCGTGCGCTTACATCTATCACTATTCCTAATAGCATAAAACGTGTAGGAGTGAGTAGTTTTGAAAATTGTTCTTCTCTTACCTCTGTCACTATTGGTAATGGTGTAACGAATATTGGAAAATATGCGTTTTATCGTTGTGACCGTTTGTCTGACATTTACTGCTATGCTACATTACTTCCATCTTCGCAAGAGTCATCGTTCCCCCACTACTATGCATATGTATATGTGCCGTGTGAATCTATTCAGCTTTATAGAGCAGATAATGTATGGGGTAAGTTCCAAAACTTGCAATGTCTTGATACAGAAGAAACAGATATTGAGAATGTAAAAGGGTCATCACAAACGCTAAATAATTGTAACAAACTTCTTCGCAACGGTCAACTCCTCATTCAACGTGATGGAAAGACCTACAATGTTATGGGACAGGAGTTGTAGTTGAGTGAACGAGCTTAAATAGCGCTGTTATTTATAAATGAAAAGGGTGGGGCAATTGCCTCACCCTCTTGTATGCAATTAGGTCAATGACCAATTGTGTTTGAGTGTGCGTTAGTGTATAAGCACGTTTATTGTTGTTGCATAACGCGCGCAATCTTCTGGAGTTCTTCTTCCGTGAAAGCAATGTTATCAATAGCGTGCAGGTTGTCGTCCAACTGCGCAACACTACTGGCACCGATAATCACACTCGTTACATCTTTACTCAGTAACCACGCTACTGCCATCTGTGCCAACGTCTGTCCGCGCTCTGCTGCTATTGCACCCAACTGTTGAGCACGGGCAACTGCCTCCGCAGTTACTTGCTCGGGATGCAAAAAGACATTCTTACTGGCACGACTGCCCGCAGGAATACCATTCAAATAACGGTTGGTAAGCAAGCCTTGCGCCAATGGAGAATAGCAAATAAACCCAGAACCATTGGCATTGGCCACAGGCAGATTCTCCTCTAAGGTCTGAGGAAAAGCAATGCTGGCTTTGTATTGGCTAATCACACATGGGACATGAGCAGCCGACAGATAATCGTAGCACTCCTTCTGTTTGTCAGCAGGATAATTGCTAATGCCTACATACAACGCTTTGCCTGCTCGCACAATGTCCACAAGCGCTTGCATTGTCTCTTCGATAGGCGTTTGTGGATCGTAGCGGTGCGAATAGAAAATATCAAAGTACTCTAATCCTGTTCGCTTCAAACTCTGGTCGCAAGATGCAATCATATACTTGCGCGAGCCACCATTGCCATAAGGTCCATCCCATCCCCAATAGCCTGCCTTGGAGGAAACAATCATCTCATCGCGGTGCGCCAACAAATCTTCGCGCAGCACACGACCGAAAGTCATCTCCGCAGTACCCGGAGCAGGGCCATAGTTGTTGGCAATATCAAAATGCGTTACACCTTTATCCCAAGCGTGAAGCAACATAGCGCGAGCCACATCAAAGGGGTCTTCACTGCCGAAGTTGTGCCACAGTCCCAATGATACCAAAGGTAACTGAAGTCCACTCTTACCAGAAAAACGATATTCCATACTACTAAATATTAGGTAAAAAGGAGGCAAGCCTCCTTTTTACTACAATGATTTTATTTGTTCAGTTTCACTATGATGCTTGACAATGGCTCTACCACAATATCCTTTTGGTTCAAATCGTAGGTCTTGCCTGTGATAATATCCTGACCAACAGCGTTGTACTTGCCAAGAATCTCTGCGTAGTTGGCTGTTGGGATGGTGCGGTTGTCTGTGCTGGCATTGACAAAGACGAACACAGCCTCGTTGTCGTTGTAGCGGAAGAAACCGTATGTGTTGTCACGACTCATAAAGTGCATGGTCTTGCCTGTATGAATCACCTCTTCGCCCTTGCGCCATTGGAAGAGACGGCTTTGGTAGTCAAACATATCTTGCATCTCAGCAGTTACTTCTTCGCCCAATGGCAAAGGCATACGCAGGGTAGAGTGACCCAATTTGCGGTCGGCTGACTTCATGGCATACTCATCGCCATAGAACACTTGTGGAATACCACGCATAGTTGCCAATAGCGTATATGCCAGTTTCACACGGCGTGGGTCTTGGTCTTTTACCACGTCAGCAATACGGTCCATATCGTGGTTGCCAAGCATGATAAGAATATCATCTACGTCTGCGTACATGTAATCCATAGTTAATATGTCATACACGCGTGTGAGTCCACCGCCCCAACCTTGACTATCGCTCTCCAGTGCTTGACGAATAGCCTCTTCCAATGGGAAGTCCATCACACATTTGAGGTGGCTGTCAAAGCCATTGTGATTCTTCACACCCGATTGCCAATACGCTACAGCAGGGGTAGGACGTGTCCAGCACTCGCCTACGATATTGAAATTAGGATACTCATCCATAATCGCTTTCACCCATTCGCTACCAGGAACCATCTCAATATATGGATAGGTGTCCACGCGCAAGCCATCGAGGTTAGCATACTCAATCCACCAGATAGCCCATTGCTTGAAGTATTGCAGCAAGTCTGGGTTCTCGAGGTTCATATCTGGCATAGGGCGGTCGAACCAACCGCGGTTGGAGAGCAGGCGGTCATACTCCGATGCGTTGATGTCGTAGTTAGCGGAGAAGACGTTGTGGGTGTTGGTAAATGTGTCAAACTGGTTAATCCAATCATGGTATGGCAGGTCCTTCATCCACCAATGCGTACCACCGCAGTGGTTAGGCACCATATCCATGATGAACTTAATGCCTTTCTCGTGGGCTTTCTCCACCATTTGGCGATAGAGTTCGTTGCTGCCATAGCGAGGATCGATATGATAGTAGTCGGAGCATGCGTAGCCGTGGTATGACCATGCCGCCTCATTATCCTCAAGGAGTGGGGTAGGCCAAATGGCGGTTGCACCCAATGCTGCGATATGGTCGAGCGAATTGATAATACCCTGAATATCACCACCAAAGCGACCGTGCACGTTGTCCTTAGCACATGCCTCTGCCATAGTCTCAACGGTGTTGTTGGTTGGGTCGCCATCCACAAAGCGGTCGGACATGATGAGGTAAATCATATCGCTGGAGTTGAATCCTTGGCGCTCGCGGCTACCTTCGCGGCGGGTGTGGATGGTGTAATCCACCTTAGAGGTGTGTTTGCCTTTCTTGAGAGTGATACGGTAAGTACCTGCTTGATTGACAGCCAAATCCACGAAGAGGTAGTTTGGACTCTCGGCGTTGTGTTGGCTTTTGACTTGCAGACCTGTGCATTCGCCTTTGACAACTTTGCCATTTTGGAGTTGTTGGATAGTCACTTGTGCATCAGCGAGATCTTCGCCGTGAAGCAATAGGGTGAGTGGGCAGTTCATTTCTGTCCACCAACAAAGTGGCTCTGCTCGGTCAATACGAGGTTTAGCTTGAATAGAAAAGGCACTCAATAGTGCCACGAAGAGAAAAAGTTTTTTCATTGTTCAGTATTGTTCAAAATGGTTCAATATTGTTCAAAAAAGAATAGTGTATCTATAAGCCGGGTTCTGTACCACATTGGAAGTCTGGAACTTTTAGCACCTTTGAAATTCCTAATGGTGGCGTCTATCATTAATCTTGAGTCGCGTATTACTACGTGCTTCTGTTGCTTCCTACCCTCCAACTCACGCGAGCAGCGCTCAAACGTTGGTATACTTGGAATTGCAGCCCACAGTGTAGTCGTTTCACCCGCCCAAAGGCGACTCGTCTCTGTACCAGTGACCAAACATTGCTGCCTGACGGCCATTAACCGCTGTGGTGCTCTATGCTGCCCGGACTTTCCTCGTGATAGGGGATTAAAACAGGTGTTTTTCTTCCCTTATCCCGCGATAGACCGATACACTATGAGCGGCATACGGGAATCGAACCCGCCTCCTCGGCTTGGGAAGCCGATGCACTACCGATGTGCTAATGCCGCAAAAATCGCTGCAAAGGTACGGATTTTTTTGCAAATATGCAAGAAAAATCACCTAAAATAGGCGAATTTGTTTGGTAAACTCGCCTTTGGCACTATTGTTTAGTGCTTGAAAGAAGGGAAAAAGAATGGTTTGAGATGCCTTATAGAAGTGCTTAATAACCTACGAATAACCTACGAATAACCTACGAATCACTAACGATTTCAAAGGAAAAAGTAAGGGAATCATAATGGTTCGCGTGTCGTGAGGCTCGTATGCGCGCGGGCGCGGTTATGTGTTAAGGTGTGGGCGAAAGGGTATAAAGGGGCAAAATTTGCGATTTAAGGGCATGAAGGTGAAAAATCGGGGTGATAGCCAAAAATAAGAAAAATGCAAAAAATCGCTTAAAAATTTGCATATGTCAAAAAAAAGCAGTAATTTTGCAGCGTGGAAGAGTGGGGGAGTTTGGGAATAAAGGGGGTTAGGAGTTCAGGGGTTTAGAAGTTTAGGGGGAGGAGTGTAAGAAATATTTAAAAACTTTATATAGATGATTGACAACGACAGAATTATTCCTGTAAAGATTGACGAGGAAATGCGAACCTCGTACATCGATTACTCGATGAGTGTGATTGTAGCCCGTGCATTGCCTGACGTGCGCGACGGCTTTAAACCCGTACATCGCCGTGTACTGTTTGGTATGAATGAGTTGGGCAACACAAGCGATAAGCCAACCAAGAAATCCGCACGTATCGTGGGTGAGGTGATGGGTAAGTACCACCCTCACGGCGATAGCAGTATCTATGGCACACTGGTGCGTATGGCACAGCCATGGAACATGCGCAACGTGTTGGTGGACGGACAAGGTAATTTTGGTTCGATTGACGGCGACGGCGCAGCAGCAATGCGTTATACCGAAGCACGCCTCTCGAAACTTGCCGAAGAGATGCTTCGTGACATAGACAAAGATACCGTGGATATGCAACTGAACTTCGACGACTCGTTGCGCGAGCCAGTGGTATTGCCATGTCGCTTCCCTAACCTGTTGGTGAACGGAGCAAGCGGTATTGCAGTAGGTATGGCAACGAACATGCCAACCCACAACTTGGGCGAAGTAATTGATGGTTGCGTGGCATACGTGAAGAACGCAGTAGAGCGCGTGGAGAATCCAGAAGTGGAGCCAATCACCGTGGCAGAACTCATGGAGCACATTAAGGCACCAGACTTCCCAACGGGCGGTACTATATACGGTTATCAAGGCGTGCGCGATGCATACGAGACAGGTCGCGGACGTATTATCATCCGTTCGAAAGCAGAGATTGAAACCGAAGATAACGGTCGCGAGCGTATCGTGATTGGCGAGTTGCCATACGGCGTGGTGAAGTCTGACCTCGTGAAGAATATCGCTGACCTTGTGAACGACAAGAAAATTGAAGGTATCTCGGGTATCAGCGACCAATCCAAACGCGATGTGCGTATCATTATCGAAATCAAACGCGATGCAAATGCACAAGTAGTGCTGAATAAACTCTACAAATACACTGCATTGCAATCCAGCTTCTCGGTGAACAGCATTGCGCTGGTGAAAGGTCGCCCACAATTGCTGAACCTGCATGACATGGTGGCGAACTTCATCGAGCACCGCATGGAAGTAGTGGTACGTCGCACAAAATTCGAACTCAAAAAAGCTGAGGAACGCGCGCATATATTAGAAGGATTAATCATCGCCGTAGATAACATTGACGAGGTGGTGAAAATCATTCGCGCAAGCCGTACTCCTGCTGACGCGCAAGCGAACCTTGAGGCACGCTTTAACTTGGATAACCTGCAATCCAAAGCCATCGTGGATATGCGTCTGTCGCAACTGACAGGCTTGCGTATTGATGAGTTGAGAGAGGAATATGCTAAGTTGCAAGAGTTGATTCAACACTTGAACGCGCTACTCGCAAGCGAGGTGATGCGCTACGAAGTGATTGAGAACGAGTTGGTTGAAATCAAAGAGAAATATGCCGATGAGCGTCGCACACGCATCATCAAGATGGCTACCGAGTTCAACCCAGAGGATATGTATGCCGATGATGATATGGTGATTACCATTTCGCACTTGGGTTATATCAAACGTACTCCATTGGCAGACTTCCGTCAGCAAGGTCGTGGCGGTGTAGGAGCAAAAGCCAGCGCAGCCCGCGATGAGGACTTTATCGAATATGTACACCAAGCCAATATGCACTCCACGATGATGTTCTTCACCGAGCAGGGTCGCCTCTACTGGACTAAAGTATATGAGTTGCCAGAGGGCAACCGCCAGTCGAAAGGTCGTGCATTGCAGAACATGATTAATATTCAAAAGGGCGACAAGGTTTGCGCATTTATCCATGTGAAGAACCTGAGCGATATGGAGTATGTACAAAATCATTACCTCATCTTCGCGACAAAGAACGGTTTGATGAAGAAAACCACCTTGGAAGCATACAGCCGTCCACGTACCAATGGTATTATTGCGCTTGGTCTGCGCGAGGATGACCGCCTGATTCGCGTTACACTGACCGACGGCAATAGCCAAATGTTGGTGGCTTCTTACAATGGCAAAGTGGTTCGCTTCCCAGAAGACACCGTTCGCCCAATGGGTCGTACCGCAACAGGTGTGCGTGCTATCAAGTTAGACGAAGATGGCAAGGATCGCGTGATTGGCATGATTTGTGTAGAGGAGGGTAGCAAGGAGTCTGTACTCGTAATTTCAGAGAAGGGCTTTGGTAAGCGCACCGACCTCGATGATGAGAATGGCGAGCCAATCTACCGTATCACTAACCGTGGCGGTAAGGGTGTGAAGACCATGAACCTCACCGATAAGACGGGTAATCTGATAGGTCTGGAGGCTGTAACCGATGAACAAGACCTGATGCTCATTACCAAATCGGGTACCGCTATCCGTATGGCAATGGACACCATCCGCGTGATGGGACGTGCTACACAGGGTGTCAAACTTATCGAACTCCAAAAACGCAACGATACACTGATGTTCGGCTGCGTAGTACCAAAAGAGGAACAAGAGGAAGTAGTTGAATCCGCAGAGGCAACCGCGGAGGAAACAACTACTGCTGAAGAGTAAAAAATGAAATGATAATTAACAACACAAAACCTTTAATAAAATGAAAAAATCAATTTTTCTTGCAGCTCTCGTGCTGATAAGCGCAGGCTGCTTCGCTCAAAAAGCAAATGTCAGCAAAGCTCGTAGTTTGGCTGATGCAGAAACACCAGATTATGCAGGTGCACGCGCTGCTATCGCAGAAGCATTGCAAAACGATGAAACCAAAGACCAACCAAACACTTGGTATGTAGCAGGTTTCATTGGCTACAAAGAGTTCTACAATGGTAATATGAAACAACAACTCGGACAACAATTCGATAAGAAAGCTTGGGGTGATGCGGTATATGAGTCATTGAACTATTGGACCAAAGCCTACGATATGGCGAAAATACCAACCATTGACAAAAAAGGTAGAGAGAAATTTGACACCCGCACACCAAAAAGCATCGTGCCAAAAGTAGTGGAGTACTTCAATAGCATTCCATTGATTATAGCAGGTTTTGACGCATATCAAGCAGGCGATCCATCTAAAGCATACGACATGTTTATTGCACACTGCAATATCCCAGAATCAGACATGATGAAAGAGAATCCAAGCGAGATGGCAAAGATTGTATGCGATTCTAACTACTACATCTATCTCTATCAATCAGGTCAGTTGGCAGAAGCAGCAGAGCGTTATGATGAGGCATTGGCTGCCTTTGAGCGCATGAACACCGAGCATGCTAAACAAACTGCACTCTACGATGATATTGTCAATGCTAATGTAGGTATTTATCGCATCACTATTCAAAACAAACAAGATACAGCTAAGGCATTGGCATTCTTGGAGGAATGTGTGAACGCTTATCCAAAAGAGCAAGTATTTATCCAAAGTCTGATTGACATTTATGCACGCGCTGGTCAATCTGAAAAAGCATTGAAATACTTGGATTTGGCTATTCAACGCGAGCCTGGAGTAGCATTATATCACCTGATAAAAGGCGATATTTACGTAGTATTCTTGAAGCAATATGACAATGCTTTTGCAAGCTATGATCAGGCTATTGCTATTGAGCCTAACAATGCTGCTGGGTACTTCAACTATGGTGTGGCATACTGCGAATATGCAGACAAAATTTACAACGATGCAGCATACCTGAGCGCAAAAGAATTTGAAGTAGAGAAGGCAAAGAGCCAAGAACTCAACCAAAAAGCATTGCCATTGCTGGAAAAAGCATACGAGCTGGATCCAGAGAACTACGACTACAAACGCTCGTTGCGCTCATTGTACTATCGCCTCGGCATGGACGATAAGTACCAAGCACTCGTTGATTAATGGGCAGAATACTTGCGATAGATTTCGGTCGCAAACGAACAGGATTAGCCGTTACGGATATACTCCGTATAACGGCTAATCCGCTTATTACCATTCCAACTCATACGCTGGAGGCATGGCTGAAAGAGTATTTCGTCAAAGAACAGGTGGATGAAGTGGTGATAGGACACCCCTATCAAATGAATGGCGAAGACTCCGAATCCATGCAGTATATTCAACCGTTCATCAATCGCTTTCGCAAAGTGTTCCCGAATATACCGCTAAAAGAATATGATGAACGTTTTACCTCCGTCATTGCACACCAAGCCATGATAGCAGGAGGCATGAAAAAGAGCCAACGGCAAGACAAATCCGTGGTGGATAAACTGGCAGCTTGCATTATCCTGGAAGGATACTTGGATAGCATACGATAAACCAACCCCCATCTCAATAATACCATGCGACACCATCAGAAAATAGCAATAGCACGTTTGATTTCAGACCTAATCAAGTCGGATGATGTGATTTGTCATGAGGAAATTCAACTCTACAACCATATCATTTTTAGTTTTGATATTTCGCAGGATGAACTGCACGAAGCACAATTTATGTCGCAAGAAGATGCTGTGACATATATCAAGAGTATGGCCCCAAACGAGCAGAAAAAGATTTTCTCGATTTTGCAGAAGGCAGCATACTCCGATAATTCGTGCGTGGCTAGAGAGGCGTTGCTATTGCTATCATTGTCGCTGACACTAAATGACAAGGTCAATAAATACAATCTGTTTTCTACCCTCATCAGAGGTTGGCAGAGTTCGGAAAAATATGTAGTGTATATCGAAAGCGATTATATGCCCGCCATCAACGATGAGATTTGGCAACAGTATGATACTATCGCTAACCTGCTACAATTGTGGAAGTTTGAGTTTATCTATATACCTAAAATATCCAAGAATAGCTGCGAAATGGATCGCGACTATCTGTGCGATATTATTCGCTATATGAATCCGCGTTTGACCAATGATATGCTCAATAACTTGTACGAACGCCTAACCAACTATACCACGGAGAGTTTTACGCGCGATTACTTGGCAAACTTGTCCCATCAAAATTCTTTCTACGATATAGAACCTTCGCTGCTGATAAACGTGGGAGTATCGTATGTTCCTGCTTGCAACTCCTCGCTACAAGATACATGTTTTGTCAATTTTCTAACGATTCGTCTGGAAGATGAACCTGATAGTGTGCTGAATGAAGTGCGCCGTTTCTTGGATGAATATGAAACGTTTATTTCCGAACCAGAGTATCACCGTCCCAAACGCGGCAAGAATCTGTTTCACTATCATGGATTCTACAAGCAATTTTTTGATTTCTTGGCTCGCCAACACACCAATGGGGAGGAGAACCGCATCGTGATTGATATTCCAGCAAGGCGTATCTGGATGCGTGGAGTGGAGGTACAGATGAGTGCAACACAGTTGGCGACGTATATATTTATCCTCCACCAGTCGTGCTGTACACATCACGGAGGATTGGTCAAAGCAGGACAACATCATCCGTTGTCGGACAAAGATGTGCAACGCCTTGGAAGCACCTATCATGCGATATGCAATTTGTTTCGTGATACGCCTATCACAGATGAACGGTCGTACTTGGAAGATGTGCCCAATATCCGCGGGTACATAGCACGTATTCGCACAGCGATAGCGCATCACATTGATGATCAGGATATTCAATTCTATACGCCACAAGATACGAGTGACAAGTCAAGATACTATATTGCTATTGACCCTACCAAAATAACCCTACGTCTCTCATCTGGAGAAATACCCTTTATGGACTATCCATTGTGGAAAACGCTCGCCTCTAAACACTAAACAATAGTTCGCAAAGCGAGCCATCAACCCCTATATTAACAATATTGTTGTTTTTCCTGCCCTATTTGAACCAAGGAAAATAGCAATATTGTTGTTTTTATTTTTTTTGATAAATTGGCACTACTTTTGCAGTGAGTTTTTAACAACTGGCTCGTGCCATTAAACCCAAAACCACAAAAAAACCGATGACTATGCTACGCTATTATTACAATAGGTCAGCCAATTTTTCTCTACAGAAGAGAATGTATCAAGTTGCTACCAACAGAATGGTAAGAGGTATGATAGTGCTGAACATTGTGTTATTGTTGCTGATACCTATTCTGGACATGATACTCTTGGATATGTCGCATAAGATATGTTTCTTATTGTTGCTATGCGTAGCCTTGTTAGCCTATGTATTCGTGATAGTTTGGATTAGTGGTCACTGGAACGAACAACTGCAACGCACGCAACTGAGTCCAATCATCAATGTGCTGATATTGGTGCTGATATTGTCCTGCTCGTGGGCTTTTTATCAACATATGTATGGTGAAGTAGGATGGTGGGGGGCTTACATTTTTCCTATTTGTATTGCAATGACCACCATAGTGATTGCTATTCTCACAAGGATAATAGAGCATCGATATAGATAGGAGGTTAGCACTGTGTTTTCGTTTTCTGACGACACACATCGCAGGTGCCACAGGTGGCAGCATCGGTTTCACCAAAATATGATAATAACAATTGCGAACGGCAATAGAGCTGATTATCAGCGTATTCTACCATCGCTTTCAGTTTTTCGATATACTGTTGGCGATGGTTGTCGTATATGGTGGTAGGCAGATAAATATCGGTTTGTCGCTCGCGCGTGAAGGTCAGCGTGTTGGCAGTCTCATGCGGGATATAGGTGATGATATGGCGTTGCGCCAAGGATACGAGTAGGTCATGGAGGGATTGGCGATTGGCCATTGGCGATGGACTATTGGTTATTGGGGTGGTGAGTTGGTCGAAATGCACATACTGCAAGTCGGTGAAGATACCCGAGTACTTGCGCATCAATAATTCCAATAATTTATATTGCTGCTCGCTGAGTCCGTACTCATTCATTTCGCGTTGCGAAATGAGAATCTTCACGCGGGGTTGTATCTCTTGTTCTTCTTGGAAGCAGATATAGCCTGCTTGTGTCAGCAGGTGTAGGGCAGAATAGGTCTGTAGGATAGGCAGGTGCATGATACGGCATAGGTCATTGATGGGAAGCATGAAGGTATACCCTTGTCCGCTGCCTGCACCTACGCCCAAGAAATCGCATGTCTTGTGATAGACATCGGTAACAAACTCTTTGGGTGGGTAGTTATCCGATACGCGTTTGCGTGCTTTGGCTTTGTCCTGCGCGGGGTCGTAGAGCAGTACTGCAAAGGCACGTTGTTCATCGCGCCCCGCACGTCCTGCCTCTTGGAAATACGCCTCTATCGTATCGGGCAGGTCGTGGTGAATCACCATTCGCACATCGGGTTTGTCAATGCCCATACCAAAGGCATTGGTGGAAACCATCACTCGCGTCACTCCCTTCCCTTTAGGGAGAGGATGGGGGTAGGCTCGCCACGCTTCTTGCTTAGCAGCGCGCTCTTTGGAGGTAAGTCCTGCGTGGTAGAAGTCGGCAGAGAGACCTTTTTCGTTGAGGTAGGCAGCGAGTTCTTGTGCGCGTTGGCGATTACGGACATATACAATCGCCGAACCAGGCACTTTGGAGAGGATATGCACAATCTCATCGGCTTTCTTGTTGGTTTGGCGCACTACATAACTAAGGTTCTGGCGAAGAAAACTCTTGCGTAGCACATTCTTCTTGCGAAATGCTAAGCGTTCTTGTATATCATCCACCACATCGGGTGTAGCGGTGGCAGTAAGTGCGAGGATGGGAACTGCTTGCCTCATTGCCTCCTCGCCTTTTCGCCTCTCGCCTCTAATTACCTCCCGTATTTCTGCGATTTTGAGGTAACTGGGGCGGAAGTCGTATCCCCATTGCGAGATACAGTGAGCTTCATCCACAGCGATAAGGCAGATAGGCAGGCGTGCGAGTCGTTCGCGAAACTCCTCGGACTCCAAACGTTCGGGTGAGACATAAATGAAGTGGTAGGGACCCCATTGGCAGTTGTCGAGTGCCACTTTCTGCTGTTCGTAGGTCATGCCTGTGTAGATGGCTGCGGCACGGATATCACGACGACGTAGGTTCTCTACTTGGTCTTTCATCAGGGCAATAAGGGGGGTAATGACGAGGCATAGACCTCCCATTGCCATAGTGGGCACTTGGAAGCACAGACTCTTTCCGCCACCCGTTGGCATGAGTGCCAACGTGTCGCGACCATCTAAGACGGATTGGATAATTTCTTCCTGCAATGGGCGAAAATTATCGTAGCCAAAATATGTCTTCAGTGCTTCGTGGGCAGTCATGTTGATATATGGGATAAATTCTCAAAGATGCGGTTTTGGCTACACAGCGCAGTCCAAAATCATCATCAGCACAAAGCCAACGGTGAAGCCCAAAGTGGGCAGATTGCTGTGCGGCTCCGCCTGCGACTCGGGAATTAACTCCTCCACCACGACATACATCATGGCTCCCGCCGCAAAAGCCAACAAATAAGGTAAGGCGATGAGGCTATTAGGCGATGAGGTGATAAGCCATGCTGTCAGCAATGTGGCTATCGGTTCTACAATACCCGACAAGGCACCTATCGCGTATGCCTTCATGCGCTTCATGCCATCTGCATACAGAGGCAACGACAAGATAGCACCCTCTGGGATATTCTGCAACGCTATACCAATCGCCAGCGCCCATGCCGCTGACATCGATATTGCCGAACCCTCCGCCATAGCCGAACCTAACAATACACCTACAGCCATACCCTCAGGAATATTGTGCAAGGTTACTGCCACCGACAACATCGTCGTTCGCTGCCACTGCTTGCGTTGAGGCAAGCCCTCTGGCGTATCAGAACCTATATGCAAGTGCGGAATCAAGGTGTCCAGCAACAAGAGAAACAATATGCCAGCCACAAAGCCCACAGCCGCAGGTATCCATTCGCTACCGCCAGCCTCTACCGACATCTCCATCGCGGGCAAAATCAATGACCAAATACTGGCTGCCACCATCACACCCGATGCAAAACCCAGAAGGGTTTTGTGGGCAATAGGCGATGAGGCAATAAGGCGATGAGGCAGGAAAACCATCGCTGCACCTAATACGGTGCCTAAGAGGGGGAGAAGGAGGATAGGGAGCATATAGTTCTGTTTAAAAAGGGTTATGGCGACCGGCTGCCGGGAGCCAATGATCAGGGTGGTGGCTTCCGGCTACCGGCTGGGGGACCCAAACTGGACAACAAAGGTACTGCATTTTCTTCACACGCGCAAGCGCGCGTAAATTAAAAAGGAAAAGAAAAGTGCAGAATGAAGATTTTTTGTAAAAAAATGCAAAAATATTTGGTGGAATAAAAAAAAAGTTGTAACTTTGCACGATTTTTCGCGTATAGTAGGGATTTGTATGGCGTTTTGAGAAGCGAAAATGAGGATGAGAATGGGGCTAACTACTTAGAAATAAACTAAATACAAAAATAAAATGTCAAAGATTTGTCAAATTACAGGCAAGAAAGCCATGGGTGGATGCAATGTGTCTCACTCAAAACGTCACACCAAAAGGACGTTTGATGTGAACCTCTTCCACAAGAAGTTCTACTGGGTAGAACAAGATACGTGGATCATGCTGAACGTGAGTGCAGCTGGTCTGAGAACTATTAACAAGATCGGATTGGATGCCGCTTTGAAGCGTGCTTCTGAGAAAGGTTACATTTAAACAAAGGAGGATTCGTTATGGCAAAGAAAAGTAAAGAAGCACGTGTCCAAGTAATCTTGGAGTGCACCGAGCACAAGGCCAGCGGTATGCCAGGTACATCACGTTACATTACCACAAAGAACCGCAAGAATACTCCTGAGCGTTTGGAACTCAAAAAGTACAACCCAATTCTCAAGAAGTACACCATCCACAAAGAAATTAAGTAATTAACCATTTTAATTAAGAAAGGCTTAGTACTATGGCAAAGAAAGCGGTCGCAACCCTTCACACTGGTAACGCTGGTCGTAACCATACGAAGTGTATCAAGATGGTTAAGAGCCCTAAAACAGGTGCTTACATCTTCCAAGAAGAAATTGTTGAGAACGACAAAGTTGCTGCTTATTTCAAATAATCGAAAAAAACAGCATAAAATAATTAAAAATGCACACTTTTTTGGTAGTGTGCATTTTTTTTATTATCTTTGCAAAAAAATTGATTAGATTCGGGCGGAAAGTGTAATCGTAAAATGGCGTAAGCCACTGTGAAAGACTATGTTAGGAATTATTATCAACCCAAAATCGGGCAAACGTGCATTTCGTATGCAACGATTATATTTGTGGAAGCTGCTGAAAGCGCGTCGACAACCATTCATCTATCGTGTTACCAAATATGCCAATCACGCCATAGAACTTGCGCGTGAACTCGTGGAGGAGAAGGGTTGCACCCAAATCCTTGTACTGGGTGGCGATGGCACACTCAGCGAAGTAATCAATGGTATCATGCGTGCTGACCTTACTCCAGAGCAACGTGCGAATATTCAATTCGGACTAATGCCTCGTGGTACGGGCAACGATTTTGCTCGCCACTGGGGATTGGACAAGGATTTCAAACGCTCGTTAGACATATTCTTTCATGGGCATAGCAAACCAATAGATGTGGGCTGCGTAACCTATTGGCGCAACAATATCGAACATCATCGCTACTTTATCAATTCGCTCGGTTTTGGTATAGAGCCAATGGTATGTAGAGGGGCAGAACAACTGAAGTACTATATTGGTAGCCACCATGTAAACTATTTCTTTGCGTTGATCTGGTCACTCACGAAATACAAGAATCCTCATTTGCGCTTGGATGTGGACGGAAAGACCATAGTAGAAGACAAAATGTTTGTTACCAGTATTGCCAATGGTTCGTATGTGGGTGGTGGTATGAAACTAAACCCCGATGCTGACCCATGCGATGGTGTACTCCATGCGATGTTCTTGACTCCTCCATCGTTTAAGGAAATCTGTCAGGCAGTACCTCGTCTGTTTGATGGACGTTTGCACGAACTACCATTTATCCACCCCGTAGTGGCAGACAACCTATTGTTGCACACCAAGAAACATCAGTCCTTTGAGGCAGATGGCATCGTAATGGATGTGACAGGACCATGTCAAGTCACCTGTATGAAACATGCGTTGCAGATGATTGTTCCTCGCGTTCAGTAATGAAATTACAAACTGGCGGCGAAGGATTCGGCTTCGGAGAGTTGGGCAATTTTGCCCACATCCATCATACGATAATTCTCAGGGATATATGCTCTGAGAATTTCTTTTTCGGCTATACTAAGGTATAGGTCAATCAGCGAAAACTTTTCCCCCTTATCGGCTACTACCTTATCCATTACATTAAAAATGCGCGGATTGAGCACCTGCATGCCCGAAAAGGCTAAGTTTCGTGTATTGGGTATTGGATATGGGGTATTGGCTATTGGGCCTCGGACTGCTCCCGTTGCGATATTCGTCCAACCGCAGAGGCGATTATTCTCGTCAAAGACTAAATAGCGCTGTGTATCGCGTGGGCTGACTACCACCACGCCCATCTCGTTGGGATTATACGCACTGAGCAGGGTGGGGAGGTCAATGTTAGAGAGGATGTCCACGTTGCATACGAGGATAGGAGCATCGTTGTTTCTCGATTCGCGACTCGCGACTCCTAAAAGTAGATTCTTTGCTTTTCGCAGTCCGCCACCTGTCTCGAGTAGCATGTCGCGCTCATCGCTCACAGCAATATGACAACCGAAATTGTCATTCTCGCGAAGGTAGTTGATAATCTGGTCAGGGAAATGGTGGACATTGACCACAATATCCGTAATACCTGCTGCTTTCAGCTTCTCAATCTGCCATTGCAGCAATGTCTTACCTGCCAAAGGCACAAGTGCCTTTGGCAGTGTATCGGTGAGTGGCTTGAGGCGTGTGCCCAAACCCGCTGCGAAAATCATGGCTTTCATCACTCAGCTGTCGTGGAGGTAGGTTCTTCTGTTTCTTCAACGAGTTTTTCGCTCTTTAAGTCCTCGTAGTATGCAGCGCGAGTAGTGGACATATATGGCTCAACAAAAATCATACCTATTCCTGCGGTGAGGATAGAGAGCAGTATCCAACCAATGAAAGTGAGGTCGAGGACAAAGAGATTCCATTTTTGTCCACTCATCATCTCACGGCTAATCTTCATGGCTTCGCGTGGAGTGAGTTCTGGATAGTCGTGCAAGAGATATGGCACCATGCTATACATATAATTCACAATAATCGCACCTATACCCAATGTGAAAATAGCAAGCACCATCGAAATAAGCATAATGAGCAGACCTGCTACCAGAAAACGAGTATTAGCGTATGCGTGATTGATAGCATACTGCAGGGTGAAACGTGTCAGCTCTTCCTCGCCACCACGTGTGCGCTCAAGCAAAGAAATGTAGTAGGCATATTGCAGTGGCAATATCAATACAGACAATACTGTGGTAATAGAGCCTGCCCATTCTGCCATAAAGGAAGGAATAGAAATGACCATTGCAGCCACAAGAATAATGAGAGATACGATGGCAGCTTCGCCCCATCGATTTTGAAGCGCTTCGCGCGCTTGCGCGCGATATTCATAAAACGTTTTCATGATTGTAATGTATGGGTGTTATAATTCGTTTGCAAAGTTACTGCTTTTTTTTGAAATGCGCAAATATATTATACAAAAAAAAAGACACCCTATCGGATGTCTTTCTTGTGTCCTTCCAGAGACTCGTCGCTCGCAATAGATTCCTTATGTGATTTTGTGATGCAAAATGGTAACTCATCTATTGCTCGCTCTCCCCAAAATAATCTTCGATTCTTTTGGGGACCCCAATAGGAGGGTTCTCGTCCCATTAGGAGGAGCACAAAAAAAGACATCCTATCGGATGTCTTTCTTGTGTCCTCCCAGGGACTCGAACCCTGGACCCACTGATTAAGAGTCAGTTGCTCTACCAACTGAGCTAGGAAGACTCGTTGGAATCCGCTTGTCGCGAGGACTGCCACTTCGTGGCATTAGGCGACCGCGAATCCTCCTCTTAAATCGAAAGTAACTTTCGATTTAGTTGAAAATTCAATCTACATAAAGAACGTTGATTTCGAAATCGGGTGCAAAGGTACTGCTTTTTTTTGACATGACCAAATATTTTTGAAAAAAAGTGCTTTTTTTTGCATATTTCATAAAAAAGTAGTACCTTTGTAGCGTATTTTACATTGGGTAATTATGGCACAATCGTTAAGTCAATTGTTTTTTGAAGTCACAGGCAAGAAAGCGGGCGAGCAAGTTGCATTGACCGCTTCGGGTAGCAATCGTAGATACTATCGTATCATGAGTGAGGACGGTAGCGAATCGCTGATAGGTGTACAAGGCACTTCGCGCGATGAGAACCACGCCTTTCTGTATATGGCACAGCACTTCTTGGAGTTGGGGCTGCGTGTACCACGCGTATTGGCCGTCAGCGATGATGAGATGAACTATGTGCAGCAGGATTTGGGCAATGTCTTGCTCTTCGACTATATAGCCGAGGGACGTAAGACAGGCGTCTTTAGCGCCAAAGAGAAGGATATGCTGCGCAAGACGGTACGCGGATTGGCACAATTTCAGGTTACAGGCGCTAAGAGCTTCGACTTTAAGCAGTGTTATCCACAACCAGAGTTTAACTTGCGTTCTATCTTATGGGATCTGAACTACTTCAAATATTGCTTCTTGAAGGCTACTGGGTTGGACTTCCAAGAGGATAAACTGGAGAATGAGTTTGAGCGCTTGGCATATATCTTGCTCAATAATAGCGATATGACCGCCTTCATGTACCGCGATTTCCAGTCGCGCAATGTCATGGTGGTCAAAGATGAGAATGGCGAGGAAGTACCTTATTTTATTGATTTTCAGGGCGGTAGAAAAGGTCCTGTATATTACGATGTGGCATCGTTCTTGTGGCAAGCGAAGGCTAATTTCCACCCCGATTTGCGCGAAGAGTTAGTGGAATTATATATAGAGGAGTTGCAAAAATATTGGCCTGTAGATAAAGAACGATTCTATGATACGCTCAAGCACTTTGTGCTCTTCCGCACGATGCAAGTGCTGGGTGCTTACGGCTTTAGAGGGTATTTCGAGAAGAAGCCGCACTTCTTGCAATCCATACCATTTGCCATAGACAACCTGCGTCATCTGCTCAAATATGCGAGTGAGGATTATCCATATTTGATTCAGGTGCTGAAGGAAATGACGGAGATGAAGCAATTCAAGGATGTAGGTATGCGCAAACCGTTGGTGGTACGTGTGCTGAGTTTCTCCTATAAGAAAGGTATTCCTGCTGATCCGTCGGGCAATGGTGGTGGTTTTGTGTTTGACTGCCGTGCTATCAATAACCCTGGTAAATACGAGCGTTATCAGTTCTTCACGGGAATGGATGAGCCTGTCATCACATTCTTGGAGGAGGATGGCGAGATCCTGCCGTTCTTGGAGCAGGCATACGATATGGTGGACTTCTCTGTGAAGCGCTATATGGATCGCGGATTCCAAAACTTGATGGTATCGTTTGGCTGTACGGGTGGACAACACCGTTCGGTATATGCTGCGGAAAAGATGGCGCAGCATATCAACGATAAGTATGGCGTAGAGGTGCAATTGATTCACCGTGAGCAGAATATGGAGCGTGTGCTCAAGGCGAAGGATTGAGAGATACTGCAGTTGTATAAAATGAGTCTATTGTTGAGCATATTGTTTTCGGTATTGACTACGTTGTCTGACGGTATGTTTCATACGCAGTATGAGACAGAGGTAGAGGCAGGTGCAGAGGTGTGCAATATGGTGGTGGATTCTATGATTTACTACTTGCAAACGGATCCTGCGAAGTTGTCCAAACAGTTTTTTGGCGGTTTAGGCAAGCAAGAAGACACACACAAAAATGCCTTTTACTTGATATGGAAGGCATCGGAGTATCAACCCGAAGAGCAGTATAGCAAATTGGTATTGGATGTGTTGGTGAATGAGCGACCTTTTTTGTCGGACGTGGTGATTGAGAGTCAAGTGACGGATTCTATGCGGGGAGCGCAGCGCGATATACGAGTGGATATACACTATGCCGGGTCGTTGCTAAAGCAGGCATATGGTACGTTTCATGTGTTGCCGACGGGCGAGAATAGCGCGAAGATAAGTATGGATGTGCATGTGAAGTTCGGTTGGTTCTTCCGCATATTTATTTCACGCAAGGTGTATAGCGAAACCATTGACTGGCGATTGGTGCGATTTGTTACCAACATAAAACTGCGCTCAGAAGGCATAGTAGCAGATGATGTGTATTGGGAAACTGCTGCGGGGCAGCAGTAGGCGATGAGGCGATAAGGTAAGAATTATGGATATATTAGAAAGAATAGACGGATTGGAGGCGAAGTTTCATGAGGTGAGCTTGCTCATCACAGACCCCTCCGTGATTGCTGATCAGGCGCGTTATGTGCGACTGAATCGTGAGTATCGCGACTTGGAGCGCGTGTTGGAGTCGGCAGAGAAATACAAGAAAGCAGTGAATAACTTGGCAGAAGCCAAAGAGATTTTCTATAACGAGTCGGATGCCGATTTGCGTGAGATGGCACGTGCAGAGATCGATGAGTTGGAACCACAAATTCCTGCTCTGGAAGAAGAAGTGAAACTCATGCTATTGCCTCAAGACCCAGAGGACGGCAAGAACGTGGTCATGGAGATTCGCGCAGGAACAGGTGGCGATGAGGCGAGTATCTTTGCGGGAGACTTGTTCCGCATGTACAGCAAGTATTTTGAGACACACGGCATGAAAATGACGGTGAGCAGTTTCTCGGAAGGTGCTGTAGGCGGATACAAAGAGATTATCTTCAACGTGTCGGGCGAGAACGTGTATGGCACATTGAAATATGAATCGGGTGTGCACCGCGTACAGCGTGTGCCTGTAACTGAGACCCAAGGTCGTGTGCACACGTCGGCTGCGACGGTGGCGGTATTGCCAGAGGCGGATGAGTTCGAGGTGCATATTAACGAGGGCGAGATTAAGTGGGAGACTTTCCGCAGTGGCGGTGCCGGTGGTCAGAACGTGAACAAAGTGGAATCGGGTGTGCGCCTGCGTTACAACTGGAAGAACCCTAATACGGGCGAGGTGCAAGAGATATTGATTGAGTGTACCGAGACGCGCGATCAGCCAAAGAACAAAGAGCGTGCACTCTCGCGCCTGCGCACGCAAATATACGATAAGGAGCATCAGAAGTATATTGATGACATCGCTGCGCGCCGTAAGACGATGGTCAGCACAGGTGACCGCTCCGCGAAGATTCGCACCTACAACTATCCTCAGGGGCGTATCACCGACCACCGTATTGGCTATACGATTTACAACCTGACTGCCTTTATGGATGGCGAGATTCAGGGTGTGATTGATGCGCTGCAAGTGGCGGAGAATGCAGAACGTATGAAAGAGAGTGAATTATAATAGATTCGCCACTGATCTACTACGCAAGGTATTGGAATAGTGCGTGTATAGTGCGTGTATAGTGCGTGAATGGTGCGTGTATTGTGCGTAATTGACAAGGAAAATATAAAGGAAAAACGATTATGTATTTGTTTTACACACCCGACATAGAAACGAGTCATTTCCTCAGTGAGGAGGAATCGGCGCACTGCGTGCGTGTATTGCGTTATGACCGTGGCGATGAGATATTGCTGACCGATGGGCGCGGAACGACCTACCATGCGCGTATCACCAATCCGCATCCAAGACATTGCGAGTTTGAGATTATCAGTCAGGAGAAACAAGAGAAAACACACAATGTTTATATTCATGTGGCAATCGCACCGACAAAGAATATTGAGCGATTGGAATGGATGGTGGAGAAATGCACGGAGATAGGTGTAGATGAGATTACGCCGCTATTGTGCCGCTTCTCGGAGCGTAAGAATCTGCGCAATGACCGATTAGAGAAGATAATCTTGTCGGCTGCTAAGCAGTCGCTTACGCCTTATCTGCCCAAACTGAATCCGCTGACGGATTTCGCGACACTGATGGAGATGTACAAGCCTACCCCTAACCCCTCCCTAGAAGGAGGGGAACTCGATGAGGTGAGTGGCTTGGATAAATATATCGCCCATTGCTACAAGGATGAGAAACGCGAACTGAAAGACGCGCTGCGAAAGGGTAGGGATGTGTTGATACTAATTGGTCCAGAAGGAGACTTTTCAGAGCAGGAGGTAGAGCAAGCGATCGCTCAGGGCTTTGTGCCAGTAGGATTAGGTCGTTCACGCCTTCGTACCGAAACAGCAGGCGTGGTAGCATGCCATACGGTGGTGCTGATGAATGAAGATTAGGTTAAAGGCGAAAGGTTAGAGGCTAAAGGCTGGGATATGTTAGATAAACTGATACATATTGACACGGAAGTTCTGTTGGCAATCAACGAATGGCATGCGCCATGGGCAGATACACTGATGTGGATTATCTCGGCGAAGGCGACATGGATTCCACTGTACGTGTTGCTGATAGGATTGCTGATTTGGCGGTACCGTCAGCCTGTACCAACTGCTGTCAAATGGCTACAGAGAGTGCCTGCGTGCGTAGTGATGATTGTAGTGATAGTACTCGCAGTCGGTGCTGCGGACTTTATTGCATCGGGCATATTGAAAGAGTGGGTGGCTCGTCCACGTCCTACACGTGTGCCTGAATTGGAAGGTGTGTTGCACTTGGTAAATGGCTATAAGAGTGGTAGATACGGGTTTGTGAGTAGTCATGCTGCCAACACAATGGCGTGTGCGTTGTTGTTCTCTTTGATATGGCGCAAAAAAATAACCACCTGTGGCTTGATGCTTTGGGTGGCGGCGAATTGCTATAGCAGAATGTATCTTGGGGTACATTATCCGATGGATATATTGGGCGGACTTATGGTTGGTGCTCTGGTGGCGGTGGGGGCGTTTGCGTTGTTGCGGAGTCTGGGAGTAGTGTGTCGTGCGAATAAGAATAAATGATTCGGTTGCAATGTGACTTGTGTGTGCGCGGTGTATGATTTAGTTGGCGATTCATGAAGGCAGTAAATTGTTCGGGGCTAAGGAGATGTCGTAATTCCTCTTGCATGAGTGCCATACGTTTGAGTGCCTCTTCGCGCGTATTACTGATCTCGCGCATCTGTGCATACTTGAGGTGCATTTGATAGATTCGCTTGCACAGAGCCGTATCTGTGAGCTGCAATTCGGCTGCAAGCATCTTGGTTTGCTTGAGGGCAATGTCTATGGCTGTCCGCTGCGGCGTAGAGGCTTGTTGTGCAGGAAGCGAGAAGGAGAAAATACCTACGAATAACAATATGTGATAGAGATACTTCATACACGAATGTCTGCCACAAAAATTATGCCAAAAAGGGTGAATAATTAAGAATTTAGAATTTTGAATTAAGAATTTTAAGTCAAGAATTAAGAATTTGAGATGAAACATGCAGAATGGAAAATAGCAGAACGGTTGTACTTTGCTCAGGAAAAGGAGCAACGCTCTTCTCGTCCGGCGGTGCGTGTAGCATTGGGTGGCATAATTATTGGCGTGCTGGTGATGATTGTAGCCATTAGCGTGGTTGTGGGGTTCAAGCAGGAGATTACTCAAAAAGTGGCAGGATTTGGCAGCCATATTCAGGTGGTAAATTTTGACAATAATTCCACCTATGAATTGCAGCCTATCTATGTATCGGACTCGCTATTGCATACTATAAAAGGGATTCCGAATGTGGCATATGTATCTACTTTTGCTTCCAAGCCTGGTATCATCAAGACGGACAGTGCTTTTCAGGGAATAGTGTTCAAAGGTACAGATTATTGGGACTATTTCGAGCAGAATATCGTAGAGGGCACATTGCCAACAGCGACCAATGAAGTGCTACTTTCTACGGAATTGGCAAAGCAATTGCAGCTACATGTAGGAGATAACTTGTTGTGCTATTTTATTCAAGAGGATTTGCGTGTAAGGCGCTTATATATAGCAGGTTTGTATAATACGTGCATGAGCGAATTGGACAAAGTGTTTGTATTGGGCGATATTGCTTTGGTGCGCCAATTGAATACATGGAAGGATAATCAAGTGTCGGGTATTGAGGTGCTGGTGGATG
Source organism: Bacteroidales bacterium (assembly GCA_015061165.1). Classification (GTDB taxonomy): domain Bacteria; phylum Bacteroidota; class Bacteroidia; order Bacteroidales; family Paludibacteraceae; genus Colicola. The sequence continues at coordinate 248,434 of SUXC01000001.1, forward strand.
ATTTTCGTCAGTTAGAGAATACGACACAAGCGGTATATTTCGCTACAGCTAATCGCTTGGATGAAGATGGCAATACCCTATACACACAGAACTTGCAGCAGCTGAATCCGAATATCTTTGGTTGGCTCGATTTGTTGGATATGAATGTGGTGATTATCATCGTGCTGATGTTGTGCGTATCGGGCTTCAGTATCGTGACGGGATTGATAATATTGATTTTAGATAGCATACAACTGATAGGCACGCTGAAAGCATTGGGCGCAGATAATCAGTTCGTTAGGCGAATATTCATATATCAGGCTATTCTGCTGATAGGCAAAGGAATGTTGTGGGGCAATGTGATAGGTTTGGGACTTTGTGCGTTGCAGTATTTCACACACTTGATACCTTTGGATGCTGCCTCGTATTATGTGAGTTATGTGCCAATGGCATTCCCATGGGGATGGTGGTTGGTGTTGAATATAGGTACACTGTTGCTGTCGTGGTTGATTCTATTGGCGCCTTCAGCTATTATTACGCAGATTAGTCCTGCCAAAGTGATGCATTTTGAATAAGGAAATTGATAATGAAACTATACACATCTGTAGATATTGCTCCTTCTCCAAAGAAGATAGCTTACAATGACAAGATCCTGCTATTGGGCTCATGTTTTGCGGATAATATAGGTACGAAGTTTGGAGAGTATTATTTTCAAACGACAGTGAATCCCTACGGAACGCTCTATAACCCTGCTTCAATTGCCAAGGCAATATCGGGTATTGGCAATGGGGTATCGGATATTGGGATTGTTGAGCACAATGGATTGTGGCACTCGTTATCGCACCATGGTAGTTTTTCGCGCGCGGATAAAGAGGATTTAGTGCGTGCGTGTGAGCAGAGTAGGGTGCAGTTGCGCGAAGCATTGCAGCAAGCGAGTATTATGATTATCACTTTTGGTACGGCGTGGGTGTATGAACATGAGGATAAGGTGGTGGCAAACTGCCACAAATTGCCAGCTAATCGGTTTGTGCGTAGGCGTATGACAGTAGATGAGATAGTGGAGATATGGCAACCTATTTTGGCTGCAATGCCCAATAAACATTGGATTTTTACGGTTAGTCCTATTCGCCACGTCAAAGATGGATTGCATGAAAATCAAATCAGCAAAGCCATTCTGTTGCAGGCAGTGGATAGACTAACAGCGAAGCAGCTTGATAGCCCAATAGGCGGTTTAAGTTATTTCCCCTCGTATGAGATTATGCTGGATGAGTTGCGCGATTATCGCTTCTATGCGGAGGATATGGTGCATCCTTCGCAAGTGGCGGTGGATTACATCTGGCAGCGTTTTGTGGATACATATATGACAGCCGACACGCAGAACGAGATGCGTACTTTGCACCAATTGTGGCGTGACCGTCATCATAGGTTCTTGCATCCAGATTCGCTTGAGGCACAGCAGTTTGCAGCGCATATAAAAACGCGATTGCAGCAACTGCAACCGCGTTATCCGTGGTTAGAATCTATCGAATAAGCCCTATAGTGAGGCGATATTCTTTTCGTTCATCAGTTCTTTTCCCTCTGGTGTGTAGGCGTATTCAATGCGGTCAGCATAGTACTCCTCCACTTTGCCACGCACAATCTTCATGGTAGAGTTTACCAAATGGTTCTGCTCGGTAAACGCCTCGGGCAATACGGCAATCGCCTTAGGCAACCATTGTTCGGGGAACATACCCGCAAACTTACCATTGCGATACTCGTTTACCTCGTCTTGAATCTTCTGCAACATGGCTCTTTTGCCTTCTTCGGTTGCCGGGTTTAATCCTAATGCTTTGGCATGTTCTTTCAATGCATCTTTGTTAGGCACAATCAGAACGATAGTGTAGGGATCTTGGTTGTTGTGCAAGATGACTTGTTCAATATACTTGCTACCATCGGTAAGGCTATCTTCAAAGCCCTCTGGGCTGTATTTCTCGCCATCGGCACTGATGAGCAGCGATTTGAAGCGTCCTACCACCCATAGGAATCCAGGGTGTTGGTCGCTAACGTAGCCCATGTCGCCTGTGTGCAACCAACCATCAATGATTGTTTTCTCGGTGGAATCTGGGTTCTTCCAATAACCTGCCATCACGTTCTCGCCACGGATGACAATCTCGCCTTTTTGACCGTGTGGCACTTCGTTGCCCTCGTCATCGCAAATCTTGAGGTCAAGTGGGGTTACGATACGGCCGCTGGAGCCAAAGATAGCATGGCTCATGGAGTTGGCGCAGATGATAGGTGTAGCCTCGCTGAGTCCATAGCCTTGGAACATAGGCATGCCTACGGCACAGAAATAGCGTTGCAGCTCAATATCGAGCAATGCACCACCACCCACAAAGAACTTCATACGTCCACCAAAGCCTTCGCGCACGGCTTTGAAGATAATCTTGTCAAACAATTTTACCAATGGTGCGCGCCATGCTTGCCATCCTCCACGATTCCAATACTCTTTGTTGTATTTGATAGCGTTGTTGAGGGCAAACTCGTAGAGGCGTTCTACGGTTTTGCCTTTGGCCTTGATGCTTGTTTCGATATTCTTGCGGAAGTTACGTGCCAATGCAGGTACGGAGAGCATGAGCATTGGGCGCACTTCTTTGATAGCGATAGGGATATTCTTCAGCGTAGCGATGGCTGTTTTGCCTATAGGCACAGTAGCGATACTGCCACCGTAGGACATCATTGTGTAGAATCCTGCCACGTGTGCAAAGCAGTGATCAAGAGGCAGAATGATGAGCATGATATCGCCTTTGTTGCAGGAAATCACGCTCGCACCTTGCTCCACGTTGGCGGTATAGTTGCGGTGGGTGAGCAGAATACCTTTGGGGTCGGCTGTAGTCCCCGAAGTGTAACTGATATTGGCATAATCATCAGGTCCAACGGACTCGTATAGAGCACGAAATTCGTCCGCATGGTCTTTGAGGTATGCTTCGCCCATAGCAATGATTTCGCTAATAGGCATCTCGTTTTCCCTGTATGTCTCTAATGGGTCAAGAACGATGATTTTCTCTACTTTGGGGCAGTTAGCAATGATATTGCGAATTTTAGGCAACTGCTGCTCGCTCACGATGACGTAGCGCGAATCGGAGTGCTGTATGCGGAACAAGAGGTCGGTGGATTCGGTGAGTTTGATGCTCAGTGGCACGTTCACACCACCTGCGTATAGAATACCCAACTCGCTGGTAATCCATAGATTACGTCCTTGAGAGAGTAGGGATACTTTGTCTCCTTTTTTGAGTCCGAGTTGATAGAGACCTGCACCAATTTTGTGTGCTTCTTCGCGTGTCTCGCGAAAACTGGTTTCTGTCCAAACGCCATTTACCTTCTCGCGAAGGAAAGTGAGTTCACTAAACTCATGGGTGTATTTCTCTACGAAGTCAATGATTGTGGTTCGTTTCATAATATATCTATTTATAATAAACGTTTATATTATATTTAATAATTCCAAAGGATGAGTTATCATATAGTCGGGCTGTGCTGTGAGTAATTGCTCTTTTGTGCAGAACCCCCAAGTGCATGCCACGAAAGGCAAGTTGGCTGCTTTAGCGGTGGCGGCATCAACGAGAGAGTCACCGACATATAAGGTTGAAGGTTTATGGTTTATGGTTGAAGGCAAGGAAGCTAATATATCCCATACGATTTGTGGGTCGGGCTTGCGAGGAACATCTACGCGCTCGCCCAACACGACATCAAACGTATTCGGGAAGAAATGGGCTACAATCTTCTCTGTGGCTGCTTGATATTTATTTGAAGCCACCGCCAACGTGTGTCCTGCTGCTTTGAGCGCCTTCAATAATTCAGGAATACCGTTGTACGGACGGGTGAGATCGCAGTTGTGCTTATCGTAGAAAGGTACAAAATACTGGCGCAAACGCAGCACTGTAGTCTCGTTGCGTTGCTGCTCTGGCAATGCGCGCTCAATCAACTTGTTGATGCCATTACCCACCAAACGAGGGTAGTCCTCAATAGTGTGCGTAGGAAAACCACAAGCTGACAAAGCATGGTTGCATGCCTGCCCCAAATCATCAATCGTGTTGATGAGTGTGCCGTCTAAGTCAAATATTATTAACATTCGCGTTGTCTGATTGCTTCGTATAACATGATTCCTGCGGCAACGCTGACGTTGAGTGACTCGATTACACCCGACATAGGTATGCGGACTTGGTGCGAACAAATACGCAGATTGCCCTCATAGATACCCTTATCCTCGCTACCCATAACGATAACAGTAGGCATGGTCATATCCACATTGGTGTAGTTGGCCGTTGCGTGCTCAGTTGCTGCTAAGACGTTAAATCCCGAATCACGTAGGTACTGCAACGCATTCTGTAGGTTATCCACTTTGCATACAGGCAGATGGTATAGCGCACCTGCTGAGGTCTTTACTGCATCTCCATTGATAGCCACACTCCCGTGCGTACCTATAATGAGCGCATGCGCGCCCGCGCATGCACACGTGCGAGCAATAGCACCAAAATTACGTACATCCGTTACTCCGTCCAATACCATTAGCAGAGGTGTCTTACCCTCTTCAAAGAGAGTTGGGACAAGTGACTCAAGGTCACAGAAATCTATCGGACTGAGGAATGCGATAGCACCTTGGTGATTCTTGTCGGTATATTGGTTGAGTTTCTCCACAGGCACTTTCTGTACTGGTGTAGTAGTGCCCATGAGTTTCTTGAGCAGTTCCTTGCCGATAGTGGAAGTCATGTCACGGCGCAAGAGAATCTTATCTAAGGTCTTACCTGCATCAATCGCCTCAATGATAGCTCGAATACCGAAGATCATCTCCTTCTCAGGGGGACGACGGGTGTCGTAGGAAGCCCCCCTCGCTCCCCCCTGAAGGGGGGAAGGTTTAGAAAAACTAGATTGTCTAGTTGGTCGAGTATAGTTAGAAGTTGTCTTTTTCTCGAACATAGCTTAATATTTTAACCAATTGAGGAACTTCTGGATATCTTCATCGTAGGCGTAACTGGTGTCCACAAGACGGTTGCCATCAGCATCGAGTTGCATATAGTAGGGTTGTGCATTGGATTGATACTCTGTACGTTGTACGTAACTCCACTTGTCGCCTACTGTCTTGAGGGTAACAGTCTTGCCATTCTCCTCTACGGTGATAGGTTCTGGCAGTTTGGTTTTGTCATCCACGATGAGCGAGATAAGCACATACTTGTGCATATGCTCTGCTACCTCTGGTTTGCTCAGTACGGCAGCCTCCATCTTGCGGCAGTTCACGCAACCAAAACCGTTGAAGTCCAAGAACACAGGCATATTGTTCTCCTTCGCATAAGCCATACCCTCATCGTAGTCGGTGAAAGTGATTTGACCACCGTTGTTGGTAATGGTCTTATAGTTGTTGTTGGATACTGGAGTCCCGATTCCCGATTCCATAGAACCTGGCGTCATCACCCAGTCTTGAGTGGACATTGGTGGCGCGAAAGCAGAGATTGCACGGAGTGGTGCGCCCCATAGACCTGGTACCATGTACATTGCAAAGGAGAGTGAAATAACTGCCAAGAAGAAGCGTGTAACACTAGTCTTGCGATGGTCTTCATCATCGTGTGGGAATGAAATCCATCCCAATAAGTAGCAGCCCAAGAGCGAGAAGATGATAATCCAAAGCGATACAAACACTTCGCGGTCGAGGATATGCCATCCGTATGCCAAGTCTGCTACGCTGAGGAACTTCAATGCCAATGCCAACTCGAGGAAAGCAAGGGTAACCTTGAAGGTATTCATCCAGCCACCCGATTTAGGCAACTTCTTTAGCACTGAAGGGAACATAGCAAACAACGAGAATGGCAACGCCAATGCAACGGCGAAGCCCAACATACCCATCGCTGGGGCGAGGATCGATTTGCCTGCTGCCTCCACAAGCAAGGTGCCAATGATAGGACCTGTGCAAGAGAACGACACAATCACCAATGTGAATGCCATGAGCAGAATGCTGAGGAAGCCAGTAGTATTGCTGGACTTGCTGTTGAGCGCTGTGGACCACGAACTGGGGAGGGTAATCTCAAACGCGCCAAAGAAGGATGCCGCAAACACTACCAAAATCAAGAAGAAAATGATATTAACTACTGCATTGGTACTGAGTGCATTAAGTGCTGATGCACCAAAAATAAGCGTTACCAACAGACCCAATCCCACGTAAATAATCACAATACTCAATCCGTAGAAGATAGCATCGCGTATGACTTGTGCATTGGTAGTACCTTTGGCAGCACCTCCGCGCTTGATGAAGAAGGATACAGTCATCGGAATGATAGGCCATACGCATGGAGTGAAGATAGCCAACAGACCACCCAGCAAGCCCATGAGGAAGATTACCCAGATGGATTGACCGCCTTCGGGGCTCTTAGGCGATGAGGCGATAGGGCTATCAGGCGATGAGGCAAGGGACACAAACTCCCATGTCTCAGGAGCCGTACACATCTTGTCGTCGCAAGCATTGTAGCGCACGCGAATAGTATCGGCTTTGGCTACTGTCTCAGTAAAAGTACCTTCGTACACATCCATGTAGAAACCATCTCCCAGTTCGATGATGTTGAGGTGCCAGCCTTTCTCAATGGTGGCAGTCAGTTTTACGCTGTCGCCTTCTATTGCGCCAGTCCACTTGATAGGTTGCACAATCTGTGCCCCAGCGGTCAATGCTATCGCTATTGCCGCAAGTATAGTCATTATTCTTTTCATATTCATTGTCTTTTAGTGTCGTGAGTCGCGAGTCGGGACACTATGATTAATTTATTGCCACATCACTCGGCATGCGCCAATCTCCGCGTGGCGAGAGACTCACACCTACTACTTTAGGTCCGTCGGGCATGCAACTGCGTTTGAACTGTTGAGTGAAGAAACGGCGCATGAACACATTTAACCAGTGCTCAATAACCTCTTCTGTATATACTCCGTCAAATGCTAAACTTGCCATATACGCTATCTTCTCACGTGTAAAACCATAGCGCAGGAAGTAGTAGAGGAAGAAGTCATGCAGTTCGTATGGACCAACTTTATCTTCGGTCTTTTGTGCTATATTGCCATCTTCGTCTGTAGGCAGAAGTTCAGGCGATACGGGTGTATCAACGATGTCGAGAAGTATCTCACGTGTGCGCTCTCCGAAGATATTCTCTGCTGCGTATTTCACCAGGTATCGCACCAATGTCTTAGGTACGCCAGCGTTGATGCCGTACATAGACATCTGATCGCCGCAGTAGGTCGCCCAGCCAAGTGCCAGTTCGCTCATGTCACCTGTGCCGACAACGATGCCATTGTACTTATTGGCCATGTCCATCAGTATCAGCGTGCGTATGCGCGCTTGCGCGTTCTCATAGGTGATATCGTGCTGATGGATGTCGTGTCCTATGTCGTTGAGGTGCTGAGTAGCCATATCGCGGATAGGGATCTCATGGATACTGATACCCACTTGTCCCATGAGCTCAATGGCGTTGTTATATGTGCGATCACTGGTGCCAAAACCAGGCATGGTAACACCTATCACTTGACTGCGACTGTAACCTAAGCGGTCGGCTGTTAGAACACATACGAGCAGGGCTAAGGTGGAGTCTAATCCGCCAGATATGCCTATGACAAGCGACTCAGCATGTGTGTGTTGCCAACGGCGTAGTAATCCATGTACCTGCAAATTGAGTACATCTTCGCAGTACTCCGCGCAGTTGGTACGCTTAGGTAAGAATGGCGTTTTAGGAAAATGGCGATGGATAGGAGCAATGGATGATTGGCTATCAGATTCTAAAGGCGCAACATTGATGTGGCGATAATGTCCATGCTTATCATGGGTGAAATTGGTGTTGCGTTGGCGGTCAATGCGCAAACGCTCTACATCTATTTCTGTGATAATCATGCTGCTATCCATCTGGAAACGTTCGCCAATCTCCAACATATCACCATTCTCAGCTATGTAGGTACTACCAGAGAAAACAATATCTGTGGTGGATTCGCCTATACCAGATGAAGTATATACATATCCGCAATGCACACGTGCCGACTGCTGAGTAATCATACGCTGACGAAACTCATGCTTACCCGTCACGCAGTTACTGCTGGAGAGATTGAAGATGATTTCTGCTCCTTGTATAGCCAACTGGGTACTGGCGGGTAGGGGAGACCATAAGTCTTCGCATATCTCAATACCAAAACTATAATCCTTGGTGGCAAATAGCAAATCAATACCGAAAGGCACATCATTACCCCAAAGCTCAATAGTAGGGATACGTGGACGGATACTATTGACATTGTTTTCCAATACATCACGACCAGAAGAGAACCAACGCTTCTCGTAGAACTCGCCTGTGTTGGGAAGGTTGATTTTTGGTACAACTCCCACCACTTCGCCGTCTGTTATAACAAAAGCACAGTTGTAGAGGTTGTTATCAACTTTTAATGGCGAACCAACCAATACAATAATAGGCAGGTCGCGCGTGTACGCGCATATATCCTTTAATCCTATAAGCGCATCTTGTTGCAACTGTTGTGTGAAGAATAGATCCGCACAAGTGTATCCTGTTAGACTCAATTCGGGGAAACAAATCACCTCTACACCTTCTTGTAGAGCTTCCTTGATTTGTTTTTTGATCTCGTTTGCATTGTACTTGCAGTCTGCTACACGCATTTTTGGTACGGCAGCTGCTACGCGAACATATCCTAAGTTAGTTGTCATAATGCCTACTATTCCAAATTATGGTGCAAAGTTACTACAAAATTTGCACATACGCAAGTGTTCCTCATTTAAAATGTATGTTAAGGTGTAAAAAAATCATGATTTTACTCCAAAAAATGGCAAAAGTATAAAAAAATCCACTTTTTTGCATTTTTTTTTGAAAATATTTGGTCATGTCAAAAAAAAGCAGTACCTTTGCACCCGCTTTCGAAAAGAAAGTATGACATACGGTCACGGTGCTATCGTCTAGTGGCCTAGGACAACGGCCTCTCACGCCGTAAACCGGGGTTCGAGTCCCCGTAGCACTACCAAGAGCGACTATCCTAAAGGGTAGTCGTTTGTTTTTTGTGGATATATTCTTCATACTTAGATAAATAGTCATTTTGTATGAATCGTTTTACATACCTCCGTAGGGTAGTGCGATTGGTGTGAAGGCGACGTGCAATTTGACATTGCTTCATTCCATCGGCTAATGCACGACGGATATAGGCATCATGGCGATACAGGCGAAAAACTACAGGATTAGTGGGAGAGTTTTTAGGACGACCAACAAGTCTCCCTTCCGACCGCAATCGTGCCAACGCTTCTTTGGTGCGTTGTGAAATTAGGCTACGCTCAATCTCGGCAGATAGACCGAATGCAAATGCTAATACCTTGCTCTGAATGTCATCACCAAGACGATAACCGTCTTTTATGGTCCAAACGAAACATTCTTTGGACATGCAGATACTGAGTATCTCCATAATCATGTACAAGTTACGACCTAAGCGTGACAATTCGCTACAGATGATAATATCACCTTTGACGGCTTTGCGTAGAAGCCTACCTAATTGCCGCTTGGTGTAACTTTTTGTTCCTGAGATTGTTTCCTCTATCCAACCGTTAATGCACAGACCATTCTTTTCGCAGAATCGCTGAATTTCAAACCGCTGGTTCTCGACTGTCTGTTTGTCGGAACTTACGCGGATATACCCATAAACCATAGCGTTTTTTGCGATAAAGTTAGGCAAAAAAAAACAATAGAGCAAAAAATAATTACTTTTCTTGCGTATATTTGTTTTTTTTTGTAATTTTGCAGCCTGATTTAATATGCGTAAATTTGCGAGAAAAATATGGTACTTATTTTGGATAGGAATCATGCTATCCTTTGTGGGGTGCAATACAACGAAGTTTGTGCCTCAAGGCGAGTATTTGCTCAACAAGGCAAACATCAAGGTAGAGGATAATAAAGATGTGGCGGTTAGTAGTCTAAAGAATTATTTGCAACAAAAGCAAAATACCGAAATCCTTGGTTTTTGGAAGCTGCAATTGGGGATTTATAATACCTCTCCCTTGGATACAACCAAATGGGTGAGCCGAAATGCACGCAAAATAGGTGAGGCACCTGTGATTTATTCTCCAGAACTGACAGATAGAAGTATCACCCAGTTGCACAAGGCGATGCAGAACAAAGGCTACTTCAGAGCGCAAGTGGATACAACCATGCGTGTGAAGGATAGGAAAATAGATATAACTTATCATATTCAGGCTGGTAAACCATATACTATTCGGCGATACAACGTAGATTTTCAACAAGAAGAATTGCAGCAAGTGGCGCAGAATCAGCGAACTGCGTTGATTCGTGAAGGTATGCAGTTTGATGTGGATATGTTGAATCAAGAAAGACAACGTATCACCAGTGCCATGCGCCGAAATGGATGTTTCTACTTTGAAGAAGACTATATTCGCTTTATTGCGGATAGCACACGTGGGCGTGAACAAGTGGATTTGACTGTTTGTATGCACGATTATTTCTATCAACTTACTCCCGCACAGCAAGAACAAGTCTTCAGGCATTATAAGATTGCTCATGTGCATTTTCATATTGATTATGAGATAGGTCGTGCGCCAGAAGGAGAACGCATGCGTGCTTCTATGAAGGGTGATTATGAATTTACGTGGGTGGGAGATAAACTATTGCGAGAGAATGTATTGATTCGTAACTGTCCGATTCAACCAGGTGATATGTACAACGAAGCACGTGTGGAAAGAGCATATAGCAGTTTGAACCAGTTGGCACCTATTAAATATGTAGATATTAGTTTTGATTCTATATCTGAAAACGAATTGGATTGCCACATTGTGTTATCGCGTAGCAAACTCAACACTGTCTCAGTGGAAGCAGAGGGTACTTATTCGGCTGGTGATTGGGGAGTAGCAGTGGGGGCAGGATACGCCAATCGCAATTTGTTTAAGGGGGCAGAGGAATTTACCATAGATGGACGCACCAGTTATGAATGGCGACAAAACGGTGGACGTGCCATCGAGGCGAAAGCAAGCACAGGATTGAAGTTCCCTAATTCTTTAGCAATTGATTTGAATTACAACTATCAAAATCGTCCGGAGGAATACACGCGTTCCATTTTTGGTGCGGGACTGCAATATCAGTTTAGACAGCGCTCTTTGCGATTGCAACATCAGTTCCGCTTTGTGGATATTAACTATGTGTATTTGCCATGGATTAGCGATGCGTTTCGTGACCAGTTTTTGCAATCAACCAATATCTTGAAGTATTCTTATGAGAGTCATTTTATTGTAGGATGGGGTTATTCTGGCAACTATTCTTCCTTTAATTCGCGCCAACCTTTCCGTTCGTACAGCAATATCAATTATAATGTAGAGACAGCGGGTAACCTCATGCAGGGATTAGCACAAATATGTAACTTCCCAACCGATGAAGATGGCAAATATACGCTGTTTAATACGCGATTTGCTCAATTTGCCAAAGCGGATGTTTCGTTTACGTATAATCAGATTTTTAATGAATCCCACCGTTTGGTGTACCATGCGGATTTCGGAGTAGCTGTTCCGTATGGTAACTCGCAAGCGGTGCCTTTTGAGAAACGATATTTTGCAGGTGGTTCGAATAGTGTGCGTGGTTGGACGGCTCGCAGTCTTGGACCGGGTGGCTATCGTGGTAGTGGCAGTTTGATTGATTTTAACAATCAGTCGGGCGATATACGCATGAATCTCAGTATGGAGTATCGGGCTAAAGTATGGTCTATTATTGAATTGGCAGCGTTTGTGGATGCTGGCAATATCTGGACTATTTTTGATTACGAGACTCAGCCTCACGGACAATTTAGGTGGAAGGAGTTTTATAAGCAGATTGCTTTGGCATACGGTGTAGGATTGCGTTTGGACTTTTCCATTTTTGTGTTCCGTATTGACTTTGGTGTGAAGCTCTATGATCCCAGTCGTTTGTATGACCAATGGGCTGGCACGCAGTGGCGTACTGTGCCGAACGGCCTGAATTGGAAAGAGGATATGAGTTTTCATTTCGCTATTGGATATCCATTCTAATTCTTAATTCAAAATTCATAATTCAAAATTAGAATGTTGAGACCATATTATATAAAAGGTGTAGTAGAGGCAGGTTGCGATGAAGCGGGGCGTGGTCCTTTGGCAGGAAGTGTGTTTGCTGCTGCGGTCATTCTTGACCCCAATTTGATTGACAATGAGCAACATCATGAGTGGCTTTCGTTGCTCAACGATAGCAAGCAGCTCACCGATAAGCAGCGCATGTATCTACGCCCGATGATAGAACAGAATGCCCAAGCGTGGGCGGTGGTTGAGGTAACGGCAGAGGAGATAGACCAAATCAACATCCTCAATGCTTCTATTATGGGTATGCAACGGGCATTAGCCAAACTATCCGTTACGCCTCAGCATATCATTGTAGATGGCAACAAATGGAAACCCTATATTCCCGAAGGGCAAGTGATGGAGATTCCTGCACGCACGGTGGTCAAAGGCGATGGAAAGTACTTATCTATTGCAGCAGCAAGTGTGTTGGCTAAGACGTATCGCGATGAATATATGCTTCGTTTGCATGAGCAGTATCCGCAGTATCATTGGGATACCAACATGGGTTATCCCACCAAAGCGCATTACGAAGCAATACAACAATATGGTATTACGCCATACCACCGCAAAACATTTAGACTATTTAAGTAGTCAATCTCTTGTCTGTTTCTTGACAATTACGGCAACGACACGGCAACGACACGGCAACGAGAGAAGACTTTACCGAGAGATTATCAACTTTTTAATATAATAAAACAATGGCAATTTTTGTAAAAAAAGAGGGAGAACCTCGTAAGAAAATGGGTTGCTTAGGCAAGACCCTTATTGGTATTGGTTTGTATTTTGGTATTTGTTTCTTGTTAGGCTTGTTGATGGGCGATATGATGTCCACACCAAAAACGAAATTGGAAGAAAATACGATTTATCGTATTGATTTGAAAGGCACGTTGGTAGAGCAAGCAGGCGAGGAGAATCCTTTTGATGCGCTCTTTGCAGAGATGTACGGTCAATCAACAACGACAGTTGGATTGAGCGATTTGCTCAGTAATATTGCTTTGGCAAAGGACAACGACAAAGTGTTAGGTATTTATCTCAAGGGCGGTTCGCTATCTGCGGGGCCTGCTTCTGCTAAGGCAATTCGTGATGCACTTATTGATTTCAAGCAGTCGGGTAAGTTTGTGATTGCGTATGCAGATTCATACACACAAACGAATTATTATATAGCTTCTGTAGCAGATAAAATTTTCTTTAATCCAGTTGGCACATTGAAGTGGGACGGTCTGACAGCGCAAAAAGAGTACTATACTCGTCTCTTTGAGAAGATTGGTATTGAGATGCAGATACTGAAGGTAGGTACCTTCAAATCAGCAGTAGAACCATACTTCCGCACCTCGATGTCAGATGCTGACCGCAAACAAACCGAGCAGTATTTGGGTGGTATCTGGAGTGAGATGAAAACGGCAGTTGGACAAAGTCGCCAAATCGCTGCGGAGCAATTGCACGCATACGCAGATGAGTGCATGTCATTGCAACCACAAGAGAAATACTTGGCATACAATTTTGTGGACTCACTGGTGTATATCCAAGAGATGGATTCTATCTTGCGCACCTATGCGGGTACCAAAGACTATAAGCAACTCTCTAATAGCAAGATGACTAACGTAGAGCGTACTGAGATTGAGGCAACAGACAAAGTGGCAGTCTTGTATGCCGAAGGTGCTATATCGGATGAAGGTGCCGAAGGTATTGTTGAGGGTAAGATATTGAAAACCATCAAGAAGATTTATAAGGATGACGATGTCAAAGCAGTAGTTTTCCGTGTAAATAGTCCTGGTGGTAGTGCCGATGCGAGCGAGCAGATTTGGCATGCGATGAAGATGTTGCAAGACAAAGGTATTCCTGTAGTAGTTTCTATGGGCGATTATGCAGCATCGGGTGGCTATTATATCTCTTGTAACGCCGATTATATTTATGCAGAGCCTACTACATTAACTGGTTCGATTGGTATTTTTGGTACAGTGCCTAATATCAACAAACTCCGCGAGAAAGTGGGCTTAGATATTGATGGTGTATCTACCAACAAACATTCCGCATTGAATGTCAATGCTATCTATAGAGGCATGAATCCTCAAGAGACAGCTCTTATGCAAAACATGGTAGAGCGTGGTTATGACCTCTTTACTCGTCGTTGTGCCGATGGTCGCGGTATGACGCAAGATGCCATTAAGAAGATTGGCGAGGGTCGTGTATGGCTTGGTAAGGATGCGTTGGAGATTGGTTTGGTGGATGAATTGGGTAATATCAACGATGCCGTGAAGAAAGCCGTAGAGTTGGCTGAGTTAGGAGAATACGTGTTGGTGGATTATCCAGAGAAGACGGATCCATTTGAGGAGATGCTCAAGATGTTTGATACCACTACGCCAGAGGAACAACTCATCATGCAAGTGCGCGAGTTCGCATCTAAACCACGTATCATGGCATTGATGCCTGAAGTGACAATCCAATAATTGTAACAATGAAATTCTTTCTCGCTCCTCTCTCGTGGCTCTATGCCTTTGCTGTATGGGTACGCAATGTGTTGTATGATGACCGTGTACTACCTTCGCATAAGGTGGATGTACCTACCATAGCCATTGGTAATCTGGCGGTTGGTGGTACGGGCAAGACACCTATGACGGAGTACCTTATTCGTTTGTTATCTCCCAACTATAAGGTGGCAGTTTTGTCGCGAGGATATGGCAGAAAGTCCAGCGGATTCCGATTAGCCAACGAGCATGATACTGCCAAAACAATTGGTGATGAACCCATGTTAATCCATACGCACTTCCCCGATATACCTGTGGCTGTATGTGCGGATAGGGTACAAGGTATCAAGCACTTGCAGCATATCATCCCAGATTTACAATGTGTGATTTTAGATGATGCTTACCAACATCGCAAGCTGCGTGCTGGCTTCTATATCTTGCTCACTTCTTATGATAACTTATATGTCAATGACCACATGTTGCCATGTGGTACTTTGCGCGATTTGCCTGCGGAAAGTGCCCGTGCCAACGCAGTGGTTGTTACCAAATGTCCGAAGACTATGCAACCTATTGACCGCCGTATCGTGAGCAATAGTTTGCGTTTGGCTTCGTATCAGCACTTGTATTATTCTTCAATAGGCTATGATAAGTTGAATATATCTGCAACGCCTTTGCTCGTGGCAGGCATTGCTAATCCTGCACCGTTGCTCGAACACTTGCAACAGCAATTCCCAAATACGGAGTTGTTGGCTTTTACTGATCACCGCAATTTTACTCGGAAAGATATCCAAACGATTCTCAGAAAGGCAGAAAATTATGCCTATGTTGTAACAACAGAAAAGGACTATATGCGTATGCAGCAAACGCCTCTGATAGAAGCCTTGGGCGATAAATTGCGTGTTTTACCTATTCAAACAGATTTGGGTATTGACCAGCCCGCATTTGATAGGCAAATCCTCCTATATGTTAGTGAAAGTAATCGTACTACCCTAAACAACACTACATCATTCTAAACAATACTACACCATTCTAAACAATACTACACCATTCTAAACAACACTATACCCCGCAATATGAACATAATCTCTCTCCTTCATCGTTTTATACCACCTTATCGTTGGCAAGTGGCAGCAAACTTATTCTTCAATGTGTTATCAACTATATTGTCGCTGTTCTCTTTTGCCACTATTATTCCTGTGCTGCAAATTCTCTTTGGGCTATCAGAGGCGGAGGTGGTGTATATGCCGTTGTCGAGTGCTGCGACTATGCAGGAAATGCTTAATGTGCTGAAAAACAATCTATATTATTTCTTGCAAGCGCAGATAGATACCAATGGAGCGCAGCATGTATTATTGCTATTAGGTGCTTGTTTGGTGTTACTTACAGGCTTCAAGTGCCTTACAGCATGGCTGGCTAACTATTTTATGGTTCCTATACGCACGGGTGTTTTGCGTGATTTGCGTGCGCAACTCTACAAGAAGGTTGTCAGTCTGCCTATTGGTTTCTTCACAGAAGAGCGCAAGGGTGATGTAATGTCGCGTATGACCAACGATGTCAATGAGGTAGAGGCGAGTATCATGTCCACATTGGATATGTTATTCAAAGATCCTATCATGATTCTTGTATATCTCATCACGCTTTTTACTATCTCATGGCAACTGACACTCTTTGTCTTAATCCTCTTACCTATAGCGGGTTTCCTAATTGGACGAATTGGTCGTTCACTGAAACGTGCTTCTACAAAGGGACAAGAGCAGAATGCGGAGATTCTCACCCAAATAGATGAAACTTTAGGTGGTTTACGTGTTGTCAAGGCATTTAATGCAGAGAGTAAACTCACGCAGCGTTTCCTTAATCTCATTAATGCCACACGTGCTACGTTCAATCGAATCAACCGTCGCTACTACCTTGCCCATCCAGTATCGGAGTTCTTTGGTACAGCACTTATTGCTATATTGCTTTGGTTTGGTGGTACATTGATTTTGGGTGAACACTCCAATATTGATGCGGCAACATTCATATATTATCTTGTTATTTTCTATTCTATCATCAATCCTGCCAAAGATCTCAGTAAAGCCACTTATGGCATACGTCGTGGTATGGCTTCGTTAGAGCGAATAGATAAGATTCTTAATATGGAGAGTAGTATTCGCAATTCAGAAAATCCAAAACAACTAACAGAATTTCAATCTGTTATTAGATATGAGAATGTCAGTTTCTCTTATCAGTCTGACCGTCCTGTTCTTCAGCATATTAATTTGGATATACATAAGGGTCAAACCATTGCTTTGGTGGGGCAATCAGGTAGTGGAAAAACTACTATGGCAGACCTGCTGCCTCGTTTCTATGACCCTATAGCAGGACGTATCACCATAGATGGTGTTGATATTCGAGAAGTCAAAACATTTGACCTCCGTGCCCTTATGGGTAATGTGAATCAAGAGGCGATTCTCTTCAACGACACTTTCTACAACAATATTACTTTTGGTGTAGAGTCAGCGACTATGGAAGAAGTGCGTAAGGCTGCGCGTATTGCCAATGCCGATGATTTTATTATGGCTACGCCTGACCAGTATCAGACTACCATTGGCGATCGTGGTTCACGACTCAGTGGCGGACAACGTCAGCGCATATCTATTGCCCGTGCTATTCTCAAGAACCCACCTATTCTTATTCTTGATGAGGCAACTTCTGCTCTTGACACTGAATCCGAGAAATTGGTGCAAGAAGCTCTTGAAAACCTCATGAAAGATCGGACAACGCTCGTGGTGGCGCACCGATTGAGTACTATCCGCAATGCAGACCTTATCTGTGTTTTACACGAGGGGCAAATAGTAGAGCAAGGAACTCATGATGAGCTCCTTGCTAAGAATGGCTATTATCGCCGTTTGATAGAAATGCAGCAATCTAACTGATATAACTACTATCCCATAGCACCATTGACCGATATTACTTGTCCAGACACATACGAAGATAGGTCTGATGCAAGGAATAGTGCTACTTTAGCCACTTCTTCTGCTTCTCCGCAACGGCGCATAGGAATCATCTTTATCATTTCAGCCCGAGTATTTTCAGGCAAAGCCAATGTCATATCGGTGAGAATAAACCCAGGTGCAATAGCGTTGGCGCGGATATTACGACTACCTAACTCTTTGCTGAGCGATTTGATAAAGCCTATTATACCTGCTTTAGAGGCGGCATAGTTGGTTTGTCCTGCGTTGCCACCGATGCCTACTACGGAGGACATAGCAATGATACTACCGCTACGTTGGCGCATCATTTGTGGTGTGGCTGCATGGCAATAATTGAATACGGATTTTAGATTGACATTTAGGACATCATCCCACTGTTGTTCATTCATGCGCATGAGCAGTGTATCTTGAGAGATTCCTGCATTGCATACCAAGATATCAAGTCGTCCAAAGGTATCTACTAC
Organism: Bacteroidales bacterium; assembly: GCA_015061165.1. GTDB lineage: Bacteria > Bacteroidota > Bacteroidia > Bacteroidales > Paludibacteraceae > Colicola. The sequence continues at coordinate 266,426 of SUXC01000001.1, forward strand.
TTGTTTTACAACGGAATGGGCTGCTTCAAAATCGGCTGCATCACTTTGGATACATAGGACCTGTATTCCCTTAGATAACAATAGATTGGTTAGTTCTTCAGCCTCTTGATTCTCATAGATATATGTAAATGCTACATTACATCCATGCTCCGCATAGAGCAATGCAATGGCGCGACCAATACCACGTGATGCACCAGTAATAAGAGCCGTTTTACCTCGTAACATTCTTAATTCAATATTCTTAATTCAACATTCTCAATTCATAATTACTTAAGCCACTTATCAAGCCAAGCGAAGAAGGTACGTTGCCATAGAATACCATTTTGTGGTTTCAGCACCCAGTGATTCTCATCGGGGAAAATCAACAATTGAGCTTCTATGCCTCGCATCTTGGCTGCATCAAATGCTGCCATACTTTGGTTGGCAAGGATACGATAATCTTTCTCGCCATGGATACAAAGGATGGGTGTATCCCATTCGCCTACAAACAAGTGTGGAGAGTTGGCAAATGTACGTTGAGCTATCTTGTTTTTCTTGTCCCAATATGCACCGCCCATATCCCAGTTGGCAAACCATTTCTCCTCTGTCTCAAGGTATTGCATTTCCATATTGAAGATACCATCGTGTGCGATGAACGCTTTGAAGCGCTTGTTATGATGACCTGCCAACCAATAAACGCTGAAACCGCCAAACGATGCACCTACACAACCCAGACGCTCTTTGTCTGCGTATGGCTCATTGGCTACAAATTCATCAATAGCACTCAAGTAGTCTTTCATACACTGTCCTCCATAGTCGCCACTGATTTGTTCGTTCCACTCGTTACCAAATCCTGGTAAACCGCGACGGTTAGGGGCTACTATAATGTAGTCGTTGGCTGCCATCATCATAAAATTCCAACGGAAACTCCAAAATTGACTCACTGGTGATTGTGGCCCCCCCTCGCAGTAGAGCAGAGTAGGGTATTTCTTGTTAGGGTCAAAATGAGGTGGGTAGATAATCCATGTGAGCATATCTTTGCCATCGGTAGTTTTTTGCCAACGAGGAACTACTTGTCCCATCTCTATTTGTGAATAAATATTCTCATTCTCGTGACTAATCTGCACAGGCTCTTCTCCCTTGGTAAATCGGAATATCTCGTTGGCTTCACGCATAGAGTGGCGCAAACAATAGTAAGTATCACCGACGTTTGCAGCAGGCACATAATCGTATTGACCACTTGTTAGGCACTCAAAATTGCCCTCAAAATCCTTTCCTTTTATACTTTTCAACTCCTCTATATTGATGCTATATAACATAGAGGTTCCGTGCCATACTGCACTGAATACAAGTGTGTTATTGTCTTTCCAATAATAACTATCAACGTTAGTATTCAGTCCTTTGCTCAGGAATGTCTGTTCACCTGTAGCAATATGGCAAACCATCAAACGGTTCTCATCACTCTCATAGCCGTCACGCTCCATTGATTGCCAAGCAATGTACTGACCGTCAGGGGAATAACTTGGATTAGTATCATATCCTTTATTATTCTCTGTGAGGTTAGTGTGCGTACCTGTGGCAATGTCATATAGGTAAATGTCTGAATTTGTGGAAATAGCATAGTCTAATCCACTTTTCTTGCGACAGGTGTAGGCTATTTGTTTGCCATCAGGGCTCCATGCCAATTGCTCTATTCCACCGAAAGGTTTCATAGGGGACTCGTATGGAGTACCTTCAAGGATATCAGTTATATTGCTAACGATAAGCGATTTACCTTCATGTTTCAGGTCTGCAACAAAAGGATGAGGGGCTGTTTCAGTCCATTCGTCCCAATGTTTGTACATCAGGTCATCCACAACGCGTCCAGATGCTAATGGCAAATCGGGGTGTTTGTCTTCGGTGCTGGCTACTATTTTTACTTGAGCAATAAGGATTATCTTATCACCTTTGGGTGAAAGCAAAAATCCCTCAATATCGTGGTCGAAACCTTCTAGACAAATACCCTTACCTTTTGCCTCTCGCCTTATCGCCTTATCATCTTTTAAGTACAGTTTTCCGCCATTGAGGTATGCCAAACTATTTTCCCACCATGCAGGTTCATAACCCACCCATTCTTGTGCTGTAATTAATTGATTACCCTCTTCTTTTGCTAAACGAATCCATGAGGTAGAACGATTTTCTTCTATGCTGTAGTAACTCACGGTGTACGCAATCGTACCATTTGTTTTATGTGGCAAAACGGAGTTGATGCGTCCCATCGCCCATAGTGCCTCTGGGGTCAAGCGACCACCCTCAATGGTTATTGCTGGTTTAGTGATAGGAGTTTTAGTACCCTCCTCTTTTGTTTGGCAAGAAGTTGCCAATAGGGCAAGTGTAGCCATTAGAATAAATTTACGCATATTAGTTATCCACATGTAGTAGTGATTTTACAAATTCTTCTCTATCAAATACTTGCAAATCTTTCATTTGTTCTCCCAAACCGATATAGCGTACAGGAATCTTGAATTGATCGCTAATTCCTATGACTACGCCACCTTTGGCTGTTCCGTCCAACTTGGTGATAGCCAATGAACTCACTTGTGTAGCTTTGGTAAACTGTTTCGCTTGTTCAAAGGCATTTTGTCCTGTGCTACCGTCTAATACTAACATGACATCGTGTGGTGCATCAGGTACCACTTTCTGCATCACGTTCTTGATTTTGGTAAGCTCGTTCATCAGGTTTATCTTGTTGTGCAAGCGACCAGCTGTGTCAATGAGTACTACATCTGCATCATTAGCTTTGGCGCTGGATAGGGTGTCAAATGCTACGCTGGCTGGATCAGAACCTTGCTGTTGCTTAATAACTGGTACTCCAACGCGTTCACCCCAAATACATAGTTGCTCTACGGCAGCTGCGCGGAATGTATCTGCGGCACCTAAATATACCTTTTTCCCTGCGGCTTTGTATTGATGAGCGAGTTTGCCAATAGTAGTAGTTTTGCCTACACCATTCACACCTACAACCATAATTACGTATGGCTTGCTTGGCAACTCATCTGCAAAATCCAATACTTGCGATGAGTTGTTTTCTGCCAAGAGTGAGGCTACTTCATCTACGAGAATGCGATTGAGTTCGGCAGTACCCATATACTTATCGCGTTTCACGCGTTCTTGAATACGCTCTATAATACGAAGGGTGGTTTCTACACCTACATCTGAGGTAATCAGTGCCTCTTCCAAGTTGTCAAGTACATCATCATCAATAGTGGTCTTACCTGCAATAGCACGACCTATCTTGCTGAGAACTGATTCCTTGGTTTTCTCGAGTCCTTTATCAAGGGTTTCTTTCTTCTCTTTTCCAAATAATCCAAAAAATGCCATAATTATTTATCTAATTGTTCGTAGATAGAGTTTTTGCTTTTATATTCAGGGACAATCTCCTTCATCAGTTGCACGGTAGGGAATACTTTACCTTCTTGTGCGGAACGAATCAGTTGTTCTATAGAAGCAGATACTTCGTCAAAGTCGTATTCTCTTACTTTAGCTACAAGTATTTTTTCGTTGGTAGTAGGAATAGTTAATTCTTTCTGGTTGAGTAGTTCTTCGTACAATTTCTCTCCAGGACGAAGACCAGTATATACAATTTCTATATCTTTACCAGGCACGTATCCTGCCAATCGTATCATATTCTTGGCAAGGTCGGAGATTTTGACAGGTTGTCCCATGTCGAATACAAATATTTCGCCACCATTACCCAATGTGGCAGCTTCCAACACTAAACTACTCGCTTCTGGTATAGTCATGAAGTAGCGAATAATATCTGGATGCGTTACGGTGATAGGACCACCCTGTGCAATTTGCTTTTTGAAATAAGGTACTACTGAGCCATTGCTACCTAATACATTTCCAAAGCGTGTCGTAATAAACTTGGTGCAGTGCTCGTTTTCTTTTACCAATTTGAGGAACAAGGATTGTACGTAGATTTCTGCAATACGCTTAGATGCTCCCATGATATTGGTTGGGTTCACGGCTTTGTCGGTAGATACCATAATGAACCGTTGTACACCGTATTTCACGGATAAATCAGCGATGTTCTTAGTTCCCAATACATTGGTGAGTATTGCTTGTGGTGGAAAATCCTCCATGAGTGGCACATGCTTGTAGGCTGCTGCATGGAAAACCACATCAGGATTATACTCTTTGAATATAGGCTCAAGCATGGTCACATTGCGCACATCTGCAATCACGTGGATAAATTTGACAGTAGGAAAGAGTGGTTTTATTTCTATCATGAGATCGTGCAGCGGGGATTCTGCAACTTCCAATAAGATGATACCACTGGGCTTATGAGCTGCTACTTGTTTCACAATTTCGCTACCAATACTACCTGCTGCACCTGTAATCAATACAACTTTATGTGACAATATATTGTGTACGTTTTCCGAATTTATATGGATAGCAGGACGTTCCAATAGGTCTTCTACCTTAATAGTTTCTATGGCTCCAATGCGTTGATTGATATTTTTGTTCTCATTTTGTGGATCATAGTCGCTGAAGTATGGGGTAGTTAGAATGCGAATATTGTTGTCAATAAAGATACCTAAATCTTTCAGCGGATTAATACTTTTCATTTTAAGAGGAGATACAATAATGCTATTAATATCTTTCTCTTTCATGATTCGAATCAGTTTCTCATCGCGTTGATACACGTTTAATCCCAACAGATTATGGTGATAATTTTCTTGGTAATCCGTAATAAATCCACATGGACGGTACTGGCTATCCATGTTGGCTTGCAGCATTTTCGCAATGGATAATCCTGCAGATTGTGTACCATAAATTAGTACTTTTTGGACACTATTTTTATGGTGTGAGATGTACTCAAATACTGTTTTGATGATAACGCGCCATGCAAAAAGTAGAGTGATAGCTACAAATATGTAAATCAGCAATACGGTATTGAGAAATGGTATTTGCAACAAACTATGTTTGATAACGATATTAACAATTATCATGGTTGCACCTGTAGTTAATACGGACAGCGATACCTTGATGACATCCACAAAGGTGGAGTATCTCAATATGCCAGAGTAGGTATGAAAAACCCAGAAGAAAATAGTCTGCATCACCATTATGATGATGGCTTGTGCCCATATCGGTAGGATAAGGTAACTGGTATTATATTCCAGCAGATTGCTACCAATCACATAACTAACCACAAATGCTACAAATACAATGAGTAAGTCCAGTAGCAACACGCCCCAACGAGGCAAATAATCTATATTTACCCAATGTGACAATATATCAGATTGTCTAAGTTCTTTCAGTCGTGTCATAGTAATATCAAAATTTGCACAAAGGTACGAAATATTTTGAATATATGCAAATTATTCCGTAATTATAACCCAAAATGTTTGAAATATCAGTTTTATATCATACCAGAAACTACTTTTTTCGGCATATTCAAGATAGAGTTTTATTTTCTCTTGCATAATGACTTCGATATAGTATTTCTCAGGATCTTCAGCTTGTGCCAGAAGTTCGTTCTCGTTTCGATACTTGATGCTGGCGGGGTCTGTAATACCTGGTCGTACATCCAGTACGTGCATTTGTTCAGGAGTCCAATAGTTTACGTAATGACGTACTTCTGGTCGTGGACCAACCAAACTCATATCGCCTACCAATACATTGATAAGTTGTGGCAGTTCATCAATCTTGAATTTGCGAATGAAGTAGCCCGAACGGGTAATACGAGGGTCTCTGCCACCTATAGTTACCAGACTACCTTTATCAGATCCAATACGCATGGAACGAAACTTGAAGATACGAAAATCCTTATTATATCGTCCTACACGCACTTGACGATAGAATATTGGTCCTGGAGAATCCAGTTTAATCCATATCGCCACGATGAGCAGTAATGGACTGAGACATAGGAGTCCTATTCCGCTTACTAAAATGTCAAAAAGTCGTTTCATCCCTTCTGCTTGATAGTGGTTACTATGCTGATATAGTTATCGATGATATAGTCCACCTCTTCGTCGGTCAATTGCGTATGCAATGGCAACGTGATTTCGTTGGCAAAGTGAGCGTATGCGTTAGGGTAGTTTTTTATATCGAATCCCATATTCTTGTATGCAGTCATCATAGGTAGTGGCTTGTAATGCACATTAGTAGCAATACCCTCTTCGGCCATTTTTTCGATGATTTCTTGTCGTTGTTCGGTAGAGATGTTTGGCACACGGGTGATGTATAGGTGACCAGATGACTGATGATTGTCATTGTAATGCTCCAATACGTCTATACCTACGGCTTTGAGCGCTTTGTCATAGCGTTCTATGATGGCTTTTCTACGCAATAGCATATCGGGATATCGCTTCATTTGTACCAACCCCATAGCAGCCATGATGTCGGTCATATTGCATTTGTACCATGGACCTACTATGTCATACTCCCATGCACCCAATTTGGTTTTAGCCAATGCATCTTTGGATTGTCCATGCAACGAGAATAGTTGCACCATGCGATATAGTTCGTCATCGCTAATACCAGGAATGCTTTTCCATGTCAGTGCTCCACCTTCGGCGGTGGTAAAGTTCTTTACGGCATGGAAGGAGAAGGCAGTGAAGTCGGCTATTGCTCCGACCATTTCTCCCTTGCGCGAGGCGCCAAAGGCGTGTGCTGCATCGGCGCAGATAGCTATTCTGCCCAATGCTTGCTGTATGTTATTTGCGGGTAGGTATATAGAACGTTTCTTCTCTACGATTTGCAGAAGTCGCTCATAATCACAGGGGATACCTGCCAAATCCACAGGAATGATGGCTTTGGTATGTGGAGTGATTAGTTCTTCTACTGCCTCATAATCCATCTCCAAACTATTGGTTTGTACATCAGCAAATACCAAGGTAGCACCTACGTGGCACACGATGGAGGCGGAAGCGGTGTATGTGTATGCGGGTACAATGACTTCATCGCCTGCGCCTATGCCCAGCAGGCGGAGCGCCATCTCGGCACATGCGGTCTGCGAGTTGAGACAAACGGCTTTGTTAGTGCCTATGTATGCTGCTATTTGTCGTTCCAGTTCTTTTGTGCGTGGACCAGTGGTAATCCAGCCGCTGAGGATAGCTTGAGCTACTTCTTTTACTTCTGCTTCCGTCATGTCGGGAGGCGAGAAGGGTATGTTGAATCGTTTCATAATCTAAATAATCTATTTATGTTGTAATAAATATTTGTGTAAGTCCAATATTTGTTTTGGACGATTGAATTTAGTTTGTGCACATGTTTTGCAGTTGTTGCTCATTTGTTTCATCTCCTCGGGATGAGAAACTATGTATTGTATATTATTTCTGAGCATGTTGTAGTCTTTGGCATTTGCTATGAGACCGATATTATTCTCTTGTACAATTTTTGCACCTTCTCCTTCGCCTACGAACATGATAGGTAGTCCTGCTGCCATGGATTCGTATATTTTAGAGGGAACTGCACCATAAATGTTTTTAACCAGTGGTACCAGGGTGAGGTGTGCTTGTTGCAAGTGTTTGGGTAATTCTTGACGTGTAACAACGCCATGATATACGATACCATGGTCAGGATGTTGTTGTATGTATTTTTCAATCTCTTCTTGTTCTCCGCCTGCTCCATAGATATGAAACTCGGCGCCTATTTCGGCAAAATTGATAGACTTACAAATATCTGCAACACCTTGAGCAAAGCCTAACAGACCAGCATAAACGAGTTTTATCGGACGTTTCGTCGTCTTAAATTCACATGTTTCAAACCGTGTTGGATCTACACCATTACGGAATAAATACACATTTTTTCCACCATGTGCAGCGATATGATCTACGATTTCTTGCGACTGCCCCATACATATATGTGCAGAACGATATATTTTGTGTTCCAGTCGTTCTAAGATACGATACAATCGCCCCTCGGAGATAGCACCCAATTCTTTGGCTGAAAGAGGCCAAATATCCGAAATGTTGGCTATTAGTTTGCATTTGGCAAACTTGGCGAGCCATATTCCTACAATGCCCAGCGTGAGTGGTGGACTCTCTACTATCAAATAGTCTAAATGTAATTTGCGTAAATAACAGGCAGAGAAGAGTGCCATGCAAGAGAAGGAGACCATATTCCATATGCGTGGAATCACTTTGCGAGCATTGCTTGCGTATAGCCAATATCGTTTTACGGCTATACCATCCATTATTTCGTTGCTAACAAGTTTCCCTTGATATTCGGGAAATATTTTACCAGTAGGGTAGTTAGGCATAGCAGTGACAATATACAGCTCGTTGCCTAATTCCTTAAGTCCGCGTACCATTTCGTATAAACGATTTTGCGGAGCCCCCATTTCGGGTTTGTAGTATTGGGTTAATAGTCCTATTTTCATTGCACTATAATTTGATTATTCGATATGACTTTTATCTAAGGATTAATAATAGAACGAATACTACCAAGTATGCGCGTGAAAAAGAAAATAAAGTTATATTCTTGAATATGTGTAAAATATATTCTCGTATATTCTGATATTAATCGTAATGCATTATAAAAACGTTGCTTTATGTTGGTCGAAAAATTAGCACTATTGCTTCTATATCTGCGATAATATATAGCATTTTGTTTTGTTATGGATATTGTTTTAATCTGATTGGAAATAAAGAACATAAATAGGCTGTCTTCTCCATTTTTGAATCGCAAGTCAAAACGTTTTTCTCCAATGTAAGTGGCAGGTATGAGTTTCATGCACGGTCCCGAGAAAAATTTACGTGCCATGGAGTTGATTGAAATATGGCTTTTGCCTACGCATTGGTTGTATGCGTTGGTGATACGATAGGGCAACTGTTGCTCGGGGTGTCCGTCATTAAAGGCATAAGGGTAGCAAATCACGATGTTATCGCCTGTCGTTAGTGATTGCATCTCCTGCAGATAGGTGGTGCTGACATAATCGTCATCATCAATAAAGGCGATATAGTTGCCTTGCGCCGCATCCAAACCTATATTGCGTGCATTGGAAACGCCAGCGGTATCGGTTTGAATCAATCGTACACGCAGAGCAGACATATGCTCGGCTATGAATTGCTGTATCTGGGTATAATAGGGCTCGTTGCAACCATTAAGTACCACAATCACCTCAAATTGGTCGCGAGCCAACGTTTGTTTGGCAAGCGATTGCAGACATTCCCAAATATATGCTTTCGGACGATATGTCGGTATAATAACTGAGATCATAGTTCGTGCAGCAACTCTTTAGTTATCTGTATCATAGGTGGATATGTCTGTGCTTCGATGCTGTCGCCCCTTCCTTGCAGTTTACAGCGCAGTAAGCACAAACGCAATGCGAATAGTCTGATACGCAAATAATGTGCCACAGATAGCCCGTGCTTTCGACATACATACAAATCGGCATTAATCAATTGACGATATCGTTGCTCCTCAAAGGGACGCTCTGCCGATAAATGCAGATAGGGGATAGACAGGAATTGTATCTTCTTTTTGGGGAAGGCTTTGCGCAATCGCAAGTGTATATCACATTCTTCACCGTACATGAATATCTGTTCATCAAACATCCCTATCTGCTCAAAGCACTCTTTCTTGATAAAGAAGAACGCTCCTGAGAGGTGCATATGGCGGTAGTCGTAATAGTCAAATCGTTTATATAAGTTGCGTAGAGGCACTTGCAGGTAGCTCATGGCGTTATAGTCAAACGCATACGACCATCCCAATTGGGTAGGGGTGTGCATTTGTTTTCCACCACACATAATCGTATCATTTTGCAAAGCTTGCAATGCTGCAGCAAATATAGGTTGCATCAGTCTTACATCTGGATTCATAATCGCTACCACAGGCGCCTGTGCCATACGAATGCCAACGTTATTGCCTTGACCGTAACCTCCGTTATGCGTATTTCGCGTAATGATGACTTCGGGATAGCGTTGGGTTATTTCTTGCTGCATGATGGCAAAGTCTCTACTCTGATTATCTACAACAATTACCTCCAGTCCCTCGCCTATGTCATTGTGCTGATACACTGATTCGAGACATGGGTAGATGTCTTTTTCTGAGTTGTAGGTGAGTATGATGATGGATAGTCGTTTCGTAATCATAGGATTAAAGTTGTTTTACTACTCTGGCTGGCACGCCTGCTACCACCGAATAGGCAGGTACATCTGTGGTTACTACTGCGTTGCACGCCACTATAGCACCTTTGCCTATATGCACATTCGGCATAATCATGGCTCCTTCACCAATCCAAACATTATCATCTATAATAACTGGACCTTTGCTATGTAATGGTCTTTCATGGGGAGCCGTGTCTAATAATTCTTTTTTTGACTCGCCGTGTGCATTGTCTGTGATAAAGACATGAGCACCAGTGCGCACATTATTGCCGATAATGATTTGGTTTATGGCTGTTATATGTGATAGGACACCAATATTGCAGTTATCGCCTATTTGTATCTGGGGATTAAAACGTTGTTGTGTGTATTTATATTTATAATTGGCATGAATACATGCACTTTCATTGATGATAGAGTTTTTACCTATGCTGATATATTTTTCACCGCAGAAGCGAGTATGCAATCCTATGATACTTTTATCGCCGAAATGTTTGAAGTAGCGGGATTTATATCCTGTTACAAAATATACCTTTACTGCTTGCCAGCGACTACTTATTGCTTGCGGAAAGAGTATGGAAACTATTCTTCCTATGCTGAATATTAGTTGTTTCATAGTGCAATATCTATATATGGTCTGTAATGATTTTGAAGATAGTAATAACAAACGAGATAGGTAGCAACAATATGCCAACTACCAATGCTTTCTTAAACTGTGAGTTGTGCTTAAATTCGGCACGTGATAAGAGAGGAGAGTACTTATATCTGCATTTTCTTAATATCCATGTGCATAGTGCTATTGAAAAACGCATATATAGCAATAGACATTTATATCCATGGACTTGACTTATCTTATATATCAGGTATTTGAACGAACCTATTTGTATTTTTTCTCCAGAGTTACCCGTAGTTTTCCCAGTGGGCGAAAGGGTATATAATGCACCACAGTAACCTGCCATGCGTTGGGCCCGTGGATGGGCAGAATATACTTCGATGTGGAAATCCCAATCTTCGCGCTCTTTTACTTGCGTAGGAATGGTGATATTGTTTTTTTTCAGAAAACTATGTCGATATACAAAACAATGTATGGGCAGAGTGCCGAAAGTTCCCCAAAAGGCCAATAGGCGAAACAGATTGCAATTCAGTCCACGAATAGAATCTTTTTTACCGCTTGGCGACACATAGCACCAGTCTGTGTAGGAGAGGTCTAATTGCTCGCAATCCATCAACGCTATTTGTCGCTCCAATTTGCTATTTTCGATGCGGTCATCAGCATCCAAAAATTGGATATATTCACCCTGTGCAAGTTCTAATCCTAATTTGCGTGCGCTGGCTGTGCCTCCATTTTCTTTTTGGATTAACTTGATACGATTATCATCTTTAGCCATGCTACGAACAATATCTGCACTATTATCGGTTGATCCATCATCTACAACCAACAATTCCCAATCTGTCAATGTCTGCTGCTGAATTGACTGAATGGTGGCTTGTATATATGTAGCTGCGTTATAGCAGGGGGTAATAATTGATACTTTCATCGCTACAAAGGTATTATTCGTTTGAGGTTAATACTGTTTGTTCGCATTCTTCAATTTGCTTTGGGATGGAAGCGGAGTAATATATTATTTGCAAATAGAGGAAAAAGTATATGATACTATACGTTTCAAAAAATGCCATAACCAATAGCACGCACAATGACATTACGGCAGCGGTAGTTGCTTTGGAATGTACGGTCAATGCTTCGCGAACTGCATATATAACGATATAAAGAAAGAATAGGCAGAACACAAATCCTCCATTCAACAGCAGCATCACCAACAAGTTGTGTGCACCTGAACCCTCCAAATGGTCATCATTCCATTCTGCATTTTGTATGCCATATCCTACTAGTGGCGATTCCTTAATCCAATCCACCGCATTCGCCCAGATTACCGTTCGTTTACTAAAAGTGGTATCTTTGCTCAAGGTGTCCTCCACAAAGGCAGTTGCCCATTTGATTTGCTCAATGTCGTTGCCATACCATACGATAAAGGTGAACGTCAGTGTATATATTACTGCAAACGCAATCAACCAACCTTTGGGGTACTTGAATAAACGATTGCACAACATATATGCCGTCATCAAAAAGATACCTATTGCCGATGTCATAGAACCCAAAAACAATACAGATACTAATGATGTAATTGTGAGTAATATCAAGTTGAAATATCCCTTTTTATATGCAAAGGTGTATATACATTGCGTAGCGATAGCCAAGAAGCATACAAATCCCGTTTGATTCTGATTGCCAAATAGATAGCGGGTTGGATTACCACGATCTACCCAATTGGGATCTTCCCACAATCCTTCGGGATAGAGTATCAGCAGTACAGCGTTAATATACACCAATGTGGAGAATATATATATCAATCCTTTCAAACTACTGCGCATGTCTTGTGTCCAATACTTCGTTCCTAAGAGTAGAAATATCATCACATTCATCAGCGTGAAGACAGGCGTAATACCCACATCGGAGGGATGTAAAAAGGTATTGACGACATAGCATATCCACCAACCTATAACCATCAAGTTAAACTTGTCAAACTTGATGACCTGCTGTATCTTAGGTAGAATCAATATACCCAAAATCACCAACTCCAATGCTTGTACACATCGTACCATCATCACGGTCAGGTCGTTAGATGGGAAGGCAATCAGTGTCACGCCTATAATCAACAAGTATATAGTGAATTGTCCTATTTTAGCTCCTATGCTCAGTTCGTTTTGCATTATTTTCGAATGATTCCTTTGATGGATTGTTTTATTAAGTCTTTTTCTTTGTTATCTAACGCGGTCAGCCATATCATCACTATGCCCACCACTGCGGATGCACCTAAGGTCAGTAGTACGCGGTAATTGTACTGCATATAGTTGGTCATGATATAGCATACTGCTATCATGGCCACCAGTGGCAGGATGATTCTGCCAAACACATGCTTGCAGAAGGGCCACATCTCTATGCCTGCAATCCATTTCATCAGTGGCATACGCATCAGCGAGGTCAGCAATTCTATCACCACGTAGCACCACATAATGGAGGCTATTGGCAGTCCTTTGTATAGACATATCCATCCTGCTATAATTACCAACAACTTGGTGGTGTAGAATATCAGTGTGTACTTCTTGATATTGCCTATGGCTTGATTGGCGGAGGTCAATCCCACCGATAATTGGTCGCACAACGATGCCACCAACATCAGCCTACAAAACATGCTCGTATGTTCAGGCACTTCGCTGAGCCACCATTGCAGCAGCGTGTCCATTTCAGCAATGATAGGTACGGCGACCAATGCCAATAGCAAAAACGAGTACTTGCTCATATATTCACTCAGCATCACCATCCGTTCGCGATTATTGCCGCCTTCGGCTTTCATTATCTGCGGGTTGATGGCATTGACAATCGACATCGACACAAACTGTACTGCACCCAATACCTGTTGGGCAATACCGTAGGCGGAGTTCACTATTGTGCCATAAAACCAGTTCAATACGATGGCTATGCCTTGATTGCGTACTATGATACAGCCTGCCGAGTAGGTTGTCCAACCTGCAAACGACGATAATTCTTTAATCAATTCCTTGTTCCATTCTTTCACTCTCGGGCAATGGAACTCTGGGAATTTATATGCTGCATATACCGCAAATGCCAACAGATTAAACAGCGTGATACCTACCATTAGTCCTGCATAACTAATCAGTTTGTCGTAGGTGATATAGGTCAATCCTATGGCAATCAGCAACTTGAGTATGCCGTCCAACACATCCACAATGGATATATATACGATGTTCTCACGCGCAATGAATAGGGCGCGTATAGGTGCGGTGATAAAACTCAAGCATAGCATCACTACTGCTGCATAATACACATAGTGTGCTGCTTCTATTCGTGAGGCATCTATGTTCAAAGCGTATTGAATAATCCACGAACCCATTGCGCACAATACGATTGCCAATCCGCCTCCTATTATCAGGTGCAGGAGCATGCTATTGCCGAATATCTGGTGTATCTTCTGTGGGTCGTTCTTTCCGTGCTGAACCGACAAGAAGCGTTGTGTAGTGGTTACCAATGCGTTAGTGATAAACGACAACATCGCTATCACACCTGCCACTACGCTGTAGATGCCATAATCGCTCTGCCCCAATGCTTCTAATATCAATCGGGTGGAGTACAACGACAAGCACACGTTTATTATGGTACGTGCGTATTGAGCCGTTGTGTTTACTATTACTCGTTGCGAATTTGTCATTGTTTTTTATTTTTTATTGACGACAATTTTGACAATGTTCCGCGGCAATCAATACTCCTGCCGCGGCTCGGAATTATTTTCCCCTTGAGCGCCCAAGAGGATATTGATTTGGGCGCAAGTTGTCGCCATTGTCGTTAATAAAACTTCGCGGCGCTAATCCCTGCGGAATATATCCCTCGTATATACTTTCTCTTTCACATCTTCCAGACACGCATCGTATCGGTTGGCGATGATGGCTTGTGACTGTGCTTTGAATTGCTCCAAGTCATTCACCACCAGCGAACCGAAGAACGTTGTGCCATCGGGTAGAGTAGGCTCGTAAATGATCACCTGCGCACCTTTCGCTTTCACGCGTTTCATGATGCCTTGTATGCTCGATTGGCGGAAGTTGTCCGAGTTCGACTTCATGGTCAGTCGATACACACCAATCACGCAACTATGCTCCTCTTGGGCGTTGTATTGACCGTTGTTGTAGTAGTCGTAGTAGCCCGCTTTCGCTAGCACGCGGTCGGCGATAAAGTCCTTGCGTGTGCGGTTGCTTTCCACAATCGCCTCTATGAGGTTCTCGGGCACATCTTGATAGTTCGCCAACAACTGCTTTGTGTCTTTTGGCAGACAGTATCCACCATAGCCAAACGATGGGTTGTTGTAGTGTGTACCGATACGGGGGTCAAGACACACGCCCTCTATAATTGACTGCGTATCCAGCCCTTTCATCTCGGCGTAGGTGTCCAACTCGTTGAAGTAACTCACGCGCAGTGCCAAATAGGTGTTGGCAAACAACTTCACCGCCTCTGCCTCTGTGAATCCCATGAATAGGGTGTCCACTTCGGGCTTCAGTGCGCCTTCTTGCAGCAGTCCCGCAAACCGTTGCGCAGCCTCTACCAGTCGTGGATTATGCAGGTCGGTGCCCACGATAATCCGCGAAGGGTATAGGTTGTCGTACAGTGCTTTCGATTCGCGCAGAAATTCGGGCGAGAAGAGTATGTTTTCTGTGCCAAACTTCTTACGTACACTCTCCGTATAGCCTACAGGAATCGTAGATTTGATGACCATGATGGCTTGTGGATTGACTTGTAACACCAATCCAATTACTTGTTCTACGGCAGATGTGTCGAAGTAGTTCTTTTGACTATCGTAATTCGTGGGTGCAGCAATCACTACTATCTCTGCCTCTCGGTATGCCATTTCGGCATCCAGAGTGGCAGTGAGGTTAAGCTGCTTCTCTGCGAAATACTTTTCGATGTATTCATCTTGAATGGGGGATTGTCGGCGGTTGATCATCTCCACTTTCTCGGGTATGATATCTACTGCCAACACCTTGTGGTGCTGTGCCAGCAATGTCGCTATCGACAACCCTACATATCCCGTTCCTGCTACTGCGATTATCATGAACTCTTAATTCAAAATTCTTAATTCAAAATTCCTAATTCAAAATTCTTAATTCAAAATTACAATCGTCCGTCAATCAGGCTTCTATCCACGAAGTTCTTCACGTCGAAGATCACCGCGCCTTGGTCTTTGTATTTCTTAAAGTCGAAGGTCATAAATTGGTTGTGGCTCACGCACGCGATAATGGCAGCGTATTTCTTGTCTGGGTCAATAGCAGCAATCATTTCTTTGCCGTATTCGTGTTTCACCACCTCAGGGCTTGCCCATGGGTCGTAGATATCCACAAGGCAACCAAAGTCTTCCAACTCCTCTACGATGTCCACCACTTTGGTGTTACGGCAGTCTGGGCAGTTCTCTTTGAAGGTAACACCCAATACGAGTACGTGTGAATCTTTGATTTTGTGGTCTCTTTGAATCATCAGTTTCAGCACTTTGTCAGCAATGAATTTCGCGATAGAGTTGTTCACGGCGCGACCAGAGAGGATGACTTGTGGGTCGTATCCTAAGGCTTTTGCTTTGTGTGCCAAGTAGTATGGATCGACGGAGATGCAGTGTCCGCCTACGAGTCCTGGACGGTACTTGAGGAAGTTCCACTTCGAGCCTGCTGCTTCTATCACATCGTTGGTGTCAATGCCCACGCGATCGCAGATGAGGGCGAGTTCGTTCATGAAGGAGATGTTCACATCGCGTTGGCTGTTCTCTACGGCTTTGGCGGCCTCTGCCACTTTCATGTTTGGTGCTTTGTGGGTACCATTTTCGAGGATGCTGTTGTACATAGCATCCACGAGGTCTGCTATTTCTGGGGTTGAACCCGAGGTGATTTTTTTGATTTTGGTCAGTGTGTTCACTTTGTCGCCTGGGTTGATACGCTCTGGCGAGTAACCGCAGAAGAAATCCACATTGAATTTCAGCCCGCTATATTTCTCGAGTACAGGTACGCAATCCTCCTCGGTGCAACCAGGGTAAACGGTTGATTCGTAGATGACGATGTCGCCTTTGTTGAGTGTTTTGCCGATGGTCTCACTGGCTTTGAGCAGTGGTGTGAGGTCAGGGTTGTTGAAGCTGTCGATGGGCGTAGGAACAGTTACGATGTAGGTGTTCACTTGTTTTAGGTCTTCTGGATTGCTTGTGAAGGTCAGTCCAATCTTTTTGGTTGTTTCGTAGGCGTCTCGTGCTTGTTTCATGCCAACGAGGTCTGCTTCTAAGGTGTGATCTTCTCCGCGGTTGAGTTCATCTACACGTGCTTGATAGATGTCAAAACCGATAACGCGGTATTTCTTACCGTACTCGATTGCCAATGGCAATCCTACATAACCCAGTCCGATGACTGCAATAATTCTGTCGTTCAAATTCATGTCTTTATATTGTTTTTATTGTTTATTCTGTGTTTGTTTTGCGTTGTACATAATATCGAGCGCGCGTCCTCGCGCAAATAGCGTGCAAAGGTACTACTTTTTTTTTATTTATACAAATAAAACGGCATAAATCTGCAAAAACACTGCCTTTTTGTCCTTTTTTGTCTTTATTTTCTATTTTCTTCTTTGCTTCTTTCTCTTTTCTTCTTTTTCCAAGCCGCTGGGGTGTGTTCTTATCTCGCCTGACGGCTCGAACGATCACTCCGTGTACGTTCTCCAGCGGAAATGTTGTTAATCTTGTCTTCAATTCCCATTTCTCCGTTAAGCAATAGGTGTCTGTGTTGTCGTATAAGTTAATAATTTCGTTTCATTCGTTCCATTCGTCGTTTCAATAATTTTTGTTAATTTTCTATAATAAATTGTAATTTTTGTAGTGCCAACTCCATTTTTTTGTTAATTTTTTCTCAAATACTTGCATATCTCTTATATTTTCACTACCTTTGCACCGTTTTTCCGCAGTCAATCGTTAGATATTCGTTAGTGATTCGTTAGTGATTCGTTAGTTATTAAGCACTCATATAAGGAATATCAGCGTATTTTTCGCCTATTGATTTGCTGCTATTTTGGGCAAAATATAAGTTAATTTATCAAATAAATCAATTAATAATTGTTAAAATTATGGCAAGAATTGTCCTCTCCCAACCAGTAGCCGAGATACATGGTGCCTTTACGAAAGGTGGGAATATTATCAATCGTCAAAAGAAGTACCGTGATGAGCGCGGTCAAGTGGTTCATGAGGGTGTTCAGGAGGCGTATGCGATACGCCATCCGCGTGATTTTAAGAAGAATCCGCGTACGGGTGCGGAGTTGCTTAAGCACACGTTTTGGACAGAGGCGTGCCGTCGTACTTCTCAGATTCTTCAGGCGGGTCAAGAGGGTGGTCCTACTGAGCGGCAGTTGGCAGTCCGTAGGATAGAGCAAGTCCCTGAGTATTATACGATTGATGAAGCCCGTGCGATGTATGAGGATTTCCGTCTTCGTTTTCAGAATCAGTTGCCCAATACGCGTGGCAAGCAGGCCGATTCAGAGGCTCCGATAGACCCCAATACAGGTCGTGGCAAGCGTTATTCTCAGCTTCCCAATTTCATCCGTGCCATCCTTTTCCATCGGTTAAAGCAGTCCAACCCACTTTAATACCTCTATTTCTCTTCTCCGTTTTTGCGTGCTGTTTATGTATTCTCCTTTTTCGCTCGCTGTGTTTTTATCTCCCATGTGGTCGAACGATTATTTGTTGCGAGCGGAATACTTGTTAAGTTAAGTTGATTTTGTTGTGGTTAATAATATCCCAGATATTTAGTTCTTGTCTATAATTGTCTCTTTAATTGTCTTTGCAATCTGATTCTCTTCTCTTTTTCTGCTCACTAAAATTACTCTAATTGCAGAAATTTTTAAGATTTTTACGTTATTTCTTGCGCAGTTCAAAAAAATGTTGTATCTTTGCAGTCGAAAGTCCAACGTCGGGGTTTAGGGGGTGGGAAGTGTCTCCTCTCGGAAAGCCAACATGTTTGACCAAAGACCCCAGTCATGGCTTTCGGCATTTTATAAAAAAAAGGCGTCATACGCACTTTGTTCTTGGCTTTACGGAATCTGGTAAATTCTATTTTATTCCAAGGCATTGCAGCAATTGATGTCCTCAGGATATGTGATTCTTGGCGTGTGTATTTTATAGGTACACGCGTGCGTATGCATATTCGGCGTGGACTTCGGTGTTGCTTGTTCGGAATAAAAGGGCAATACCAGAGCCTCGTAAAGCGGAAAATTCTCAAGAATAATCGTTCGAGCGAATGCGAGATAAGAACAGCAACCAGCAGTCCCGCTTTTTTTGTATGCCTATGAGAAACAAACATACCTATGATACAAACACTTAAATATTCTGATCAGCAGATCGTGGAAGGCATTTTAAACAATGACCAAACGATTATTCAACATTTCTTTTTCAAGGAATGTAAGCCAATGTTCGAATATATCGCTCATGCTGTTTTTGATGACAATGTGGAGCACAACGAACTCGTCAATGAACTTTTTCTCTATTTGCGGCACAATGATTGGCATAAAGTACGCCAATTTGATTTTCGCAGCAAACTTACCACCTGGGTGAGTGTTGTTGCTGTGCGTTTCTTCCAAAAAATGCGCATGCAGATGATAGAAACCACACCTATTGATACTCTAAACAATCAAGAAAGCATCTACAAAAGCGCTTTAGGGAATGAAAAGACATACATGGCTCTTTATCGAGCGATTCAGCAGATGCCAAATCCTCGTTATAAAGAGGCAATAATTGAATTAGAATTAAACCAAAGTAAACCAGAAATTGTAGCCAAGTCGATGAATATCACAGTGGATAACTTGTATAATATCCGTCGCCGTGCTCGTTTGCAATTAAAAACTATTATGTTGAAAGGAGGCTATTATGCTTGATTTTGATAAATTGAATATCTTAGATTCTGCTCAAGAGGTATCTGACGAGCTCCTTGCT
Organism: Bacteroidales bacterium; assembly: GCA_015061165.1. Lineage (GTDB taxonomy): Bacteria > Bacteroidota > Bacteroidia > Bacteroidales > Paludibacteraceae > Colicola. Next base: position 286,071 of record SUXC01000001.1, read on the forward strand.
GCATATATTGATGGTAACACAACAGAAGAGGAGAACCTTTTTGTTGAGCAACATCTCCCAGTAGAAGAAATAGATACAATAGTAGAAACCACCGAAGATTGCCAAAGTTTCCAAGAGTATATTTCCGTTTGGGATGGCGACTATGGTTTTTGGGAGTTAGGTCTTCCCCCCGTCCTAACTCACGATGGAGAAATTAACATCCAACATGATGAAACGAATGACTCTGTAGATTATGAAGAATCAATAATATAAAAACCTAACAATACTCGAATATGAATACTATTTCTTTGCTATCATTGTTCCAGCAGAGCGAAGCGGAACTAAGATCACAACTTACAGGGTTGGTGCTTCCAAAAGATGAGGACAAACTCAATCGTGTTTTGTCAAATCTTTTCGTTGAGCATATCCATGTAGACAGATACAAGGATGAATTAACTAATTCTGAATTGGCAATCTTTCAATCAGCAATTCAATTAGTTGAAGAAAGTCTAAAACTGCAACAAGACATGTTTTCTTTCACTCAGAATACTAATGCTTCAAGTCCCGCAGAAGTAATAAAGTATGAAAAAGACATTGATTCCAAATGGCGATTAAATAAAAACCAAATTACTGTATTAGGGACAACTGCTATTGGTGTTTTAGCTGGTGCGGTCACCAATGTTGGAACTATTCTATTAACTATCGTTGCAACTGCTGCTGGACTATGGTTCTCAAAAGAATCTCAACAAAGAGAAATCAAAGTTCAAGAAAGGGTCATAGCTTCTGAGATTCGAGTGAATGCTGATGCTATTATAAACGCGGCAAAAAATATCTGTCAATCGGTGGATAAAATAATGGATACATACCATACGAATATACACAACATAAAATCTCGTATGGAAAACCAAACAAAACCGACATTGCATAACATGTATGGTTATTTGTTGGATAGATTGGCAATACTCTATAAGGATAAATCAAGTCAAACATCAACGGAAAAAATCGACTATGATATATCTCAAGTATTTGAAACCCTCCAAAATTATGAATATGAGTTTATTAATTATTCAGAAGAGAATAAACATATGTTTATTGTTGAAGAAGTAGAGGAAATTTCTAATCCCGTAACAACAAAAGTTGCTATTTTAGAAAATGGGAAATGTATCGTAAAAGGAAAATATTATCAACCTAAAAAATAAATATTATATGAAAAAGAATTTTATAGTTCCAAATCCAGAACAACTAGAATACATTATTGGTATTGATTTCGGTCACGGAGAAACATCTGCAGCTATTTGTAGAATAGATAATGATAAGGATCCTGAAGATATAGTTCTTGCAGAGGGAGGGGGCAAAACAATACCTTCATTAATGAATATAGCCTCTGATGGAAACATTTATATAGGCGGAGATGCCGTTTTTAGTCGCAGTGATTCAGATAAATTTTACGCATATTTCAAAGAGTCACCGGATACATTAGACGAACAGCTCAAGCCTTCTATACACATTATGAAATTATACATGAAACAAGTGTATGATACAATTTGCATTAGACGCGCGGGAGAACTAATGGAGGGTAATCAAATAAAGACAAATCATGTGGTTTTTATTGCTTGCCCCTCTAAATCACAAAAATGGGATGACAAAGCGATGCAAAATTATGTACAGATGGCACTTGATGCTGGTTTACCTATTGCGGGAGCAACTATTGATGATAAATTTCAATTATCGGGTATCGTGAGAGAGTCTCGCGCAGCATACATTCGCATGTTGCAAAAAAAAGAAGTAGAACAAGTTGCAAAAGAGGGAATTTTAGTAGTTGACTATGGTTCAAGTACAATTGACATTACATACTACAAAGAAGATGAAAATCCTGTAGACAAGGGATATGAATTAGGGGCTCAGAATGTGGAAAAAAAGATCTTCAATCATTTAAAAACATGGCATGAAGAATTAGGTAATGAGCAATTACCTACCATAATAGAGACATTAGAAGATCGAGATATAAAGGAATATACAAAATTACTTTTTGACATAAGAGAGTCAAAAGAACAATTCTATTCCAAATATAGTAGAACAAAGAGAATGGAAATAAGTTATGAATTTCCGCCTACTTACACTCCAAATGAATTAAGTGTTCGCATTATGAAAAATAATGTTGATACAATTATTGATGAATATATAAACCAAGTAAAACAGGCATTTCTAGATTTCAAAGATAACATAATAGGTAACAAACCTATTACTTTGTTAGTTTTGACAGGCGGCGCATCTAAAATGAACTTTGTAATAACATTAGCACAATCAGTTTTTGGTACACAAGCAAAGTTATTACCTCCTCAAGACTCTTCTTTGACAGTTTCAAATGGTATTGCAACCGCTGGTCGTGCTGACATTAAGTTGTATTATATGGCAGAAGAGCTATATAATAATTCCAAGATAACAACCCCTGATATTCTAACTCCCATATATCAAGATACTGCTGAAAAAATTGCGGATAACATAATAAGGGAAGTACTAAATTGTTATGAGAATTTCAAAAATCAAACAGTTTCAGAAAGTATTGTCGCTTTGAGAAAAAAAATCTCCTCTAAATTGCTCCAACAGAGTAACTCCTACAAAGATATCATTCAATTGGCGTTTAACAACAATATGAAATTATATGTAAATGATACTGTTAAGAAAGAATTAGAAAAATATGTAAAAAAACATTTTCCTTATTATAATCTTAGTAAAATAGAGAGTAAAGAAATAAGAGAAACAAATGTAAATTTGACACCCAACGATATGGATACGCTGAATAATGTTGTTGCAGATTCAATAAAGCAAATAGAAGATTCTGCCCTAGTTGAGGCTATAAAATTAATATATGATATTGCTGCTTTAGTAGCTGCAGGTGGTTTAAAAGTATTAACAGAAGTCATTGTCGGTGGGGTTAATTTGGGTAAACGTGTTTGGAAATGGTTAAATAATGAGAAATTCTCGGAAAAGGACAAAGAAAAGGCTCCTACATACGAGGAAATTCTAGATGCATTACTTATTGAATTTAATGACGAAAATACGAAATTGGATACTGGCCAACGTAAAAAGGTATATGAAGCTTTCAACGATAATAAATCAACATACAAAAACTCTTTGATAAATGACATAAAAGAAAAACTTAAAAATGATAAAATTATTAAAGATAATATACTTCTCACGGGCAAACAATTAATTTCTCAATACATTATTGACGAAATTAATAGAATCCAACTTCAAATAAAATAAGGCATGAATAAAAACATAAATTATAATGCTCGCATATTGGCTGCTAATGCGATGGGAGCAAGTATTCAATTTCTTACTCAACGCAGTTATTTGGAAACATTGTCGCACAATGAGGATTTAATGGAGCATTTAAGTGCCAGACCAGTAGTAGATAGTGGATGCATTCAGTGGATAAAGATAACACAAATTGGGCGGCAAGTGTCTGCAACAATGCATCAGTATTTTACTACGATGCAAAAAATCTTATTTTCTTGCCATGATCCTCATTATAAACAGTTGCTTTTCTTGATTTATGGAAATGGTCAATCTATTGAATTGTATTTAGGTGTTAGAACACTACATAAATACAAAAACACTGGGGTTGCAAAGCAACTATCTTCATTTATCAAGTCAGCTTGGCAAGGTGTGAATGCAAATTCAATAAAGACTGAAAAAGAAAAGCCTACTAATTTTTTGAAAGATTATGATCTGGAAAATGTTTATACATTAACAGGCATTCCTTCTTTTGTTAGAAAAGAAGGAGAAGAGTGTTTAACATCAATAGATACATTATTAGGAACACTATCAAATCAAAAATTTGCTTATTTAGTTGTAGCAGATCCAATAGATGAAAATAAAATAAGAACTATTATTAATCAATGCAATGAAATGGCAGGACAATTAGAGTCTGTCAAATCATTTAATTTTACAGATGGTATTAATAGTAGTACTTCAGTAACAGAATCCAAAACTACTAGTCATAGTGAAACTAATACAACATCAGAATCTAAATCGGAAAAGAGTAAACTTGGATTAGCGATTGCAGGAACGGCTTTAGCTGTAGCATTAGGAATTCCACCGACGGTAACGTCAAAAATTGCATCTTTCATACCAGAGGGTATCAAAAAATTTGCTTCTGGTAATGCAGGAACTTTAATGTTCTTGCTATCAGGTTTAATCCCACAGGAATCAAAGTCAACTAGCAATGCAACAACTGATTCTACATCATATGGAACATCATTAGGCTACACCGAGGGGCAGTCGCAATCATTGTCAGCTACTATTGTTAACCGCCATGTAGAATATGTTGTTAAGCACCTCAATGCACAATTAGAACGTTTTGAAGAAGGTGTAGGTTGTGGTATGTGGAATACTGGTGTATATCTGCTAACCTCAAATGATGATATAGCTCAGAGCTCTACATTGCAATTGAAAGCTGTAGTTAGTGGTAAAAATTCACATATTGAGCCAATCCGAGTTCAAAATGTAACTCCATTATATTGCCAAAACGATGGAAATAACAACTATAAGAAGGCATTAGATAACTTTTTTATGCCGAATGTACCTATTACACTACAAGGCGATAGTAACCAAAATTATGTCATTCATAATCCATTTGAGGGCGGAGAATCATGTTTATCAACGATGCTCACTACAGAGGAATTATCTTGCTTTATTAATTTTCCACAACACTCTGTACCTGGAATTAGCGTAATTGATAGTTCACCTGATTTTTCATTACGTCCGCAACCCCATAACGCTTCAGATTGTATTAGCATAGGTAATCTATTGTACTCTTTATCAGAAACCAATATTGGTATCACGATTCCGACATCCACATTAACGCGCCACACTTTGGTGACTGGTGTTAATGGTAGCGGAAAAACCAATACCATCCTAAATATTTTGCAAGAAACTGCACAACAAGGTGTACCTTTTATGGTTATTGAGCCAGCCAAGACAGAATATGTGGAGTGGGCAATCTCTTTTAATAAACAATTAGAAAAAGAGCAAAGCGAAGGCAGGCAAAAAGACGAGAAACCAATTCTTATTTTTATGCCTGGCAAAACTACATATAAATGGCGTAATCATTCAGATGATGTCGAAAATATCAGTCTCAATCAATTGCGTCTAAATCCATTCGAAGTAATAGGAGAAGGCACTTCGAATGTATTGGCACACTTGGATCGCATCAAAGCTACTTTTGGAGCTGCATTTCCAATGTACGACATCCTTCCTGTTATCATGGAAACTCTTCTGTTCCATATCTATCAAGATTGTTTAGAAGATTCTACTAATCGACGATATCCAACAATGTCATTATTAAAGGCATGTTTAGAAGGAGTCATCAATACATTGGGATATGATCCACGAAATAGAGATAACATTAAAGCTGCTATGACGGTACGCATTAATAGTTTGCTTAACGGTTGGAAGAAAGAATTATTTGATAATTTCTCTTTAAAGGACATTGCATGGGATGAATTATTCAATGGAAGGTGTGTTATAAATCTGTCTGCAATGGGAGACGATACCGATCGCTCGTTCGTAATGTCTCTGCTATTACAATTCTTATACGAATACCGAATAAATGAATCTGAAAGTGATGATTTTTCTTTTAACTCGAATAAACTTCGTCACCTTGCTGTCATTGAAGAAGCACATAGGGTAATGTCTTATAATTCAAATCTTGATTCGGCACAGGCAAAATGTGGGCAACTTTTTTCTAACATGTTATCAGAAATTAGAGCCTATGGACAAGGATTAGTAATCGTAGATCAAGTACCAGAAAGACTGATACCCGATGCTATTAAAAATACTAACTTGAAAATCATACATCGCTTAATAGCATCAGATGATATTGATTCTGTTGCATCTTCAATGGGATTGACAAATGACCAAAGATTAATCATTCCTCGCCTAGCTACGGGACAAGCGATTGTTTCAGGTGTGAATGCAGGCACAGCATCATATATGAGTGATTCTGATGTGTATTGGTGTAAAATTCATCGTAAAAAATAATTTAGTGTTATGAAGGAAATTTTAGAAGAATCATTCGAAGTGCAAGAGCATTTTGAATTGGATGCAAATCAGCAACAACTAATTGATGAAGGAGTTAATCAACTCGGCATCGAAGATATTTTTCTTCGTGGAGATGAATATAAAGAGCAGATTGTTGAAACTTATGATAAAATGGTTCGACAATTTAGACCGGATTTAAAAACAGCGGTCCATCTTTCGAAAATGAAATCTTATAATCCCTCATGGGATACTCTAATTAATCAGTATCTAGAATCGCCATACCTTGAAGCACTTTCCGATAGAGCACAGATAGAATCAATCGCTGACTATATGGTAGACATAGAAGAAATTCGTTTCGATAATTGGAAAGAGTTGTCTCTTGAGAAAATGGTAGATGTGCTTAATCAATTAGAGCAACGAATAGCAAGAATAGAACATCGTCCAGCAACCATAATATCTACCGAAATGTTGGATTCGAAGTTATTTGGTTATCAATTAAATGATCGAATAGTTATTAATACGGAGTATCTTGATAGTTCCAAAGAGAATCCATATGTACTTGATGTTGTATTGGAAACACTTATTCATGAGGGGCGTCATCGTTATCAGCAGTATAATGTAGATGAGCGTATGGTGCATGAATCTTTATCAGAAGTAGAAACATGGAGACAAAATATGCATGAATTAGGGTATGCAGATGGTTCGCCTGTATCAATAATAGAAATAGGACCTATAGGGCTATTCACAAATGAGCGACTATGTAAAATTGGAGAACGATTGTATTATTATCAACCTATTGAAATAGACGCACGAAATTTTGCTGGTGATGTTATGAAATCTTATCGTCAAAAAATGGAGGGCTAATTATGAATAAAAACGAGATTAAAACAATTTTAGTAAATAGAGGTTATAACGAAAAAGATGCTGAATTGGTAAGTGCTGATTTAGAAAAAATTGACGTGCGTTTGAAGAATGCCTTAGATGAATGGCTGCAAACAGAAACAGAAATTGATGTTCAAGTGAACGATATCAGTATCAAGTTACTGATAGAAGAACGCAAATATACATATCCAGCCGCACTATTAACATTAGATTGGATTTATAAAGAACCAAAGATTGCTCTTGATGTGATATGTCGTAAACATTTGTGTAGGATTAAATCCCACAAGGTCGCACCGAATGTCCAGTCTGCGGAAGAAGTATTTAAGAGTATAGGATACGTATAGGATAACTATAGAATAGGTATAGAAATAGGTAACTGATATGGAAGTACAAATATCATACAACGAGTTTCTTCGTTTTTTAAGAAATCATGCGAATGTGGATGTATCTCGCTTGCAAATTATTCGCAAGAGTTCGCGAACATTAGCGATTAGTTATGACATTAGTGATTGGGTGCCTACAGTTACCATATCCGTATCTGTGGATAAAGTAACAGAGCACCATCTGTATCTTTCGTATGATTGCTCTGCTGCGGCTTCTATGATTATTTCTGGAGTAGTATCTTTTTTGCAATCCAAGATACCCGCAGGTGTCAAGGTGGACACTTCTTTAAAAAAGGTGTATGTCTATTTAGATGTAATTAACGGACTTGAAAAAGTACTCCAGTATGTCACCCCAACAGATATTTACTTTGATGCGGATGTAATAAGTGTAAAAGGGAATATTAAATAGGTCACTTATTTACTAAAAAGAGACAAGTACATACAAATTATATGAATAACACAAATAAAACTATATAAATTATGAGAATATTTCAAACGGTTAGGAATTGGGGCAAAAATGCCTGGGATTCCGTCAAACAAACAGCGGCCAAAACTTGTGAGTTGATTGGTAGCGGAGTACGAATGGTAGGAGAAAAAATTAAAGAGTTTGGAGAATGGATTAAACCCAAGCCTGTACTTCCAGACAGTTATGTGCCTACACAAAAAGAAGAAAAAATTATTGCTGATTCTGGAAAATTTTTGCAAGAAAAATTTCCTAATGGAATAGAATACGCAGCGAAAAATGCAAGTATAGAGGATCGTAAATGTAGCATTAATGAAATAATACGTGGAGGTTGCGAGATTTTTGGAATAGATTATAATCAACTGGATGTTACTATTGAAAGTTTAGATGGCAAAACGTGTGGAGCATATAATTGGAGAAATCGTAAATTAACGATAAATGAAAACATGATTGTATCTAATGATCCTACGTTATTTGAAGAGCAAGTATACACGGTTTTTCATGAGTTAACACATGCTGCCCAATTTGAAGCCTTAAGTGCGTATGCTAATGACAGACCTTTTGAACAATATGGTTATACTGAAGAACAATTATACCTTTTTGCACAAAATTGGCCAGGTATTGGCGAATATATTACAACTCCTTATGAAGACTATTGTAAACAACCAGTAGAGGCATACGCTTTTGGTCGTGAGAATAGAATTAAACTTAATTATAATAACTTAATAAATGCTTAAACAATGAAAACTATTCAATATTCAAAATTATATAATTACTGTCTCAATGAAGAGAAGTTAACAAACTTTGAAACTTTAAGAGTAATTTGGCGAGTTCGTCAACTCCCCAATGAGTATAAATTATTAGTTTCTCAGGTTATAGAAAATGACATTACTTCTCTTGAGAATATTCTTTCGTTTGAATGTAATGGTGTAAGTTTAAAAGAACTTTTAGAATATGACATGATGAGTCCGATAAATGCAATTCTATTCTTAGATTGGCTACGAAGAGAGCCTTCTGATGCGTTGCAATTATTGTATTCAGGATACACACGTTCTAAACTTTCAGTTGATGAAGAATTTTCTTCAGACGAAGAAAATAAGATAATCGTAGAAAAGGCCCTTAATAAATTAGTAGCGAATAATCCTTCTTTCAAGAACACGCACGCTGCCACTGATAAATGTGATACTGCTGCAGAAGATATCCTAATCATAGAAGAGGATGTCTTACCAGAATCAAATGTTAAGGATACTGCGGATAATATCAATGTTACTGAAGTAATTGATAATACATTAGCAGATGAAAAAATATAGTGCTAAAAAATATACTAGTGCGTGAATAGTGGAAATATTGCGCACTAGTATCACATGAGTAGTCATTATGAAAACAATGAAAACTTCTTCAGAGAAATTTGAAATACAATTGACGAAGGCTATATTAAGTTGTCCTATAGTTTACATCAAACATGATAATTATCTGCAAGTAGATAAAATATTGAAAGATATAGTTGACAACAACAAATCACTAAAATTAGATAAAAATAGTGTCTTGGAGTATGACCTTGGATTTACGGAAGTTGTGTCTTTTGATCGAAAAGAGATGATAGATTTAACATATGACAGATTTGCTGGAATCGGGGGAATACCTCTTATTCTCATGAAATTAATCAATCCTAATCATCCTAAGGACAACGTTTTTAAGCTTCCAAGTCTAGATGAAAAACGAATTTTTCTTTTTAAAAATTTATTTAATAAGGATGTAGTGAGTCCAAAGATCTTAACTTTGCTCCAGACATTTGCAATAAAATACGAGCAAAGACAATATAATAAATTGACAACTATTATTATTGTTTCACCAGAACCTGTTGATAAGATTCCATTGATGATTGCTAAGTATATTACAGTCTTAGAAGTCAAGCCGCCGATTGAAGATGAAATCAAACAATGTGTTTGTGATATCGCTGGTAAGCAATGTTTTGAGAATATTAAAACGCGTAAATATGCAGAAGAGATGGTTCGTACTCTTCAAGGTTTGCAACTATATGATGTGAAGCAAGTCTTAAGAACCACATTTGAAATATGTGGACTTAATGCAAAAGCGGTAAAATTGGCTTTGGAAGAGAAAAAACGTATCGTTAGGCGCTCTGGCATTATAGAGGTCATGGATTCAGATGAAAGTTTTGAAGAGGTGGGTGGACTAAAAAGACTGTGCGAAGATCTTGAGATAAAAAGTCAAATATATGGAAATTTAGGAGATGCGAATAAATATAATGTACCTATTCCTAAAGGTATTCTTGTCGTAGGTATGCCTGGTTGTGGTAAAAGTATGATTGCAAAAGCAACTGCTAATAAGTTTGGTGTGTCCCTCTTACGATTGGATGTTAGTCGCCTAATGGGTAAATATGTAGGAGAAAGTGAAGCGAATCTTAGATTAGCACTGTCTACAGCCGAAGCCGCCCATCCATGCGTATTATGGATAGATGAAATCGAGAAAGCATTTGCAGGAGGAAACAATCCTGGGGGAGATGAGGATATGCTCGTATTGCGTATGATGGGACATTTCCTCACGTGGATGCAAGAGCGAAAATCGCCTGTATATATTGTTGCAACAGCCAATGGAGTGTTGCGTCCTGAGTTTATGCGTAAAGGACGTTTTGATGAAGTGTATTTTGTTGATTTCCCTACTCAACAAGAGGCAGCTGAAATTTTAGAAAAAAAAATTAATAAACGCTATTTGAATGATATAGAATGTTTGTTCGATTTTTCTGAAATAAAGGATTATACAGATATTACAAAAAAAATGGAGGGGCAATTCGCAGGATCTGAAATAGAGTGTGTTTTAAATATAGTTGTTGAAAGAAAGTTTCTTGAGTATTTAAAAGAAAAAGAGGTCAATAAAGACAAAGAAGATTTCAAACCAACTAAAATCAAGATTAAGGTATCTGATTTTCAATCGGTAATTGAAGATATGAAGAAGTCTATTATGGCAAACCAAAAAGGTAAAGAAAACCAAAAAACAGCCATTCAACAGATTATAGAAATGCAAGAAATATATAAGTTTACCCCAGCTTCCAAATCTTCAAAGTAAAGAATATGTTGTACATTAACGATGAATTTTGTAAGAACTTAGATCAGTTAAAAGGATATTTTAACGATTGTTTATCCGATAACGATGTTTATACAGACTTGTTGGATTCCGCACGTGAAGATAAGATGTCTCAGTTTCTACGTGATTTGGATGAAGAACAATTAGCAGACAAGGTCGATTCCATTGATGGAACCTTGTGTGACTCTGAGTATATGGAGCAGTTAATTTCTATATTAATTGGAAAAAACATCCCAATAGAAAAAATACCCTATGATAGATGCTTTGAGATAACCAAATTCGTATACGATAGATTAAAGGAAAATATAGTTATTCGGCTTGATATTAAGATAATAGAGCATATCAACGAAAATTACAAATTAACTATCGCTAGCAATTATGGCGAAGAAACTTTTGATATCAACACCTTTGAATATGACAACAAAACGATTATATCAAAAGAATTCAAATACGCTATACCACATGCAACATTTAAAGCTTCCCTTATGATTGATGGCCATTGCATAAGGCAAATCAAAAAGGATATACCTGAAATATTTGTAGACGGTCATTCTATAACTGCCGTAGACCTCGGATTAAGTGTCTTTTGGGCGGATCGAAATATTGGTGCGTCATCACCTCATGATATAGGTAAACATTTTACTTATAACGAAATTCCCTCTTCTTTTGATGGCTTTTGGCGTCTTCCCACAAAGGAAGAGTGTGAAGAATTGCAACAACGATTGCGGCAAATAGGAAATTATATCACTGATGGACATAGAACTATTCCTATAAAAGAGAAGATAATTACAGGAAGAAATGGAGTGAATATGATAATTCCCCGTTCAGGATATTATGTTAATTCTCAAAGAAATACAATTCAGGATGAAGATTATGGGTGTTTTTGGTCTAAAACAAGTGATATTAAAGGAACTAGATTTTGTTTGAGATGGAATGGTCAGTTATTTAGATGTGATGAGAACTTCCTTCTTCCCGTAAGATTAGTATGTACAAAATTTCAACAAAACCCACTCCAAAATGATTATATACAAGAAGATAGCGTACCTGCTGTTGATACTACAGATTCTTTGTCTACAGTTGTGAGTGGAGTGCACAAACATACGGTGGATATCCTGCGCCAAGCAATGGAGAATGCTATAAAAGTGCTAAATGAAACAAAAAAAGATTGATAGAGAAAAATATGCAATTAGAAGAGTTTAAAATAGCAGTATTGCGTGTGTTCTATGACATCGTCAACTCGGATGGAATTATAGATGATAACGAAATACTTTTTCTGGAGAAACTAAAAAAAAAGTATGGTATTTTATATAGTGATGGAACTGAGAATATTGAATTAGTAACTAAAGCTCATCAAATCACATTTGTTGGTGCATTGGGACAATTGAAAGAGTGGAAAAAAGAGCATGAATTGGATGAAAATGGAAAAAGACTACATAAGAATTTGTTGCCTAAATATAACACCGATAATTTTTATAATGATGCACTAGATCTAGCTCAGTGCGATGGTGATTGTTCTGAAACAGAAGCGTTATTATTGATCGCATTATGGTATATCTTGGATGATGATAATATAGATAACAAAGTCGCAATAGGTGTAGCTTGCAAAACGAAAAATCTAAAATTTTCTCGCAGCGAAATAGTCTATGCAGAACATCAATATGAAGATTGTAATGATGAATTGCAAGATGCAATTAGGATATCACTGATAAAGTCGAAATTGAAATTAATAGGATTTGATTTTATTTATATACCTGATGCGGTAAAGTTCCTTAGCCGAAAAAATGAAGGCGCAAGAGTGCAAGGTAGTGACGAATATGAATCTACCAATAGTATGTTGTCTAAGATGATGATGTTCTCGCATCCAATGTTTTTGCAAACCCCAAATGACTCTAAACGTTTTTCTGAAGAATTAATACAAGTAACAACTGCAGATTTTGTTAATGACTATTTATTAGAAAACAATGAAAACCCTGAAATAGTCCCATCTATAGTTATTAAATTAAAAACTTCTCGAATTCCAGCAAAATCAAAGTCGGGTATTATTCAACATGAAAAGTACCTTAATTTCCTATTAATATCCATAGAAAATGATGTGCTTTCTACTGTAGAACAATTTATTGATCGGTATCTAGAACTGGTAAAAGTGGTTAACCCATCACTCACACTTTATAACAATGAGCGGGTTTCATGTAAAGGTTTTCACAAAACTTTGATGGATTATGTTGTATATCGTTCCATAGTTCCTCGTGTAAGTAAAGTGGTGTTTGATTTAAGTAGAGGAAAGAAAAAATATCTTATCTTTGATGGTATTACTGAAATTAGTATGCCTCCTGCTCGATTTTTCCTATATATGATAATAGTTGCGATGTCGAAGCAAATAGGAGTTATCTGTAAAACTTATGACAACGCAAGACAAAAGGAACAGAATTATCTCCATGAAAGATTTGATCCGAATAAATTACAAATCAATTATCAACAAATAGGAACATACATCTCAAAAATTAAGGATGATATAGATCGAGCATTATTCTTAGATAATAAAGGATTATTTATACCACACAAGGAAAAATATGACGATGATGTGGATAAATTAGAAGAAACATATAGAGTTAAGGCCCCACTTGATATGTTCTATGTAAGAAAATCAAAAACAGATGAATTACCTTTAGAACAATATGTTCAGATATTACAAAGCGAGTGTTAGTACGCTCGCTTTTTTATTTGGAAATATTTCCAATGGTTCAACTATAAATCCAAGAAAAATAATAGAAGAATTTTTTCTTTGTTATTATGTTGGAGAAAAGCAGTACCTTTGCAGCGTCAAATCAAAATAATGTTTAACTATTAAATTTTACGATTATGAAGGATGATTTTTGGAAAGGCTTTGCTAGAGGTTTAGGTATGGCAGCAGCAACAGTAGTAGTGGTTGGTGGTGTAACTTTATTAACAGGTGGTTCTGGAGCGTTAGCCGCAGGAGCTATTGCTGCAAAACTAACTGGTGGGTCTATCGGTTAGTTTGAACGTAATAATTCCTATAACATATGGAATACGGACAATTTATAATTGATGTCATTGAGGCTGTAGATGTGCATATTCGTAAAGAAAAGAAGTGCTCTTTGGTGGAATACATAGATATGCGCACTACAGCAATGACATTGATTAAAAAGTGTTTAAATGCTAGTTGGAACGAGTTTGTTATTTTCTCCAAACAGTTAGATCAATCAATGTTTGTTCTGTCAGGAACATTAAGATTACCTTCAACTCTCAAAAGCACATCATTCTTTGGTTCTTCGGAGGATGTAGTACTTTTGTTTTATTCAAATAGAAAATTTATTCGATTGATTGTAGAAATGGGAATGTCTTATCAACACATTGTTCTAATGAAAGGAGAAATTGAGCATATAAAGCCAATACGACAACAAATGGTAGAGGATTTCTTGCAGAAACTGGAAGAAACTATAATGTAAACAAAAAAAGAATAAGTTATGATATTGGATTATTTGAAAAATAAGATTTTGGGTGATTTGAGTGACATAGATTTTGAAAGACCTACTGGTCGCTGTGGTGTCTGTGGTCATAAAACTTATATGATCAAAGGGTCTATGACGGAGGATGTTTGTGTGTATTGTAAAATACAGCGTATGCTTATTCCGATATTAGTACCAGACGAATTTCTTGAATGGTTCTACGGTATTATAAAGGATAAGACTACCAAAAAAGAAGATGAAAAGGTGAAGATAACTTATTAATGCTTTCGGGACAAATCAGAATAATTTTCTGCTAAAATGATAGATTGAAATTTAAAATCACTCTATACTGAAAAACAAACAATCAAAACAATACAACTATGGGAGCATTTTCAACTAAAAAGACGCTGTACGGTGATACAGCACGCATTCCGCAAGTGGCGGAGAAGATTCGTCAAGCATTCGTAAACGAAGGTTACGAGGTACGTATCGAAGATCCTGCCAGTGGGCAACGAATCTTTATCTCTAAAGGTGGACTTTTCAAAGCAGCACTCGGACTACGAACCGCATTGGAAGTCACCATGACACCGATTTCTTCTGGCGAAATAGCCTTTGAGGCTGGTGTGAGCGTTGTCAAACAACAACTGGTACCTACACTAATCACAATGTTCGTATTTGCACCAGTAGTTATCGCTCAGGTGTGGGGAATGGTTCAGCAATCCAAACTCGACGAGAAAGCCCTCGCAATCGCCGAAAGAGAATTGTACAAACATTAATATTAACCTCTAAAAACATGACAACTATGACTAGTGCAATGAAATACATGATTTATCGCGCTTGCCAGGAAGCGGGAAAATGGATCGATGAGAAGTATCAAGAGTATAAAAAGAAATCGTCATAAAGACCTATGACCAAACAGTTAGACTTAACTATGAAACCTACAGGCTATTCCTACCGTGTTGACTTAAACGTCTGGGCGGGGGAATATCCCGTTTGGGATTGGGACAACTCCATCGGGAGACAGCAAATACAGCTATTTACAGCTTTCGGTATCAATAACTTTATCGACCTTACCGAAAGTGGCGAAATGCCTCCTTATGCACAATTCCTATCTCTGTCTATAGAACGTCACCAACTACCCATCCCTAATGGAGGTACTCCTGCTGCGGTGGAAGATGTGGTTGAACTATTTCGAACAATAGAATGTAGTTTATTAGAGAAACCATTTGCTAAATTCTACATTCATTGCTTGGGGGAGTAGGGCGAACAGGAACTATTGTCGCATGCTACTATGTCTATTTCAAGCAAATGAATGCTGAAGAAGCACTTGCAAAAATGCGTCACATGTTTTCCTCTCATGAACGTGCGAATTGGATGTCTGCACCAGAAACAGAAGCACAAATAGATTTTATACGCACATTTGCTAATACTATTCACAATAATTAATATGAGTTATACATTACGTCTTGATCATCGCGATTATTCTTCATTCGAAGAATTACAGGCTATAACAATGCAGTCTCCTGCCATCCATACACAATTCGCGCAAGACCTCCTGCGCGAGTTTGAAGAGTTTATGTTAGTTGAGTGGCTAAGTGATCAAAACTACCATAAGTATCGCCGATTAGAAGCGTTGCATTATGCAAGACACAACTTTGACTCTGCAGAATTGCTAGAGGAAATATATTGGGCAATTAACCTTGACGAACTAAAGAAGATTGACATCACTGAACATGTAGAACTACTATCAATATCAGCCTCAATTGATTTGCAACCAGAACAAACGATAGACAATAACGAAGTAATTGAGGTGGACAGTACTATGCCATTCGTGGAGGTGAATGCCATCTTCCGCATAAAACAAGGATGCGACGAACCGCTCAACTTTGGACTTATGTATCGCAATGATAAGGCAATGTGTATGACACCGCGGACCAAATGCTATTTCTCGGAGCCACAAGATGCATTCCATGTTTCTTTAGGCTATGATGTGGATATGGGAACAAAGAATGAAATAACCTTATTCCTTAAAGTTGGAGCACTTGGTCGCCACCGCGAAGTCTTTTGGCAAGTCATATTACGTCGTAAATGACAATCCTAACTTACTTTTAACACCAATAAACAACATAACTATGATCATTACAGCATACAAAAACAAAGTCCTCGGCTCAATGATTGGAGGAGCCATCGGTGATGCCCTTGGATATCCAGTGGAGTTTATGAGTTATTCACAAATCATTCATAAGTATGGCCCATCTGGAATCACACGCTATCATTTGAATGCTAATGGGGTAGCAGAAATATCCGACGACACTCAAATGAGCCTATACACCGCTAATGGCATATTATGCTATCAGTCATTCAATGCAATAGGTCTGCCGGCTAAAAAGACGGAAACAATCTGCGAAGCCTATATCGCGTGGTTTCAAACACAAACAGAACACTATTCCCATAATCAGAAACACCGTTTCTGGATCTGCAATACCAAGGAACTTTATGCTAGAAGAGCACCAGGACTCACGTGTATGTCTGCTCTACGAAGCCTGCAACAAGACCAATCAGTAGTCAATGACAGCAAAGGCTGCGGGGGCATTATGCGGGTAGCCCCTATAGCTTTACATGCATGCAATCCTACGGATACATATTACTCTCTATCAGATAGTCTTTCCTATGCCAAAGAGGCTGGCGATATTGCTGCCTTGACGCACAAAAACCCTCTCGGATATATCCCTGCTGCGTTTTTGTATCTATTGATTGAGAACCTAATACCTTATGCGTACATATATCCTCTTCAATTGTATAGCATTGTTGACTCCTGCTTGATAAACATTGAGAAGATTTACCCAGATCATCCATATGAGTTATACGAACTACAGCAATTAATCAACAAAGCGAAAGACTTGGCCGCTTCCGCAGACAACGACCAAGAGGCTATTATGCAATTAGGTGAAGGTTGGACCGCAGACGAAGCCTTAGCGATTGCATTATACTGCTCAATGAAGTATTATGATGATTTTGAAAAGGCCATCATTGCAGCTGTCAATCACTCTGGAGATAGTGATTCCACAGGAGCTATCACAGGAAATATCATGGGAGCACTCCATGGATACGATGCCATACCTCATTACTATAAGCAGGACTTAGAACTGAGATGGCTGATTGAGGCATTAGCACTTGACTTAGCCAATGATGTTCCCATTGCCATCGATGACGACACTAACGATACCCCCGAGAAAAGGGCTTGGAGAAGAAAATATCTGGATACGCAAATGTAATATGTTTTTATTAAATTTTATCTCAAGAATGATAGATTCTACCTAAACCAATACTCTATACTTACAAACAATCAAATTTTACAAACGCTATGAAAAAGATTTATGATGCAGTGCTACGTGCACTGGAGGAAATGGACATCCATTTCGACTACGACCAAGAAAACGAGGTTTTTGACTATCGCTTATCAACCGAACTAACGACCTATCGTCAGCGATTAGTACCATTGGAGGAGCAAGAACTCTTACTGGCCATCACCAATTTCCCCATTATGGTGCCTGAAGACAAACGCTTCTTAATGAATAGTCTGCTCAACAAACTCAATCATTCGTTGATCTTAGGTCACTATGTGATGGATCCCGAAGATGGCGAAATATCATTCCGCGTGAGTTGTCCGGTAGATGACGGAGCTATCAATAAGACCATTGTCCTGGTAGCCATTGGCAATAGCATTACCACCATCGACAAGCACCTTCCTGAGTTGTTGGCTGCAATAGGTAATCTACCAACTACTGCTCCTGCGCTGAGTAGTAACAAGTCCATGGCATACGCATAACCCTTGTGCACTATGATTATTACGCTTTGCATTTTGGTTCTTGTCTATCTGATGATGGGCAAACCAGTAGATGGACTGCTTGAGCAGTTGAAGAGTGCGGATTGGAAATCCAAGTTCGCTCAGCTTTGGGACAAAATCAAAACCTATGCCCTCTGGGCCGGTCGCGTTGCCACTAAACCTATCCTTACCTTCTATCACGTTATGCGCGATAGCGAAACCACTACACTGGAAAAAGCATTGATATACGGAGCAATAGCGTATATCGTTATTCCTGCAGACCTCCTTCCGCGCAAGGTGTTAGGTTTCTTAGGTATATTAGACGACGCAGCGGTAATTGCGTATGTGTATAAGAAAATCTCTGGCAAAATAACCGCTGAAATCACAAACAAAGTCAATGATACCCTTGACCAATGGTTCGGTGCAGAAGCTGTCGTATTGAATTAGTTTCCAATAACAAACATACTGATACACTTTGACATAGACACTAAACATCTAACACTTCTAAAAACCAACTCGCTTATGAAACCTCAACTCAACCCAATGCTACCACAGGTCTGCATCTCCAATTATTTTGAAACAAGGTATTTCTTCACGTGGCAAGAGGCCTTAAAAGCTCTTTATCAATCTGATAGAATAGGTGCAGAATTGGATCGTTTTATTCAGTACAATATCGTGATGCGCGATATACTCCGTCAAAAAGGAATAGAGGGATTGTTAGATGAGATCTTCGCTATTGTACCTAAAGACAATATCAGCCCATTAACCATTCGATATATCACCAAATATTGGACAGAACATCCAATTGCTGATTACGACATACAAATGTATCATATTGATGATGATATTACTATTTTAGGACATACTTTTCACGGCTTAGAAGGTGTTCGCCAACACTGCGAAATGACAGCAAGTATGGGTTCGTATCTATTTTGTTTCCCCACAAAAGAGCATATTCCATTGGAGAATATACATGTCGGAATTATTGACAAGAGTTATCCAAAATTTGACTCTTATGACTATAGCGACACACGCTGCTACGAGAATTATATCTTCGCCCGAGAACCCATCACGGAGCAACTGATACTGCAATACGCAAAAATCGAACTTGAGAGCAATTACTGTATGGTTCACGAGGAGATTCCTACCAAATTATTGCCTATTTTGTATTATGTGGGAGATGGACCATACATGGTCTTAGCTACCCAAAAATCACAAAACTAATACAAGAAATCATCATCAAGATTATGAAACGACTTTATTTTGACATGGACGGTGTGCTCGTAGATTTTGAATCTGGATTAGCACAACAAAGCGAAGAAACATTACAAGCCTATGCTGGCAAAGAAGATGAGATACCGGGCTTATTTGGCTCTATGCAGCCTATATCAGGAGCAATTGAGGCAGTGCATGAATTAGCTAAGCATTACGACTGCTATATCCTATCCACAGCACCATGGAAAAATCCATCCGCGTGGAGCGACAAAGTGTTGTGGGTAACCAAATATCTGGACGACGTGTTCCACAAACGTATTGTCATTACTCATTGCAAACATCTTTGCAAAGGCGATATTCTTATTGATGACCGCGGTAAAAATGGCACAAGCGAATTTGAAGGCGAATGGATTCAATTTGGTTCCGCACAATATCCAGATTGGGATAGGGTACTGAAGCATTTGTTACCTAAAAATTGATATATTGAGGCGTAAAACCTAATTAACAATGAAAACAAATTTTAAATACAATTATTTGCCTGAAAAAGGACAAAATCATAAGCGTCTTCATGTGGTAGTACTGAGTGGCGCTGGTGTGAGCGCAGAGAGTGGAGTAGCCACATTTCGCGACAAAGGCGGTCTGTGGCAGCAATACGATTGGCAGCGTATGGCCAGCGTAGAGGGGTGGGCTGAAGACCCTACTGCTGTACTTGAGTTCTATAATATGCGTCGCAGGGACTTGATGAAGATACAGCCGAATCATGCGCATTACTTGTTAGCAGAATTGGAAAAATGGCATGATGTACATATCATTACGCAAAACATTGATAACCTGCACGAGCGTGCTGGTAGTACCAATGTGCTACATCTACATGGTGAGATATGCAAAGTAACATCTTCTCTTAACAAAGATAATTCTGATTGTATTCAACAATTACCTTTGGAAGTGCCCTTGCGCATGGGAGATAAAGCGGCTGACGGTAGCCAATTGCGACCATACGTAGTGTGGTTTGGTGAGACTGTCCCTATGTTTGAACAGGCTATTTCTATCGTTAGAAAAGCCGACATACTAATCGTAATTGGTACCTCATTGACCGTTTATCCAGCTGCTAGTTTGCTTCGGTTTGCTCCTCCTCAAGCACAAAAGTATATCATTAATCCTGGTTTAGCATTTAATCCATATGACGAATATATTGCCGATGAGTTTGAGCATATTCAAGAAAATGCTACAATAGGTATGGAAACATTGATTGATAAATTGCAAGAAATGAAATAAAATATCAGAGAAATGATAGATTGTTTGCTTGTTCTTACTCTATACCAACAAACGAACTAAAAAAACAAACAATTATGATTCTTACGATTTGTATTTTGGTACTTGTCTATCTAATGATGGGCAAACCAGTAGGAGAACTACTTGATGAACTAAAACAAGTAGATTGGAAAGCCAAGTTTGCAGAACTTTGGGAAAAACTCAAAACCTATGCCCTTAAAGCAGGTCGTGTTGCCACTAAACCTATCCTTACTTTCTACTATGTCATGCGCAATGCCGAAACTACCACATTGGAAAAAGCATTGATTTATGGGGCAATTGCGTATATCGTGATTCCATCAGACTTGCTACCAAGGCGCGTTATGGGATTGTTGGGCATACTGGATGATGCTGCCGTCATTGCCTATGTTTATAATAGGATATCTAAAAAGATTACTGTAGAAATTACCAATAAAGTGGAAGAAACCCTGGATAACTGGTTTGGCGCAGAAGCAGTAGTACTTAATGCATAACTAATAACAACTAATTGAACTATGAAAAAGATTTATGATGCAGTGCTAAGTGCACTGAAAGAAATGGACATGAAATTCCATTACGATGAAGAAAAGGAAGTGTTTGACTATCAAATCTCCACAGAATATACCACGTATAGCCAGCGTTTGGTGCCATTGGAAGATGAAGAACTACTGGTGGCCATTACTACATTTCCTATTACGGTTCCTGAAGAGAAGCGATTTATGTTTTGCAGTTTACTTAACAAGATTAACCACTCATTGCTTCTTGGTTTCTTCACGATGGATGCTGAAGACGGTGAAATCTCTTTCCGTGTAAGTTGTCCTGTGGATGATGGTGCTATCAATAAGACAATCGTACTTGTGGCAATTGGTAATAGCATCCGAACAATAGATAAATACCTCCCCGAGATATTCGGAGCGTTAAGTACCCTTCCCGCGCCGCATTATGGAGTCGAATCAGCCAGTTCAGTAGCGTATGCGTAGTCATGGATACGCTACTGAAAAATCATAGATTAGGCTTAAAATTCGCCACCTATCTTCGCTGGGCTACAGATGCGCTGCGAAAAACATAAACAAAAACAAACTAATCATTATGGGAATTAGCCATAGTAAGTAGAACAATAAAACTATGCCCAACGAACGACACATCACACCACGATGGATTGAAACACTTCAAGAAAACGAGATATTTGTTTTCGGTTGTCGCAATTCAGGACGACATTTTGATGGCGCATCTAATTTTGCACTCAATCATTTCGGTGCCATCATGGGACAACGAGAAGGACGACAAGGACAATCCTATGCCATCCCTACTATTGGTGGACATATTGGAAGATCTGAACTGAGAACTTCAATCGAGACTTTCACTCAATATGCAAAGAGCCACCCTGAACTACATTTCTTAGTCACCCCTATCGGCTGCGGAGGAGGACTATGGCCTGTTAGTATCGTCGCTCCAATGTTTCGCGCTACTTCCAAACTACCAAATGTCAGCCTACCACAAGAATTTTGGGACGAGTTAGATAAGGGCAAGATAGTAGAACTAAAGCGTAATATGATTACGCAATTCGAATTTTACATTAAGAAACTATATAAAGGAGTTGGTAAATTACACTTGTGGTACATGAAGATACTATCATCAAAAAGTAGATATAAGAACCTTATAGCATGTCAAATCGCAAAACGCCAATGCGAGAGAGTTACTCTGGGTGAAAATATGGAATGGATTCGCTTTTTTGATAGAAAGATTACCAAAGCGGCGACGTATATAGTCAATCATGTTTATAAAACTGCCTATATGCTCATAGATAATCACTACCATCTATGCTTTATCAAAGATGAAGATATAGCATGGGACAGCATCACTGATTTGCCCAAAGAAGTGAAAAATAGAGTCATTATACGAGAAAGAAGATATGATTTTGGAGTTCAATGTTTTGAAAATGGATTAGCCAAGATATTATGGCAAATTAGTCCCGACGGAAGCTATCATTATTTAGATAAGTACTACTGTGGAAAACAAACAGATGAGAAATATATTGCTCTTCTGGGTGTCATAGATACACACTGTCGTTTCGTCGAAAAACTGCATGCAGTATCACCAGAAAAAAAGATTGGTGTAAGAGCTGGAGTGCATGATGATAGATTACGTGAAAAATTATTAGCATGGGAAAATTACTAACTCATTGCTTCTACATCACCAGCCCATCAGGTACAATTTGACAAAATATAACACTATACCGACCTATTATTCTACAGATCGGTATTTTTATCTGTAATAAAATGCAAAAAAGATGGAGCAGAATGATAGAAATTTAAATCTGCGTACTCTATACAAATAAAACAAATTTTAAATCAAATAAACGTATGAAAACCAATCAACCCAAACTTTGGAAGAAAATCCTAATCTCTGCTTTTGCACTATTTGGATTAGGTGTACTAATTTTTAGTTCGTGCCTCGTAGGGAACCTTGTAGAACGGAAAGTACGTAGCAACAACTATTTCTCTGGAACTACAATCAATGATTCGTTGCAATTGCGCAAGTATTATCGACACAAACAGGACTATGTGCTTATCTACAACCAGAATACCCAAAATGTTGTCTCACCCAAGATGCGTTGGGTATCATTGAGTGTTAGTGAGGGCGATTCGCTAACCGTTTATTGCGACTTGAAGGGACGTCGAGGATTCATCAATATCCATTCTGGTGAAATTGTCATAGAAGGACGTTATGACCGAGCATGGAACTTCTCCGAAGGATTAGCTGCTGTTTGTCAAGATATGAAAATAGGCTTTATAAACTCTGCGGGCGAAGAAGTTGTCCCCTGCCAATATCCTACATCGGAACATGCCATTAATCGCTTTGGGTACGCTTTTCATAATGGTTACGCTACCATCACCAATTCCCAAAACGAATGTGGTCTGATTAATCAGCAAGGCGAGTTAGTGGTGGATACTATCTACGATTGCATTTGGTCACCCAGCGAATGTGGTGTGCGCATATTTCAAGATAATAGCAAATATGGTGTAATGGACTTACGGGGTAACATCCTTGTTTCGCTACAATACGATGACATTTGGTGTGAAGGCGAACGTCTTTTCGCAACGAAAAATGGTATTATGGCGCAAATAGATAATACGGGCAACGTGATTCTTCCTTTCTGTAGCTCGTATGACTTTGAACCTATGTACCTTGCTACAGATGAATATAACGAGCATCCTACTGGCTATTTTAAGTACTATGCAGGAGGTTATCAAGGAGTAATTGATGCTAAAGGCAATATGGTTATCCCTGCTATTTACCATCAAGTCAATCAATTGAATAAGAACCTTTTTGAGGCTGAGGTGGATTATGATTACTACGATGGCCATGGCGCCTGGATAACTATTCAGTTATAGCTGAAGTTCCTGCGTTTAGCGTAAGTATATTTAAAGTGATTTAGAAGAAAGTGCGGAGCAATCTGCACTTTTTCTTGCGTATATAAAATATTTTTAGTACCTTTGCACGCTATTTTGTGCCTTAGGGCTTTGCAAAGGAACGTTAGTAAAGTAAAAATATGAAAAATTTCAAACTGTGGAATAGGATTTGCGGATGGCTGGTGTTTGCCATTGCTGCTACAACCTATCTTTTGACAATGGAGCCTACAGCCTCGTTCTGGGACTGCGGCGAGTTTATTGTAAGTGCACATAAGTTGGACGTAGGTCACCCACCCGGAGCACCATTCTTTATGCTACTCGGACATTTCTTTTCGCTGTTTGCCAGCGACACAGCACATGTAGCTATGTGTGTGAATGCCATGTCGGCATTGGCTTCGGCATTTACCATACTGTTCCTGTTCTGGACGATTACCGCGCTCGGACGCAAGTTGGCCTCACCCCAACCCTCCCCTAAAGGGAAGGGAGAGCCTACCCCAGACGCATCCCTAAAGGGAATGGCTTGTGAGGCAATGAGTCTTACTCAAGGTATTGCTATCTTAGGTGCTGGTTTGGTAGGCTCGTTGGCATACACCTTCTCTGACACGTTTTGGTTCTCAGCCGTAGAGGGTGAGGTATATGCACTCTCTTCGCTTTTCACAGCAGTTGTCTTCTGGCTTATCCTGAAATGGGACGAACATGCGGATGAGGAGGGCTCGGATAAGTGGCTGATACTGATTGCCTATCTCATGGGACTCAGTATCGGTACGCACCTCTTGAACTTGCTGACTATTCCTGCTATCGTGTTGGTATATTACTTCCGTCGCCACGAATTTACATGGAAAGGCGTATGCGCCGCTTTTGGCGTATCGGTGGCTATATTGGCAGTCATACTCTATGGTATTATCCCTGGTGTGCCAACTATAGCAGGATGGTTTGAGTTGCTGTTTACCAACGTGTTAGGTTGCCCATTTAATACTGGTTTGGCAGTCTATTTGGTACTGATGGCAGCAGCACTCGTTTGGGCTATTTGGGAGAGTTATCAAGTCATTGAAAAGCCTACCCCCGACCCCTCCTTAAAAGGAGGGGAGACGACTGGTCTCAATACAAGAACGATTATCTCCTTTGTGTTGGCAATGGCGTTGGCTGGTGTGCCATTCATTAAAGAGAGTTGGGCGATAGGTGTCATTCTCATCAATGTGATGCTGATTGTGCTATTCGCAAAGAAGGAAGTTATCCCTGCGCGTTGGCTGAACACGATCGCCATGATGGTGACGGTGGTGGTGATTGGCTACGCCAGTTATGCAGCGATTGTTATCCGTTCTTCTGCGGACACCCCAATGGATCAGAACTCGCCCGACAATGTCTTCTCGCTGAAATACTATCTCAACCGCGAGCAGTATGGCGATACGCCACTCTTCTACGGACAGACCTACAATGCGCCTGTGAAACTGGAGGTGAAGGGCAATATGTGTATTCCTGTGGAGAAACAAGGTCATGCGCAATATGCTCCTGCACCAAAGGTAGAAGGGGAAAAAGCACCCCACGGAACCACGAGTTCCGTCGGGGACCCCGCGAAAGACCGCTATGTAGTAACGGGTTACAAGAACTCGTATGTGTATATGGACGAGTTTAAGATGCTGTTCCCACGTATGCACTCAGGACAAGCGCACCATGTAGATGCGTATAAGTCGTGGGCGGATGTCAAGGGCAAGAAGATTCGCTATGACTATTGCGGACAACCCAAGACGGAGTACTGCCCAACGTTTGGCGAGAACCTGAAGTTCTTCTTCCGCTATCAAGTCAATTTTATGTATTGGCGTTACTTCATGTGGAACTTCGCGGGTCGTCAAAACGACCTACAGTCGCATGGCGAACTGACTAAGGGCAACTGGATTTCGGGTATCCCATTCATTGATAACGCACTCTATGGCGACCAAAGCAAACTGCCAACGGAACTCCGTGAGAATAAGGGACATAATGTCTATTATATGTTGCCGCTTCTTTTAGGTTTGATTGGTCTGTGCTGGCAACTTGGCAAGCGCCAGAACGAGGGTAAGAACAAAGAGGGCTATCGTTCGTTTGCCATTGTGTTCTTGCTGTTCTTCTTGACAGGTTTGGCTATTGTGGTGTATCTGAATCAGACACCTTATCAACCGCGCGAGCGCGATTACGCGTACGCGGGATCGTTCTATGCGTTCTGTATATGGATTGGCTTGGGCGTAATGGCAATCATTGATATACTCAACCACGCCGTGAAGAATGAGAAAATGCGTGGGGTTGTAGCAGCGGTTGCTGTGTTGGTTACCTTGCTCGTTCCAGCGCAGATGGCATGTCAGAACTGGGACGACCACGACCGTTCGAATCGCTATGCGGCGCGCGACTTTGGTGCTAACTACCTGAAGAGTTGCGATGAGGAGGCGATAATCTTCTGCAACGGCGATAATGATACCTTCCCACTATGGTATAACTTAGAGGTAGAGCAGGAGCGCGATGATGTGCGTGCATGTAACCTGTCGTACCTGCAAACGGATTGGTATATCAGCCAAATGAAACGACCATACTATAACTCGCCTGGTCTGCCTATCTCGTGGGAGGAGAAGGACTATATGCCGGGTAAGAACGAAGTGGTATGGGTGGAGAACCGCCTCAATGCACCACTGGAGGTCAAGAAGGCATTCCAATTCTTGCACTCGGATGACCCACGCACCAAGCGTGATGGCGAGGGATATCTGCCAAGCGACCAGTTGTATGTATTCGCTCCTGATAGTCAAAAGATTATGTTTAAGAAAGCCCGTCGCTTTACTCGTTCGGAGATGATGGTGATGGATATGCTTTCGACCAACGAATGGAAGCGTCCTATATACTTTGCGGTGACGATTGGCAATGACTATCACTTGGGTCTTGACCCATACTTGGAACTCACAGGTTTGGCATACCGTATCACCCCAGAGCGTAGCGCAGATGGACGTCATCGTGTGAACACAGAGGTGATGTACGACAATATGCTGCATAAATTCAAATACGGCAATATGAACGTACCAGGAATTTATATTGATGAGAATACCATGCGTATGTGCCGTACCCATCGTATGATGTTTATGGAACTGGCTGAGGCACTTTACAACGAGGGTAAACACGATAAGTGCCTCGAGGTATTGGATTTTGCAGAGGAGATGTTGCCAGGGTATAATATTTCCTATGACTACACTTCTGCGACGATGGCTGCGTACTATTATCAGTTGGGTGAGATAGAGAAGGCCAATGCTATCATGACCAAAGTAGCAGACAACAGTGTAGAGTATATGGCATGGGGCGCATCGTTGCCTAAGGAACAACGTGCATCATCGCAATCTACGTTGCAACAGCAATTGGCTATCCTTGGCTACGTACTGCAAAACTTCGAGCGTTACCAACAAAAAGAATTGTTTAACCTATACTACGACCTCTACGTACAATATGCTTCAGTACGCTAACATACCAGTGTTGCTGCTGACGGGGTATCTCGGCAGTGGCAAGACGACCCTGTTGAATCGAATATTGACCAATCGCCGAGGCATACGCTTCGCGGTGATTGTCAATGATATAGGCGAAGTCAATATCGATGCGGAACTCATACAGAAGGGTGGAGTAGTGGCGCAGCAGGATGACAACCTTGTTGCTTTGCAGAACGGCTGTATCTGTTGTTCGCTGAAGATGGATTTGGTACAACAACTCCACGACTTGTGTGCTGCCAATGCCTTTGACTATATTGTCATTGAGGCATCGGGTATCTGCGAACCTGCACCTATTGCGCAAACTATATGCTCTTATACCAGCCTTATCGCCTCATCGCCTAATAGCCCTTCGCCTAAATTGGATGCTATCGTAACAGTGGTGGATGCGCTACGCATGAGAGATGAGTTCGTGGAGCAACTCTCGCCTATGACCAATAGTCAATTGCCAATAGCCAAAGCGGAAGATTTAGCTTCTTTGGTCATAGAGCAAATAGAGTTCTGCAACCTTATATTATTAAATAAGGTGTCGGAGGTAAGTGAGGAGGAACGCGAACATATCCGTGCTATCCTGCGCGCTATTCAACCCAAAGCCAAGATTATTGACTGTGATTATTGCGATGTGCCTTTCGGCGAGATACTGGATACTAATCTCTTTGATTTTGAATCGGTAGCGACTTCAGCAACGTGGATACAGAAGGTGGAGGAGGATATTAAGGAAGACCACCATCACGAACATCATCATCACCACGACCACCATCATGAGTGTGATGATCCGCATTGCCATTGTCATGACCATCATCACGAGTGTGATGACCCGCATTGCCATTGCCACAACCACGGCGATGAGTATGGCATAACCACCTTCGTGTATTATCGTCGCCAACCATTTGACCTCAATCGCTTTGATGAGTTTGTGGCGCGTCATTGGGACAAAGGTATTATTCGTTGCAAGGGTATGTGCTATTTTGAGGAGGAGTATGATATGTGCTACCTCTTTGAACAGGCGGGCAAGCAGTTCAATCTTAAGCAAGCGGGCAGTTTCTATGCCACTATGCCAGAGGAAGAACTCATGCAACTCATGGCACGCGACCCTATGCTCCAACGCGATTGGGACGAGCAATATGGCGACCGTATGCAAAAATTGGTCTTTATCGGTCAAAACATCAACCGCGAAGCCATCACCAAAGCCCTTGATAACTGTTTAATATAGTAACACTATATATAGATAACTTTATTATTAACAATTAAATTTTAGTCTGTATGAAGAAAATTATTACTCTTTTCATGGCTATGGTAGTGACAATGTCTATGTCTGCGTTGCCACTGCAAGTGAAGACCTCTAAGGAAGGTCCAGTAAAACATCAGACCGAGAGCTCTATTAAGAAAGCAGAGCAAATGGAGAAGATGAAGTTGGAGTTGCCTAATGCTGAGATGCAGCGCACTGCTGCTCCTCTCGCAAAGAAAGCACCAGCGAAAGCAATCGCTGCTAATGCTCAAAAAGTAGCACCTGCTGCTAAGACGGATGATGTGGCATTTATTGAGTTGAATTATGATGCGTTTGCTACTGGTCCAGAATACACCGAAGAGTCTGAGAGTTGGTGGGTAGGTTTGCAAACGATGGATGAAAGCCGACCAGAGTATGGCGTGATGATTCAATTGGATTGGAAGGCACCTGCTGATGATTTCACTGGTACATTCACCACTGAGGACTTTACTCGTGATTACACATGGGCACTTACCGATTACTGCATGGGATATATCCAATTTGATAGTATCTCAATGACCATTTCTAAGGAAGCATCAGAAAACATGGATGTAATCACCCTGGATGCCGTGTTGATTGGTACCGATGGTTTTGGCGAGTATGCCTTCAAAGTGCATGCTGAGCACAAGACTATTAAGCCAGTTGCTGTGGTGGATGTTCCAGAAATGACTGTTGCCATTGAAGAGGCATGGGACGGCTTTACCATTGCTGGTGCCAACGACGACCTCAATTTGAATGTGGCAGTAGAGACCTACAATGGTGTGATTGGTACATTCGTGTTGAACAATCTGAAATTGGATGAAACAACCATCAACTACAAGGGTAACGACCTCACTCCGCTCACATTTGGACTTAATATCTCAGCCAAAGAAGTTGCTGAGATAGGTTATGCATACGTAGGTAAATTGACCTTTATCGGTAGTGATTTTGTGCAATACAATGTACCAATGATTGCTCCAATGCCTACTCCTACTGACACTGTTGAGATTACATGTGTTAATATGAAGTTAGAGCCTTATAATGGTCAAATCAACTTCTCTGCAAGCGATGCGATTTACACCATTTATGGTGCTTGGTTGGGCGACGAAATTGTAGCTGGCACTTATTCTGGCAATGAAGCAGCCGTAGAAATCAGTAATGCCGAAACCTACGATTACTATCGCGCATTGGCTACTACTATCGTAGTTTCTGGTAATGAGGTAGATGGTTGGGTAGTAGATGTTGTGGCATACTGCCCAGACAACAAATTGTACAAAATGCATCTCTCTTGGTACGTACCAGAACCTACAGATACTATCGTTGTGGCATTTGAGAACTCTGCTAAGGGACGTTTCTATCCTGAGTATGGAAATGACTTGCAACTCTTCAATGAGAATGACCAATACTATGCATCAATCAATATCTCAAATATTGACCTCAACTCTCCATTTACTGAGGACGATATGTTCCCTATGTTCTCTGGCGTAGAGGTAAATGTGGATGGCGAATATCTGCCTGTTGAGTATGCCCTTGTACAAAATGGTTATCTCTCTCAAGTAGAAGATACTACTAAGATGTACGCTGAGTATGTGACTTTCGATGGCAAGTTGTACCAAGTTAATCTTTGGCACGCTGTACCAACTCCTACAGAAGTGGTAGAAGTTACTTACGAGAATGCCCAATTTGTAAATGATATGGATTGGGGTGGTGTGTATAGTTTGCTCGCTTATGGTCCTGATTCATTGACTGCTATGGTAATTAGCGGTTATGCTTATTCTGAGGAAGAAATCTCTGGAACATATGTGAATGATGGTATGTTCGGTTTGTTCGGTGAGGGACAATATGAGTTTGATGCAGGTAATACCTATTATGGTATATGGAATGAAGAAATTGAAAGCTACGACTTGATTTATGCAGATAAAGGTGAGTTTACTATTACCTTAGATGAGGAGAAGAATATCCTTCTGACAGGTTCTATCATCTGCGAGAATGCTATTCAATACAACGTTACGATGAAGTCTAAGATTGAGAGAGCTCGTCTTGAGGGCGACTCAGAAGATACTCCTGTAGATCGTACATTCAGTAGTAATGACCATGTGGTGATTAATGACTATACATCTGACTACGGACCTATTTACTTCGAGGTGGCTTCATTAGATTATATGGATATGTTCAATTTCTACCTCATGGCAGAGGCATCTGACCCTGATATCGTGTTGCCAGTGGGTACATACGAAATCACCGACACATACGAGTATGGTACAGTCATTGCAGGTATGGGTATTGACATGTGGAGTGGTAGCGTAGAACCTGGATACTATGCTGGTATTACAGATGATGGCTATGTGACTTATCCATTCTACTTCTTAGTAGAGGGTACAGTAGAAGTATCTAAGAACGAGGCAGGACTATTGCACATAGAGGTGAATGCTATTAACTCATACGAAGTGCCTGTGCATATCGTATATGACGCAACACCAGTTACTCCTGCAGAGCCAGTAGAGATGGTAGGTGTGGTTAAACGTGCTGTACAAAACGGTGATACAGTGATCGTACTGACCCACGAGGAGAATGGCGCTGCTCACATTTATGAAGTAGTTAACGGTGTGGCAGTAGCTGAGATTTCTCAAGAAGGCGTTATCGCTGTTGATCCTGAGAACGCAGGTGACTTCCTTGCAATCTCTGATATTGCTGTAACTGAGGACGGTAAACTCGTTGCTACCAACTATATGATTACCCAATCTGGTGATGATCAAGTAGCAGCTGGTGACAAGCGTGGTGAGACACGTATCTACTTGTGGGATGACCTCGCAGGTGCTCCATCTATCTTGTTCACCTCTAAGATGTCTTCTAACTGGTTCCAATCTAAGCAAGGTTTGACCATGGCTGTTAAGGGTACTTCTGACAACATGGAGATTTTCATGACTGGTATCCACAAGTCTAAAGCATGGGCTCGCGTATCTTCTTACCGTGTAATTGAGGGTGTTTATGTTGAGCCAGATGTTAACAACAACGACTATTATCACTTCTATGATGTAGCTGATGCTGTAGCTCTTGAGACTACAGTTGGTACCCAATATGAGTTGACCGCTTCTCCTCTTGGTGCTATGAACTGGATTCTCGATGCAGAGTTGATTAACCCAGTTGAGATCGTAGAGCCAGAGACCAACAATGTAGAGATTTCTTCTTGCGTTGCTCTCTCTGCTGACCTTGGCAAGAAATACAACGGTGCTACTTACGTAACTGTAGGTGAGCAACACCTCATGGTAGCTCCTTATGCTACTGCTGAAGGTCTCCTCGCAGGTGTTAAGGTTCTTGACATCACCGCTGGTTTGGCTGCTGCTGTTGAGGTAAATGTACTTGATTTGGATGCTCCTGTAGAGGCTACTGCTGCTGCTACAGCTGTACAAGTAGTTGAGAATGGATTGAATATCAATCTCGTAGCAGATGCTACTATCTATCCTTTGACTACTGTTGCAGAAGGTCCTGAGTATATGGTTATTGAGGACAATATCACCAACTTGGTAATTGACCTCGAGAGCATGGCAATCATTGGTGGTCCAAGTACAATGTGGCAAGTGGAGGTATTCCTTGGTCTTGCAGAAGATGACAATATGGACGGTCAATGGTCATTGTCACCAGAAAGTTCAGTAGCTATCATGGGCTTTGACGCTCGCTTCATCGATGGTTATGTTTACGATATTGACGTTAACGCTCCTGCAGCTAAGGCAGTATTGTATGTAGAGGATAGCGGTTTCTTCTATGAAATTAGACTTGACATGACATCTGCTGCTCCTGCAGATCCTATCGCAGTTGTTGTAGAAAATGCTACCATTACTATCGATACTATTCCTCTCTTCGGTGATGCAGTTGACTATGCTTTGAAGATGACTGCTGACTGGACCTATGCAGAGGATGGTGTAACTTATCCAGTATTGGTTGAGGTACCTGTTTACTATCCAGAGGCTACTGAGCCATCTGAGATGACATGTACCGTGACTATCGGTGGTATGGGCGATGATGATCCATGGCTTGGCTTCGGTGAGGGTACACTCACTATCACTACTGTAGATGGTGTAGTTACAGCTAAGGGTCTTGTT
>SUXC01000021.1 GCA_015061165.1 Bacteroidales bacterium
TAATTTTTTAGCTACATGATAGATAGGCAAACCTTGTTTGCATAGTTTAATGGCTCTTAATTTTTCTTTTAATGAATGCTCCATAAGCGACACTTAGTTTTGTGTCTAACTTTTTGGGTGCACTTCACTTGCCTCTGGCAATTCCCCCGAAATCGCTAAAGACTTTTACTAAAATGTATGCAAAGGTACTACAAAAATTGCTGTACATACGCAAAGCGAACATTATTTTCAAAAACAGCTATGCTGTCTAAATCCTCACACCTACAAGCTCTTTTGTGAGCAAGCTCTCACAGAGCCGTAGGATGTGATGATTTTGATAGATAGATCTATCTTTTTTGAAAAAAATGCTCGCTGCACTTGCGTATGTGCAATTTTTGTAGTACCTTTGCACCCGATTTTGAAAGAGGACAGATTTGGACTGCTTGCAACCTCTATAAAAGAATGCTAAAAACTTGTGCCACAAGACCCTAAACAGTCGCTTGTGGATTTTTTTTGAAGCCTACCCCCAACCCCTCCCTAAAGGGAAGGGAGTAGGTAAAGGAGATTTAAACAAAATGAACTACTTATTTACATCAGAAAGTGTCAGCGAAGGACACCCAGACAAAGTGGCAGACCAAATTAGCGATGCCATACTCGACCAATTCTTAGCATTAGACCCTCACTCGCACGTGGCATGCGAGACAATGGTTACCACAGGACAAGTAATCGTAGCCGGAGAAGTCTCCAGTGACAAATATGTGGATATCCAAAATACCGTTCGCAAAACCATCGCCGAAATAGGTTACACCAAGTCTGCCTACAAATTTGAAGCAGAAAGCTGCGGTATCCTAACCGCCCTACACGAACAAAGCGCAGACATAGCACGAGGCGTAAAAGGACAAGGCACAGAAAACGTAGGCGAACAAGGAGCAGGCGACCAAGGTATGATGTTTGGCTACGCAACCGATGAGACGGAAAACTATATGCCACTCACCCTGGACCTTGCCCACACCTTAGTATATACGCTCGCACGCGTGCGTAAAGAAGGCAAAGAGATGTTATACCTACGTCCTGATGCCAAAAGTCAAGTGACAATGGAATACAGCGAGGCAGGAGAACCACTACGCATAGACACCATCGTAGTCAGTACACAGCATGACGAAGATGTAACACAAGCACAAATAAAAGCAGACATTCAACGTGTATTGCTACCCCGCGTGGCAAAACGCGATGCGCGCTATGCCGAACTGCTGAAAGGCGACTTCAAACTCCTCGTGAACCCCACAGGTAACTTCGTGATTGGTGGTCCTCACGGCGACACAGGTCTGACAGGTCGCAAAATAATCGTAGATACCTACGGCGGACGCGGCGCACATGGCGGTGGCGCATTCTCAGGCAAAGACCCATCAAAAGTGGATCGCTCAGCAGCTTACGCTGCGCGTTGGATAGCGAAAAACATGGTGGCAGCAGGCGTGGCACGAGAGATATTGGTACAGATAAGTTACGCCATAGGTGTAGCCAAACCCGTGAGCGTGTGCGTGAACACCTACGGCACCGCCAAAGTGGCCATGAGCGACGGCGAGATAGCGCAAAAAGTAAACGAGATGTTTGACCTGCGCCCACAAGCAATCATCGAGGCACTGAAACTGAAACAACCTATGTACGAAGAGACGGCACGCTATGGACACGTAGGACGCACCAACGAAGTGGTCACAAAACAATTCGTGGACAACGGACAACTCATCGAACGCGAAGTGGAACTTTTCACATGGGAGAAACTGGACAAAGTGGAGGCAATCCGAAAGGCGTTTGGTATTTAAGACAACATAGACAACTCTTCCGCTTCGCCAACACTGCTCAGCGGCGAGGGGAATATCAACAATGCCAACAATGATGTAATCGTCCCTGGCAAGCGCAATGTTGGCGCGCGCAGTAGTTGTTAAAGTTGTCTTCCTAAAAAAAACTGTAGTATGTTAACAAAAACAAAACAATCATGGCTTGTGGTGGGCATCGTGCTATTGGCACTGGTGCTGGACCAATGGTCGAAAATATATATCAAAACACATTTCGAATTGGGTGAGGCACGCGAAGTGTTCTCGTGGTTCTGGATCGTGTTTGTGGAAAACAATGGCATGGCTTTTGGTATAGAGTGGTTTAGCAAACTGCTGCTGACATTGTTCCGCATCGTGGCTGTAGGCGTGATAGGATGGTATATCCACACCCTAATCCACAAACAAACTGTGCGCACAGGCTATCTGGCAACCGTGGCTATGGTGATAGCAGGCGCATTGGGCAATATCATTGACTGCGTATGCTATGGTAAGATATGGGGCTATGCCGACTGGTTCCACGGCAAAGTGGTGGATATGCTCTATTTCCCACTCATCAGAAACGCAGCAGGAGAAGTGCTGTTCTTCCGACCCGTGTTTAACATAGCAGACTCATTTATCACAGTGGCGGTGCTGCTGATAATCATCTTCTATCGAAAGGATTTGGATGCATCGCTGGCGGGAGTCGGGAAACGGAAATAGGAGTCGGGAGTCGCGAGTCGGGAATCAGGAATCGGGATGAAAAAATGGATAACCATATTATGCGTGGCGTTGGCGATGGTAGGTTGTCGCCCAGATGACGTGCTCTCCAATAGGGAGATGCGCGACCTACTATATGACCTGCATCGTATGGACGGCGCCTTGCAAACAGCAGGGTACAACTACGGACACAACGAGGAAGTGGCAGCATACTACCAATCCGTGCTGGATAAACATGGAGTGACACAAGCACAGTTTGACTCCTCACTGGTCTGGTTTACCGACAATCCGCAGATATTCAACAAAATATACCCCAACGTGGTGGCACGCCTGCAGGCAGACTTTGACTATCAAGTCGTGCTACGCGATGAACGAGTGGAACTGAAACGTGGAGAGAAAGCAAAGACAATAAAGAAACTGGGCGAAGAAGAGGCGGAAGAACAAGATACATTGCAAGTGCCTCAAAAAACAGTGGATGAATGGGTGAAAACCTATATGAATGGCATGGAAAATCCGTGGAAAGAGTGGCGTGCAAAAGAATTTTGCGAAAAAAATGTCGTAATATTTGGTCAATTGGAAAAAAAGTAGTACCTTTGCAGCCGATTTGCGTTAAAACGAATTGAAACAAACAAATTATATTAATTCGCTATGCTGGGCAGTTGTGGCTCGAGAGTGAGCGCGTAAAGTGGTCTGTCGGCATAGTTAAAACATTAAAAAACAAATGGATACATTAAGTTACAAGACTGTATCAGCTAACAAAGCAACCGTTCAAAAAGGATGGGTTGTTGTTGATGCTGAGGGCCAAATCCTTGGCCGTATGTGCTCGAAGGTGGCTAAACTCCTTCGCGGTAAGTACAAACCAAACTTCACTCCAAACGTGGACTGCGGTGACAACGTGATCATCATCAATGCAGAGAAAGTGCAATTGACAGGTAACAAGTGGAACGACCGCGTTTATGTTCGCTACACTGGTTTCCCAGGTGGACAACGCGAATTGACTCCTGCGCAAATGTTGGAGAAAGGTGCTGATCGTTTGATTAAGAAAGTGGTTAAAGGTATGCTTCCTAAAAACCGCCTCGGTCGTCAAATCATCGCTAACCTCTACGTATTCGAAGGTGCAGAGCACGACAAACAAGCTCAACAACCAGTACAAATTGACATCAACACCCTTAAATAATTGAAGATATGGAAATGATTAATGCATTAGGTCGTCGTAAAGCAGCAGTTGCTCGCGTTTATGTACAAGAAGGTAATGGCAAAATCACTATCAATGGTCGTGATTTAGAGGTGTATTTCCCAAGTCCAATTCTTCAATACGTGGTTAAACAACCATTGAACAAATTGGCTGTTGCTGAGAAATACGACATCAAAGTGAACCTTGATGGTGGTGGCTACAAAGGTCAAGCAGAGGCTTTGCGTTTGGCAATCGCTCGCGCTTTGGTGAAAATCAACCCAGAAGATAAGCCAGCTTTGAAGGCAGAAGGTTTCATGACACGCGATGCTCGTGAGGTAGAACGTAAGAAACCAGGTCAGCCAAAAGCTCGCAAACACTTCCAATTTAGTAAACGTTAATATCCAAATAGCAGTGACTCCGTGGTGGCAAATTGTTGCTCACCGCGGATTACTCTGTTATTCCTCCTATGCGCGCTTCTCTGCGTAGCGGAGGCAGATGGATAAATTATGTAATAAATAATTCAAAACTAATCAAACAAAATGAGAACAACATTTGATCAACTTCTCGAGGCAGGCTGCCACTTCGGCCACCTCAAACGCAAATGGAACCCAGCAATGGCTCCTTACATCTACATGGAGCGCAATGGTATCCACATCATCGACCTCAACAAGACCGCAGTGAAAATTGACGAGGCTGCTGAGGCATTGAAGGCTATCGCTAAATCAGGTCGCAAAATCCTCTTCGTTTCTACCAAGAAACAAGGTCAAGAGGTAGTAGCTCAAAAGGCACAAGAGATCGCTATGCCTTATATCACAGAGCGTTGGGCTGGTGGTATGCTCACCAACTTCCCTACTATCCGTAAGGCAGTGAAGAAAATGGGTACTATCGACAAAATGATGTCTGATGGCACATTCGACAACATCTCTAAGCGCGAGAAACTCCAAATCACTCGTCAACGTCAAAAATTGGAGAAGAACCTCGGTTCTATCTCTGACTTGACACGTCTTCCAAGCGCAGTGTTCGTAGTGGACGTAATGAAAGAGCACATCGCAGTGGCTGAGGCTAACCGCTTGGGTATTCCTGTATTCGGTATCGTTGATACCAACTCTAACCCTAACGATATTGACTTCGTTATCCCAGCAAACGACGATGCTACCAAGTCTATCGAGGTAATCCTCACCGCTGTATGCGAGGCTATCAAAGAGGGTCTTGAGGAGCGCAAAGTAGAGAAAGCTGATGAAGAGGCTGCTGCAGCACAAGCTGCTGGTGAGGCTCCAGCTCCAAAAGAGCGTCGCCAACGCGTTCGCAAAGCTGCTCCAAAAGCAGAGGCTGAGAAAGTAGCTGAAGCAGTTGCTGAATAATTCAAAATTCAAAATTCTTAATTCAAAATTACAACAATGGCTGTTACATTAGCAGATATTAAGAAACTGCGCGACATCACTGGCGCAGGTATGATGGACGTAAAAAAAGCACTTGAGGAGGCTAACGGCGACTTCGAGGTAGCAAAAGACTTGCTCCGCAAACGTGGTCAAGCTATCGCTGCAAAACGTAGCGAGCGCGAGGCATCTGAGGGTTGCGTATTGGCTAAGGCTGAGAATGGCTTTGGTGCAATCGTGGCTGTAAAGTGCGAGACCGACTTCGTGGCAAAGAACGAAGATTATGTAAATATGGTTAAGGCTATCCTTGAGGTAGCTATGACCGAGAAACCTGCTGACATCGAGGCTCTCAAGGCATGCAAGTTGGGTGACTTCACCGTAGCTGACGCTGTAACTGAGCGTTCTGGTGTTACTGGTGAGAAAATGGAGCTCAGCGACTATGTATTCTTGGCTGCTCCTAAGGTAGATGCTTACAACCACCTTGGCAACAAGCTCAGCGCACTCGTAGCTGCTGACACCGAGGACGCTAACGCAGAAGTACTCCACGGTATCTCTATGCAAGTGGCTTCTATGTCTCCAATCGCTTTGGATGCTGACCACGTAGCACAAGAAACCAAAGACCGTGAGCTTTCTGTAGCCATCGAGAAAACCAAACAAGATGAGATCAACAAAGCCGTTGAGCAAGCAGTTCGCAAGGCAGGCATCAACCCTGCTCACGTGGACAGCGATGACCACATCGAGTCTAACATGGCTAAAGGTTGGTTGACCCCAGAGCAAGCAGAGACAGCACGCCAAATCCGCGCTACCGTTCCTGCTGAGGCTGAGGCTAATCTCAACATGAAGAAAGTAGAGATGATCGCTCAAGGTCGTCTTGGCAAGTTCCTCAAAGAGAACACATTGGTAGAGCAACAATACATCATGAGCGAGAGCAAAGAGCTCGTGAAAGACGTTTTGAAGAAGAACAACGTAAACGTAATCGACTTCAAGCGCGTAACCCTCAACCAAGAGTAATAAAGTTCTTAAAACAGCCCTCCGCGCAAACGGGGGGCTGTTTTCTATATTGTGAATCGTTATAATTCGGGATTTTGGATTCGAGATTTTGGATTCGTGATTCGCGATTCGAGATTCGGGATTCGGGATTCGAGAACCTTAAAATAAAATGAATATGACACAAACACTTACTCCCCCTGCTCAACGCAAGCGCCTCTTGTCGTTGGACATATTGCGCGGTATCACTGTGGCAGGAATGATTATGGTAAACAACCCTGGTTCGTGGGCGCATATCTATGCACCTCTCCGCCATGCGGCATGGAATGGTTGTACACCTACAGACTTGGTTTTCCCATTCTTTGTTTTCTGCATGGGCGTGGCAATGTATATCAGCCACAGCAAGTCGAATTTTGATTTCAATTGGGCTACTGCTCGCAAGATTATCGTGCGCGGTTTGCTGATTGTGCTCATCGGTTGGGCACTGAGTTGGTATGGCATGGCACTGCGCCAATTCATCAAGGGGGCTGACTTTGTAACAGCCATGTGGACCTACCCTGTTGCGAACATTCGCTATCTGGGCGTGTTCCCTCGCTTGGGTCTGGTCAGTTTGTTTGGCGGTTTATTGCTGCTGGCGTTCAAACCTAAACGCATATTGTGGGTGTCGGGTGCTTTGATGCTCATATACTGTATCTTACAGAGCGTAACCAATAGTTTCGAACTCACCGCTCAGAACATGGAATCCATTGTGGATATGAAAATTCTGGGCGATGACCATATCTATCACATGCGCAATGCCGCTGGCGAGCGCATTGGTTTTGACCCAGAGGGGTTGCTATCTACTATCCCTTGTATCGCTCATGTGCTGGTAGGTGCATGGGTGGGCAAACTGATTATGACCGAAAAAGACCTGTGGGGTAAGGTTACACGCGCGCTGTTGGCTGGTGCTATTATGATGATTCTTGGTTTCTGTCTGGATTATGCTTATCCTATCAACAAAGCCATGTGGTCTGCCAGCTATGTGTTGGTAACCTGCGGTTTGGCAAGTTGTATCTTGGGTATTCTGACATGGATTTTGGATATTCGTTTGCCACAACTCCAAGAGGTGAAACCTACCACTGCTTGCCAAAAAGTGCATCATGCAGTGGCAAAGAACTGGTATAAGTTCTTCGAGACATTTGGCGTTAATCCATTATTTATCTTCTGTTTGAGTACTTGGTTTGTGGTGACTATTGCACAAGTGCGCTTTGAGTTCCACGAGAAGACCTATAATGTATGGGGCTTCTGGTATCGCGAGTGCATGCAACCTTTGTTGGGCGATAAGGGTGGTTCATTGGCATGTGCCCTCAGCCTTGTGTTGCTGATGTGGGCTATCGGTTATATCCTTTATCGCAAAAAGATTTACATCAAGTTATAGTATTTGGTTGAGATAGTTTAGATTTCTCGAGCGTAGCGAGTAGGAGATATAATGCCCAAGATAGCGACAATAGGATTTTTTGACGGTGTCCATCGCGGACACCGTTTCCTATTTGCTCAGTTGCACGAGCATGCCAAACATTATCAGCTCACGCCTGCTATCTATACGTTTGATTGTCATCCCAAGGAATTGCTGACGGGGAAAGCGCCAGCCATGCTGACGACGCATGATGAACGAAAAACGCTACTTCAGCCTTTTGGAGAAGTACATTTCTTGGATTTTGCACGGGTGCAACACCTGACGGCGGAGCAGTTTATGCGCTATTTGCAAGAGGAAGAACAGGTTGAGGTATTGCTCATGGGATATGACCATCGCTTTGGTTCGGACCAACTCAAAGGCTTTTCTGAATATGAGAAGGTGGCGCGTGGAGTAGGGTTGCGCGTGGAACGTGCGCATGAGTGTCTGGTGGATAGTTTGCCTGTGAGTTCAACGCGTATTCGCAAACTGCTTCACGAAGGACAAATCAAACAGGTGAATCGACTTTTAGGCTATCACTACTCGCTAACAGGCATCGTGGAACATGGCAATGGCATAGGTGCACAGATAGGTTTTCCAACTGCGAATATCCATATACAGTCTGACAAACTGCTACCTATGTCGGGTGTGTATGTGGCAAAAAGCATTGTGGATAATCAAACATGGGCTACGGTCGTGAATATCGGCAGTAACCCAACAGTGGGAAACAATCATGTGACAGTGGAGGCTCATTTGATTGATTATCAGGGAGATTTGTATGGGAAAATGCTCGTGATAGTTTTTGAGGACTTTATTCGAGAAGAGCGAAAATTTGGCTCCTTATCAGAACTCCAGGGACAAATAAGCGAAGATGTGCAACAAAGTGTTTTGCGAAGGTATTAGCATCATCGGGGTGGTATCGTGAGATATAGTATGCCCGAAATGCACGAAAATTTCGTGTGAAAATAAATTTTCACTCATTTTTCTTGCATATATGCAATTTTTGTTGTACCTTTGCACGTTAATTTTGAAATAATAAATAAAAAACAATATGGCAAAGAAAGATTTTAAGAAAGAAGAGCAAAACTTGGAGAACGTACAAGAGGCTCTCAACACTACCAGTGTTTGGATTGAAGCAAACCAAAACAAACTGACATGGGCTATCACCGCTATCGTGGTAGTAGTATTGGGCGTGATCGCTCTGAATACATACGTGCTCAAACCAAAAGCAGCAGAGGCAAGCAACGAGAATGCAAAAGCAGTCGTTTATTTCGCACAAGGCAACTATGAGGTGGCTCTGAATGGCAACGACGCAGAGTGCATTGGTTTTGAGGCAATTGCTAATGAATACAAATGCTCTCAACCTGGTAAATTGGCTGCCCTCTATGCAGGTATCTGCTACTACCAATTGGGCGACTATGCTGCTGCCGCAGAGTATTTGGCTAAGTTCAGTGCAAAAGACTTGAATATCGAGCCTGCTGCTGCACAACTCTTGGGCGATGCATACGTACAAATGGAGGATTATGCTAAGGCTGCAAAGGCATTCAACGCTGCTGCTAAGTCTGGCAACGAGTTGATTGCTCCTATGAGTTTGAAGAAATTGGGCTTCGTTCAAATGGAACTCGGCAACAACGCTGCTGCAAAAAAGGCGTTTGAGACCATTAAGAACGATTATCCTGCTTCTGCAGAGGCACAAGATATTGAGAAATATATTGCTATCGTAAAATAATTTCACATTGTACGTAAATTGTACATTGTCAAATTGTAAATTTGTATGACAACTGATTTGTCGCAATATAACGCGAACGAATTGCCTAACGCTGATGTGCTTGCACGTCAGCGTTATGCTATTGTAGTAGCAGACTGGAATAGCGAGATTACCCATAAATTGGCACAAGGCGCGATTGATACTCTTCTCAAACACGGCGTGAAAGAGGAGAATATTGATGTGATGCATGTGCCAGGTACCGTGGAGCTCACTTACGGCGCGGCTCTCTATGTGACTGGTCATAAAGGTGGCAGTTTCTTGAAAGGTTGCGCCGTGAATGCCGTTATCGTGATAGGATGTGTCATCAAAGGGGATACACCACACTTCGATTATGTATGCCAGTCTGTCACTCAAGGAGTAACCATGCTCAATGCTCAAGGTGCTATGTGGACAGGACAAACTACTGTATCTTATTGCCCCGTCATCTTCTCTGTACTCACCACACTGGACAAACAACAAGCACTTGACCGCGCAGGCGGACGTCTGGGCAATAAGGGCGTGGAAGGTGCTGTTACTGCCATTAAAATGGCTAATCTATTATAACAAATCTTAATTCACTACTATGAGTTCACATTTGAAACAGTATTTCTCGGCGCTGTATTGGAAAGAATTAGCATTGGATTTCTGGCACGCGTTGGGAACAAAGAAATTCTGGAAAGAATTGGTAGTTATGACCGTAGGTATCATGATTGGCGCTGCTGCGGTGTATTATTTCCTGATGCCCAGCCACCTGATTATCGGTACGATTTCGGGTCTGAGTATCGTTATTAATACCCTTATCGGTGGTACGCCTGATACGTTCTCTTATTTGGTGATGGGTATCAATGCCTTTTTGCTGATTTTGGCTTTTCTATTGATTGGCAATGAGTTTGGAGCTAAGACCGTTTATACGGCTATGATTCTTGGTCCTCTGACACAAGTATGGGATCGTATCTATCCATACACCAATTTTACGCACCGTGTGATAGAGAACCCCGATGTGTTGGCGCAACTGCAAGCAGGACAGACGGTGCTTGATATGAACGGCAATCCCTATCTGCTGAGTAGGGCAGGCGAGGTACTGGAGCAAGTAAAGGAATCAGTCATGTCCGCAGGATTGGGTATGGGCGATTTGTGGTTTGACTTGGTGTGCTTTGTGCTGTTGCTCTCTGCGAGTCAGGCTATTGAGTTCCGTGTGAATGCTTCTACCGGTGGTTTGGACATATTGGCAAAGATTATCAACAAATTCTTGCATTTCGATATAGGAATGTCGGTGTCAATTGGCGGTGCATTGATTTGCTGTACAGCGTTCCTTATCAACGACTTCCGTTTGGTAGTGATAGGTTTGATAGGTACATGGCTCAATGGTATAGTGATTAACTATTTTACGGCATCGCTTGACCGCAGGAAACGCGTGTGTATCATCTCGCGTGAGCATGCGCGCATACGCAAATACATAGTGGAGGACTTGGTACGTGGTTGCTCCTTGTACACAGTAGAGGGTGGATAC
This sequence comes from Bacteroidales bacterium, assembly GCA_015061165.1. Taxonomy (GTDB): domain Bacteria; phylum Bacteroidota; class Bacteroidia; order Bacteroidales; family Paludibacteraceae; genus Colicola. The sequence goes on from SUXC01000021.1 coordinate 10,734, forward strand.
ACAGGTGAAGAGTCCAAAGAGATTCAGTCGTTGCTTACTCAGGAAGAGTTTGCCTCGTTGATGGCATTTATTCGTGATAACAATATCAAGGCGTTTATCACCGCCAGCAACTGCTCTGAGATTTATGGTCTGTGGTTGAAACACCGCAAACGCCATGGCAGAATAGAAGTGTCGAATGAATAAAATAACCAATAAAATACTATTACAATGAAACCAACATTATTTATCTTGGCTGCTGGCATGGGCAGCCGTTACGGTGGTCTAAAACAATTGGATGGTCTTGGACCTAATGGTGAAACAATCATGGATTATAGCGTTTATGATGCTCTTCGTGCAGGTTTTGGCAAAGTGGTATTTGTCATCCGCAAAGATTTTGAAGAGGATTTTCGCAACATCGTACTCAGCAAGTATGCTGATCATGTACCATGCGAAGTATGCTTCCAAGGGATAGATAACTTGCCAGAGGGCTTTACACGCAACCCAGAACGTACCAAACCATGGGGTACCAACCATGCGGTATTGATGGCAAAAGGTATTATCAATGAGCCATTTATGGTGATTAATGCCGATGACTTCTATGGCAAGGAGTCGTTTGAGGTGATGGCTAAATTCTTGAACGAAGTAGAGGGACAACAAGGCAAGTACTGCATGGCAGGCTATCGCGTAGGAAACACCTTGAGCGAGCATGGCAGTGTAAGTCGTGGTGTATGCAGCACGGATGCTAACAATTTCTTGACCGATGTAGTGGAGCGTACCTCTATTGAGAACAAAGATGGACATGTTTGCTACAAGGGCGAGAATGGTGAGGATGTTGAGATACCATTTGATACTCCAGTTAGTATGAACATGTGGGGCTTTACACCTGAGTACTTTGACTATGCTGAGGAGGCATTCAAGGCATTTTTGACCAAGAATGCACAAGAACTGAAAGCAGAGTTCTATATTCCTACTTTGGTGAATGATATGATTAATGCTGGAACCGCTACTTGCGAAGTACTGGATACTCCAGCCAAATGGTTTGGCGTAACATACGCTAACGACCGCGAGATGGTAGTAGGCAAGATTCAAGCATTGGTGGATGCAGGTGTTTACCCAAGCCCATTGTTTGGATAACTTTGCATTAAGAATTTTGAGTTTTAAGGTAAAATGGCTCGTATTTTAGTAACAGGCGGAACTGGATATATCGGTTCGCATACGGTAGTCGAACTCATACAGAAGGGCTACGATGTAGTCATTGTGGATAACTTGAGCAACTCCAACAAGGATATGTTGGATGGTATAGCTGCTATTGTGGGCAAGCAACCCGACTTTGAACAAGTGGACTGCAATGATGCTACGGCTCTGGCCGACGTGATGAATCGTTATGCAGATATTCAGGCTGTGATTCACTTTGCAGCCAGCAAGGCAGTAGGTGAATCCGTGGAGCAACCACTCCTCTATTATCGTAATAACCTCATGTCGCTGGTTACCCTCCTCGAACAGATGAAGGCACATGGCATTCAGCATATTGTCTTCTCCAGCTCCTGCACCGTCTATGGTCAGCCATCTGCAGAGCATTTGCCTGTAGATGAGACCGCTCCGATACAAGTAGCACTCTCGCCATACGGCAATACGAAGCAAATCAACGAGGAGATTATTCGCGATGAAGCGCATGCTAATGCTGCGTTGCATGCTACTATCTTGCGCTATTTTAATCCTATCGGCGCGCACCCTTCGGCTATGATTGGTGAACTACCTAATGGCGTGCCTAATAACCTTTTGCCTTTCGTTACCCAGACGGCTGCTGGTCTGCGCCAACAACTCAGGGTGTATGGCAATGACTATAATACCCCAGATGGCTCCTGTATCCGTGACTATATCTACGTAGTGGACTTGGCACGTGCCCATGTGAAAGCTGTAGAGCGTATGCTCTCAGGCCAAGCAGCGGAGCAGGTGGAGGTCTTCAATCTCGGTACTGGTCGCGGATTGAGCGTCTTGGAGATTGTCAATACCTTTATGCAGGTGACTGGCGTGAATGTGCCCTACGAGATTGTAGGACGCCGCGAGGGCGATATAGAGCAGGTATGGGCTAAACCCGATAAGGCCAATAATGTCTTGGGCTGGAAAGCCGACACGCCTATCGAAGAGGTGCTACTCAGCGCATGGAACTGGGAGAAAAAACTCAGAGGCATAGAATAACTGAATCAGGACTCGCGAATCAGGAGTCAGGAATAATCACCCATAAAAAGAGGTCGCAACATGCGACCTCTTTTTATGGGTGATTATTGAAAGAATGTGAAATGTACGCTTCCGTATGTGCGTTGTTCTACAAAATGCGGATGCTGATAGAAATCGTGCGCCTTGGAGTGCTCTAAAACGAAATAACCTCTCTGCTTCAATAACCCTTGCTCGAAGATTAAATCGGGTATGGTGGGCAACGTAGGCAAATCGTATGGTGGGTCAGCATAGATAAAATCATACTGTATGTGGCATGCTTTGACAAACTTGAAGACATCGCCACGAATGAGGTGGAGGTTCTTGATACCTAACTGTTTGCAACATGAGATGATGAAGTTCTGTTGTGTGTGTGCCATCTCCACGGCTGTCACTTCGCGCGCTCCGCGCGACACAAACTCCAACCCAATACCGCCTGTACCCGCAAACAAATCCAGCATGTCCACTCCCTCAAAATCCATACGGTTCTGGAGGAGGTTGAATAAACTCTCCTTAGCAAAATCCGTTGTTGGACGTGCTGTGATATTTTTAGGGGGCGCCAACCGACGCCCCCTAAATGTTCCCGAAATAATTCTCATTTAATTACTCCCAGTTGCCAGCGTTGTTGTTAGGAGCCTCTACAGAACCTACTTTCAAACCAGGATAGTGCTCGAGTTTCTCCTCCTTGTCGATGAGGTTCACGCGCTCTTGGTTGTTGAGGTCGTGGAGATAAGTGTTGTAGTGAGCACGGATTTCGAAGATAGGTACCTTAATGCCTTGAGAAGTGGTGTACTCGTTGTTGGTCTCTACCTCAAATCTCACATTGTCGGTATATGGGATATAGATGATTTCGCCAATGTTCTCCTCGGTGTATTGACCTTTATACAAAGATTGAATCATATTGGTAAGGATAGTATCACGACGGAAACCTTGCAAACCTACTGACTTCACTTCGCGGTCGTTAGCCCATACATAGTTGTAGATTTGTACAAGACTGTCAGGACCTTGGAAGTTCATCTTGCGTTGTGCTTTGATACGAGCACGCTCAAGAATTTTAGCTGCTTTGGTCTCTGTCATACCGTCTTCCAATTGCTTCTCGCTCAAAGAACCTTCCTTCAAGACTTCTTTCTTTGGAGCAGTCTTCAAATAATCAATCAAAGAATCAAGGTCGGCTGTGAAATAGCCTTTGTCCAAACGGAACTGTGCCTCTGCAGTACGAAGACTAATCAGATTAGCAATAACTTTGGTCTCGCGCACTGCGCGCTCCTCTTCAAATTGAATAGGAGTAACAACACTCTTCACGCAAATAAATGCCATGAAAATAACACCAATGACAAGCAAGGTGCGGATAATAATTTTTGTAGCGTTCATATTAGTTTTGTTTAAATTTACAGGTTAATGGATTTTATTTCACAAATCCGCTGCAAAGTTACTAATTCTTTTTCATATATGCAAATATTTTTTGGTGTTTCGTTTTTTTTCTTGCGTATATACATTTTTTTTTGTATCTTTGCACCCGAAATTGTAGAATGGGAAGTATGTCGAACGAAAATAGTAATCAAGTTTTGTATAATATTTTGACCGAAAGGCTGGAGCAACTTCGGGCAATGGACAAGGAGGGTGATTCGGATCGTCGTCGCCATGTGGCACGCGAAACAAAAGAACTGCATGCTCCCTTGGCGCACCGTTTGGGTTTGTATGCTATTAAAACCGAAATGGAAGACCTTTCGTTGAAGTTTCTTGATTATAAAACCTATAAATATATAGCGCATGCGCTCAACGAGAAAAAAGCACAACGCGATGCGTATATTACTTCGTTTATCACGCCACTCGAAGAGAAACTGAAGGCTGCGGGATTTCAGTTTACCATCAAAGGGCGACCAAAATCCATCCATAGTATCTACCATAAGATGCAGGCTCAACGCTGCGATGTAGATAGAATATACGACCTATTTGCTATCCGTATTATTTTGGACTCACCATTGGAGCGCGAGAAGTCGGACTGTTGGCAGGTCTATTCGCTCATTACGGATATGTACAAACCCAATCCCAAACGCTTGCGCGATTGGCTGAGCGTACCCAAGGAGAATGGCTACGAGAGTCTGCATACCACTGTGCTTGGTCCAGAGGAGAAGTGGGTAGAGGTACAGATTCGTACGCGTCGTATGGATGAGGTGGCAGAGAAAGGTGTGGCTGCCCATTGGGCGTACAAAGGGGTAGATGGAAATCGCCTGAATACCGATAACCAAAGTGTATATGTGTTTACTCCAACGGGTGATCTCAAACGTCTGCCTGCGGGTGCTACGGTGCTGGATTTTGCTTTCTCTATTCACAGCAATGTAGGTTGCCGTTGTATGGGAGGACGTATCCGCAATCAGAATGTGAGTATTCGTCAGAAGTTGCAGAACGGTGATCAGGTGGAGATAATAACATCACCTAACCAAAAACCTTCTGCCGATTGGCTGAATGTGGTAGTTTCGCATCGTGCGAAGAATAAGATTCGCCAAGCACTCAAGGAAGTGGAGTATCGCAATGCAGCCGAAGGTAGAGAGATGTTGGAACGCCGTTTCAAAAATTGGAAGATAGACTTCGCTGAAGGCGATATCTCGCGTTTGGCACTCAAATTAGGCTATAAGGTAACTAATGACCTTTACCAATCCATCGCTTTGGGCAAAGAGGATTTGTTGCGTATCAAAGAGGTGTTCTTGACGATGGATGAATCGCACTACGAGAGTTCTCGAACGACCTATCAACCTCTTTCGCCTCAGCAGCAAGAGGCATTGGCACTCGAGGTGGATATCAATGTAAAAAGTGTGGATTATAATCTCGCCAAGTGCTGTAATCCACAACCTGGAGACCCTATCTTTGGCTTTATCAGTATTTTCAAGGGTATTCGTATTCACCGTTGCGACTGCCCCAATGCGGAAAACATGCGTGAGAATCATCCTTATCGTATGATTCCAGCACGTTGGGCAAAAAAGAAACAGAATGACTAATTATCCATCCATATTACTGAGCAAAGCAGTGGATCAATTCGCTTCTTTGCCTGGCATTGGCAGAAAAACAGCACTGCGTTTGGTGCTTCATCTTTTGCGTCAGTCAGAGCATGACGTTGAGGCATTCACTGCTGCCCTCAATTCGCTGAAGAAGGATGTGCATTACTGCCGTATCTGTCATACGGTGTCCGATCAAGAGGTGTGTCCGATTTGTCAATCTCACAAGCGGGACAAGCACATGGTGTGTGTGGTGGAGAATGTACAAGATGTGATGTCGATTGAGAACACGGGGCAGTATCACGGCTTGTATCATGTGTTGGGTGGTGTGATTTCGCCGATGGATGGTATAGGTCCATCGGATTTGGAGATAGATTCGCTTGTAGCGCGTATTGAGCCAGAGGAAATACAAGAGGTAATTTTAGCCCTGCCAACAACAATGGAAGGTGATACGACCAATTTCTATATCTATCGCCGCTTGCAAAATGCCTATAGCCAATCGCCTATTGCCAATAACCAAGGCTTAAAAATCAGCCAAATAGCACGGGGTGTGGCCATTGGAAACGAACTCGAATATACCGACGAGATTACGCTCGGACGGTCAATTATAAACCGAATAGAATTTAAAGGATAATGGAACAAAAAATCATTCGTACACTGAATGTGTACTATTATGGAATCATGGCTTTGACCCTTATAGCGGGAACCTTGGCATATTTCCTGATTATGAAAGAGTATGTACAGCCAATAGATTCGCTTTCTACTCTTGGACAAACTATCCAATATGTTGTTATCTTTGATGCGTTGCTGACTATCCCTTTGGGCTTGTATCTCTGCAAAAAGCAATGCAAGAAACTCAGCGTGCTGGAAAATGAGGAGGAGAAACTATTGGGCTATAAGAAGGCAGCAACTATGCGTATCCTATTGGTTAGCAACACAATGGTGTTTGCCATTGCAGCGTTTTATTTGATGGGTGCTTATCAATCTATGTTGTGGGTGGCTGCTGTGGCTGCCATAGGTTGGTATTTCACCAAACCATCTGAACGCAAAATGGAACTTGAACTCCAACCACAAGACCCCACCCAAGAAAATTACTAATTCCTGCCTATAAACTATCAACTATAAACGAATATGACAATCGCAGTAGATTTTGACGGAACAATCGTCACCCATGAATACCCCAATATCGGCAAACCCATTCCTTTTGCCATTGAAACGCTGAAGAAATTGCAGCAAGAAGGACACCATCAACTCATTCTCTGGACTTGTCGTGAAGGTGAACTTCTCCAAGAAGCCATTGATTATTGTGCTTCTAAGGGCCTTGAGTTTTATTCGGTAAACTCCAATTTTCCAGAGGAGAATGCCGATATTGTGCGTGCGCGTAAGCTGGAAGCCGAGTTGTTTATCGACGACCGCAATTTAGGTGGCATACCCGATTGGGGAGTAATTTATCAAATGGTAATGAGTGGCAACTGCCATCGTCCTGCGCCTGCTGGTAACGTGGTAGAAGAACCCAAACCTAAGAAAGGTCTATTCGGATTGTTTGGCTAAGATGTACATGCTATAGCACAGGCTACACCATTTTTTGCCAAAGCATGGCATCATCTTCCAGTGTCCAAGCACGAAGAACAGAGGAGGGCTGATAGCCCTCTTTTTCATATATGGAGGAACAAGCTACGTTTTTAACAGCAATAATAGCATATAACATTCTGAGCTTCAAGTAGCCGAAGGCATATTCTTCCAATAGTTTAACGGCTTGTTTGCCAACGCCTTTGCCTCTTGCGTGAGGAGCAATATACATGCCAATAGCCGCTTTGCGGTTACGCGCATCAAAGTCAAAGAGGTCAATACAACCCATGGTAACTCCTTCATCCTCAATCATCAGTCGTAGTTGTCCATCGCGGTATATATCACCTGTAGTGGATGCGATGTATTCGCGCAAATCTGCCTGCGAAAGTGGGTTGTGTGTGTCGGAATCTGCCCACATACGCGCATCGTTCTCCCATTGATAGAGATAAGGGAGATCGGTGGGCTCTATTTTGCGTAGGCGTAACATAGAGGGAGAAATCTTTACTGTTGTTTCAGTAATTGGCGATAGTTCTCTACCACTGTGGCAAAGGTGTCTTTGTATTGTGCAGGGATAGGTTCGGCAGGGGGCGATTGCATCTTCAGTGGGTCAATGGGTGTACCATTCTTCCATACGCGGAAATCTAAGTGCGGACCAGTACTTGCACCCGAACTGCCAACATAACCAATCACTTGACCTTGTTTCACGTGCTGCCCAACAGCCAAACCTTTGGCATATTTCGACAGGTGCAAATAGGCTGTCGTATAGGTGGAGTTGTGCTTGATTTTTACAGTATGACCGCCTCCACCTTTGTATTGCTTCATAGTCACCACACCATCGCCAATGCTCACCACTGGCGTGCCTGCGGGTGCAGCATAATCCACACCAGTATGAGGTCTAACCACCTTATAGATAGGGTGTTTGCGTGCGTATGTAAAGCCAGAAGATATGCGTTTGTAGTTAAGCGGTGCCTTCAAAAAGGCTTTGCGCAAGCTATTGCCTTCGGCATCATAGTAGTTATGGATTGTGCCTTCTTCAAACCAAAAAGCCTCTTGCCACCTCTTACCGTGATAGAAATCGGCTGCATAAATTTTGCCAATACCAATGCGTACACTATCTACATATTGTTCATCGTAATATACACGAATCGAATCGCCTTTTTGCAAACCAAAGAAGTCTATCGTCCATGCATAAATATCGCTCAGTTCTAATGCCAATTCGGTAGGCAAACCATTGCCCGCCATAGCGTTCCAAAGACTGCTTTCTATCACCACCTCGGCTGCTCGCTCATGATGAATAATAGGTTTCTCAAAACGCTCTACGTGCATGCTGTCCGTGAGATGCAGTACCACTGCTTCACGGATATTAGGTTGATATACATAGTAGCATAATTGCTCTATGCCTGCTGTATCAGTCTGGAATAGTGCGTAATACGTTTTGCCTGGACGGATAGTACGCACATCAAATTCTGAACGAGGCATCAGTGTGATACCTGTTATCTGCTGGCGTGTAGCACCCAATTTATTCATTATTCCGCCCAATGTTTCACCTGATTTGACCACGCACGTGTCTATGCGAAATGAATCTACGGGCAATCCCCATTCGTAGCGAACAACAGGCACAGGGGCTTGTTGTTCTTCTTGGCTATCTTGAGTTTTTGCGCATGATGCAAAAACTATTGCCAATATACCTAATGTGTATATATACTTTTTCAATGTCATGCGTTTTTCTGTGGGTATTTGCGTGTCCAAGAACTAATCTTCAGTTTAAGAACGCCTAATAGTGCTTCAGAGAAGATACCGCCAGACATTTTGCTGGTACCCAATACGCGGTTGATAAAGATGATAGGTACTTCTTTGATGGTGAAACCGCACTTATATGCGGTATATTTCATCTCGATTTGGAAAGCATAGCCTTTGAAGCGAATCTTGTCCAACTCTATGGTTTCCAATACTTGGCGACGATAGCACTTGAATCCTGCTGTTGTATCGTGAATATTCACACCGAGAACAAAGCGCACATACTTGCTGGCGAAATACGACATCAGTACGCGTCCCATAGGCCAGTTCACCACATTCACACCGCTGACATAGCGACTACCGATTGCCACATCTGCACCTTGGTTAGCGCAAGCATCATACAATTTGAGCAAGTCATCTGGATTGTGCGAGAAGTCGGCATCCATCTCGAAAATATAGTCGTATTTATGTTCGATAGCCCACTTAAAACCAGTGATATACGCTGTTCCGAGTCCCAATTTACCTGCACGCTCAATGATATGCAAACGGCCATTGTAGGTGGTTTGCATCAGGTCTTTAACGATGGTTGCGGTGCCATCTGGCGATCCGTCATCAATAATCAACACATGGAAACCCAATGGCAGATTCATCACGGCGGTGATGATGGCTGCTATATTTTCCTTTTCGTTATAGGTAGGGATGATGACTAATTTATTATCCATAGCTATTGTTATTTTTGCGTAATTATATGGTTGTTAAGGATGTACATAGGACTTGGTGTGAGGCGTGTGAGTGGTGTGATGAACAAATCTTCGCCCGGCATAATGCCTTCATCCAGCAGAATATCCTTAATGGTGTCCATCGCCACGTTCGGGTCATTGTTTTCGTGGCTCAGGTGACAGAGGAATACATTGCGCATGTCGGTGTGCCAATTCTTTGCCAACAATTGTCCGCATACGACATTGCTCTGGTGCCCCTTAGGTGACAAAATACGTTCTTTCAGATAGGTAGGGTAGGGACCATTCAGCAATAGTTGCTCATCGTGGTTGGCTTCAATAATCACGTGGTTGGCAGTACTCAAATAACTCTCCATTGTGGCATTAGGTTGTCCGCAGTCGGTGGCAATCACCACGCGTTGTCCCAAGAAATCAATCACGTACCCCACGCACTCTGTTGAATCGTGCGAGATGCCGAAAGTGTTGATTGCCATACCATTGAGTTGCCATTCTACCCCTTTCTCAAAATAGCGTTGCGAAGTACGTAGTTTCTCGCGTACACCGTAGTTGCGGTCGATACCATCGTGAATAGCGCGGGTGGAGTAGATAGGCAGATGCACACGCTCGCCCAATGTGCCTACGGCGCGAATATGGTCGGCGTGGTCATGCGTGATGAGCACGCCCATGATATTGCCATAATCCAACCCCATCTCACGCAGATTCTTCTGAATCGTGCGTGCAGAGATACCAGCATCGATCAGGATACCCCATTTCTGTGTCCCCAAGTAATAGCAATTGCCACTACTTCCGCTGGCAAAACTTCTGAATATGAGTTGGTTATCTGTCATATATGCACCCTTTTCTCCAAATTATGAAATTTCAACCGGCAAAGGTACAAAAAAAAATGCATATATGCAAGAAAAATGGCATTTTTATTGAATAAATTGCAAAATTTCTTCGCAAAGTGTGAGAATAGGTGTTTGTCCGTCGTTGTTGATTACTATATCGGCACGCTTGACATCTTTTTCTGCTTCTTGTGCGTGTATGCGTGCGCGTACTTTTTCTATGGTAGTACCATCGCGTTTCATCACGCGCGCAAGGCGTATTTCTTCGGGTGCTGTTACTGCTACTACCTTATCGCATAGCGTATCGAATCCCGCTTGGTAAAGAATGGCACATTCGATGAAAAATAGGTTCTTTTGATTCCCGATTTGCGATTCTTGACTCGCGAGTCGAGCCACCCGATTCATAATATCCGCTTTTACTGCGGGATGCACGATTGCATTGAGCTTTGCGAGGAGCGAGTGGTCTGCAAATACGCGTTGTGCCACTAATGCTGTTTGATATATGCCGTCCTTATATACCTCACTGCCAAAGAGTTGCTCTATCTGTTGGCGTATATGGGTATCTTCTACAATGAGGCGTTTGGCTTCGCTGTCGGTGTCATATACCATATACCCCATCTCGCGCAATTGCTTTGCAATTGTGCTTTTGCCACTGCCTATGCCACCTGTAATGCCTATAATCATAATTTTTCGATTCCCGACTCCTGATTTAGAATTGGAAGTAAATAAACGCCTGTAAATCAGCTGTTACGAACTGATATACACCTATTATTGCTACTACTGTAATCAGTATGATTGCCCAGATGGGCAACTGACAGAAGCGTATTCTATACCAACGTTTTACGCGATTAGGTAGCCAGTGCACCACCATGCCTAATACAAACAGTATCACCACATATCTGTACTCCCACAGGAAATCGGGGATAATGCTGCTATTCCATGCACCGCCAATCTGATTGACCATGTTTTTGGCAGTTTCCCATGCCTCTTGATTGGCTGTTGCAGGGTCAAGATTGCTGCCTGAACGGAAGAATAATCGTGTGAACGTGATGAATACAAAGGTCTGAACCACCGCCCATCCTCCGCTTATCCACCCGATAATCTTGGCGCGTGGTGTACCCGAAATAGCGAAATGTCCTATACGCTCTATCCACCAATAGATATAACGAACGAAGGTGCCAATCCACAGCGCAATTCCCCACACGAAGAATAGGTTCCATATAGGTGCACTGAGCAAGGCATAGGCTACCCATAGGCTACCCATGAGCAGGGTCATTAGCAGCATTTTGATGTTCCAATTCATTTTTGCCCACACCTTATACACAATCATGCCCACACCATTCAGCGCACCCCATATCACAAAGTTCCAACTTGCTCCATGCCACAACCCACCTAATAGCATCGTTATGAACGAGTTGAAGTTGCCTGCAGCAATCTTATTTTTCACGGGCTTGCCCATAATGCTGCGGTTGCCACCTAATGGGATATATAGATAACTCTTCAGCCAACGGCTGAGCGACATATGCCAACGGCGCCAAAACTCTTGTGGGTTGCGCGACTTGTAGGGCGAGTCGAAGTTCTGTGGCAGATAGAAGCCCATCAGCATTGCAATACCGATGGCTATATCCGTGTAACCCGAGAAGTCGGCGTACACTTGCAGTGAGTAGGCAAAGAGAGCAAACAGGTTCTCAAACCCGCTGAATAGTAATGGGTTCTCGAATACACGGTCAATCAGATTGACTGCCAGATAGTCGCTCAGAACGATTTTCTTAATCAGTCCGTTGAGTATCCAGAACACTGCCAACCCGAAGAGACGACGGCTTAGGCAGAAGGGCTTGTACAACTGTGGAATGAACTCGTTGGCACGCACAATAGGACCTGCCACCAAGCCAGGGAAGAAACTCACATAGAATCCAAAATCCAAGATGTTCCTCACGGGTTTCACCAGTCCGCGATACACATCTATCGTATAGGACATCACTTGGAAAAGGTAGAACGATATGCCCACGGGCAGTATGATTTTGTCCACCATAAAGCGCCCGCTCTCGGAGAAACCGTTGCCGATGTACGCAAAGATGTCAAATACGGCAAACTCCGTACCAAGCAGGTCATTTACTACATTCGTGAAGAAATAGGCATACTTGAAGTAGCACAGCAGACCCAAATCTATCACCACGCTCAACGCCAACCACATCTTTGCGGCTATTGGACGCCCACTCTGTGGGCTATTGGACGCCCCATTGGGGCTATGGGATATAGGCGAGGATTGGCAAGCGTAGATACGCTTTGCTATCAGCCAATCGCTGATTGTTACAATGATTAGTATCAGCAGGAATAGTCCACTGGTCTTGTAGTAGAAGAACCAACTCACCGCCATGAGGAAGATATTGCGGAGGTGGAGGCGAGTATTTATGCCTTTCGCCTGTGCGTTTTGCGCACCTACTTCCATAATTATCGCAAACACCGCATATACCAACGCAAAGAACGCCCAGAAATAGAACTGGGTGAAGAGCAGCGGACTCTCGCTATTAAATCCAAATATGTGGTGTAGGAAATCCATATTAGATACTATCTATACTCGTTGGTTGTTGAGCTTGGCTCTTTGTTTTTTGCTCTTTTTTCCAATTATCTATCCAGTTGAATAGTTGTTTCCCTATTTTGTTAGCCCCTGCGTGCGTGAAATGCACATAATCGCTGCCTGCTAAACCCACTTCTACCCAATGCACCATACTATTCTTACCACCCATGGCATCGTACATACTCCAGTAGGCAATTTGCTCTTCGGCTGCCATTTTCTTGAGCAATTTATCCATGTATGGCACTAATGGATAGGTGGTCATCTCACCGTCAATGCGGGTGGACATATCGCTCGGGCCAATAAACAATATGGACGCTTGTGGCGCGCAAGTGCGGATATAACGTATCTGTTGGCGCAGGGTGCTACGCACATACCCACTGATGGTGGATGGATTCTCGGTTTGTGGAATCATATTACCACCAAACTGCAAGATAATCAGTCGTGTATTGGTCTCGCGGTAGAAGTCGCTGAGTTGCGTGCTGTCTATCTTTGTGAAGATGTTTCCCGAACAACCGCGCATAGGTATATTATCTACAATCACACCCGTTGGTGTTTCCAGACTCACGCCATACACATTGCCTTTGCCCTGCAAATGTATCTCGCATTTGGTGGTGCTGTCGGGGATTGTGTAGTGAAGGGTGGTGTAGGATTGTGTAGTATGGTGTAGTATTGTATCTTGTGCAATGATATAGCCACTTACACTGTCTGTGAGCAAGCGCACGCGGTTGAAGTAGTTGTGTGGTTTCAGTTTTTTGTTGATAGGCTCAATGTTCATCACAATTTCCTCGCTGCCTTCGACGAGTGTGCTATCCATCACAGCCACTTGTCCCATCACGCCATAATCGTCGCTATCGGTCAAGCGCATGGAGCGCAGACCATATACCAAGTAGCGTTTTGGTCCTTTTTGTGCCGTTTGTACAACGCCGTTGATAGACAACCACTGACGTATGGTGCGTGTGGGTATTGTCTGATGCAAAGGCAATAGTCCTGTGCCACCACCGCCATACTGCTTTTGCCACCGTTCGCGCAGTACGTTGGTGATACGGTCTTCTTCTATCTGCGAGTCGCCATAATGCACCACGCGCACGGACTGAGTGCTTGCGCTATCTAATGCTGCGTAGAAAGCAGCCAAGTAGGCGCGAGAGTCAGTATTTGCTACATTCACCTTCGGGATAATGGGTTGCGATTTCTGCGCAACGCTGTCTTTGGCTACTAACGTGTCTTGTTGGATTACGCTATCAGTTGGTATTAGACCTATTGTATCTATTTCTGCCAACAAGGAATCACTTGTTAATTCCTTCATTCCTTCATTCGTTAATTCCAGTGCTTCAGCGAGAGTAGGCCAACGTAGGGTATATCTGCCGATGGAGAAGCCGTCATTGGGTACAACCAAACAAACCACGCCTAACAGCGCGATGACTATCCAGATGATATATGCAATATGCCTTGGCCTCATTGGTCTTGTGTTGTTCACTCAGATTGTCCAATGGAGATTACCCACTTTTGCAATCGGGCCACAAAGGTACTGCTTTTTTATGAAATATGCAAAATAAAATGTATTTCTTTGTGCTGATGACTAAGATTTATTGCACTTACTATTATGTTTCTCAACATTAAGCGCGGTTGTTGCTTTTATATGCTATTGGGAATGGTGCTATTCTTGTAACAATTGTCCCGATATGTGGTATATCTTGGCTTTGTGCATAATGTAGATTTGTCCGTTGCGTAGGATGAGATGGGGGAGTTGGTTGTCTTCGGAATACGTGTTTTCGAGGGCTGTAGGTCGGCGAACACCATATACTTCTACTTCGTAGAGGGATGAGCCATAGCCCGTGTTGCGTTGGTGGCAGAAGATACGCACATAACGCGCTTCGGTAGGACCATTCGGAAGAATGATATCCTGTGTACCACCCTCTGCATCTGTAGCCGTATAGGCAGTAGTATATTCTACGCCATCGGTGGAGAGTTGAATATCAAAATGCGTAGCGTAGGCTGCTTCCCAATAGAGTTTTACGCGATTGAAAGCATACGTATTCTGGAGGTCAATAGTCAGCCATTCGCCATCCATAAAGCGAGATGACCAACGGGTATCCAGAAGTCCGTCGGTGGCATTCTCGGGCTTTGTGCCTACATTCTCGTATCCCGAACTGCTGGTAGGTTTGCCTAATGCCAAGTTTAGGTCAGCATAGTCCACAACGTGAATATAGGCAGTGTCGGTAAATCCGCCCCAAGAGACTACCAACTGATGGTCGCCCAAGGCGGTGGCTTCGTAGAGTTCGGTTGTTTCGATTTCGGTAATGCCGAACTGATTGATAGCCGACACGGTGAAGATTTGTGTATCGCCTAAAGGTAGGGTGATGTATTTGGGTGATACGGTGGTGGCTATTATTTGCTCTGACTCCATGACCACGAAGGTGCGCGTGGCGGTGATACTACCGACTGTGGCGGTGAGGCGAATAGTGCCAGTGGTGGTAGGTTGGAGGCGATTGCCCCGTATGGTTGCGCCTTCGGCGGAGAGCGTAGGTTGGCAGGTGATCTCTTCGCCTAAGCGGTTGTAGCCTTTTACCTCAAAGAGCACTTCTTCATTGAGTGTCAGCGCATCGCGGTCGGCATATATAGCCATGCCAAAGAGTGCGGCATCATCGCCTGTGAGTGGCATGCCGTATGCCTCCAGTTCATAAAGCGATGTGCCGTATTGGGTGGCACGGGTGAGTCCAACGAGCGTGATGTAGCGACCTGTTTGGGAGAGAGTGATGGTTTGTACACCTCCTGAACTTTGTTTTGAGGCGAAAGGCGATAAGGCGAAAGGCGAGAGGCTGGGTATAGTGTCTGTGATTAGTAGTGCGAAGGAGGAGGCATAGGCAGTTTCCCAGCGCAGGGTGATATGGTCGATGAAGCAGGTTTGTTGTAGGTCGATGGTGATATACTCGTTGTCGTTGTGCGCTGAGCCCCAACGAGTGGAGAGGTCGCCATCGTTGATGCCTTCGGGCAGTGTGCCTGCGTTCTCGTGGCTGCTGGCTGTAACAGGCTTTCCCAATGCGATATTAGGGTATGGAGGTAGTACTATGACGGTGTCGCGCACCGTGAGGTCGTCCTCGTAGGTAATGATGTATTGCCCTGGGATGGAAGGTGCGAAGTGGTAGCTCCAATCCACGGGGAAGGTCTCTCCATATTGGTCGGTAGCAGCGAGTGTAAAGTCCACCACGTTACCCAAAGCGAGATAGTTGATAGCGGGTTGGATAGTAGCGGAAGCCATATAAGGTAACGCACCTACGCGGATAGGTAGGGTGGTTTCCATTGATTGGTAAGTAGCGCGCACTTCGGTGAGTTGAGCAGTAGCAGGTGCTGTATAATGGATGATACTATCTGCACGATAGGTAGCACCATATTGGTCGAGGAAACGGAGTGTATAATCGTTGGTGGAGTTAGGTAGCACTACGGATGGTCCATCCAGACTGATTTCGGCTAATGTTGGTGAATCGGTAAAGAGGGTTATACGACGTGCTGGCGCAACGAACTCTCGCCTTATCGCCTCATCGCCTATCGCCTTAAAGTGCACCGCAATCTCCTCGTTGGTGGCGTTATAGACAGCGTAGGTGGTTTTGCCAGTTATGGAGTCAGTGAAAGCCGCAGCGAGGGGATAGTTGGCTACAATAGAGTGGTCTTGATGACCATAGGCACGGAGTGAGTGCGCGAGTAGGTAGGTGATACCACCTGTATCGGGGTTCTTGGCAAGGGCTTTGCCCATTTGGCGCATGCGTGTCCATACGTTGGCAGCAGAGTCGGGGTCGAAGAGTGCGAGGTAGGAGAGGCAGACATTGCCCAATCCAGACTCATCGCCCAGTCCGCCTGTGGGTGCTTCGTAGTTGCCCACCTCTTTGGCAGCATACATCTGTGTGTAGTCCCAGCGCGCAAAAGCGCGGTCTTCGGTGAGATAGTTCTGAAGGATAGGCGAGATAGGTAGCCACTGGATGGAGTGCATCCATATGGGGTCGCCAGAGAACCATGTCCACCAACCTATGCCCTGCATCGTGAGGTTGCAGCAGTAGGGATGGAGGTACCTGGTGTAGTCGATATTACGTCGTCCGCGGTCGAACCAATACTCGGCAGTACCGCGTGCCTCAACGGTGTAGCCATAGATACCCGCTTCCATAAGGTCTTCATCACCGAGGGCTGCGCCCAACATCCATACGCCGCCCCAACCCTGCATGGATTCGGAACTGGACTCTTGTCCGTTGCCATTGCCTTCGTTGCCCATACCGCCTGCGAAAGAGTGTCCGAGGTAGGGGTTGAAGGTGCGGAAGGAGGGGAAGGATGAGGCAAAAGGCGATAGGTTAGAGGTTAAAGGATCGGATTTATAAGGATTAGCATAGTCGAGGGCGACAAGGCGTGCCATGTCGCCGTATTGCTGGCGGAAGTCATCATCGAGCATGCAGAGCAAAGCAGAGGCATAGACAAAGTAACCATAGTGGAAGTGGTGGTCGTTGAAGGTGTCGGAGTCGTAGGAGGGGTCAAAGCCCACGAGTGCTCCCCAACGATCGTAGCGCGCAAAATAGTATTGTGTTTCGCCTGGGGTATAGGTGTACCAATCGATGAGTGTGGCGCGGAGGCGAGACTTGGCAAGTTCGAAGGTAGCAGTATCGCCGAGCTGATAGGCGGTGGTCATATAGTGCGCCATCTGCGTGAGGCCTTTGCCTCCCCAATAGGTGTCGGCACCGAAAGAGCCTGCCTGTGCGTACTCGGCACAAAGGGTACGCATGAGTTGAGGATCGTAGCCCGACAGCGAGTTGTAGGGCACAGGGAAGAATGGCAGCATGCCGTGTACGGGATAGTCGATAGTGAAGTTGTTGCCCTTAGCGAGGCGCATCTCGCCTCGTGGAGTGGCATAGGTGGGAGCGAGGAAAGCGATGTCGGTATGGGTGTCGTAGTAGTGGTGGGGGAGGAATCCCTGCCATAGACCATTGGCGTTGGTGGGGACTATATCTTGGTAGGAAATGTGAAACTGCGTGCGGAGGAGTGATTGCTCGGGGAGGTAATCGTAGGTGATTTGCGTATTACGCGGAATACGGAAGGCATAGGGGTGTAGGTCTTCGGGGGTAAGGTTATCGGTGAGGACTGCCACTGCGAGCGTGGTGGTGTTGCCCTCGGTGTGCTGGAAGACGGTTAAGGCATTAGGGTCGGGGTTGTTGATGGT
The DNA here is from genome assembly GCA_015061165.1 of Bacteroidales bacterium. Taxonomy (GTDB): domain Bacteria; phylum Bacteroidota; class Bacteroidia; order Bacteroidales; family Paludibacteraceae; genus Colicola. The sequence continues at coordinate 28,559 of SUXC01000021.1, forward strand.
GGGTTCGGCATTGGTGAACTCCAGCCATACAAAAGGTGAACCCTGCATGAGGGTAACACGCACCTCGGCATTGCCGTCCTGAAGTACAAATGCTATCATGTAGTCGCTCCAGTGGGAGATGAGAGCTTCTTGAGGTGAGAAGGGGCGATTAGGCGATGAGGCGACAAGGCGATTAGGCGAGGAGGCAAGGATAGAAATGGAGAGTGGGTCGTTCCACTTCATCTCGCAGCCCGTAGGTTCCCAATATGAGGGTTTGGCAATGGATATGCCAGTAGCATCTGCCCATACGAGGGCGGGATATGCCCACAGTTTGCCTGTCCAAGGATTGACAAGTGCGTAGGTCCACCAGTCGTTGGAGGGCAGGGGACGGTTGAGTAGGGAGTCGACTGCGTAGATAGGTCGGTGCTCCATTTGGTATGCCTGACTACCCTGATTGTTGTTTAGGGCAGAGCGACTTTCTGACAAGGGTACAAACGAGGCGTAGGAACCGTTGCCAACGGGGATGGGCGATTGGCTGAGGAGGCTATTAGGCGATAAGGCGATGAGGCTAAAGGCAAGGATAAGAATGAGGAATTTACGCATAGGGGGGGATTAAGCCTCTCCTAAATCCTCCCCTGAAGGGAAGGACTTTTGGAAGAGGGATTTATAGTGTAGAGTTGTGTAGAATTGTTTAGAATGGTTTTAGAAAGTTAGGGAGGGAGTCAGCCTCCCTAACCTGAGATAGAGATTAGCGTATTACGCTGCCAGTGATGTCGTATTTTACGCCGTCACGGATGATGATGAGCTGACCGTTCTCAATCTTTTTGGTAGCATGTTTCTCAACGGTGATATTGTCCACAGCAGTGCCGTTAGGATTGTAGAAATATACGTTGTCGATATAGCAGGTAGCAGGCATTGCATCCCACTTAACTTGGATGATGTTTGCCAGATTGATACCTGCAAACTCTGTAGCGAGGTCAATATCAATAGCATTCCAACCTGCTTGCAAAGCATATTCCTTCAATGCCTCACCGCCAACCCAGATAGGAGTGAACTTGATAGATGCAGCTTCAGCCACATGAATATCGAGGTGCAGTTTAGGATATGCGGTCATGTCGCCGATAGTGCTACTGCTATTGAACTCCCATCCGAGGTAGTTGCAATTGGTGTAGTAGAACGCTTTGTCGCCCTCGGCGAGAACTACCTCTTCTTCCTTGGTGGATTGTCCCCAACCGCCAGTTACGCGGATAACGGAGCTGGTGTAAGCATCGGAGTAGATAGAGAATACTTGCTCAGCAGGTAAGGTGGGAGCAGGAGCTGCAGCAGGGTGTTCTACTGTAGGAGGAGCCACAGCAGCACCTACCTCTTTGATAGAGATTTCGCTGATAGTGATGGAGCAAGGGCTGGCATAACCAAAGTCGAAGACAAGGATTTGGTTGTTGCCTTCAATACCATTGCCTGGTGCTGATGTATATACGTAATCAGCGTTGGCAGGCAGGTTGATTTGGTTGTCATATACAGGTGCTACGTTGTCGTCCATCTTCACAGTAACGCCACCCAATGCAATAGTGGAGTGGAACTTAGCAGAGAATACGTATTGCTTAGCAGGGTCGAAAAGTACATTGTGTTTGATTTTGACTTGCCCTTGCCATTGTGCAAAGAGTTGGCTCTTGATATCCACGCTGACGGTACCTGTAGCAGGATTGTAAGATGCGGAGCTGTTGCCATCAGGTGTCCAGTTAGGTGCGATATAATAGCTGTCGAGGGTGGCAGCAGCAGGGTCGAAGAGCTCGATGCCTTCGGTAGGTTGTTGCTCTACCTCTTGTACGGTGATTTCACTGATAGTGATTTGGCATGGAGGAGCCCAACCGAAGTCAAATACGAGTACTTGGTTGGTGCCTGCTACACCATTGCATGGAGCAGATGTATATACGAAATCTGTGTTGGCAGGCAGGTCCACTTGTTGGAAAAGGAGGGCAGGGTCGCTATCGTCCATCTTGATGGTAACGCCACCGACAGCAGCTGTAGCGTGGAACTTGATGGAGAGAGTGTACTGCTTAGCAGGGTCGAAGACCATGTTGTGGTGGAGTTTTACTTGTGCTTGCCATTGACCTAAGAACTGGCTCTTGAGGTCCACAGAGAGTGTGCCCGTGTTGGCATCGTAGGCAGCAGAACTGTTGGTTTCTTGTGCCCAGTTAGGAGCAAAATAGGTACCGCCTTCAGGAATGTAGGCAGCAGCAGGGTCAAACAAATTGGTTTGAGCCATGGCGCTGATTGCGAATAACGCAATAGCGAAAAAAGAAAAGATCTTTTTCATACGCGTAATGATTTAAGGGTTAATAATGTATGATATCCTTCCCGCAGGGTATTTAGTCCTGCGGGAAGGGCTCTAATATAGTACTATACTGGGTCCACAAAACCACCTGTTGTACCGTGTATAGGATTTTCGATAGTTATACTACCAGCCATAATTACATTCTCACTAATGAGTTGGATTGTCTCTGTTTGAGGCGCGATGTACTTTTTCATATCTTAATACAATTTAATCATTTATTATTTTTATGGAAGACAACTTTAACAACAACTGCGCGCGCCAACATTGCGCTTGCAAAGGTGTTGATTAGACTTCTTCTCCGCTCGCGATGTTGGCGAGCGGAAAAGGTTGTCTATGTTGTCTTTATCTAATCACTTGTCCTTGTACGTTGTACTTAATGCCATCACGGATGATGATGAGTTGTCCGTTCTCAATAACCTTAATAGGAGCATCAGTCGTTATGAGGTTATCCACACCTGTTGTTTCATTTTCGTTGAAGACTACGCGAGCACGCACTTGTGCAGCTTGTGCATATGTAGTAATACCATCGAAGGTAAAGTATGCACGCAAACCTAAGATTGTATTGTTGTTTGCTTGATAGTGCAAATAATTATTGCTACCTACGAAGAACAAAACATCATCTGTTGTATAGTCGTAAGTTACTTTATCCAACAATGGGTGCATAGTTACATTACTTACTTTAACGGTTTGAGCATTTGTGTTGAGTGTTACATTGCGAACAATAGTTCCTGCTCCTACAGTTTGTGCTGGCATAATCAAGTATGGTGTAGATGCTTGAATACGTGTAACGGTAGTAAAGCCAAGTTCCATTGCTTGATCTGGAGCAACACCTGCTTTTGCCAATTTCAATACTTGAGTGCCAGCACCAAAGATTTCGGTGATTTGTGCAGCATTGAGTGTGAAAGGCAATGTGATGGTTTGCCAATAATCAGGACTGAACGAACGAGCGATTACCACATCTACAGGAGAAGTGTATTGAGCCAAGCGAGTAGTTTGGTCAGCCTCTTGGTCATTGATACCTACCATTGTACGAACTGGAGAGTTGGTAGAACCGACGGTGTAGTCAGCATCTACTTCCTGTGCACCTCCAGCAAATTTAACATAGAAGAAATGATTACTAGTAGTTATTCCGTCTGCGTAGGTGTTGTCTGTTGTATAACTATATGATTTAGAATCTTCATCATATGTCATGTTACGCCAATTGCCATCATTAAACTCTACCACCAATCCTACTACATTTCCATTTATAGTTGCTTCATAATGCAACTTGCGCTCTGCAGTACGAGTGACAGAATAATTAATTCCTACATATCTACCATTTTCAATAAAGAATGAATTTGCATGGTATGTCGCATCCGTCAAAGCAGCCACCACATTAACAATACAGGTAGCGGTCTTACCACCATCCGCAGTTGTGACGGTAATTGTTGCATTACCAGCAGATTTAGCAGTAACAAGACCACTATTATCCACTTCAGCTACTGCTGGATTAGAAGAAGCCCAAGTAACATTCTTATTAGCAGCATATCCAGGATTAACTGTAGCGGTGAGTTGTAATGTTTCATCTACCAACAAATCGCCAGATGTCTTATTAAGGATTACAGACTGAACGGCAGTTGAAGGACGTTCGTTAGATGAGCCGACGATATATGCTTTTGCTTCTGTATCAAAATCAATACGTGGTCCACCAAAATAGAAGTATCCCAAGATTTTTTCATTTTTGTTATGAGTTGTTTCGCTTGTCCATGAGGCGGTTGTATTCTCTGCATCCATCCACTGTAGTCCGTTCCATACATCAGAAAGATTTATTTGCTTAACTATATCAAGGTTACCTTGATCAAAAATAACTGTATAAGTAATGGTTTTATTCTCATTACGAGTGAATGAATATAATACATAATGTTCTTGTCCAGCCAAAGTAAGTGCAACAGGACCACCCCACCATGTTTTAGCTGTGATAGGTTCTACGGTTATTTCGCAGGTGGCTTTAATTTCGCCGTTTGCTTCAGAAGTTGCAGTGATAGTGGTGGTTCCTACGGTCAATCCAGTAACGATACCTTCTGCAGATACGGTAGCAACAGAAGTGTTGGAAGATGTCCAAACCACATTCTTGTTAGCAGCTTCCGCAGGAAGCACGGTTGCTTTCAATTGCAATGCTTCATCTACCTCAATGGTAGCAGTAGTTTTGTCCAATGTAACCGACTCTACAGGAAGTGTGCCTGCCGATTTCCAGAAATATACATTGTCTATAGATACTGTTTCAATATTTAGTTCTGCAAACTTAATTTGATAAATAGAAGAGAAATCATGCTTATCACCAGCACCTACAAAATCAGCCAAAGCAACATCTACGGAGTTCCATTGACCTGCTTTAATTGTGACCTCAGCATAATAATTCTCATTATTTGGTACTCCTCCGCCATAAATAGGAATTACGCGGATCTTGCCATCTATTGGGCCCCATACATCAATATGCAGATACTCCATATTTGAGCAATCAACGCCAGTAAGTGTCCCATTTGTATAACCATCTTTAACGCCATAAGTCCAGCCCCACCATGTAACATCTTTATACATAAGATAATTATTTGCAGAGATTGCATTTTCAGTTACAGTACCTGCGCCATTCCAATCTTTTTTACTTCCCCAATTAATAACTGGAGTATATGTATCAGAGTAGAATGCTAATACATCTTCAGCATCGCGAGTAGGAACTGGAGCCGATGCGTGCGGGATATAAGGATTAACTCCTGTTGTGAATGCAGCCATAGCATATGCATCCGACTTGTTTCCAACAGCATCTACCGCTACTATGCTTAGATTGTAAGTAGTTTGTTCTTGAAGATTAGAAACTGTAATCACATTGTCCACTGGTACACATGTAGCAGAAACACCCTTTGCATCATCTTTTACTTCGTAAGAGACAATACCTACATTATCTGAAGCAACCATTGTGATTTGTACCTCGTTGTGTGCGATAGGTGTTTTAGGTGTAGCAGAGGTGATAACTGGTTTCTCTGTATCAGCAGCTGCATTTGGATCATAAACGCCCGTACCAAATACGCGGAATTCCCAAAAACTACATCCCCAAGCATTGTTTGTTAATGTGTTTGCTTGCAAACGGAGATAACGTGCGTGTTGTCCTGTAACAGAATAAACTTCTTGCGTGTTGTTTCCAATAGTAGGTGCAGTAGTCTTAGCAACTAATGTCGTTGCTGTTTGCCATGCTGTTGCATTAGTTGGGTCAATATATTCATCCGATCCCATAATTACATAATCTGTAGCACAAGCTCCTTCCCATGAAATTTCGATAGTAGAAAGGTTGTATGATTCTCCTAAATCCACATACCACCATGCGTCTGTAGGATTGTTTCCTTGTTCGGAAGACCAGCGAGAATTTATGTCCCCATCATTTGCCTTCGAAGCAAGCATATTATCATTAATTGAGTATCCTGCTTGAGAAGGTTTATTCAATGCAAGGTTACTTGTAGCCTTGAATGCTAAAGAGACTTCCGCTGTAAGAGGATTTGACATGTTACCATTGAAGTCCACTGCATAACAAGAGTAGGTATAGGTGACACCGGAACCGTCTTGTGGCAGAACAAAAGAAGGAGTAATAGAGATGTATTGCTTGTTGTGTGCTTCATCCTTAATCATGTAGAACACTTCTTCAGAAGTAACTGCTGGCAAAGCAATGGTTATATTTTCTGCTGTAGAAGTTACATTAGCAGCACCTGAGAGTGTAGGCGCGGTATTATCTGCAATAGGATTATTAATATGGTCACGGGTGTAAGTCATAGTTTTCATGGTTCGAGCACCACAACCTGCAATAACCATATATGACCACATTTTGAATGTTTCGCCATAGCCAACTAATCCTGAGTGATTATTATATGTATTTCCATATTCAGAATAACGAGTAGCACCATCATCGGCTACTGCTTTACCCCATGTTTCACGAATAGCATCCGATAAATCTGCATTGCGAGTGCGGAGTTGAGCCATGTATTCATCACCTTCAAATTTTGCGTCCACAGCTTTTGCTTTGAACAAAATATCATTTCCCCATGTAACTACATACAAATCGACTTGCCCACAAGCATTGTTTCCTGCATAATCACCATTCCAATCGTATAAATCAACTCTTCCTTGATATGTACCGAAACCATTGTTAGAAGGAATAGGGACTGCAACTATTTCTACATTGAATTTCTTTGTACCAGTTTGATGCGTTGCAGAAGCAGCCTGCTTAACTGTGATTAAAGCAGTTCCCACTGATTTTGCAGTAATAACACCCGTATTGGAAACTTCCGCTACACTTGTATTAGAAGATTCATAAGTGATTGCACCTACGCTAGAAGTGGTATGATTAATGGTGTAGGTATCCCCCGTAGAGAGTGTTAGAGTTTCTGAAGTAGGAGCAGTAATTGTTAAATCAGAAGCAAGTAATCCACTTATACCATCAGCATAATATACCCAGAAGGTACAAGAACCTGTTGCATAAGTTACATTCACTTTGGTTTCTAGAGCCGAGAATGAGGATAAGTGCATGAGCATACCTGCCCCATCTATAGAATACTCAGGTAAATCACATGTGATACCAGCAGCAGGGAAATTCACATATATACCGACAGAAGATCCCCAAACACCGCCTGTTTGGATATTAACAACGTTCATTCCATCTGCTGGAGAAACTTTATACTTTTCTGTAGCAGCAGCATCACCTGAACCATTATCAGTCCAAGTTATTGTACTCCAGTCCACACCTGATTGTGCGGAGAGGGTTAGCGCACTAAACAGCATCGCGAGTAGTGCGAATGATTTTAAGAAATGTTTTTTCATATTATATAAATTTTTAAGTTAGTATTACTGTTTTTCTCTTGCTATTCTCACGGTTGTCGCTCGGTGAGGTCACGATGAGGTCACGATGAAGTCACGATGAGGTCTCGATGGAGATTAGAGGCAAGTAGGGGGAGTTATAAGTTATAATTTTACGATGATGGTTTGTACAGAGGCAGCAGGTAGCTTAACATTGGCATAGTGATTGCCCAACTGCACTGGCAGTGTGGTCTCGGGACCCATGTTGAGGATATTGATAGCATACGAGCCATCGGCTTTCTCCACAGCACAGAGGAAGATATCCTGTGTCTCGCAGTCTGCACCCGTCTTCATGGTAGCAGGGTAGTCCACTTGCAACGCCACATCGCCTGGACGCATGGAGCGAGAGAACTGCTTGAGTACATAATAATAAGGTGTATAGTAAATCACGTCATTCTGATAATCAACCATCACCTGCGCACCTGCGAAATTATTCACGTGGTTAGGCCCGCCAATGGAGTCGAGTACGATATTCCAATCGCAATAGCCCGTGAGCCAGTGGTTGGTGCCATCGATGATATACTGCGCATAGCGGAAGACGGGCGAATACTTAGGGTGTGTGCCACCTGCCCAACGTGTGGAATATGCCCAGTCGGTGGCAAGCTTGTCCCACCAGAACGCATCGTTATTGAACCATCCAGACTCTTGGAAGCCAACAGGGTCAGTGACACCGTCCCATGGTGGGCAACCGAGGTTATCGATACAGCCCTCAGAGTGGAAGATAGTCTTATTAGGGTATTTGGCGTGTGCCTCCTCCAATGTCTCAGGGAAGCAACCAATCGTGCTGCCATACCAGTGGACAGCCATACCAGTGGTGTATTGGTTGGCGAGTGAGTCTTGGTAAATGGCATCGGCGTAAGGCATCATCTCGAAGATGTTTTGGTCGAAGCCATAGATAGCCACATCGCCATGTCCACGGCTGATGAGCGTAGGAGCGAGGTAGTCGCGGATGAACTCAGTCTCCACTTGTGGCGAGAAATCCATGCTCTCCCAACCGCCATCGTTGCCCATTGGTTCGTTGACTGGGGTCACAGACCAGATATTGACACCCTCTGCCTTCCATGCCTCGATATAAGCAGCGATATAGTTGGCATACGCCTGATAGTACTCAGGCAGCAAGGCGCCACCACGGGCTACGCCGTTCTCGCGCTCGTAGTACTTCTTGTTGTCCTTCATCCACGCAGGCGCGGTCCAAGTGTTCGCCATGATGCGATAGGTATTGTCCGACTGACCTTGCTTGATGTTCCAGACGTCCAGCATGAGGTGGTAGAGGTCGTATTGCTCATCCTTCACCTGTGGGTACTTGGAGGAAGGGAAACCCTCTTTGTCGCGATCGAGCGAGAAGTGCTTCATCTCGGTATTGTCGTCCACCTCGGTGAGAGCGTACTTGCCTTCGACAGAGAAATCGGATGAGCCGATTTGTGTGCGGACTACGGAGAAGTTGGCACCCTCCTCGGAGAAGAGTTCGCGAAGTATGCTCTGGCGTTGCTCGGGCGTGAGGCACGCAAGCACAAAAGCCGAAGACTCGGTGAGTGAGCCACCATAGCCATCAATAGTCTGCTTTCGCTCATCCACGTGGATGGTGATAGCATTGTCGGCTGTGCCCTCGTGGAAAACGACTGCCTGCTGTTCGGTGCATTTGTCGCCCGCAGCAGAAGTGAGCCACACGTGAGTGGAGGGGACTTTTGCGGTACAAGATACCAACAAGAAGAGTGATGATGCGATTAATAACTTTCTCATATGAATATTGTTTTTAAGACAATTAGGGTCAATTATGTTGTCAATTATTGTTGTATATTAAAATATTTTTTATATCTTTGCACTCGATTTACATCTAAAGTATGGATTAAGACAGAAATTTATGTAGTTACTAATACTGTAATTGACGTTCCGTCCCCATACTTTTTACATCCAAA
>SUXC01000022.1 GCA_015061165.1 Bacteroidales bacterium
TAACGGCGAATGGAGCAAATTAGACAAATTGACTTTGATTCGTTAAATTAGCGTAATTCGCTGTTAGAAGATTATTCTTTGTAGCGGTACTTATAGTCTATGCCGATGAGCGAACCGCTGAAGGTCAGTATTTCACCGAAGGCGATGAGTACGGAGTGGTGGATTTCGCCCAATGGGTGTGCAACAAAACCACACGCAAGCAATGCGCACCCGAAGGCGCACATTGCAGTAGCGATTATGAGTTGCAAGCGTTTCACTTTAATTAAGAATTAAGAATTTTGAATTAAGAATTAAGAATTACGCGGTAATGATTTGACCACTGAACTGCACGGAACTACACTGAACCAAGGATATATATATCGTGTTTCCGTGTCTGTCCGTGCTCGTCCGTGGTTGGTATATTTCCCACTAAGAAACATCTTTCCGCGGTGATGATTTGACCACCGAACTTCACGGAACAACACTGAACCAAGGATATATATCGTGTTTCCGTGCTTTTCCGTGCTTGTCAGTGGTTGGTAATATCCACCACTGAGAGACAGACTTCCGCGGGTATGGTTTTGACCACCGAACTGCACGGAACTACACGGAACAAAGGATATATATTTCGTGTTTCCGTGTCCATCTGTGCTCGTCCGTGGTTGGTATATTTCCCACCAAGAGACATCTTTCCGCGGTGATGATTTGACCACTGAACTGCACGGAACTACACTGAACCAAGGATATATATATCCGTGTTTCCGTGCTTGTCCGTGCTTGTCAGTGGTTGGTAATGTTACACGTTACGCAGGGGTGTACGAATTCCACTCTTGGTTCCACACATACTGACGCAAGGTGGTGTACTTACTTTGCGCCTTGAATGCCATTTGGTCGATAGGCATTTGGTTTGGATCCGCCAGACGCGCATTGGTTGCAGCAGCCACAGCAGCGAATTTCGCTTGGTGGTCTTTCTCCGCTTGCGAGTACTTGGTGCTACGTTTGCCGTATGCCTGTGTGTAGTTCAGTTTACTTGCTGCGCGGTGTGCGAAGCCGATTTTGTGGTGTTTTGCCACTTTGCCGTGGATTTTCTCCACAGGGAATGCATATTCTACTTTTGCCATCGTGTTCGGCAATCGAACGGGAGAGTAAGAAACAATGGGGATTTTATTAACAACAACATCAACAACTTAATTCAACAACTATTCCGCTCGCAACAACACAGCTCGCGGTTGAGAATTTGTTTTAAGACAATTGGCGTCAATTGGGTTGTCAATTTTTGTCAATTCAAGATTTGCCTTTTGTTCTTGCCCAAATGAATGCAACGGGTTGCATTAGTGGGCAGAACAAAATGATTGTTTTTTACTCGGGTTCGGAATCCTCCATGCCGTGGGAGGGGGTTAAGGGTTTAATGTTTAATGAATTAATGTTTAATGATTAGAGGTAAAGGCTGGGGTTAGAGTTTTGCCATTTCCATAGCCAACATATAGCCTTGTAGGGTTTTGTACTTGCGTTGTTTCTCAAACGCTTCCCTGTAGGCTGCAATGTCTTCATTGGAAAGGTTTTTCACGTTGGTTTTGGCTTGTGCGAAGCGATTACGTTGTGCGATTTGCGCTTCGGTAGGAGGATTAGGGTTTTCGCCTATTTTCCCCGTGAACTGAGTACCATATCTGACTGCGGCGTAGTACTCACTCTCGCCGTTGAACTTACCGTGCATTTCGCCGATGAGTTCCATGGGTTTGAATTTTGCCATAGTTCGTTTAGTGTTTAGTGGTTAAAAGCTGGGATATTTCGTTGCGCATTGAAATCGAGTGCAAAGGTACAACAAACCCACACAGCGTTGTGGGCTTGTGTGGGTTTGCGAGGGAATAAAGTAGAATAAAATGGATTGGGAGGGATTAGATATGTTATTCTTAGGGCTAAAAAAATGAAAAAAGTATATATAAACCACGATTTTTACCAAAAAATCGAAATATATTTGCAAATATGTACTTTTTATTGTAACTTTGCAGTCGAAATGTAAAATGTAAAGGTACTTTTACATATTTAGCAAGGCATATATCTAAGGAACGAACGGCAAACAATAGATGACAAAAGGTATGTGTCCCGTGCTATCTGTGCTTTTGGCATAGGTAACAGGGGTATTGTCATCTAAGTTTGCCGACTTCGTTCCTTACTCCAGTTTACCTATGTCCTTTTGAAAACAAAGGACTGGTAATATATAATGGCGCTACTAGTCCGTGGGATTAGTAGCGTTTTTATTGCACCAGTATAAAAAACACTAATAATGTGCAACAAAAGAGGAACAATTGCTCGTTATCGGGCAATGCAAAATATACTGGTTATGATATGCAATAAAAGAAAAATGATCGCTCGTTTTCGAGAGGTGAAAAGTATGGGGTATATTCCTTCACATCGCACAAGTGACACAGGAATTGGTAAAACTTTCGAAGATTGTGTAGGAGTAGCAGAGAATAATATCAATGCGCCTGATTTATTTGGTTTTGAGATAAAGGCACATCGTGAAAAGTCAAGTTCTTATGTTACGCTTTTTACAAAAAGACCATCCTTTCCTGATGATGCAAATAGTATTTTGAATACAAAGTTTGGTACACCTTATCCAAACAATCCAACTTTAAATAGACTACATACCTCTATGTTTGCTACCAAAGGCAATACATATATGGGAAAATATTCTTTCCAGTTATGCGTTGATCAAGAAGCAAAAAAGATTTTGATTCAAGTAAGCGATTTACAAAGTGGTAACATTTTAGATAAATCAGCAGGATATACCTTTGAAGAAATAGAAGAAGCGCTAAAGAATAAATTAGAGAACTTATTCTATGTGTCAGCCAAGAGACAAAAAAGCGAGGGTACAGAACTATTCTTGTTTCATAAAGCAGATGTATATATGCATCCTTCCATAGAAAGATTTATTGACCTGCTGCAAGAAGGGGAAATTATGTATGATATTCGTATAGGAAGTTACAAGTCAGGTACGAATTATGGTAAATCTCACGACCACGGAAGCGGTTTCCGCATTTTGCCTCAATCGTTAGGTAAATTGTTTACCTATCATGAAGAAGTAGAATAATTACTACTGTTTATCAAGAATAACCAAAAACTCTTGGCTCATGGTAGCCACTTTAAGCCCTGCCTGATTGGTGGGGCTTGTTTGTGCTGGCATTCGTTTGTTGGGTATCTCTCTTACGAGGGTGATTTTGTGCTTAAATCCATGATGCGAGAAAGTTTCTGCTGTGAATAGGTCTAATGGTATTTGGATACCTTTGACGCGTCTGTCTCCTACTACATAGCAAACAACTCCTCCCTTGCGTACCACTTTTGCAACATTTTGAATGCTCAATGTGTAGTCATTTAAGAAGCTCACAACTTCCCAATAACGTTTTTCATCTAATGCCCTAATAGCATCTAGTTCTTGTCGAATTGTGGTAGTTGTAAATAATTCTTGGCGCGTTTTTTTACCACCCATTAACATTGAATCAAGTGAAGCAGCCTCTTTGTAGCAGAACCATTCATTTGCCCAACGCGAAAACTGACCATAAGCAACGGTGGTGTGGCTATCTCCATAAGGTGGCGATGTGACAACCATATCAACACTTCCTTCGGGCAGGATGGTGTCAGGAATGCCAAAAGTGGAGTTAAAGTCGCACACTTTACTATTGGTTTGCATAGGTGCAGTTGTATTGAATTGGTGCAATCCGTTGATATTTCTCGTTACTTTGCGCTTGAACAAATCAAAAACATCAGGTTTGAACTTTTCCAAACTTTTTTCGGACATTTTAAAGCGCTTGAATTCACCATTCCGAGTGAAAGATACTTCGCGTACCGTTTCAGCCAAACAAAGTAGGAAAAACTCGCATCCATTTGCATGGTCATCTATCAATTGCTGAATATATGACAATCGAAGTAGAGCATCCTCCGTGTACCAGAAAATATAATTTGAGATATTACTAAAGTCTTTTTTGCGCACTATGTTTGGATCATAATTTTTGAAGTGCGAACAGATATTCTCGAACCATTCTACGATTTGCGGTTGGTCATAGTGTGTTGTTTTCACTCTACTCATCATACGCGCCAATGGATTGAGGTCTGTTCCAATTGCATTTACACCTATAAGGTTGGCTTCTACCAAAGTAGTTCCACTACCAGCATACGGGTCAAAAATACACTCCAAGCGTCCTGATGGTTTGTATTCCTCAATTAAGGTACGCGCCACTTGCGGAATCATCATTGCTGGATATGCATGGTAGCAGTGCGTGTACTCTTTCGTGTTAGCAGTACGAAAACTCCACCGATCATCTACTAAACGATGATATATTGCATCTGCCTTTGGAACGAGCAATTCTTCAACAGTAATATCCGTAAAGCAATGCCAAATTTTGAGGTCATGAGGTTTGTAGTCATCAAAAAGTTGTTTCTCAAACTTCATCTCAAAAACCAAACGCATACGATCATCTTCACAAGTAGGGTCTATATCTTGTTTGGTGCCTGCATGTATCTTTGTGACTTTATAGATATCACGAATACCTTTGCCACTAATGTATGGCACGAGATATTCTACCTGTTTGAGATCAATTGTATTGGGGAACTTTGGTCGTGTCCAATAAACTTTGGCTGTACGATCAAAAATTTTTGCAGCATTTTTAAGAGGAACAACAGCAACCAAAACACGCGCATTGGGGTTCAATCCTTCAAGAGGGTGAACCGCCTTCTCAATAGGCTTGGGTTGCGGCACCAAGCCATTTTGATAAGTATCTCTAAATTCCTCAAAATCAATACTGAGGACTTTGGGAGTTCGCAATTTAGGTGCAGGCATTTTACGGTGCTTGTTTTTTTGGGGTGCAAAGGTAGTGAAAAATTTTGAGATATGCAAAAAAAATAGCGTAAAGTGCATTTTTTAGACCGCTGCGCTGCTGTTTAGTGTTTAGTGTCTAAACCTCTATATCATACTTCTCACACAAGTACTTCACCACCTTAGGCGGGAAGAGTTTAGTCGTGGGTCGAATGCCGTTGGCTTCGAGAAAGGCACGGTCGCTTTTCAGCCAACGGCGGAATGTCTCGGGACTTACACCTGCTGCGCGGGCAAGTTCAATTTTCGTTCGAGATTTCATAAGTATATCACACTTCTATCAATTGCTTTGATACATCATTTTTGTCTAACCTTCAGCATCCCTTCGGTATCCCTTCGGGAGAAGGAGAAAAAAGGATGATTTTTCACCACGGAGCCGAGGTGATGATTTGACCACCGAACCGCACGGAACTACACGGAAGAAAGGATATATATTCCGTGTTCATCCGTGCTTGTCCGTGGTCGTCCGTGGTTGGTAATATCTCCCGCTGAGAGACATACTTCCGCGGTTATGTTTCGACCACCGAACCACACGGAACAACACTGAACCAAGGATATATATTCCGTGTTTCCGTGTTCATCCGTGCTTGTCCGTGGTGGGTGTCATTTTCCGTGTGGGGCATTACGCTGCTTTGTACATCTCGCGGAAGACATAGCCATAGATAGTTTGCATTTTGTCCTTGCGGTTCTTCCATTTTTTCGTGTAAATGGTGGTTAATACTGGGTCGCGCAGGACCTTCCATGTCGCAGTCAAGGTGCGAACAAATCTGATTTGATTCTGGGTCATAATACTAAAAATTAAAAGGATTATTTTTACTACAAAAATTATAAACTGTTCACTAAAAAAACAAGGAACATTTATTAAAAACAAAAATTATAGAAAATTAAGCCAAAAATTCACAAAAATTATCTTATTCACTACCAAAATTGCAGTATCTTACAGTAAATTAACCAAAATTTTAGTGGACAATAGTGACAAGAATTATAAACAATTATCCTCCCAACTTCCCAACCATTCATCTATTTTCTAAACTTCACGTGCGGGCGGGCGTGAGTTTTTAATAATCAATGGTAGGGATGGGCAGTTGGGAAGTCACGCTATATTTTTTTTGCAAGTTTAATTTCATCTATTTGGCGATTATATACCATCCATCCTCGTACATTAGTTCCAGATAAAAAGACTTGTTTCTTCTGAAATCCTTTCTTTGCCATTAGCATACCTAATTGTCTGGTTTTCATCGGCTTCTTGATATTGCCATATGTTACCAACCGCTCGCTAATCTCCGCCGTGGTCATAAACTCGCCTTTGCCTTCGGCGGGGATGTCGAAGAGGATGGGCAGCAACTGTTCCTCATTCTCTTGTGCACGAAAATCCTCGTTGTGTTGTTCCATCACCTCTATCTCATCCATGTCGAACCAGTAGTTAAAATCGTTTTGCACCAGATACACCGCCTGCGCGTACATCATTTCGTAGGGCAAAGTGGTATAAAACGGGTTTTGTATGCTCTCGACCTCAAAGGGCAGCCAACGGCGGTTGCCTGTGATGTCGGTCAGGAACTCACGTTTGTTGGTGCTGGCGCAGAAACTTGCCAATCGCACTTTGCGTTCTTTCAGTCTGCCATAGGCAGCACGTTCGTTGATGTCGGTGGAGGTGAGTAGCGATTTCATGATATTCATCTCTCGCCCGCAGATGGCATCCAGTTCGTCGATATTGAGCATTCCGTTCTCGCATAGGCGCAGGCGGTCATCTTTGCTTATTTGTCCAGATAGGGGCAACTTGCTGCTGTATGGGCGCAAAGCAGGTGGGATAAGGTGGTCGAGCCATGTGGTCTTGTAGATGCCTTGGCGTCCAACCAAAACGAGTACGGTGTGATTCACCACCTCATCGTGCATCCAACTTGCCACCATCGCCACAAACCACTTCTTGAAGCACGCTCGCCATAATGTGTCAGCAGGATTATTATTAACAACAACATCAACAACATTATTTTCAACAACATTCCGCTGGGGAACAACACACCCCAGCGGCAAGGAATTGTTTTTATTGCTAGTTTCTAATTGTTGGTAAGTATATTCCCCCGTGCCGTTCGCTGTGTTGTTGCGAGCGGAATAAGTTGTTAAATCAAGTTGTTTAGATTGTTGTATTTTATTCTCCGTGTCGTTGGTTTTCACGTGCACTTGGCGGGCGATGAAGTCTATCCAGTCCGGTCGGTCGGGCGTCCATGGTTGCAGTTCTTGTAGCCATGCGCGTAGGGGGTGCACCGCAGGCACCATATCGGATTTGAGCGCAGTCCACATCTCCGTGACGGATATATTCACGCCACTCTCCGCTACGCATTGACACACCATTGTGTTGATGTCTTTGTCGGTCAGGTTGCGCCATAACTCTTGCCTCTCGCCTAATCGCCCAATCGCCTCTTCGCCTAAACTGTGCGCACAGCGCACTTGGAGCCGATCGGCTACCACATCATGCCTCAGGTTGCCGAATTGCAGGTAGTTCTCATGCAGCCATTCGCAGGCTATTTGTTGGCGGAGTTCTTGTTTGTCTTTTTTGCTCATAAAAGATCTAATATTTGTTCAATTATTTTGTCCGTGATTACTTTGGGTGTATGAATTACCAGCAGGGTAGTGTCTTGTTTTTGGGTGGTTAAGATTTTGGGTTGTGCGATTAGTTCTTCTTGATTTACATTCAGGAACTCTGCTATTGGGTCAAGCAGGTTTAGGTCGAATGGGTGTTGTCCATTGAGCATTTTACCGAGATTGGACTTATCCATTTCGATGCCATCAGCCAACTCACTTTTGCTGATGTGGCGTTCTCGGAGCAAGCGATTGACGTGCTTGCAAAGTATTTGTTTTGAGTTCATTTTCACGGTGCAAAGGTACTGCTTTTTGTTGATACTTCGGTGGTAGTATTTACCATAAATGCAGCAGAAATGGTATGTGCTACCATTTCTGCATATTGTTGGGTACATATTTATAAAAAACCTCGCCCAGTTCCGAAGAACTGAGCGAGGAAAAGTACTGTTAAGAGTTATTGCTTACCATTTAATTCTAAATCATCTTTGGCATATTCCATAAATAATTTACTAAAATACTTATACGTTTTGTCCAAATCCCAACGCTTCTCTTTGTCTATATTAAGCATACCATTCAACGCATACTTAATTTTGCCACTATATTTCCCTCTGTGTATTGAAAATGGTTTAACACGAATAGGCTCATCTATAATCTTTGCTGCCATTAATACATTTTGTCGAGTAAATATATAAGCGATAACTAAACCTAATTGAAATAAATCGGATTCAAAACTTGGATTATCTTCTCCTTTGGCGTAAGCTACTAATTCTGGTGTTCGATAATAAAATGGCATAGCAATATATCCCTTAATAGTATCATTATCACAATTATTATTATCAACCTCTACTTTTTTGATAAGACCATAATCTCCTAATATGGCTGCACTATCTTTAATAAAGATATTAGAAGGTTTGATATCTCTATGAATATACCCAGTACTATGCAAATGCTTTACAGCAGACAATAATTGTAATATATACAGAAAACAATCGTACAACTCTATTTCGCCAGCCTGTACTAGAGTTTCTAGTGTAGTCGTCATATGATCCATTACAACAAAAGGATGTCCTTCCCAAACACCCTGGTCATATTCGCGCATAATTGATGGGTGGGGGTGTTCTTGCATATAATTTATTTCGCGCTGAAATTTTGCTATTCGATTGTCATCTGAAATCTTATGTAAGATCTTAAGAGTAAAGATACCTCCCATATTTTCTCCGCTAGTACATAATACTAAAAATGCTGTTCCATTCCCTCCTTTCCCTAAAAATTTTAGGTTTTTATACCAAATATTGTTTTCAGATTCTATTGAAAGGAACGGTTTAATGTATATATAATCAGTTTTCATAATAAATATAAATGATGAAATAAATTCAACAATCACTTCACTTCTACTCCCATGACGTTGTAGGTTTTACCGTCGTGAAGGATGAGAAGTTGATCATTTTGAAGAAACTTTTTAGATGATGTTTTATGTGTAGGAATATCTTCTACTGCGGTAGTAGCATTGTATTCACAGTCGTAATCATCATAGAAAATTCCTGTATATTTTAACTCATCTCCCTTATAGGCGCATAAGAGAGAAAAGTTCCAACTACTGGCTCTATCAGGGGACAATCCAACAAGAAAACCTGTCTCTGAGCCTACACCTTCTATCCATGGACCCACAATTTCTATTTCAATAATATTTCCTCCAATATCCAATGGATATAAATGGATGGTATTTTGATTGGTCTCAAGATTTTTTTCAACATTGTAAACCACACATTTATAGGTTTCTATGGGAAAATCTATTCCTGGAAATACTTCTAATGTATCACCTACTTGCGCATTGAAATCATAAACTAATAATTCTGTATTTTCAATATGCACATACACTTTTTTATCTCCCGTAAATCGTACAGCAGCCACATATTCTAAAGTACTAATTGGAGAATTTGTTCTGCGTCGAGTAAGCATTGTGTATTTGTAATCACCTATAATCGTATCTTGAGCTAATTTATACTGGTTTGTTTCAGCCGATTGGTCAAAAATCATGCCGTCAAATCCCATCACATTCCATGTATCACACCAAATATCTTTCCATGTATTTGCACTTAATGGCATATACAAGTTAACAAATAGGCATAAAAGTGAAAATAAAATTCGTTTCATAAGCATATCTTTTGAGAATTTTAATAATTTAATTTAGTCCGCAAAGGTAATGTTTTTTTTCGAAATATACAAGTGTTTTTTACAATTTACTCAACTATGCGTATTTCTCCTGATTCAATCTGCATTATACCACCTAATTGAATATCTACCTTATCGTCTTCTCCCTGTTGTATAATACCATTATTTCGAATTATCAAACTTCCTCCATCTTGAACAATAATTTCTGCATTAACTATAGTAGCATTATCTACAATTAATGTAGTCCCTTCTTCAACAAGGATATGTGATAATGGATGCAAGGTTATGCTTGCGTTGGTTATAGTCAGCGTAGCATTATCTTGAATATACACATCTCCACAAAGAGTGTCATTCGTATTCCATGTTGTGTTTGTAAATATTATGCTCTCTGTTCGGTTTATCATTGGTAAAAATTGACCGTATTCATTCATCACGGTTAAATTTGGATTGGAATCATCACCATCAGGAGTGTCTGGGGCACAACTTGGGCAATGCGCAGGTTTCTCTCCTAATCCCCAGAAATAATATCCATCTCCATCACGGTCTTCGCAAATAACATCATCTTCGTTATAAATAGAACTAATAATATTACTGCCAATAACATAATGAAAGTCTTGAAAACTTGACCTTTCAAAAATCACGTACATATATCCACTTTCATCACCTTTGTTATTTAGACCATAACTATTTTTATATATCCAATATGTTTTACCTATCAAAGGATTTCCCGTTTCAATCGGATAAATTACAGGAGCCTTATCGTAGTACAGATAGCGTAGCGTATCCCCCTCATGGATAGTTCCATATCCACATAAGCACATCATGTGCTTTAGATACTTATTGTTTATGCGTCCTGTAATAGGACCAAAATTAATCAATTTATATTTGAATAAATCCTCTTGAGTAGGTATAAATTCATAATTAGATATTCTTATAATATCTTGTGGGTTATCACATTTATTAGAACAGGGAATAGTATCATTATTAAGAAATGGCATACATTCTTCAGTAACAACACCTGTATATTTTATATAATCTAAGGCATCTGTTGTAGAACCACCCGTAGGTATAACTAAGGTTCCGTCAGAACAAGATCCCAATTCTTGTTCCGATAAATCATACTCTAATAACATATTAAATTGCAGATTAATAGATGCTTCTATTGCTGAACAGGCAGCAAAGGCCCAACAACCACCATTTCCAATAGAATTAGGATTATCAGGTTCTTTTTGATTCTTTACAGATGTCATCCAATTTCGACCATGTCGGTTACGCCAGTCAAACGACTCAACATAAGTGTTATATGAAGGAATTACTGAAGTGGGGATTGAATCAACTATAGATCTATTCGTAGATGAATCATCATAAGAACGCATAACATATATACCTCCCACATAGTATTCCAATCCGTCTGATTGATATGCATCGCTTGTCGCTCCTAACGCTGCTTTTTTAGATTCGTATGAAAGTCCAGACAATGCTGTTTTTCCTGCGAACCACAATTCATTATTCGCCTCATTGTATTCATTCCAACAATCTATCATATACTCCTCTTGCGTTTGCTGCTGCGTTTTAGCAAGGACCTTTCTATCTATGCCTGAGTTACGAGTTACTGCCTCGTCTCCATAACTAAATGAAACATCATTAAGATACAATGTTGCATCACGGATGATGATTTTAAGTTTATCAGGAGTTACGGAATCTAAATAGGCGGTTTCAAATGCCATATCTTGAAAAGCCATATTGGATGCAGTAAGGTAAAAATCTTCATATACAAGATAAGATTTACCTTGATTATCAACCAGTAGAACACGTACAAGCGATGTGTCGCTATTGAGTTGGCTATGCCCACTAATAGATAAACCATAAATAGCAGGCATGTCATTCAATGGGAACTCTGATGTACTTGTATATTCGATGTTGGTGTTTTGTCTATCAGAAATATCCAACAACTTGAAAGCAGAAATGGCATTACGATTGGTTGCTGCCATCAACAATAAGGAATAGCAACAACATACTACGTATATAAGCAGTCGTTTCATACCTTATTGAGTTATAATCATTTGTTTTGTATCAATCAGTTTACCATCCACCACCAATGAGTAGAGGAATGTACCAGCATATAATTCATTTGCGCTAATAGTGATATAGCCTTCTCCAAACGCACTAATATCGTACTTACTCAATTGTTCTCCCAACATATTGTAAATGTAAATAGATGCTTGTTGTGCTTCAGTTGGTACAATATACGAAATAACTGTTTCTTCTGTGAAAGGATTTGGAGTGTTTTGATGTAGTGTGGCAGCTATAGTTTCGGCATTGCTTGCTTGTTGTTTAGATGCTTGTTTGCGAGCAGAAGCATTTGAGGAATTAGATAGCGCGCTCACTTGTTCTGATAGGTCTTGTACTGCTTGAATCAATAGTGGAATAAGTTCCATGTAATTGATGCTCATGACACCTGCACTATCTTCGTAAACCAATTCTGGATAAAGTTCTTTTACCTCTTGTGCTAATAGACCATAATGGATTTGATTTGCTTTACTCAAATTCTCATTAGAGGTGGTCATTGTCATAGTGGAGGCAGTATCGCTTTGTTCTGTGTTCGCAAGAGCAATAGCTTCACCAGATAACATCGTATATTGAACAGGATTTAGTGCTGCAATCTTTGCTAAAGCAGTAGCATTGATTTGTTGGATATTCGATTTGTAGCGAGCATCTGACAAAGTTGTTATTTGTCCTGCCGTAAGCGTTCCTGTAACATAGGTGTCACCGTAAAAATATCCTGCGTATCTTCCGTTGACTTGCGGAATTGTTGTAGCAATAGTCCCAAAAACTCCTGCGCCATTTTTATTTCCCTGCAGTGCACCATATACGCCATAATTATATCCAGAAGTTCTATTTCCTGCTATTCCATATACTCCATATGAACGACCTGTCCCCGAAACAACACTTGTAGCACGACCAAAAATTGCTATTTGGTTGCTTGCACTTCCTGCGACTTCTCCAGATATAGCAACACAATTGGTAATAGTTGATCTAGCCAAAGAATAAATACCATTTTCGTAGGAGCCTATTGCGTTAACAAAAAGCTTATTATTTGCACTCAATGTATCACCAATAGTTACGTTTCCTGTTGAGGCAACTTGAATTTGCGCGGAGCACACAACCGCTGCAAAACACATAATAAACAAACCTAAAATCTTTTTCATGATAGTATCAATTTTTACGGTTAATAATTACTTCACTTCAAACTCGCCCATCATGACAGAGCCTGTGTTTGTATAGATATACAATTCATAATCGCCTGCATCAGGAATGGACATAGTGGTTTCACTTACAAACTCCTCATCCACTACCACTTCGCCAGTTTCGGGGTCAATTACCTCTGCATATCCTGGCGCATCTGCACCTACATCAATAGACAATTGGTCGCCATCAATGGAAGCAATAACAAGATTAGGTTCGGGTCTACCGCCACGCCCATCATCTTTTGCATCATCTAATGGAATAAGTGAATAAAGTTCTGTTAAAATAATTTCTTGCGCCAGAGCGAACGCAGAAGCATTGTACATACCCAGTACAAACAATGCGAGAATAAAAACTTTCTTCATAATATTGTTGATCTTGAAATTTTCCGCAAAGGTACAACAATACAATGAAGTGTGCAATAGAAAATAGATTTTGATAAGTTCTCGGGGCGGGTATTTGTGTGATTATCAATACGTTACAACACCATTTTGATAAGTTCACAAAAAAGGTATCATTAATCAAGAGGAGACAAATTATACAAGAAATCTGCTAATTGAGATGAGGTTATACCTATACTTTGGCTTATACGGTTTTTTTGAACCATAAGTGCCGATTTAGTAATACACATGCAACTTGCAAGGTCTTCTATAGCCATTTGAGGATAGATAAAACTCAACACGCAAAACACATTTTCTCGTTGCGTTAAATTTAGTTTCTCCAAAGCAATAATCCAATTTCTAAGATAAGGATTAATATCTTTTTTTAGCTGGTCATATTTATTCCAACTGGGGATTGGCTTAGGATATTTTCGACGGATTCGAACCAAACATTCGTCATGATGATGCAACATAGTATGCTTATGAATCACATCAGCCAGCTCTTTCACTTGTACGGACAAACTTATAATCTGCTCATTAGAAATTTGCATTTGCGCCATAGCGTATCTACGATAAAGAACGACACCGACCACTAATACTATACATAATACAGCAAAAGAAAAAACTAAAATCCATACCCATCGCCAAGGGTGTGGATTGTGTAAATACTCCTCTAATAGAGGTAGTGCCTCAGCATCTTGCCTCATACTTTCACGCAACAATCGTTGTGCATCAGTGCGTGCATGAGCATATTGGCTTAATAGTCCTGCATCGTTCTTGCCTTTTGCATCTTGCATCAAGCAATAGTAAACATTGACTAAATAGTTAGGATTGTTCGATTTATCAACAATAAATTTAGCAAATGGCAATGCGTCATCTAATGCCTTATAGTCAAGATACACTTGCATCATTTTCAAATAACTAAAGCACTTATCTTCCTCACTCTGCCAATAATCTAATCCTCGTTCAAAATACACCAATGCCGAATCGTATTGCTGCTGCTCGTAGTGGTATAGTCCGCAAGTTTCGTAGTAGCGTGCTTGGTACGCACTATCCAAAGAATAGATTTGTGCTACCTGTAAAAGGCTATCTGCTATTAGGAAGTGATGTAGATTAATGCAATGATGTGCTACTGTCAATAGCATTTGTGCATATCTCCATTCGTTACCGCTTTCTAAGAAATCTTTACTTGCCCGCTCATAGAATATCAGTGCCAAACTATCGCTATTATTTTGCGCACAGATATAACCCATATTGCTATTTATGCGTCCTCTGCATATAGGGTCATCAATCTGTAAACGGTCGGCTTCGATATAGCAATCGGCTGCCTTAGGAATCTGATTGGATAGACTGAAGTTCCGCCCCATATAGTAATACGCCTTGCCAAGTGTATTACGCATAAACAACCTGCCAAATGGATTATCCAAACTGCGTATTGTCCGCCCCAATGCAACTGTATCGCTATATATCACATGCTCCGCCTGATCCAAACTATCCGCCACAGCAATCACCTTCCTTGCCTCTGACCAACTAAAGCACCCTGTCATATTGCAGCCTATATCAGATGTCCCGCTACACGAAACACCTAACCACAAGAACGGCAAAAGCAACAAAATATTCCTACTTTTTTTCACTACAAACGCCAATACAACCTTTCAGCCCACAAAGGTACAACTTTTTTGGCAAACACACAAACTTTTGACAAAAAATCACCTTTTTCGTCAATTCTCTTGCATATATGCAAAAATTGTAGTACCTTTGCGGGCTAATTTATGTATATCCCCATCGGGAGTCGATACACCGAAAGAAAACAAAAAGAAACAAACTGAAGTTTATGGTAGCAAGCGATTTTACTCCTGCTGAAGAGCAATTATTGGAGAACGAATTTCAGGCTCTATTGGCTGATTATGCACGCACAAACCACCGTCAGAAAGTGGAGCTGATTACGCGTGCCTACCATCTTGCCAAACAAGCACATAGCGGTGTACGACGCCTATCGGGTGAACCATATATGATGCACCCACTGTCGGTAGCACGTATTGTGGTAAAAGAGATAGGATTAGGCAGCACCAGCATCTGTGCAGCATTGCTGCATGATGTGGTGGAAGATACCGAATATACAGCCGAGGATATTGAGCACCAATTTGGTCCAAAAATTGCCAGCATTGTAGTTGGACTGACCAAGATCTCGGGAGGTGTATTCGTAGATCAAGCCATGAAACAAGCGGAGAACGTGCGTAAGTTGCTACTTACCATGTCGGACGATATTCGTGTCATGCTGATTAAATTGGCAGACCGACTACACAACATGCGTACATTGGCTGCACAACGCCCCGAAAAACAGCGTAAGATTGCCATCGAAACGCAATATATCTACGCACCTATGGCACACCGCTTGGGTCTGTTCCCCATCAAAACGGAATTGGAGAACCTCAGTTTCAAATACGAACATCCCGACCTCTATGCAGAGATTGAAGCCAAACTGCAAGCCGTAAAAGAGATACAGCACGAGAACTTTGAGGAGTTTGCTGCACCTATCCGCAAACATTTGACCATGATGGGCTATGAGTTCAAACTCTACGCTCGCACCAAATCGGTGTACTCCATATACAAGAAAATGGTTACAAAGGGTATTCCTTTTGAACAAGTATATGACCTACTTGCCGCACGTATCGTGTTTGAGCCCAACTCACAATTCTCAGAGAAAGACCAATGCTGGATGATATACTCAGCCATTACCGAAATTTACCGTCCTCACCCCGAGCGTATCCGCGACTGGATTTCTACGCCCAAAGCCAATGGATATGAGGCGTTGCATGTAACCGTCATGGGCAATCATGGTCAGTGGATAGAGATGCAAATTCGTACCGAACGCATGCACGAGTTAGCGGAGCACGGTTTGGCTGCCCATTGGCGATACAAGGCAGGTAGTGATAGCGAACATGAACTAGATAGATGGCTGCGTGACATCAAGGATGTGCTGGCAAATCCAGACCCCGATGCTATGGCGTTCTTGGATACCTTCAAACTCAACCTATACCACCACGAGGTGTTTGTTTTCACCCCTTGCGGAGATATTCGCACATTGGCGCAAGGCGCAACGGTATTGGACTTCGCCTATCAACTCCACACCCAATTGGGCGAGCATTGTATCGGAGCCAATGTGAACCGCACTACACGCACCATCGGCTACATATTGCAGAGTGGTGACCAAGTAGAGATATTGACCTCCGACAAGCAGAAACCCGAACCAGAATGGCTGAATATAGTTGTAACTGCCAAAGCAAAGGATAGCCTCAAGAAGTACTTCCGCAAGCAAGATAACAGCAGCGAACAAGGACAACATTCCGACACTACCACAGCCAAAGTGGTGAACCTCTATATCAAGGGTAGCGATACCATGGGCGTGATGATGCGTATCCTGCAAGTGATGAGCGACGAATATCGTATCAATTTCAGCGACCTGCATGTAACCTCTGACGGTAATAACTTTACCTGCGAAGTGGAAGCCAAACTCTTCGATATGGAAAAATTGGGTAAAATGTGCATGAAACTGCGCAAGATTGGAGGTATCAACACGGTGAATGTAACAAAGATTGACGGCGTGGAGATGCAATGCGATTGCGCTTCAATCGCAAAGTAAATAACTGATTAATAACAACATAAACAACTTATAACGATGAAAAAATTATTTAGTTTTGCAGCGACATTGTTTTTTGCCGTAGCTGTAATGGGACAAAACCCAGTAATCACATTTGACAAGACCACTCATGACTTCGGTAAGATTAACGAGGCAGATGGTCGTGTAACTACCGTTTTCAATTTCAAAAACGAAGGTATGATGCCGTTGGTATTGAGCAATGTACGTGCCAGTTGCGGTTGTACTACGCCCAAATGGACTCGCGAACCTATCGAGCCAGGTCAAACAGGCGAAATCACTGTTACCTATAACCCTAACGGCCGTCCAGGTCGCTTCCAAAAGACAATTACTGTGACCAGCAACGCTGCTGAACCTACAACCAAACTGTATATCAAGGGCGAGGTGATTCCTAAACCAACCAAACCAGTGGATCAATACCCAATCAAAATGGGTGAACTGAGCCTAAAACGCAAATCACTAAATTTCGGTTCCCTCACACAAGGTAGCAACAAACAACTCGAAATTGAGTATGCCAACCAAACCGAACAACCTGTTGAGGTAGCCGTATATGTGGCAGGTGCAGACTATATCAAAACAAATGTTACATTGCAAAAGGTAGAACCTAACCAAACAGGTAAATTGCAATTCGCGCTGCAAAGTGCTGAGAGTGGTTTATACGGTCCTATCACCGCCAAAGCATACGTAGTGGTTAATGGCAAACGCGATTTATCCAACACCTATGAGATTGCTTTGTCTGCGAACATCAAGGAGGACTTCTCACAACTCACTGTGGAGCAACGTCAGCAAGCACCTATCGTAGAGGTAGCACGCGAACTCAATCTTGGCACAATTGCTAAGGGTAAGAAGTTTACCGCTAAACTCCCTCTCACCAATGTGGGTGTTAATCCATTGCTGATTCGTCGCGTGGTGATGAACAACGATGACTTCCGTTTCGTTTTACCTAAAGCCATCAAGGCTGGTCGCAAAGCGGATATCAAGATGGAAATAGATGCTGCTGCATATGCCCCTGCACAATACACACGCATCCTTACCCTAATTACCAACGATCCTAACACCCCAGTGATTAATATTAAACTCAACTGGGTAGTAGAATAATGAAGCATCCAGAGAATAGTTCCGAATACAAAGGGCTAACGGTTAATGCGGGTGTAGAGAACCTACCCAGTGTCAATCCGTACGCCACTTTCCGTCGTCGCAAAACTACCCTCACAGCTGAAGAGTACGTAGAGGGTATATTGCGAGGCGATATGCGTCTGCTCAGTCAGGCGGTTACGCTCATTGAGAGCAACTTACCCAGCGACCAAGCCATTGCCCAACAAGTCATCGAACGCTGTCTGCCATACGCAGGCAAGGCAGTCCGATTGGGTATTACGGGTGTGCCTGGTGCAGGCAAATCCACGTTTATTGAGGCTTTGGGCACCCTGCTTTGCCACCAAGGTAAGCACCTCGCCGTGCTCGCTATTGACCCATCATCGGAGCGCAGCAAAGGTAGTATCCTTGGCGACAAGACCCGTATGAACCACCTCTCCGTAGAGGCAAATGCCTTTATACGTCCCAGTCCATCAGCGGGCAGTTTGGGTGGTGTAGCGCGTAAGACACGCGAGACGATTGTGCTATGCGAAGCAGCAGGCTTCGATACCATCATCGTGGAAACGGTAGGCGTTGGACAGTCGGAAACGGCAGCACACTCTATGGTGGACTTTTTCTTGCTACTGCAAGTAACGGGTACAGGCGACGAGTTGCAAGGTATCAAACGTGGTATCATGGAGATGGCTGACGGCATCGCCATCAACAAATGCGATGGCAACAATGTGGAGCGCGCAGAGGCAGCACGAGTGAGTTTCAAGAACGCTCTCGCACTCTTCCCACCTACCGAATCGGGTTGGAAGCCATACGCCCTGACATGCTCTGCCGTAGAGGGCAATGGCATACAAGAGGTGTGGAACATGGTGGAAGACTATATAACGTTCGCGAGAGAGAACGGCTATTTGGAGCACCTACGCACACAACAAGCTAAGTACTGGATGTACGAAACGATTAATCAAAATCTGCTGGACAGTTTCTACAAGTCCGAAGCAATGGAGCAACTCATTGCACAAACCGAACAACGTGTCCTTAATAACGAGATTAGCAGTTTCACTGCTGCATACGATCTGCTGAAGCAATATGGCAACAACAAGTAATAAGCGCAAAACCACTACCGTCCCCAAAGTAGGGGCAAACGAGATGGGCAAACTGCCACCACAGGCTCCAGAATTGGAAGAGTCTGTCTTGGGTGCATTGATGATTGAGAAAGATGCGTACGCTACTATCGCTGACCTGCTACGACCCGAATCGTTTTATGCTGATAGCAACGCTTGTATCTTTGAGGCAATACGCGCATTGGCAGCCCAAGATGCGCCTATTGACCTATTGTCGGTAGTAGAGCAACTCAAGTCGCAAGGCAACTTGGAGAAAGCAGGTGGCGTGGTACGCCTCAGCGAACTCACTCGCCGTGTAGCATCGGCTGCCCACTTGCGTTATCATGCGCAGATTGTAGCCCAGAAAGCCACAGCGCGCGACCTTATCTCTGTGGCTTGCCAAATAGAGGAGAAAGGCTACGATGAGACACAGGATGTGGATGTGTTGTTGCACGAAGCAGAAGGCAGTATCTTTGAGATCTCGCAACGCGCACAAAAACGCGATGTTACGCAGATTGACCCCGTGATTGAGGAGGCGTTTGAACGTATGCGTAAGGCAGCAAAGAACGAAGGTAATATATCAGGTGTACCAAGCGGTATTACTGAACTGGACAAGATTACTTCGGGTTGGCAGAAGTCAGACCTCATCATTATTGCAGCGCGTCCTGCTATGGGTAAGACGGCGTTTGTGTTGTCCATGGCGAAAAATATCGCGGTCAATTTCAAACGTCCTGTGGCGATGTTCTCGCTTGAGATGTCCAATGTGCAGTTGGTCAATCGTTTGATTATGAATGTCTGTGAGATTGAGGGCGACAAGATTAAGAACGGACGACTGACCAAGCAGGAGTGGAATAAGATGGAGAGCAAGATCAACGAACTCATGGGTGCGCCTATCTATATTGATGACACACCGGGTTTGAGTATCTTTGAGTTGCAGAGCAAAGCGCGCAAATTGGTGCGCGAGAAAAAGGTGGAACTTATTATCATTGACTACCTCCAACTCATGAATGCCAATGGTGCTAATTTTGGTAGCCGCGAGCAAGAGGTTAGTATCATCTCGCGCCGTCTGAAGTGGATTGCTAAGGAGTTGGATATACCAGTGATTGCACTGAGCCAGTTGAACCGTAACGTGGAGAAACGCGACAGCAGCAACAGCAATGTAGAAGGCAAGAAACCACAATTGTCCGACCTGCGTGAGTCGGGTGCGATTGAGCAAGATGCAGATATGGTATGTTTCATCCACCGTCCTGAGTATTATCGTATTTATAATGATGATAAGACGGGTAAGGACTTGCGCGGATTGGGTCAGATTATTGTGGCTAAGCACCGTAATGGTGCCACCGATGAAGTGTGGATGCGTTTTATTGGCAAGTACGCTAAGTTCCAAAACGAGAACGAGGGATTTGAGGAGAATATCTATGATATGCCTACTTCTCAACCTGCGACGACTTTCCAAAGCCGTATGAACACATCTTCCGACCCACAAGGAGCACAGTTGGATGATGACATTGCACCATTCTAACCCATATATTTACTTTCCCCAGTAGATATACTGCATATCACTGACTTTCTGTGCAGCAGGCTCCACGATGAAGGTGGGTGTCTCTTTGTCCCATACCTGGAAGTCGCCATTTACAGAATCCTGAATAAAATGCTGCACATTCTCGCCCCATTGCAACCAATGGCGCATGTCCGTACACTGCGTGTCAATCGTAGTAAACTCTTCATAGCGCGTTTGGCGACCAATGATATTGTTGTGCAGATCCATATAGTGGTCGCACGGTGCATTAGGACTTTTCCATTCCCAAAACACATCCATAATCGCATGCGAAAGCCATTCACCCACATACGTGCGCAATAGTACATTCACATAAATATGCTTAAACGCATCGCCTGGGCGACCGTTGTTGGTTGCTTCACCGTAATAGTAATATGCTAATTTCTCGGCACGTGCCTTGCTTTGCATAACACGATAGAACAATCGTGGACCACGCCATAGCAGCAATGTAAGTAGCATATTCTCCTCCTCGAAATACGAAATATTTAGCGTATCAAACGCCTCGCGTGTCAGAGGCAAGTCGCTATTGATGAGCGTTTGTAAACGAAACCAATCGCCCTTCTCTTGCGGTGTAAGTTCCAACATTTGCAACTCATCCTGCATCGATAGTGAATCTAAAACGCCATATAGCATACCTCCGCTTGAGGATGAGGCTGAAGAAAAACGAATCTCATGCTGCTTTGGAGCAAACAATGTAGGTCGTTGAACCGAACTAACTAATAATTTATCAGCCACCAAGCACAATCGCTGTACATATCCAGGATACGCTTTTTCAGGGTAGAGGCGTATTAATTCCTGTTCAATATATTCCGCAATCGTTGTTTCTTGTTGCACCGTGCTATCTGCTTCCCATCTCGCACCCAAGACATATAGCACCTCCGCAGGGAAAGTAGGTAAAACCGTCGTGTCGGGAGATGGACTATTGACAATAGGCACCATTGTTACCTGCTGTGTGCGACAGCCCACAAGTGCGATAAACAGAGGAAAAAGTAGTAAAAATAGTATAGGTTTCAGACGTTTCATATAGGACATTTTACATTTTTAACGTGCAAAGGTACGGAATTTTTTGCAGATATACAATATTTTCTGTACCTTTGCAGTGAATTTTGACCCATATAGTATAGTTTTTATGAAGAAATATCCTCTTTTACTCGTTCTGCTGACCCTCTGTTTGCTCCCTTTTGTGGCAACAAACGCCCAGGTACTTTACCGTATATCTGGTAACTCTGCTGCTGCGCCATCCTACATATTGGCAACTAACCGCGTAGTAGATATGACCTTTATTGACACCATTCCCAACGCGTTCAAATGTTATGCCGAGTGCAACAAAGTCATCACCGAGTTTGCCATGCAGGACTATGAGGCTATCGCAGCACTCCGTCAGGCTGCTCTCCTACCCGACTCTATACGTCTGAGCAATTTCTATACCCATGAGCAATACCAAGAAATAGATGAGGCACTACGTATTAATCTGGGCATGGGACTCGACAAACTGGGCAGAATGAAGCCCTCATACCTCGCCGAGATGTATCGCAACGAACTCATGAAGAAGTGGCTCAACTACGATGAAGACCGCTCTATGGAAACATTCTTCGAGAAAGTGGCAGCACAAAGCAATATACCTGTATATGGGTTGGACGATATAGGCGAGACGATGTATATGCTCTTCGACCGCGAGCCTTTTCATTGGCAATGCGAAGAACTAATAAAGGTGGTTGAGTATCCCGAGAAGGAAGTTCGCTTCGAACGTTCCTTATTGGAGATGTATCAATATGGTCGTTTAGCCGACATGGCGTATTTTGTCAAATCGCCAGACAATCAAACATCGCTCTCTTACTCTGACTACAAAGTCTATAGCCAACGCAACAAGGTTTGGGTAAAAAGATTAACGCCCTACCTTCGCGAAGGTAAGGCGTTTATCACACTCAATGCCATTTACTTAGGCGGTGAAGATGGGCTTCTTGCCCAACTCAAAGCCGCTGGCTATCGTGTCAAAGCGGTCAATCGTTAGCGAATCACTTTCTTCGCTACACGTTGTCCGTCTTTCTCATATTGAACGATATACAATCCAGCATTCAGCCCTGTCAAGTCCGCAGACATGGCGTTGATCTGCTGACTCAGCAACTGTCCGTTGATGTTGTACACGCGTACATTGTATGGAGGCAACAGTTGGGTCGCATTACTGATTATGTTGTCAAAACCAGTACCACTATCCAAACCTACCTTTGGCAATTCCACTTGTGTCCCTGTCAAAATAAGCAATTCACCAGGAGCAAGCGTGAGAGAGGTAGCTGTTTGTTGCTCTTGTTTGAAATAATTATACCAAGTTCCTTCAGGGATAGTTACCGTTTGGTTATCCACAACACTGAAGTTACCTGCCATGAATACATCCTTACCCCATTGCACTATACGCAAAGCGCGTCCGCCATTAATATTAGCCTGAGTTGGATTGCCTTCAAATACATTTGGCATCAACTTCGTGCGCAATTGGATGGTTTGTGCCACTTTGGTATATTGCTCCATTCTAACAACGTCCTCAAAATATCCTAATTCCTCAGGACGTGGTTTCTTTGCACAACGATTGTCATCAGACGTTCCGTCTGGGTCATCATAACTGGAGTTAATAGAGAAATCGTAACCAATCTCTTCAAATTGCCAAAGCATATGTGGGCCATTGAGCAGCACATTAAATGCCACATTCACTGGTACTCGATTCAATCGAGCTGTTACGTTGGTTTTCAAATCACCATTTCCCCACATTTTTGCTTTATACTGCATACGCTCCTCATCGTGGCTCTCGCAATAGCTGACATATCCATCTTTATTCGCATTATTGAAACCATCTTGAGAAAGCCATCCCATGGTCGTTTGACAATAAGCGTTGGTCGAATTTTCCCAGCACATCATACCTTGGTTTACCAATTTTGGACGATCTGAACCCATATTAGACCCCCAATGCTCAAGAATAAAATATGCATCCTCAGAAACGGCTTTCACACCATTATTATAGTAATCAGCAATATGGGTCATCGCATTATTGGTTGTTCCGCACAAGCCATGGCTCAAGTCCATACGATAACCATCCACCTTATACTCCTTCAACCAATATTGCAGCGCGCGTGTAAACATCGTTTTGGTAGGAGCAAAATCGTGGTTCCAGTCTTCATATACGTTATCGCTATGAGGTGCTGTTACATTAAACCATGGATTATGTGCCAATTCCGTACCGTATGGATATAATTTATTCATCGGGTTAAGACCTGTTGCATGGTTAAATACCATATCCAGAATCACCGCAATACCGCGTTTGTGGCATTCATCAATGAATGTCTTTAATTGTTCTGGTGTACCATATGCCTTATCCAATGCGAAATAGTGGTTTGGAGAATAACCCCAGTTGTAGTTGCCATCAAACTCAGTAACAGGCATCAACTCTATAGCATTCACACCCAAATCTTCAATATAATCCAATCGCTCCATCAATGCTGGTATCGAACGTTCAGGAGTATAATCATATACCCAAACTTCGTAAATAATCAGATTATTCTTATCTGGGCGTTTGAAATTCAGTGTTGCTTCGGACCATTCAAATTCAGGTTTATCTATTTGAAGAACAGATACATATCCTTCTCCACCCTTTGGATAATCCATCAAATCTGGATTCACTGTTTTAGGTTCGTATTTATCGTCTGGGTGCAATACTTTTTCTGAATACAAATCTGAAATTTTCTTGGTAATTCCATCTGCGCGTACTACCACATATTGAAACGCATACTCTTTTTTAGTCTCTAATCCATCTATCTCTAACCAGAAGTAATTGCCATCTTGTTTCATTTGATATTGATTAGAGATAGCCCAATTATTGAAATCTCCCACCACAAACACATGCTTAGCAGCTTCTGTCTTGCTGGCAGCATAGGTACTCAAGGTCACAGAACCCAATGATTCACCTGCAGCAGGTGAATGATAGTAAATACCCATATCCACACTTTTTGGACGAGCTTGTTGAACAGGAGCAGACACTACGCATGTTTGTTCAGAAACAATCTTTGTCTCTTCTCCTTTAGTCGCTGTAAATGTGAATGTATAGTCTCCTTCCGCAGGAACAGTATAATCGTATTTGAGTTCGTTAGCCTCTGCTGTAGCTACCACCTCACCATTAATTGTCAGTGATAATTGAGCAACATCTGTAGCTACACAATGAATAGAGATTATATCATTTACTTGTGAAATCTCAGGAATAGTATTAGCAAAGATTGCTGCTAATCCTGGATCTACCAAATCTACGAATATATCTGTATTTCCAGCAGCCTTACCTTCTTTGTCACCACCAGGACCATCATTGAATACAAAGCACAATTGAGTTACTTCGTGTATGACGGTATCTCTTACAATCACAGGTTTACCATCGGGTCCTGGCTGACGAGTGCTGGTAATGGTCATTGCACCATAGTACTCATTTATATTAGGAGTGATTTTTAATTCCCAATTGCCATCTGCATTTTGGGTCATCTTATATTTTTCTTCTCCACCACGCCATGTGGGTGCTTTTTGCCATGACGTACCATCGTATGTTACACCCGTGTGAGCATAGCATTCCGTTGCACCTATCATGCCACCATTGCCTTCATTAGGATTAAAGATGATTGTTACTTCACCATCATATCCTTTTTGGATAATACTGGGGATAGTTGTCACTTGTGCCATTGCCATGGTGGCAAATACAAGCGCAAAAAATAAAGTTACTTTTTTCATATTAGTCAAACAGATTTTTTAGAAAAGAGCCGAGAAGCACTCTCGGCTCTTTTAGTTATAATCGGCTATTATTCAGCCATCAAAAGCTCCATGATGGTGCAAGCTGACTTAGCCACTGGGCTACCAGGGCCGAAGATTGCAGCCACACCCGCCTTGTAGAGGTAGTCATAGTCTTGCGCTGGGATTACACCACCTGCGATAACCATGATATCCTCACGGCCAAGCTTCTTGAGCTCCTCAATCACTTGTGGTACAAGAGTCTTGTGACCAGCAGCGAGTGAAGATACACCAAGCACGTGAACGTCATTCTCAACAGCTTGTTTAGCTGCCTCAGCTGGAGTTTGGAACAATGGACCCATATCCACGTCGAAACCGCAGTCAGCGTAGCCAGTAGCTACCACCTTAGCACCACGGTCGTGACCGTCTTGACCCATCTTAGCAATCATGATACGAGGTTGACGACCCTCTTTCTTAGCAAATTCTGCTGTGAGTTCTTGTGCCTTAACGAAGAACTCGTCATTCTTAGTTCCTGATGCGTACACGCCTGAAATAGTTCTAATTGTTGCTGAATAGCGACCAACCACTTTCTCGCAAGCATCAGAGATCTCGCCCAATGATGCGCGGAGACCTGCTGCCTTAACTGCCAAAGCGAGCAAGTTGTTAGAGCACTTTTTACCATCTGCCCACTCTTGTACAGTAGCAGTAATCTCTGCCAACGCAGCTTGTACAGCCGCCTCATCGCGGTGAGCGCGGAGCTCTTGCAAACGAGCCACTTGCTCCTCACGAACAGCAGTATTGTCGATCTCAAGGATATCGATTGGATCCTCGTGAGCCAAGCGGTGCTCGTTCACGCCGATAATCTTTTGCTCGCCAGAGTCGATACGTGCTTGTGTGCGCGCAGCAGCCTCCTCGATACGCATTTTTGGAATACCGGTCTCGATAGCAGCAGCCATACCGCCAAGTTTCTCAATCTCTTGGATGTGTGCCCAAGCCTTGTCAGCGAGCTCTTGAGTGAGTTGCTCAACATAGTAAGAACCTGCCCATGGGTCGATGGCCTTACATACCTTAGTCTCCTCTTGGATGTAAATCTGAGTGTTACGAGCGATACGAGCAGAGAAGTCAGTTGGCAATGCGATAGCCTCGTCGAGTGCGTTGGTATGCAATGATTGGGTGTGACCCAACGCTGCACCCATTGCCTCGATACAGGTACGACCTACGTTGTTGAATGGATCTTGCTCAGTGAGTGACCAACCAGATGTTTGGCAGTGAGTACGCAATGCCATTGATTTAGGGTTCTTTGCACCAAACGACTTCACGATTTTTGCCCACAACATACGACCAGCACGCATCTTAGCGATCTCCATGAAGTGGTTCATACCGATAGCCCAGAAGAATGACAAGCGTGGAGCGAAAGTATCTACGTCCATACCTGCATTCACACCAGCACGGAGGTACTCCATACCGTCAGCCAAGGTGTAAGCCAACTCAATATCTGCGGTAGCACCTGCCTCTTGCATGTGGTAACCAGAGATAGAGATAGAGTTGAACTTAGGCATGTTTTGTGAGGTATATTCGAAGATATCAGCGATAATCTTCATAGAGAACTTAGGAGGATAGATGTAGGTGTTACGCACCATGAACTCTTTGAGGATGTCGTTTTGGATTGTACCAGCCATCTCTTCGAGTTTCGCGCCTTGCTCCAAACCTGCGTTGATGTAGAACGCCAAGATAGGAAGAACGGCACCGTTCATAGTCATAGACACAGACATCTTGTTCAATGGAATTCCAGCGAACAACACTTTCATGTCCTCGAGTGAGCAGATACTTACACCTGCTTTACCCACGTCACCTACCACGCGCATGTTGTCGGCGTTGTAACCACGGTGAGTTGGAAGGTCGAATGCTACAGACAGACCTTTTTGACCAGATGCCAAGTTACGGCGATAGAATGCGTTAGACTCCTCTGCAGTAGAGAAACCTGCGTATTGGCGGATAGTCCAAGGGCGGAGAGGATACATGGCGCTATAGGGGCCACGGAGGAATGGTGGGATACCTGAAGCGTAGTTGAGGTGTTCCATACCCTCGAGGTCTTCTTTGGTATAAACTGGCTTAACATCAATGAGTTCAGGTGTTTTCCAGTTAGCTTCATTGGCTCCTTCTACATGCGAAGCAGCCACTTTCTTGATATCAATATCTTTAAAATTTGGTTTCATAGATTCAAATTTTTATGCAGATAATTTATTTCTTTAACGGCGAATATATATCTAACGGCGAATTTAACTAATTTAACTAATCTATTCGGTTTATTCGTTTAATCAGCAATTCCTTTTTGTCGGCGTATTCAACTAATTTAACTAATTTATTCGTTTAATTCGTATAATTAGCCGTTTCCTTAAACCAATTCATTTCGCTTTTTCCATTTTAGTGAACATGGTACACGATTATACTCCAACGACATATTACCAAAGTTGATTAGTATTCCCAACTCGCAACCTGTTGTTTTAAGATAGTTATATACCTGTGCATAATGTTCATCTAAAATATCAGAAACTGCTTTCAATTCCACGACAATCTTGTCATAACAAAGAAAATCTACTCGAAAATCTTTCTGCAACATTATATCCTTATAGTTTACATTTAGAGTCTTCTCTCGCTCATAGGGAATACCGCGTAACTTAAATTCATGCTCTAATGCTTCTTGATAAACAGGTTCTGTAAAACCACATCCAAGCACATTATGCACTTCAATAGCAGCACCTATGATTTTATAAGATTCCTCTTTATATAACAATTTTTCTTCCATCGTAGAAATTCGCTTAATTAGCCATTTCTTTTTTGTCAGAGAACTGAACTAATTTAACTGATCATTTAATTCGTTTAATTCGTATAATTAGCCGTTCCTTATCATTAACCGTTAAAATCAATATTAATCAGCTGTTTACTTATTAAGGAGTTGTTGATTAAACTTTTTCAATGTTTCCAAAACATTTACTCTTACGTGGATAAAGTTCTCAATACCGAGTTTTTGCAAGTCTTCCATGCAAGCAGGAGCACCCGCCACGATAAAGAGTTCTTTTGCATCCTCAAGTTGCAACCATGCTTGTGGAGCGTATGTTGCATACTCGTCGTCGCTTGAGCAGAGTACGATGATATCTGCTTTTGCTTTGCGAGCGGCCTTGATACCTTCAGCCACAGATTTGAAGCCATTGTTGTCGATTACTTTGTAACCAGCGCATGCGAGGAAGTTGCAAGAGAATTGTGCACGAGCAATACGCATTGCCAAGTTACCGATGGTCAACATGAATGCCACTGGTTGTTTCTTTGCACCTTCGGTCTCCAAACGCAAGGTCTCAAACTCCTCAGCAGCGCGAGCCACTGGCAAGGTAGCTATAGCACCTTCTGGTTTGGTCTTGCAGCAACCGCAACCACAACCTGTCTCTTTGATCTTCTTGCCTGCCTTCTCGGTGAAGTTAGGGAATTGGTTAGAGCCGAGCAACACCTCTTTGCGTTTAGCCACATCGGCCAAACGAGTCTTCAAGTTAGCTGCCATTGCCTCTTGTACCTTACCTGCGGCTACCATCTCGTACATACCGCCTTGCTCTTGGATAGCGAGGAATTGCTTCCATGCCTCAGCAGCGATAGCATTGGTCAAGTTCTCGATGTAGTATGAACCAGCAGCTGGGTCAACCACCTTGTCGAAGTGTGACTCCTCTTTCAGCAGGAGTTGTTGGTTACGTGCGATACGCTCTGCGAACTCGGTAGGTACCTCGTAGGTAGCGTCGAATGGAGTAACCACGATCTCATCCACACCTGCCAATGCAGCAGACATAGTCTCTGTTTGTGTACGAAGCATATTTACGTATGCATCAAAGATAGTCATGTTGAAGCGGCTTGTTTCTGCGCAAACATTCATCTTCGCAGCGTCTTTCAATGCAGCAGTGAAGATAGGAGCCTTGTATGCCTCTACGATCTTTGCCCACAACAGACGTGCAGCGCGGAACTTAGCCAACTCCATGAAGTAGTTACCGCCGATACCCATGTTGAAGCGAATCTCACGAGCAGCCAAGTAGTTTGGCAAACCTGCCTCGGTCATCATGGTCATGTATTCAGCACCCCAAGCCAATGCGTAAGCCAACTCTTGCGCGCAGTATGCACCTGAGTTGTTCAGGATTACTGAGTTCACACCTACCACGCGGAAGTTCACCAATGTCTTAGCAGCTTTCACGGTAGCCACGATTTTCTCTGCTACTTTCTCGCGGCTCAGTGGTTTGCCTTTGAGCAGCATGTTCTTGATTGGGTCCACGTTGATAGTACCTGTCACTGCTTTGAAGTCATATCCGCTGCGTCCTACGAGGCGAACCAAGATGTTTGCCAATTGAGGAGCTTTGCAAGCGCATACGCTGAAGTTCAGTGCTACTTTGTCCAGTTGGATACCCTCAAGCAATGTCTTGATGTAGCGATAGGTAAGTTTCTCTGCGTTCAAGCAGATGCCCAACGAGTTCACGCCTTTGCTCAATACGTCCAACGCTTTTGCATTCGCTTTGCGAGCGTTCTTGCAAGCGCAGATGTTTTGGCGAACTGCCCATTCGTTGTTGGTTTTGGTACCGCGCACGTAAGGGAATTGACCTGGTGCAGATACAGTAGTTTTCAGACCTTTGAGGTCTTCTTGACGGTAGAAAGGCTGTACGTTGAAGCCTTCTGTGGTGCGCCATACGAGTTTCTTGTCGAAATCGGCGCCCTTGAGGTCAGCTACGATTTTCTCCTTCCATGCTTTGGTAGAGATGGCGGGAAACTCGGCTAACATGTTCAATTTTTCTTCTGCCATGATTTTAGAAAGTTAGTATTATGTTTATTTTAATGTTAATTTTCTATTTTCGTATGATTTGATAGATAGAGGAATTATCCGTTCATACTCTTCGTTGCCAAAGAGAGGAGAAGTGATAATCATATCTGCTGTTGTGCGATTGGTTGCAAATGCGATGTTGTACAGTGATGCCAATCGTGTTAGTGCTCCCACGTCTTGTTGGTGTCCTTGCGTAATGAGGTTATCGCAAAAGAATATCAGCGCATCCAATTTCCCTTCGGCAATCATTGCACCTATTTGTTGATCTCCGCCCAGTGGTCCAGACTTCAGCAGGGTAATATCTTTGAGGGGATACTCGGTGTTTTCAGAATCTACAGGAATAGCAGCAAGGAGACTACCGGTTGTACCTGTTGCAAATAAATTATGATGTTTGAGAATACACGAATTAAAGGTACACCATTTCACCAATTCTTGTTTTCTGGCATCATGAGCAACCAAGGCGATATTCAATTTTTTCATAATCAATCTTTGTTATAATCCTTGTCTTTGTTCTCAATTCTTGATTTTTAGCTTCAAAACATGTTTTTTAGCAGTTTTTTCACGCTTTTCAGCCCGCCATATTGGCGAAACCGCAAAATACGCGACAAAGGTACTACAAAAAATGCACATACGCAAGAAAACGAGCACTTTTTTTTGAAAAAAAGATAGATTTTATCTATCAATTGAGGTATTACCTATGCGCTCGACGGGAGTTTTCTCACAAGAGAGTGTATAGGTGATGGCTCAATGAAGTGGCACAGCCATATTTTCAAAAAAGGTGTGAGTGTCTGTAGTATGGGCTGCATTTCGCGAACGTAATTTCGAGGTGGGCGAGCCCTTTTTAAGGGCGAGGTCGGTGCCCTCGAAGTACTACTTTTTTCGCACATACGCAAGCGCAATGCGCATTTTTTTTTGTAATAAAATCAAATTTCGCCTCTTTTTCTTCTCCTATTTCCTTTTGTTTCCCGTTGTATGCCACCTATCTGTCACTTATTTGCCACCTATCTCCATAGGAACATCATAGGAACTTCATAGGAACTTCATAGGAACCTCATAGGAACATAGCCGAATAATGAGCGTATTTTCAAGCAGCTATCACCGAAGTACCATCTTTATCTTTATCTTCAGCTATGTTTATTATCCAGCGGGGTCCCCGATAACGCTCGTGGCGTTTTGGGGTGCTCTTAAACTGTAGCTCGCCACGCGAGCGTCCTCTAAACTGAAAATGGCGAAAAAGTCGCCATCTTCTTGCATATATTCCGAAAAAGCACTACCTTTGCAGCATAATTTATCTAATCATGACCGAAAAAGAAAAAATGCAACAGCAGATGCTGTACGATGCGAACTACGATATCGAGCTCATTCGTGAGCGTCAAGTAGCCAAAGACTTGTGCTACCAGTTCAACCAATTACGCCCCTCCGATGAGCCCAACCAACAGCAGATTCTCAGCCAACTATTAGGCAAGAAATCCGATAACTGCTGCATTCTGGCACCTTTTTGGTGCGATTATGGCTATAATATCGAAGTAGGCAAGAACTTCTTTGCCAACCACAATACCGTCATTCTGGATGGTGCCAAAGTCACTTTTGGCGATAATGTGTTTATCGCTCCCAACTGTGGCTTCTACACAGCAGGTCATCCTATTGATGCCGACCGCCGTAATCAGGGATTGGAGTATGCCTACCCCATCACGGTGGGCGATAATGTGTGGATAGGAGCAGGCGTACATGTGATGCCAGGCGTGAAGATTGGTTCGAATGTAGTCATTGGCGGTGGCTCTGTGGTGGTGAAAGACATCCCCGATAATGTGGTGGCTGTAGGCAATCCCTGCCACCCAATCCGCCCCATCACCGAATCCGACAAACATAAATCATGGGATAAACCCTGCCTCTAACCTCTCACCTCATAGCCTTATAACCTCATCGCCTCTTTGGGCAGTCCTAACAGGGGAAAAGCGCCCTATTTTTGGTCAGAATTCTATGTTTCACATCTCGTGCATAGATTGCGAAACTCTTTTGGCGACATACCTGTATGTGTTTTGAAATACTTGCGGAAGGTAAACTGCTCTGGGAAACCCAATTGTTCCGCTACAGACTTAACCTGTACTCCTTTCTCGTGCAAAAGGCGCTTAGCATTATTTATTGTCACAAGGGTGATAATCTCTATAGGCGTCATGCCTAGCCGTTCAGACACAATTGAGGAGAAATACCGTTGCGTCAACCCCGCTTGGTCTGCATAGAAAGCCACCTGCCGTTCTGTGATATGGTTCTTTACTACTGACTGAATAAACTGCATAACAATCTGCTCCTTATGCGTGAATGGCTTGGGGATGCTAGCAGTCGGCTGTGATAGTACATGTGTTAATAACTCTAGAACCAATGTCTGTTTACGCAGAAGAATCAGTTTTTCTTTAGCTTGGCGCAAGATTCCATGTGGCATTACACTTACTTCAACTTGCTGAGAAAGGATATCACGGATATTGCTCTCATAGTAACAGCAGCGTTCTTCTGGCAATTCAATTACGGGAAAGAGGGGCATATTCCGCTCTGCCAGATGTGATAGATAAGGATACATCACATCTATCAATTGGTCTGGCGTATCCATGAGCGACAAAGCGGCATAATCCTCCGACTGACTGAGTTCCACGCAAGGGATTAGCGGACTAATAATGTGCAACGTACCACGCTGCATAGTGTAGCGACGACCGTTCAATATCTTTTCGGCAGTACCGCAGATGCATATAGTAATTCCAACTTTCATGGCACAAAGGTACACATTTTCCCTAATATCCACAAGAAAAATATAATATTTCTACATAAAATCATACATATTGCTCAATTATTCGCTATTTTTGCTCTTTTATGAGGCAAAAAAAAGCA
>SUXC01000005.1 GCA_015061165.1 Bacteroidales bacterium
TACTAATAAACTTATCCGTCAAGCATTCGCTGTTGTTAATAATAATCAACCTTATATCGATGGATATGTATCAACTTTTGCATAAAAATCGCTTTTTTTGTTAAAAATTTATTATAGTTCGTCAATTCATGTTTGTATTTTGTTTTTCGCTCAAATAAATGCAACGAGTTGCATTGGTGAGCGAAAACAAAAATGGTTACTTGTTTTTTTATAGTTCTATTATTAACTGTTTGATTTCGCCATCGCGGGCGAAGATGTGTTTGCTTTGTTCTGGAGTGAGGGTTACACAACCTGTGCCCTTGCCCGTTTTGCGGTAGATAATCTCTGTGCCACAATACGAGAAGCGCAGTTCGCCATGTTGAGGCGAAAGGTTAGAAGATTTGAAATCTACATCGGTGAGCATGATGGGGCAGAAGGTGATTTGTCCATCTTGCACGTGTACGCCCAACTCGAAGAAGCGAGAGATAATGTCCTCCTTGACCTGTCCTGTCATGCCTGGTTGTTGAACACCGCTCATAGAAGGCGTATGCGAATAAGCATCAAATGGGAAAGATCCGTACTCGGCAGGGGTCTTGTGGGAGCCGATGCCTTCTCTAATCGCCTTGTAATGGGCGATTAGATTGGACGCAGCTTCGCTGCTATGGGACGGCGTTCCGCCTATTGGATATTGGCTATTGGCTTGAATACATTCGCCGACGGCGAGGAGGAGTTTGCTGACCATGTGCCAGTAGATACAACTCAGACCTTCGTACTTGTAGAACGTGCCTGAACGACCTGTGAACGCATGGTGGTTGAAGAGCTGTTCGTAGAGATTGAGCAGTTGCTCTGTCTCCTCTGGGGTGATGTCTTCGCTGCTCTTTTGGATAGCGCGCAGGAGGAAGTCGGCATTGTTGAAGTTAGCCGAGAAATGTACCTTACCAGTGCAGTCCTGCGTGAGGATATCCGTAGCATGATGAGCCAAGAGGCGTTGCACGATAGGCAAGGATAATGCCTCCTCTGGCAGGGTGTTCATATCTAAGAAGGAAGCGCGTTTGCGTGCGGGATAGAGCATGTAGCTGCGTTGGTCTTCGCGATAAAGTGCGGATTGGCGCATAGCGTCCAGCAAGTCGGCTGCTTGCTCGGTATTCAAACGGCGAGAAGAGAGGACTGCCACCTGACCCTCGAGCATCTCATAGAGATGGCTGATGGAGATAGTGCCACGGTCGAACTTCACGAGATTGTAGGCATGGTACAGACCATCTTCGCGCTGATTGACATCGATAGACTGGTCGATGAAATCAAGCGTCATAATGAGGAACTGGCAGATGAGCGATGCGTCCATCTCCACTTTCTTACCAGAGTGTCCTGCGTAGATAGCATTGCGGTATGCCTCGCCTGCACGACCTACTTGGTCGGTAAAGGTGCGGCGGGTGTGGTCTGTGAAGGTAATTGGTTGGTCGGCTTGCTCTGGCAAGTGATTGACCATAGCGGTCAGTATATTGCGCAGGAAGAGTACCACCTCTTCGGAGAGCGCGTAGGTGTCGGATATAGGCGATGAGGCGAGAGGCAAGGAAGAATGGGCTGCGCCATCATAGAGTTGAATAAGGAAGGTCACGAAGCGGCGCATATAGTAGAGCGTGACCATAGAGGCACCATTGCCTACCAACGCATTATTGGCATCGTTCCACTCAGGGCGCAGGGTGTTCATCCATATACCTGCTTCGGGAATGAAATTGCTGAGTTTGGTGAGTAGTGTGATGAGCAGTTTCTCGGTGAAAGTAACCAAGAGTGGTTGGTCGTCAGTACCCATCACGAGGCGCGCATCTTGTCCGTAGGTGGACAGCTGTGAGAAGATATGGTCGTGGGCTGCTTGGTCGAACGTGATGGTGTTCTTAGGATTGCGCACGATGTCCGCATACGAGCGGAAGCGATAAGGCACAGCAGCGAAAGCAAACTCGCGCATGCCCAACATATCGCGCAACGCCTGTGGGTTGTGCTGGTGGCTGAGTTCGAGTAGGCGACAGAGATAGATAATCTGGTGGTCGCCCCAATAGCCGATGTTTGACCAAGGGTTCTCGGGCTCGATGACCTCCCAATCAATGCCTTCGGAGGTCACTTTGTATGGATTATAGCCATCGGCTGTGGTTGCGTTGAGGAACTTAGCGATGATACTATTCACATAATCAGGGTAGGAGAGCGATAGGGCTTCCCAGTTCTGGAATATGTCGCGCCAGTTGCCTTGGTAGGAGATGATATGGTGGTCTTGCTCATCCTTCACGCGGATATCAAAGAGGTTCCATGGACGGCTGGGGTCGCCATGACGGCGCGAGAATGTGAGTGGCAAGTACTCCATGAAGAGGCGGTGGAGTTGGTGGTCCTGACGCTCCTGCACCGCTTGGTCGAGTTCGGCATGAGAGATGGACTCGGGCAGATTGGTGAGGAAGGTATGGTGTTTGTCTGCCAAAGCACGGTTGAAGAGGGCGACATGCGCTGCGAAAGCGGGACCAGAGATATGATAATTGTCGCAATAGAAGCCACCGCG
This sequence comes from Bacteroidales bacterium, assembly GCA_015061165.1. Classification (GTDB taxonomy): domain Bacteria; phylum Bacteroidota; class Bacteroidia; order Bacteroidales; family Paludibacteraceae; genus Colicola. Next base: position 2,522 of record SUXC01000005.1, read on the forward strand.
CATGGTATTGAAGAGCGTGTTGGCAAAATGGCGTACATCGTTGGCCTCATCCGCCGTGGATTGTACACCATCGTTCTGCGCCACTATTTGGCGAAGGTTGGCGGTAGTGGTTTGCAGGGCTGATTGCAACTGCGCTACTGCATCGGGTTGCTGCATGAACGCCATGCTGCGGCGAACAGAAACAGCATCCTGCATGACGTCGCAGATGAAGTGCCACTGAAGTTCAGAGGTTAAAGGTGAAAGGTTAGAGGTTAAAGGCTGGGACATGTCTTTAACAGGGATGGTAGCAGTGAAATGGGCGAAGATGGCTCCGCGAACACCTTTGGACTCGGATTCTGGTTGGATAGTGCCACCACGACGGAACGTGTCGAGTTGGGTGCTTGAACAGAGATATTGGGTATCGGGAATCGGGTGTCGGGAATCGGATAAGGTATAAACAGTGTTGCAACGAAGGGATTCGCTGGGTTCGGCACGGTCCACAAGGATAGCCTCCATGCGGAAGAGTACCATACCATTGCCTACATGTTCGGTGCGCTTGTAGCCATCGACCAGTGTGGAGAAGGTGTTTTGCGTGATACGCTCTACTCCCGAAGGCATGACATTCTGCAAGCCATCTAATACCTCGACGGTGATAGGGGCATCGGTCTCGTTGGAGAGATGAGCAGTGCGCACCCAACCGAGATGGGTAGCAGGTGCCCACTCGTAGGAGAAGATAAGTCCTAAATCTACATTCTCCTCGCGGAAGAGCAGGCGGTTGCCCGTTACCGACTTGGCAATGGAGCGAATAATATGGTAGGTGCCCATCTGACGCGATGAGAAGGGTTCCCATAGTTGGGTGCCTTGGGCAGTGTGTACGCGGAGGATAGTCTTAGGACCAGTCTGCTCGTAGTTCTCGGTGATCTTATCATCGGTGTAGTAAGGGAAAAGCACCTGTTCGGGGTTGCGGCGACCACATGTGAGTCCGCCTGTGGATGAGATGTACATCCAAAGGTCGGTATCGCTGGCCAACGATATGAAGAACGGCTGCATGTGATCGTAGTGATAGATGCAGTAGAAGCGTTCGCCGTGGATGTCTATGTAGTGTCCTGTGGGGGTCATTGTTGCTTTGTTTGAGTCGGGATTCGGGAGTCGGGAATCCGATCTTTTTTGGAATCGGGAGTCGGGAGTCCGAGGGTATTAATTGTTACGTTGTTCGAGCTCGGTTTTCATTTGTTGCAGGGTTGGGGTATCGAGGTTGTAGAATGCAAGCAGGATAGCGCATGATGCATAGAGTACACCTGGCAAGATGCCAAAGAGCCAATGGATACTGGTCATGATAGTAGGGTCGTTCTGGATTTGTTGCAAGCCCATTGTAGCATCAAAATGAACGGCTGTCATAATGGCACCAAACAAGGCAGCACCGATAGACCAACCAATCTTCTGTGCAAAGACCGCAGCAGAGAGGCACAGACCTGTGGTGCGGCGTTGGAACTTCCACTCGCCATAGTCTGCTGCATCGGCAAGCATGGTCCATAGCAACGAGATAGCAGGTGCATAGGCAATCTTACCCAAGCAGTTGAAGACATTAATGAGTACGAAATTGGTGCCTGCGAAATAGAGCAAGCAGAAGAATAGTCCTGAGAGTAATGAGCAGACAATATAGAGTTGCTTAGCGCCAAACTTCTTTACGAGTGGTTTGGTGGTAGGTATAGCGATGATGAGTGCTACTGTACCGAGGATGTTGAAGATTTGGCTCTTGGATTCGGCATCGAGGAAATACTTGAAGTAGTAGGTAGCGGAGATGTTTTGGATAGCAAACATGATAAACGATACAATACCAACAAGCATCAATACCACCCATGGGCGGTTCTTGAAGAGGTACTTGAAGTCATGTTTGAGGTCGGTCTCCTGACGTTTAGGTGGAGCAATACGCTCTTTGGTGGTAGCAAAAGTGATGAGGAAGAGAACCACCCCTATTACACCGAAGATAGCCACGAGGTATCTGAAACCAATGATATAGGATGAGCGTACGAGGTCGGTATTACCCGCGCCGCTTTCCATAAAGAGTTTGCGCGCACCGTCATCAGACATAATGGAATAGTCCATGCCTGTAGCGTGCGAGCCGAGGTAGTACACGATATAGAGTGCGAAGCCCGAAACGAGTAACTGACCGATATTGGCAGCCACGAAACGGTAGGAGTTGAGTCCTGCGCGCTCGATGGAGTCGTTGGTCATCACGGCTCCCAAAGAGGAGTAAGGGATATTGACCACAGCATATATGATACGCAAGCCAATAAACATAGGCAGGATATATGCGATGAGGGCATCGCCTTGCAGGTCAGGACCGAGGAAGGCAAGGAAGACAAACAGCGCAAAAGGAATGCAACCGTAGAGCAAGAACGGACGGAACTTACCCCAACGGGTATTGGTGCGGTCTGCCCAGATACCTACGATAGGATCCATAACCGCATCCATGATAGTGCCAAGGATAGCGATGGCAGTGGACCATGCAGGGCTGATACCGAGTACGTCGGTATAGTAGAATATTAACCAGAAATTGACCATGTCCCACACAAAGTGTGAGGCGGTATCACCAAGGCTGTAGCCGAGTTTTTCTTTGATGGAGAGTTTCATGATTCATTATTTTTTTGAGAGTCGGGAGTCGCGAGTCGGGAATCGGGAATTGTGAATCGGGAATCGCGAGTCGGGACTCTAGTGGTTAAACTGGTATATGCGAATATAATCAATGTACATTTTGACAGGGGTGCCATCTGCGGGTAGGGCGGTTACACGTTGGAAGTTCTCGTGGTCGGCAGTATATACCTCGGGGTACTTCTCGTGCATTGGTAGCCCTGGGAAGAAGCCACCTACTGCTAAGTTGAGCACGATATAGAATGGATGGTTGAAGTAGTGTCCTGGTTCGTTGATAGATTTATCACGCAGCGAGAGTGCGAAATAAGGTGCTACCTCAGGATATTGGTCTTGGTCAAGGTACATAGCCAGACTATCTTCCGTCCAAATGACGGTGAAGAGGTGGAAGTCGCCTTGCACAGGATAAGCAGCTTCGCATACGCCTGCTTCGTTAGGGTACTTGCCATCGTTAAAACTTTCGCCCCAGTGCGCAGCCCCGTTGAAATAGCGGTCGGAAAGACCTTTCTCGATACCATCTTTGTGACCCATCTCTACAATGTCGATCTCGCCGCATTTAGGCCATACTACGCGCCCTTGTGCAGCCAACTGCTCGCGCTGACGGTCGATAGAGTCATCGTTGCCGAGGTTGGTAGCAAGATTATTGCCGAGCATCCAGAACGCAGGCCACAAGCCATCGGCAGTGTGAGGGAAAGCGATACGCGCCTCGATCTTGCCATAACAAACGGTAACTTTGTCCTGAGTATTGACACGTGCCGAAGTGGCAGGGCGATTGCGATAGTCCTCGCGTTTGGCATTGAGCACGAGGCATGACTCGCCCGATACGGGGTGGCGTTCGATAGTGACATTGCGGGGGGTGTAGTATTGCATCTCGGCATTGCCTCCACCACGAGCGTTATCGTCCACGTTCCAATAAGCAGTGTCCAGCGTAGGGGCATTGAAATCATCTTCCCATACGAGGGTATAGGGCTGTTTAGCGTGGCAGGATGATAGCAGCACTGCGCTTAACGATAAGAATATAAACTTAAAGGGTTTCAATGTTTTTATGTATTAAAGGGTTATTGTATTTGTTGTCCTACGATATTGTATAGTTGTCCGTTTTTGCGGATGAAGATTTGTCCGTTGTGGATGATTTTTTGTGCAGGTTGGGATAGAGTAATATCTTCTACTGCGGTATCGTCGTCGGGTTCGATTGCATCGGAAGGCGATGGAGAGATGAAAGTCTCTTTGTCGGTGCCCTGTTGGTAGATACGAATCCAGTCAATATAGACCGAACGTGGGCCATCGGCAAGAGCCGTAATCTTGTTGATGTCCCAAATCTGAGGGAAGTTGCCACCTACGGCGAGGTTAGCGATGATGAAGTTAGGCTTAGCAAAGACACGACTGCGGTCGTAGTTAGCATCGTTGTTGGGCTCAAGGTCAGCGTGGAAGTATGGTTTTACGCCTGGGTTGGCATCGCGGTCCATATACATGTCGATAGAGGTGGGTGTCCAGATCATGGTGACAATATGGAAGGTGTCTTCTACGGAATAAGGATAGGTGATGTCTTGTGCATCGCACCACACGGTGTTCCATGCTGAGCCGAGATGGAGTGCGCCATTGAAGTAGCGGTCTTGGGTGCCACGGTTGATACCATTGGCATTGCCCAACTCAATGATGTCGGTCTCTCCGCAACGTGGCCATCCTACTTGGTCGAAGTCATTACCCATCTGCCAGAATGCAGGCCATAAGCCATTGGCAGTGTTGGGGAACTTGATACGGGCTTCGATCTTGCCGAAGGTGTAGTAGAGATTATTCTTGCTATTGACACGACCCGAAGTGCATTTCTTACCTTGGTAATCCTCTTTGGTGGCAGTGAGCACAAGGCAATGCTTGCCGGTGATAGGTTCTACGTCAAGGGTTACACCTTTCTCGCAATAGTATTGCAACTCGTTGTTGCCACCACCATCGCCATTAACCTCTATGTTCCACACATTGCGGTCGAGGGTAGCGTCGGTGAAGTCTTCGTTCCAAACGAGGGTGTAGTCGTCTGCGATGAGGCGATAAGGCGAAGAGGCGAGGAGGATCGCGAAGAGAATTATGAATTTTGAATTTTGAATTAAGATAGTTTTCATGGGATTATTTATTGTAAAAGTTGGTAGCAATTAAAGGTTCCTTTTAGTGCTTCAAGGCGGAGGGTATGGTTGCCGAGCGGTGGGATGACGGTAGTGGTGAGCGTAGTAGGGGCTTGCAAATCATTAGTTTTTGGCATGTCCACTATAGCTTGGGCTACACCATCAATAGAAATACATACTTGACTATTGACGATGGAAGCGTATTGTATTTGCAGCGGTTGTTTGCTTTGTACATTGATTTGATAATCAATCCATTGTCCTTGCATGAAGGATTGGATGTAGAGTTGGTTGTTATCAGTAACGCGCAAAGATATATTTTCCTCTTTCAGGGCGATGTATTGGTGTGCACCTACGCCCTTTTCGAGAGAGAGGTAGGCGTTTTTGTCGAAAGAAGAGAACTGGGTGAAGATTTGTCCGAGTGGCGTGAGAAGGACTGGCGAGCCGTGGGTGAGGAGTTGCATATAAGGTGCAGAATCCACTTTGCCACTGGTGCGAGGCATGAACCATGCGTAGCGTTCTACGTGAGGGTTTTGCTCCATGTGGTTGAGGACAGAGCACATATAGTCCATTTGCTTCTCTACATTGCTTGGCACAGGATCCCATGCGCAGAACTCGGTCATCCAGATGGGTTTGCCGTATTTCTCAAAACGCTTGATATAATCTTTGACTGCAGAAGGCGATGCCATGTAGCAGTGGATAGCAATAGCGTGGATATTGTCAAGGGAGACGTTGGGCTGTGCAAAGAACTCATCGAGCCACTTGATAGGGTCGTGATAGCCCGCGAGTGTGCCATAGTTCATGGCAGGGGAGATGAGTTTGAGGTTCAGTTCTCGGGCTAATGCTACCACTTGTGGCCACTGCTCAGCCGCCTGCGCAGGGGTCATATTGCATTGGTCAGTGAGGTTAGGTTCGTTGAAGCCAAGCAGGTACTTGGTATTAGGGTGCTCTTGCACGTACTGACGAATCTTGGCTGCACTATAGGAGCCATTCCAACACATAGGGCAGAAGTCCATCTCGTTGGTATCGAACCAAAGGGCAGCGGTGCTGTTTTGGTCGTTTGCCCAGTTGTAGGACCATGAGATAGCAGGCGAGAGTAATGGGAGGTCCTGGATATTGGTGAAGTTGAAGGACACACCGCGTTTGGCACTCTTCTGCATAAGAGAGGGCTGGTCGTGCGTAGGGGAGTTGCCGTTGCAAGAGATTAGGAAGAGAGCACTTATTACAACAAATATTTTACTACTTAGCTGTTTCATAGTAACATTATCAAAATTACTTAGGGTTGTTCTTGGCGTTGGTACACGCGTACCCAGTCCACGTACATGATACGTTGTTGGTTGAAGATGGAGTCGTCCACCTTACCGCCCATGTTGCCACCAATGGCGCAGTTGAGAATGATAAAGTGCGGTTGCGTGAAAGGCCATGAACGAGGATTGTCGATAAGCGTTTCCCAAACCGTAGCATACTCTTCTCCGTCCACGAAGAAACGGATACAATCTTTGCCATCCTTCTCCTCTTGGCACCACTCCACGCCATAGGTATGGAAGTCGTTAGACAATGGATGATCGAAGAAATGAGTAGCGTGCCAGTTCTTGCCATTGGTGCCGTTCTTCTCTGGGGTGTGGACAGCAAAAGAGGCGCGTGTGTCTTGTGAGCCGATATGCTCGATGATGTCAATCTCGCCACACGCCGGCCATCCGCCCGACTCGCCCATCATCCAGAAAGCAGGCCATGTACCCATACCGCCTGGGAACTTGATATGGGCTTCCACCTTGCCGTAGAGGAAGGACTTTTTGCCTTTGGAGAGGAGGCGTGCAGAAGTATATTCGCGGTTTTCGTAGGTCTCTTTGCGTGCTTCAATCTCGAGACAACCATCTTTGACGCGCACGTTCTCGGGGCGTTGGGTGTAGTATTGCAACTCGTTGTTGCCCCAACCACCTCCACCGATGTTGTAGCCCCAAACGGACTCATCGAGGGTTGTGCCATTGAACTCGTCGGACCACACGAGCGAATAGTCGCCCCACTGGTGCTCTACAGCCACGAGAGCGGATACCGATTCCACAGGAGTGGAAAGGGTGATGGTGGCATTACCCGATTTGAGCGCAGTGATAGTGCCTTGCTGATCCACTTGCACGATGTCTTCAGCAGAAGATGCCCATGTGAGATTGAGTCCATAGGTGTTGCCATATTGGAACTGGTAGGTATCGCCTTTCTTCAGAGATACGAAGGCTGGAGAGATACGCAACGTAGAGCCATCGGTGCCACTGACAAAGACCTGTGCATTGACAATGGTAGAACCCGATTTGGCAGTGATGGTGGCATTGCCTATGGCATTGGCAGTGACAGTACCATGGAAAACGGTGGCTACCGAATCATCGGAGGAAGCCCACTCGATATTAGTAGCCTCGCCAATAATATTGATAGTGGTAATCTCACCCACTTTCATTTGTAGAGAGTTGGGATTGAGCGAGAAATTGACTTCAGACTCGCACGCTATACACAGAATAGCGCAGAGGAATAGGAGGGTATGTAATGTTTGTTTCATGTTCGTTGGTTGTTCGTTTTAGGGCTAAGAGGAGGTAATCAGCCTCCTCAAAGCGGGGGAATTCATTGCTTACTGATACGCTATACCTATACGAATGTACCGTTTATCTATCGTGTATCTAACGTATATCTATCGTGTATCTAACGTAACTAATAGCGTAGGAGTAGCGATGTGTTAGGGGTTGCTTATTTCTTGTAGAAGTAAACAGCATCGAGGTTGAGTTGTGCACCAGCAGTACCCTCAGTGAGTGCTACGAATACGTTTACGCCAGCAGCGCAAGTGGTGGTAGCGAGAGCAGTAGCGAAGCGTGACATTGGGATGTCGAACTCAGCCCATTCACCATTACGGGTGAAGTCTTCGTAGAGAGGACCATCGTAAACAGCAGTAGAACCAATAACGAACTTAGTAGCCTCAGAACCGAAGATATAGAAGCAGTGTGATGCTTTGTCGGTAGATTTGAGTGCCATATGGAGATAGTAGTCGTCTGGACTTGCAACGATAGCAGCGCGAAGAGCCTCTGCAGCTTGCCAAGCATTGCTTGCATCAGTCTCGGTGAGGCAGTAGCCACAACCAGCCCAACCTAAAGTGCTAACAGTGAGAGCAGTGAAACCATCGGTGTTGCCGTGGAAGTTGAGACCTGTAGGGTTGTCATTAGCCACGTAGGTAGCATCCCAAACATACAAGAATTTGCCTACATCGTCTGGACGGAAGTCACCCACTATCTTAGAAGCGTTAGCGTCAGCAGTGGTACCATCGATAGCGATTGGCCAGAATTGTGAGCCCTTGAGCGCACCTATGCCACCTTGTGTTTGGTCAGCCTCTACGAGAACCACGCAAGTCTTGGTAACACCTGCAGCAGTAGCAGAGATGATAGCATTACCTGCGGATTTAGCAGTAACAAGACCATCAGCTACAGTAGCAACATCTTCGTTGGAAGAAGTCCAAGACTCAACGGCTACGTTAGCCTCGAGTTGATGCGTTTCACCGACTTTGATAGTGATAGAACTTTCGGTGAGTTCCAGAGGTTCAGCTGGGTTCTTTTGTTCGCATGCAGTAAAACCTACTAATGCGAGTACTGCGAGAGCAGTAGCGAAAAATTTGTTAGTTTTCATACTCATTAAATTTTAATTGGTTGATAAATTATGTTGATTGGATTGATTAATAACCCGGGTTTTGGTTCATCTGGGTGGGGTTGAGTTGGATTTCCTCTTGTGGGATAGGGAAAATCTCGTGCTTGCCTGCTACGAACTCTTGGATGTGGGATTGTGCTTCAGCCGATTCGGTAGCCTTGTAAGCATCCATATGGGCTTTGAGTCCATTGCCTGCTACACCTTCCCAGCGCACGAGGTCGAACCAGCGGTGCCCCTCCATAGCCAACTCGCAGCGGCGTTCGTGGCGAAGGGCTGCGTTGTCAGCGAGGGTGATCTCGGATAGTCCTACGCGTGTGCGTACCATATTGATATACGTGCGCGCGGTAGCCTCATCGCCTGCGCCGAGAGCAGCCTCGGCGTACATGAGGAGGACATCGGCATAGCGGATTTGACGATTATTGAGCGGACCGCGGGAAGCATGTAGCGCCCATTTGCCATAGCCACCACCTTGGTCAGCAGGGTCGCGGTACATGCCGTACTTGTTGTTGAGGTAGCGTGAGCCGAGATAGATCTCAACGGAAGGAGTCTCGATGAGCGAATCCGCAGGATTGAGGATAGCCACATCGCGACGGATATCGGATGGTTCGAACTCATCGTAGAGGTTTTGTGTAGGGTGGTCGAAGCCCCAACCGCCACCAATGAGGGATGAGCGTGAACGCATGAGGATTTGCGTGAAGGAGCCAGCGGTGAAGCCAAAGCCCTCTCCGTAGTCGCCCCAAGGTACTTCCATGTATTGGATTTCGAAGACAGACTCTTGACCGTTTTCGCCAGCAAGGGTGAAGTTGTCCTCGTAGTTAGGGCAGAGCGAGTACTCGCCCGAAGCGATGATAGAGTCGCCCCATTGTTTAGCTGCTGCGTAATAGGTGGCAGGGGCTTGGGTGAGCTGCTTGTTCCAATAAGGCGAAGCCATATAGAGATTCACCTTAAGGAGCATGGCTTGTGCAGCACCCTTGGTAGCGCGACCAAGATCCTCAGCTTTCATAGCGCTGCGGAGTTGGAGCATGCTGTTGGCCTTGGTGAGGTCATCGAGAATGAGGGCATATACCTGCTCAACCGAACTGCGATCGAGACCCCAACGGTCGGAGTCGTCAATGACATCCGTAGTAATAGGTACGCCCGCAAATACACGCACGAGGCGGAAATAGTAGTAAGCACGAAGGAAGTGTGCTTCGCCCAAGAGGCGATCCTTCATAGTAGGAGTGAAGATGGAGTCTGTACCTATCTCCATATTGGAGACATACTTAATAGCGAGGTTGCAACGCGCAATGCCTTGGTATTGTGCACGATAGAAATCGAGCAGCAGGGTGTTTTGCGACGTGGTACGCCAGTTCTCCATATCATAGGCATCCGCCATATCGGTGGTGCTGCCACCGCCCTTGAGTGCATCGTCGCTGACGATGTCGCCGATAAACCATTCGGAGAGGTAAGTATTGTTGTATTCCCACATGAGTGGTACATAGCAACCTGTGATATTTTGCTCAGCCGCAGCAGTGGAAGTGAAGAAATCACCCAGCAAGGTGGTTCCTGGCTCAATCTCTGTGAGATAGTCGCGGCAACCTGTGAAGAGAAGGAGCAAAGCAAATATACTATATCTAAACGTTTTCATATTTCTGAGTTTTTAAGCGTTAAACGTTGTTTTAGAAAGTAGCATTCAAACCAAATGTGAATGTGCGACTTTGTGGGTAGTTGCCGTAGTCCACGCCCGAGCCAACCTCTGGATCATAACCAGAATACTTGGTGATGGTGAGCAGGTTGCTTGCAGTGAGATAGAAACGCAGACGAGAGCAGTGGAATTTCTCGGTGATGTTCTTGGGCAAGGTGTAGCCGATTTGGAGGTTCTTAAGACGGAGATAGCTGCCATCTTCGATGAAACGAGTGGAGTTCTCGGTGTTGGTAGGCGAGCCAAGTGGGTTAGGAATGGTACCATTGCGGTTCTCGAGTTCCATCCAATTGACACCCTTCGCCAACATAGCATCGCGTACCACATCGGTGTAGCCTACCCAAACTTCATCCGCCATATAGGTAGCAAGCGCATTGCTGGTACCATCGCCTTCGAGGCGTTCGCGCATAGCGTTGTAAATCTTATTGCCACTGACACCTTGGAAGAAGATTTGGATATCCACACCATAGAAATCAGCACCGAGGTTGAAGCCATAGGTGAGTTTTGGGAATGGATTGCCAATGCACTTTTTGTCGGATTCATCGAGGATGCCATCTCCGTTTTGGTCTTTGTAGCGCGCATCACCTGCGTGTACGCCGATGGTCTCGGCGGTGTAGGTATAGAGTTGCTGTAGCGCCTCTTCATCGGTTTGGTAGATGCCCTCGTACTCATATCCCCAGAAGGAGTTGAGTGCCATACCCTGGTCTATCTTGGTGCGGTCGCCCCAAAGAGGTGATCCACCATTGACAGCCGTGAGCTCGTTGTGGAGGAAAGAGACGTTACCACCAATATTGTAGTGGAACTCACCGATATGATGCTTGTGATCTATAGCAATTTCTACACCCGTATTGCGGATATTGCCCACATTCTTGATGAGCGAATAAAGATTACCCACATGCGCAGGTGCGTTTACATATAGAAGTGCGTCCTTGGTGTCGCGGAGGAAGTAGTCGATTGTACCACTGAGTTTGCCATTCCAGAAAGAGAAGTCGATACCTGCATCCCATTGCTCGTTGGTCTCCCATTTACCTGCCGTATTGACTTGGGTGAGCATCGCAGCTCCACCAACCATCACTTGTGGATAGCCAAGAGGGTAGCCATAGAACACATCCTCGCTCGAACCCATAGTGGGAACAAACGAACCAGATGGAATACCATCATTACCTGCTTGACCAAAGCCGACACGCAGTTTCAGGTTGTCAATCCATTGAACCTCTTTCAGCCATGCTTCCTCGCTCATACGCCATGCCAGAGCTACTGAAGGGAAGAAGCCCCAAGGGTCTTTGGTGAAGCGAGAAGATGCATCTGCACGGAAGTTAGCAGTAATCAGATAACGGTCTGCATACGAATAGAATGCGCGACCAAGGAAAGACAAACGACGGCTTCGACCTACTCTATCGGAAGCAGGCAGGCGATCTTCGGTCGTATTTTTTAAATACCAGTTGCTCTCCACAGGGTTGAGAATTTGTGCACCTGAACCACCGATGCTATAGTAGTTATATTCTTCCCAAGTCTGACCCACCATGACGGAGAAATTGTGCTTGCCAATTTTCTTGGCATAGGTGGCAGTCACCTCTTCGAGGAGGGTGCAATAGCGATCCATAGAAGAGGAAAGGAAATTCTTCTCGGAGTAATTGTAGGATGTATAGGTATTAGGATATGTGAAGTTGCGATTGCGATTGAGCGAATAGTCCAACGAAATACTTGGACGGATAACGAGTCCTTCGATAGGTTTGATTTCGAGGTAGAAGTCGCCTACTACACGCTCGTTCTTGCTGGAAGGCTCGGTATTGAATGCCATTTGATATGGATTGGTTACATTCTTGAAGTTGGAACCTGCCGAGTAGTCGCCCGACATATCCTTGCCATCTGCATTGACACTGCCATCAGGATAATAGACCGGATCCCATTGCGACATCGCCATTGCAGCAGATATCACCGATGCACCCGCTGAAGAAGAGTTGTGCATCGCGTTGCGACCCGAAGTGGACACAAACGACAAGTGTTCGCCAATAGTGAGCCACTTGCGCACTTCGTAGTCGGTATTGAGGCGAAGAGTGAAACGATTATAGTCGGAGCCTATGATTGTACCCTCTTGACCAAAATAGGAAGTAGAGAACGCATAGTGACCTCGGTCGCTACCACCATCAATACTGAGCGTATAATTATGCATGAAGGCATTGGCATTGAATACCTCATCTTGCCAATCGGTTTCCTGATGAGAATAATCAAAATTGATGGGGTAGTAAGGCGATTTACCTAACTTGTACATACTCAACCACTCGGAGAATCCACGTTGATTGTAGAAGGCAATCTCCTCAGCACCGTTACGCATGGCGCCAATACGCAACTCGGTTTCCACTTGCGCACGGGAATCCATGAGGTCGAGTTTCTTCCAACGATTTTGGATACCCCAATATGCGTCGAACGAAATGGTAGGTTTGCCTTTTCCGCCCGACTTGGTGGTGACAAGAATCACACCATTGGCACCACGGGAACCATATATAGCAGTAGCGGAAGCATCTTTCAGAATCTCCATGGATTGGATGTCGGCAGGAGCCAAGAATCGAATATCGCCGGTGATGACACCATCTACTACGAACAAAGGGTCGTTGCCGCCGATGGCAGAACCAATACCACGGATACGAATGGTAGCCCACTCGCCCGGCTGACCCGAATTGGTGGTAATAGTGACACCCGCTGCACGACCTTGCAATGCTTGGTCAAGACCCGCCACAGGGGCTTTGTTGAGGTCTTCTGCACTGACGGAAGTGATAGCACCTGTGAGGTCGGAACGCTTCATCGTACCATAACCTACAGCCACAACCTCATCAAGCATAACATTGTCGGGTTTGAGGGTGATGTGCATAGGAGTAGCAGTGGCTTTTACCTCTTGGGCAATGTAACCCATATAGGAAATAACCAATACATCTCCGACATTTGCATTGAGCAGGAAATTACCATCGAAATCGGTGATAGTACCATTGGTAGTTCCTTTTACCATTACATTTGCACCGATTACAGGATCTGGTTCACCTTCTGCCATCACTATACCTGTGATAGTGGTCTGAGCCAAGACAAACAGTGGCATCAGAAGGAGTAACAGAAATAGATTTAAACGTTTCATTGTCGTTGAGTTTTGATTAAAATGCGTGCAAAGATACAACTTTGTTCGCATACGCGCAAAGAAACGTGAATATGTTTTACAACATGTTTATTGAATAAAAGCGAAAAATGTTAATACTACAAGCAATATATAATATACAGATAACTAACTATTTACAATTTTGAAATAGTTTCTTATGAGAGATGTTTATGTGATTGGATTTTGTGAGTTTTCGTAGTAACGAAATCTCTAATAATGAAAGAATATTTTGTGCAAAATAGCAATGTTTAATTGGTAATAGATTGCTGAATATTGGAGAAGTGTTGCTTGAGTGAAATAGAAGAATCTATGTCCATTTTCGTGCGGATACGATAGCGCATCATCTCTATTCCACGTACAGATACATTCATGAGTGGAGCAATCTCTTTGGATGAGAGACCGATATGAATATACACACATAGACGACGTTCTTGTTTGTTGAGCCAAGGATATAATTTGGTTAGACGATTAATGAACTGGTTATTAACTATGTCGAAGTTTTCTTCGAATCGTTTCCAATTGATTGTCTTTTCTCCGTTTCGGGCAATGCGATTTTGCAAATGCTGGATTTTGCCTTTTGCTTCAGCAATACGGTCGTTATTTAGGCAATCAATGATGCGTCGAATTTCATTAAGAACATCCTCGTTCCACTCCTTACGATTAGCCTCGGAAAGCAATAGATTGCTGAGTTCTTGGCTTTTGTTGCGGAGGTCGAATTGGGCCTTTTCATTTTCGAGTTGGAGAATACGCATTTGTTGCTGATATATCTCTTGGTTCTTAGCTTCAGTTAGTTGGCGTTTGCTGCGTTGAACGCGTTGATATATATTCCATATTACGAGCGCCACCAAAGCGATAAAGATTAATATATATATACCTTTTGCCCACCAAGTCAGGTAGAATGGATAGAGCAATTGGATAGGTAAAGAGCGAGTGATGATTTGCCCAGTAGTGGTGGAAAGCATTTCAATATCCAATCGGAAGTCACCGCCCGATGGTAGAGCCATAAAATCGCGGTACGGCGTTTGTTGCCATGGCGTGAAAGTCTCTTCTAACGGATATAGTCGAGAACGGAATAGCAGTGTCTCTGAAAAAGCATTATTACTGCTATAACGAATTCGGAGCGAGCGTTCTTTAGCAGGAATGACTGCTGTGTGTTCTTCGCCATCATAGGATTCGCCATACAAGATGGTGGAGGGTGAATAGAGAGAAATGATTTGTCGGATATATATGGAAGGCGTTTGCTTAGGCTGATTATCAGCAGCTTGCATGTAATAGAAACCATCTACACCTCCGACTATTACTCCACCTTTGCTGGATGGTGTGAGATTGGTAAATCCGCCTATGAACTGCGAGGCAGAGTATCGTAGTATTTGTTCGTTGTGATAAGATTGGCTCTGTGGGTCATAAGGGCGTACAGATACTTGATTATCATAGATATACCATATGTTATGTTGCGTATCCTCTTCTACATTTAGATAGCGGTGATTACCCGATAATTGGTTTAGCAGTTGTGTGTCGGTAGAAATGATGCCATTGGTGTCCACCAGCAGACAATGGTTGTCGCTGGTGATGAGTACCTGCTTTTGCAAGTGGGTAAGCGAGTAAATGCGATGCGATGCACTTTGCTCGATAATGAGTTCGGGTACTACTTTGTTTTGAGCAAAGTCGATAGTTAGTCGCTCTACTCCGCGCGAAGAGAGTATCCAAATTTTGGCAGTAGCATCAAGTGTAAAGTAGAGTGCAGTCTCGGTGAAACCGTCCAAATATTGGAGTTGCCATTGTCCAGTAGTCGATAGGTAGAGATGGTAGAAGCCACTATACGTACCTACAATGGCAGAGGTGGAAGAGATTGGGCATATTTTCCATGCACCATCGTTGCTGTTGAGAGATTGTAGGTGATTATTTTTCACTATGAATAATCCTCGGTTGTGGCAGCAGAAGAGTGTCTTGCCCAGTTGTGCCAAGCCCCATACTTGTCCTTGACTACCCTCTACGAAGGTCAATACAGATGAATCGTTGGAGAGGCAATATAAGCCTTGATTGGTGCCAAGATATAGTTTATCTTGATATTCGATGGATGTATAACCCGAACCGTAATCCAAATGTGGGTCTCGATAAAAAAGCACAGGATTGGAAGCATCACTGACAGCGATACCCTTGTCCAGTCCCATCCAGATATTGCTTTGCGAATCAAAAAGCAGACTGAGAATGGTGTTGTTTTGCAATCCGCTTTCGCGGTTGATGTACTTGCAGTTTTTGCCCAATTCATCGATTAAAACAACACCACCTTGTACGGTGCCTAACGCTATTTGCTGGTTACGGATAGCCATTGTGTAGAGTTGGTTTTCAGCGATGTAGCGGTCAGCATCCGTATGAAAGCGTTGCACGTTCTGACCATCATAGATATATAGTCCATGGAAGTCGGTAGCAATGACCATCCCTTTCTCGCCCAAAGGCAATAGACTGCAAACTACCTTGTTGTGCAGCAGTTCGGCACCTCGCAGCGTATGAAGGCGTCCGCCAGTTTGCACGTATAAATCGCGTGAAGTAGCAATATATAGATTTCCTTCCCAAACAAGCGACTCATAAATAATGGCTCCGGGATCAAGCACCTCCACATCGCCCGATAGGTTGTAGGTGAAAATATAGTGTCGTGTTTGGATGTACAGAATATTGTTGTCAATTTGCAAACGCCATACTTCTCCAAAATGGCGGTAGCGTTCGGGAATGTTGGTGGAAAGGTTTTCGTAGATTAGTCCTCCCAATCCATTGGATCGAAACACACCAAATTCATCGGTTCCACCGACATAAATTGCTCCGTCTTTTCCCAGTGCCAGCGAACGGATAGCCGTGCCGTTGTGTATGCCATATAGTTGCCACTGCGTGCCATCCGTTTCGAGCAGACCATAGTTGTTTGCCACATAAATCCAACCATTGGTATGCTCCACAATGTCCCAGTTCTGGGTACCTGCAGCATAATCTTGTGGCGAAAACTGACGGATAATAGGACTCCATGCAGCCATGGATATGGTGCTATAGATTAGAGCGAGCAGCAAGTGATAAAAACGCATAGTACAATCTTTTGAAAAACACTGCAAAGGTAGTTAAAATTTGTGACTTAACAAAATCGTATGCACAATTTAGTACAAGATTTGGGTATATCAGATATTTTTTGTACCTTTGCAGCCCCATTTAATAGATTAAAATGACTAAAACCGAACAATGATATGAAGAAACGAACCATCTTACTTTTATTTATTGTTGCTTTATTTGTGGTAGGCTGTGGATTCTTGCAACAATATTATCGTTTAGAAGTATGCAACTTTGTCAGTCGTGATGGTGAGAGCCACGGATATTATGTCTATCCCGACATGTCTGCCGACTCGCTGTACACATTGATGTGTGTGGATTATGAAGTGCAAGATGAAGAGTCGTGGTACACACACAGCAAGCATTTGCTGTATCAAAAGCCCAAATCAGGATATTATCGTTTCCCTGTAGAAATGGGTAATAAGCATCTAATCAGACGATTGCAATTAGGTCAAGAGACTCCCATCAAATTGTCGTTTACTCAATCTATCCGTACCCGCACACAATTGGCAGGTGCTATGGGTAAAAAACTATTGTTGGATTCCGCAGAGGTGCTACAACGATTGGAGGATAAGACTTATTTGGCACAATATGGATTGACACCAGAGACGGCTGTGTGTCTCTTTATTCCAAATACGTACGAGGTCTATTGGACTATGAGTGCAGACCAACTCTTTGCGCGCATGCACAAAGAATATCTCCGTTTCTGGAATGAGGAGCGTCGTGCTAAGGCTAAGGCATTGGGTTTGACACCAGTAGAAGTGGCTACATTGGCGTCTATTGTCGCATCCGAAACCAATAAGACGGCAGAACATCCACTGATTGCCTCGCTATATTTGAATCGTCTCAACAAAGGCATCGCGTTGCAGGCTTGTCCTACGGTGATATATGCAGTAGGTGATTTTAAGATGCGTCGTGTGCTGAAAAGGCATTTGCGAATAGACTCGCCCTACAACACCTACACGCATCAGGGACTGCCTCCAGGACCTATTCGCTTGGCACGTCCAGATGTGATAGATGCTGTACTAAATGCGCCTAAGACCGATTATCTGTATATGTGTGCTAATCCCGATTTCTCGGGTACTCACGTGTTCTCATCTAATTATACCAAACATAGTGCCGTGGCTCGCCAATATCAACGTGCACTCAATCAGAAGAAAATTAGATAATTTATACCAGACTCAGGAGTCCAGACTCAGGACTCTATAATCCAGAAGCCAGAAGCCAATATTCAACGTTATGTATCGCCTCACTTCTCCATATCAACCTATGGGCGACCAGCCCGAAGCGATCCGCCAATTGGTGGGAGGGTTGCGTGCGGGAGCGGAAGCGCAGACATTGTTGGGCGTTACAGGCTCGGGAAAGACCTTTACGGTTGCCAATGTGATAGCCGAAGTCAATCGCCCCACGCTGATTCTCAGCCACAATAAGACTCTTGCTGCTCAGTTGTATAGCGAAATGCGGCAGTTCTTTCCGCATAATGCTGTGGAGTATTTTGTGTCGTACTATGACTACTATCAGCCCGAGGCGTATATCCCCTCAACCGATACCTATATCGAAAAGGACCTGAGTATCAATGAGGAGATTGATCGATTACGATTGAGTGCTATTGCAGCATTGCTCAGTGGGCGAAAGGATGTGATAGTAGTGTCGTCGGTGAGTTGTTTGTATGGTATAGGTAACCCACAGGATTTCAGCCAATCGTGTATCACTGTGTCAAAAAATACTACAATGGTTATGAGCAAGTTGCTCAATGATTTGGTAGATTCGCAGTATATACGCAACGATGCGGAACTCACTCGCGGTCGCTTTCGTGTGAAGGGCGATACGGTGGATATTGCATTGGCATATGCTGATTATGTTCTGCGCATCGAGTTTTTTGGCAATGAGATAGATGCTATCACCACGTTGGACATCGTTACGCTTGACGTGATAGATGAGTTTGATACCTACAATATCTATCCTGCTACTATCTTCTGCACCAATCCCGACAAAGTAGCCAATGCTATTGCTCAAATCAAATTAGATTTAGCCACACAGGTACTGCATTTTCAAGATATAGGCGAACCGCTTTATGCCAAGCGCATAGAAGAACGGGTGAAATACGATTTGGAGATGATACAAGAGTTAGGCTATTGCTCTGGCATAGAGAATTATAGCCGCTATTTTGATGGTCGTGAGGCGGGTACTCCTCCGTATTGCTTGCTGGATTATTTCCCCAAGGATATGTTGTTGGTGATTGATGAGAGCCATGTTACTGTTCCGCAGATTCATGCCATGTACGGTGGTGACCGTGCGCGCAAGGACAATCTGGTGCAATATGGCTTCCGTTTGCCTGCTGCACGCGATAATCGCCCCTTGACATTTGATGAGTTTGAGCAAAAGACAGGGCAAACCATCTATGTGTCTGCTACGCCTGCGGACTACGAGTTACGCCGTTCGGAGGGAATCTTCATTGATCAACTCATTCGCCCAACGGGCTTGCTTGACCCTGAGATTGAGGTGCGCCCCTTGGATCATCAGGTGGATGACTTGATGGAAGAGATTCGCCAGCGTGTAGAACGTGAGGAGCGTGTATTGGTAACGACACTGACCAAACGTATGGCAGAGGAATTAGATGAGTATTTGCGTCGTTATGGGGTGCGTTCTGCCTATATTCACTCGGATATAGATACATTGGAGCGTGTGCAGATTATGGAGGATTTGCGTCGTGGCTTGTACGATGTGTTGGTTGGTGTAAACCTGCTGCGTGAGGGTCTGGATTTGCCCGAAGTGAGTCTTGTGGCTATTTTGGATGCTGACAAAGAGGGCTTCTTGCGTGACCATCGTTCGCTGACACAGACGGCAGGTCGTGCTGCGCGCCACGTGAATGGACATGTAATCATGTATGCTGACCGTATCACGCGTTCAATGCAAATGACTATTGATGAGACTAATCGCCGTCGTGCTAAACAAATAGCCTATAACGAAGCACATAATATAGTCCCTACTGCACTTAACAAGAAGATTGAAGCCAGTCCGCTCATAGCCCTTATGCGCAAAGAGCAAGAAGAGCAACAGGTGTTGGAGAAGAAGATCCAAGACGGTTGGAAGACGGCTGCATGGCAGCAGTATGATGCCAAGAACTTGCGCAAAGCCATCGACCAACAGCGTAAGACGATGTTGGCTGCTGCCAAAGACCTCAACTTTGACGTGGCTGCGCGCTTGCGCGATGAACTATTGCAGATGGAAGACAAATTGCAGGCGATGGAGTAGCGGAGATAGGAAATTGGAATCCGGAATCCAGATTTCCATTATTTGCATAGCGCGGCAAAGGCGCAATGTTCGCATCGCTTGCTAACCGTAGTGGGAGCAAACGGTATGTCTGAGTCAAACATCTCTTGGAGTAGGGTAGTCAATCCCTCTACGAACGCATTTTTAATTTCCTCATTCCACACAAAATCGGTATTCCCTTTTTGATGAATATGTGTTTGCACTTCGTCTGTTTTTGACATGCTGCGAACAGGATAGATATGCGGTGCGATATGCGATGTGTTGCGGAGTAGTTGCGGTGCTTGTTGCTCCAGCAGCCAGCAGTAGAGCATAGTTTGTAGTGCTTTGTCTTGATTCTCCGACCGACTGAATATATGCTCCATATCTCGGTACTCCAATTCGGCTTTTCCTGTCTTGTAGTCTATCACACGAAGGGTGTTACCTTGTTTGTCAAGACGGTCGATATAGCCATAAAATGGTACTTCTCCCACTTGTGGAATGGTTACGTTGGCGGCTATCCGCTGCTCGCCATTGAGGTAGATGAATGGGGCTTGCTTCTTGTCGTATAGCAGTATATAGCGCACATAATTCTTTACGATGAGGCTTGCTAACATGTCGGTGCGTATGGCATCAATAGGCAGTTCGCTCCAACGTTCTTCCGTCAGCGAGTCTATGATTTGCTGAATGTCGCTCTCAGTTACAATGCGTTGTATATATGGTGTATAGAGTGTTTGTATTACCGCGTGCAGCACAGTACCTATCGTGGCTTCGGAGGTAGTAACATCCTCCACCTGCTCAGGTTCGTGAATCCTCTGCACATAACGATAAAAGAATTTCTTTTGGCAGAAGAGGTACGTATTCATTGCTGAGGCTGAGAATCCCCGTTGCTGTGCTTTGGATAGTTCTTGCATCACAACCTCATCTTTGCTAATCTCACTGGCTTTGGGTGCGGGAGTGGATAGCGCATTGACCACATTCACTTGCTCTATTTCCACACCGTACTGCCATTGCAGTTGGTAGAAGTAACGCGACACTTCGCCCGAGTGTTGATCATCCGCTACGGCGTTAGTGATGAACCATACGCGTTTGGCGTATGACAACATGCGGTAGAAGTTGTATGCGAAAATAGCATCTTGTCTTTCGGGCGTAGGCAGACCGAATCCGCGGCGAAGGATATATGGAATAAAACTATTGTTATGTGCTCTACCTGGATACAGGTCATCGTTGAAGCCTGTGATAATCAGGTTGTCAAAGTTCAAGGCACGTGTCTCTAACACACCCATCACCTGTAATCCGTCCAACGGCTCGCCCGTGTAGGGGATGGTGCTTTGCATGGTCAGCATACGCATGATTTGCATGACCGCTTCGGCGGATATACATACCGCAGGGTATTGCACTATTGCTCCTGCCACCATATCCAATGCTTTGGTCAGTAGGTAATGTGCCTCGCTATTAGCAGGCGTGCGGTTTGTATCTATGTATTGGCGCAAAGCGACTATCATCTGTTCGCCCGTTGCTGGCATGGGTGCAAAGTATTTGTCAGGGTAGGCTATTGGCATATATAACTCGGATGCCCGTAGCGGATAACCCATAGTGACGTTGATTTTTTTTACACCTTCAGGGA
Source organism: Bacteroidales bacterium (assembly GCA_015061165.1). Lineage (GTDB taxonomy): Bacteria > Bacteroidota > Bacteroidia > Bacteroidales > Paludibacteraceae > Colicola. The sequence goes on from SUXC01000005.1 coordinate 23,728, forward strand.
AACAGTCCAATAGCGGAATCAATAACTGCTCATCGGGTAGTACGACAGCCGTGCGTGTATAGTCGGTGGTCAGTGGTGTGTCTTTAGGGTATAACTCATTCAATACATGATATACTTCGCGTGCCTCTCCCACAGTAGAGTCCACTGATAGCAGAGTTATCTTGGCATGTTCGGCGTGTGTGCGCTCAGGTATTTCGTAGTGTGATGGGAAGGTGCGCAAGTTCTCTTCTCTAAAAAGTGATGCGCGGTTCTCAGGGTCGGATAGATAGGTATCTTCATAGTCAAAATAGAAATCTGCACACCCGCGATCGCGCAAACGAATCAATAACTGACGTTCCGACTCGGTAAGCGCATTGAATCCCACAAACACGTAGTGTTGCTCAAAAGCGTTATCGGGTATCTGCTCCCAATGTTCAATCACCTGTCGGTGCAGCAGTCCTTCGTATGCCAATTGGTCCGATAGTAGGTTATCTCGTAGTCTTTGATAGAGGGGGTATAGTAATTCCCATGTACGGATGAACTGTTGATGCAGTCTGTTGCTATTCTTGTCGGATGAGGCATAGAAATCGCCCCAGAATTTCTTAATAGCATTGCGTTGTGTGTCGCTCAGCGTGAGGAAGTGGTCGTCAATATCGTGCAGATCTTTTACTGCTGCGTATAGGGCTTCTATGTCTTGAACCAAGTGGTTGTCTATCTCCGAGAAGTCTGCCAACATCATCTTGCCCCAATGTAGAAACTGCTCTATGGTCTCAGGCTCGGGGCGCAATTGTTGATACTGCGCATATAGTCGCATGAGCAATGTCAGTTGGTCAGCAATGCGCAGGTCGGACAAGGAGGCAAAGCACTCGTTGATGGTCATTACGCGTGGGGAGAAGATAGGTTGTGATAGTGCTTGCCCCAAGTATCGGCGGAAGAATAGTCCCGCACGACGGTTGGGGAATACGAAGGTGTATCCCGTCAATTCGTTGCCCACTTCTCGGGCAAACACTTGTGCTAATCGTTGTAAGTATGACATGTTCCTTGCCTTTAACCTCTAACCTTTAATCTTATCGCTTCCCATCCCTTGCGTAGTAATCGCTTAACGCGTGCAATGATTGACCATGTCTTGCTGGCAGGCGGAATCTCCATCAATAGCGTATCCACATCGGGTCCTCCTGTCAATTGCTCTGGGTAAACGACCATCGAACTGAAGTTCGTGAAATGCTGTGTCAGCATGGTAGGAATCTCCTCAAATAGAGGATGATAACTGGCGGTGGACTTACGCGAAGATAGCAACACCAACATATCATTCTCCATGATGGTTTGGGATATGATTCCCACTTCTTCCCAACCTTCCATATTTCGGAATGAGGCGCGCAGGTACTTTCCCGGACGGCGACACATGGCTTGCAATGCTACTTGGGTATCTGGATGCGCATAGAATATCACTTTTGCCCCTAACTCACCCGACAAACGGCGTACCAGACCGAAGCAAGTGATAAAGTCGCGTTCTTTCTCGGCATAGCGTGGTACAGCCACTACCAATCTATTAATAGTGTTGATAGGTTGCGCTTCGTGATAGACAATGACCGACTTGCTGGTGTGCTCAACGATATTGCTCACATCCAGCCAGTCTGCAGACTGCTTGATTTCTATATTGTCCAATGTCGCCATCTCGCCTATCTCGCGCAAGGTAGGACGCAGGTCTTTGCCCACGGAAGTCAATAGCCAATAGTCGTCCTCGTGGTCGGCTTCCAGTTTGGCACTCTCCTGCAAGGCTAATTCCTTAGCAGCATGTTCGGATATGAAACTGGCTGTTGTACACAGCACCAATATCATCAAGACTGATGCGTTCAGCACATCCGAGGATAGGAGCCCCATTTGATAAGCAATCGTCACGATAGCCAAGGTGCCTGCTGCGGTAGCATGCGATAGACCAAACACCAGTTGGCGCTCATGTTTCGAGAAACGGAAGACAAATTGGGCTATCCAAGCGGCAATACTCTTACCAACTAATTTTGTGGCTATCATCACGAGCGCTATTGTCAATGTGGTCCATCCACTCCAGAACGCATGAATATCAATCATCAGTCCAACGCTGATGAGGAATAGAGGCACGAAGATACTATTGCCCATAAAGGTGATACGATGCATGAGTGGCGAACGGTTGGGCAGTAGTCGGTTGAGTGAGACACCGCAGAGGAAGGCGCCTAAGATACCCTCCAGTCCTGCCAAGTCAGCCAACAAGGCACTACCTACCAGCATCAGCATCACCACCATGAACTCAGAGATAGGGTCGCGATAACGCTTGAAGAACATCCGAGCGAAGCGAGGGAATAGCCATAATACGCTCACAAGGAACACCGCTAAAATGCCGATTTGGATGACATAGTCCATCGTGGTCTGTCCCGCATTGCTCCAGCCTTCCGCAATTGCCAACACCATGAGTGACAGCGTGATAGCCACCATGGTTGCACCTACAGTGATGTTCACGGCTACGTTCTTCTGTACGCCATAACGGCTCACAATAGGGTAGGTCATTAGTGTGTGACTACCATACATTGCCCCCAGCAACAAACTGGACAACCAGCCATATGGAAGTAGAAACCTACTGGTAATGATGCCCAAGGCAAAAGGTATAAAGAACGTGCACAGACCAAAGAACAACGAGCGGTATTTGTATTGCTTGAAGTCATTGATATCTATCTCGCTGCCCGATTGGAACATGATATACAACATGCCCAGCGAGCCAAGAATCTTGATAGTAGGTCCTTCGTTCACAATGTTCAGCACCGACGGACCAATCACAATGCCCGCCAAGATAAAACCCACAATGCTCGGCACGTGAATCTTACGACACACGAGTGGCACAAACCAAATGATGCCAATAACAAGGGTGAGTATTAGTAATGGCGACAATGTCATATGTTTTTATATCAAATAGTTTTTAATTCACTTCCAGGGAAGTAGTGTGCGAGGATTTGTTCGTAGGTATAGCCCTTATCTGCCATGACGGCTGCACCGATTTGGCACAGTCCTACACCATGACCCCAGCCCGCACCTGTGAGGATAAAGTCGCCTTGCTCGTTGCGATCCACCACGAAGGCACTACTATATAAGTGGCTGCGGCTTAGCCATTTGCGAATTTCTAACTCCTTGCCAATCACCATTGTGCGCTTGCTGCCTACGATTTGCATCTCGTACAAACGCGCCGAAGGACCACGTTTGATAGGCACGAGGTCGAGTATCTCGCCGAAGTCAATGCCCGAACGCTCGCGGATGATGTCGCTCAGTTCGGCTGCGGTGTATTGCACCGTCCAACGGTAGAAGTCTTTGGTCTCTTGGTCGTAGTTGTTGAGCACTTGGCTCAGTACACGTGCGTCGGTAGTGTTGCAGTAGGCAGATGGTGAAGTGCGGATAAACTCCTGCGCATTCTCTTCAATGGTTAAGTCGGGTAGGGGAGTGCCTATCTCATCGCGGACTGCTTCGAGGTATGGATAGTGTTCGTTTGCCCAAGCGTTCTCGAAGAGTTCGGTCGCACCGCCGCAGGACTTGTAGAAACGCGCATCGCACACTTTGCCGTCGTACATTAGCACTTGTCCGCGTGTTGCATCAATGGCTTTTTGCACGTTGGCTGCTGCCTCGGGGTGCTCATCACGGCGGGTGATACCCTCATAGCGTTGGCAGTGGTCGTCGGCGCATACATCAAAGCCCTCGTGTGCATCTCTCTCGTACCAAACGACATGGCGATCTGGGTCGCTGAGGTCGGATTTGTCGGTGCAGGTGGATGGGCTGATGATTGGGCGAAGCACCCAACTGCGGGAGATGACTGCATGTGCTTTCAGTAGTTCGAGCGAGGAGGTGGCTGACATCTCGGAGGTGATTACCGAACTGAGGTAGTCTTCCACGTCAAGGCGGTTGATGGCGGTTTGTGTGCCATCAGCGTTATCGCGTATTTCGAGTGTACCTTCAAACTCTTGGTCTTCGAGGCGATCCCAGTGGAATCCGATGCCAATGCGGACATTCTTGAGTAGGAAGGTAGGATGCTCTGGTGTAGAGTGAGGACCTGGTATGACTGCTTCAATCTTTGGGGCGGTCATTACGCCCACTGCAATTTCGTGTTTCATGAGTGTATGGGGTTAATTAGTTAATGTTTCTTTTAACGCTATACCTTTAATGAGTATAATCCATCTCAAATATATTTTCAGGAATATAGTTGATAGCAAGATTAGCTCGCAACTCGCTTTCATTCAAAACCGAAGATTTTTTCCATACAACTAACAATTATTTTCCTGCTTGTTTTCGAGGTTTCGGAAAACATGCTGCAAAGTTACAAAAATTTTCGCATATATGCAAATAGATTGCGAAAAATCTATTTATTCATCGCTTTTAGTAGTTGTTGTTTCGGTTGCTGTCGCTTGTTTGGCAGATTTGAGTTCGGCGAGGATTTGGGCAACGACAAAACCAAGAATAGTGCTATAATGCTTCTCACCTTGTTTAGGATGCCTAAATTGCTTGTCAAACAATGGTTGCCAATATGCCAAGCGTTCAGGATTCCTTAACTCTTCACGCGCCAATAGTTGCGCTTGACGGAATAACTGGCGGTTATCGACAATGGCTTGAGGCCATTCGCCCTCGTGAATAGTATAAACGAAGTGCTCGTTTGGACCATAAATAGGACGACCTTTTGCATCGTAACCGAAACATTTACGACGACTGACATACACTCGTCCATTGGACTGACGAGCAGATAACTTTCCTGATAGAGAATCAACAGGATCAGAATATTTGACTTTTGCCATAGCGGGAGATAATTATGAATTAAGAATTATGAATTTTTGAATTAAGAATTATGAATTTTGAATTAAGAATTATGGATTATGAGTGGCTGGATTTTTTAACTTGTAGTGTCTGATTTTTTCGGGATACATCACGGTAATGTGCCATGCGAGTCTTAGAAACTCTACGGGAACTCTGCGGGAACTCTGCGGGAACTCTACGGGAACTCTACGGGAATTGTACGGGATTGGCTATATAAAACATAGATTATTGTCGCGTTTTTGGGGTTATTTTATAACGGGACTGTTTACTACTTCTGTTACGGGATTTTCTTCTACTTCTGCAATGGGATTATCTGCCACTTCGCGGATGATGTCGCGGAGGCGGGCAGGAGTGAGGCGGTCAAAACTCTCACGGTTGGCTACAATGCCAATACCTGCCATCTCAACCGTAGCAGGAGAGAACAATATACGTTCTTCCTCTGGAGCAAAGAAACACATTGGGCGGGATTCGCGGCGGAAGAAGATGATGGTATGAAACATACCGTTGTGTAGGGTGGTGTAGCGTTGTGTAGCGTTGTGTAGCGTTGTATTTTCGGCGGACGATTCTACACTATTCTGCACCATGCTACACGATTCTACACTATCGCTATTTGGCGATGGCGTGTACCACGAAACAATATTCCACCGTGGTTCGTATTCTTCGGCATGAGAAGCACCGATAGTCAGAGAGCCCGTTTGGCTGGCTTCTTCGGGGATAGTGCCCATAGCAAGCACGCGCTTGACGGCTGCCAAATGGGATTGCAGATCCGTTTCTTGCACCAAGATAGCGTTGGCATAGTTGGTGGAGAAATGGTCTTCTATGGGGAGACTGTGGCGAGGCACAGCCTGGAAATGCATATGGTCGGGGGCACTGGCACCGCACATAGGACCATTGTAGAAAATGGTCATCTCGGGCAGCTCCTTCGCTAAATGCATCATGGCTTCGAGGTGAGGCAGCAGTTCTTGGCGTTCGTGTACGGAGGAAGAAACGGTGAAGTGCGGAGAGAAAATAGGGAAAGGGTTTACGCGTATATAATAGGTGTGCCCTGTTGGGGATTCCCAATTATGGGTGAGTTGGTTTGCCTCCACGCCATCGGGGCAGAGGAAGCAAGCGCGCTGTTGCAGAGCTTCGGGGCTGACGTCAGCCATGACGCTGCGGACACGAGCAGGGTTGAAAAACAATTTGGCAGGGAAACCGTCGATAGTCATATCCTTGACTTCGACCCCTGCAAGTGCTTCATAATTAAGGAATGCTCTCCCGTGAGCACTGAGCTCGCGGGAGAACATGTCAAATATTTGTTGATAAAGTGTCAAAACAGTTTAAAGTTTATAGTTTAAAGTTTATAGGCACGGAGTATGCGGCTCTGCCGCCCTCGCCTTTAACCTCTAACCTTTAATCTTGAACCTAATGATTACTTACCCTCGTTCATTTGGATACGTGCCTTCAACTCCCATGTACGGATACGATCTTTGTACAAGTGGTTGTTGTTCATGGTCACGATATCGCAGTTAGCATCAGAGTTGTCATCCCAACGACGGCAGTTATACACTACGTCATAGATACGACCGATTTGATACTCGCGGCTTACGCGCAAACCAACTGCATAATCCTCACCATACTTGGTGGTTGGGAAGTTGATAGTGCGGAGCATTGGAGTATAGAAACCGCGTGGTGCGCCAAGACCGTGGATACGGAGAGCGTTGTTACGACCGTTGTCTGGTGTCCACTCTTTGTGGTCGATTACTCCAGGAGGAATCATATTACCGTCAAAGTCGGTGAGTTGGTAGGTACCTACTACCATAGCGCAGTTTTGCTCGTGGAAAGCGTCGATGAACTTTTGAACGGTGTTCTCGTCGAAGTAAGTATCGTCAGAGTCAAGTTGGATAGCGAAACGACCGCATTTCTCGTGGTGGAGAGCTACGTTCCAGTTGCCACCGATAGCGTGCCATGTCTTGTCTTGAGCGATATAAACGAGGTTGTCGTGACCCTCAGCCACGATGCTCTTGATTACATCTACAGAACCGTCCTCAGAGTTGTCGTCCACAACGATAACGTTGTATTTATAAGGAGCCTTAACCACTTGGCTGAGCGCGCTCTTGATAGCTGTACCAATGGTACGAACGCGGTTCTTGCAAGGGATAATCACAGATGCCTCATACTCGAAGCCACCACCTTGGAGGTCAATGTCTTTGAAGCCAGGAGCGAGGTAACCGTTGATGTCTTTGAGGTGTTGGGTAACAGCCTTCTCCATCTCGATTTGTACGCCACGGTTCTTAGGATCTACATAGTCGAAGTTCTTCTCGCCAGTGGTACGGTTGTCGAGCTCTACATCATAATAGAGGTACTCGTTGATGTGCTCCAAAGCACCCTTTTGGCTCACTTTGAGGCGGAGGTCATACAGACCAGCGTATTGATAATCTACATCCATACGAGCAACAGCCTCCTTAAGAGCACTGGTGCGATAGAAAAGAACAGAACCGAACTCAAAGTCGTCGCGAACAGAACCGAGTTGATAGTCAATCACAGGAGCGTTGGTACGAACCTCACCTACTTGGTTGAAGTGGTCCGCGTAAACCATAGCAGCCTTGGTGTCCTCGATAAGTGCCTCCATACGCTCGAGAGCGAAGAGAACGAATGAAAGGGTGGTGTACTTGGTGTAAATCAATGTGTACTCGGTGTTAGCCTTAGCAGCGATCTCGCGAACGTTTGCTGTGGAGCGGATGTCACCGTGCAAATAATGAATGTCAGCTACCAATTCTTGAGCCTTCAAGTTGGCAACCGTTGCTTTTACTTGTTCCTCACTTTGGAAAGGAATAAAACATGTGATATTTTTCATATTTGTAATAAATAAATTGGTTGTTTTCTGTGTTGTGTCAGGAATCGGGTATCGGGAGTCGAGCGCTTGGCATCCCGACTCCCGAATCCAGATTAGAGAATATGATATTGCACAAATGCCTCTATTGCCTCATATTCAGCCAAGCCGAGCTCTGAGTACATTTTGGCGGTATCGTGGTTGCGGTCTTCTGCGCGTTGCCAGAACAGACGCTCATCGTCGCCAAGGAATGGAGCAGACTCCATTTGGCTGGCGTGGCGGAGGATAGCATTGCGTTTAGAGCGAAGCTCCTCTGGGGACATAGGTACAGCCATCTCCACGAGATCCATCTCCCATTCCATCCATGCACCACGGTACATCCATATACGGCAGTCTTTTAGCCACTCATCCCAAGCAGCAGTGTGCTTGAGTTCGTCCAATGCTGCAAGTACAGCGTCAAGACATACACGGTGTGTGCCGTGAGGGTCTGCGAGGTCGCCAGCGGCGAAAATCTGTTGTGGTTTAACCTCTTCAAGCAATGCTTTCACGATATCCACATCGGCTTGCGAGAGAGGACCTTTCTTGATAGTACCTGTCTCATAGAATGGCAAGTTGAGGAAGTGGATATGGTCGGTTGGGAGGCCCATATAGCGGCATGCTGCGGTAGCTTCACCACGGCGGATAAGAGCCTTGAGGTTGAGAATCTCGCGGGTGTCGTTGTCGCCCACCTTCTCGTTGTGGAAGAAGTTCATATACTCATCGTACTTCTTCTCAATCACCTGATCCTCAGGGATAAGCATTTGCTTATAGCCCTTCATGAAGTCCATAAAGCGTACTACCTCCTCATCGCAAACGGCGATACAACCGCTGGTCTCGTATGCCACGTGCACGTTGTGTCCTTGCTTGATAAGGCGTTGGAAAGTGCCACCCATAGAAATCACGTCGTCGTCTGGGTGAGGAGAGAAGATTACGATGTCTTTTGGGAATGGTTTAGCGCGCTCAGGGCGGTTGGTATCATCCGCATTAGGTTTGCCACCTGGCCAACCTGTGATGGTGTGTTGCAGGTCGTTGAATACCTTGATATTGCAGTTGTATGCAGATTCGTATTTGGTAATGAGTTCGCTCAATCCGAAATCGTTATAGTCCTTGTTGGTCAGTTTCAGGATAGGCTTCTTGGTTTGCTCGCAGAGCCAAACTACGGCGCGACGAATCAGTTGGTCAGTCCACTCGCAGTTGGTAACCTTCCAAGGGTGATTGATACGAGTCAGTTTGTTGGCAGCCTCCAAGTCAAGTACGAACGATGCGTTCTTGTGGAGCTGCAAGTATGATGCAGGGCAAGCGGATGAAGCCACTTCCTCAATGGCTTGCTTCAGGATACCCGCTTTGTGTTGTCCAAACGCCAACAGAATGACCTCTTTGGCTTGTAGGATAGTGTCAATACCCAATGTGATAGCGCAGGTAGGCACTTGTGTTACGTTGCCGAACAATGATTTCACATCCACACGCGAGTTGCCATCCATGATGACCAAACGGGTAGAGGAGTTAGGCTGTGTACCAGGCTCGTTCATAGCGATATTACCGCATTGACCAATACCCAATACTTGAATATCAATACCGCCAGCCTCTACGATTGCTTTCTCATACTCCTCGCAGAATGCGAATACAGTCTCCTTAGGCAGGTCGCCAGGGAAGGTGTGTACGTTCTCAGGAAGAATGTCAATGTGAGCCAACAGTTGGCTTTGGATTTGTGCCATGCTGCCCAATGAAGAGTCGTTCAATGGATAGAACTCGTATGCGCCAAAAATAATCACATTCTTGAAGCTCAATCCCTCTTCTTTGTGCAATCGCACGAGTTCTACGAACAAGTCGCGCATAGAGCGACCTGATGCCAAGGACAATACGGTTTTTTTGCCATTAGCCTCGCGATCGCGGATAACTCGTGCAATGCGGTTTGCCACGTTGGCAATACCCTCTTGTGGAGTCTCACAAATGGTGGTGTTCACATGTTCCAAACGGGTAACGCGCGATTGCTCATACGCATTCGCAGGACGATACAATTTCTCCTCGACTTTGCTCAGAGAAATCATTTGACTAAGATTATTTCTCATATATTTGTTGATTTTATAGTATATCGTGCTGCAAAGGTACAATATTTTTACGAGTTCTGCAAACGGTTGCGGAGATTTTTGTGAAAAAAAGATTTTTTATATGTTATACAACATAAAATAGGCATGTGCTATTGCGCGCGTGAAAAAAAAATAGTACCTTTGCAAACTGCTTTTAGTGTGGAGTGTATTTGTGGCGGAAGGAGCATAAAACTTGAATTAATCACAACATAAATTAACGAATATGATTTTAATAGCAGATTCTGGTTCAACCAAAACCCATTGGTGTTTGATGGCAGCCAATGGCCATTGCGAGGAGTATTTTACGGATGGTATTAATCCATTCCAACAAACCTCAGATGCCATTAAGAACAGTGTAAACAACCAATTGCTTCCTCAGATGGCGCACGCTATGTGGGCTGGTAGCATTGCAAAAGTATTTTTCTATGGCGCAGGTTGTACGCCTGAGAAGATTCCTGTAGTGGCATATGCCTTGGAGGCAATATTTAAGACCGCTAAGATTGAGGTATATTCCGACATGGTCGGTGCTGCTTGCGGTGTGTTAGGCGAAGAGCGCGGTGTGGCTTGTATCTTGGGTACAGGCGGTAACTCATGCTTGTGGAACGGCAAGGAGATTGAGAAGAATGTGCCTGCCCTTGGTTTTATCCTTGGCGATGAGGGTAGTGGTGCTGTCCTTGGCAAACGCCTTGTGGCAGACCTCTTCAAGAATCAACTGAGCGAGGAACTCAAAGAGAAGTTCCAAAATCAATATGGCATCACCGCTGCGGATGTGATTGATAATGTGTATCGTAAACCTTTCCCTAATCGTTACTTAGCCTCTCTCAGTAAGTTCTGTGCTGAGAATATTGAAAACCCATTGATTGCACAACTTGTTTACGACCACTTCGATTATTTCGCTAAGCGTATTTTGCCACAATATCCTGCTCTTCCAGTTGGATTCATTGGTTCTATCGCTTATTACTACCAAGATGTTTTGAAAAAGGTGTTGGCTGACAATGGCTTCCAAGTAGGTAAGATTCTGCAAGGTCCTATGGAGGGCTTGAAGGAGTATCACAAGAAAGATATTGTTCCTACTATGTAATTCACATTTCAAAATTCATAATTTATAATTCAAAATTAAAAATTTCTATTATGGCTTTTGTAAAAGTAACTGAGCAAACATCGCTGCACGATAATCTTGACCAAAAATCAGTGGGCGAATTGTTGCGCGAGATGAACGAGGAAGATCAAAAGGTGGCATTGGCTGTTCGCGAGTGTATTCCTCAGATAGAGAAATTGGTAGAGGGTATTGTAGAGCGCATGCAAAAGGGCGGTCGTATCTTCTATATGGGTGCAGGTACCAGTGGCCGTTTGGGCGTATTGGATGCCAGCGAGATTCCTCCTACTTTTGGTATGCCACCATCGTTTGTGATAGGTCTCATTGCGGGTGGCGATCATGCGTTGCGCAACCCTGTGGAGAATGCTGAGGATGATCCAGAGAAATCATGGAAAGAATTGTTGGAGCATGATATTACTACGCTTGATACTGTGGTAGGTATTGCAGCTTCGGGTACAACACCTTATGTGATAGGTGCGCTCGAGCGCGCGCGTGAGTATGGCTGTTTGACCGCAGCTATCTCATGTAACCCTGGAGCTCCTGTGGGACAAGTGGCTGAGATTGCAATCGAGCCTATGGTAGGTCCAGAGTTCGTGACTGGCTCTACTCGCCTAAAATCAGGTACAGCGCAAAAACTTGTCTGCAACATGATTACCACCATTACCATGATTAAAATGGGTCGCGTGAAAGGCAACAAGATGGTGAACATGCAACTGAGCAACAAGAAACTCGTGGATCGCGGTACACGAATGCTCGTGGATGAATTGGGGCTCGAATATGACAAAGCGAAAGATTTGCTTCTTTTGCACGGTAGCGTGAAGAAAGCAATGGATGCCTATCGCGCTAATAATCAAGAATAAAAACAATCTATAATAAACAATCTAAGTATATGAAGAAACTATTCTTTGTGCTAACTTGCTCGCTGATGTCGGTTGCTATGATGGCAAGCATCACGGTAAGGGGTGTGGTTATTTCTACAGAGGATGGATTGCCAGTGATTGGTGCTTCTATTCTCGAGAAAGGTACATCAAACGGTACAATTACCGATTTTGATGGTATGTATGAATTGACGGTGCAAGACGGTGCTGTACTTGTGGTAAGTTATGTGGGTATGACCTCCCAAGAACTGCCTGTTACAGGTCCACAAATGGATGTACGTCTGAGTAGTGATGCAATTGCTATGGAGGAAGTCGTGGTAACGGCTATGGGTGTGGTTCAAGAGAAAAAACGATTGAACTTTGCAGTGCAGAACATTGGTGGTGATGCGCTTACAGAGAATAAGAGTGCTAACTTTGTCAATTCGCTCCAAGGTAAGATTGCGGGTGTATCGGTTACTAACTCGGGTGGTTCACCTAACTCAGGTAGCCAAATTATCATTCGTGGTATCTCGTCTGTAAATAATAGTCAAAGCAACGAGCCTCTCTTTATTCTTGATGGTGTGGCTATCTCTGGTGGTGCTTCTGCTGCAGCGGATATTAACCCTAACGATATTGAGAATATTACCGTCCTCAAAGGTGCTGCTGCGGCTGCTTTGTACGGTCAAGATGCTGCCAACGGTGTCATCATGATTACTACCAAGCAGGGTGAAGCAGGCAAAATCAAAGTTCAAGCCAACGGTAGTTGGCAATGGGATGAGCCTACTCGTTTGCCACAATTGCAACAGACATATGGTCCAGGTGCTCAAGGATTCTATAAGGATAAAACTTCTGGAGGTTGGGGACCAATGTTAGGTCCAGACGATGTTATCTACGATAATATTGGCAATTTCTTCAAGACTGGTTTCTATCACAAGTATGATTTCTCTGTGAATGGTGGTTCTGAGAAGTTCCAAGCATACGCTTCTGCTAACTATTCTAAAGCTGATGGTATTATTCCAGAGGATTATAAAACTCGTTTTGGTGCTCTTATCAAGGCGTCTTTCACTCCTGCTGAATGGGTAACTTTCCAAATGGGTATCAATATCACCGATACGAAGTCACGTTCAACAGGTGGTGTAAGTTCTGTATATGGATGGCCTATTAACAATGACATTACTGATTACAAGCATGATAATGGCTTACCTTCTCACCGCTATTGGAGTGACACAGAGAAAACAGGTTCTCCTCAAAGTCCACTCTATAGTATTTATGAGGATGATGGCGTGGCTAAGAAAACACGTAACGTAATCAACGGTAGTGTTACACTCAAACCTATCAAGAATCTCCAAATCGTGGGTCGCGTTAGTTATGATGTGAGCCACTCTTCTTCAGATAGTTATACTGTGCCTCGTTGGGACGATAGTAGTGTAGTGCCGGCTGTAAAAGCACCAGATGGAGAGCGTCCTGCGGATTATGATGTTGCCATTCGTGGTACGTATCCTGAATGGGATAAGTATTATCAATATCTTGATTGGAAGGTATCTACTTCTGCTGACCAATATTTTGATCTTCTTGGTTTGACAGGTGGTTACATGAATCCTGATAACTATATATTGACAAGCGATGATATTACCAATATGAGCAAATCTGCTTTGGGTTCGTATTCTGCTTCTATGAGTCGTAGCCAACTTTTTACGGCGGGTGCTAATGCAAGCTATAAAATAGAGTTGCCAAAGGATTTCTCAATTGATGTAATGGTGGGTACCGAACTCAAAATGTCAGAAGGTTTCTCCATGTCTAACTATGGTGTGGACTTCATGATTCCTGGTACATACAGTTTGTCTAATACCAACCGTGAATGGATGGAACTTTCCGATCGTACTGCGGGACACTCAATGCGCCGTCGTTTTGGTTACTTTGGTGAACTTCGTGGTGATTACAAAGGCTTGGCTTCTCTCTCTGTTACAGCTCGTTGGGACTGGTCTTCTACGATTATCAACAACCCATTCTTCTATCCTTCTGTAACCGGTGGTGTAATTCTCTCTGAGCTGATTCCTGGATTGAATGAAACTAAGAATAACTGGTTCTCTTATTGGAAAATCCGTGGTAACTACGCTGTTGTAGGTAAGGATGCTCCAATCAATTTGTATGACCGTCGCTTTAAGCAATTTGGTACCTATCCAGATGGTGGTTATGGTATTGATCCTACTATGTCATCTGCTTCACGCGACCTCGCTCCTGAAATGTCTTATTCATGGGAGATTGGTATGGATATCAAATTATTTGACAATAAGACACGTCTTGATATCGCTTACTACAACACTAAGGTGGACAACCAAATCGTAACCGTGCGTGTATCGCCATCTTCTGGTTATATCCTCCAAACTCGTAACGAGGGTGTGATTCGAAATCATGGTATGGAGCTCACTTTTGACCAAGATATTATCAAACGTAAAAACTTCAACTGGACTATGGGGCTCAACTTCGGTCTCAACCGTGGTACTGTAGTGGGTCTTCCTGAAGATGTACATGAGATCACAGGTCCTCAATATGGTGATGTCTTTACTTCGGCTTATTTAGGTGGTTCGACTACCGCATTAACGGGTAAAGACTATCAACGCAATGCCGAGGGTCAGGTCATCGTGGACGAGAATGGTTATCCAAAGATTAATCCTAACAAGAACGAGTTGATCGGTAACCGTGAAGCGAAATTCCAAGCTGGTTTGAACTCCAGTATGAATATCTATGGAGTACAATTCTCATTCCTCTTTGATGGTCGTTATGGTGGCGATGTACTCAACGTTACGGGTCGTAACCTTATCTCCAGTGGTAACCACAAGATTCTTGAGACTTATCGTGGTCGCCAAGTGGTGTTCAATGGTGTAAAAGAACTGACAGATGCTGCTGGTAATGTATATTATGAGCCAAATACTACACCTATTACGCTCAACCAAACTACTATTACCAACTATTTCTATAATGTATCTACCAACTTTATTGAGGATGGTTCTTATCTGCGTCTAAGTTATGTAACCTTAGGTTATGACTTCGCGAAACTTATGAAGAATCAAAATGTGCTGAAGACATTGAAACTCAACTTCACTTGCAACAACGTATTTGTACTCACCAAATATACGGGTACAGATCCTGTCTGCAACGCATCTACTGGACAAGGTGGTACTGGTTCTGCGGGTATTGATAACAGCCCTGTTCCAAGTACACGTAGTTATAACATCAGCCTTTCGGCTTCTTTCTAACCCTATAATATACTAAGGAATATGAAAAAGTTATTTATTATATCAGCTCTTCTTGGAGCGATGTTCTTTACCAGTTGTGAGGATTTCTTGGATGTGAATTATACCAAGGATTCGCCTATCACAACTTCGGTGGATCAAGTGTTGCCTGTAGCAACCTTCTATGCTTCGCAGATATGCTACGACCATGCTGAGTATGGCGTGTATATGTGTCAGGCACTCACCACTACCGGCAAGAGCCAAACGGGTTCTTATCCATATAGCCAAGGTTGGGAGTTCCTCGGTGTGAACCGTCACCCAATGTGGCGCCGTCACTTCTATGACCTCGGTGCAAACATCCAAAAGATGAATGAGATAGCTATGGAGAACGGACAATACAATGCAGTGCTGATAGGTCGTACTGTTATGCTTATGTCCACCATGTTTACTACCGATGCGTTTGGTGACATGCCTCGCTCAGAGGTGTATCAAAGTGCTTCACCTAAGTATGATACACAGGAGGAAGTATATGCATGGATGATGCAAGAGGCTGATGACTTGATAAAACTCTACAACGACCCAGCATGGGTAGATGCAAAGACCAATCTCCTCATTAATGAGAGAATGGATCGTATCTACGCAGGTGATATGGATAAATGGGAAGTCTTCTGCAAGGCTCTTCGTGCGCGTCTTTGGTTGCGCAAATTGCCTAACTGGGATAACACCCCTGCGAATTGCCAAAAGATTATTGCTATGGTGGACGATGTGCTTAATGATGCTAATTGGCAAGAGCCACGCTATTACTATCCAGGTGGTGTGACTGAGTCTAATTGTCCATGGGGACCTTTCAAGCCAATTATCAACTCATGGGAGAGTCGTGCCAACCGTTTGGATCAATCTGTACCTACAACATTCTTCTTGCATGGTATATTGGGTGGTATTGATGGTACATATAACATCACTCGTGGTTATGCGCTTGATCCTCGAGCTGCTCGTATCATGGAGCCACGAGGTACAAAGGCTTTGTGGCATTTGGAGAGTAATATTGGTGTGGGCGATATTGACCGTGATGGTGAAGCTGATGCTATTTCTTCATTCCCAGATTTGCTATGCCAAACAAAAGAAAGCAATCCTTATACAAGAAATATGGGATACATCCCACTGATTACAAAAGAGGAGTTGATGTTCATCAAGGCAGAGGCGCAGTTATGGGCAGGCGACCGTGCAGGGGCATACGAGACGACTAAGGCTGCTACACTTGAGAATATGTCGCGTTATGGTATTAATGAAGTGAACTTGTCGGGAGATGCCTTGAATCAGTACCAACGTTTCTGGGAAATCAAATTGCCAGGTGCTGCTAACTTTAATATAGCTGATCTTATGCAACAAAAGTATGTGGCTATGTACCTCCAACCAGAGCAATGGACAGATATGCGTCGCTATAACTATAGTTCTTCTCAAAATGGTATTGAATATGTGGTACCAGGACATTTGCCTGTTGCGGTATATGACGTGAAGAATGTGCATAATGGTAAGGTGGCTATGTTTGCTAAGGATGCTGAGAACTTTAATCTCGAATACGTATTGCGTCGTCCTTACAACCTCTATGAGGCATATTGGTCCACTCCTGATGACTATGGTGTGAATGCTACCCTTTCTCCTAATGCTTGGGTAAACCGACTCAATGCGGACACAGAGACAGAGACCAAGTACAACAAGAAAGAGCTTGATCGTATGGGCTACTATACTACCAACGCTGCAGGAGAAAAGATACTTGATTATCGTATCCTCAAAAAACGTCTCATTTGGGCTAAGAAGAACCCTAATGTGGTGCAATGCGCAGATGATAATATTGAATGGATGTAATTATTAATAGGATTATAAATATGAATAATATGAAAACAATATTCAAAACACTGGCACTCGGCTTTCTACTTATGACTGCTGTAGCATGTGAGAAACATGATCCCTTCGATGAGAATACAATCACAGGAGCAGTGGGTCCAGAAGCTAAATGGGATGTCGCAAGTAGTATGATTAAGGCGGGCGAAGCTATGGAGTTTACGGGACAGTATTACTCTACTGTAACGGATAACTTTATTGACCACTCGGAGGTATGGTACGAACTATTTGAGAAAGAAGATAAATTGGTGTCTGCATCGCTTATCAAAGCATTCTCATATAGCTACACCAGTAATACAACTGCGCAAAAGCGTATGTTGCAAACGATTCAATCATATCCTCATTCCGAAGACCTGTGGAACGATACGCTCCATGCGTATGTACTGCAAGATAAGTTTCCAGTAAGTTATACATTATCTCCAGTCGCTTGGGTACAGCCTAAGGATACCAATGGATTTACAAAAAACTTGCATGCTTATTTCGGAGAGAATTTCGCTACTGAGTTCAAGCAAGGTTTGACAGCGAAGATGAACCCTACTGCTGAGGAGAGACATTATGGTGCTTATATGCAAGTTCTGAACGGATTAGGTCTGTTGAGTGATACTATTGTTACTCCTAATGGCGACCGTATGCCATACGTTCAATGGATTTCCGATTCTACTTTCAATGCTAACACCAATGAGTGGAGTCGTTTCTTCAAGCAAACGGATACTATTTGGAGTAAGACAGATTTTGATACGCTTCAAACAATTATTAAAGATACTTTCAGTGTGAGTAAACCAGACCGTTTTGGTAAGAGAGATACTACTTATTATACGGATACTACTTATATTACTCATCCTGTTTACCTATCTAGTGTTGAGGTCTATCCACAAATCAAACATGCATTGGATAGCGTTTGGGAGAACCATGTGTCTTTCTACGATTTGATTCTTGGTGCTGAGGGATACTCTATCGAATACAAACGTGAGTATTACATCAATGCTGAATTACGTATCTATGACAAGAAAGGCTTTGACCCTGCTAAGGATCAAGAGGGTTCCTACACAGGCGGTACGTATAGTAAGACAGATGCGAAAGAAATTGCTATTAACTAATATGAACAAGACAAATATATCAATTGTATGAAAACAAATTTTTTAAAAACCTTATTGATTGCACTTTTGCCTATTTGTGCTGTGTCTTGTATTGACAATGTACCAGAGGAGGAAGTGCTCCCAAGAGACGCAGTTTCTTTTGACTATTATATCGATCAGAAGACTGAGCCAAAGTATTATTTGGACTACTATGTAGATTCGTATATTACTTTTGTAAATACATCACCTGAAACGACCAATGGTACACCTCATTGGGATTTTGGCGAGAACTCTGTGCTTGTTGATCCTTCTGAGCAAGGACAAGATACCATTCGCTGCTACTACACTAAGGCTGGTACTTACAAGGTAAAACTGACTGTTGGTGACTATAGCAAAGAGCAAGTTGTTATGATTGCTCCTATCAAGCCTATCGTAACCATCAAAATCGCAGACCCTGTGTGCGAGGTTCGCTCTTCGTTGGTTACTTTTGAGGTAGAGTTGCCTAACCCACAAAACAAACCTGCTGTCTTCAATTGGACATTCCCTGCTGATACTAAGAATGTTGATGATGAGGATTATGCTACTTTCCAGGGTCAAGGTATTGATGACCTACCTGCACCTGTTAAGTTCTCACACGTGGGCTCACAACAAGTGGCGCTCAATGTGGTATTGGGTGGCGAGGAGTTGGAAACCGCTACTATGAATGTGCAAGTTGGTTACAATGAGGCTGTTCCTACACTCTATTATGCTGTGCAAGGTGGACGTATCATGGCGCATAAACTCACTGGTGGCAAGCAACCTGCTGATATGAATATTTCTTCCTATGACCTTGGAGTATCTTCTGGTCAGCACCCATTCAATATCTTGTTCAAAGATTCTTCGCTCTATGTGCTTGACGCGGGTAAACAATTCTACTACGTGAATGACGTGGACGGCGTGTTGGGCGATGGTAAGATTTCTGTGGTATCTAAAGATGGTAAGAAGGTAGAGACAATGATTTCTAACGCTGGTCAAGCCGCTTTCGATGACCCATTCTATGGCTACATTGATGGCGATTACCTCTACTATGCTAACCGTAATACTGGTATTATGAAGGTGAAACTCACCGACCGTGACAAGGTGTATAACATCAACGAATATCCTTATTTCGTTCGTCACAACCATCTCCAATACTATGGCAACGGACTCGCATATGGTGCCGTTAGTCGTAACTTCGCGAAGATCAATGGCGTATGGCACTGGTCAACCTGCCACACATCTACCAACACCTTCTGCTTTATGGATGATGATATCTTGAAAGACCCTGTTACTACTGGTGATAAGACATTACTCCCTGAAGAAGGTATCATTTGTCCTTCTATCAAGGTTGGTTCTTTCTACTATTCTACCAAGCATGATAAGGTAGTCTTCTGTGCTATGGAGATGACTGCTAATGTGGTGAGTGTATGTACTTATGCAGAATGGAAGGCTATGCAATCGGGTGGTGATGTTACGAAGAAGGCTATCAAGTTCGATGGCAAGAATTTCGAAAGCAACCTTGATAACAACCTTCCTGCTGTAGAAGGTACAGGTGTTGAATCTGTAGGTATTACCCAAATAGCGTATGACGATGTGAACGAATGTGTTTATTTCGCATATCGTAATAATGGTACTTCTACCTCCAGTCGCCCTGACACGGGTATCTATTGCTACAATCTCAATTCTGGCGAGGTTACTTGCCTTATTAAGGGAGTTAGTGCATACGGTGTGGCAGTCAATAATACACCTTCTAAATTGTTCTAATGAAATTCATTAAACAAATATCGCTACTCGCTCTTGGCTTGTGCTTGGCGCTTGCGCTCCAAGCACAGCCTAAGCGTGAGTTTCGTGCTTCATGGCTAACGACGGCTTGGGCTATTGACTGGCCTAATCCACATAGCCAACATGATGAAGAGGGGCAACTCAAACAGCAAAACTATTTGATTTCTCTGCTCAAACTCCATGAGCAAGCAAATCTCAATGCTATTTTCTTTCAGGTACGTAGTTTCTCGGATGCTATGTACAAATCTAAGTACGAGCCATGGAGCCAATACTTGACTGGTACACGTGGCGGTGAACCTACCTATGACCCACTTCAACTCCTTATTGATAGCGCGCATGCACGTGGTATAGAGGTACATGCTTGGCTCAACCCTTATCGCTATGCCAGTTCAGAAACTACATTTGGCAAAAATCATCCGTTAGATTATTATAATACCCATCCTGAATGGTTGGTGGATTGCGGTGGTATCACTATCCTCAATCCTTCATTACCTGAGGTGCGTGAGCAAATCTGCAAGGTGGTAGCCGACATTGTGGAGAACTACGATGTGGATGGAATCATCTTTGACGACTACTTCCATCAATCGGGTTACAAAGATTCCTACGACCAAGAGCAATATGCTGCTACGGGCAATGGTATGTCGCGTGCCGATTGGCGTCGTGCGCAGAACAACCTGATGGTGCGCATGGTCAATGATACTATCAAGGCTATCAAACCTTGGGTGAAGTTTGGTATTGGTCCTGCGGGTGTAGCGGGTAAGGCAAATACCTCAGCTCCCGTATATGGCGTAGAACCTTGTCCTACTCCTGCCAGCGATTGGCAGTATAACCAAATTTATGCGGATCCTCTCGCATGGTATAACGAGCATACCATTGACTATATGGCACCACAAATCTATTGGACAATTGATTCTTGGTCTAACTACGATGTGATTTGCAAATGGTGGTCAGATATGGCTTGTCATTTCAATCGTCATATGTATGTCAGTCATACGCTCCAAAATATGGTATCTGACAATCAGATTACAAGCGGTAAACATGGCAAACAGGAGATAGGAGACCAAATAGCACTCAATCGTTTATATGACCGTATGGATGCTCCGGGTAGTTGTTGGTATAGTTTCAGCACGGGTATGAATACCCTAAATTTCTTCAAGTATATTGGTGCAGATGTCAATACGCGTCCTGCTGTCGTTCCACAAATGACGTGGATGGCTACCAATGAGTGTGTGTATGTCAGCAATATCCATGTAGAGGGTAATAGACTCGTGTGGGATGCGCCGCGTGATAATCTTCGCTATGTGGTTTATCAAATTCCTATGGAGGAGCTTGGCTCGCATGGCGCAGTAGGCACCAGCCGCAACCTTTTAGGTACTACTTATACTACTTCGTTTGAATTGCCAAGCGAAGAACCTGCTATTCCGCTCACTTACGCGGTAGCTGTTCTTGACCGTTTTGGCAACGAGTATCCTGCGCGTACTATGGATAATACGGATTGGGGCAAGTCGCCTATGGCAGAGGTCGTTTATCCTGCTAATAACGCGAATGCGGTTATACCGTGCAATGTGTATTGGAAAACGGTGGAAGGTGCCGACTCCTATTTCTTCCAACTCTCCAAGTCATCGGACTTCTCTACGTTGGATTATGAGTATGAGGTTACGGATACCCTCTTCTATTTGGGCAAAGTGTATTGGCTCAATCAGGATGGCACCTACTATTGGCGTGTGCGTACACGCAGTATTAATAAGGAAGATTCCTTTACGGATGTACATACGTTCAATGGTTCCTATTTCCGTATGCAATCGCCTGCTGAGGGCGACACCTGCGACTTTAAGACTCCTACTTTCATCTGTGACAGTATTTCATATCCTACGGTGGAATATACATTTGAAATAGCCTCTAATAATAAGTTCGATGATAATTCTATGGTGCATGTTGCTACTTCTTCTGTTCCTCGTTTCACCTTACCGTTTGACTTGCTTGCTTCACGCGACTATTTTGTGAGAGTCACTGCTTCGTTTAGCGGTATGGAGGTGATGACTAAGGAAGTTAAGTTCCGTACTATGGCGCAGTATGTACCTGTACCCGTCATCACATCGCCTGCTGATGGCACACATTTTGCAGGTAACGATGTAACGGTAACATGGCAGGAGCAGGCCTCCTCGGGATTCCAAGTAGAGTTTAGTCAAAAATCCAATTTCCCTCCTCGTTCCACTACTAAGGTTCGTGTGGATGACCCCACAGTTTTCTCTTGTACGAAAACGGAATTGAAGACAGGAACTTGGTATATTCGTGTGTTTGCGATAGCAGAAG
This sequence comes from Bacteroidales bacterium, assembly GCA_015061165.1. Taxonomy (GTDB): domain Bacteria; phylum Bacteroidota; class Bacteroidia; order Bacteroidales; family Paludibacteraceae; genus Colicola. Next base: position 45,743 of record SUXC01000005.1, read on the forward strand.
GTGGATTGACCGACCCTTCGGAGGTAGTCACGATTTATACAGGCAGCACAACTCCTGTGGATAATATTTCTGTGGAAACTACTCCTATTAAGGTCGTTGAAAACGGACATGTAGTTATTTATCGCAACGGTAAACGCTATAATGTGTTGGGAAATATAGTAGAATAGCTATCTGCACCACACAATAACCACACAATAACCATACAATAACCATACAATAACCACACAATAAATACAATTTTTACTTAACGCAACCGAGGTCCACCGTGGACGTGTCCACACGGATGAGGAAGCAATTTATTAACCAAAAAAACAACAAATTTATGAAAAGATTTTCAATCTTTTGCGCAGCTCTTTTTGCTGCGGTAACTTCTTTTGCTGCCGTTACTTACGAGCTCAACGGTGGTGTGACCAATGATGAAAATTGGTTAGGAAAAGGCGACATGTTTGCTGCCTTCATGACAGATGCTGGTGTATCTGGTTTCGAAACGTTGGAGTATTACATGCAACAAGCAGATCCTCTTGGCGCACCAAATATCTGCGCTAAGTTGACAGATGCTTCTCCTGCTTTACAAATGGAAAAATGGGCTTGGTTGAAAGCCTACATCGAGGCTGCTCACGTAGCACAGGCTGCTGATGGTGCTTCTGCTCTTCCTGCTGATGGTACTGGCGCAGCATGGCGTTATGCTGTGGGTGCTTTCTTTGTTTCAGGTCAACGTGCAAGTTGGCCTAAATCTGCTGATTTCTCAAGCCTTGGCTTGCCAGCAGCATTTATTCCATCTTGGCAACATGCTTTTGCTAACCCAACTGAAATTACAGAAGGTGAGTTCGTTTTAAATGAACCTTACAAAGAAGGTTCTACTTTCGATGGTTGGTATGCTGCTGCTGACTTCTCTGGCGAGAAAGTTACTGTTATCAACGCTGAAACTACTGGTACTCTCTATGCGAAATGGGTAGAGTATATCCCTACTATCGCTGAGGTAAAAGCGATGGCAGATGACACAGAAACCAAAGTTGCTGGTGTAGTTAACTTCATTTCTGGTAAAAACGTATACATCCAAGATGCTACTGGTGGTATCCTCGTTTATACCGCTGAGAATCCTACTTTTGCAGTTGGCGAGAAAATTATAGCTAAGGGTGTTAAGGTGATGTACGGTGGTGCTCCTGAGGTAAAGAGTGCAGTTATTGAGTCTGCTGAGGCTGGCGAATTGGCTGCCCCTGTTGTATTCGAGAACTTGGCTGCTCTCGTGGCTGATACAGAGTTCAAGTACTTTGCTACTCGCGTAAACGTGCCTGGCTTGAAGATTGTTTCTTACGATAGCTACAACAACCCTACCGTAGCAGATGCGCTTGGCAACCAAGCTGTTTGCTATAGAATGTCTCTTGATCCTGCTGAGGCTCCAGTAGGTTCTAAAATTACTGTTGATGCTGTGGCTGGTTGGTACAATGGTTTCCAATTCGTAGGTGATGTAGCTGGTTTGTCTGTAGTTCCAGGTCCAAAGAAAGATAGCTATGCTTATCCTACTCGTCACGAGAAATATACTTTGACCAACAATTGGATAGTTTCTAACTTGGAAGACAACTTTGCTGCTAACAAGCCAGGTGGTACTGATTATGTTCGTGGTATGGCTGCTAAAGACGGTATCATGTACTTCATCAACCGTGAGATTGAGGCTATTATTCCTGTAGTTGGTGCTACTGGCGAGATGCTTGATCCTATCAAGATTAAGGGCGAACACCTTTTCCAAAAGGTTACTGGTACTGATTCTATTACAGGCGAGCCTACCTATGGCGCTGGTGCTACTCTTCCATTCAACGATATCAAATTTGACCAAGCTGGCAACTGCTTGATTGGTGCTTGCGTATCTGCTTCTAGTGCTTGCCAACCATTCTTTATCTATACAGTAGATCTTGCTACTGGTGAGGCTAAAGAACTCATCAATGATGTTCTTTGGGATAACCCAGGTTTGGATTCTGTTGTATTCCGTTTCGACGCATTTGGTGTAGCAGGTGATGTTACCAAGAATGGTGTTATTATGGCTGCTGATGCTACCTCTGGTAACTGGTTGGTTTATCGTTGGTTGATTACCGACGGCGTGGTAGGCGAAGGTGAGCAAATAGCTATCCTTTTGGACCCTGCTGTTGACCAATCATTGTATATCAATGCTGCTGGTTTCGGTACAGCTCCTCAAATCTTCCCACAAGATGAACTCGGTTCTCTCTTCTATGTGGACGGCTTCAATACATTGCCTATGTTGTTCTACGGAAACCCAGAAGAGGGTGCTACATTGGTAGATGACTTTATCTATGTTCCTACTGGTACAGTTGTAACTAATAACGAGGGTGATGAACTTTCTATGAATACTGGTCACAACGGTCTTGTTGAGTTCCAAGTAGGTGAAGAGTACTTCCTCTTGATGACAGCTTCTAACACTGCTGCTTCTGTAACATCTTCTTTTGCTCTCTACAAGTTTGCGGATGAAGATCGTATGTTTGAGGGTATGGAACCACTTTGGTACTTCCCTGCTAAGGGTATGGGTGCTGCCACCAATGGTTGCCGTACAGCGGTTCCTTCTGTTGATGTTGTTGATGAGAATACTGCTATTCTTTATCTCTATACCAATAACAACGGTTATGCTGCTTATACCCTCAAGACTGACGGTACAGTTCCTTCAGGTCTTGACAACGTAGAGCTTGAGACTATCGGTGCTCGCAAGGTGGTTGAGAACGGTCAAGTTTACATCATCAAGAACGGTGTGAAATACAACCTTCTCGGTGCAGAGGTAAAATAATCTAACTGTCCAGTCTATATAGAATATCTATACCATATAGGACTTCTATACCATATAGACAATCTATCTTTTCAGAGTGTGTCCTTCGGGGCACACTCTTTATTTCCAGCCTCTCGCCTCTAACCTTTCGCCTCTCGCCTCTAACCTTTCGCCTCTCGCCTTTAACCTATAAACTTTACAAAAAAAAACACAAACGTTTGCATAATCCAAAAAAAAGTAGTAACTTTGCGCGAAATTTTAGCTACAATAGTACCATGAAGAAAATTCTACTCTCTATTTTTGCTTGTTGCATCAGTTTCTCATCTTTTGCAGCTCTTACGTTGAATGGTGTTGCTTACAACATTGACACCCTGTCCATGTACCCTGCTGGGCCAGGTGCGACTTTTTATGAACTGCGTATGCTTCGTCAGAGCGATGCTAAGGGGCGACTTGATTGCTGGCTTTTGACGGTGGACACACGTAACCCATATGTGCATATCGAGGAGGTGCTTGGTAAAGGGCAGATTGTCGGCACTGAACGCCCGTCTGCTATGGCTACTCGTAGCACAACGGACACCAAAATCTTTTTTGCGGGTACCAATGGCGACTTCTTTGTAACGCAAGGAGATGTGGGTCTGCCTGTCGGTTTGACGGTTGTGAATAGCGAGTTCGCACATACGCCTTCTGCTGCCACTTCGCGTCGTGCTGGAGGCGTAACTGACGAGGGACTGGGTATCTTAGCTACTAATATCGGCTATTCATTCAGCCTCGTTACTGCGGATGATACCCTTAAAATCCATCATGTGAATTATAAGCGCAACGAGAACGAGCTTGTTCTCTATAACGCGCACAACGCCGCTACTACTGGCACGAATGCATACGGCACAGAACTTCAGGCAGAGCTTCTTCCTGGCGAACGTTGGCAAACCTCTGGTACGATGAAGTTGAAAATCACTGACAAACAGCAAAATGTAGGTTCTATGCCGCTTGCTGCTGGTAAAGTAGTATTGTCGGGTCATGGCACTATGGCTGCGGCACTCGATGCAATCAATGTGGGCGATGAGGTGGCAGTAAATATGTCGCTCCTTTTTGATGGCAAGGAGGTGGACGTAGCACAATGTATTGGTGGCGACACCTACGCGCTGATTGTTAATAATGGTCAGGTAGAGCAATCCAACTTCTGGAACGAATTGCACCCACGTACCGCTTTTGGTACTTCTGAAGATGGTCATATCCAATATTTCTTGGTGGTGGATGGACGTAGCAATAAGAGTGCGGGATGTACAACCAAAGTGCTTGGTGAAATCATGCAGCACTACGGTGCGCATTATGCGGTGAACTGGGACGGCGGTGGCAGTTCGGGATTGTATATTCGTCCATTTGGACCAATGAACAATGGTTCTGATGGAAGCGAACGTGCTTGCGGTAATGGTATGTTTGCTGTTGCTACTGTGCCTGAGGTGGATAATACCATCACGTCTATTGCGCCTTACCAACCTATCTATTCGTTGCCTCGTTATGGCGTAGCAGCACCAAAATTCTTGGGATACAACCAGTATGGTGTTCTTGTGGATACTAATCTGGTGGATGTTAAGCTCTCTTGTGACCCTGCATTGGGCGAGATATTGCCTGATGGTCGCTTGTTGGCATCAGGTACTCAAGGTGGAAAACTCACTGCCACATGGGGAAATATCACTACCGAATTAGATGTGCGCATTATCTCTTCTGCATCTGTTTCTATTCGTCTTGATACGGTTTTGTGCGATGCGTTGCATCCTTATAAGGTGGAGGTTACAGGTGCTGTAGGTAACAATAAGATTGAGATTTTGGCTGAAGCACTGGATTGGGTTTCCTTAGATCCTGCGATTGCTACAGTCAATGAGTTGGGCGAGATTACTGGTCAGTCGAATGGTCAAACTATGGTTGTTGGTACATTGGGCGACTTCGCAGATACACTTGTGGTGAATGTGGAGGTGGCTGAAGCCAACAAGATGGTCTGGGATGACTTCCGTGCCACCGATACATGGAAGGTTACTGGCTCTCCTTCTTCTTTCAAACCTGTTTTGTCTGTACCTCAAGACGACAATGCACCTGCTCTTCTCACTTTTACGTATGGGTCGGGTCGTAACAAGTTTGTGCAACTGGCCAAGGATTCACTCCTTTACTCATTGCCAGAGAAAATTCAAGTTCCTTTCACCAGTGATGCGGTTTATGATAAGGTCATCGTTATGATACGTGCCAATAATACGAATACTACCAATCAGATTACTTTTTTGAATCCGTTAGTGGGCGAAGAGAATGTGCTTGAAATTGATGTCAAAGAGGTTTTTGGTAGCGATGTGGCTATTTATCCATTGCTCTTCAAGGCACTGAAGTTCGTGCCTACAACGGGAACCGAAAATGGCGAACGATATATCACATTACCTGGTATCATAGAGGTGTTTGGCGACGAGCATACGAACACGGGTCTGGAAAATACAATTGCTCCTTCCGAATATACCAAGTTCCTCGAGAACGGTCAGCTATTCATCCGCCACAACGGACAAATCTACACCATCTTCGGTACAAAACGCTAACTTTCTCCGAACTCTCCGAGAATTTCTGATTCCTTCCGAGTTCTTCTGAAAATAAAATAACTAAAAACAATACTTTTATGAAAAAAATCTTTACTTTTATCACGATGCTCTGCGTTTGTGTATCAATGACTGCAGACATTCGTGTCCTCAGCGACACTCGCATTGGCGAAGGCTATTCTCCTCGTTTTGTGGATGCAGAGACTATTACGTATCTTGCGTATAGCAATGCCGATTATCGCACAGTCGTTGATAACAACGCTGCACTTCGCGTGGACAATGAGAATCTTGAACTCAATCTCTATCGCAATGGCGAAAAGGTTGTGCTAAAACCTCATGGTGATGCCAATTATATTTGGGTGTCATTATCGCCTGATCAGACTAAGATTCTCTTCAACACCAAGTATGGTACAGCTATCTGCGATCTCAATGGTCAAGAAATCATCAACTTGGGTCAGGATTTCAATGCCCCTGTATGGTATGGCAACGACTATGTAGTGGGTATGGATGATAACCATGATGGTTATTTCAATGTAGAGTCTTCTATTATGATGGCTTCTGTTGATGGTACCACTGTTCAACGCTTGACCAATCCAAAGGGAATGGGTATGTATCCTAATGTGGACGCTCGTTCTGGTCGCATTGTCTATGCTACTGAGAATGGTGAAATTCGCTTGCTTCAACTCAATCTTACGGAGGAGCCTATCCGCAAGCATACCCCTCGTTTGGTAAAGGACATAGATGGCACTTTGCTCAATAAGATGCAACGTCAAGCGAAACGCGCTACTTCTACTAACCCTGCGGACTATAAGATTTATATCAACCCTGGTCATGGTGGCTATGATTCTGATGACCGTCTCATGTATCTCTATCCTATTTTTATCGATGGCAATGTGGTCAATGAGGCGGATGGATATACTCGTGAGCAGAGTTTCTGGGAGAGCGTATCTAACTTGGATAAGGGATTGCGCCTTGATACCATGCTTCGTGATCTTGGTTTCCAAACCAAGATGTCTCGTATTACTAACACTACCGCTGATGACCGTAGTCTGTCGGGTATTTCGAGAGAGGCAAGTGATTGGAATGCAGACTTTATGCTTTCTATCCACTCCAATGCAGGTAATCCTTCCAACTATATCTTGCAACTACACTCTGGTATTACCCCCGGTGACCCATACGGTTTGAATGGCTATCCAGAGAAAGTCCCAGAGGAGATTTGCAATGAAGCACGCACAATCACTACATTGATGGGGCAAAACCAGTATTCTAACCAAGTGAGCTGCTGGTCCCGCGAGCCTATGATTGCTGGTGATAAGACTTTTGCTCGTACTATTATGGGCTGGAGCAATGGCTATGGAGTAATGCGTAATTTGAAGGTGCCAGGTACTATCTCCGAGGGTATGATGCACGATTACTTGCCCGAGACCTACCGTCTGATGAATATTGATTACAAGCGTCAAGAGTCCTTCCAATTTGCAAAGACTTTTTATGATCACTTCTGTGATGGCGAATTGCCATACGGTGCCATCGGTGGTAAGATACACGATGTATATCAAAAGCAAACATTCCCTGACTATAAGCCTCGCAAGAATACCCGCGATGTCTTCCGTCCTATCAACCGTGGTATAGTAGAACTTTGGCAAGGCGACCAGCTCCTTGATACATACGTTACCGATACCCTTTACAATGGTGTGTACTATTTTTGGAATCTTCAACCAGGCACTTATACAGTGAAGGCAAAACCAGAGGGCTACTATCCACAGGAGCAAACCCTTGAGGTAAAGAATAATGAGATCTCGTATGGTATCTTCGCTCTCTCTATGGCACGCCAAACACCTCCAGAGGTAACGAACTATAGTCCTAAGGTGGAGATTACGGATAGTGTACTTGTTTCTACACAGGTTACTATTTCATTCAACTGGGATATGAATGAGGAAGCTACTGCTGCTGCGTTGGAAATCTCGCCTGCGGTGGAGGGTACAGTCACGTTTGAAGATGATAGCCACACCATGCGTTTCACGCCTGCAACCCGATTCGAACCAGGTGTTGAATATATTGTTACTATTGGTACTGGTGCTTGTCACCCTGATACTACATACGAAAATCACTTGCAAGAGCCATTCTCCTTCAAGTTCCGCACACAGAATCGTGGTTCTGTTCGCCTGATTCAAACCTATCCTACGGATGGTGCTACGGAGGTTCCTGTTACTCCTGCTTTCATTGCTATTTTTGATGCCAAATTGGCTAACGCTTCTAATAAGTGCTTCAAGGTATATGATGCTGAGGGCAATGATATCAGCCCAGTCGCTCGTAATGTCAAATTGAACGGCGTCGCTCCAGCACCTTATGGCTCTGCTAAATTTGAGTTAAAAGCAGGTGCATTGCAGCCTAATTCCACTTATACTTTTGTTTTGCAACCAGAAGTAAAGGATGTAAATGGTGTATTGCTTAACGACCCTGTTACAATCACATTTACCACAGGCAATGAAATTGAGCCAGAAATAGCTATTTATGACAATTTAGATTCGTTGTTCTTTGAAGGCGACAAGGAAAACTCTGTAGGTGTAACCTCTGTTTCTACATTGCGTAATACGGCTTCTAAGTACGAGGGATTGGCTTCCAATAAACTGACTTACACATTTGCTGAGTTGAACGGTGAGGCTATTTATATTGCAGACAATGTCTCTTCCATCAAGGGAAATAGCAAGTCTGTGTTAGGTATGCATTTGTTCTCTGATTATTCGTTCAACACGTTGTATGCTAAATGGGCTGTTGAGGGTGATATTCAATATACCAAGATTTGTGATCTGGATTATGCAGGTTGGTTGTATCAAGAAGCCGACATGTCCACCTTGCCAGAGGGAGTTGACTATCAATTTATGGGCTTCCGATTAGTTCGCCAAAGTTCATTCTTATCTCAGAAAGGTGAGATTAGTGTAGATGCTTTGCGTGTTCAGTTCGAGCCTTCAACTCCTACCGCAGTAGAGGATATCATGCTGCCATCTGCCGAAGGCAAGATTATTGAGGGTGGCTATCTCTACATTCTGCTCAACGGCAAACGTTACAATGCCCAAGGTGCTGTGGTAAAATAGTTTATAGTATAGTTTATGGTTTATAGTTTAAAGTTTATGGTTTAAAGGCTCGTAATAGCGGCTTGCCGCATCTTTCCTGCCTTTACACTTTCCTGCCTTTACACTTTACACCCTACACTTTACACTCTACACTTTACACCTTACACTTTACACCCTACACTCTACACTTTACACCCTACACCTTACACCATTCAACGGCTGCGACTTATCGCAGCCGTTGTTCTTCCTGCTTCCAGCCTCTAACCTCTGTCATTCAACCGATTCTTGCTTCCTGATTCTCGATAAATAACAGATTATCAGCGAATTACCATCCTTATGTCTCTGAGTACACCAAAAAAGTGTCAATTCTTAAGATTTTTTGACAAAATATTGGAAAATGACCCTTTTTTGCAAAAAAAGCACAGAATCTTTTGTATATTCAAAAAAAAGTAGTACCTTTGCACCCGAATCTGCGCTGGAGGGAAGTGTCTCTCGAAAAAAAGGGGTGGATTTAGACATATTGAAATAGCGTTTATTGGCGCTTTGTGTTTTGTAGTTCGAAACTTCGCAACTTTTGAAACCTAATAGAGACCAAAGTAACAGTAGATGCCTATGGGTATGACTCATAGTACAATACACCGTTCTGGGTGTACTGTATCGTCATATCAGCGTAGGTTTCCTGTTGTTTATTTATTAGGTGGGCAATGCGAAGGCCTCGAACTGCGAATAGGCAACTCGAGGTCTGCGCTTTGTTATGTAGTATATCGTTTCTTTTTGATTCGTTTATTTTTCAGACAAAGTTCAGGTGGAGAGAGTGGTAAGTTATTGAATTAAAGTTTGTTTGATATAGATAAATGAATTAAAAAAAAGAAATGAAAAAAAACGTAAATGTATTTATTGCCGTTTTATTGGTGGCGGTATTGTGTGGCGGAGTAATTTGGTTACAGACGGCGGATGAAGAGAAGTTAGGTTGGAATATCCACGACAGTTATGGTGACACACCATCTTATTCTGATGGTGCTGCCTATACGAATGCTACGTTTGCTGGACCGTCCGCAGGTGAGGGTGGGGTAATGCCTTTATCCTCCTCATCTGCACTTCGCGCGCGTACCTCTTATTCATACGCGGGCGCGTATAGTGGCGCATCCTCTTCGCCTAATAGCCTAATAGCCTCATCGCCCCTAAGCTCTGCGCCTTCAGGCGCAGGCTTGTACACCACTTCCAGCAAGACCTTCAATAGTTACGGTGGCGGTGGCAATGGTGGTGCTGCTATGGGTGGTGCTATGCGTGGTAGTTCCTCGCCTAATAGCCTTATCGCCTCATCGCCTATCACCTCTATCTCCCCTATCGCCTACAGCACAGCCCGCCGTGGTGAGATGGTTGGTGGCGCAGCTGTAAACCCCGCGATGATGGCAGCCGAGAATCCAATGGTTGCTATGGCGAATGCTGCTAATGCTGCCAATGCAGGTATGAACACATCGTTCTATGGAGGCATGTATGCTACAGCAGATTATTCTTCTGCCGATTACGGTCAATATTCAGGTATGTTTGGTGGTGGCAGCCGCATGGGCGTCCGCGGAAGACAGAACTCGCCAATTCTCAATGATCCATGGTGGAGATGGTTTGATACATGGATTGAAACCTATGGTGGTGGTTATTTTGATGCAGATGCCAATGGTTACACTTTCAATGGTACCACTCTTAGAGAAGTATATAATGCATTCCTCGCTGATTATTGGAACTCAGGTATGGGTGATGCGCCATCTTTTGAGGACTGGTTGGATTGGTATCAAGCGGCTATGGCTGAAAATGGATACTATGATTATGGTGATCATCGTTATTTTTGGGCACCCGTTGGCGACATTCTCCCATTGTTGTTGATTGCTTTGCTGTATCTGCTATTCGTTGCTATTAAATCTAAGTCATTAAAATCGTTATTGAAGACTGAGCGCAGCGAATAACCCCTGCCTTTACACTTTACACCTTACACTTTACACCCTAAAAATAAGAAAACTAAAAAAAACAAACAGATATGAAAAAACTTTTCTCCACACTCTTTGTAGTGTTGTTCGCCACTTCGATGATGGCGCAAACGGGTCTCACATGCGAGGACCCTATTCCCGTAGATAAGAGTTATACGGGTCAAGTAAATGCTGGTGATGAGTTATGGTACACGGCTTTTACTTATGATTTGCCAATGCACGTATATTTCTCACCCGATGTAGATAATAGCACATGGGGACCAGAGGTGCAAATCGATTTCACTTGTGATTATGGAGATTATAGTCACGATCACAAATTGGATAGTGTAATCAATATATTGAAAATGTTGGGTTTGAGTTTGCCTGTGGAGTTTATGTGTGATAAGGTGGTCCGCGATGGAAAGGTAGAGTGGGATTTGTCTATTGATGAGCGTTATCGTGACCAGTTGACTGAGTATGGATTGACACACAATGTGCAAGCATTTGTTAAAGTATATTTTCCTGATGGTGGTAAAATTAGTTTAACTCCTGATCCAACTTTCCAAGATTGTATGGAGAATGGTCATTATGCTAAGCTGAGCGACACGATTGATATTGCAGCTAATGATTCCAATAAGATGATTATCTTGCCTTATTCCGAGTGGAAGGATGAGGATGTTCGTTTTGTATGGGTAGGTGAGAAACCAGCTCGTGTATGGGTAGCGGAAGATGAATGTGCATTCACACCTGTAGATGCCAGTGTATTTGTGAAAGCGAAATACGATTTGGATGCAAATACGAATAAGGTATTAACCCCAGCCGATATGCAAGCAGCTATTGATAACTGGATTGGTGCGGGCATCTTCTATGGTAAGGTTCTTTCAGATGCTCCAGGTAAATTGGTGATTGAGCGTATTCCTTTGGGTGCTATTCAAGGCGATGCTATTTTGCTCAAACATGGTGAATCTGTACAGCTGCAGGCTAATGATGAGCGTGTGTTCTGTTTCCCTAAAACATGGAAATCCACCGAGTTCTTGGCAAATACGCAATACTTGATGGCGATGCATGTGTCTAATACACCAGAGTTTGAGCTTGGTGATGCGAATGTGATTTCTAAATACGCATTCAGTAAGGATGGTAACAAGCGTCAATTACAACTCTCAAAGGGTGATATTTCTAACTTAGGTACTTCTGCTACAGATGATTATTTGTATGTACGTTTCGTTTGCAATCAATCGACTCAATTAATTCCTTCATTGTGGAATGTAGAATCATGCGTGGCAAATACCATATTAATTCAGTCGGGAGAGGTATTTACAAATACTGATAAGAATGCAAACTATCGTATGGATTATAATGACTGGGTTGGTTATGACTTTAATATAAAATGGACGGAAAAAGGTGTTCTTGCAACGCACTTCTCTGCTATCTGTGATTTTGTTTTAACTGATCCTGTTAAGTTAGAGGTGGTTTCTGTTCCTTCAAAGGGTTCAAAGGATGTTTCTCAAAGTGAATTGGATTCTTGGGCAACTTCTTTGGCTGAGGAAGGGTTTGTGTATATTCGATTCGAGTCTAGTCGTGCAGGTAACATTACCTTCACCTCTGCTAAACCAGCAGAAACTGACCCAGAAGGTCCAGTACTTGACCCCATTTACGACACCATAACCGCCGCTATCTGCTTCGGCGAGACCTACGAATGGAACGGTCAAACCTATTCCGAGACAGGCAAATATACCTATACTACTGTAGCTGCTAATGGTGCAGATAGTATCGTAACCCTTGACCTCACCGTTCATCCACAAACAGAGGCTACTACAGAGAAGGTGGAAATCCCATTCGGTGAGACCTACGAGTGGAACGGCACTGTTTATACTGAGTCTGGCGAATATACCATTACTCTCCAAGATGAGAACGGTTGCGATTACCAAGCAACTCTTATCCTCACGGTATTGCCAGAGGAGAAACCTGTGAGCCCATGTGTAGCAGCGAGCACATTGCTTGAGCCTGTAGCACAATTGACTTTGAACCTCAGCGATGCGTTTGATATTTATCGCATTGATTATCAAGCGTGGTTGGCAAGTGGTGTGAACCTCGTTTGGACAGGTAAAGGTGCATTGCATACTTTCGTGGCTAAGGATTGCGAGTTCGCCGTGGCTATATATCATAAGGATGTAGTGAATTATACAGAGGTACCTGCTGAGGGCAATGTGATTTTGAATAAGGCTATTTTGGCTCCTTTGGCTCAGTATGTAGATGCGGACGGCTATTTGTATGTCCGTTTCTTGACCGAGTTGGAAGGCCAATTGACCACAGCGTTGGCAGAGTAAAAAACACCCTCTTCCCCCTCTCCAAATGGAGGGGGGAAGGGTGAAATGTTAGCGATGAGGCTCCCTGCCTTTTGCTTCTAACCTCTCGCCTTTCGCCTCTCGGAAATCCCTGAGCGCCCAATGTGTTGTTTTGGGCGCAAAGTTGTTGAAACAAAGTTGTTTATGTTGTTGCAGACAAAAACCAGTTAATTGATTTTAATTGTCAATTAAGTTGTCTAAGTTGTCTGATGACAAAACAATAGCGCATACGCGCACAAGCGACCTTTGTAATCATGTACGCCTATGGCTTGCCTCTTGCTTGCCCTTCATCTCCATTGGAACCTCATTGGAACCTGATTGGAATCTGATTGGAACCTCACCATAGGATAAGCAAGAGATAAGCATGGGATAAGTATGGGATGGGTGTTCTTTCTATGTCCATTATCCCGAATGTTATTCGGGTAATTCCATAGAGAATTATCCCCCCCACACCTCCATAGGTTTAGTGCTCGGCGTTAGTTCGCCGAGTCTCCGCATTCGGTGGTACCCTTGGCATGCATGCCGAGTAAACGTAGTAACTACCCGCCCTCGGGCGACAACATAAAAACAGTTTAGAGCGAAGCGATAAAAGCTCCGTGCCTTTAACCTCTCGCCTCTCACCTTTAACCTAAATAGCAGCTCTGCTGCCTCCAACGTGAGCGCAGCGAGCAAAAAAGCGACCTTTGAAATATTGTATTTTGTAGAGTATAGAGATATATCATTTTTTGTGGTATATTTTTGCTCAAATATTTGCATAAGTCAATAATTTTTAGTACCTTTGCAGCATAAATAGACAAATCTATGGAGCAAAGCGAAATCAAATTATTCGAAGGGCAAAACATCCGTTACGTATGGGACGAGGAGAAAGAACAATACTTCTTTTCCGTGGTAGATGTCATCCAAGTACTGACAGAGAGTGCCATTCCTCGTCGCTATTGGAGCGATCTTAAACGTAAGTTGGCAGCAGAAGGGAGTGAGTTGTACGAAAAAATCGTACAACTGAAATTACCCTCTTCTGATGGTAAAAAATATCTCACCGATGTGGCTACTACGGAGCAGTTGTTGCGCCTTATTCAGTCGGTGCCGAGCAAGAAAGCTGAGCCATTCAAGTTGTGGCTGGCTGAGGTAGGTCGCCTGCGCTTGGAGCAGTTGCAAGACCCCGAGCAAAGCATTGAGCAGGCTATTCGTGACTACCGTCGATTGGGGTACTCTGAGGCATGGATCAACCAGCGTATCAAGACAATTGAGGTGCGCAAGGCTTTGACTGATGAATGGAAACGTGGCGGTATGCAAGAGGAGCGTGATTATGCAGCGCTGACAGATATTATCTCCAAGGCGTGGAGTGGCATGACTACCCGCGAGTATAAACGACACAAGGGGTTACGCAAGGAGAACTTGCGTGATAATATGACCAATGTGGAGTTGATGCTCAATGGTTTGGCAGAGGCAGCAGCTACAGAGTTGAGTCAGCGTGAGAATCCGCAGGGTTTTCGTGAGAATGCCGAGATTGCGCATAGAGGAGGGAATGTCGCTCATGTGGCTCGTGAGCAACTGGAGCACGAGTTGGGAACGACGGTTATTTCCAATAAGCGCGCATTGCATTTCACTACCCCGCCTGATGAATTGCCATTAGTGACGGAAGAAGAGTAATTTCCATGTGATATTGAATCAACCACGGACGGCACGGATGGGCATGGGAACACGATAAACATATCCTTGTTTCAGTGTTGTTCCGTGAGTTTCAGTGGTCAGTACATACCCGCGGAAAGATGTCTCTCAGTGGGAGATAATTCCAACCACAGACGAGCACAGATTGCCACGGAAACTCGGAATTGATGATAATACTCTACAAGTTCTTAATCATTGTATTAGGAACTTGTTTGTTTTGTGTCCGTTACCGAAACAAACGAAATACAACTACCCGCCCTCGGGCGACAACATAAAATAACTTTGAGTGTAACGAAAAGTGCCCCCGCCTTTACACTTTACACTCTACGCTGTACACCAAAACAGCGGCTTCGCCGCAAAAGCGATCTTTGAAATATTGACATATTTGGATATAGAAAACGACAACCCATTTGTGTGGATTGTCGTTTAGGGAGTTTGAAATGGTTTTAGGTGGAATTTAGTATAGGAATCCGAATAGATATAACGGAATGCTATTACCGACACAATATTCCATTTCATCCAAAGCAAGAAAACTATTCGGTATATCTTTGATTTGTTGGAATGTTTTACTTCGTCCTCCAATTTCAAATGTATATGTTTGATCTACTTTGAAATCTCCGTGTGTTGGCATTTCTACCAAATGACCTTGGCGCAGTTGATTGAGAAAAAATGCTTCGCGCAATGTGCCAATGTTTACTTGATTGGTCAATGCAAACATCTGGTTGGTGTTATTGAGGAATATTTTATCAGGTCGAGATAATGTTTTATAACTTTTGCTCTCTTTGCTAACAAGCATCAGTAGTCCAGCGCGTTCCATTAGATGCAGCAATTTGATGACAATATCACGTGTGGCTTCAATTTCGCGACATAGTGTGCTGATGTTTGGTTCTAATGGAACTTGAGTTGCCAATAACATGAGTAGTTTTTGTGCTTTTTCTAATGTAGCAAACGATAGGTCTTCTACACGAGGAATGTCTTGATTGATAATCAGTTTCATTACTTGTCCCAATCGCATGAGGTAGTCTTGTTTAGCTTCTAATACAAAGGGGTAGTATCCTTCGCGTAAGTATTGCTCGAATAGTGGCAATGGCTTTATTTTAGATGCTAATTCCATTGCAATACTGGTATGATGCTCAATCAGGTGCTTCAAACTAATCGCTTCAGTGGATAGGATATTGTGGAATAGCAGGTATTCTCTAAACGAAAATCCATGCAATTCGTAAACGCTTTGTCGGCGAGATAAATCTGCTTGCGCATCATCGATTTGCAACATGGAGGAACCAGTATAAACGATTTTTAGATCGCTGAAAGTATCAAATACTTGTTTGAGCATTTGTCCCCAATGTTTAGTGTAGTGTATCTCATCCACGAACAGGGCTTCAATCCCATGCGTATGAGCATACTCAGCAACATCATAAAGCGTTATGAGTTGAAACTGAAAATTATCCAACGAAATGTAAAGTGCTTTACTCAGATTGTTGTAATGTTCTTTGATATACTGTAAAATCATCGTTGTTTTACCTGTACCTCGTGCTCCTCGTATGCATATGAGTCGAGCATCCCAATTAATTTGATGGTAAAGATAGCGTTTGTTGCTTGTGTCTGTTTTTTGGATACGATGAAGATATTCATCTTGCAACATTCGGAATTGATATTCTTGTATCATAGTAGTAAAGTATTAAAATTCGCTGCAAAGGTAATGATTTTATTTTACAAAAGCAAATAATTAGGTAAATTTTACTTTTGAAAAAGTAATTTTATGTGTTATTTTCGCTTTTAGAAAAGTAATCTGGTACAAAAAAGAGGTTTGTGTTCGAAATTTTGGTGATTTGTCACTATTTTTTCGAGAAGTTATATAATGAAGGGCTATAAGCTAAATATGTCAATAGTGCTTAGTTGCACAAATAATAACTATTGGGCATCGTTCATTGAGTTGAACCTTGCTCACAAATAAGAGCCACAGAGGTGCTATAGATGTCCTATAGATGTCTTATGGTGGTCGCGAAACAAATAGCAAACCCCGCCCTCGGGCGACCAACATAAAATTTGAGCGTTAGCGATGAAGCCATTACCTATAGCCAATCACCTATAGCCAATTGCCCAAAGCAACACTCTACGCTATACACCAAAACGCGGCTTCGCTGCCTAACAAAGAATATTAACAAAAAAAACAAAATAATATGAAAAGTATTTTTTCTCAAATTTCTAAATCTTCATTGTTCAATCACGCAAAACGATTGGCAATAGTTTTGGTTTTCCTCTCCTATGCTGCTGCTGCTGCTGCTAATCACGGCACGCACTATTCTAAGGCAACGGTTAGTGCAAATCCTACTGGTGGTGGTACCGTGTATGTTGCCACGAGTAACTCCAAACCGCAAAATGCAACACCATCAGCAACACAAAATTGTAGTGGAAGTAGTAGTAAAGATAATCAGAAATACTATTTTTGGGCTGAGGCAAATTCTAATTATACTTTCCTTAATTTTACGAGTGGGAATGATTCTTATACTACAGTCAGTGGACAAGAGATATCTGTAACAGCAAAAAGCACGAATCAAAGTGCGCCAACCGAATTAAATGTGGTTGCTAATTTTAGTCCTATTATAGCAGGTGAGAATGAGATCGTTATGTATAAAATGCCTGATGGCTCTTTGAGTCCAGGTACTGCTGATGTTACGCTTAATAAAACCACCAGTTTAGATATTGAATGTAGTCGTTCAGACTTGTTTGATGTGACATCCAGTGCACCTCCTACTGGTGAAACAAACGAAATAATAACTATTTCAGTAAAAAAGAAAGCAACTGCGGGAGATATTCCATTAGGACAGGCTGCTACGCTTACGCTTACGCCCGCGAATGCCAGTTTGTCGCAATTGTCGCCAGAAGCGTATAATCCAGTTGCGAGAACAATAAAGATTACAATTAAGGAACCTTTAACGGTGACCTTCAATCCTGCTGTTAAGGGTGGTTATTACACATTCCAACAAACATCTGTAGAAGGATCCGCTGTGGAGGTAAATACTCAAAAATCAATTGGAATTGTGAGTCCTCAGGAGGGTGTTGTGGAGTTAAAAGCCTATCCAACTACAGGTTATCGTTTTAGAAGATGGGTAATTGAGCGCGAAGCTGCAGAACCTGAGTATTTATACGAAGCCGTTGTCACTCCTAATCGATTTAACTCTGATGCCACAGTTACCGCGGAGTTCGTGGATACCAAATACGCTCAGTTTATCATTTTAGGAACAGACACCGCCAAGTACAAGTATGCGCACTTAGATGATGCTATTGCGGTAGCACAAAGAGATGGTAAAAACGTGGTTGCTGTGTATGTGCCAGGGCGTCTGAAAATAACATCTAAAACCACAAGAGGTACGGGAATACATATTTTTGAATATAACTTAACTATTAGTTCTATTGTATCAGAAGGAAAGACAGACTGGATTCTTCCTAAACCATCATCGGGAACCTATACCATTCCATCTGGTATTACATTTTTAGTTCCTGGACTAGATAAGGCTGCAATACAAAACTTAATTGATAATAGGGAGGTAAGAGAAGGTTATGTATCGTATCATACCATTAATTATAGATACAATACAGGTGCTGGTGTGAATGATGATTTTTTAGAGTTGGCTCCTACTCCCAAATGTATATGTAAGTTATCTGTAGAGGATGGAACAAAGATTGAGGTGAATGGTGCTATCTCTGTATTTTCTTCTCCGTCAGCGAGCACGGGTTATACAGGACGTCCCACTGGGTACGGACAACTCCATTTGGGGGAGAATAGTACCATCGAAGTGAATGATGGTGGTATCTTACATGTGCTTGGATATGTTACTGGCAAAAATCTCAATTCCACTGTAACTGCAAAAAAAGGTGCTACTGTTTATGAAGTATTCCAATTTACAGACTGGCGTGGAGGTACAGCAACAACGACTGGGTTTAATGGCTTTATAAGCAACGAAGTGTTCCCTGTTAGTCAATATTATATGCAGAGTATAGAAACTAAACTCATCATGGAATATGGCTCTAAGGAAGTGTTGATAGCCGCAGTAGATGTGTCATCGCCGTTTCCCGTAAGTCCTGGATTGACTGATACTATAAAAGAGACGATTACATCTTCTGGCGCAATTAAGGAGAATAGCTTGGGTCTTTTCTTGCTGGGAGAAGGCACACGATTAGAGAAATACTACGATTTTACAAATGACTCTTTATACGTAAAGATTGTAGGTACATCGAATACCTCCCGTGCTAAATTGAATTATATGTTTTTGGATCTCTCTGACTCAGGTGTTGGTTCATATTCGTTGGATTCGAGGAAATATATACTTCCCCTGAATCATAATTTCGCAGTTACACTTGATAATGTGCAATTAGAGTGCCCATATAAATTTGCTTTTATGCCAGGTTCGCGCTTAGAGGTTAGTCCTACTGCACATCTAAAGATTCAAAATAAGGTCTATGTCTATGATGCTGAGTTAAACGTGCGTCCTTCTGACCCAGCTAAGGGCTATTGTGGTTCCACTAATGAACCGATCAAGCCTATTACATATACCTCCAAAGGAGCACCAACTGCACGAAGTAAAGAGTATGTTCGTTATCCTGCTAAAATGAAAGATGCTACATTTATCATAGATGGTACACTCACGATGGAAGATGCTAAGATTGTAGTGGATGACAAGGAAGTGAATATTCAAGGTATGCTCCACACAACCACAGATGATGCAAGTGTTCAAGGGATAGTGGGGGATTCTGTGAAAATAAAACAAGATTTTGGCGCCAATATCACATCGAATGCCAACGGTGTGATAAATTTCAACAGATTAGGTACCACAACTGCAGTTAAACAAATAAAGCAAAATGACAGAAGCATAGAAGGCTATGAGCAAATCCCAGTTTGCAATGCATGGCTGCGCAATAGTGATACAACGCGCACTGCTGGTACAACTGCTGCACAAGGAGATACATACATGTATATCGATGGATTCTGGCAAAAACCTACAGCAACATTGAGTAATCCTCAAGGAACAAACTTCGTTGTTACTTTGCCAAATGACACTCTTCAATATGTTGAATGCGATGAGGTGGGAAATAATGCTACGATCACTAATGTCCAGAAAACATCGGTAGAGGGTAGTCTCTTTGTCGTTGGAGATGTTAAACGAGAAAACGGAAAAGTAAAAATCCCTGTTACCTATAAACCTAACGGAGTGCACAATGCAGGTGGTACACCAAATCAAGGGAAGATTCACTTGCAGTTGACTTATGAAGATGTTTTAGGTAAATCCCACACAACGCCTGTTGAAGTAAATTTAACAGGTACAGAGAATTATAAACCAGCCTTTTCCGTTGCTATCAATGGAACTCCAATGCAGAATGGTGAAACTTATCCAACTATCCAAGGTACTGGGGTGGGCGAAACGGATTCATTATCAGTAGTTATCACACCAAATCCAAATAATATTACTTCAACGAATTTGGTAAGTTGGATTGATGCCGCAAGTGCTACCGCCGCACCATTCGCATTCGCTTATGGAGAAGCAGATGCTTTCTTGTCGGAGGCAACTTTATCCTATACGCCAACTGCAGTTTCTGACAATGATCCTGGAACATTAACTATTAAGGCTTCTTATCCTAATGGAGGAACGCCAGTAGATTCAACTATTGTAATACATTTGTCGGCTAAAGTTGGTTACAAACCAAATAAATTGGAGTTTGCTCAATTTCCAACGCCCGTTTATACGACTACTGAGCCATTCTTGTTGTTGAATGATGCAACTAATAATGCTGGCACAGCGATAACTTGTTCAACATCACCAGAGGGCATTGTTCAGATTATTGGTGATGGTACGGCTGGTAATCCTTATAAAGTTAAACCAATAGCAGAAGGATTGACCACAATCACCGTTGGACAAATTGCAAGCTCAAGCGTAGAGGGTAAAGAAATATCGGCTCAAATAAATGTAACAAGGGATGACTACACCTTGCAGTCTGTTACTTTCTGTATTGACAATAATACAGTATTCAATACGCACTTATATAATACCGCAGGCGTAACTTACAATGCAGAGAATAGTCCATATACGATTGACTTTAATTCAACATCTGCCGTTTCTACATGGCAATTCCAATTTTTAGGTATGCCAGACAAACTCACATTTACACCTTCTGGCGTAAATGCATGGAGAATTAGAGAAGGTAAACCTGTGACAGCAGGAGTTGAATCAACCATTGATTGGAGCGTTGTTACAGAGTGGACAAGCCTTACATCAGGTACACCAGTGTCATATACTTTGCAACCCACCACTCGATATGTGGAAATTAGTTATGGAGCTACAACTCCTGATATAGGTAAAATAGTGGGTGATGTGTGTGTGACAGCATTGACTATCCGAACACAAACGGATAAACTCTATATGCCTATTTATTACACTACAGATGTGGTGACTCAAGATAGCGTCGTGTTTACACACACGAGCGTTTCTACTCCTACTATATCTGTCGATGGCATCAATGCTTCTCCCAAAGCGCCTAAGAAATTTGGTACTGATGAAGAACCATACTACGAGACAGTAGTTCTTCTACAAGCACCAGCAACGACAGCAGAGGGCACCTATGCACTTACAGCTACGCAAAATCCCAATTCTGCAACAGTGAATGTTACAACCTATAAGTTCCCACAAGAACTACCTATCAAGTTGGCAACAGATAAGCCAGATAATGGTGACAGATACTACTTTGTGACAGCAGGTTCACGTTATGCACAATGGGATGCTACTAAGCGTCAAATTGTGTTCCAAAATCCAGGTTCTCAAGTAGCGCGTTCTGTTACTTTTGCTTTCAATGGTGCACCAAGTATTATTACCTTTGATGTTTCTTCGGCAGACGGAGCACAAACTATCAATAATGCAGATTGGACCATATACGAAAGTAAAGATGGCAAAGACTTCCAACCTGCAAGTTTGGCTAAGCGTGATTCGATAGAGGATAATACTCTTATACAAGAACTTAATTACACAACCCGATATGTGCGTGTGGAATACAATGCACAATCCACTCGAGAAGTATATTTGTCAAATCTTGTTATAGAAGGTTATCCACAAGCAATTGTTCATCCAGACAATCTGTTCTTTACGAGTGAAGAAACGAAGCACTTATTATATATGATTGCAATTAATTTGCAAAAAGTAGATTTTGAAATCGATAATGCAACAGCATTCCAAATGACCACGGATACTACATCTACTGCAACAGATTGGAAATCAATAATTAATGCTACCGAACAAACCCATAGTACAGCTTTAGGAAAAAATAAAGTAGATACGATTTTCTTGGCAGTACGATGGTCACAGCAGACTGCTTTGGATGAAGGCAAAATTACCATTAAGAGCAAAACAAATGATAGTATCCTAACGATTATACCGCTTGTAGGATCAGATAACTACTTGACAATTGATAAAGCGGAAAATACAGGTCTGTCAACAGGTATTCCAAATGAATACACATATCATGGCAAGAAATATACCGACTATGACTATCATGAAGTTACTTTAACGAATGCTTTTGCGAAAGATGGCACAGCATTGTTTGATTATCTATTTATTTATGGCGAAACTACCCCTCCAGAAGGTAAGACAAATATCACTCCTCCAGGTACAGATGGTTCGTTAGTCGGATCGAATGCTGTCACTCCATATTTTGTTTACAGAAAAGCCCAGAATTCGGAGCAACAATACAAAGGATACCGATTTGTTGGTAAGGTGGATAATGCAAACATTTCAGATAAGGCTATTGTTGTTGATCAAGTGACTAATGATACAATCATTACTAAGGATACAGCAAGTGTAGTGTATATAAACGTACAAGACACCACACTTAGTATTTATATGACTGGTTTCTGCCCGTATGCAACAACGGGTCATACCAAGAACCAAGAAGGTGTATTCCTCTTCCGTGGTTCACATGGAGCAAAGTTAGATGTATATCTCGAGGACTTCTATGTTTCAAGTCGCAATAAAACAAGAAATGGTAATGCTTTCTATGGCAATAAAGATGGAGGTGAGACTTATTCCGAAAGTTATTCTCGTGGTTCAGGAGGTGTGCTTGTGTTTGAAAATGTGGATGCACAAGAGCAATTACAGAACTTTACTCCATTTGAGGTTTCTATTCACACAATAGGCGATAATATGCTTAATAGTAACCATGGATGTTTCTTCGCTCTTAAGATAGGTGAAGCAACTGCAATGAAGGCATACCAAGTTTCATCGCCTCTGCAGGTACATATGTTAACAAAAGATTATGTTAATAAAACAAAAACAACTATCAATATTGATGATATTTGGCCTACTGCAGTTGATGCAAATAACGTAATTGTCGATTCGTGTCGTACCAATGGATTCCTTGCACTTAAGAAACAGGCAAATAATGCACCTTCTATTGATTTGGGTAATGCAAATACGATTGTCAATTTCAAAGGAGGTAGAGTCCAACTGCAAAATTCGCAAATTGGTAGTGATACCTATAAAACAACTCTCGCTATTTCTTATCGTGCAGGATTTTTTGGTTCGGAAGAAGCTGGTATCAAACTCTGTCATGGTATCGGTACTGATGCTGTGGATGGTATCGTAAACTTCCTTGATGGTACAGTGACTGTAGAACGCATGAAGGTTGACAATGCATATCGTCAATACTATCTGATGGATACGTTACCAGACGGTACAGAGTCGGAATATACCACTTGCTTGCGTACGCCTAAAAATACATTTATCAAGGGTGGTTCTATTTGTCGTGTACGTGCATGTCAGCATGTTACATCTAAAGGTGGCGCACCTAAAGATACCAATACAGGTAGCCTGTTAGGACAATACGTCTATACGATGCAAAGTGCAGATCAACTTAATGCAAATGGTTCTGTGAAATCAATTGCTTTTCCAGATAATCTTGCTGGTCTAAAAGAATATCAAACGTCACGTAATTATACGTATGGATTGAAGAGTGTGACACCAGATGCAAATAACAATCTGTACTTTTGGGTACCAGAAGGTTATGGTAATGTAACGATAGAGAAAGATGTCTTTATGGCGACATGGAAAGCATGTATGACCAAGATAGGTGCAGGTATCGCTAATGTGGCGGAGGGAGAGATAGGTGGCGATATTGAGATTAATTCCGATGAAGAAGTGCAGAACTTCCTCTATTGTCAATTAGATGATAATATATACAATGTGATTAATGCAGGACCTGTAGTTGACGGAAAGAAATCATATACCTATCAGGCTCCTATTGAAGTACCTGCTGCAGCAAAAGAGTTCTTCAAAGGAAATTATACTCGTTGGGCACCTAACCTCGTAGGTTCTGCTAAACAACATGAAGTGACAAGTACTAATTCTTATACTATCGCCAATCGTGTATATTATATTACAACCGCTACTGCCGACATTTGGCAAACCTTCACTGCTCCATTCAATGTAGAAAACATCTATGTGGTAGAGACGTACTCAGAAAAAGCATTAGAGGATATAGGAAAAACCGCAGAACTGTCATCAGCTCGTGACACAATCTTAAAAGTTCAGGCTGTGCACAATGCAGACTTTGCAGCTTTCTTTGGTGTAGCTATGGCTATGGGTTCAATGAAAGACTTCGACGGAATTTATGATTCATATATCAAATGGGCAAAGATTGAGGATGATAGTCTTGAGTTGTCTTGGGATAATGGACCACTACGTGGCAAACAAGAATTGGTGCCATATATTGGTAAGAACTGGCGTGAAGCGAATTTCTATCTTAACGAAAACAAAGGCAATTGGGGGTTGACCCAAGAAAAAGACTCATTTGCTGTACAGTGGGAGATGCTAACTGTAGCAGACACATTAGATGGAATATTGCTCCACAAAGGAAGAACTTATTCAATGCTATTCCCTTATTGTGTTGGATGTGAGGACGCCTTTGGTGATAGAGACTATTGGGATTATTGGTCTGGCAAGTTCCTAATTTTTGAAAGTGAGGCTGCACCACAAATAATCAATGGCCGCGACTTCCTTGATCCGAACAAATCGGGTAGTATTTTTGTTGATAAACCTAATGTTGGTGAGGTAATAGTAAAAGGCAATAGTACTTTTGCTAATATGAATGCAATAGACAAAGATATTTATGTATACGACAATTATTATCCAGCGATGAATGAAGAATGCTTTGAACCAGTAAGTCAATCGGAAAATAAGGTTGTTTATCCAACTACAGCCTTCCTTTATGGTAATGTACCAACGAATGCTCAAGGTATGCCAGCGCGTAGTATTGGTCGTACAGGTAAGATTAACTACGGTAAAGATAACACCGCTACCGATGTGAACCCAGGTGGCAATATCCCAACCGTAGGTGGTGGTAATGACCTCTTTATTACTTCGACAGTGGAGGGTATCAACATTGCCGTGGCAGAGTCACAACATGTACGTGTACTCTCATCCACAGGAGCAGTCCTCTACAGCGGTATGGTACAAACCGCAGTGGATGTCGCACTCCCAACCACAGGTGTATATGTCATCACTGGTGAAAACGAAGTACACAAGATATTGCATTAGTTGTCAGTTATCAGTTGTCAGTTTTCGGTAATTAGTTATGAAGGATTTTAAGAAGCAAATTATATGGCAACGAAGTCATACACTAACATTAACAATTTATAAGGCTACAAAAACTTTTCCGAAAGAGGAACTTTATGGTTTAACCTCTCAAATACGACGCGCCATTGTTTCTATCCCTACTAATATAGCAGAGGGATGTGGACGGCGTACCAATGCAGAGTTGGCTAATTTCTTGAATATAGCATCAGGTTCTGCTTCGGAAGTAGAGTATGAATTGTTAATAGCGAAGGAGTTAGAATATATAACTGCAGAACAATACGACGGGTGGATTCACGAGATTTCCGAAATACGTAGTATGTTAGCCGCCTATATGAAAAAACTGAGAACTACCCTTTAACCACTGACAACTGATAACTAACCACCGAACACTGACAACTGAAAACTAACCACTGACAACTGACCACTGACAACTAATTTATGAAACGAGCAATACTGAATATCCTATTTCTTGCTTTTGCCCTAACAACGGTGGGGCAAAAGCAAGAATTGTCCGTAGCCGAACGCAATGCGCAGATGGGTTTCAATGATACCATCGACCGCCTCGCGGATGATTTCGTGTTCGTGAGCCTAATGGTAGCCGACCCTACGGATTGGCGTGATGATGTGTTAGGTACGCAAGGGCATGCTTTCCTGCGTTTGCAATGTCCTGTATTTGATTTGGATTATTGCTTCAGTTACGAGAGCGAGAGTGTAAACACGCAAGTAGCTAAGTATGCCAAGGGGCAACTCAAAATGGGTATGTTTGCCATTCCTACCGACGAATATCTGCAAGATTATCGGCATTGGAATCGTGCGGTACACGAATATCGCCTGAACCTTCCCCCAGAAGTGGAGACGCGCCTTTGGGAGATTATGGATAACAAATTGAGTAGGGGACTGAGTATGAAGTTAGACCTTAGTCGTCGCGGTTGTGCCATTTCTGTAGTGCATTTCATCAAAGCGGCATTGCAGGATATTCCGATTGTATATCCTCAAGGTACACGCTATGAGACACTATCTCGGCGTGAGATTATGTACCAAGATTTGGAGGCACATCCATGGTTAAGACTTCTGTATGGCATATTGATACCCAATGACTATGATAAAGATTGCCCGATAGATGAGAAACTGATTGTACCTGCTGATTTGGCAGAGATATGGCAAGCCTCCACGCTGAATGGCAAGGTATTTGCCGAATATATAGGAGATGTTGTTCAGTCGGATTATGTGGAAGATACGAAATTCCCTCTTCTCACTCCTCAATTGTTTGCATGGATCTTATTACTGATTACTATATTGCTGATGACTTTGGGGGTAATTGGCTGGAAATGGATGCTATTGGGCTTACAGTGCTTTGTAGGAGTATTCTTGTTGTATATGGCACTGTTCACACAACTATTTACGAGTGCAGGTTGGTTGATGATGGTATTGTTCAATCCACTTCCTCTTATCCTGTGGAAATGGCATAAATACTGGCAACTGCCTTATGCCGTGCTGCTGTTGATAGAGGTACTGGTGCTTGTGTGCTGGCCCCACATGTTGGTGGACCCTGCTTATATTGTTTTGTTGTTCTCCTATAGTGTGTTGTTTGCTTCTGAGTCAATCAAACATGCTTATGTGTTGTACAAAAAGAAGAAATAAAACGTATCCACTACTGCCCTTCTCGCAATTGGTATTCCACATGATTCGTTGGGCACCGTGGGTGTATATGTTTGATATTCGTTGGTGTTGGCATGGTCAGAAAAAGGAACTGCAACGCATTGAGTCTGCCATTCTGCAGGTGCTGAATCACCATCCCGTTTTCAATATGTATGTGGACGCGCATGGCTACCAGAGCTATCAGTCCTCGCCTGCCACTATGAAAGGGCAGTATTATGCCATTCGATTATGGACCAAGGGAGAAGATGTGTATTGTCGATTCCGATGGAGTAGAATCTTAGGCGATGGCAAAAGCATATATATCTTCTTTGAGAATGTTATTCGAGCATACAGAGGAGAAGTATTGCCCTCAGATGAGTATCTAACCTATTTGGAAGAGCAATCACAAATACAATGTTCTGCTCGTTATGCAAATAGTAAAACATGGTTAGAAACTACTTTTGCAGATACGAACGTGCCTGTGCGCCCATTGATAGATAGAAAGCGTCTGCATACCATTTTCCCTCCACGCGTGGGGATATTGAACGAAGATTACCGTGCTTTTAGTGCAGATATCAATCGGTTCTCGCAAGACAATATGCTTACGTTGGATGGCTTCTTCTCTTTGTGCGTAGCATTGGCAATTGCAGAATACTGCGGTACAGAGAGCGCAGCACTCACTTGGGCATATGAGGGTAGGGAAACACCTATGGAGCAACATATCTTTGGTAGCCTGCATCGGGATATTCCTTTCCAGATTAGGCGTATGAACCCTGCTACCAATCAACCCTATACGCGTGATGAGTTGGTGCATCAGGCGCGTCATCAGATTCGCTCGGGTATTGCGCATAGTGATTATCCTTATACGCTGACTGAGCCCCATAATGCCCGTTGGGATTATGCAGTGAATATTATACGAAATCAGAATCCAAATGAGTTGCTATCTGCTTCACCTATTCCCACCACGCTACTGCCTATGCCCAAGCAGAGAATAGCCTACGCTATGCTGGATATTGAGATATGCGAGGTGCAGGGTGGAATAGAGGAGTTGCTATTCCGATATAGTGCCACGCATTATAAGAAAGAGAGCATGCAGCGTTTCGCTGCTATGATAAAACAATATGCCCTATGGTTGTTGAGCAAATAAAACAAATACTATCATCCAATCAGGAGTTGCGTGCTATGGTGGAGCAGTCGCTTCTTATGGCGCAGCGTGCCAATCCCGACCGTGGCACCAATCCTGTGCACTCCTTGGAGGAATGGTATGTGTATTTAGACGCTTTCCGATATCGTATGCCTTGGGAGAGTCTTCAGTTGGGTGAGGATGCCTCGTTCTTCCATCGTATAGACCAGTGTATCGGCTATTTCTATTTCCTGTTGGATCAACCTCTGGAAGCGTTGAAGGATAGAGGGTATTGGTATCCTTCGCTGCAATACGAACCCACTATTGCCCATTGGTTGGCTGCGTATAATACGGCATGGGGAGAATGGTTGAGCAGTAGCGATAGTTGGCAAGAGGCGTATTATCAATTAGCGCGCACCGATAGTCGATTCGAATTAGATACTGCGCGCTATGAGTCGCCCGAACATTGGCATAGTTGGAATGATTTCTTTGCGCGCCGATTGCGCACACCGCTTATAGTGCCCCATTGTGGGTTTGTTAGTCCGTGTGACGGTGTGCTGATGGATATGCCTGTAAAAACGACTTCTATGGATGAACTATCTGATTTATTAGCAGGTAGCACTTACCAAGATGTTTTCGTGGGCGGAAAAGCCATTCATTGGGTATTGGATGTATTTGACTACCACCGTTTTCATGCCCCTTGTGCTGGCGAGGTGGTAGAATGTCGTACTATAGGCGGTATCCACGCAGGCGGTGGAGTCATTATCTGGGATGAGGAGCAGCATCGCTATCGTTATGCACAATTAGCCTCCACGGGTTTTCATTCTTTAGAGACACGAGGTGTATTGGTTATGGATACGCCCGAATATGGTCGTATCGCATTGGTGGCGGTAGGCATTCAGCAGGTGAGTTCGGTGGTGTGGAACGATTCCATACAGATTGGCACGAAAATTGAGCAGGGTCAAGAGTTAGGGCTTTTCCAATTCGGAGGCAGCGATATCCTCTTACTTTTTGAATCGGGTAGAGGATTTACGACAGAGAACAACAAACCTATGAAAGTGGGCGAGAAACTGACCACTGACCACTGAAAACTGACAACTAACAACTGACTACTGACCACTGACTACTGATAACTGATAACTGACAACTGACAACTGAATATGACACAACAAGAAATACAATCACAGGTAAATGCCTTTTTGGTAGATCGTTTAGGCTATGAACTCAGTATGCTAACTCCAGAAGCAGAGTTGAAACGCGATTTAGGTATGACCTCCTTAGATGCTGTAGAAACGACTATCTTTATCAAATATAGTTTTGGCTTTCTACCCGAACGCAATGCCATCAAGATGCTCGTAACGCTTCAAGACTTATATGATTATATAGGTAAAAATATTTGTTAATCTTTAATTCACAACGAACTATGACTGAACATTATTTAGATAGATTAGCCCGAACAATCAATGCGAATTGGGATGCGCCTGCGCTCACGGACTTCTATCTCACCGAGGACGGCACCTCCCAAGATACCACCCGTGGCAATCATTATACCTATGGTGAAATGTATATGGAGATGCTACGTCTTGGCGAACTCTTTAAGCAACTTGGATTGCAAAAAGGCGACCACATCGCAATTTGTGGGGCCAACTCAGCCCACTGGGCAATTGCGTACCTCACCATCGCTGCTTATCAAGGTGTGGTGGTCACAGTTTTGCATAGTCAGTCGCCCGAAGATATTGCCCGACAGATAGACTTCTCCGATGCCAAAGCACTCTTTACTGATGAGGTGATTTGGGAAGAAATCAGTGCCTCATTTTCGGATGAAGGGAATCAACTTGCTTTTACTATCTCTTTAGCAGATTGGTCATTGATACATTCAGTCCCTTGTGTTTCCCGACAGTTAGCCGACGGTCAACCGAAGGTTAACGCTACCTTTACCGAAGCTTCTTTGAGAGGACAATGTCACTTCAGCCACGGAGAACCTGATGATTTAGCGATGATTTGTTTTACGTCAGGGTCAACTGGTTTATCGAAAGGAGTGATGCTGAATCATAAATGTATGAGTAATAGCGTAAAGCATGTAAAATTCAAATGCCCCGAAGATAGTAATAGAAATTTCATAGCCTTTCATCCGTTTGCACATATGCTATCTTTCTTTGGAGAATTGTTGGGGCAATTGTGTATAGATAAACATGTTTATGTCTTTATGAATTCTATAACTTTACAAACTTACTATAACTCATTGTGTATTATTAAACCATATTCAAGTATTGCAGTACCATTATTATTAAGAGGCCTATTGGGGTTATATGGCGAAGAATCATTATCAAAATTAAAATCATTTCT
The DNA here is from genome assembly GCA_015061165.1 of Bacteroidales bacterium. Classification (GTDB taxonomy): domain Bacteria; phylum Bacteroidota; class Bacteroidia; order Bacteroidales; family Paludibacteraceae; genus Colicola. The sequence goes on from SUXC01000005.1 coordinate 75,854, forward strand.
TAAAGTCATAGGCACAGGTGGTGCAGATTTGTCCATAGATTTAGAAAAAACGTATAGCAAAATAGGTTTGCCTCTATCAAATGGTTATGGGATGACAGAGGTTGGTATAGCTATTAGTGGTGTAAAAATCAATGAAATAAAGATATCTTCTTGTGGCAAGATAGTTGAAGGAATGACTGCTCGTATAGCTGAAAATGGTGAAATACTTGTCAAAGGCGAGAATGTGATGCTTGGCTATTACAAGAATCCAGAAGCAACCGCACAGAAGATTGATGCCGATGGTTGGTTGCATACCGGCGACCGAGGTTATTTAGATGAGGATGGCTATCTGTATGTGGAGGGACGTTTGGAGCAAGATATGATTGTATTGCCCAATGGTGAGAATATACACTCCGATAATATAGAAAGCAAGATAAATGCCCTGCCCGACGTGGCAGAGTCCATTGTTATTGCTCGTGAAGGCAAACTCGTGGCAATTGTAGTAGTCAGTGGTGAGTTATCAGCGGACAGCAGGAAGGCTCTCAGATTGTCCATCCTTCGCTCGGTTAATGCGCAATTGCCTATGTACGCACAGATTTACGACATCGAGTGGAGCGAAGAACCCCTTGCTCGCACCGCCAAACAAACCCTAAAACGATATTTGTATAAGTGATTATTCAGGATAAAATATTATCAGGCGAACGCCCGTTGTATGGCAGTAGAGACCTGCGACTGGAGCGAGTTACTATTGGCGAAGGCGAGTCAGCCCTCAAAGAATGTAGCCATATAGAGGCGCATGAGTGCGTGTTTGAGGGATGCTATATATTTTGGGAATGTGAGGACGTGGAATGTCATAATTGCCATTTTACTCCCGATGACCGTGCTCCACTATGGTATGGCAAAAATATCCGTATGCACGATTGTATTGTAGATGCTCCGAAAGTATTCCGAGAATTAGATGGATTGATACTCGAAAATATCCAAATGTCCGATGGCGCAGAGGCTTTTTGGTATTGCAAGAATGGTCATTTGTCTGACCTAAAAATGCAACGAGCAGAATATGCGTTTATGCAATCCAATAAATTGCAAATCAACAATTTAATACTACAAGGCAAATACACTTTTCAGTATGCGCGCAATATAGAGATTCATAATGCGGTATTAGACACCAAAGATGCTTTCTGGAATAGTGAAGATTGTACTATCTATGATTCCGATGTCAAGGGAGAATATCTGGGTTGGTATGCACGAAATCTGCGATTAGTCAGATGCCGCATATCGGGCACACAACCGCTCTGCTATTGCGAAAATCTAATCATTGAGGATTGTGTCTTTGCACCCGATGCCGACCTCGCTTTTGAACATTCGTCCGTGCAAGCTACTATTCTTTCTGCTGTTACTTCTATCATTAATCCTAAATCAGGTAGGATCCAATGTCAAAGTATAGGTGAGTTTATACACAATGCAGATGCCAAAACTCCAGACGATTGTCAGCTAATAAGCTTCGCCGAGAGAAGTTAGACGCTCTGATGAGAGCAGTTAGATAATAGAAAAATCGCAGAAAAGATAACTTTCTGCGATTTTTTCTTGCAAGTGTCAGAAAAATATAGTACCTTTGCAGCGAAAAATTCATTGTTAAGTCCAGAAAAGTGATGAAAATGACATAAAATCGCACTTAATAATGTATATTGTCGTGTTGGTTATCAATTAATTCTTGAGGGTGCTCCTATAAGTTGCCCTTAAAATAAGTTTCGGAATTATGCAAATTAATAGAGAGATTTTAAATCAATTTCTTGCATGGAAAAATGCTGAGCATCGAAAGCCTCTTTTACTAAAGGGGGCGCGACAAATAGGCAAGTCTTGGGCAATGGAAGAATTTGGTAAACGCCATTTTTTACATTATGCAGTATTTAATTTTGACCGCCAACCAGAATTAGCAAGTGCTTTTCAAGATAGCAAGTCGCCAGACCGCATATTAAAAGAGTTAGCTCTATATACCAACGTGCCTTTGATTGCTGGTAAGACGTTGCTAATTTTTGATGAGATACAGGAGTGTGAAAGCGCACTCAATGCCTTAAAGTATTTTTATGAAGATGCTCCAGAATGGCACATTATTGCCGCAGGATCGCTATTAGGAGTAGCCGTGAAACAACGCAAGATGACTGTGCCCGTTGGCAAAGTACAGATTATGCGAATGTATCCTCTCTCGTTTCGTGAGTTTCTTTATGCAGCAGATAATGCCACATACCAATATATAGAAGATGTAAATGAAATTAAACATTTACCAACTATTATCCTAAATAAACTGCGATTGGAATATCAACGATACTTGGTTTGTGGTGGCATGCCCGAAGTAGTCAATGCGTTGTTAGAAGGCAAAGGCATGCAGACCGTAGAGCAAGCGTTGCAAGATATATTAGACCTGTATGAGCTGGATTTCGCTAAATATGCGCAGGCACGTGACATACCACGTATCCGTGCGGTGTGGCATAGTTTACCATCGCAATTGAGTAAAGAGAATAGAAAATTTGTATATAAACTACTTAAGAAAGGAGCACGTAGCAAAGATTATGAGGATGCCTTGCTGTGGTTGGAAGATGCGGGGATAGTCTATCGTGTGAATAATTGCACACGACCTGATATGCCTCTATCTGCTTATGAGGATTTGGGAGCCTTCAAACTATATGCTTGTGATACAGGTCTGTTGCGCCGTTTAGCAAAACTACCTGTAGATGCTATATTGGGAGAAGTATCTGGCTATAAGGAATTTAAGGGGGCAATGGCAGAGAATGCTGTGCTACAATCTTTGGTGTCTATGTCTGCTGATCTCTTCCCTTATTATTGGACATCAGAAAACCAAGCGGAGGTAGAATATATTATTCAATGGGGGACTGAAATTATACCGATCGAAGTAAAAGCAGAGAATAATATCAGTGGGCGTAGCCTAAGTGTATATACTGAAAAGTATCATCCTAAGTATCGTATGCGTTTCTCTATGCTTAACTTGCAGTTTAATGATGGACTCTTGAGCTGTCCAGCTGCGTTGGTGAGTTGGTTCCCAAAATGGTTAAATCTAAGCCAACAAGTCCTATAGAGTGATGCGCATCATCGGGGGGACGATGTGGCATCGGTACATCTAAGAAATTTTGCAAAACGTTTTATGCCACCCTACGCAGCCCATACACAAGTGTTTTTTAGCTTGAAAATAAATTTTCGCTCAAAACACTTGTGTATGTGCATATTTTTTTGTACCTTTGCGCGCTAATTTGGAGTGGAATGCTCCATTTGCAACAAATTGAAAGCCCAATCCGTTGGGAAAACAAATAGTAAATAGTAAATCGTCAAATTGTAAATAAATATGGGTTTAGTAGAATTTATTACTAAGTTATTCGGCAACAAATCGCAGAAAGATATGCGCGAAATTATGCCGTATGTAGAGAAAATCAAAGTAGTCTATGAGGAAATAGATGCGCTCAGCAATGATGCTCTTCGCGCTCGCAGCGCTGTGCTCATGTCGCGTATCCAGGAGCGCGTGGCTGACAAGAAAGCTCGCATCGCCGAACTAAAAGCCAATATCGAAGATCTCGAAATAGACAAGCGTGAGAAAGTTTACAACGAAATAGACCATATCGAAAAAGATATCAAGTCCACCTACGAGGACGTGCTGCGTGAGATTCTTCCTGAGGTGTTCGCCATTGTCAAGAGTACCGCTCGCCGCTTTGCTCAGAACGAGGAAATAGAGGTAACAGCGACACAGATGGACCGCGACTTGGCTGCCGATAGCCGATTCGACTTTGTGGAGATAGACGGCGACAAAGCCATTTACTTTAACAAATGGACCGCAGGTGGCAACGAGCACGTGTGGGATATGGTGCATTATGATGTGCAGCTCATAGGTGGTGTGGTTCTTCACGAAGGCAAGATTGCCGAGATGGCTACGGGTGAGGGTAAAACCCTTGTGGCTACACTGCCTGTGTTCCTCAATGCTTTGACCCACGAAGGTGTACACGTGGTAACCGTCAATGACTACCTCGCCAAACGTGACTCCGAGTGGATGGGCCCTCTATATATGTTCCATGGTTTGACCGTGGATTGTATCGACAAACACAAACCTAACTCCGATGAACGCCGTCGTGCATACGCATGCGATATTACATTTGGTACCAATAATGAGTTCGGCTTTGACTACCTGCGCGACAATATGGCTACCAGCCCAATGGATCTCGTGCAACGTGGTCACAACTACGCTATTGTGGATGAGGTGGACTCTGTATTGATTGACGATGCGCGTACGCCATTGATTATCAGCGGTCCTGTGCCAAAAGGCGAAGACCAGATGTATGATGAATACAAGCACCGCGTAGAACTACTTGTTCGCACCCAAAACACCTTGACCACCAAACTTCTCACCGAAGCCAAAGCTAAGATGCAGAGTGCCGATGAGAAAGAGCGCGAGGCAGGCGAGTTGGCACTCTTCCGCTGTTTCAAGGGTATGCCTAAGAGCAAAGCACTCATCAAGTACCTTAGCGAACCGGGTGTAAAAGTGCGCTTGCAGAAGACCGAAGAGTACTATATGCAAGAGAATGAGAAACATATGCATGTGGCTACCGATGAGCTCTACTTTGTGATTGATGAGAAGCACAAGACCATCGAACTCACCGACAAAGGTATTGATACCCTGACGGGTAATATGGAAGATACACAGTTCTTCGTGTTGCCTGACGTAGGTAGCGAGGTGGCAGAGATAGAGAAAGCAGGCCTGAGCGATGAGGAGAAACGCCAAAAGAAAGATGAGATTTTGGCTAACTATAGCGTGAAATCCGAACGCGTACATACCGTACACCAACTGCTGAAAGCATATACCCTCTTCGAGAAAGATGTGGACTATATCATCGATGATAACCAAGTCAAAATCGTAGATGAGCAGACGGGTCGTGTGATGGAAGGTCGCCGTTGGTCAGACGGTTTGCACCAAGCGGTAGAGGCCAAAGAGAATGTGAAAGTGGAAGCAGCCACACAGACCTTTGCTACCATCACCTTGCAAAACTACTTCCGTATGTACAACAAACTCTCGGGTATGACGGGTACTGCGGAAACAGAGGCAGGCGAGTTCTGGAATATCTACAAACTGGATGTGGTGGTTATTCCTACCAATCGCCCTATCGCTCGCGAAGATATGAACGACCGTATCTATCGCACCAAGCGCGAGAAATACAACGCCGTGATTGATGAGATTACGGAGTTGGTTAAAGCAGGTCGCCCAGTGCTGGTTGGTACGACATCCGTGGAAATCAGTGAATTGCTGAGCCGAATGTTGAACCTGCGCAAAATCTCGCACAACGTATTGAATGCCAAGTTGCACCAACGCGAGGCGGACATCGTGGCCGAGGCAGGTCGCAAGGGCATGGTAACTATTGCTACGAACATGGCGGGTCGTGGTACGGATATTAAACTTACACCAGAAGTGAAAGAGGCAGGCGGTTTGGCTATTCTTGGTACCGAGCGCCACGAGAGTCGCCGTGTGGACCGTCAGTTGCGTGGTCGTGCAGGACGTCAAGGTGACCCAGGTAGCAGTGTGTTCTTCGTGAGTATGGAGGATGACCTGATGCGTATGTTCGGTTCTGACCGATTGGCAGGCTTGATGGATAAGATGGGCTTCCAAGAGGGCGAGATGATCGAGCATAAGATGATTTCCGACTCCATCGAGCGCGCACAGAAGAAGGTAGAGGAGAATAACTTTGGTATCCGTAAACGCCTCATCGAGTACGATGATGTGATGAACCAACAGCGCAATGTCATCTACGCTAAACGCCACCATGCTCTCATGGGCGAACGCATTGGCGTGGACATCACCAATATGATTTACGACACTGCTGCATCCGTAGTGGCAGATGCCCGCGATGTGATGGACTACGAGGGCTTGCAGATGGATGTTATGCAGGTTTTTGCTATGGAGGTGCCATTCACCGAGGAGGAGTTCCGTTCTTCGCGCGAGAATGTCTTAGCCGATAAACTGGCAGAAGAAGCGTTAGATACCTTCAAACGTCGTATGGAGACCTTGCAGAAGGTAGCATACCCTGTCATTAAGAAGGTGTATGAGGAGCGCGGTGCAATGTATGAGAATATCTTAATCCCAATCTCCGATGGCAAACGTGCATACAACGTGGCAGTTAATCTGAAATCAGCCTACGAGACCGAGTGCCGCGAGGTGGTGCGCGAGTTTGAGAAACGTATGCTCCTCTTCGTGATTGATGACGAGTGGAAAGAGCATTTGCGCCAATTGGATGAACTCAAGCAATCTGTTCAGAACGCAAGCTACGAGCAGAAAGACCCATTGCTCATTTACAAACTGGAGTCGTTCAATATCTTCAAGCAGATGCTGGATCGCTTCAATCGTCGAGCTATAGCCATCTTGCTGCGCGGTCAGATTCCAACCCGCGACCCACAAGAAGTGCGCCAAGCGCATGCGCAACAACGCCACGATTACTCGCGTTATCGTACGCAGAAAGATGCTGTGGCTCGTGCCGCTGCTGCCAGTGGTCAAGCTGCTGCGGCTAACCGCGACACACGCGAGATGCAGCGCCCTGAGCCACTCCGCGTAGAGAAGAAACCTCGTCCAAACGACCCTTGTCCATGCGGTTCGGGCAAGAAATATAAACAATGCCACGGTAAAATGGAAGCATAAATATATAATGAATATGAAACGATTTAATTTGTTAATACTACTTTTAGTATCGGCCATGACGTCTGTAGTGGCAGAGCAAACTCCTACTGCACCAGACCAAGTCAGTAGCATGTGTGAATGGTTGCGCAAATTGTCAGGATGGCCTGCACACTACTGCTACTGCTCAGAAGAAAGCCACACGTTTGGATTCCCATTGGATACGAAAATAACGGAAACAGTCTGGTATAATGCCACGCTGGGAGATGTTAAACAGGGTATCACGGCATATCTTTATGCTGATTGCGAGGTGAAACTGGATATATATTCCCTATGTTCATCTGCCAATGCAATGTATTCATATACCCTTTCACCCAATCAAACCCGCGATATTAACAGCGATGCAATCGAGAACAAATTAGCCAGTCTTGGCGTACAGGACATCAGTGATTATACTCCTGTGCATATTAAGATATATCCTGTTGGTGGCACTGGAGGTCGTGTGATATGTATGCCGTATAATCAGGGCTATCATTCTACTTGTTCTGATTGTTTGGCGATTTTCCCTGAGATGACTATTGTTAGTTCACATGCGGACGATGTCTTTTATTTAGACCCTACCTATATCCCACAAGGCAAAGGATTGGCTGTTTCATGGAACGAGCCTAATGCTGTTCCATGCCATCTTAAGATTACTCGCGCGACATGCGATGGCGAACTGCTCGCAGAGGCGGATATTGCAACAGAGGAGCAATCCTACCATATAGATATTAACCTATTAGAGAACGCGCGCGTAGCAGGCGAACGATTGTATCTTCACTTTACGCACGATGCATCGGCTGTAGGGCGTATCCTATTGCAGGAATATGAGAATACTCCTACATCCCTTATTGATGTTATCACTGAATCAGAGGCGCAAATCATAATTGACCGCAATGGTATGATGTATATCCGTCGCGGTAATGAACGATATACGGTATTGGGAAATAAATTGTAATAAAATGATTAGTAGTTTATTATCCGTAGTTTGGGACGTAGATCCTATTCTCATTCATATCGGCAATGGAGGCATTCGTTGGTATGGCCTATTGTGGGCGATAGGTATTTATCTATGCTATCTCATTCAGGTTAAACTATACAAGAATGAGAACTGCCCTGCCGATTGGACGGACAAGCTCTTCATGTGGATGGTCATAGGCTTGATTATCGGTGCCCGCGTAGGACACTGTTGGTTCTATGAGTGGCACGATGTCACTTTGCCGGGCATGAAGGCTTATTGTCAGTATATGGGTATCTCCACCGAACCCGTACAAATCTTCGGTTGGACAATCAACTATCGCAACCCTTATATTGAGCATCCATTCAAGTTGCTCAAGATTTGGGAAGGTGGTTTATCCAGTCATGGTGGCGCTATTGGTCTGCTGACGGCAGCATGGCTGCTCAATAAAAAGGTGTTCTCCAAAGAGCCTAAGTTCCATACCTCCCTCCTGTGGATTATGGATCGTCTTGTAGTGGGTGTTTGTGTAACTGCCACACTGATTCGCCTTGGCAACCTCATGAACTCCGAGATTTATGGTACGCCTACCGACCTGCCATGGGGTTTTATCTTCGTGCGTGACGGACAAACAGTGCCATGCCATCCTACACAAATCTACGAGATGCTTTATTGCATTGTTGCATTCATGGTAACATGGCTCATGTATTGGAAGGGCAAGGCATACAAGCGCGAAGGACTACTCTTGGGTGTGTTCTTAGAGATAATCTTCTTTACGCGCTTCATGTTGGAGTTCATCAAGAACGACCAAGAACTCTTTGAGGCTAATCATCTGCTTAATATGGGACAATGGCTATCCTTGCCATTCATCATTTGGGGTATATGCCTTATTATACGCGCGTGTAGATTAAAGGTAAAAGAGTGAAACCACTGATTAACATAGGGATTCTGTTGTGTTGCATCTCGTTGTCCACATGGGCGCAGGATGTGATGGATATTAGTTTGCTTCACACTATTGTCAATGATACGAGCCGTATCGACACCACTTCTGTGGTTCCATCTATGACCGCAGACACAACATCCGTGCTTCTTCCCGACACCGTAACAATGACTATAGATAAACAGGATACGGTCATTGTGATACACGGGCTGTTGGATAGCCTGAATGCACCTGCCACGTTGGACGAAGATGCTATCCTATTGGAACTGGTGGCGCGCCAAAGCCAACTCTTGCATGCCAATGACACCATTTGGGACCAGTATCCTCATCCTTTGTGTATGCAACTGATGTATATACCTGCCACTTTCCCCTCGCTCACAGATACTACCAAACCTAACGAATACACCATTCCTGCTATTCGCGCCAAGGCCAGAAGGTATATCACTACGCACCATGCGCATTTCTATACGGCTATCAGTGATTCGAACCGACTCAAAACCATGGTCTTGGACAATATAGATGTCAAACGTGCTATTGTGAAAGACTTGGAGGAAGACCGTATGGATATTGAGCGTGCGATACGCTATCAGAACTCGCCGTGGCGAAAGGAGCTCAACCTCTCTTTGCAAATCACCCAGAACTATGCCACCGAAAACTGGTATCAGGGTGCTGCTAATTCGTTTGCTATGTTGGCAAGTGCGAAAGGAAAGCTAACCTATAATCAGGATAACCTTTCGTGGGAGAGTACGGGTGAATGGCGTGCGGGTGTCAGCACCGTCAGTGGAGACTCGCTGCGCATTATCAATACAACGGATGATGTCTTCCGTATCAATAGTAAGTTTGGCTATCAACTCCACAAGATGTGGTATGTTTCCACGAACGTTGAGTTCCGAACCAACCTGATGAATAACTGGCGCAAGAACACCACGGAGTTAGCCTCGGCTTTCCTAACGCCTATACGATTCATGTGGGGACTTGGTATTGATTGCAAACCAATTAAGGGACTGGATATCAATATCTCTCCTGCCACATACAAGATGGTGTATGCGTTGAATGCTGACCCTGATAAGGTCAATGTTACCGAGTATGGTATAGAGGCTGGAAAAAACAGTTTGAACGAGTTGGGTAGTTCGGTGCGCATTGATTGGAAGTGGCGACCTGTGCGAGAGATTATTGTAGAAACTAATTTCTATTTCTTTACCAACTACAAGCGTATTGAGACCGAATTGGAGGTAGATGTGGACTTCATTATCAACCGTTATTTGTCTGCGAAGGTGATGTTGCATCCTCGCTATGATAGTGCGGTGGAGGTCAATCCTAATATGAAAACAAAGATGCAGTTCAAGGAGTTTATCAGCATCGGTTTCTCACATACATTTAGATAGGATGTAAAGTGTAGAGTGTAAAGTGTAAAGGCAAGGATTTATGGATAAAAAGGATATAAGAATAGTATACATGGGTACTCCCGACTTTGCGGTCGAGAGTCTTCGCGCGTTAGTGGAGGGCGGATATAATGTGGTGGCAGTAGTCACTATGCCCGACAAGCCCGCTGGGCGCGGACACCAGTTGCAGTTCTCTGCCGTAAAGCAATATGCTCTGTCGGTGGGTTTGCCTATATTGCAACCTCAGCGTCTAAAGGATGAAAACTTTCTTACGGAACTTAAGTCCTACAATGCTGATTTGCAGATTGTTGTGGCATTCCGTATGTTGCCCGAGGTGGTGTGGAGTATGCCTCGTTTGGGTACGTTTAATCTCCATGCCTCTCTCTTGCCTCAGTATCGTGGTGCTGCGCCTATCAACTGGGCTGTTATGAACGGCGACCGCGAGACGGGTGCTACCACCTTTATGCTCCAACACGAGATTGATACGGGCAATATCATTCTGCAAGAGCGTATTGCTATTGCAGATGATGAGAATGTCGGCTCCGTTCACGACCGACTCATGATGATGGGGGCGGACTTGGTTACTCGCACTGTGGATGCTATCATCGAGGCGGACAATCAGGGATTGCCTGTAACTACCATTCCGCAAGACAATTCGATAGAACTGCGCCCCGCACCCAAAATCTTTAAGGATACGTGTATGATTGACTTTTCTCGGACAGCCGAACAGATACGCAATCATGTGCGTGGACTCAGTCCATATCCTGCGGCATGGATTGGCGAGATGCCTGCCAACCATCCTTTGTCCGAGGTACTTCGTGGGGCTAAAGTCTATAGGGCGGCTATCACGCAAATACCTGAGCAAAAGGGACATATCATTGTGCCTTGTGCGGACGGGTATATTGATTTGCTCGAACTCCAACTGCCGGGCAAGAAGCGTATGGACGCTGCTGCCTTGCTCAATGGTATCCGCGTGAATAATTAATGTTGGAATCCCGACTCCCGATTCCTAAATTTGGACTCCCGACTCTGGACTCCCGAATTTGGAATCCCGACTCCCGACTCCTGAAAGAACAAAATACTATGGTAATCGCAATTTTCGGAAATACCCTTCGCTCTGATACGGTTCGCGAGGTGAAGCATGTCGTTGAGTTTTTGCAACAGCGCAGTGTGGATATTGTCATGTCGCAAGAACTGCGCCATGAAACATCTTATCGTGAGTTCCCATCTGTAGATGATTATGTGTCGCATACGGGCAATACGATTGATTTTGCGCTTTCGTTGGGTGGCGATGGCACGTTTTTGACCACTGCTTCGTTGATTGGGCACCTTGATATTCCGATATTGGGTATCAATTGTGGGCACTTGGGGTATTTGGCGGAGATACATACCGAAAATGTGGATGCTGTATTGGAGCAACTGATTAGCAATAACTACACCATTGAGCAACGCCGAATGTTGGAGGTTACTTGCCAGCATGATGGCAAGATTGCTTCGCCCTATGCGCTCAACGAGGTGGCTATTCTTAAGTCGGGTCTGAGTAGTATGATTACGGTGGATGTTACGCTCAATGGCGAGTACTTGCACAACTATAAGGCGGATGGTTTGCTTGTTGCAACTCCCACTGGCTCAACGGCATACAATCTCAGTGTAGGTGGTCCTTTGCTTGACCCGCATGTCAATGCTATTATCCTCTCTCCTGTGGCTACGCATAGCCTTAATATCCGCCCTTTGGTGGTGTTAGACGATAGCAAAATAGATATTAAAATCTCCAGCCGTAATGGTAATTACCTGCTCAGTGTGGACGGCAGGAGTCAGGTGCTGAATCAGGATATCCAACTGCATATTGAACGTTCGCAACGTACCATCAAACTGGTGCGAATCAGCGGACAAACGTTTATGCAATCACTCAAGGAAAAATTATATTGGGGTAAATGATTGACTACGAGGCATTAATCGCAAAATACTGTGCGGATAACACGGCACTTCAGCATATTATTTTGACCCATTCGCGGCAGGTGGCTGACCGTGCTTTAGCGATTGTTCAGGCACATCCCGAGTGGGTAGCGCGGGGTGAAGTGGACCCTGTGTTTGTGGAGGAGGCTGCTATGTTGCACGACATTGGTGTGGTGCTATGCGATGCGCCTAAGATTCATTGTTTGGGCAAGCATACCTATATTGAGCATGGCTATTTGGGTGCAGAGATTCTGCGTCAGGAGGGTCTTCCTAAGCATGCTGCGGTGGCAGAGCGACATACGGGTACGGGCATTACGATTGAGCAGATTATCCGCGAGCAATTGCCTGTTCCGTTGCAAGATTATATGCCTCGTACACTGGAGGAACGCTTGATTTGTTATGCCGACAAGTTTTATTCCAAAACGAAGTTAGGTCAAGACAAGCCTATGTCTAAAGTCCGCCACCATCTATGGAGATATGGTTCCGATTCAGTCCGTCGTTTTGATGAACTGCAACAGTTCTTCGAACCCACTACCTAATCTCCGCTCCCCGACTCCCGATACACCTCCTGCCCTCTATCTGCCCGCCACTTCCATTGGAACCTCATTGGAACCTGATTGGAACCTGATTGGAATCTCACAGACACTTAAGGCAGGGATAAACCTGCCTTCGTTAAGGGACTACTAATGTTTTTTTTGTATGTTTTTTGGTTCACATCTTGCGTATGTGCAATTTTTTTTGTACCTTTGCAGCGATTATGACCCGATTGAGTGTAAATATCAACAAAGTGGCTACGTTGCGCAACGCGCGCGGGGGTAATCTGCCCGACGTGGAGCAGTTTGCTGTGGACTGTGAAGGCTTTGGTGCAGAGGGGATTACGGTGCATCCTCGCCCTGATGAGCGTCATATCACCCGAGCAGATGTTCGTGCGCTGAAGGAGATTGTAACAACGGAGTTTAATATCGAAGGCAATCCCGAACCTGCGTTTATGGATTTGGTGTTGGAGGTCAAGCCTACCCAAGTAACCCTTGTGCCTGATGCGCATGACCAATTAACGAGCAATCATGGTTGGGATACGAAGGCGCATTTTGCCAAACTGACAACCATTATTCAGCGTTTCAAGAATGTGGGTATCCGTGTCTCTGTGTTTGTGGATGCTGATGCTGAGATGGTGGAATACGCTGCCAAAGCAGGGGCGGATAGGGTAGAACTCTATACGGGTCCATATGCTGAGGTGTATGATAAAGACCCAGAGACTGCGATAAACATGTACCGTGCTGCGGCAGAGAAAGCGCGTGATTTGGGATTAGGGCTGAATGCGGGGCATGACCTCAACCTGCGCAACTTAAAGGCATTTGTAACGGCCTTCCCATGGGTAGATGAGGTGAGTATCGGACACGCGCTCATCGCGGATGCATTATATTTAGGAATACAAGAAACTATTAAACAATACAGATATGCTCTTTCAAATTCAAACTAACATGGATACAGCCATGACTGCTGTACAAGACTCGTTGGCAACGATGGAACAACCAATGCAAGAATCAATCAACCTCTTTACGATGGCTCAGTATGGTGGGTGGATTATGATTGTGTTGGCATTGATGTTGGCGTTTGCGCTTTATTTATTCATTGAACGTATGGTGGTGCTGACTAAGGCTACCAAGGAGGATAAGACCTTTATGAACCGTATCCGCGACTATATCAAGGAGGGTAAGATTGACTCTGCGGTCAAACTTTGCCAACGCACCGATACACCTTCTGCACGCATGGTAGAGAAGGGTATTTCGCGTATTGGTCGCCCCATGCAAGATGTGCAAGTGGCTATTGAGAATGTGGGTAACTTAGAGGTTAGCACTTTGGAGAAAGGATTGGTGCTGATGGCTACTATTGCTGCGGGTGCGCCTATGCTTGGCTTCTTGGGTACGGTGCTGGGTATGGTGCAGACCTTCTTTAATATGGCGCAAAACGCAAGTGGTGTGATTGAGATTTCCACCTTGTCTGAGGGTATGTACCAAGCCATGGTGACTACGGTTGGTGGTTTGATTGTGGGTATCTTGGCTATGTTCGCATACAATTTCTTGGTATCGCGTATTGACCGTGTGGTTCGCCAATTGGAGTCGCGCACGATGGAGTTTATGGACTTGCTCAACGAGCCTGTATAACCCATGCCTTTAAACTTTCAACTATAAACTTTCAACTGAAGTATGGCACTTAAAAGACGAAACAAAGTGGAGGCTACATTCGCCATGTCCTCCATGACTGACTTGATATTCTTGCTATTGCTATTCTTTGTGATGGTAAGTACCATGTCTTCGCCCAATGATATTAAGATCAACTTGCCCCAAGCGCGTGCTAAATCTACTACCAAGCAGGTGGTGGCTAAAGTGAGTATCGACAACTTGGGTAACTACTATGTGGCTCTTGGTCGTCAGAAACCTATGCCTATCATGGCGGAAGACTTAGAGGCATATCTCTGCACGATTCAGCAGCAAGATAGTGCTATGTATATTGCTTTGCATGCGGACCAAGATATTGCTTATCGCGAGGTAGTGAATGTCTTGGATATTGCTAATGAGCATAAGATGAAGATTGTTTTGGCTACGAAGAAGTGAAAGAGTATCAATCACATATCATAGCAGCAGGTGGAACGATTGTTCTGCTGTTGCTGTTGTTCTTGTTGCTTTTCAAACTGACGATGGTGGCTCCCATACAGTTGGAGGACGAAGGTATTATTATCACCTTTGGCGATGCTGATGAGGGTGGTGGTACCCCCGATGTATTGCCTATGCCTGACCCTATTACGCAGGTAGAACAGCAGCCTGCTGCTCCCATGCCTACACCTGCTCAGCCTTCCGAAAACGACCTGATGGTACAGGAGGATGAGGAGTCATTGGCATTGGCGCAACAAAACGAGGATGACCTCAAACGTCAGGCTGAAGAGGAGGAGATGATTCGCAAGCAAAAGGAGGAAGAAGCGCGGCTGGAGGCCGAACGTATAGCCCGTGAGAAGGCTCTTGCCGAACAAAAAGCGCGCGAGGAAGAGGCTATCAAGAAAGCCCAAGCCATGGGAGCCTTGTTCGGACAAGCGGGTTCTACAGAGGGTGCGAATGCCGAGAATGCTACGGCTACACCTGCTGCCACCAGCAAGGGCAATCCTGTCGGCAAGAACTTCGGCTCGGTAAACGGCAACATGTGGTCTTTGCAAGGGCGTAGTATGAAGAGTATGCCCAAACCTTCTAATGATTTTAAGGAAGAGGGTAGAGTGGTCGTTTCTATCCGTGTGGATAAAGCGGGTAACGTAATCAAAGTATCGCTGGCTGGTGGTACGACCATTAGTGATCAGTACACGATACAATTGGCTTTGGATGCTGCGCGCAAGGCTAAATTTACAGAAGGAGATAAAGAACAAATAGGTTCTATTACATATAATTTCAAACTCAACTAAAAAATTAACAATTATCATGAACTACATTTTTTTAGACAATGGCTTTGAAGAAATAGAGGCTATCACCACGATAGATCTATTGCGTCGTGCTAATATCGCATTGACCACTGTTTCTGTGACTGGACAAGAAATGGTGATGGGTGCTCACAATATCCCTGTGAAGGCAGATACACTGATTGCCAATGCAGATTTTGCGGATGCTGAAATGTTGATTTTGCCAGGCGGTGCTACCAAACTGCATGAGTGTGAGGCTTTGTGCCAATTATTGCTGAAGCACAACGAGCAAGACAAGTTGATTGCTGCTATCTGTGCGGCACCATCTGTGTTAGGCAGATTGGGTATCCTTGAGGGCAAGCAAGCCACTTGCTATCCTGGTTTTGAGGAGTATCTGGGCGAAAGTTATGTGGACGGATTGGTCGTTGAATCCAAGAACGTCATTACTGCTAAAGGTCCTGGACTCAGTAGTGATTTTGCTTTCTGCTTGATTGAAAAGTTAGTTGGCAGCGAAATAGCAGACCAAGTATATGACGCTGCTCAATATTAATATTGAATTAAGAATTTTGAATTAAAAATTAAGAATGAAAAAGTATTTACTCTCTTTATTTGCAGTAGCAGTTGCTGCTACGATATTTGCACAAGAGGCTGAAAAAGAGCCCAGTGCATGGAAATGTACAGGTGTATTGGGTTTGAATGCCAGTGCCACAGGATTGGTGAATTGGGCTGCTGGTGGTAACAACAATGTTACGGGAGTTGCTTTTGGCAAGGTACGTCTGTTGTACGCAGAGAATAGTATGTCGTGGGAAACCAATCTTGATTTGGAATACGGACTGTCGTATATTGACCAAGAGTTTGACCCATTCCAGAAGTCAAGCGACAAGATTAACTTCACCACCAAGTTCGGTTGGGAGATGGCTAAAACGTGGTATTTGACTGCTTCCGCAGGATTCCAGAGCCAGTTTGCCCCTGGTCGCAAATATGGCGTTTCGGAGGCATACGACCCTATTATCTCTAAGTTCCTTGCGCCTTCATATACGGATATTTCTGTCGGTATTGACTGGAAGCCCAATGATATTTTCTCGGTGTATATCTCTCCAATTGCAGGTCGTTTGCGCACTGTGTATGTCAGCGATATGTTGGCTGAGAAATATGCTACAGACCAAGCCGAACTCGAAAAGGACTTAAAGGAGAAATACGCTGTATGGAAATACGAGGTGAATGATCAAACGGGTATGGTAGTGAAGAGTTACGACTGCAACATGCGTGCAGAGTTGGGTCTTTCTATCAAAGGTGCAATCAACTATACCTACAAGGATCTAAAGATTATCACCTCTGTGGGACTTTATACGCCATACGCTTGGAACAAAACGAAGATTTATAAGGATGCTGCTGGACAATACTATGCTGACTTAGGTGACTTAGGTCTTGGTAATCAGTCATACGACGGTATGGAATTTATTGGTTACCAAGATAATAACCAACGATTTGGTAATTTCGATGTGGACTGGGATGCTGCTATCTCGTACCAATTCCTCAAGTGTCTTAATGTGACCCTCTCTACTTCGCTCAAATACTACAATGGTGTGAAGATAGCCGATGCCGATGGCGTAATGGCTGAGCGTGTACAATTCAAGGGAACACTTGGATTGGGTGTTGGATATAGTTTCTAATCACTATCATTGGCATTACCGTGAAAGCATTATCAACGCTCGAAACGAATCTGCAATTGTTGATTCAGCAGTATCGTGATTTGCAGAAGCAACTGGCTGATTTGCAGAATGAGAACGAGCGTCAGCACAAGGAGATTGTGCGTACACACGCAGAACTTTTGCAGTTGCAAACGGATTACAAACACTTGGAAACGGCTCATGCACTCTTGGCGGAGAATACCGATACAGAGCAGCGTGACCGTGTCAGACAACGACTTTCTAATCTCATTGCTCAGGTGGATAGAGCAATCGAGGCTCTGAAAGCCTAAATTATGGAACAGACAAGAAAACAACATATCACCCTCCAATTGGATGCGCACCATATATCGCTGAATGTGGTGGCGGACAAAGAGGTGCTCTACCGCAATGCCGCAGAGCAAATCAATGAGCGTTATCGCCATTATCGCAAAATGTTACCCACCCATTCAGCGGAACAAATATGGGTGTTTGTCGCATTGGAGATGGCAGTCAATCTGCAAGCAGACGCGCATGCGCACCGCTTGCAACCTATTGATGAGAAAATACAAGAACTAAATCAATTGATACTAAATACATTACAAAATAATAAATTGTTAGATTAATTATGAATACTCTTTCAGTAATAGTCGCAATAGTAGCGTTATTTTTAGGAGCAGGTGTTTGCTTCCTCATCTTCCGCTACCATGCGTCAGGCATTCTCCGCAAGGCGGAGGAACAAGCCGAAGTAATCAAGAAAAACAAAATTGTTGAGGCAAAAGAGAAGTTTATTGCGCTCAAGTTGGAACACGAAAATCAGGTGCGTCAAGCCGAGCAGAAACTTCATCAACAGGAGCAACGCGTACAACAACGTGACCAGCAACTCAACCAGAAACAAAGTGAGGTGCAACGTGCTCAAAATGAGTTGAATAATCAACGCCAAAACATTGAGAACCAACAAAAAGCCATTGAGCGTAAGGCACAAGAAATCGACCGCCTGCACAGGGCTGCTGAGCAACAATTGGAGCAAATCTCAGGTCTCTCTGCGGAAGAGGCAAAGAAGCAACTTGTGGATGCCCTCAAAGATGAGGCCAAGACGGCTGCCATGGCATACATCAATGACACCATGGATGAGGCGCGCCTCACTGCCAATAAAGAGGCTAAGAAGATTATTATCCAATCTATCCAGCGTATTGCCTCTGAGGCTACGGTGGAGAATGCGGTTACCGTATTCCATATTGATAATGATGAAGTTAAGGGTCGTATTATTGGTCGTGAGGGACGTAATATCCGTGCCTTGGAGGCTGCCACAGGTGTAGAAATTGTGGTAGATGATACACCAGAGGCGATTACGCTTTCTGCATT
Source organism: Bacteroidales bacterium (assembly GCA_015061165.1). Lineage (GTDB taxonomy): Bacteria > Bacteroidota > Bacteroidia > Bacteroidales > Paludibacteraceae > Colicola. The sequence goes on from SUXC01000005.1 coordinate 94,240, forward strand.
TGACCCTGTTCGCCGTGAGATTGCGCGCTTGGCGCTTCACCAATTGGTGCAGGACGGACGTATCCACCCTGCACGTATTGAGGAGGTTGTGGCTAAAGTGACCAAACAGGTAGAGGAAGAGATTATCGAAACAGGTAAACGCACTACGATTGACCTTGGTATCCACGGTATGCACCCCGAGTTGGTTCGTTTGATTGGTAAGATGAAGTATCGCTCCAGTTATGGTCAGAACTTGCTCATGCACGCCCGCGAGACGGCTAACCTCTGTGCTGCTATGGCTGCGGAGTTGGGCTTGAATGTTAAGAAAGCCCGTCGTGCAGGTCTGTTACACGATATTGGTAAGGTCAGCGATGAGGATATGGAGATGCCACACGCACAGTTGGGTATGAAACTCTGCGAGAAGTATGGCGAGAAACCTGATATTTGTAATGCGGTCGGTGCTCACCACGAGGAGTGTGAGATGGAGTCAATTATTGCTCCTATTGTATTGGCTTGTGATGCTATCTCGGGTGCCCGTCCTGGTGCGCGTCGTGAGATCGTAGAGGCATATGTGAAACGTCTCAACGACTTGGAGAATATAGCCATGTCATATCCGGGTGTTACCAAGACCTATGCTTTGCAGGCAGGTCGCGAACTGCGTGTGATTGTAGGTGCGGATAAACTCAGTGACAAAGATACGGAGTTGCTCTCATTTGATATTGCTAAGCGTATCCAAGACGAGATGACTTATCCAGGGCAGATCCGCATCACTGTCATCCGCGAGACCCGCGCAGTCAGCTACGCGAAGTAATTTGGTAAAGATATAACCAAAGAAATAGACTGCCCATATAGGCAGTCTATTTCTTTTCTTTACACTTTACACTTTACACTCTACACTTTACACTCTACACTTTACACTTTAGATACTAAACACTCTTTAATCCACTTATCTAACGACTCTTTTTCACCCAATCCAACTCGATCTTTGATACGCATTCTTCGGCTCCATATTGTACGTTGGGTTAAACCTAATAACAAACATATGTCAGCGTTGTCCAATCCCAATATATACAATGCAAGTGCTTGTATATCAGTGTTTGTCAATCGTGGATAATCCTTTTGTAAACGGCTCAATAGATTGTCATAACATCCGTTAAACTCAGCAAAGAAGTTTTGCCATTGTTCTTCTGTAGAGAATATATTGGAGTCAATAAACTGTTGTGCCCAATCTGGAATGGCTTCTTCTTTCTTTTTTGTTAGCAATGCTTCTTGTAGGTTCTTGTTTAGTTCCAAACGTTGATTTAGTATTCGTTTTAGTGCATCGCGACGCAATTGCAATTCGTTTTGTAAGTCGCTGATTTGCTGTTGTGTGCGTGCTTGCTCTGTTAGCCTTTCGGTACGACGTTTCGCACTATATAAAATCAGCAATATACCCACGCACAAAATAATAATCACTACTGTACCTAATACGATATACAACTGCTGTTTCTCCAATTGCAATTGCAAGTTCTTTGCTTTTTCCATCTCATTATCAAAGTATTGTGCTGCTACAAACGCACTGGCTCTTCCGTCCTCTTCCAATTTTCTATAGTAGGCATTATACAAGTCATATAGTGATTCGTATGCCTCTTTATAATAGCCTTTTAGATGTAGATATTGGCTTTCCCAAAGTGCATGTTGTTGCTCGCTCCATATTTGTGCTGTGGTGTCTGCTGCTAAAATATCGAGATATATCTTTGCCGAATCGGCTTTGTGTGTGCGGATATAGTATTTTACTAAATCGTATGCGTAACGCTTTCTGCCAACCTCGTGACACATGTATTGACAAATGTTGGCTATCTCTGGCGAATTGGGCTGACTGATAGATAGTTGTGCATATCGAATGTCCATGTACAATATGCTATCCTTCATGAATCTTGCAGCATTTAGGGCTTTGTCAAAGTACATATCTCTGCCCTCACTATTGCTATTTCTGCCCAGTTCTCTATATACTGATGCTAAATAGAGTGGCAATCCTGCTTCTTCCAAATAGGGTAGTGCTTTCTGGTAGTATTCCAATGCAATATCATATAGTTGTTCACTTTCGCTAATACGTCCCATTTTGTAGTAGGTCATACCTTGAATGATAGAAGGTGCAGGGTTGTTTTCTGCCTTTTTCAAGTATTGCATAGCTTCTGTATTCTTGCCAAGCCAATTGAGATACGCACCTTGTATATAGTACGCTTCTGAGGTACTGGCTACGTCGCCATAATTGCCAAAGTAACTTGCCAATGCCTCCATATCCGTTTCGGCAGGCAACCGCAATTCGCGCTTGAGCATCAAATGTGCTTCTGCTAAATGGTAGCGATGTTTCTCATATTCGTTCAGGTTGTTGATGTCTATCCTCTCCAATATTTCTTGTGCCGAATCAGGCTCCAACCACACTCGTGATATAGCTTCTTGCAGTTCGTTGTTCTCAACAATTGTCCTATTGGTACATGCTACACATACAGCTAATAGGATGAATAATATCTTTGTTTTTGCTTTCATGATCTTTGTAAATTGCCGAATGCGATGCAAAATTACTACTTTTTTTCCACTCTTGCAAGTGCTTTTGAGTGCCTGCATCAGTTTTTATTTTTGATAAAAATACAATACTCACTAAATCAGTGTGTTATATTGTGCCTGTTTGGCTGCCTGCATCAGTTTTTATTTTGGTCATATCAAAAAAAAGCAGTACCTTTGCAGCGGATTTCAAAAGTAGAAATGTTATGTGTAGAAGAATTAGACAATTGTTAGTATGCTTCATTATTATCTCCCTATTTGCCGCATGTTCGGATGGAGGAGGGTATGTGCAATCAATACCTAATGGTTCAGATATTTCATTATCTGCTGGTGCACTAACTAACAAGGAAAAGGACAAGGTGTTTAAGGATACAATCACTCCGCCCAATAATCCAATGAATGAAGTACCATATGTTCCAGGGGCGTTTACTTTTAAGGGTGTATTGCAATTGGAGTATTATGGAACTGAGTTGTATTGTGTTGTGCGTGGAGTCAATAATGATTATTTCTTAATGGATAACGGAGTAAACTACCTTTTCCGTTTGGATCACCCCTTGCTGTCAGATTGTTGTGTGGGTGATACGATAGTAGTGACAGCAGAGCCGATGAAGGTGCAGACTTATTTTTCATTAGCAACTTATTATGTCATGTTGAACAATATTTCTAAAGACTAAAAAAAGATTGACAATGAATAGACCTTATTATTATATAGTATTATTGCTACTCTTGTTTGCATTACCATTGTTGGCGGAGCAGCCTGCTTCTGCCTTTGAACATGGTCGCCATTCTATTCGCATTGGTTGGGGAGATGCTTGGCTATCCAATGTGAAAGAACATTTAGGGGGAATAAACTGCGTGCCTCTTGAGAATACCGATTATTTGCAGCATATCCAAGGCATGCCTGCTTCACAGGCGCATGAGTATCTAACTGATTACCGTATGGCGCTTGATGATTCGCATAAGATTAGTTCGACAGGTCATTTCTTTGTGGGTTATCGCTATCAACTCACCTCGCTCATTGGAGTGGGCATGGAGGCTGATTTGCTTACTGCTACCGATTGTTTCCATATGGTTGATGGCTATCGTACCACTATTGATAAGCAGGCAAGGAACCAACTCTTCTACCTTACCCTAATGCCTACGGTTCGTTTCACTTACTACTGCCAACGGATTATAGAACTGTATTCGGCATTAGGTGTAGGGTACAATTGTATCGCATATACTTCTAATGTTTCTAATGTTGTACCTACTTCGGTGTTGTTTGAGTGCCCCTTTTATAATTCACCAGTCCATGGTATGTCGTTGAATGCCACTTTGTTTGGTGTGAATGTGGGCAACGAACATTGGTATGCTGAAGCTGAATTAGGGGGCATGTGTTCGTGGTTGTTCCTGTGGCCACAATCCACATGGGGACCTCTCTACGGTTCCCGCCTCTTCTCCCTCGCTGTCGGATATAGATTTTAAATTTCGCTATCTCTCCGCTATCAATTACGATAGATATACGATAGATACACGTTAGATATACGATAGATACACGATAGATTATCGTATAAACACCATATTTTTAGAACCCTTAAAACTTTTAAAATCCATAAACTTCCATTCGTATGAAACGACTAATCCTAACATTGACTATTCTCATCGCTGGTGTTGCGTGGAATAGTACGCAGGCAGAAACCAAAGAAAATCGTGCCGAAACCCCTCATGAATTGCGTATCGGTGTTGGAGATTGCTCTATCTATTATGCACAAAGATATACGAATCCACTTCACCCACCTGTAGTCTCTGGTATGGAAGGAATAGAGAAAAGCAGACACTTTGACATGATATTGCCCAATATTTTTATTGATTATCAATATCGAGTAAATAGTTGGTTTGCAGCAGGTGTACAAGTTAATACAATCTGGGACAAGGGAACAGATTGCACTATCAATATTGCCGAGATGGAAGCCCAGTTGATTGACTTCTCCGAAGGATGGATTCATCTAATCCCTACTGCTACATTCACTTATTTTCATAGGGAGTGGGTCAATCTGTATTCAGGAATAGGAGTTGGCTACGCTATGCAAATTGAAGCTAAACATAAAGCTCGCAACGTATGGCATACTTTTGCTGCGCAAGCCACTTTGTTAGGCATTTCTGTTGGCAAAGGCCATTGGTTTGGTAGTTTTGAAGCGGGAGCATTATTTACAGGACGCAGTTTCCCAGATAGATGTTTCACCTTTTCTTTAGGATTTCGCTTCTAAATTTACTGTTACCTATTGCACAATTCAAAAAAATATATTACCTTTGCAACCTCTTAAATAGTACAGCCATGAAACGAATCGCATTATTTAGCTTGTTACTAATCTTTTCGGTTAATAGCACTCTGGCACAAGAGGTACAATTGCCTTATCCTTCCACTACCGCTTTGTCTTACGAAAAGAATAAAATCTATTACGAAGGCCATCAAATCAGCAAAAGAGGCTGCCAGACAATCCTCAAATTAAATGCGGAACAAGACCTCTACAAACAGTACCGCAGCGGTTTGCGCATGTACACCGCAGGCTGGAGTTTGATGGGTATAGGATTGGCTGTAGATGCTGCGTTTCTAACGTACTCTGCGGTTGGAATTTACTATTGGGCTAAAACTTATGATCCAAAGCGCCCAACTATGGGACCTGCTGTACTTGTGTTTTTAGGTGCTGCAACAGTATTACCCGCATTGATTTTATTTGAAATTCCTGCTATTCCTTTGATCTGTGTCGGTAAAAAACGCATGCAACAAAGCATTGATGCCTATAATATTTCGCTGTCAGAGCCACAAACAGCCAAAAACTATTGGAGCATACAACCTTCCAGCAATGGCATAGGTTTAGCATATCATTTTTAATACCATCCCATAAAACCCTCACACATATGAAAACAAACTTTCGCCAAAAATATAATAGTCTATTGCAGCGTTTCATCCGTCTGTTCTCACTTACCAGTGTTGCCTTTGTGGTAACTGCTTGTTATGGTTCGCCGTATGCCGAGTATGATGTAGAAGGATATGTCTATGACGAAAATGGTAATATGCTGGAGAATATGCAAGTGGTAGTCCGCACGTTTGATGCGCAATGGGATTACCCCGATACAGTCTATACCAATCAGGATGGTCATTATCATGCGGTACATAGCCTCACTTCCACGGGTGGAGATTGTATGGAGGTAATTGTGCATGATACTACAGGCGTATATGCTTCCGACTCCACGCATATCTCCTCTGGCAAGATGAAAGTAGAAGACCAAGACTCTTGGTCCACATTCTACTCCATGCGAAACGATTTCAAACTCAAAAAGAAAGAAAACTAAAAATGCAGTCGTTATGAAGAAGTTTTTTGGAATATTTATGCTCATGTTGCTAACATGCAATGTGTTGGCGGAGGATGTGATTTATCCTAGTGTGACCGCGTCACCCCTATCACGCAAAGGTAATAAGTACTACTACAATGGCGAGAAGATCAGCCAAAGGGATTGTCAAGCATATCTTTTGTTCAATGCTGATGAAGATATCTATAATCAATTCCGTAAGGGACGTCAGATGTATAGTACAGGTTGGGGATTGCTCGGAACAGGTTTAGCATTGGATGCTTTCGCTTTAGGGTTTACTCTTGGCATTTGTTTACCATTTGAGCAAGACCCCGAACGCCCAACAATGGGTCCTATGCTTGGCGTAATGCTGATAAGCCTCCCCATAGCTGCGGGGGGATTAGCTTTTACTATTACGGGTATTCCGTTGGTATGCGTTGGTCAAAAAAAGATGAAGAATAGTTTTGATGCATACAATGTTTCACTGTTATCAACCCATATCCAACCCGAATTGCGCCTACAAGCCAACATCAATGGCATAGGATTGGTATGTAGTTTTTAAAATAGTTTTTTTATGAAAAAGATTAAAAACAAATACCATTTATTGGTAAGCAGTCTGCTGACTACATTATTGGGATTCTTTGGTGTGTCATGTGATAGGGGAGGTGGTATGGTTTGTCTGTATGGTCCAATGCCTGTTGATGATATGGCTGCATACAAAGTGACTGGACAGATAACTGATGAGCAAAACCAACCATTGGATTCTATGCGGGTACATTTCTATTTGGATCAATTTGTCCGTACGGACGATTTCCATAGCGATAGTATTGGTGGATATCAAGTAGAGTTGTGGACATGGAAAGGAGCGGATACCTTGCATTTAGTTGTGTACGACCCAAAGAAAGAGTACGATTCTTACACGACTAAAGTGGCTATATCAGACATGGATGCTCAACCGCATGAAGAGTTAAGTTGTTCCTATTCGGTAGAATTAGATATCCAACTCAAAAAGAAATAACATTTCCTAGCCGCTCGAGGAAGTTGATTCGAGCGGAAATAATCGTTCGAACGAATGTGAGATAAGAATGTTGTTTAAGTTGTCGTTAATTAAAAAATCCTTATGAACCTCCGCAAACGCATCATCTTCGAGCTTGAGCGGCTACGCCGCAAGAACCTTCAGCAGTTGCACCCGCTGCAACAACTCTTTTGGGAGTCTACCCTCCGTTGCAATGTCCATTGTCTGCACTGTGGTAGCGACTGCTCCAGCAGCGAAATCACACCCGATATGCCAGCCGAGGATTTCCTCCGTGTGATTGACCAGTCCGTTACCCCTCATGTGGATCCACATAAGGTACTAATCATCATCTCTGGAGGCGAACCACTTATGCGCACCGACCTCGCTCAGGTGGGCAAGGCACTCAAACAGCGTGGTTATCCTTGGGGTATGGTGACCAATGGTCTGGCGCTTACCGAAAAACGCTTCAAGGAACTCCTGCAAAGTGGTCTTCGCTCTATGGCGATTAGCTTTGATGGCATGGAACTTGACCATAACTGGCTTCGCCAACACCCCCTCGCTTTTGAGGGTGCCACTCGCGCTATCAAACTCGCAGCGGCACTACAGCGCAGCGATCTACCATCTACAGGCGCAGCCGTTCTACAGCGTAGCGCTCTCACTTGGGATGTGGTAACATGCGTGAACCAACGCTCTATCCGTCATTTGGATGAGATGCAGCAGTATCTATGGTCTATTGGTGTGCGCAACTGGCGATTGATCACCATTGACCCTATGGGGCGCGCAGCAGAAAATCCCGAACTGTTGCTCACGCCCGAGCAGCACCGTTACGTATTGGATTATATCCGCGAGAAACGCAAAGAGGGTTTGCATATCTCCTACTCCTGCGAGGGCTTTATGCCTGATTATGAGGGCGAAATCCGTGATCACCTCTTTCATTGTGCAGCAGGCGTGAGTGTGGCAAGTATTTTGATTGACGGCAGTATTTCGGCATGCACGAGTATCCGAGGTAAGTACTATCAGGGCAATATCTACCACGATGATTTTTGGGATGTCTGGGAAAATCGCTTCGAACCCTACCGCAATCGTGAGTGGATGAAGCAGTTGGAGCCATGCAAAGACTGCAAGCTCTTCTGCTACTGCGAGGGTGGGGGCATGCACCTCCGCCGAGAAGACGGCTCGCTCATGCTCTGTCATTATAATAAATTATTAGCACAAGCATAATTAAAATGAAATTTGATAGATTACTAAATGATATGAAGAAGATTTTGCTATTTGTATGCGTTTGCATGGGAGTAATGTTAGTAAGTTGTGAACTTAATGGTCCTTCTCTAAAGAAGGTGGTTACAGGAGACGCTACAAACATCACAGATTATTCCGCTCAATTGCATGGAACGTTGAATGTAGATCCCGAAGGCTATGGACATTTGTATTATGGCATAATAATAGCCAAATCACAAGAGGAAATTAAAAACCATGAGGGCAAATACTACGAATCCATTACCTTGGAGGGTCGGGATTTCTTAGTAAACGTATATGGCTTATCGCCTAATACAAAATACTACTATTGTACTTGGGTGGCAATCAATCAGATTGATAATAAATCTTTCGGAAAGATGAAAGCATTTACAACATTGGACGGCACTGGTGTGCCTGAAGGAGAGGAACACCCTAACACCAATTATGTGGCTAAGCCCTTCTCTGTGGGGTCGAAACGTCAAGTATATTTCTCTCCCGGTAACTTGCAGTATCAGCCCAATGCCACCATCTGGCGTTTTGCTATCCAACAGGTGGATTATCTGGGGGCAGCCAATCGAAACACAGCATTGACCTACGACGGATGGATTGATCTGTTCGGTTGGAGTACCGAAGAAGGATTCTCCTATTTTGGTGTGAGCACCGATACGGCAGCCAACTACTATAGTGGCAATTTCAAGGATTGGGGCTGCAAGCGCATAGGTAAAGACGAAGCCAATACGTGGCGCACATTGAGCTTGGATGAGTGGTCGTATCTGACATCCAAGCGAAATAACTGCCGTGAACTCATTGGCTGTGCGATGGTGATGGACGTTAAAGGATTGATCCTATTGCCTGATGATTGGCAATGTCCTGAAGGAGTTACTTTCAAACCAGGCTTCTATCCATCGGAAGACAAAGCTGGCTATGGCGCGCATCAGAACATAGATGAAAATGAGTGGCAAGCCCTTGAGCATGCAGGCGCAATTTTCTTGCCAGCAGCTGGCTATCGTGCAGGATTAGATATAGGCAATGTGCAAATAGATGCCTTCTACTGGTCTTCCACCGCCAATGAGAAGAATAAGTCCTATTATATGTTCTTCTCAGCGGGTGGGGCAGAGATGCGTACCCGAGAGCGCTATCACGCACATAGTGTACGATTGGTGAGAGACGTCAATAAATAGTTTCTATAAATAATCAAAAGAAAGAGCCGAAGTTATACCTCGGCTCTTTCTTTTAGCTATAGGATATGTATTACCTTGTATTTATTACATGCGATTTGGCACCTCAATGCCCAGCAATGCCATGGCACTCTTGATCACCTTGGCTACGATTTGAGCTAAGACAAGGCGCAAAGCGCGTTTGTCGGCATCAGCCTCGTTGAGGATACTATGATCGTGGTAGAAACTATTGAAGTCGCATGCCAACGCATACGCATAGTTGGCAATCACCGCAGGCGAGAACTCATCGCCCGCTTGGCGCACCGCCACAGGATAATCTACGAGGCGTTGGATGAGGGAGAGTTCTTTGTCAGAAAGAGTAACTGATTCAGAAATCGAGAGTCGGCAATCAATAGGGGTGTTGGCCTTGCGCAGCACGCTTTGGATACGGGCGTAGGTGTATTGGATGAACGGACCTGTATTACCATTGAAATCGATACTCTCCTCAGGGTTGAAGAGCATGTTCTTGCGGGGATCGACTTTCAGAATGAAGTATTTGAGCGCACCCAAACCTACCACGCGAGCAATCTCGTTGGCCTCTGCCTCAGTGATGTCGGGCAGGGTGTTCACTTTGTCTTTGGAGATCTCTTTGGCGTCGGCAATCATCTGTGCCATAAGGTCGTCGGCATCTACCACCGTTCCCTCGCGGCTCTTCATTTTGCCGTTAGGGAGTTCCACCATACCATAGGAGAAGTGCACCAATTCCTTGCCAAATGGGAAACCAAGGCGATCGAGGAGGATGCTCAGCACCTTGAAGTGGTATTCCTGCTCGTTGCCAACCACATACACCATCTTGTCGATAGGGTAGTCCTCGAAACGAAGTTTGGCTGTACCTATGTCTTGGGTCATATATACGGATGTGCCGTCTGCACGGAGAAGGAGTTTCTCGTCCAATCCGTTTTGTGCGAGGTCAGCCCATACACTACCATCTTCGCGGCGGTAGAAGTCGCCTTTGGCGAGACCGCGTTCTACTTCGCCTTTGCCTACGAGATAGGTGTCGCTTTCGTAGTAAATTTTATCGAAGCCCACGCCCATTTGCTTGTAGGTCTCATCAAAGCCCGCATACACCCATTCGTTCATCTTTTGCCACAGCGCACGTACCTCTGGGTCGTTTTGTTCCCATTTCACGAGCATAGCTTGTGCCTCCTTGATGAGTGGGGCCTCTTTCTTGGCTGTCTCCTCGTCCATGCCTTGTGCCATAAGCTCTTTGATTTGAGCCTTGTACTCCTTGTCAAAACGGACATAGTAGTCGCCGATGAGGTGGTCGCCTTTCTTGCCACTATTCTCAGGTGTCTCGCCATTGCCGAACTTCTGCCATGCGAGCATAGATTTGCAGATATGAATACCGCGATCGTTCACGATATTGGTCTTGACAACATTCCAACCATTTGCCTCTTGGATCTTAGCGATGGAGTAGCCCAGCAGGTTATTGCGTACGTGTCCGAGGTGCAAAGGCTTGTTGGTATTGGGTGATGAATACTCCACCATCATCAATGGTTTCTCGCCTTCACCGCGAGTCAGTTGTCCGTAGTTTTCTGTATCCGCGATAGATTGCAGTTGCTCTACCCAATAACTTTGTGCGATGCTGAGATTTAAGAAACCTTGTACTGCGTTGAAGGAGGAGATGAGGCGATTGGCTATTGGCGAAGGGCTATTGGTGAGCGTTTCGCCTACTTCTTGTGCCACTTGTGCAGGTGCTTTGCGTGCTGCTTTCACGAATGGGAAAACAACGAGGGTGATGTCGCCTTCAAACTCTGCGCGAGTCTTTTGGAACTGCACTTGTGCGGGAGTGATGTCCACACTATATAGTTGTTTTACAACTTCTTGTACCTTGGGAATAAGTATTTCTTCTAATTTCATATATTCTTGTCTTTAAACTTTAAACTCTAAACATTAAACTGCCAACGGCATGCATTTTTCCTTCAAGAAATCGGCTTCTTCCGCAGAAAGCAGTGGTGCAATCTCGCTATATACCCAAGCGTGGTAGTCATTGATCCACTGAATCTCCTCAGCAGTCATACGAGCGAGGTCAATCATACGCGTATCGTAATAGCACAGCGTAAGTGTCTCAAACTCAAGGAAAGTCTCGCCTGTAGTATGTGCTCCCAAATTGTTGCTCTCGCGCACAGCGATAAGGTTCTCAATACGGATACCATATTCGTTGGTGCGGTAGATACCTGGCTCATCGGAGCAGATATTACCTACTTGCATTGGATTAGGATTGTTGTCGGTACGGATATTTTGTGGTCCTTCGTGGCAACCCATGAAGTGTCCTACCCCGTGTCCTGTACCATGACCGTATGTCATACCTTCTGCCCATAAGAATTGGCGAGCCAAAATATCCAATTGATTGCCACGTGTACCCTTAGGGAAACGTGCGCGAGCCAATGCGATATGTCCTTTCAGCACAAGCGTATAATCGCGTTTGACAGCATCAGGAATCAATGCGGGATCGCCCACCCATACGGTGCGGGTGATGTCGGTAGTACCGTCAAGGTACTGTCCACCCGAGTCAAGCAACAATACTCCGCTACCATCAATCGTAGCACACTGCTCGGGGGTAGCGTGGTAGTGCACAATAGCACCATTGCCCTTCCAACCCGCAATCGTACAGAAACTATCATCGGTGTAGTTCTCACCCATAGCGCGGAACTCACCCAATTTGGCTGCGAGGCTGATTTCATTGTGTCGGGATTCGAGATTCGGGATGCCATTGTCGGGATTCGTGAGTCGGGATTCCGATTCTAACCAATAGAAGAAACGGGTCAGTGCCACTGCATCCTTGCGCATAGCGATGCGTTCGCCTGCGAGTTCAACGGCGTTCTTCACACTCTGCATCTTCAGCACTGGACTGGGACTCACATTCACACGGCGAGCCACTGCGGGATTAATGGCTTCATAAAGTGCTTCATTAACCTTGTTGCCATCGTACATGATGCTGTCTGCCTTAATATGTTGCAGGTAATCAAACACCTGTTCGTACTCGCGTACGCACACGTTAATCCTATTTAAGTATGTGCGCGCAGCATCGTCCAACTTGTTGGGGGCGACAAAGATAGTACATTGGTTCATCTCCACTACCACATAACTGATAAGGCATGGTGTATAGTCCACATCTTTGCCACGGATATTGAGTAGCCAACCTATCTCATCAAGTGCAGAGATTACGAGTGCCTGACAATGGCGTTCTTGCAAGGCTTGGCGCACACGTGCTAACTTACTTGCTACACTTTCGCCTGTGTATTTCTCCTCGTACTCATAGAGCAAGGAAGTAGGGATAGCAGGACGGTTTTCTGTCCAAAGTGGGGAAATTAAATCAATAGATACGAGTGACAAACCACCTTCTTCTAAGCTAACTTGTAAATCGCGGTAGCCATTGACACTATACATTTCGGGATTAACTGCCACTGCACCTTGAATGTTTTTACATAGCCATTCGGGTATGGTGGGGCAGTCGATGTCGCTCTCGCGCATGAGTTCGACAGTAGTGCCTTGCAGTTCGGCTTCTGCTTGGAGGTAATAGCGGCTATCTGTCCAAAGCAGTGCTTTGTCCATGGTAATCACTGCGGTGCCTGTCTCGCCGAGAAATCCTGTAATCCAAGACATCTCGGTCCAGTGCTCTGCCATATATTCACTTGCATGTGGGTCGGTACCTGGTACGATACATGCACAAACGCCATGCTCTTGCATGAGCGCGCGTAGTGCGGAAAGACGGGAAGGAATCATGATGAGTTTTAAGTTTAAAGTTGATAGTTGAAAGGCTGGGCAGCAGAGCTGCTATTTTACGGCTTTAAAGGACATGTCAAGGCTCTTGATAGAATGGGTGAGAGCACCTACGCTGACAAAATCCACACCCGTGATAGCATAGTCGTGGATAGTGTCAATGGTGATACCACCACTAGACTCAATCTCAATATGTTTGCCATTCTCCTTCTCCCATGCACGGATAATCTCCACTGCACCCTTGGTGCGCTCAGGAGAGAAGTTATCCAACATGATACGGTCGGGGATATTGGTGGTAAGTGCTTCGTGAATTTCATCCTCGTTGCGTGTCTCAATCTCAATACGCAAGTCTTTGCCCTTCTCCTCGCAATATTTCTTAGCACGTGTGAGGGCAGCTGTAATACCACCCGCGAAATCCACATGGTTATCCTTCAGAAGAATCATATCGAATAGACCAATACGGTGGTTCATACCGCCACCAATGAGGACTGCTTCCTTCTCCAAGTAGCGCAGACCTGGGGTCGTCTTGCGGGTATCAAGTACGTGGCAATCGGTATCTGCAATCAAACTTTGATATCGGTGTGCCGTGGTGGCTACACCAGACATACGCTGCATGACATTGAGCATCGTGCGCTCAATCTGCAATAGACTGAGTTCCTTGCCATATACGCGGAAAGCAATATCGCCAGGCTTGACGTGTGTACCATCTTCGATAAACTGCTCCATACGACACTCAGGGTCGAAGTAAGCAATGATTTGTTTGGCTACTTCAATACCAGCAATAATGCCTTCTTCCTTCACAATCAACTGTTGGCAACCCATTTCGGTATCAGGGATGCAACTGAGAGAGGTATGGTCGCCATCGCGAATATCTTCTTCAAACCAGATGGCAATGAGTTTTTGTAATTCTTTTGTATCCATATTTTTGGTGTAAAGTGTAAATACTCGAAATATGGCGACAAAGGTACAAAAAAAAATGCAAATATACAATCTTTTTCAAAAATAGGGGGTGTTTTGCTACTTGGACTTTGCAAAATATAGAAATAAGCAGTAAAAATAGTATTTTTTTAGTACTTTGTATTGCATAGTATTATAAAAAGTAGTACCTTTGCAGCGAAATTCAAATTTTTGGCACACTTTTTGAGTAGGATGAGGTATAGTAGTAAATAGAGACTACTGGTTAATGAATAGTAAAAACTTTTAATTTGAATGACCTATGAAAAAGATTTTAGCCATTATGGCAACCCTTGTAATTTCTCTGACCGCATGTGCGGATCGCCACCATGTAGTGGAGTATAAAGAACTTCCTATTCAAGCACAGACATTTGTGCAAAAGTATTTTAACGTTTCGGATATTGCCTATATCGAACGTGAACGCGAAGGAGTGCATCATGAATACAAAGTGTATCTAAAGAATGCCGTTGAAATTGAATTTGATTATCAAGGTAATTTCAAGTCAATAGATTGCCAGATAACTTCAGTACCAGAAGGCATTGTGCCAGAGTTGATTCGGAGTTTTGTGCAAACGCATTATCCAGATCATCTTATCGTAGAATATGCGGTTGGGTATCGCTATTTGACCGTAGAATTGGGTAATGGTATGGAGTTGATATTTGACCTTGAAGGACACTTTGTGCGTGTAGATGACTAACAAACCAATAGTTAAACTATAAAAAAACAACAAAGAAATGAAAAAATTGTATCGTTCTTCTAATCGCATTTTGGCAGGCGTATGTGGTGGTATTGCAGCGTATTTTGATGTAGATCCCACATTGATAAGAGTAGTGTATGCCGCATTGAGTTTGTTTACCGCAGGCTTCCCAGGTGTGTTGTTGTACATTATTTTGATGATTCTGATGCCTAATTACGACCAAGTAAATTCGTAAGTAGCGTTATGATTTCCAATCTCAAAAGCCAGATGCGCAAGGGGTTACTGGAATACTGTATCCTCTCTATTATCAGTCGCGATGAGGCGTACGCTTCGGATATCCTTGATATACTCAAGGAGGCGCAATTGGTAGTGGTGGAGGGTACGGTATATCCGTTGCTCACGCGTATGAAGAACGAGGGATTGTTATCTTATCGCTGGCAAGAATCCACAGGCGGACCGCCGCGTAAGTATTATGCATTGACGGATGAGGGCAGGGAATTGCTCTCGCAATTGGACAGTGAATGGCAATCTATTTGCCAAGCTATTAATAAAGTGACTCAATAAATTATGAACGAAACTCGTACTATAAACCTCAACGGTTTGGTGTATCACATAGACTATGATGCCTATCAATTATTGCGTGAATATCTTCAAGATATAGAGCAACGCCTTCCACAAGAGGATCGCCAAGAAGTGATGGCGGATATTGAAGCGCGCATAGCAGAACTACTGCAAAAGGCTTTGTTTGCAAAGAATGTACAAGTGGTTAATTCTCCGATGGTTCAATCGGTCAAAACGCAGATTGGTGATCCCAAAGAGTTTGGCCCTAATCGCCGTCCAAAGGTGAAAGTGGATAAATCGGAGAATGCGGGTTGTGGGCGTGTGGTGAGCATAACGATGAAAGTTATTCTGGTATTGTTGGCTTTGCCAACTATATTCGTGGTAGGTATTATTTTCTTCTCACTGGTAGTTACCCTGTTTGCACTGAATACTGCTTTGGGAGCATCTTTTACGGCTCTTCTTGGCGGGCTCGGTATGGGGTTGATGGAGGGCGAAATGTATATGGTTCCTCTTGCTATACTATCGGCAGTGGCATTGGTAATCATTCCCATTGTGATGATTGTACATTCTATCATAATCTATATGCGTACACGTCGTGGACCCAAGGCGCGTTTTTGGTGGATAACAATCATTCTATGGTTGCTTTCGTTAGTTTCATTAACGACTTTAGGCATTCGTATCTTCCACCATATAGACCATTCCTCTTCAATGCTTCATGCTATGGTTGTTGATGATATGGATATAGATGAGGCTAGTGCAACTACTACTATGTTGCAGTTGGATGCCTATCATAGTGTGGAACTCCGAGGAGCGGCAGAGTTGCATTTGAGCCAAGCGGATGTAGCTTCGACCACATTGACTACCAATATGTTGCACTCTCTCGTAACGGGCGAGGATAACTGGCAAACTGTAGTGCGTGATAGCGTACTCTATATTGATGTTACTACGCAAATGCCGCTGGATGAAGTGATGCTGGATTTCGCAATTGCTTCGCCCTATTTGCGCAAGGTGACTGTGTATGGCGCAAGCAAGATTGAGACAGCAGACGGGCAGGCACTTACACAACCCACCCTCACGCTTGACCTTAATGGTGCAGCCCAAGCAGATTTGGTGCTACATGTTCAAACATTGACAATTGATGCCAAAGGTGCCAGCCAGTTGGAATTGGAGGGAACAGCAGATGATTTGCATGTAACAATCGCGGGTGCAGGAGAATTGGAGGCAGAGGATTTAGTGGCGCAAACGGTGCATATCAATTGTGCAGGAGCCAGCAAAGCCGAGGTAAATGTGGCGCGCGAACTATGGGCGCAGGCGGCAGGTGCCAGCAAGATTACTTACAAAGGCACACCACATATCCAACAAAACATAGCCGTGGGTGGCAGTGTGATTCGTAGGGATTAGTTACAAGTAGAAATCGCGGGTTAATTCCTGATATTCTGGGCTGCGGGGAGCACATTCCGATTCGATGTAGAATGTATTGGTTTGTGGCTCCCTGCTGCTGTTTCGTTCGAATGTTATTAGTATTCGTTTGGCAGGTTTATTGGGTTTGGAGTGTATATATGTGATACGGGTGGGATATAGGTTGTGGCTATTGGCTATGGATAGTATGGTACTTTCTGCTTCGATGGGCAGAATTAGAGCTAATATGCCATTGTCCTTCAGCAGTCGTGCCGCATGCGTGATAAGGTCTGCATAGCTGAGGGTGTCCGTATGGCGAGCCGTAGCGCGTTGATTATCGGGGTTCTTAAGGCTGTCTTGGAAATAGGGCGGATTGCTCACTATCACATCGTAAACCATATTTGCAGCATCTTGCTCTTTGCTTGTTGTTTGCCAATCTTGTAGGGTAGAGTGGTGTACATGCAGTATCTGCTGCCAAGGCGACTGAGCGAAATTATCTGCTGCCTGCGCTACGGCATCGGCATCAATGTCTATAGCATCAATATGGGCGATTGGCGATGGGCTATTGGCTATTGGCGATGGGGAGGAGAGGCGTTGGGCAAGCATAAGGGCTATCAGCCCGCTACCCGTGCCGATGTCCAGAAGGCGGATATTGGATATGGGATATTGGAGGCCCTGAAGGGCTATTGGATATTGGGGATTGGGCAGAGGACACCATGCACCGAGCAGGACACCGTCGGTACCCACTTTCATGGCGCAGCGGTCGTGCCATACGGTGAAATGCTTGAAGCGAAAATTAGGTGAGCTCATTATAGGCGATTAGGCTATAGGCGAGAGGTTAGAGACTGGGCATTCGCAATGTTCGTGTGGGCAATCGTCGTGTCCACAGTCATGGTGATGTCCGTGGGAGAAGATATGCACGCACAAGTAAATGCCAAAACCAATGAACAACGCTGCCGACACATAACGTACCCATTTCTCCACGGCATGCAGTTTGCTGGTGAGCGTGTTGATGGACACCGCACTATACGAAATCAGCCATGCGATAATCATAATGGGTAATCCCGTTCCCAAGCCAAAGACAATAGGCAAAATCCAATTCCATGAGAAGGGTAGGGTAATGGCTATGTCAATCATCGTGAAGAAATATACCAAACGATGAGGACAAAAAGCTATAGCAAAAAAGATTCCCAACATGAATGACCAAAAGCCACTACTTTGGCTATCCACGTTCTTGAGCCACTTGCTGACTCCGTGGTCATGTTCATGGTGGTGATGTCCCGTGAAGAGCAATAGCACTCCGCAAATGAGCATGAATGCTGCCAATAGCGGTTCACCCCAATGATGGAGAAAATGTTTGATACCATCGGTCTTGGCACCCATAATAAAAGGTATTGCCAATAGTGTGTAGGTCGCCAATTTGCCCAACACGAACATTAGTCCGTTCATTAGCACCTTGCGGCGGTTATTGATTTCCTTATCAATATACCCAATAGCAGCAATACTGGTGAAGAGGGTGCAGGGATCCAAAATCATCAAGAAACCCAAAAGCAATGATGTGAATATATGTACCATAATACTTTCGTTTAATCGTAATCTATAACCTATATCGTAAAAATCGACCGCAAAAGTAGTAAAAAATTTGCAAATATGCAAAAAAAGTATTATTTTTGCAGCGTGAAACGAAAAATAAACATATTGTTTATCTTTTTGAGTTTGCTGTTGGGTGTTTGTTCGTGTCAGTCTGTGACATGGAAAAGCAAATGCGTGCAACGCACCTTGCACAAACAGCAGCACCGCGCCAATGAGTTATTAGCGCACTTAACGGAGGCCATTGAGAAGAATGACTTTGATTCCATTTGGTATTATACACAGATGGACAAAAGTATTTTGTTCTATATATACAAAGGTAATCAATTAGTTTATTGGTCGAATGCATGGCTTAGTTCCTCCGAGCGAATCAAATGGGATGTATATGACCAATGGTATTTTACGCAGTGGGACAATGCGCAGGGTATTTGCTGTCGAAAGAGGGTAAGGGATTACAAGGTCGTAGTGGCAATACCTATCAAGTATAACTATTCTGTAACAACGAGCATACTCTACAATCATTTTATCCCGCCCTTCCGCGGAGATGAGAATTGGTATTTGAATCTTCATCAGACTAATGAGGCTTGTGTGCCTATCTATTCGTATGATGGTTTATATCTGTTTTCGATAGCCCATGAGGAGCATTTGAGACGCGAGGATATACACACCGATACCATCGAAAACTTTTCTTATCAAGCTATTTTTGCAGAAGATCAGCAAGAGCAAACAACGGCTAAATCCAAACTGCAAATGTACTACATTATGACGGGCATACTGATTGGGGTGCTACTGTTTGTTGTCGTTTTCAGTTTGGTCAAGTATCGTGGTTTTCGCAGGATGAGGCTTAGTGGTAAATTCCAAATCATCCTCACGCCTTTGGTGCTTGTTATTCTGTTGTCTATATTTATGCTATCTACCGAGTATATCGGACGGATTTTTATAGAAACACAGCAACTTAGATTATCGAAAAAGGCCAAGTATGTCCAGATGGCACTGCAAAACATGTACTTTTGGGATTTGTCGTTATCGCCCGTTAATACACAAGCATTGAATATAGATCTTCGAGATATGAGTTTCGTTTTCGAAACCGATATACATGTCTATGATTTGAATGGTAGGCTGGTAGGTTCATCTACTCCGCAACTCTTTGAGATGGGATTGCTGCCCACTCATTTGGCTCCAGAGCCTTTCTTTACGGACAACTCCACTCTCGTGCAATACGAGCAAATCGGAGATACCAAGTATCTATCAGCATATACCGAATTTGTGAATGGTAATTATGCTAAGATTGGTTATATTGCTCTGCCGAGTTTTATTTCGCAGAGCGAAATGAATACCCATGTGGAGAATTTCGTGTTGCGACTTCTTCCTTTGTATATTTTGTTGCTGCTGATATCTATTCTTATTGTTTGGGGTATATCCCACGCTATTACATCATCATTGAGCGTGGTGAGCAATCAGCTCAAGCAGCACCAATTGGGTCATAGCGAAAAACATATTGACTATGTGTTCTCAGATGAGGTGGGTGAGATTATTACGCAGTATAACCGCATGGTAGATGTGCTGGCTGAATCCTCGGAGAAACTGGCGCGCACGGAGCGAGAAATGGCATGGCGCACTATGGCACGACAAGTAGCGCATGAGATTAACAATCCTCTCACTCCTATGAAACTCACGCTGCAACAACTCCAACGCACCAAGGGAACCGAACGCTTTGAGGAGTATTTTAATCGCTCTACGCAGTTGCTGATAGACCAAATAGACAACCTTAGCCATATTGCCAAGTCTTTCTCCTCGTTTGCCAAGATGCCCGAGGTCAATCCTACCAAGGTGGATGTGGCGGATAAGTTGCACAAGTTCATTCTGCTCATGCGCAATAATCCTGACCAAGTGCCTATTCGCTATGTAGGACCCGAGAGTGGCATCATGGCGATGGCTGATGCCGACCAAATCACGCAGGTCTTTAATAATATTCTCCGTAATGCATTGCAGGCTATGGAGGGAAGACCTAATAGCGATGTGATTATTATTTTGAAAACAGCTAACGAGCAAACCATAGAGGATGAGCAACTTAATCCTAACAAGGATTGGATTAAGATTTCTTTCTCTGACAACGGACCGGGTATTCCTGAAGAATTGCAGAAGAAAGTTTTTGTGCCTAATTTTACGACCAAAAACACAGGTGCGGGACTTGGAATGCCTATTTCGAAGAACATTGTGGAAGGAAGTGGTGGAAAAATATGTTTCCAAACATCTGAAAAAGGTACAACTTTCTTTGTATATTTGCAAAAAATGTAGTACCTTTGCACCCGAATTTGAAATACTGAACTACTGAACTCCTGAACTCCATACCTTGGACTCCCGACTCGCGAATCCCGAAACAAAACAAACCCTTAAAAATATTACTACAATGAAAGTAACCGACATTATGCAGCAACTTGCTGCAAAGCACCCAGGCGAAGCAGAGTATTTGCAAGCCGTGCAAGAAGTTTTAGAATCAATTGAGGAAGTGTACAACCAACATCCTGAGTACGAGAAAGCCAAGATTGTGGAGCGTATGGTCGAACCAGACCGTATCTTCACTTTCCGCGTAACATGGGTAGATGACCAAGGTCAGGTACAAACCAACCTCGGTTATCGTGTGCAATTTAACTCCGCTATCGGTCCCTACAAAGGCGGATTGCGTTTCCATAAGGCCGTTAACCCCAGTATGCTCAAGTTCTTGGGCTTTGAGCAAACATTCAAGAACGCGCTGACCACCCTGCCTATGGGTGGCGCAAAGGGTGGTTCTGACTTCGACCCAGTGGGCAAGTCTGATGCCGAGATTATGCGCTTCTGCCAAGCGTTCATGCTCGAACTATGGCACAATATTGGCGTGGATACCGACGTTCCTGCAGGTGACGTAGGCGTAGGCGGTCGCGAGATTGGTTTCCTCAATGGTATGTACCAGAAGTTGGCTCGCCAATACCACACTGGCGTGCTCACTGGCAAGGGTATGACATGGGGTGGCTCTATCCTCCGTCCTGAGGCTACGGGTTATGGTGCACTCTATTTCACCGAGCACCTCCTCCACGAGGCAGGCAAGTCTATCGAGGGTAAGACTGTGGCTATCTCTGGCTTCGGCAACGTGGCTTGGGGTGCTGCACAGAAGGCAACCGAATTGGGTGCTAAGGTGGTGGCTATCTCTGGTCCTGACGGCGTATGCGCTATCCCAGAAGGTATCACAGCGGAGATGATTGATTATATGCTTGTTATGCGTTCAAGCAACCGCAATAAGGTACAAGACATGGCGGATAAGTTCCCAGAGAAGGCTCACTTCACTGCAGGCAAGAAGGCATGGTCTGTTCCTTGCGATATTGCTCTCCCATGTGCTTTCCAAAACGAGCTCAGCGAGGACGATGCTAAGGAACTCAAAGCCAACGGCTGCTGGTGCTGCTGCGAGGTTAGTAACATGGGTTGCCAACCGGGCGCTATCCACTACTTCCAACACAATGGCGTGCTCTTTGCTCCGGGCAAAGCGGTCAATGCTGGTGGCGTAGCTACTTCTGGCCTCGAGATGACACAAAACTGCGAACACCTCAGCTGGACTGCACAAGAGGTGGATACCCGTTTGCACCAAATCATGCAATCTATCCACGAGCAATGTGTGAAGTTCGGTCGCCAAGCCGATGGCTCTATTGACTATGTGAAGGGTGCGAACATCGCTGGCTTCATGAAGGTTGCCCAAGCCATGCTTGAACAAGGAATTGTATAAGCAAATAAAGACAACATTAACAACATCTGTGCGCGCCGTATGCAACGCGATTGTACATAGCGCTTGCTAAGGTAAACTCCTTACCGCGGGGGTGTGTTGTTCCCCCGCGGAATGTTGTTGAATAAAGTTGTTTAAGTTGTTGCTAATAAAAATATTTCGTTGTATTTAAGGTAAACTCCTTACCGCGGGGGTGTGTTGTTCCCCCGTGGAATGTTGTTGAATAAAGTTGTTTAAGTTGTTGTTAATAAAAATATTTTGTTGTATTTATGTACACTGATTTCCAAAAACACCTGCAAACTATTCTCAACGATATTCGTGAGGCAGGATTGTATAAAAACGAGCGCGTGATTATCACGCCTCAATCCTCGGCCATTCAAGTAGAGGGTGGCAAGGACGTCATCAACTTCTGCGCCAACAACTACCTTGGTCTCGCAGATAACCCCGAACTTATCCAAGCTGCCAAAGACCGCATGGACGCGCGTGGCTATGGTATGGCATCGGTGCGCTTTATCTGCGGTACGCAGGACACCCACAAGCAACTCGAACAAGCCATCTCCGACTTCTTCGGTACCGAGGATACTATCCTCTATGCAGCTTGTTTCGATGCCAATGGTGGTTTGTTTGAGCCACTCCTCACCGACCAAGATGCCATCATCTCCGATGCGCTCAACCACGCCTCTATCATCGACGGCGTGCGCCTTTGCAAGGCAGTGCGTTATCGCTATGCCAATGGCGACATGGCGGACCTCGAGGATCAACTGAAGAAAGCGCAAGCACAACGCTTCCGTATCATCGCTACCGATGGCGTATTCTCCATGGACGGTAATGTCTGCCCACTCGATAAGATCTACGAACTCGCACAGAAATACGATGCCCTCGTGATGGTAGATGAGAGCCACTCCGCAGGTGTAGTTGGCAAGACAGGTCATGGTGTCACCGAGCGTTATGATCTACGCGGTAAGATTGAGATTATCACTGGTACATTGGGCAAGGCCTTTGGCGGTTCAGTAGGTGGTTTCACCACAGGTAAGAAAGAGATTATCGACCTGCTTCGCCAACGTAGCCGTCCATATCTCTTCTCCAACTCTATTCCTCCATTGATTGCAGCAGCAGGCCTCAAGACCTTCGAGATTCTTACTCGCAGCAACGAACTCCAAGACCGCTTGCACGCGAATACCGAGTACTTTATCAGTAAGATGAAAGCGGCATGCTTTGATATCAAACCAACTGAATCGGCTATTTGCGCGGTAATGTTGTACGACGCTCGTTTGAGCCAAGAGTTCGCTGCGGCATTGCAAGAGGAGGGTATCTATGTAACGGGCTTCTACTACCCAGTAGTGCCACAGGGTCAAGCGCGCATCCGCGTCCAACTCTCCGCAGCCCACACCACCGAGCAACTCGACCGCGGTATCGAGGCCTTTATCAAAGTAGGAAAGAACCTTGGTGTTCTCAATTCATAATTCAAAATTCATAATTCATCATTATTATGAAAGCCTTAGTAAAACGTTATGCCGAGCCAGGGCTCTGGATGGAAGAGGTGCCAATGCCTCAAGTAGGCGTGAATGATGTGCTTATCAAGGTCACCAAAGCTGCTATTTGCGGTACGGACCTGCACATGTATAAATGGGACGAATGGTCGCAAACTCACTGCACACCGCCCTATATCATGGGGCACGAGTTCGTGGGCGTGGCTGTTGAGGTCGGCCCGGGTGTTCGTGGTGTGAAGGTGGGCGACCGCGTGACGGCTGAGGGACATATCGTCTGCGGCACATGCCGTAACTGCCGTCGTGGCATGGGACACGTGTGCGAGAATACTATCTCTGTCGGTATTATGGGCAAGGACGGTGCTTTTGCTGAGTATGTAACTATCCCTGAGAGCAATATCGTGCATATCCGTCCTGAGATTCCAGACGACTTCGCCGCTATCATGGACCCCTTCGGCAATGCTACACATACCGCATTGGCTTTCCCTCTCTTGGGCGAAGATGTGCTTATCACAGGTGCGGGCTTGATTGGTACGATGGCTGCGGGTATCTGCCGCTATGCAGGTGCGAAGAATATCGTCGTGACTGACCTCAACGAGCACCGCCTCGAGATTGCCAAGAAGATGGGTGCTACTATCACGGTCAATGGCTCGAAGGGCGAGACTGTAGAGGGCGCAATGAAGCAATTGGGTATCCGTGGCTTTGATATTGGTTTGGAGATGTCGGGCGCACCCGCAGCGTTTAATGATATGATCGCGCACATGTATAAGGGTGCTAATATCGCGCAGTTGGGTATCTTGCCAAGCAACACGCAAGTCAATTGGTCGGATATCATCTTCAATGCTTTGACTATCAAGGGCATCACTGGCCGCCGCATGTGGGAGACATGGTACCAGATGGAGCAGATGTTGTTGGGTGGTTTGGATTTGAGTCCAGTGATTACTCACCGCTTCCACTTCAACGACTTCCAAAAGGGCTTCGACGTCATGGTTAGTGGCCAATGTGGCAAAGTACTGCTTGAGTGGTAAACACACACCACACAACGCTACACCACGCTCCACAACTGCTAAACAATACTACACATGCTCACCCAGTCTCATCGGACTGGGTGAGTGGTTGTGAAAAAGTGCGTTTTGTTAAGATTCTTTCTCTTTTCGTTTCTTTATCCGTTCCTCAATTTCACCGAGAGACGACCCTGAGAACACCGAGAGAACTCCCTGAGATCGCCAACTTGAAAAAAGTGCTGTTTGTTAAGATTGTCCCCCTAAAAGAGTTGCCTGCTTTCCTAAAAAGGTTGACTCATTTCCTTAAAAATAATCCCTGCCTTTACACTTTACACCTTACACTTTACACTTTACACCTTACACTTTACACTCTACACCAGAAAAATCGTCCTAAAAGGCGATTTTTCTTTTTGCGTAAATATGTATGCGCACACGCGTACCTTAACTATTGTAGCACGAGAGTATATTTTATATTCGGCGTGGGCTTCGCGTTGTTGTTCTAAACTGATAGGCAATGCGAAGGCCTCATAACGTGGAACGACAGCAGTCGGAATCCACGTTTTTTTGTATGCCTACCGTTATCCATGAGTAACTTCTCCTTTCGTGGGCAAGGTATTCTCAGGACCTCAAGGTATGGGGAGAAGTTATTTATGGATTTAATAGCAGATTGCAAAAGAACCAACAAGAACCAATATGTATCTTGCTCATCCTATAGAAAAGCAGTACCTTTGCAAACTCGAATAAAATGAATAAGGAGAAAACCGAAAAGCCTTGATAAAAGTGAGTAGGTATCATTAAAAAAAAACAAAAAAAATGAAACGAAAAAAAAATGTTATTGGAACACTTGTGTTCCTGAGTTTGTTACTATTGTCAGCTTGTAGTAACAATGGAAATGGTCCAGCGGAAGATGTACTTTCAAAAAAAGTCTATTCTCGTGTAGTTAGTACATATGACGGTGTAGGTGATTTTTACAATGGTGTGTCAGTCGTAAGAATTACAGATGAGAAATATGATTCAAAATATGGTGCAATCAACACCAAAGGAGAAGTTGTTATTCCAATTGAATACGATGAAGTCAATAATTGCCATGAAGGAAGGTGTATCGTACGAGTTGGAGGCTCGTTCTCAGGAAAATATGGCGTAGTAGATGCTACGGGAAAAGTAATAGTAGCTCCAACTTCCAACTATAGTAAAATTGAGGATTTTGAAAATGGTTTGGCTGTTGTTAAGGACGCTAAATCAGATTTGTATGGTTATATTAATCTCCATGGAGAAGTGTCTATTCCTTTGACCTATAAGTATGCATATTCTTTTTCGGAGGATCTTGCATGTGTAAAAGTGAAAGCCAACAAATATGGTTACATCAATGAAAAAGGCGATGTCATTATTCCAATGGGATTTGATGATGCTGAATCATTCTCAGAGGGGTTAGCTGTCGTTGAAAAAGCAAACAAAGAAATGGTGATAGATAAAAACGGTGAGATTATATATACTCTACCTAAAAATCAAGAATTCTATAGTACTGGGTATCATAATGGACTGATTTGTGTTGTAAAAGACCGAGATGGTGATTGGTGGAGTGATGAAGATCAAAGATGTGGCTATCTTGATACTAAGGGAGAGGTAGTGATTGATTTTATATATGATGATGCAGACGACTTTGAAGATGGAATCGCGTATGTAGAAAAAAATAACAGGGACTTCTGCATTAATACCAAAGGCGAAGAAGTGGAATGTGAATAATAATCGGATAAAATGTTTAACAATTTAATTAACAAAACAATGAAAAAGTTTTTATTAATGATTGCATGTGCTGCTCTTATGTGTGCATGTGGAGGTAAAACCTCGTCTTCCAAACAGCCTACTGATGAGGCGAAATCTTTAGAAGCATCGACTCTTACGCTTCGTGGTAAGCATGCTAATTTGTTCAAAGTATCGGCGGACACTTATAAAGTCATGCTGGTGCAAGCAAATGATGGTTGGCAAGTACGCATTAAAGTTCCTATAACTTTAAAAACAGAGTTTAAGCAACTTAAAGATTACAAAAAATACGAACGCGAATTGTCATCAGTTTATGGTAATTTATTAAATGTTAGTGAAGTAGAACTAGAATCTTTGGATTTAGATGAGAGCGAATGGGATGTCCTTTTGCAAGAAGGTGCAGAAACAGAAACCTCTATTACAGGCAAAACATGGAGTTACAAGAGTTATTCTTACGAAGATGCTAAAAGCATATACGATAGAGTAGCTGCGGTTGAACTTACAGGTATTGAGTTGGAAGAGGCTGAAGAAACGACTTCATCTAGTTTGTTTGATGAAGAAACAAAGCAATCTATGGATGATGCTATGGAGTTATTAGAAGCCGAAGCAGAATTACTTAATGCTCTTGGTGGGTGGTTATAATTAAAAATAATGAGTAATCTTATAGGCTTACTCTCAAAAAAATATTTATTAACTTTCAAAATTTAAATTTTATGGAAAATCAAAAACAAAATGCACCATATGCAGTCGCTGCATTGGTACTTGGAATTTGTTCTTTATTGTTCGGCTGTTTCTTTGTCGGACTTGTTTGTGGAATTGTTGGTCTTGTGTTAGCTAACAAAGGACTTACTGTTTATAATACCAATCCCAATGTTTACAATGGATACGGCATGTTGAAAGCAGGTAAGGTGACTTCAATCCTGGGTGTCATCTTTGGATCAGTTTATGTATTGTATTATATCATCGCAGTAGCGTTCCTCGGCTCTGTTGGCTTTGCATGGCTTGAGTGGTTGGATTTGTTTTAAATTCAATGGATACTATTTCCCTTTTGCCATGTGCATATAAGCAATTATTTGGAATCAGTTGTCCACTATGCGGTTTCCAAAGGTCAATGCTCTTGTTGTACAAAGGAGAAGTATGGGAAAGCATCTGTCAATTTCCTATTTGGCTTATCATGCTTTTATGGGTAATTTGTTTCATAGCATTTGTTCTTGCTGGTAAGAGGAAATTATTTTTGTCAAATAGCTGGTCATGGACGATACTATTAATTTCATTATTTGCCAATGCTATCTATCAAAATTTATTTTGGTAATGATGTTTTACCCCTTAATAAAATAACGATTTAAAACTACTTTATTATGAAACTAAAATCAATTATTGTTGTAGCAATGGTAGCCTTTTTGGCTTCATGCACTAACCCTGAATCCCTTCTTAAAAGTTATGAAAAAGCTTGTGAAGCTGGTAATGCAGTAAAAGCAGCACAAGTTTTGGAGGATATGGAAAAGAAATATCCAGAAGATACTGATTGGACTGAAGACCAAATGGAGCGTATTATTGAAGCAAGTGCCACTCTTGCGGAAAAGCAAACAGAAGATGCTTTGAAGGCTCTGGAATCTTTGGGTGGGTTAGAATTATAATTCCCCACATAAAAATAAAATAAGAGGGTGTATCCATTGTTGATACCCCTCTTGTTTTTTGCGAATGCTAACTCATATCTTCGCGAACAGACAAGAAAAATTAATGCCACGCTCGGAGTGCGTTCCGTCGCACTCCTTCAGGTCGCCTAATCCGCAGGTAATTTTATCTGTCTTGCCAAACACAAAAATCGGGGATTTCTGACAAAAATACAAAAAACATTTGTACAATCCAAAATAATTCACTACCTTTGCAGCGCAATTGTACAATAAACTACCTTATGTCACAAAAAACATTTTGGAAAATACAATACATCAACCTTTGTATTGATGAGTTCGCTCGCAAGTATCGCCTTGCGCCGAAGGTAGCATATAACTACTTGAACAAATACAAAGGTCTTGAATTTCTCAACGAGCATTATGAGTACGAACATACACAAGCTCTTTGGGAGACTCAAGAATCGTTACGAATAGTTTGTCAGCGTAATGGAGGAACAATCTAATGATCAAACTTTATCACGGAACAAATACAACATTCGATAAAGTCGAATTAGATAAGTGCCTGCCCTACAAAGATTTTGGCAGGGGATTTTATCTTACCACTATTCGGACGCAAGCATTGGCTCGTGCAAAAAACAAATGCAATTTTGAGGGCGGAGCGCCTACTATTCTCGCATATCAATTTGACGAAAAAGAGTTTGCGAATCTGAATGTTAAGTGTTTTGAAAAACCTACAGAAGAATGGGCTAACTTCATTTTTGCTAATCGCGATAAACGCAATAAGAAGATGCATAACTACGATATCGTCATCGGACCAGTAGCAGACGATGGAGTGATTGCGTCCATACGACTATACGAAACAAAGGTTATTGACCTTGCTGAATTTGTTAAAAGACTTGAGTACGCTCACCCAAACGTACAATACGCATTTTGCACAGAACGAGCAATAGCATTGTTACAAAAGATATGAAAAAAGCAGAATATGATTTTGTAGTACGCTCTATCGTGGAGGAGTTGGTTAGTTTTCTAATGGAAGACTACAAGATGCCTATGCTCGAAGCGTTTGATAAGATATACAACTCCCACATTTTTGAGAAACTACAGGATAAAAGTACAGGACTTTATCTTCGTAGCTCAGCGTATGTGTATGAATATTTGAAAAAGGAATTGTAAGAAATGAGTTAACTACAAATTGTAGCCAACTGAAAACTAACCAAATTACCACCCCCCTAAATTATAAATAACCCAATAAATAGTACATTGTAAATCAGTAAATTGTAAATAATTTGCAGCGCACCGCGTTGCCCGACATATGTAATATAGCGTTATAAGCCCAGACTTGATTTTCTGAAAACTCGACACTTTCAAGAAATCATTTGTTAACTCAAGTACGGTTTATGCACGCTCATGCTTTTGGCGTGAGTTTTCCGTGCATAGATTTGAGTTAACAAGGTAGTCGAGAACCTCAGAAAATCAAATCCAAGCGAACGAAAGCGCACGCTTTTTGTGTATATATCACTCTCGCAACTCCTATGGGACTAAAAAACAACAAAACAACAAAATAAACCACAATATTTAACCAATTAAAAACAACAAAACAATGAAAAAGTTATTTTCTATTCTCGTTTTGGCATTGTCATGCAGTGCCTTATTTGCGCAACAGACTGCTGTTGCATTGTTAAATCACGAAGGTACTATCTCTACCTTCTATGGTGCAGACGCTCTCACTCAAGCACACAAAGCAGCGGTGCATGGCGATGTGATTACGCTCTCAGGTGGTGCATTCACAGCCCCATCATCTTGGACAAAGGCAGTTACGCTTCGTGGTGCAGGTTGCTACGAAGGTGCAGACAATAGCCGAGAAGTAACATCTATTGGTAACTACTTCAAATTCGCAATACCTGTCGAAATCGAAACAACAATGACAATTGAAGGCATTAATTTCAAATCTGAATTTTCATTTTCAACGAAGGTTAAAAATACCACATTCCTCAAATGTTATTTCGCACGTTATATAAGTAACGTTTGTTGTAACACCAACTTTTACAATTGTATATTGAATGGGCTTACGTTCAGTGCTTCTGAAACAAATTTAGCAGATGTTAATTTGTTTAATTGCTATGTGAATGATCCGAATAACAATAGTGGCGATGTATCTGTAAAACTTACTAATTGCATTGTAAGATATTCATGCACCAACCAAAGTCATGCAGGCAGTAAGATTTGGGATCTAAAATATGCAAAATATAACAATTGTATTTTCTTAGGAAATATAAAAGTAGGCAGCACCGCTCCAAGTGGTTTTAACATTCCAACAACATGTACCGCAACCAATTGTCTTTCTTGTTATTGCGCTTATCAAAACGCATCAGACACTCAAGATGCTATCTACGACTATAATATATTTGAAGATATGAACAACAACACCAACAAATATTTAGAAGAAGGAAAACCACTTCATGAAACAATACCTTCTGTCTTCAAAACATGTCCTGGTATATATGATTTTACATTCAATGAAACATACGAATTAACCGATGATGCAAAAGCCACTTATCTCGGCTCTGACGGTACACAAGTGGGACTCTATGGCGGTATGGGCTTTGACCTCATTCCTTCTACGCTCCAAATCACCAAATGCGAAGTATCTCCTCGCTCCACTTCTGATGGAAAACTCTCTGTAAGTATCGAAGTAGGTATTCCTGAATAATTAACCCAAAAAGAAAACACAAATTATGCGAAAATATGTATTACTAATAGTAGCGTTTGTGTTCCACTCTTTTGCTCTCTCAGCGGATAATTACACGTTTTGTTACTGGCTTGATGACAACCACACAGCAGCCCAAACCATAACACAAACAACCAACAAACTGGACGCTACGGTGAATGTGGCTTCACTATCACCAGGCATGCACACCCTTTTTGTTAGAGCAAAAAAGAATACTGGCGGTTGGGGTGTACCTAAAGCAACGCATTTCTTTAAGGTACTCAATCCAACGACTGTAAAAACCTACTATTGGTTCGATGATAACGAAGACAACCGTTTCAACGTTGATAAAGTCAATGGCGAAACGTTTGCGATAGACGTATCGCATCTGTCGGATGGAACGCATACCCTCCACGTGCGTATGGAGGGCGAAGGTGCGACGTCGGCTACTGTGTCCAACCAATTCCTCAAAATCTCTACTAATTTTGATGCCTACTATTGGTTCGACAACGAAACAGAGCGACGCACATTTACCAATGCGGGCGGAAGTGCCATGCTGATTGACGTATCGCATTTGAAAGAAGGATTACACTGCTTCAATGCTATGCTAACGGATAATCTTGGCTCTCCTTCTGTGCCTGTATCGCGTACATTTATCAAAATGCCACAACCTCTTGCCAACGACTCCACTACACTCTCGTTCTGGATTGATGGCACGCTACATTCTGAGCAAAAACTGGCATATGGCAATGAGATTGTTGATTTGGAACTCGATGTAGCAGACTTGACTACAGGTATGCACTTCTTGCAAGTGCAAGCAGTAACGAATAGTGGTTCTGCTTCCAATATCGTTAGTGGCTACTTTATGCGTATGCCGGGTCAAAACAACAATAGCATTCTCGCTTATCGCTATTGGGTAAATGACAACAATGCCGATTTACCTTTCACGGCAGTAGATGATCCTACTATTCCTTACACCCTCATCGGCGATTTGGATGTCGCACCTCAACCATTGCGCTGTGCACGTTTCCATTTCGAAGTGAACAACGATATGCCTATGCTATATGCCGAGAATGATATTCACGTGCAGTTTATGGCTGCGGATGGACACTTGATTACAACAACCAATGCGTATGTAGAGTCAGTCGCTGCCGATACATTGACCACCGAGGAATGGACGGAAATCCAAAATGATACCGTTATCTATGCTGACAAGCCTACGGGAGAAACCATCTATTGGTATGCCATGAACCTTGAAGCAGGAGATACCGTTTGCCTCAAAACAAATTACTCCTCTACGCTGCAAGTGTTCTCCCACTCGGGCAATCAAGTATTGGAATCCAAAGCCGACTCATCACTCATCTTCCGCCAGT
>SUXC01000006.1 GCA_015061165.1 Bacteroidales bacterium
ACTGGCGGAAGATGAGTGATGAGTCGGCTTTGGATTCCAATACTTGATTGCCCGAGTGGGAGAACACTTGCAGCGTAGAGGAGTAATTTGTTTTGAGGCAAACGGTATCTCCTGCTTCAAGGTTCATTGCATACCAATAGATAGTTTCTCCCGTAGGTTTGTCTGCTTTAATAACGGTATCATTTTGTATTTCCGTCCATTCCTCGGCGGTCAATGTGTCGGCAGCGACTGACTCTACATACGCGTTGGTGGTCTTAATCAAGTGTCCATCCGCAGCCATAAACTGCACGTGAATATCATTCTCGGCATATAGCATAGGCATATCGTTGTTCACTTCGAAATGGAAACGTGCACAGCGCAATGGTTGAGGTGTGACATCCAAATCGCCAATGAGGGTGTAAGGGATAGTCGGATCATCTACTGCCGTGAAAGGTAAATCGGCATTGTTGTCATTCACCCAATAGCGATAAGCGAGAACGCTATCATTCTTTGAGTTAGGCATTCTTACGAAGTATGCACTTGCTATATCAGATATGAGTCCACTTGCTGTTGATGCTTGTACTTCTAATTTGTGTGTACCACTGGCGAGTGTGTCCACATCAAAATCAAACAATACTAAATCTTCAGAATATGCTACCTTTTGTTGTGAATATTCTACTCCATCAATCCAGAAAGTTAATAATACTTCTGTTTCGTTGGGAAGTTCAGGCATTTTAACAAATGTGTGTGTATAAATGCTGAGTATATCCTCTTCAGAATATAACATTACATTCAGCGAGTGAATGCCCGCAGATAGATTAGAGGCATCTATCATAAATGCTTCACCATTGACCTTGTCAAATGTAAAGCGTTCATCAACATTATCATCGAACCAATAACATGTCTTTACGGTATTATACTTATTTGTAATGAGAAAAGGACGCGCTATAGGGTTTGACCAAATCCCATTATCTTTTTGCACTTGAATAAACAAAGTATGCATATTACACGAAAGGTTTGATATATCTATTGTGAAATCTAATTCATTAGACATACTTGTTCGTGTTTGAGCCGTATTTTGATCTATCCAATAGCGATAAGTATAGTTAGTTGCGTATGAAACATGGAATTGGAACACAAACGATAATATTAGTAATAAATATTTTCGCATAATTTGTGTTTTATTTTTAAGTTAATTATTTTGGAGCATCCACTTTGATACTTACTGAAAGTTTGCTATCTTCCGATACTTTTGGTGACACTTCGCATTTGGTTATTTGAAGCGTTGTAGGTTCAAGATTGAATCCAATACCACCATGAACACCTACTTCTTTGCCATCTGAGCCCAAAATTGCTTTCGCTTCATCAGTAAGTTCAAATTTTTCATGTACTGATATTTGGCTTATTCTACCTGCATTTGTGTATGTTTTAAAAACTTTTGTCACATCATCAAAGTACACATTAGTTGAGTTTGGATTAGCAATATTTGAAAAGATGTCACGATAATAAACAGCAGCTTCACTACCTGTTTCTGCTTTATAACCATAATAACATGAGATACAATTATTTGCTACTGCTGTTTCAGGCAAATAAAAAGTTGGAATATCTAAATGGGATGTTTCTAATGGTACTCCTGTGAAAATACAATTTTTAAATGTAGTGTTTTTTGATCGTTCAGGTTTAGAATCAATTTGATAGGCATTATATGAATGTGGATGATATGTGACAATGCAGTTGGTAACATTTAATTTACAATAAGAAGAGTTGGTGTTATTAAGACTATTTATAATACTATTCACGATATTGATATTTGTACCAAAAGAGGATGTTCCATATGTGCCGTTAATTCCCAAAAGACAATTATAAAAATTAGCGTTACCCATAACGTCAGAGATCCCATTCAATCCGTGAATTCTACACTTATTAAATGTTGAATTATTGCATAATGATGAGTTTAGTCGTGAATAACCTATGCCTGCTTGAAAAAATATGCCCTCGAAAATAATCGGTGTTTCTGTGGTAGTCGGTATTTCAATCCGTACATCGCTATTGATATATGTTATTTCACGATTGCCAGTCGAGTCAGCAACCATACCTGCACCGCGTACCGTAACCGCTTTCGAGAATGTAAGACCCGCAAACGAGCCGCCCGAAAGCGTAATTACATCACCATGTACAGCTGCTTTGTGCGCATCAGCAAGAGCGTTTGCTCCATAAAAAGAGGTAAGTGTACCTTCGTGATTTAACAATGCAACAGTAGTTTGTTGCGCGAATAAGGCACTGCATGACAATGCCAAAACGAGAATAGAGAATAACTTTTTCATTGTTTTGTTGTTTTTAATTGGTTAAACATTGTGGTTTATTTAGTTGTTTTTAGTCCAATAGGAGTTGCGAGAGTGATATATACACAAAAAGCGTGAACTTTCGTTCGCTTCAATTTGATTTTCTGAGGTCTTCGACTACCTATGTGATTCAAATCTACGCACGGGAAAACTCACGCCAATAGCATGAGCGTGCATAAACCGTACTTGAATCACATTTGATTTCTAAAAAGTGTCGAAGTTTTCAGAAAATCAAGTCTGGGCTTATAACGCTATATTACATATGTCGGGCAACGGCTATGCGCTGCAAAATTAGTTATGTTTAAATCGTTCGAGCCATATAGGCGAGGTAAGAACTATGAGTGATAAGTAATTTTAGGGGTTAGTATTTTTTGTTAATCATGTACCATAAACGCTCCTGCTCATTCTCAACGCGAATAAGACTACGAAAATGTGTCCATGTGAGATTTTGAACGCGCTCGTTCAAAATCTCTAAATTGCTGAATGTCAAGTAGAAGTTTCTAAATTGGTATAAGTTGCGTTCGTTGTATGAACTGCCGTATTGTGGGACAAGTTCCTCTGCTAAATGTTTGATTTGTTGTTTGCCATATTCCGCTCTGCGATTGCCATGTTGCTCATCCTCAATAATACGTTTTCCGACATTCCAATAGGTATGGAGCATTGCCTGATTAACAGAATGATACGCTTGTTGCAACCCTTTTTCAATGATTTGGCGCACATCGGCAAGAAGTGTGTTGAAAGATTGTGAACTCACGCGTTCACAATCTTGCTGAGCAGTATGTTTGATAATCTCTGATGACATTTTCGGAATTTTCTCGTTTCGACTGCAAAGGTAGTGAATTTTTTTGAATTGTGCAAATAATTTACAATTTACTGATTTACGATGTACAATTTATTGGGTTATTTACAATTTAGGGGTTGGTTTATGTTGTTTTCTATCAATTTTTTCAGTTCTTCTTTACTTGGCAAGATGGTTTGATATTTACTTGCGAAAATTTGGTTGTTATTTTCTGGTAAGGTAATCTCTACCATAGCATCGCTTTTATCTGTGCAGAGCAGAATGCCAATCGTTGGATTTTCATCCACTTCTTTCACAAAGCGGTCATAATAATTGACATACATCAACATTTGCCCTAAGTCTTGGTGCTTAAGCGTGCCACGTTTCAAATCAATTAAAACAAACGCACGCAGTAAGCGATTATAAAATACGAGATCAACACGAAAATGTTGTTCATCAAATGTGAAACGCACTTGACGACCTACAAAGGTAAAACCTTTTCCTAATTCCAGTAGGAAAGTTTGCAGATTGTCAATTAATCGTTGCTCTAATTCACTTTCGTTATATTGCGGCAACTCTGGCAACCCGATAAACTCCAATACATATGGGTCTTTGACAATATCCTTGGGTGTGTCGATTACTTGTCCTTCATGTGCGAGTGCTTTAACACCCTCTTTATCACGACTCAATGCCAATCGTTCGTACAAAGAACTATCAAACTGGCGTTGTAATTCGCGCAAACTCCAATTGTTGTCTTTAGCTTCAATCTCATAAAAACGGCGTTCTTCAGGGTTGGAGATACGCATTAATTTTAGGTAATGCGACCAACTAAGAGTAAAGCCATTTTCAGATTCTCTAGACACTGTCTGGAAAATGTTATCCTTAGAATATGTAAGATAGAATTGGCGCATATTTGCCAAATTCTGAGCAGAGAAACCTTTGCCAAACTTATTAGATAATTGTTCTGATAAATGTTTTAATAACTCAGTTCCATATTCAGCACGTTGCTCACCTTGCTGCTCATCTTCCACAATCATACGCCCAACTTCATAGTAGGTATAAACCATTGTTGTATTGACTACAGCAATAGTTCGTTTTCTGGCTTCATGGATAAGTTTTTCAATGCGTTCTGCCAGTTTGCTATATGCAATATCAGATTTTTGGACAAGTGTCATAAAAGCATTTTATCGTTTCGACCGCAAAGGTAGTGAATTATTTTGAATTGAGCAAATAAAATTGCTTTTTGAGGTGATTTTTATTGTTTGTAGAATATGCGTA
This sequence comes from Bacteroidales bacterium, assembly GCA_015061165.1. Classification (GTDB taxonomy): domain Bacteria; phylum Bacteroidota; class Bacteroidia; order Bacteroidales; family Paludibacteraceae; genus Colicola. The sequence continues at coordinate 4,378 of SUXC01000006.1, forward strand.
CTATAGAATATGCATCCAAAAAATGGGGGTCAGTACACACTTAATGTGTCCAAAAAATGGGGGTCAGTACACGCTGAGATGCCTTATAGAAGTGCATAATAACTAACGAATCACTAACGAATCTCTAACGAATCACTAACGAATCACTAACGATTGGCTGCGGAAAAGTAGGGGAGGAAGAGGGATTAGGAAGGCTATGAAAAACGGAGAATGGAGCAAATGAGGCGAATGAGAGCGATTGGAAAATGGATGGGAGAAAATGGAGAGCAAAAAGGGAAAAATAGAGTGGTTTTTTGTAAAGTCGGTTTAGCAATTTTAATTTTTAGGTCGAAAAATGCATGAAAAGTGCAACTTTTAGGTAGAAAAACTTGCCCATGTCAGAAAAAAGCAGTACCTTTGCATGCTTTTTCGCGGCGCGCATACGCGGGCGAGTGAGAATTAAGAATTTTGAATTATGAATTTTGAGTTCTCGAGCAGTGAAAATGACAAAACTAACAAGTTTAAATTAACATAAATTATTAACCAAAATTAAAAGTTACAATGCCTACAATTCAACAATTAGTTAGAAAAGGAAGAGCAGAACTTATCGACAAGAGCAAGAGTCCAGCATTGGACAGCTGCCCACAACGTCGTGGCGTATGTGTACGCGTTTACACTACAACTCCTAAGAAGCCAAACTCTGCTATGCGTAAAGTAGCACGTGTTCGCTTGACAAACCAAAAGGAGGTGAACGCTTACATCCCAGGTGAGGGTCACAACTTGCAAGAGCACAGCATCGTTATGGTGCGCGGTGGTCGTGTGAAAGACCTTCCAGGTGTACGTTACCACATCGTTCGTGGTACATTGGATACCGCTGGTGTAGCAAACCGCTTGCAACGTCGAAGCAAATATGGCGCAAAGCGTCCTAAAGCTAAGAAATAAGGTTATAGGCTATAGGTTATAGGCTATAGGCAAGTTCTGACGAAAAAAAAACTAACTAAAAGTTCCATACGATGGGACAGATTATTAATGGGTTGATCGGTTGAGTAAGCAGATGGAGTAAGGGTCTTCGGAAACGGGAGTCGCGAATCGCGAATCAAAAAACGAAAAACCAAAAGAAACTGAAGAAATCTGCTGAAGTTAAGACAATCAACAAAAAACAAAAAACAAAACAATGAGAAAAGCAAAACCAAAAAAACGAGTAATCCTCCCAGATCCAGTATATGGTGAGGTAATGGTGGCAAAATTCGTAAACCACCTTATGCTCGACGGTAAGAAGAATACCGCATACAGCGTATTCTACACCGCTTTGGAGACTGTTGGCAACAAGATGAAAGGTGAGCAAACACCTCTCGAAATCTGGAAACAGGCTCTTAGCAACATCACTCCTTTGGTAGAGGTTAAGTCAAAACGTATCGGTGGTGCTACCTTCCAAGTGCCAACAGAGATTCGTGCTGACCGCAAGGAGTCGATTTCAATGAAGAATATGATTCTCTTCGCTCGCAAACGTGGTGGTCACTCAATGGCTGAGAAGTTGGCAGCAGAGATCATGGATGCATTTAACAACCAAGGTGGTGCGTTCAAACGTAAAGAAGATATGCACCGCATGGCAGAGGCTAACCGTGCATTTGCACACTTCCGTTTCTAATATGTGCTTGCGCGCGTAATTATTAATACGGTATTAGGAAAAAGAAACGAAAATGGCTAAACACGATTTAAAATTAAACAGAAACATCGGCATCATGGCGCACATCGATGCCGGAAAAACTACAACCTCTGAGCGTATTTTGTTCTACACCGGTTTGACCCACAAGATTGGTGAGGTACACGATGGTGCGGCAACTATGGACTGGATGGAGCAAGAGCAAGAGCGTGGTATTACTATTACTTCTGCTGCTACAACCACATTCTGGCAATACAAGGGTGATAAATACAAAATCAACTTGATTGACACTCCGGGCCACGTGGACTTTACTGTAGAGGTTGAGCGTTCACTCCGTATCTTGGACGGTGCAGTGGCAGCGTTCTGCGCAGTAGGTGGCGTACAACCACAGTCAGAGACAGTATGGCGCCAAGCTGATAAATACAACGTACCTCGTTTGTGCTACGTAAACAAGATGGACCGCTCAGGTGCAAACTTCTTTGACGTAGTAACACAAATCAAAGAGGTGCTCGGTGCAAACCCATGTCCAATCCAAATTCCAATCGGTGCTGAGGAGACATTCAAGGGCGTAGTTGACCTTGTAACCATGAAAGCATGCGTATGGAACGATGATACTATGGGTGCAAGCTACTCAGTAGAAGAGATTCCTGCAAACCTCGTAGCAGAGGCAGAGGAGTGGCGCGACAAAATGCTCGAGACAATCTCTGAGTTTGATGATGCATTGATGGAGAAATACTTTGATGATCCTTCAACCATCACCGAAGATGAGATTCGTGCAGCAATCCGCAAAGGTTGCTTGAGCATGCAAATCTTCCCAATGGTTTGCGGTTCTTCGTTCAAGAACAAAGGCGTGCAAACTATGTTGGACGCTGTCTGCGCATACTTGCCAAGCCCAATGGATACTCCAGTGATTGACGGTACTGACCCTGCAACAGGTGATGCTATCACTCGTACTCCAGATGAGAGCGAGCCATTGTGTGCATTGGCATTCAAGATTGCTACTGACCCATACGTAGGTCGCTTGTGCTTCTTCCGTGTGTATAGTGGTAAATTGGAGGCAGGTTCATACGTTTACAACCCACGCTCTGGCAAACGTGAGCGTATCTCTCGTATCTTCCAAATGCACTCAAACCGCCAAAACCCAGTAGATTTTATCGCAGCTGGTGATATTGGTGCGGGTGTAGGTTTCAAAGATATTCGTACTGGTGATACCTTGTGCTCTGAGGAGAAGCCAATCGTATTGGAGTCTATCGAGTTCCCAGCACCAGTGATCGGTATCTCTGTAGAGCCAAAGAGCCAAGCAGACCTCGACAAGTTGGGCGTTGGTTTGGCAAAATTGGCTGAGGAGGATCCAACCTTCACCGTTAAGACAGATGAGCAAACAGGTCAAACCGTAATCTCTGGTATGGGTGAGCTTCACTTGGAGATTATTATCGACCGTTTGAAACGTGAGTTCAAGGTAGAATGTAACCAAGGTCGTCCTCAAGTAGCATATCGCGAGGCAATCTCTGCTCCAGTAGAGTTGCGCGAGACCTACAAGAAGCAATCAGGTGGTCGTGGTAAATTCGCGGATATTATCGTTCGCGTTGAGCCAGCAGACGAAGGCTTTGAAGGTGGCTTGCAATTCGTGGATGTGGTTAAGGGCGGTAACGTTCCAAAAGAGTACATCCCTGCAGTAGAGAAAGGTTTCACAACCGCTATGAAGACTGGTGTGTTGGCTGGTTATCCAGTAGATAAACTGAAAGTAACCTTGATAGATGGTAGCTTCCACCCAGTGGATTCAGACCAACTCTCATTCGATATCTGTGCTCAAATGGCATTCAAGAGCGCATGCGCTAAGGCTAAGCCAGTATTGATGGAGCCAATCATGAAGGTTGAGGTAGTTACTCCAGAGGAGAGCATGGGTGATGTTATCGGCGACTTGAACAAACGTCGTGGTCAAGTAGAGGGTATGGATACCGCTCGTACAGGCGCACGTGTTATCAAGGCTAAGGTACCATTGAGCGAGATGTTCGGTTATGTAACCGCCTTGCGTACCATCACTTCTGGTCGTGCAACCAGCAGCATGGAGTTCTCACACTATGATGCAGTATCCAGCACCATCGCTAAGACTGTTTTGACAGAGGTAGGCGGTCGTGTGGATCTCGTATAAGAAACAATCAACTGATAGGTCGGGAGACCGACCTATTGGTACTACAAGAAAAAACTGAGTTCGAATGTTCGAAAAGGTTGGGCAGAGGGCCGCTCAATACTTCAAACCTCTTCACTCCCGCGTGCATGTGCGCACGCAAGCGCGTACCTTATTTAATGTACTGCGCGCAAACATAAGACAAACCCCAAGGGCGCGAGTCATCTGAGCAAATGACTCTTTGGGTGTGCGAGCGCCAAAGGATAAGTAAAACAACATTAAAAAACGTAAAGACAATGAGTCAAAAAATTCGTATTAAACTGAAATCGTACGACCACAATTTGGTTGACAAGTCAGCTGAGAAAATTGTGAAGACCGTAAAAGCAACAGGTGCAGTAGTAAGTGGTCCAATTCCATTGCCAACACACAAGCGCATCTTCACAGTAAACCGTTCAACCTTCGTAAACAAGAAGAGCCGCGAGCAATTCGAGTTGTCAAGCTACAAACGTCTGATCGACATTTATGAGTCGAACCAAAAGACCGTAGAGGCATTGATGAAACTGGAGCTCGCCAGCGGTGTGGAAGTAGAAATCAAAGTTTGATAACCCCAACGACCACTTCCCGCGGATAGACAAGGTCGTAAGACACGGAATCCCGAGGGCGAGAGTGGAGAAAATAATTATTAACAATTTTAATCACAGCTAAAATGCCAGGATTATTAGGTAAAAAAATCGGAATGACATCCGTTTTCGGTGCTGATGGCAAGAATATCCCATGCACCGTTATTGAGGCTGGTCCTTGCGTTGTTACCCAACTCAAGACAGTTGAGAAGGATGGCTATGCCGCTGTACAAGTAGGTTTCATGCCTAAGAGCGAGAAACACACAAACAAAGCAGAGGCAGGTCACTTCAAGGCTGCTGGTGTACAACCCATGCGTCACTTGGCCGAGTTCGATGGATTCGAACAAGAAGTCAAACTGGGAGATACCTTGACCGTAGAGATGTTCGAAGAGAACTCCTACGTGGACGTAACAGGTACTTCTAAAGGTAAAGGTTTCCAAGGTGTAGTTAAACGTCACGGCTTTGGTGGTGTAGGTCAATCTACCCACGGTCAAGATGATCGTTTGCGTGCTCCAGGTTCTATCGGTGCGTGTGCAACCCCAAGCCGCGTATTCAAAGGAACTCGCATGGCAGGTCATATGGGCGTAGATAAAGTGACCGTACAAAACCTTGTAGTACTAAAAGTGATTCCTGAGTACAACTTGATTATGATCAAAGGTAGTGTACCAGGTGCTAAAAATTCAATCGTTGTTATTAACAAATAAGAGGTATGGAACTTAGTATTTTGAACATGGCCGGTAAAGAGACCGGCAAGAAGATCGTTCTGAATGACGCAATCTTCGGTATCGAGCCTAACGACCACGCCATTTATTTGGATGTAAAACAATATTTGGCAAACAATCGTCAAGGTACAGCAAAAGCTAAACAACGTAGTGAGAACGCTCACTCTACACGCAAACTCGGTCGTCAGAAAGGCGGCGGTGGCGCTCGTCCAGGTGACTTGAAGTCTCCAGTGCGCGTAGGTGGTGGTACCATCTTTGGTCCTGTTCCACGCGATTATGGCTTCAAACTCAACAAGAAAGTGAAACAACTCGCTCGTCGCAGTGCCCTCAGCACCCGCGCAGCTGCTGGTCAAATCGTAGTATTGGATACCCTCCAATTCGATGCACCAAAGACCAAAGCAATGATCGAGGTAATGAATAACATTCAAGTTGCAGGTAAGAAAGTATTGTTCGTATTGGCAGAGAACAACTACAACGTTCTCAAGTCAGCAAGCAATATCGAGCGCACCAACGTGGTGACTGTAAATGAACTGAATACATACGCAATCATGAACTCAAGCGCTGTTGTTCTCGTTGAGAGCGCAGTAGCAGCAATTGAGGCAACTTTAGCATAAGGAGGTTACAACTATGGCAATTATTCTAAAACCAATCGTCACTGAGAAGATGACCGCCGCAGGCGAAAAGTTTAACCGTTATGGTTTTCAGGTAGTTCGTACTGCCAACAAAGTAGAAATCAAGAAGGCAGTAGAAGAATTGTACAATGTACAAGTTTTAGATGTAAACACCCTTATCCAAGCTCCAAAGACCAAACAACGCTACACCAAGAGCGGTTTGATTCGTGGCGCAAAGGCTGCTTACAAGAAAGCTATCGTTACATTGAAAGAAGGTGAAACAATTGATTTTTATAGCAATATCTAAAAATGGCTGTACGTAAATTAAAACCCTCTACACCGGGGCAAAGACACAAAGTTATTGGCGCATTTGATACAATTACCGCAAGTGCACCAGAGAAATCTCTTGTGTTCGGTAAAACCAAAACAGGTGGTCGCAACCATCAAGGTAAGATGACCATGCGTTATATTGGTGGTGGACACAAGCAGAAATATCGCGTAATTGACTTCAAACGTAACAAAGATGGTGTACCCGCAGTAGTAAAGACAATTGAGTACGATCCAAACCGTTCGGCTCGTATCGCACTATTGTTCTACGCTGACGGCGAGAAACGTTACATTCTTGCACCAAACGGTTTGCAAGTAGGTCAAACAGTAATCTCAGGTCCAGATGTGGCACCTGAAGTAGGAAACGCTCTTCCAATGGCAAACATGCCTCTTGGTACATTGATCCACAACATTGAGTTGCGTCCAGGTCAAGGTGCTTGCATGGTTCGCTCGGCAGGTGTATTTGCACAATTGTCTTCTCGCGAGGATAAATATGCAATCATCAAATTGCCTTCAGGCGAGTTGCGCAAAGTGCTTTCCGCTTGCAAAGCAACTGTAGGTGTGGTAGGAAACAGTGACCACGCGTTGGAGAAGAGTGGTAAGGCTGGTCGCAGCCGTTGGTTAGGACGTCGTCCACGCAACCGTGGTGTGGCAATGAACCCAGTAGATCACCCAATGGGTGGTGGTGAAGGTCGCGCATCAGGTGGACACCCACGTTCACGCAAGGGCTTGCTGGCTAAGGGCTACAAGACACGTGCTCCAAAGAACCAAAGCAATCAATACATTATTGAAAGAAGAAAGAAATAACCTATTAAATTAAGAGAAATTATGAGTCGTTCATTGAAAAAAGGACCATTTATCAACGTAAAGTTGGAGAATAAGGTGTTGGCTATGAATGAGTCTGGCAAGAAAGAAGTTGTCAAGACTTGGAGCCGTGCATCTATGATTTCTCCTGATTTTGTAGGTCACACTATCGCAGTTCATAATGGAAACAAGTTTATCCCTGTGTACGTAACAGAGAACATGGTAGGTCATAAACTCGGTGAGTTTGCTCCAACCCGTTCGTTCCGTGGTCACTCGGGTAACCGTTAATCCATGAGTCATTCACAACAAATTAAATTTTAGAATTCAAAATGGGTGCTAGAAAACATAATACAGCTGAGGCAATGAAAGAGGCTCGCAAGGGTCAATACTTTGCTAAGCTCAACAACGTTCCTACATCTCCACGCAAGATGCGCCTTGTTGCCGATATGATTCGTGGTATGGAAGTGAACCGTGCACTGGGTGCGTTGCATTTCTCTACTAAAGAGGCATCACGCGCTCTCGAGAAACTCTTGAAATCTGCTATCGCAAACTGGGAAGTAAAAACCGGTAAGAAAGCAGACCAAGAGACTCTGTATGTAAGTCAAATCATGGTAGATGGCGGTATGATGCTCAAACGTCTGCTGACCGCTCCTCAAGGTCGCGGCTATCGTATCCGCAAACGCTCTAACCATGTTACTATTTTTGTAGATACTAAGAATACTAACGAAGCTAAGTAATTAACGAAATGGGACAGAAAATTAATCCAATTAGTAACCGCCTTGGTATAGTACGTGGTTGGGATTCCAACTGGTTTGGCGGTAAGAACTACGGAGATACCATCCTTGAGGATACCAAGATCCGCAAGTATTTGAATGCCCGCTTGGCTGAGGCAAGTATTTCTCGTATCGTAATTGAGCGTACTCTGAAACTTGTGACTGTAACTGTCTGCACAGCTCGCCCTGGTTTTATTATCGGTAAAGGTGGACAAGAGGTTGACAAATTGAAAGAGGAACTGAAGAAAATCACCAAGAAAGATGTGCAAATCAACATCTTTGAGGTTAAGCGTCCTGAGCTCGATGCTACCATCGTAGCTAACAAGATCGCTCGCCAACTCGAGGGTAAGATTGCATACCGTCGCGCAGTGAAAATGGCTATCGCTTCTACCATGCGCATGGGTGCTGAGGGTATCAAAATCCAACTCAGCGGCCGTTTGAATGGTGCCGAGATGGCTCGTAGCGAGATGTACAAAGAGGGTCGTACCCCATTGCACACTCTCCGCGCTGACATCGATTATTGCCACGCTGGTGCTCTCACCAAAGTAGGTATGATTGGTGTAAAGGTTTGGATCTGCCGTGGTGAGGTTTATGGCAAGAAAGACCTTGCTCCAAACTTCACACAAAAGCAAGAAAATGGTCGTGGTGGCGATCGCCGTCGTGATGACCGTCGTGGTGGTTTCCGCAGAAACAAAAAACAATAATGTTTAACCGATTTGTAGATTACAGTTATGTTACAACCAAAGAAAACTAAATTCCGCCGCTGCCAAAAAGGCCGCATCAAAGGCAATGCACAGCGTGGTACTGAGCTCGCATTTGGCTCATTCGGTATCAAGAGCCTTGGTACCATCTGGTTGACAGGTCGTCAAATCGAGGCAGCCCGTATCGCAGTAACACGTTATATGCAACGTCAAGGACATGTATGGATCCGCGTTTTCCCTGATAAACCAATCACCAAGAAACCATTGGATGTTCGTATGGGTAAAGGTAAAGGTGCTCCAGAGGGCTTCGTAGTACCATTGGCTCCAGGACGTATCATCTTCGAGATAGATGGCGTACCATTCGATGTAGCAAAAGAGGCACTTCGTTTGGCTGCTCAAAAACTTCCTATTACAACCAAATTTGTCGTAAGACGTGATTACGACCCAACCCAAAATGTATAATAAGGATTATGAAAACAGCTGAAATTAAAGAATTAACAACTGCTGAGATCCAAGAGCGTCTCGCTACCGAGAAAGAGGCACTCGTTCGCATGAAATTGAATCACAGCATTTCTCCGCTTGACAATCCGTTGCAGATTAAGGTGGCTCGTAAGACTATTGCTCGCCTTGCAACCGAACTTCGTCAAAGAGAATTAACAAAGTAAAAAACGAATTGACATGGAAACAAGAAATCTAAGAAAAGAGCGTCAGGGTATTGTCGTTTCCAACAAAATGGACAAGACTATCGTAGTAGCTGTTCACTGGAAAGAGAAACACCCTATTTATGGCAAGTTTGTCAATAAAACTCGCAAGTTCCATGCTCATGACGAGAACAATGAGTGCGGTATCGGCGATATCGTTCGCATCATGGAGACTCGTCCATTGAGCAAAACTGTTCGTTGGCGTTTAACTCAAATTGTAGAAAGGGCTAAGTAATATGGTACAACAAGAATCAAGACTGACAGTAGCGGATAACTCAGGTGCTAAAGAGGCATTGTGCATCCGCGTACTCGGCGGAACCAAAAAGCGTTACGCCAGCCTGGGTGACACCATCGTAGTAGCAGTGAAAGGTGTAATTCCTTCTTCTGACATCAAAGATGGTACCGTAACACGCGCTATCGTTGTTCGCGTGAAGAAAGAGGTACGCCGTCCAGACGGTAGCTACATCCGCTTCGATGACAACGCATGCGTGCTCGTAAACAACGCAGGTGAGATTCGTGGTTCACGTATCTTCGGCCCTGTAGCTCGCGAGCTCCGTCAAACGAACATGAAAATTATCTCATTAGCACCTGAAGTGCTCTAATCATCTAAATTCTACAAGTATGGCAAAATTGCATATTAAGAAAGGTGATACCGTATTCGTGAACGCAGGTGCTTCTAAGGGCAAAACCGGCCGCGTGCTGGAGGTGCTCGTTGAGAAACAACGTGCTATCGTAGAAGGTGTCAATATGGTATCTAAGAGTACCAAACCTAATGCTAAAAATCCTCAAGGAGGTATTGTTAAACAGGAGGCTCCTATCCATATCTCTAACCTCAACCCAGTTGAGAACGGAGTACCAGTACGCGTAGGTCGCGTAGTGAAGGATGGTAAGCTCGTCCGCGTAAGTAAAAAATCTGGTAAGGAGATCTAATGATGAATACAGCAAGTTTAAAACAAGATTATCTGGAGCGCATCGTGCCTGCTCTGATGAAGGAGTTTAACTACACTACAGTAATGCAGTGCCCTAAACTCGAGAAGATCGTTCTCAACCAAGGTCTTGGTGAAGCTGTGGCTGACAAGAAGATCATCGACGTTGCACAACAAGAGATGACTCTTATCACTGGCCAAAAAGCTGTAGCTACGGTTTCCAAGAAAGATATCGCTGGTTTCAAGGTTCGTAAGAAAATGCCTATCGGTGTTCGCGTTACCCTCCGTGGTGAGCGTATGTACGAGTTCTTGGAGCGTCTCGTGCGCGTAGCGTTGCCACGTATCCGTGACTTCAAAGGTATCCACAACAAAATGGATGGTCATGGCAACTATACACTTGGTATCCAAGAGCAAATCATCTTCCCTGAAATCAACATTGATAACATCACCAAACTGCTCGGTATGAACATCACTTTCGTGACTACCGCTAAGACCGATGAGGAAGGCTTTGCACTCCTCCGTGAGTTTGGATTACCATTCAAAAAGTAATTAGACTATGGCAAAAGAATCAATGAAAGCTCGCGAGGTAAAACGCGCTAAGCTCGTAGCTAAATACGCTGCTAAACGTGCTCAACTCCTCAAGGACGGTGACTACGAAGGTCTCCAAGCATTGCCTAAGAACGCAAGCCCAGTACGTTTGCACAACCGTTGCAAAATCACTGGTCGTCCAAAAGGCTACATGCGCGCATTCGGCTTGAGTCGTATTCAATTCCGTGAGATGGCGTCTGCAGGACTCATCCCAGGTGTGAAGAAAGCAAGCTGGTAAAACCGTTATCACTCCGTTACCACTCCGAGGGGATACCGAAGGGATGGCGAGGGAGTGAGAGCGAATAACATCGAAATTCGCCCAGAGGACATAGGTGCCTCTGGGGAATAAATACAATTAATTTATTAAATATTGTCCCGAAAGGCGGGATTAATTTAACAAAACATTATGACAGATCCAATCGCAGATTATCTGACTCGACTCAGAAATGCAATCAAAGCTGGTCACCGCGTTGTAGAGGTGCCTGCTTCGAATCTGAAGAAAGAGATCACACGTATCTTGTTTGAGAAAGGATACATCCTTTCATACAAGTTCGTGGAGGATGGCCCTCAAGGTACTATCAAGATTGCCTTGAAGTATGATCCAGTTAACAAAGTTAACGCCATCAAGAGTTTGAAACGTGTTTCGACCCCAGGTCTTCGTCAGTACGTTGGCTATCGCGAGATGCCACGCGTGCTCAATGGTCTTGGTATCGCTATCCTTTCTACATCTAAGGGTGTGATGACCAACAAAGAGGCTCTTGGTATGAAGTTGGGTGGTGAAGTTATTTGTTACATCTATTAATTAAGGAGGAACTGCTATGTCAAGAATTGGTAAATTGCCTATCGCTATTCCTGCAGGTGTAACTGTAACAGTTAGCCCTGAGAACCTTGTGACCGTTAAGGGTCCTAAAGGTGAACTTCAACAACAAGTTAATCCTAACATCGCTGTGACTGTAGAAGATGGTGTATGCCATGTTTCTCGTCCAAACGATGAAAAGGAAAATCGTGCTATGCATGGTCTCTATCGCGCACTCATCAACAATATGGTGGTAGGTGTTAGCGAGGGTTATAAGAAAGTGCTCGAACTCGTCGGTGTTGGTTACCGTGTGGAGATGGCTGCGGGTATGCAAAATACTCTCAACTTTGCACTCGGTTATACACACCCAATCTACCTCCAACTCCCTAAAGAGGTGAAAGTAGAGACTAAGTCTGAGCGTAACCAAAACCCACTCGTTATTTTGGAATCTGCTGACAAGCAACTCATTGGCCAAGTATGCGCTAAGATTCGCTCGTTCCGCAAACCAGAACCTTACAAAGGTAAAGGTATTAAGTTCCAAGGTGAAGTTGTTCGTCGTAAAGCTGGTAAATCGGCTGGTAAATAATTAGAAAGGAATAAGTTATGAATCAAAAAATTGCAAGAAGACTAAAAATTAAAGCATCTATCCGTACACGTGTATCGGGTACCGCTGAGCGTCCTCGTCTGACTGTATTCCGTAGCAACAGCCAAATTTACGCTCAAGTAATCGACGATTTGCAAGGCAAAACGCTTGCTTCTGCATCTTCGCTCGCTATCAAAGATAAAATGACCAAATCTGAGAAAGCTGCTCAGGTAGGCAAACTCATCGCCGAGGCTGCTAAGGCTGCTGGTGTTGAGGCTGTCGTATTTGACCGCAATGGCTACCTCTATCACGGTCGAGTTAAATCATTGGCAGACGCTGCCCGCGAGGCAGGTCTCAATTTCTAAAACAAAGAGACTGTTATGAATCGAGTAAAATCAACCCAAGACTTGGAGCTCAAGGAGCGCCTTGTTGCTGTCAACCGCGTAACTAAGGTTACTAAGGGTGGACGTACATTCACATTTGCAGCCATCGTTGTTGTAGGAAATGAGGCTGGTATCGTAGGCTGGGGCCTTGGCAAAGCTGGTGAAGTCACCGCTGCTATTGCTAAAGGTACTGAGGCTGCTAAGAAAAACCTTATCCAAGTGCCTGTACTCAAAGGTACTATCCCTCACGAGCAATACGCTAAGTTCGGTGGTGCTCGCGTTTATCTCCAACCTGCATCTCACGGTACCGGAGTAAAAGCCGGTGGTGCTATGCGTGCCGTATTGGAGTCTGTGGGTGTAACCGACGTGTTGGCTAAATCTAAAGGTTCTTCTAACCCTCACAACCTTGTTAAGGCTACTATCGCTGCTTTGGGCGAGATGCGTGATGCACGCACCGTGGCTCAAAACCGTGGCGTAAGCTTATCTACTGTGTTTAACGGATAATAATTTGTGAAAATCATGGCAACTATTAAAATTCAAAAAGTACGCAGCACTATCGGCTGCCCACAAGTGCAAAAGGATACAATGTTGGCTCTTGGTCTTCGCAAGATGAATGCCATCGTTGAGCATGAGGCTACTCCTGCTATCCTCGGTATGGTAAACAAAATTAAACACTTGGTTAAAGTTATTGACTAATTAAAAAATTCGAACGTTATGGAATTAAATAATCTAACGCCAGCTGCTGGTTCTGTAAAGACCGCTAAACGAATCGGACGTGGTCCAGGTTCTGGTCTTGGTGGAACTTCTACACGCGGTCACAAAGGTGCTAAGTCACGTTCTGGTTACTCTAAGAAAATCGGTTTCGAAGGTGGTCAGATGCCTATGCAACGTCGTTTGCCTAAGTTCGGCTTCAAGAACATCAACCGCGTTGAGTACAAAGCTATCAACCTTGCTACTTTGCAAGCGCTTGCTGAGGCTAAAGGTTTGGAGAAAATCGGTCTTGTTGAATTGCACGAGGCAGGTTTCATCAGCAAAACTCAACTTGTTAAGATCCTTGGCAACGGCACTTTGACTGCTAAACTCACCGTAGAAGCTAACGCTTTCTCCAAATCAGCTGAGGCTGCTATCACAGCTGCTGGTGGTACTATCAACAAAATCTAATTAGTATGCGTAAGTTTATAGAGATAATCAAGAATATCTGGAAGATCGAAGACCTCCGTAATCGTCTGCTGACCACGCTTTTGTTCGTGCTCATCTACCGTTTCGGATCATTCGTGGTTCTTCCAGGTATTGATCCTACAGCTTTGACCGCTCTCCGCGCTCAAACTGCTGGAGGTCTGATGGCTCTTCTCGACATGTTCTCTGGTGGTGCGTTCTCCAATGCTTCTATCTTTGCATTGGGTATCATGCCATACATCTCTGCATCTATCGTAATCCAATTGCTCACTATCGCAGTGCCTTACTTCCAAAAGATGCAGAAAGAGGGCGAGTCTGGTCGTCAGAAGATGAACCAAATCACTCGCTATTTGACCGTGGCTATCTTGCTCTTCCAAGGTCCAAGTTACTTGGTAAACCTTTCTGTGCAAATGGCGCAAGCTGGTCAAATGCTTGAGGTAGGATTCAACTGGTTCACTATCTCATCCACTATCCTCTTGTGTGCGGGCTCTATGTTCGTCATGTGGTTGGGTGAGCGTATCACCGACCGTGGTCTTGGTAATGGTATTTCCTTTATCATTCTCATCGGTATCATCGCTCGTTTCCCTGCTGCTATCATACAAGAGTTCTCCTCTCGTCTCAACGATGCAGGTGGTGGATTGATCGTGTTCATCCTCGAGATCGTTATCCTGCTCTTCGTGTTTGCATTCGCAATCATGCTCGTACAAGGTACACGTCGTATCCCTGTACAATATGCAAAACGTATGGTGGGTAACAAACAATACGGTGGTGTACGCCAATACATCCCATTGAAGGTTAATTCAGCTAACGTGATGCCTATCATCTTTGCACAAGCAATCATGTTTATTCCTATCGCGCTCGCTGGTTTCTCCAATGCAGAGAGTGCAAGTGCTTTCACACGCGCTTTCATGGATAACGATGGCTTCTGGTACAACTTCGTATTCGCTATCTTGATCATCGTTTTCACCTATTTCTACACAGCGATTATCATCAACCCTGTGCAAATGGCTGAAAACCTCAAGCTCAACAATGGTTTCATCCCTGGCGTTAAACCAGGCAAGAAAACAGCTGAGTATATTGATACCATTATGAACCGTTTGACATTGCCAGGATCTGTTCTCCTCGCAATCATCGCTATCCTGCCTGCTTTTGCTCGCCTCTTTGGCGTGAGCATGGGCTTCGCGCAGTTCTTTGGCGGTACATCACTGCTCATTATGGTAGGTGTAATCTTGGATACGCTACAACAAATTGAGAGTCACCTCCTCATGCGCCACTATGACGGATTCTTTGAGTCTGGCATGCGCATCAAGGGACGCTCAGGCGCAATGGCATATTAATACGAAATGATCTACCTCAAGACAGAAGAAGAAATTGAGCTGCTGCGCCACAGTAACGACTTGCTCGGACGCACCTTGGCTGAAGTGGCCAAGGTGATCCGACCAGGTGTTACGACCGCAGATCTCGATAAGGTGGCATACGAATTCATCTGCGACAATGGGGGCAAACCCTCTTGCCTCGGATACGAAGGGTTCCCTGCTACGCTCTGCACTTCGGTCAATGAGCAGGTGGTACACGGTATTCCATCCAACAAGGTTGTCCTCAAGGACGGAGATATCGTATCTATAGACACCGTGGTAGAACTTGGGGGTATGCATGCTGACTCCGCATATACCTTCCCTGTGGGAGAGGTGGCAGAAGAAACATTGCAACTCATGCGCACGACCAAACAGGCACTTTATCTCGGTATTGAGCAGGCTATCACTGGCCGCCGACTCGGAGATATTGGGTTTGCTATCCAGAACCACTGCGAGAAAAACGGATACTCCGTTGTACGCGAGTTTGTGGGACATGGTATTGGTCGCGATATGCACGAGGACCCAGAGGTCTGCAACTATGGTCGCCGTGGCAACGGACTGGTACTCAAATCGGGTATGGTACTTGCTATCGAACCGATGATATGCCTCGGACGTCGCCAGGTGATTCTTGAAGAAGATGGTTGGACAGCACGCACCATTGACCGCAAACCTGCTGCGCACTATGAGCACAGCGTCTGTGTACGCAATGGAAAGGCTGAGATACTATCCACCTTTGATTATATTCAGCAAGTCTTAGGAGATCGTTTTATATAAAATATACCAATTACTATTATGGCAAAACAAGATGCAATTGAAGTAGATGGAACTGTAACCGAGGCTTTGTCCAACGCTATGTTCCGTGTTCAACTCGAAAGTGGTCATGTCATCATCGCCCATATCTCAGGTAAGATGCGTCAGCACTACATCAAGATTCTTCCTGGTGACCGTGTGAAAGTGGAGATGAGCCCATATGACCTCACCAAAGGACGTATTTCGTTCCGTTACAAATAATACGGACGAATCCTTTATAATTAACACTCTAAAACTCTATTAAAAATGAAAGTTAGAGCATCTGTAAAAAAGCGCAATGCGGACTGCAAATTGGTACGTCGCAAAGGTCGCTTGTATGTAATTAACAAAAAAGAACCCAAAATGAAAATGCGTCAAGGATAAGCATTTCATCGAGGTAAACCATTTAATCAATATCCTTAAAGTAAATAATTATGGCTATAAGAATTGTCGGTGTAGATTTGCCACAAAACAAATGTGGAGAAGTCGGTTTGACTTACATCTACGGAATAGGTCGTTCAAGCGCAAAGAAAATCTTGGCAGAGGCAGGCGTTGACCCAAGCATCAAGGTGCAAGATTGGACGGATGACCAAGCAGCTAAAATCCGTGAGATCATCGGTGCTAACTACAAAGTAGAAGGTGACCTCCGTTCTGAAACACAACTCAACATCAAACGATTGATGGATATCGGTTGCTACCGTGGTGTTCGTCACCGTATTGGTCTTCCTGTACGTGGTCAATCTACCAAAAACAATGCCCGCACGCGCAAGGGTAAAAAGAAAACCGTTGCTAATAAGAAGAAAGCAACTAAGTAATCAACCTGTTAATATCTATCAATTATGGCAAAGAAAACTGTTGCAGCTAAGAAGCGCGTCGTAAAGATTGACGGTGTTGGTCAACTTCACGTGATGTCTTCTTTCAACAATGTAATCGTAACACTCGCTAATGGTCAAGGTCAAGTTATCTCTTGGTCATCGGCTGGTAAAATGGGCTTCCGTGGCTCTAAAAAGAATACTCCATACGCAGCACAAACAGCTGCTGAGGATTGCGCAAAGGTCGCTTATGACCTCGGATTGCGCAAGGTAAAAGCGTATGTTAAAGGTCCTGGACAAGGTCGTGAGAGCGCTATCCGCGCTTGCGCTAATGCAGGTATCGCAGTAACCGAAATCGTGGACGTTACTCCTATGCCTCACAATGGTTGCCGTCCTCCTAAACGTCGTCGTGTATAATTTTGTTTAACTATTAAAAAACTAATAAAATGGCAAGATATATTGGACCAAAATCACGTATCGCACGTCGTTTCGGAGAGGCTATCTTCGGTCCTGACAAAGTGCTTGATCGTCGTAACTACGCTCCAGGTCAACACGGCGTAAACCGCCGCAAAAAAATGTCTGAGTACGGTACTCAGCTCGCTGAAAAGCAAAAAGCTAAATACACCTATGGTGTACTTGAGCGCCAATTCCGTCTCCTTTTTGCTCAAGCTTCTCGTATCAAAGGTATTACTGGTGAGATCCTTCTCCAATTGTTGGAGTCTCGTCTGGACAACGTAGTATATCGCCTTGGTATGGCACCTACTCGCGCTGCTGCTCGTCAGCTCGTTAGCCACCGTCATATCACTGTCGATGGCAAAGTAGTAAACATCCCTTCTTACCAAGTTAAACCTGGTCAAGTAGTGGCTGTGCGCGAAAAAGCTAAATCGTTGGAGGTTATCACTGCTTCTTTGGATGGATTCAACCATAGCAAATATCCTTGGTTGGAGTGGAACGAGGCTGACAAAGCTGGTAAGTTCCTCAACATGCCTCAACGTGAGGAGATTCCTGAGAATATCAAGGAGCAATTAATCGTCGAGTTGTACTCTAAATAAAAATTAAATTCATGGCAATATTAGATTTTATTAAACCGGATAAGGTAATCATGTTGGATTCGAGCAACAAACGCGGAGTTTTTGAGTTCCGTCCGCTCGAACCGGGTTATGGTATTACAGTGGGTAATGCTATTCGTCGTGTGCTCATTGGCTCACTCGAGGGTTTTGCCATCTGTTCAATTAAGATCAATGGTATTGATCATGAATTTGCTACTATCCCAGGTGTCATTACTGATGTCACCAACTTGATTCTTAATCTCAAACAAGTGCGTTTCGCACGCAAAGAAGGTATCGCTGATGTAGAGGGCGAGACTATCCGCATGCATGTCAAGGGCAGCAATGTCCTCCTTGCTGGTGAACTCAATAGCTACCTCCAATCATTCGATGTCCTCAACACCGAGCTCGTGCTCGCTGAGATGGACGAGACCGCTGACTTTGAGTTGGAAATCAATATCAATAAAGGTCGTGGCTATGTGTCTGCTGATGAGAATCGTCAGGCTAACGATGCCATTGGTGTATTGGCTATCGATAGTATCTATACACCTATCCGCAATGTCAAGTATAGCATCAACCCTTACCGTGTGGAACAACGTACCGACTACGAGAAACTCACCCTCGAGATTCTTACCGACGGTTCTATTACTCCACAGCAAGCACTCACTGAGGCTGCCAAACTCCTTATTTACCACTTTATGCTCTTCTCTGACGAGCGTATCATCATCGAGGATCCTATCAAACCTGCAAATGATGTGCTGGATGAGGAGCACTTGCGTATGCGTCAGTTGCTTAACCAACATCTCCAAGACATGGACCTCTCTGTGCGTGCCCTCAATTGCTTGAAGGCTGCCGAGGTGGACACCTTGGGCGAGTTGGTGAAGTACCATCGTTCCGACCTCCTCAAGTTCCGCAACTTCGGTAAGAAGTCTCTCACCGAGCTTGACGAACTCCTCGAGCGTAACGGATTGGCATTTGGTATGGATATTAGCAAATACAAACTTAATGATTAATTAAAAAAGTAAAACAAAAATGAGACATAATAAGAAATTCAATCATCTTGGTCGTAAGGCAGCGCACCGTCATGCTATGCTTTCCAATATGGCTTGCTCGCTCATCATGCACAAGCGTATTTCGACCACATTGGCGAAGGCTAAAGCGCTCCGCATGTATGTAGAGCCATTGCTTACCCATGCGAAAGAGGATACTACGGCTAACCGTCGTCTTGTTTTCGCTAAACTCAAACAAAAAACTGTTGTTACCGAGCTCTTCCAAAACGTAGCTGAGAAGATCGCTAACCGTCCAGGTGGTTACACCCGTATCCTCCGCACTGGTTTCCGTCTTGGTGATGCTGCTGAGATGGCTATCATCGAGCTCGTGGACTACAACGAGAACATGCTCAAAGCTCCTAAGGCTGCTGCTAAGAAGACCACACGCCGTGCGGGTAAGAAAGCTGCTCCTAAGGCTGAAGCTCCTGTTGAGGCTCCTGCTACTGAGGCTGCTGCTGAGTAATCACACTTGTTTTAGAACAACTGAAAATACCAAAAATCGCACCCCGAATAGGGGTGCGATTTTTATATCCATGCCTTTAACCTTTAACCTTTAACCTCTCGCCTCTTACCTCTCGAGTCAAAACTCCAACGTTATTTGTCCATTGATCAGTGGTGTTCTGCCGAGGTGCTTGTATGCCAACTCAGTGGCTTCGCGACCGCGAGGAGTGCGTTTGATAAAGCCCTCCTTGATAAGATATGGCTCATAGACATCCTCTATCGTGCCTGCATCTTCACCCATAGCGGTGGCAATGGTATTCAAGCCCACAGGGCCACCTTTGAACTTATCAATAATCGTGCTGAGCAACTTGTTATCAATCTCATCCAAACCAAAGGTGTCGATATTCAACGCTTCCAAAGCATAGCGCGCAATCTCCAAATCTATTGCACCATTGCCCTTCACTTGGGCGAAGTCGCGCACGCGACGGAGTAGGGCATTGGCAATACGTGGCGTACCACGACTACGGCGCGCAATCTCGGCTGCAGCCTTGCTGTCAATATGAATACCCAATAGGCGCGCACTGCGCTCTACAATACCTGCCAACACATGCGCATCGTAGTACTCCAAGTGGCAATTGATACCAAAACGCGCACGCAACGGACTGGTCAGCAGACCACTGCGCGTGGTAGCACCAATCAAGGTGAACTTGTTGAGGTCAATTTGTATCGTGCGAGCAGAAGGCCCCTTATCTATCATTATATCAATGCGATAGTCCTCCATCGCGGAATAAAGATACTCCTCTACCACAGATGAGAGGCGGTGTATCTCATCAATGAAAAGCACATCGTTCTCTTCCAACGAAGTCAGCAGTCCTGCCAAGTCGCCGGGTTTGTCCAATACGGGACCCGATGTAACCTTGAATCCCACCCCTAACTCATTGGCAATGATATTGCTGAGTGTGGTTTTTCCCAATCCTGGAGGGCCAAACAGTAGCACATGGTCCAGACTCTCGCCACGCATACGAGCTGCTTCTACGAAGATACGCAAGTTGCTGACAATCTTAGACTGACCTGCAAAATCATTGAATCTCAGAGGGCGCAAGGCATTATCTTGCTCCTTCTCTGTCATTTGTCCCCTTATATCAAAATCATTCATATTCTCTAAACAGTTGCTTCGCGGAAAGTTTCCTCCAAATTTTCTATCTCTGCAATAGGTTTGTCCACTTTTATTTCTCCGTGGTCGATAATAATCACGCGACTACACATCTGCTTCACTTCCTGCAAGATATGTGTGGAGAGAATGACTATCCGACCGTTATTCGGATATTGGCTATTGGACGCGACAAGGTCGCTATTGGCTATTGGATTCGATAAATTACGAATCAGTGCTCGGATATCTTCCAATTGGTTAGGGTCAAGACCTGTTGTTGGCTCGTCCAATATCAGCAATTCTGGGTTGCCAATCATGGCTTGTGCCAATCCTACACGTTGGCGATAGCCTTTGCTCAGTTGTCCAATCCGTTTGTGCGCTTCTGCTGTCAAACCCACTCGTTCAATCAGTTCCTCTACTATCTCTTTCTCGCCTTTCGCCTCTCGCCTCTCGCCTCTCGCCTTCATACGCAGTTCTGCGAAAAACCGCAGATACTCACGCACATACATATCCTCGTATAGCGGATTTTGCTCTGGTAGGTAACCGATAGATTTAGGCACTTGCACCTCTCCATTGGAGGCATCCCACACACCGACCATTATTTTCATCAATGTGGATTTGCCTGCACCATTAGGCCCCAACAATCCCACTATCTCTCCATCGCCGATGGAGAGGCAAATATCTTTCAGCACATGTTGTTTGCCGATATGTTTATTCAGGTGGGATATTTTGATAGCCATAATTCGTTTGCAAAGGTACTACAATTTTTTCATATATGCAAATATCTATTGCTTATCCGCTTCAATGAGGGCTAATAGTTGCTCTACGGCCTCTTCTTGTGGGATATTTTTCAGCACACACTCTTTTCCGCGATAGAGGCTCACCTTGCCCCGTCCTGCGCCTACATAGCCATAATCGGCATCTGCCATCTCGCCAGGACCGTTTACGATGCAACCCATGATACCAATCTTCAGTCCTTGCAAGTGTGCTGTCGCTGCTTTCACTTGGGCGATAGTCTGCTCCAAGTCAAACAATGTCCTACCGCAACCGGGGCAGGAGATATATTCCGTCTTGTACATACGCACGCGGGCAGCTTGCAGTATATCTTTGCTCAGGCGAACTAAATCCTCTGCTGCAAAATGGTCATTGTTAAGCACTAATTCGGTGCAATTGTAATCCCATAACAACCTACCACACTCGGCTGCTGCATGCAGTTGGAATAGCTGCCAATCGGTGTCGGCGTTGGCGAAATACACGGTTTTGTCTTCTATCTTTACTTCTGTGGTAGCTGCATAGCGAATACTCTGTTCATCTGCAAAATAGTCCACCAAGGCACGCGCTACGGGCAGTTCTTTTTCGGGGGCTTCGCTCAGACTCACGCGAATGGTATCGCCTATGCCGTCTGCCAACAGTGCGCCTATGCCCACTGCGGATTTCACGCGTCCGTCTTCACCTTCGCCTGCTTCTGTCACGCCCAAGTGCAAGGGGAATGACATGCCTTCTTCTTGCATCTGCCAGACTAACAGGCGAACAGTAGTAACCATCACGCGGGTATTGCTGGCCTTGATAGAGAGGACTATATCTTTGAAGTCTTCTGCCACTGCCACACGCAAGAACTCCATACAACTTTCCACCATACCTTCGGGCGTGTCGCCATAGCGCGACATGATACGGTCGCTTAGACTGCCGTGATTAACGCCAATACGCAGGGCGGTATTGTGCTCTTTGCAGATGTCGAGTAATTGGATAAAGCGATTGCGAAGTCGCTGCAATTCAGCTTGATATTCCTCGTCCGTGTAGTCTATTTGTTTGAACTTACGGGCGGGGTCGATATAGTTGCCTGGATTGATTCGCACTTTCTCCACCACTTTCGCTGCTGCATCTGCCACATCGGATTGGAAGTGTACATCAGCAACCAGAGGGGTATGAGATCGCTGCGCTGTAGATGGTAGATCGCTCACATCGTTCGCTGTAGATCGGACTACGCCCTGTAGTGATTGGCGAATTTGCGCCAGGGATTCCACTTCGCGTATGCCTTGTGTGGTGAAGCGTAGCAGTTCTGTGCCTGCTGCTATGCAGCGTTCTGCTTGAGCTACACTACCATCTATATCGTTGGTAGAGGTGTTGGCCATTGTTTGAATACGAATGGGGTACTCGCTACCGATAGATAGACCGCCTACATGGGTGGTGGTTGTTTGACGGCGGTGATATGTCAGTTGGATATTCATAAAACTCCGAATTTGGTGCAAAGTTACGCAATTATTTTGGTATTAGCAATAAAAATGGTCATTTTTTGCACTTTTTTACCAAAATATTTGGTCATATTGCGGGCTAACGCCCTTCATTTATCGAACATCAGTACCTTCGGACGCCGCCTTGCTCCATTTGTGTGATTTTCACAAAATCTCACAATTTGGAGCAATTCCCCCGAAGCTACGTTCGCTAAATGCTGCAAATATGCACTTTTTTTATATAAAAATGCATTTTTTATCAAAAAAATTTGCGTATTTGCATTTTTTGTAGTACCTTTGCATCCGCTTTCGTAAGGAAGTGATTTATGTGATTTATGTATGTGCGCTTAACGCGCGATTCAGTAGCTCAGCAGGTAGAGCACATCCCTTTTAAGGATGGGGTCCAGGGTTCGAGCCCCTGCTGAATCACGAAAGAGAGTTCTCAATAGGAACTCTCTTTTGTTATTTCATCGCATCACCAAGTTTGTGCTTGATATAGTGCTCATCCGTAAAGTGGGAACGTAGGTGGGGAGTCATCTCGGCATGGGCGAAGAACTTTTGATACTCCCTTTTAATATCTTCGCCAAGATTGGGGTCGTGCGGTGTGTAGTGGCAGATGGTGTTCGGGGTATCTTTCGGCTTAAATGCCTTAAAGCGAAACAGGTCTTGCATAGTGAGTTTGAACTCTGTTTCGCCATTCTCACGGCGACCGCGATATTTGTTTACTCCGACGGCTTTCTTCAGCGAAGACATGGGATTGAGTACAGGATTGATGACAATCTTTCTGCCTGCGAAGTTGGCGCATAGGACGTAGAATCCGCCCAACGAGCTGCCAATCAGGTATTTGACATCGGGGTTGGCAGCAATAAAATCGTTAATTTTCTTGACGGACTCATCTACATGGTGATTGACTTCGAGTGGGCACCACTCCAATTCAGGATAGTATTTACGAAAGTTCGTAACCGTATCGGAGTGTATTGACCCCGCAAACCCGTGTATATAAACTGCTTTTGCCATACTTGCTTTATGTGTTTATTTTTCTGCAAAGTTACATGTTTTCTCTGACATATACAATTTTTCCACATGATTTTTTTTGCATAAACTGCCAAGTGCCAAGAATATGAAAATACAGTATTTCGTAATATACTGATTATCTAATACTTATAAACAAAATGGGGGGGGGTAAAATTTATTTGCATATATGAGAAAAAAGTAGTACCTTTGCAGAAAATTTACGGAGGAAGCTGAAAATCCGAAGAAGAGTAGGCAAGCAATGATTTACGAAAAAGAATGAAAGCAATTAAGTATTTATTTATCAGTGTATTGGCTTTAGTATTTACAGGCTGTGCAGGGCTTAACTTTACTCCTTATGCGAACAATCCTGTAGAAACAAAGGTTATTTTGTCAGAGTCTAACTACCACATTGTGAAAGAAGTAAGTGGCGAATGGACTGCAACGTATGTGTTTGGTATTGGTGGTCTTTCTAAGAAGGCACTTGAAACCAATGCTATCAGCGAGATGTATAAAAACGCAGGACTGACTGGCAATCAACAGATTGTGAATGTAACTACCACTTTTTCAGTGGAGAATTGGTTTGTGTATAGCAAACACCGCGTGATGGCTCACGGCTATGTGATTGAGTTTGAGGAATAATCGATGCTGCTGTGGGAAATGAAAAATGCACTCCGAGGGGAGTGCATTTTCTATATTATATATAAGGTGTAAAACAATTGCAGTTTACATTGTTATATCTTCAAAACCGTGCAAAAGGAATTAATCCACCAAATGTTTACTTGAAATTTAGTGCAAATTTGCAGTAAATTTCGATTTTGGCTGCCGTATATTTGAAATTTAGTGTAAATTTGCACTAAATTTCAAATAAAAACGTTGCATATAAATGAAAATTAGAATTATATTTGCATAATTCAAAAAAATGTAGTACTTTTGTGGGCGGAAAGGAAAAATCCGACCGAATGGCATCGTGGTGACGGTGCAAAGACATATTTAATATAGCGTTATAAGCCAAACTTGATTACTTGAAACTTCGACAACTTCAATGTAATTTATTTACTCAAGTCACGGTTTATGCACGCTCACGTAATCGCGTGAGTTTTCTGTGCGTAAATTTGAGTAAATAAGGTAGTCGAAGACCTCAAGTAATCAAATGAAGCGAACGAAAGTTCACGCTTTTCGTATATATAATTAACTAACAATAAATTAAACAATTAAAAACGGAGGAAGCCGAAAATCCGAAGAAGAGTAGGCGAATTATAATACAAATACATGAAAGCAATTAAATGTTTATTTATTAGTGTATTGGCAATATTTTTTATTTCGTGTGGTGACACCAATTATTGCTATTTAGTAGAGGAGCACTATCCTATTTATGGAACTACTGTTACTCGCCAAACTGAGGTTTGGGCTACAGCCAATGAATTGGATGCTATTATTGCGGAGATGAAAACTGCACTCGAAGCAGCAGGTGTTCCATCTGACCTTATTAAAATAACCTATAAAAAGAACCATCATAGCGAAGAAGACTGCTGGACAACAAAACCTTCAGAATAACAGCACTTATAAATGAAAAATGCACTCCGGGGGGAGTGCATTTTCTATATATTATATATAAGGTGTAACCTTACATTACGATGTTCACGATCCTGCCAGGGACAACGATGACTTTCTTTGGAGTGGCACCATTGAGTTGAAAATAAAATGTTCAATCTATGTTGCAAAAATGTTCAAAGTTGAACGGAAAAATGTTCAAAGTAGAACGAAAAAATGTTCAAAGTCGGCACAAAGGTAGTACTTTTTTCTGAAATAACAAAATAAATATAGGTTTTTTTATCAAATTTATCGAAAAATGCACTCCGTAAAAGGGAGTGCATTTTCTATATTATATATAAGGTGTAACCTTACATTACGATGTTCACGATGCGGCCGGGGACGACGATGACTTTCTTTGGAGCAGCGCCGTTCAATTGTTTGGCGGTCAGTTCGTGAGCCATGACAATCTTCTCAACCTCCTCGCGTGGAGTGTCCTTTGCCACCTCAATGGTGAAGCGCACTTTACCATTGAACTGAACAGGGTACTTCTGCGTTGCCTCAACCAAGTATGCTTCGTTGCACTCTGGCCATTCGGCGTGGCAAACAGAACCTGTTTCGCCACAGAGATGCCATGCCTCCTCTGCAATGTGAGGAGCGTATGGAGCAAGCAAGATAGCGAAGGTCTTGAGGATAGCGACTTTGTTGCACTTGAGGGCTTGCAACTCGTTTTGCGCAATCATGAAGGCAGGGATAGAAGTGTTGAACGAGAAGTTCTCAATATCCCATGTAATCTTCTTGATGAGTTTGTGCAATGAGCGAAGTTCCTCTGCTGTTGGCTCATCGTTGGAAAGTGTCTCGAACATGTTCCACCACTTGCGCAAGAAGCGGTGTACGCCATCAATACCGTTGGTATCCCAAGGTTTGGACATTTCGAGTGGACCGAGGAACATCTCATACAATCGCAAGGTATCTGCACCATACTTAGCCACTACATCGTCTGGGTTCACGACATTGAACATAGACTTGGACATCTTCTCTACCGCCCAACCGCAGATGTATTGCTTTGGAGCCATTGGCGTGCCGATATATGGATTATCTTCTACGGAAGTGCCATCTGCAAAGACAAACTGTGCGTTCTTGAACTCTGGCATCCAATTGCGGAAGGCGTCAATATCGAGTACATCGTTCTTGACAATATTCACGTTCACGTGGATAGGTTGTACCTTATCTTTGTACTCTGGGTTGTCAATGAGGTTGTAACTGATGAACAGATTGCCCGTTGCGCCTTCGCCGATATAGCGATATACGAAGTTGGAGCGACCTTGGATCATACCTTGGTTGATAAGTTTCTTAAATGGCTCGTCCTCGCAGATATAGCCGAGGTCGAAGAGGAACTTATTCCAGAAACGGCTATAGATGAGGTGACCCGTAGCGTGCTCTGTACCACCGATATAGAGATTAACTTGACGCCAGTATTCGTTAGCCTCTTTGCCCACGAGAGCAGCATCGTTGTGGTTGTCCATATAACGGAGGTAGTAGGCAGATGAACCTGCGAAACCAGGCATGGTGCAGAGTTCCAATGGGAAGACAGAGACGTTGTCAATCAGGGACTTGCTAACCACTTTATTGTTTACAGTGTCCCATGCCCAGAGGTCCGCATTGCCAAGAGGTGGCTCGCCTGTGGTGGTAGGTTTGAAGTCCGACACAGCAGGGAGTTCGAGTGGCAAGCAAGATTCTGGAATCATGTATGGCATGCCGTCTTTGTAGTAAACAGGGAAGGGTTCGCCCCAGTAGCGTTGGCGGCTGAAGACTGCATCACGGAGGCGGTAGTTCACTTTCACGCGGCCGAGACCCGTGTTGGTGATATGCTCCTTCATGCGTTGGATAGCCTCTTTGACCTCGAGTCCGTTGAGGAAGCCCGAATTGATCATGATACCCTCTTTAGCATCGAAGCTCTGTTCGCTGACATCGGCACCCTCAATGAGTGGGATGATAGGCAGGTTGAAGTGCTTAGCAAACGCATAGTCACGACTATCGTGCGCTGGCACAGCCATGATAGCGCCCGTTCCATAACCACTTAGCACATAATCGCTTACGTAGATAGGAATCTCAGCATTGGTGAGAGGGTTGATAGCATACGAGCCCGTGAAGACACCAGTAACACGGCGGTCAGCGATACGCTCTCGCTCGGTGCGGTTCTTCACCATTTGGAGGTATGCCTCCACCTCGGCGTGTTGCTCATCGGTAGTAACACGAGCCACATACTCGCTCTCTGGCGCAAGCACCATGAAGGTAACACCATAGACAGTATCTGCGCGGGTGGTGAAGATAGTGAATGGTTCATCTTGACCCTTGATAGCAAAGCGCATCTCTGCACCTTCGCTGCGGCCAATCCAGTTGCGTTGGGTCTCTTTGAGGGAGTCTGTCCAATCCACGCGGTCAAGACCCTCCAAGAGGCGTGGCGCGTAGGCACTCACGCGGAGGTTCCATTGGCGCATGACGCGTTGCTCTACAGGGTAGCCACCGCGCACGGAAAGACCCTCGCTAACCTCATCGTTGGCAAGTACGCAACCGAGCTCTGGGCACCAATTCACCTTCGTATCTGCCAGATAAGCAATACGATAGTTCATCAAGCGCTCTTGTTGCTCGCGCTCGGAGAGGGTAGCCCAAGTAGGGTCAGTTTGCTCGAACTTCTCGATGAGCTTGCTGATAGGCTGCGCCTTTTGCAGAGAAGTATCGAAATAGGAGTTGAACATTTGGATAAATGCCCATTGTGTCCACTTGTAGAAGTCTGGTTCACAGGTCTTTACCTCACGATCCCAATCGTAGTTGAAGCCAATCTTTTGGAGTTGCTCGATATAGTGGGCGATGTTCTCCATCGTGGTCTTCTCTGGGTGTTGACCTGTTTGGATAGCATATTGCTCCGCAGGCAAACCGTAGGAGTCAAAGCCCATTGGGTGGAGGACATTGAAGCCCTGCAAGCGTTTGTAACGGCTGTAAATATCGCTGGCGATATAGCCGAGGGGGTGACCTACGTGCAAGCCCGCGCCCGATGGATAAGGGAACATGTCGAGGACATAGAAGGGCTTTTTGTCGCTTTGGTTGCTTACGCGGTAAGTTCCTGCTTTAGCCCATTCGGCTTGCCATTTCTTTTCAATTTCACTGAAATTGTATTCCATAAAACTATTTGTGATTTAATTATTTACTATTTGTTCATTTCTTATTTCGGCTTGGCAGCCTTAAACGATCTGCTTACACCGTGGTCATTTAGGCGTGACCTTTGCGCTGCAAAGGTACTACAAAAATTGCATATATGCAAATTTTTAACTGTTTTTGTGGCGAAAGTGCTATTTATCGAAGTTTTGTATGTATTTTTTTTGTAAAATATCGAAATAATTTTGGGAATATTTTGTCATTTACCGAAATTATTGTACCTTTGTGGCGAATTTTGAAAAGATAACGATATGACCACACAAGAATTACTGCCCATAGTGGCAGAACAAAAAGAGGAATTTCTCTCTGATGACTTTGCCAGTTTTTGTCCACGTGAAGAAGAAAGACAAATAGACTTAAAGAGCCATTTGGCACAAGTGGTGATCGGTGTGCGGCGTAGTGGAAAATCTACCATGTGTCGTAAGGTGCTTCGTGAAGCGAATGTAAAAGCTGCATATGTCAATTTCGATGACGAGCGTCTGGCGAAAACGCAAACAAGCGATCTGAACAATATCCTCGAAGCATTATACATTGTTTATGGTGATTTTCAATATCTGTTTTTGGATGAAGTACAAAATATAGAAGGTTGGCCTTTATTCGTCAATCGTTTGCTTCGTCAAAAAATGCATTTGATAGTTACTGGCAGTAACGCCAAACTGCTGTCAAATGAACTGACTACACACCTCACAGGAAGGCATCATAAAATAACCTTATTCCCTTTTTCCTTTGAGGAGTACGCACGTATGAAGCAATTGGATACGCAGGCACTTACTACCAAAGGGCAGGCGGCAGTTAAACGCGAACTGAACACTTACCTTATGAACGGTGGGCTACCAGAACTGCTGATAGAAAAAGATTCGCAGGGCTATATCATGGCACTCTTGGAAGCAATCATCAAACGGGACATAACATCGCGTTTCAAAGTGCGCTACCCCGAAGTGCTACAGCGGTTGGCAACTTATCTCATAGACAATTTCGCCCAAGAGTATAATGCTACAACCATAGCAGAGTTATTAGGCGTTTCCGATCATACAATTGATACCTATTGTGGCTATCTACAAGAAGCGTTTTTGCTGTTGGCTCTCAAGAAATTCTCCTATAAAAGTCGGGAAAGAATCCGAGATTCCAAGATATATGTAATAGACAATGCTTTTATATCCAACCGTACAAATACATTCTCAACAGAGAATTTAGGCTGGCGATTGGAAAACGCTATATATATTGAACTGCTTCACCGCGCAAGTAAACGCTTTGCAGATGTGTTCTATTATCGAGACCGGACATTTGAGGTGGATTTCATGGTGGCAAAAGATGGTGTAGTGGAGGAATTATACCAAGTGTGTTATGATATGACGAACGAGAAAACACGCAAACGCGAGGTGAATTCGTTACTGCAAGGAGCGACGAAATTTCATTGTTCTAACTTAACCATTCTTACATTTGATGAACAAGAAACAATAACGGAAGGCGATTATACTATCCAAGTCAAATCGGCATCACAATGGTTATTGAACTAATAATCATTATTACCGATTATTAGTTTTTATCTCTACCTAACAAAAGCAAGTGACATCTCTGCCACTTGCTTTCTGTATACCCTTGCTATACCTCTGGTATAGGATAAGCCCTATAAGGCTCTTAAGAAATGTAGGATGTAGATGTGACTTCTGTGGCTTTTATGATGCGCTTCTATAATAATGCTGCAAAAATCTTCAGCGCGATTATTAAGATTTGGACGTTATACCAATATATGTCTAAAAGAAGCGCAAGAGTGGCCGCGAGATATGCTGTTTGGAAGGTTTTTGGAAGGAAGTTGAAAGGTATACGATTATTAAGATTTCAGTGGTTGTTCCACTCGCCAAATTGTAGCAGTCAAACAGCCACTCTCAAGCCACTCTCGCGCTACTATCAGAGATGGTTCATTATATCCAATACCTCTTCCATTGCAGAGCCTGCTCGGTAGTAACACCGTATAGAGTACAATATCTTTCCAATTGGGACTGAGTATAACGAGAGCCAAGCAGTTTCCAAACACAACCGGCTTTGTGTTTGAGTTCTGTCTCTGTGTCTATTGTAAACTCCGCGTGCATATCGGAAGTTAAATTATCGGTCATAGTATTGAATCGTATAATGATACATTCCATGAAATACAATTTAGTCCGCCTCCGCTTCTTAATACGCCTGTGATATCCACTAATTCAATATGTTCACGTGGAATACCTAAAGCAGAACCGATTTGTGCGCAAGCCTGTTCATCCTCGGGGACATTAAGCCGTGGAAGAAATAGTTTGCCGTCTGTCAACAGGTAGTTGATGTATGCCCAATTCCATTTGTGCGGTCTTGGTGTGTCATAGTGCAGCTCAACTACTTCAAAATGAGGTTGTAAAGCGTCAAGAAGTTTTTTACGAAGGCCCTTATCAAAGTCGTAATAATTGGTAATTAACACTTTGCCGTTTCCTATATAACGCACCATTCCATCTGCATGACCATATGGCTCAAGGCGATCCCAAGGAATAATAACCGTTTCGGTTTGAAATGCTTTGTCCAAACGTGAAATAAGTTGCATCGGTAGCAAAGAAGGGTTCTCTAGGAAGACCTTCTCTGTCAAGATTACTTTGTTACCGCACATAATCACATTCCCACCATCGAGAATAAGCCCGGAATTGACATATGGAAGGCGACTTGGTGCAATAACATGCTTCCAGTCTGTGATGTACTGAGATTGCCCGCAAAGGTAGTCTGGCTCATAACGATATGCCACAAAATGATCCGGCGTACATTGCACGGGCATAAAGTCCCGCATCCATATATCCTTGGTATTTGGAAGAAGGGCATAATCCACTTGCTGACGAGCGAGAGCAGCAGCTAACTTAGACCAACATTTATATGCGGTCAGATGTTGCGAAAAACAAACGATATTAGTCATAATATGCTCTCCTAAATTATTTCGTTTGCATACTTATCAATGTAATACACAAGCGGGTACATCCGCGAACTTAGTTCATGGGAGTTCTTGGAAGTAGCAAAAATATGCAAAGCCTCCGTTCTAATTGCGTCATAAGGATGTGTATTGCTTCCTATTTGTCCCCCATCGAAAAACATTTGCACGCGTTTGTGATTCCCCTCAATAAATTGATTTGTAGGCACTCCAAACTTTTTGATGTCTATGCCGCCAATTCTTTTATATTCATACGAGATACAAGTATCCAAGTCACCACACGCAAGATACGCATATCGGTCTGCTTCCAATTCGGAAAGGAGACGATACACATTAAACTGATGAGAGATTTTCTTGGGTGCTCCGCTGTTCTTATATTTCAAGTTGAAATAGAAACTTACAATTCCATCTTTATTGATAAGATGTCCTAATTCGTGACCAATAAGAACACTCAACTCATCTTCAGACAGCGTATTCACAGCTCCAGAAGACATATGAATAATACTCGGATATTGGTCGTTGCTGGAAACAATACAGCCACCTTGGACACGTACGCGGTTGTCCAGTTGAAATACGACCTTTTCATGTACATTCAGCCGTTCCCTGACTGCCTGACAAAGATGAAAGAGTTTGGGCGTTGTGTCTGGCTCTATCGGAAGATTAAAACCACTTTCATCAAAGAAACCATACTTCATGTAGATCAACTCTGCTTTAACCTGTTCATCGTTTATAGGACGAACATCATCCCACAATTTTAACCGCAAATTTTTGCGTTGAATAATTACTGGATTTAAATTCATATATCTTTGCAATTTAAGTTAATAACTTTTTCGGCAAAGGTATATGTTTTTTCGCGGGAAATAGAATATTTTCCGTTAAAAATTGTTAAAAGTTTGGCAGAAGATATTAACAATAAAAAAGAGGACTTATGTCCTCTAAAATTATAAAATCTTAATAAATTCTTTTCTTGAAAAGCTCCATTTGCGTTCTCGTGGTTCTGCATATATATCTTTAGACCATTTTTCTCCGAGATATACGCCTTTTCGCTTTTCGACTTTCAGCTCTTCATGGTTATCAAACAAAAGAGATTTGTTATCTGTCCAAAGGATAGAGCCTGCATCGCCAAAACCATTAAGGATATCGTACAAGTAAGTCGATTGTGTGTTTGTAAATGGTTCTTGGGTATATACAAATTGGCTATTCTCTACTTTGAGATATTCTTTTCGCGCCTCATCATATACTTCATAGGCGCGTATAAGAACAGATGCTCTATACTCTTTATCGGGATTCTCAAATGCTATGTCATAACCCGAAGCGTGAGCATGAAAGGTTATAGGAGTAAAATAGGGGAGTTTTACTTTAATATGATAATTGTCTCTATGGTAAACTATATCATCTTTGATTCCGTTCGGTTGTTCACTATGGAAATAGAATTCGACACGCTGGATATAAATGCGATACCTGTTAAGCACATGAATATACCCACCATACAAAAAGTACGGTGCTAGTTCTGAAAAAGCCTTTGATAATTGGGGTTCCGAACTATGATCCTTATTGGCAAACTCTAATAATTTATCTTTTAAACTTTTCATGGATGTCATTTTCTCCTTTTTTGTTTTACTCGGAAGCATCGCTCGGAGAGGGACGGTATCGTTCGTTATTAATCTTTTTGATCTCTTATCTCGCCACATGCGGATTTTTAATAGGCAGTTTTAATCCGTGATAGGTCTTTTTAGGCAACTTTAGACCAGAATAGGTCGAGGTTGTTATTCATTCTTGTTTATCAGTTTGCGCAGGTGAGCTATTTCTTTTTGGGCGGTTGCCAGTTGTGCGCGGAGAGTTGCGTTTTCTGCAACAAGTCTTTGGTGTTCTTCGTCTTGCGCCTTTCGGTAACCTGTGCGCACCGCATACATCCGTTCTTTGATGCCTCCTAGCTCCATTTCTGTGCTCGTTTTGCCATCCTCGGAGCCTTCGATGATATTTTGCTTGCCGGAACGCGCTGCCTGTATCATCTGGTCTATCGTACGGTCGCCGTATTTCGGCAGGAACCGTTCGCAAAAGACCACCGTCAGTTGAAAGAGCGTGTTCGCTTTCTGGTAGAAGAGTAAGGTCTTCCATCGGTTAGTAGGACGTAGCACGCTTCCTTCAACTTGGGGCTTTTTGGGATTATTAATAGGCATAAATAGGCCTATTACAGCAACTTCTTCACTTGGTCGTACACGTTTTGGGCAGTGAAGCCGAGTTTCTCGTCGAGCACTTTGTATGGTGCAGAGAAACCGAAAGAGTTGAGTCCCCAAATGGTGCCATGTTCGCCTACAAGACCCTCGAGGTTGCATGGCAGACCTGCAGTTAGACCAAAGCGAGTTACACCTTGTGGCAATACTTCTGCTTGATACTCCTTGCTTTGTTGGCGGAAGATTGCCTCAGATGGCACGCTGACAATCTGCAAGCGGATACCCTCTGTACGAAGGAGTTCAGCACCTGCCATCAGGGTCGAGACCTCACTACCAGATGCCAGCATCACCACTTGTGGGTTCTCATCTTGGCTCACGATATACGCACCTTTCTTCACACCTTCGGCGGAAGTGTTAGGCACACTGGTCACGTCTTGGCGCGAGAGGATAAGGGCGGTTGGGGTATAAATGTTCTCCATAGCCATCTTCCAAGCAGCGGTTGTCTCCTCTGCGTCTGCAGGACGGAGTACCATGACACTTGGACGACCAGAGTGGTTGTGGAGTTTCTCCATCAAACGGATTTGTGCCTCTTGCTCAACTGGCTCGTGGGTTGGACCATCCTCGCCTACGCGGAAAGCATCGTGGCTCCAAACGAACATCATCTGAATCTCCATGAGGGCAGCCATACGAATGGCAGGTTTCATATAATCAGAGAAAACAAAGAACGTTCCGCAGGCAGGGATGATACCGCCGTGGAGTGCCATACCGATGCAGACGCAAGCCATGGTGAGTTCGCTGACACCTGCTTGCAGGAAACGACCAGTGAAATCGTTAGGAGTAATGACGTGGGTATGTTTGAGGAAACCATCGGTCTTGTCGGAGTTGCAGAGGTCGGCGGAGGATACAATCATGTTGCCGACATGCTCTGATAGATAAGCCAACACATTAGCAGACGCAGCACGGGTAGCCACGTTTTGCTTTTGCATGATTTCGCTCCAGTCCACGCAAGGCGCTTCGCCACGCATAAAAGTCTCATACTCGTTGGCAGCCAATGGGTTAGCGGTTGCCCACTCGTGGTAATCGGCATAGCGTTGGTTAGTGATTTCGCGCAGTTCTTCGGCACGTTGGTCGTAGAGAGCCTGCACGTCTGGGAAGATTTGGAATGGGTTCTCTGGATCACCACCGAGGTTCTTAACGGTAGCTTCGAACGAAGCACCTGACTTGCTGAGTGGCTGACCGTGGGTAGAAGTCTTACCCTCCCAGCTGTCGCCTTCGGCGGTTACGCAGCCTTTACCCATAGAGGTATGACCAATGATGAGCGATGGGCGATTCTTCTCTGCCTGTGCATTGAGAATGGCTTGGCGGATAGCATCTGGATTATGACCATCAATATCTTGTACGTACCAACCCCATGCCTCGTACTTCATGGCTACGTTCTCGGAACTTACCTCGTTGCAGTTGGTCGAGAGTTGAACTTCGTTGGAGTCGTAGTACATGATGAGGTTATCGAGTTTGAGGTGTCCAGCCATACGACCAGCACCTTGGCTAATCTCCTCTT
Source organism: Bacteroidales bacterium (assembly GCA_015061165.1). Classification (GTDB taxonomy): domain Bacteria; phylum Bacteroidota; class Bacteroidia; order Bacteroidales; family Paludibacteraceae; genus Colicola. The sequence continues at coordinate 39,162 of SUXC01000006.1, forward strand.
GGATACCGCCGTCAGAGATGAAGGCGTAAATGGTAGGATTGTGCACCTCGCCATAGCGAGCGTTGAACCACTTCGCTGCGATAGCCGCACCTACTGCGAAAGTATGACCTTGACCAAGAGGACCAGAGGTGTTCTCAATGCCACGCTCCACATTGCGCTCTGGATGACCAGGTGTAACACTGCCCCATTGGCGGAGTTGCTTGAGCTCATCCATAGTGAAATGTCCTGTCATGCAAAGTTGTGCATAGAGCATTGGCGACATGTGGCCTGGGTCAAGGAAGAAACGGTCGCGCGCCTCCCAACATGGATTCTCGGGGTCATGGATAAGAAACTCGGAGTAGAGCACTTGAACGAAGTCTGCCCCACTCATTGAGCCACCTGGGTGTCCACTCTTGGCCTTCTCGACCATTGCTGCGGCAAGGATACGAATGTTATCTGCTGCTTTTGTCATTAATTGATTAGTATTCATGATTGTTAAAATTTATATCCAAGGAAATAGTTGATGCCCCAGTTGGTATCATTACGGTAGCCGAAGCCAGGCAAATAAGCCGGTAGGGCATCGCCCTGTTTGTCGGTACGTGTGAAAAGGAACTTGAGCCGCACATACCAACCCATCTGAAACCCTTTCCAAATTTGTACTTGGCAGCCAGCGACTACCTCACCCCAACAGTCGAACTTATGTTGGTTGAAGTAGTTGGTATTGGGCATTTCCCAATAAGCATCATACACGGGCACATCGGTAATCTGGAAACCCTGATATGCTCCTCCTACGCGCAGACCCACCATGAGGCAGTTGTCAGTCTTGCCCTTCTTGAGTGCGCTCAAATCCATACCCAAACGAGCAAAACCGCCTTGTCCATTGTAGTGCCCCCCATCGGCAGAGAGCTCTGCGATAGCATAACCTAACTCCAATGTTGGATAGAAGCGATTTGCCAATCGGACATTGAGTGCTGCTTCATAGTCCTGTACCTTACCTTTGGAACGTGCTAACTCTAAGATAGGGTTGGCAATATCCAGTTTAAGACTCATGCCCTGGTAAATGGTGGAGTCACCATACTCGCGCGCGCTCGCGCACAGCGCAAGGCAGCAGAGGGATAATATGAGCAGGAGTTTATTCATGCAGGTGGATACAGAGGTTTTCTTGGATAGCGTCCTCTACGTTGGCATTGATGATTTGCACACTATCCACGCGCGGGTCGGTGGAGTAGGCTGCGGTGATGGTATGATAGATGGCGCAACCGCATGCCAGACTAACAAAGTACTGGCGAGGGGTGTGCTCCACGAATAGCGTATCGGTCTGATTGTGAAAGGTCATCACAAAGATAGAGAGCGATGTGTCGGGCTGTAGAGGTAGGGGCAGTTTGCTGATGCCTTTGCCATTGTCCAAAAGCAGGTTGTAGTCGCCCAATATTTCCACCGTGAGGCTATCCCATGTAGTGTATTTGACGGAATGTCCTTTTAGGTTGGTAGAGTCGGCTTGCAGCGTTAGCACCATAGCCACATCCATGTCCTTGCGACACGTCGTATCTGCTGTGCAAGCCACAAGAACAACAGCGCAGCAGAGGGCAAAGGCAATATGTAGGGCAGGGAAGCGGTTCAAAGCGATTCGATATAGTTTAAAGTAATGAACGTGCCTCTTGGCGAAGCGCTAACATAGCATTATCGTTGGCGGTTTGCCCATTTGATTTGTAGGCAGTTATGAGTATTTTGGCATACTCGAGTGCGGTGCTTTCTGGGGGCATCTGCTGTGCCATAGCATTGATGAAAGCCACCATTTGGTCGCGCGCAGCTAAGATAGCCTCCCAGACTTGGTCGCTGACATAAATCTGCTGACTGAGGTTGTGGTCGTACTCCATGCGAATGGTGCGCATAAGGTGTTGTTGCACCTGTAGGATAGTCATTTCGCCCAAATTGAGTTCGATGAGCATGTGCTCAGGCGTAGTGCGCTCTAATAATAAGGAAAGGCGCTCATACGCACGCATACGCAGGGGAGAAATCTCTTTTTGCGAAAGGCGTTTGAGTTCCCACAACCGTTTTTCGGCTTCGTTTTTGTAAAACTTGTGCATCACAATCCATGTGGCAAGCAGCACACATAACGCAGGTACGCAGTATTTCAAAATCTCTATCATAATCGCCCAAATATAATTTGGGCGCAAAGTTACAAAAAAAAATCGACATACACAAGTGTATGTCTAATTTTTCTCTAACTATAGGCGTCAAACCCGTCAAGAACCCGTCAAGAACCCGTAATCGGTAGTGCATTTGCTCGGCAGAATTACTCCTCTGAGAAGTGGACAAGTACGTGGCGGTAAGAGTTAAAGATTTTGGACTTGCTGACAAAACCAAGATACTGCTTTTGTTCGTTCACCACGGGTAAGTTCCAAGCGCCTGTGTCCTCAAAAATCTCCATGACCTTGCCCATTGGCATGGTGTCGGTGAGGATGGCTTGGGGCGAGTTCATGAGTTGCTTCACGGTGAAACGGTTGTACAATCGAGGTTGGAACATAATGTTGCGCACCTCGTCTAAGAGTAAGATACCCAATAACTTACCATTATTGTCCACTACGGGGAAGATGTTGCGATTACTTTGTGCAATGACTTTTACCAGTTCGCCCAAGGTCATTTCGGGGTTGAGGGTGCGAAGGTCGGTTTCCAGCACATTCTCCATTTTCATCAGCGTGAGAACAGAACGATCCTTGTTGTGAGTAAGGAGTTCGCCTTTCTGCGCCAGACGCATAGCATAAAGGCTATGAGGTTCGAAGATTTTGATGGTGAGGTATGATACAACGGATACTGCCATCAGGGGCATAAAGAGGTGGTAGCCACCTGTGAGTTCGGCAATGAGGAAAATACCTGTCAGCGGTGCGTGCATGACACCTGCCATGAGTCCCGACATACCTGCCAACGCGAAATTCGCTTCGGGTACACCTATACCGAGCATGTTCATCAGGCGGGCGCAGATAAAGCCCACGATAGCACCCATGAAGAGCGAAGGAGCGAAGATTCCACCCACACCGCCACCACCGTTGGTGGCAACCGAAGCGAATATCTTAAGCAGGACAATGGCTGTAAAATAGCCAACAAGAATCCACGACCCCGTGCCAAAACGCTCAAAAGGGCTATTGGTAATGGCAGAAACGGAATCGCCGTTGATGAGTTGCTTGATGACATCGTAGCCCTCGCCATAAAGCGGAGGGAAAAGGAAAAGCAGCAAACCCAATACCGAGCCACCCACAAGGAATTTGACCCATAAATTCTGCACATGGCGTTTGAAAAGTTGTTCGAGGCTATTCATGCCACGTGTGAAATATAGGGATACCAATCCGCACATTACGCCCAAAATCAAGTACCAAGGCAGTCGCTCCACGAAAAATGGTTCGCTGTTTGTCAGCGGGAACATAGCCTCCTGTCCATTGGCAACGAAGGAGATTGCAGTAGCCGTGACAGAGGATATGAGCAATGGTGCAACGGATGTCATGGTGAGGTCCATCATCAGCACTTCCAAGGTAAAGACCAGACCTGCGATAGGGGCTTGGAAGATACCACCCACTGCACCTGCGGCACCGCAACCAATCATGAGCATCATGGTCTTTTGGTCAAGGCGGAAGAGCTTGGCGAGGTTGCTACCGATAGCCGAACCTGTCAGCACAATAGGTGCCTCGGCTCCGACCGAACCACCAAATCCAATGGTGAGTGCCGAACCTACCAACGAGGACCACGTGTTGTGCAATTTGATGATGGATTTGCGCTGAGAAATGGCATAGAGAATCTTGGTGATACCGTGCGATATGTCGTCCTTGACAATGTATTTCACAAAGAGTCCCGCCAGTGTGATACCAATCATTGGAGTGATGAGATACCACCAATGGTCTTGCGCAATGAGTTGGTTCTCAACGAAATGCTGAATGCTATGAATCATGAACTTCAGCAGTTGCGCTGCACAGGATGCCAATGCTCCCACGAAAAAACTCAGGATAAGAACGAGGTTTTTTTGTGGGATATGTTGCTCACGCCAAGCAATAAATCGGTCGTATGTTAATTTTGAATTCAGAATTTTGAATTTTGAATTACTCTTGTGTGTCCCAACCTATGCCGCGGTATTTGTCGAGGTCCCACTCCTCTTCCACCTCGTTGAGGTAGATGGTGTGTGGTTCATCGTCTTCATCGGTGTCGTCGTCTTCTGCTCGCTCAATCACCTTGACGTCAATAGGCGAGTGTGAGATTTCGATTACCTGATTCTGTTCTTTGTTCAGTTCCTCCCAAAGCATGTCTTTGAGGTCGGTGATCCCCATGCCACTGGCGGAGGAGAAACATACTACGGGAATCTGCAAATCCTGCGAGAGTTTAGCGGTGAGTGCAGAGAGGTCAATCTCTGGGTCAGCGATGTCGCATTTGGAGATAGCCAAGATACGTGCTTTGGTGAGCAGTTGTGGGTTGTATTTCTCCAACTCAGCGAGCAGGATCTCGTACTCTTTTCGAATATCCTCTGTAATAACAGGTACCATGAAGAGTAGTACCGCATTACGCTCAATATGGCGCAAGAAGCGCAATCCCAATCCACGTCCTTCGGCTGCGCCCTCAATGATTCCAGGGATGTCCGCCATGCAGAATGACTGACCATCGCGGTAGGACACAATGCCCAATTGTGGGGTGAGCGTGGTGAAAGGATAGTCAGCAATCTCAGGTTTGGCAGCACTGACTACGGATAGTAGGGTGGATTTGCCTGCGTTAGGGAAGCCTACTAAACCGACATCTGCCAGCACCTTGAGTTGGAGAATAATGTTTGCCTCTATACATGGTTCGCCGGGCTGTGCATAGCGAGGGGCTTGGTTGGTTGCTGTGCGGAAATGCCAGTTGCCCAACCCACCTTTGCCACCGCGGAAGAGGATAATCTCCTGATTATGCTCTTTCACCTCGCACAGAAACTCGCCAGTGTCGCCATTGTAAACCACTGTACCACAAGGTACTTCGATGATTTTGTCCTCGCCGTCCTTTCCAAACGAACGCGAAGGACCTCCGCTGCCACCGTCAGTAGCAAAGATATGCTTTTGGTACTTTAGGTGAAGCAGTGTCCAGAGGTTGCGATTACCGCGCAGGATGATATGTCCGCCTCGTCCGCCATCACCACCATCGGGACCGCCCTTAGGCACATATTTAGCACGGTGGAAGTGCATGCTACCTGCACCACCTTTGCCTGAACGGCAGTAGATTTTTACGTAGTCAATGAATGAGGAGGAAGCCATATCTGTGTATAGTGTAATGTGTAAAGGCTGGGATTATTTCTGAATCAGTTTCAGGATATTGTCTATTTGGTTGAACGTATCTTCCATCGAGTAGTTGCCATTGATAGCAAAGTAGTTGTGGCGATGGAGATAGTAGGTGCAAACAGGTTTGGTCTCTGACTGATATACTTGCAGACGTTTTTTGATTGTTTCGTAGTTGTCATCAGCACGACCGCTGGTCTTGCCACGATTGAGGAGGCGTTTGATAACCTCGTCTTCTTCTACGAAGAGGTCAAGCAGTACCGCCTTCATTTGGCGACGTTCGAGCAGCAGCTCCAATGCTTCTGCTTGGGCCACAGTGCGAGGATAACCGTCAAAGATGACGCCCTTACAGTCTTCGGGCAGGTTGTCCAAATAGCGGGCAATGAGGTGAATCATTTTATGGTCTGGCACCAAGTTGCCTTTGGCAATCAATTCGCCAATTTCTTTGCCGAGCTCGCTACCAGATTTGATTTCAGCGCGAAGCGCATCACCTGTTGAGAGATGTTGCAAACCGTATTTCTCTACGATAAGGTCAGATTGTGTGCCTTTTCCGCTACCGGGAGCACCACAGAGTATGATGTTCAACATAGTTGAAAATGTTTTAATAGTTTTAGGGGATAAGGGTAAAGTCGGACACAAAACGAGTTGCCCCAAAGAGCAACTCGTTGTATGGGTATGCACCAATTAGAGTGCCAAACCTTTACCAGCTTTGAACTTAGCCACTTTCTTAGCAGCAATTTCAATCTTAGCACCAGTAGCAGGATTAACGCCTTGGCGAGCAGCTTTCTCAACTACAGAGAAAGTACCGAAACCTACCAATTGTACGCTCTCACCTTTTTGAAGAGCACCAGCGATTGCATGTACAGTTGCCTCAAGAGCACCTTGTGCTTGTACTTTTGTCAAACCAGCCTCAGCTGCAATAGCAGCTACCAATTCTGCTTTATTCATACGAAAATAAGATTAAATTATTAAACATTAAGTGTCTTACATTGGACTTTCCAACGAATTGCATGCAAAGTTACTACATTTTTCTAATTCTACAAACATTTTGACTGAAAAAATGTCATTTTTCTGCCTTTTTTTGCATTTTTATGTGCTGTAGCACGGTTTTTGTTTGAATTTTCGTGTTTTTTTACTACTTTTGCACAGAATTATTAACGAATTGACAATGTATAGAAACTTACCACCTATCACAAAGAATCTACTAATGATTAACATCATCTGTTTTTTTGCAGATTATGTTTTTGGTAGATATGGCATCGATTTTTCGCATATTTTTGGCTTGCACTATCTGACTGCATCTGATTTCCATCTTTGGCAGCCGATTACGTATATGTTTATGCATGCCAATTTCTCGCACATATTCTTTAATATGTTTGCGGTGTTTATGTTTGCCCCTGCCATTGAGGAGCGTTGGGGTAGTAAGCGTTTTTTGATTTATTACCTTGTTACGGGCATTGGTGCGGGTGTTATTCAGGAGATTGTTTGGGCGTTGCAACTGCAACCTGTTCTCAGTACTGTAGATCCTATGATAGCTGCTGCATTGGCAAATAGGGTAGTAACTATTGGTGCCAGTGGTGCGGTGTTTGGTATATTGTTGGCATTTGGTTGGTTGTTCCCTGATGTGCGGATGTATATTATGTTTATTCCTATTCCTATACGCGCGCGTACATTAGTTATAATATATGCGTTGATAGAGTTGTTTACGGGCTTGGCACCTTCTGCGGGCGACAATGTGGCTCATTTCGCGCACTTGGGTGGTATGATTTTCGGTTGGTTGCTGATACTGTGGTGGCGTTATCGCGGGTATGATGGTTTCGATTCTACACCATGGAACGATGGCACACTCCGCCGTTGGTGGGAGAATGTTAAGCGTTGGATTAGGGATAAGTGGGAAGACTGGTCTCCTCCTCGCCACCCGCGTATTAATCGCGATAAGGATACCAACTACCGCGACTATCACTACCACGAACCGTTGTAACTTCTCAAGACAATTGATAACAATTAAATCGCCATTTGTGTTTTTGGAACATGGATGGCGATTTTATTTTGTCATTAACCTTGTATTTCCTTGTATCTGCCGTACAATTCCCGTAGAGTTCCCGTAGAGTTCCCGTAGAGTTCCTGTAGAGTTCCCGTAGAGTTCCTTTATGAGAAAGCGGTTTTGTTGCTGACTTACCTATAATTTTTCCTACTTCAAATTGCAACGCTCTTTGTGGTTAGCCTATGTTGGATTATATTGGTGTTATTATATTTCCGTTTCCTTGCTCAAATTTTAATTAAATTGCCCAAAAAGGCGATTTTTCTTGCATATATCAAAAAAAAGCAGTACCTTTGTCTGCCATTTTGGCAGATTATGTAACATTAAACTTAAAAAACCGTGATACTTTGAAACATCTATGACTATGGAACAAAAGGATATACAGACCATTAAGCAACGATTTGGGATTATCGGCAATAGTCCGTTGCTCAATCGTGGCATAGAGGTGGCAGTCCAAGTTGCACCCACCGATTTGAGTGTGTTGATTACAGGAGAAAGTGGTGTGGGAAAAGAGAATTTCCCTAAGATTATTCATGCCTATTCCCTTCGCCGTCATAAGAAAGATGCGTATTTCGCTGTGAACTGTGGCGCTATACCCAAAGGTACATTAGAGAGCGAACTGTTTGGGCATGAGAAAGGTGCTTTTACCGATGCGCGAGCGGAACGAAAAGGCTATTTTGAAATAGCCGATGGTGGTACATTGTTTTTGGACGAAGTAGGCGAATTGCCTTTGGAGACACAAGCCCAACTGCTGCGTGTCTTAGAGTCGGGCGAGTTCATGCGCGTGGGCTCCAGCCAAATACGCAAGACCGATGTGCGCGTGGTGGCTGCCACCAATCTGGATATGAAGCGTGCCATCTCCGAAGGACGCTTCCGCGAGGATCTTTATTATCGACTCAATACTGTAGAGATTAAGGTGCCTGCCTTGCGCGAACGTGCTGAGGACATACCTCTGTTATTCCGTAAGTTCGTGGTGGACTTCTGCCAGAGATACAATATGCCTACTATCCAACTCTCCGAAGAGGCTACACAACTTCTAAAATCGTATTATTGGCAGGGTAACATACGCCAACTCAAGCATACTGCGGAGCAGATGTGTGCTGTGGAAACGACTCGCAGTATTACCGCTGCGATGCTCCAGAAGTACCTGCCCGAGCATGAGATGCAAAAGGGTATTGCACTCTTAGGTGCTCATACGCAAACCAGCCACGACACCTATATGAACGAGCGCGAACTGCTATACAAGGTGTTGTTTGATATGAAACGTGAGATGACGGAGATGCGACAGCAACTCAATGGGCTGCTCTCCTCGCCTGCTGCCCCCGCGCATCGCAATACGGAGATGGTCGTAGCACAACACCCTGAGTACGAGCCAGTAGAAGAGGTGCAAGAAGAGGCGGTGGCTACCATAATCCCCGAAACGGAGTTTACTACTATCACCGATGAGCCATCCTTCAATACAATGGAAGATATAGAGCGCGAGAGTATTCGTGCGGCATTGGCACGCAACAAAGGTAGCCGAAAGTTAGCGGCGGCTGAGCTGCATATATCCGAACGCACACTCTATCGTAAAATCAAAGAATACGAACTATAACCCCGCCTTTACACTCTACACCTTTACACTCTACACTATATACTTTACATCATGCAACAACGTCATACCCCATTATCACGCATTCTTATGCTAATCGCAATCATATTGCTGTGCAATGCTTGTACGATTAGTTACAAATTTAACGGAGCAAGTATTGATTACTCCAAGGTTAAGACGATTTCCGTGGCAGACTTCACCAACAACGCTGCCTTAGTCTATCCACCCTTGGCAGTCAATCTCACCGATGGCATCAAGGACCTCTACCAACGCCAAACGCGATTGGAACAAGTGCGCCGAGGAGGAAATTTGGAACTCGAAGGCGAAATCACGGGTTATCAACTCACTCCTATGGCTGTATCGGCAGATAGTTATGCAGCCGAAACCAAATTAACAATCACAATAAAAGTGCGATTTACCAACAATGTCGCACCCGAAGAGAGTTTTGAAAAGACCTATTCTGCATATCAGACATTCGATGCTTCCCAGATGCTTTCCGATGTTCAAGATGAGCTCTGTAGCACGATGATTACCGAGATTGCAGAGCAAATATACAACGATACGGTAGCAAAATGGTAAAAAATTTGGTAGTTTCAAAAAAAAGTTGTACCTTTGCGGGCTAATTCATATTTTTGTTAGGCAACCTATATATAACAAGTAAAATATTCATTGCTAACTATTAATTATTAATTATAAATATTATGTACGTACTATTAACTATTTTGATTGTCATTGCAGCAGTATTGCTCGTTCTTTTGGTGTTGGTTCAAAACAGCAAGGGCGGTGGTTTGGCTGCTGGTTTCTCAAGCGGAAACCAAGTGATGGGTGCTCCTAAGACGGCTGACTTCTTGGAGAAGGCAAGTTGGACTTTGGCTGCTATCATCATTGTATTGAGCATCATTGCTGTTGGTTTCAACAAGAGTGATGCTGCAACTCCCGAAGAGGGTAGTGCTATCACCGAGCAAGTGCAAGAGGCTTACGAAGCTGAGCAAGCTGCTCAAGCTGTTCCTGAGTTCGAAGCAGAGGCTACTGAGGAAGTGGCTGAGTAATTTCCTACGAACAGTTGGGATTAGTTCCACACAAAATAAATGAGAGGCAGACGTGCCTCTCATTTATTTTTTATATCTATTGGATATCATTATTTCTTCAGTTCGCCTGCGAAATACCTATCATACGACGCCATGTCTATCAGGCCATGACCTGATAGGTTGAATAGTATCACTCGCTCTACGCCTTCCTCTTTTGCCTTAAGTGCCTCATCTATAGCCGCTTTGATGGCATGTGTAGATTCGGGCGCGGGGATGATTCCTTCCACTTGGCTAAAGAGTACACCCGCCTCAAAACTATCCAACTGATTGATATCCACCGCCTCTATCAGCCCATCTTGGCGCAATTGGCTGACGATGGCCCCCGCACCATGATAGCGCAATCCACCTGCATGGATGGCTTCTGGCTCGAAGTCGTGTCCTAACGTAAACATCGGGATAAGCGGCGTAAAGCCTTCAGTATCACCAAAATCGTATTCAAATCGTCCTTGTGTTAGTTTAGGACAAGCCTCAGGTTCTGCAGCAATAAAGCGCGTTTTATATCCTTTGGTCAGGTTATCACGCATAAATGGAAAGGTTATTCCGCAGAAGTTACTGCCACCACCAAAACAACCAATCACCACATCAGGATAGTCGCCTGCCATCTCCATTTGCTTGCGGGCTTCCTCGCCAATGATAGTCTGATGGAGGCACACATGATTGAGTACAGAGCCCAATCCATATCGCGTATCTGGTTGTTTACGAGCCACTTCTACTGCCTCTGAGATTGCCATACCCAAACTGCCTGGCGTATTAGGGAACTGAGCTCTCAGCGATCGCCCAGCTTCGGTGGTGAAGGATGGCGAAGGGATGATAGTTGCCCCATAGGTGCGCATCACGGACTTACGGTATGGCTTCTGTTCATAGCTGGAGTTCACCATAAACACGGTCAAGTCCAAGCCAAAGTGCCTGCACGCGATCGACAACGCAGAGCCCCACTGCCCTGCTCCCGTCTCAGTGGTCATATGCTTGATTCCCTGCTGCTTGTTGTAATATGCTTGAGGTATTGCAGAGTTCAGTTTGTGCGAGCCAACAGGACTGACACTCTCGTTTTTGAAGTAGATCTTGGCAGGCGTATCCAGTGCTTTCTCCAGTCCACTGGCACGCACAAGAGGCGTTGGGCGGAAGATACGATATAGTTCTTGCACTTCTTCGGGTATATCAATATACGGCTCTTGCGAGAACTCTTGCTCTACCAACGCCTCTGCAAATAGCGAACTCATCTCCTCTTTTTTCAGTGGTTCACGCGTAACGGGATTGAGCAACGGAGCAGGTTTATTGGGCATATCTGCCACAATATTATACCATTGAGTAGGCATCTCATTTTCCTGCAATACAATCTTCTTCGTAATCTTCATACGTTCTAAATTTAATAGGGTTTACCAACGGCGGCGAAATAATCCGCCAATCAAACAAATCAACATATAGAATGGATATACCACCTCCAGCAGCAACGCTGTACCGAAACCAACCGACTTGTCGCGTTTCTTAATCAAGTGATATTCAATCGGAAACTTCACGAGCAAAACCACAGGACACAACACCTGTATCACGTTGGCAATCAACACGATTGCTCCGCAGCAAAGAATATCTTTGTCGGTGTATTTAGGAGCTTTGCCTGCCCAACGCATGCGTTGTTTCCAAAACGCACGCCACTCGGTATGAGGGCGAACGATGGCGGTTAATTCCTCGCTCTCACTCACCGCAATCTTCAGTCCCCGACGCTTAAACGACTCTAAGAGAAACATATCATCGCCACTTGGTATCTCAGGGTGCAAATCGGGATAGGACTCCAACCATCTATCGCGCTTGGCAATGAGGTTCGCTCCACTACACATCACGGCATGTCCCCGTTTGGTAGTCTCAATGGTAAGCTGCTGAATAGCAGCATACTCTGCTATCTGCAATCGCTCCAATAGCGACGGCTTCTCACTCTCCGATTCCATTCTCAGCGGAAGAATGAGTAAATCTGTGCCTTTAAGCGCTAAACTGTAGCCCGTTAGGGCGTCCTCTAAACCATGCAATATGACATCATCGTCCATCATCCACACATACTCCGTCTCTGCAGCGGATATAAGGCGATAAAGAGCATGTTTCTTGCCCTTGCCTTCATCGTTTATTCCCTGTCGCGGGACTATTATGGTCAGTTGATCATTCATGAGAGCGAATTACTTTTGTCCATTCTTCGAGGAACTGCGGATAGGATTTGCTGATGCAGGCGGTGTCATCCACTTCGTAGCCCGCAATCAGCAATGCCATCGCCATACGATGGTCATGGTCGGTGCGGTGTTCACGCACAGCGCGCAGGCGGTCGGATTCTTTGATGGGTAACGATTCGGTGCCTGTGGCATGTAACTCTATGCCTAAACGCTCACAAGTGAGCGCGACAGCAGGGTAGAGATCGGGACAGGACGCAAAGTCTTGGTGTAGGGTGTAAGGTGTAGAGTGTAAAGGCGAGGAATATATCACTATTCCTTTTTCTGTATATTGAGTACTTACACCGAGGTGGGCAAAGATGTCGGCAACGACATTGTCGCCTTGCAGAGAGTCGCGGAATAAGCCAGGAAGGGTAATCTCACCACCGTGGAGAGCGACATACTCGTACCAGAAAGCGGCGGAGGACCAGTCCTTTTCTAGTTCGTTCGCTATGCTCACTGTAAATCGCTGCGCTGTAGTTCGCTCGCTTTGCTCGCTGTAGTTCGCTCGTCTTACTCGCTGTAGATAGCGTTCTATTATCTCTCGTGTGAGGGTGATGTAAGGGGAGGTGCTATTGGTTTGGACGTTTGCGCCGATGAGGAGCAGGGCGGAAACGAACTGTGTGGATTGGGGATTATCAAGAGTAATTATCTTATCCTTATCCAATATACATCCTTTAATGCGAAGAGGCGGGAAACCCTCTTCGCCCAAATACTCAATATCCGCTCCTATCTCACGCAAAGCATCTACTAACTGACCTATAGGACGATGGCGCATGCGTTCCACGCCGTCGAGAATAACCGTTTGTCCTTCTAACTGAGCACAATAGGCGGTGAGGAAGCGCATAGCTGTACCGCAGTTGCCAAGGTCAATTCTCGCCTCTCGCCTCTCGCCTAATAGCCTAATCGCCTCACTCATTATTCGCACATCATCGGGCATATCACAAGAGACGGTCATCAGACCGTCTCCGTGTATGGCTTGCAATATCAATAATCGATTTGCAATAGATTTTGATATTGGCAATTCAATCTGCATCAATTTACATCAGGAAGGAACGAATAGTCGCGGGAATAGCGGAGGTGCTGCTCGATATAACCCTCGGTGTAGTCGAGAGTAACATCTGTGATATTACCTTCTGCATCGTAGTGCGCGGTGTAAACAGGGTTTACGAAGCCCTTGTATGGAGCAAGGTTGAGTTTCTCATAACGCTCCAAAATCTCTTTGTGCAAGTTTTGATCCACTTTCACAGCGTATTCCTCTACCATCGCTTTAGCAGCAGGATAGTCGCCTTCGGAAGTGATACGCTGAATCTCACGCAGCAACTCGCCATAGAGGCGGCGAACGCCCTCGTAATCATTGATTTGGAGGTAGTGCTTGCCATCGCGTTCGATGATCTCTACCTCTTTGTTTTGAGCGTTCTTATATACCCAAAGGGCAATCAACTGACGGTTACGCATGTGCGATTCCTCAATATCTTTGCCTGGCTCGATACGCACGAGTTGGGTCATCAGTCCGTTCATCATCTGTTGGTAGTAGAAGCCCTTGTATGCCTCTTCATCCTCCAACAAACTGAGCTCTACCAACTTAGGGTCAGCCATATAGTAAAGACCGAGCAAGTCGGCACGAGCCTCCTCGATGGTAGAAGCGTGCTCCTTGAGCGCATCTTTGGTCACACCAGGCATGAGTTTGCCCGAACCGTGACCTACACATTCGTGAAGATCGGTATGCAAGTCGCCACAAGCACCTGCTTTCTCGTACATGGCAATCACCTCAGGGCTAATCATAAACTCCTCGTTGAAGCCATTGCCTTTGGCTGCCTCGTTGTAGGCGTGGGTGATATTGTCGATGGTCACAGACTTAGAACCATAGTCTTTGCGAATCCAGTTAGCATTAGGCAAGTTAATACCGATAGGGGTAGCAGGATAGCAGTCACCAGCCAAAATAGCAGCGGTGATAACCTTTGCGCTCACGCCTTTGACTTCCTCTTTCTTGTATTTCTTGTCGGTTGGGGAGTTGTCCTCAAACCATTGTGCGTTGTCGGAGATGGTTTGGCAACGGTGGGTAGCACGCATATCCTTGAAATTCACTAATGATTCCCAAGTGCCAGTAATACCCAGAGGGTCAGCATATGTCTCGGTGAAGCCGTTCACAAAGTCCACACGGCTGTTGAGGTCTTTCACCCAAGCGATGCAGTATTCGTTGAACGCACGGAGGTCGCCTGTCTTATTGAACTCAATCATCTTCTCGATAACGAGGCGTTGTTGCTCGTTCTCGGCGAAAGGTAGTGCTTTCTCGAGGTGCTCTACTACATGGCTGAGGGCTTCGCCGTACATACCACCTACCTTATACACGCGCTCTACCACTTTGCCGTTCTCCTTCACGAGCTTGCTGTTCAGACCAATCCACAATGGCTCTGCGGAGTTGTCTTTGTGTGCTTCGTAGTAGGCTTCTGCTTCGGCTTGGGTCACGCTTTCATAGTAGTTGTTGGCAGAAGCAAGGAGTAGGTCTTCGCCATCAAGACTCAAACTCTTAGGCATTACAGTTGGGTCGAACATTACTGGCAGGATGGCCTCATCGTATGTAACACCTGCTTCAGCACACGCCTTGACAAACCACTCCTTCGAGAACTCTGGTTGGAACTTGTCGGAAGCGTAGTGGTGGTGAATACCGTTGGCAAACCAAACGCGTTTGAGGTATTTCTCGAAGTTGATAAACTCCTCGCTTGTCTTGTCGCCCTTGTATTGGGTGTAGAGGGCTTCGAGTGCGCGACGGATGCGCAGGTTGTAGCGACCGTTTTGATCGTAAAGGATATCACGACCGTGCAAAGCGGCTTCGGTGAGGTGATAAACGAGGGTCTTCTGTTGCAGACTCAGTGAGTCAAACTCTGGCACTTGGTAGCGCAGAATCTCGAGGTCATAAAACTTGTCCACGGTGTAGTCAAATGTTTGTTCTTGTTTGCAGCATGCGCTCAAAGTGATGAGGGCAATGCCGAATAGGATTGATTTTTTCATATTGATTAGGATTGTGAGATTGATTTATCGGTGTTGCGTTTGCGTAGGAAGTATGTGATGGTGAAAGTAGGAATGATGTCGGTGAACGGTAGTGCTTCCTCGAGGAATGCGATGATTGTACCTTTGGTACCGCCGAAGATGATGCCATAGATGATAGCCGAGATGGGTGCCCATACGGTATCAATCCATTCGCCTATGGATGGTATGAAATAGGATAGCATACCCACTGCGTCCAATAGTATGCACAGCCATAATGGTGGTAGTTGGTGTTTCATGCTATATTCTTTATTGTAACTATTAATTCGTGCCAAGCTAAGTCAGGGAAGAACTTAGCCATTTGCCATGCCTCAAAAAGCAATCGGCAGGCGGTATAACCTTTCTGCAATAAACGATTCTTCTTTGGTCGCTCCCAACCGAAGCGTTTCATAAGGCAACAATCTCCTTTTATAGGTCTTCCACCATGTCCGTCGCGCAATAACTGACGAAGTAAACGATTAGCACAGTCTTGATAATCAGTGGTATATAGTGGAAACGCCTCTACGGGCAACTGCAACTGATTGACCAATATATGCCCGAAAGTCTGCCAAGCGGTTCGCATGTGCAGGGCTGTGAGAATCTGCTCTATTTCCTGCGTGAGCGTTTGCCATTCCTCTAGTGTGGATTGCTCGTGTGCCAATTTTAGACACAACGCCCAATCGCCCAATTGGCGGAAACCTACACCCGTACTCTCGAAATGATGCCATGCGTGCATAAAGACATACAGCGCATTGTATGCAGCCGAAGGCACCGCTACTGCTTTGCCATAGATATCCAATGTGGTGGAATGATTCAAATGGCGGAGGGTAAATGCTTGATATAGAGCATCGGCTTTCTTGTCGTGAAACTCCATCGTTACTCGGTGCAATTCCACCACGCGGTCAAGGTTCTCATCAATCACCAATATATAGTGTATGCCTCCTTCTGTACCAGAATGCCAATGCGCATCGGGATAAGCGGCAGTTACAATCTCGGCAGCACGTTCGTAGTCTTTCTCCCCTACATAAATATCCACATCTCCAAAATCGCGTGTGTCAGGGTCGGGGTAAAGCCCCGATAGACTATAGCCCTTGATGAGTGTAGCGGAAATATCGTGCTGCGAAAGCAATTCAATCACGCTGATAGCCAACTGGTTGAGTCGTGCTTGGCGTTGCAGCACCATGAACATAGTAGGTGTGAGTTGTTTGTCAAAAGGAGTGGCAATACGATGTGCTTTGAGCCACACACTAAAGGCATGCAAACATTTTTGGCGTGCTGCCAGATTCAGCATACCCTGCCAATCGGTATCGGCGGGCACTTCTGCAGGTGTACCCCAAAGCACCGCTCTCAGTATGGAGAAAAATAGCTGCTCTTGATTCATATTCTGATTTTGGATTCCAGACTCCCGACTCTCGACTACAGAGTCTCAAATTTAAGCGATAATCCCAATCTCCTTCCAATCATCAATAGTGGCTTGGGCATCTTCGCGAGCGATGTCTTCGGTTACTTCGTACTCATCCAACAATAGTTGGGTCAGGGTATCCACATCAAACTCTTTGCCCTCTACTTGTTGCCACAGATAGGCTGCTGCCTCGTTGAAAGTGATGAGGTTGTTAAAGTTCACGAGCTCTACGCTCTCGCCTATCAGTATATAATCACCGCCCAACTCACGTAGGCGAAATCCTTTCTTAGTCTTCATAGAATCTGTTTTGCAATTTGATGATTTTGCTATATACTTTGAGTATAAACCACTTGATACAAGTAGGTAGATGTCGCCAAATCCGTGCTTTGGTCAGGCGTTTGCGTTTGCCATCGCGTCCCTTCATGCGCACTACGCGACCGATAATATCCTCGAAAGTGCATACCTCTTGCCCCTTGAGGTTGCCATCGCCACGCAGAATAATCTGCTCGCCCTTGATTTTATAAATTCGGTGAAGCACATATGTGCCGTTTGCCCTTGCCAATACAATGATACCCACTTTGGGCTCGTGGCATGTTCTGAGAATCACTTTGTCGCGTCCGCCTTCAATAAATGGGCGCATACTCACGCCGCGGGGCGCAAACTCCACCATATGACCACTTTTGAGCAGTCGCTCAAACTCGGGGATTAATATATCGTTGCTTTTTTCCATAATCTTTATTTAACGCCATTCCAGCATGTCTCTGCTGCATCTGTGTTGGGCAGACAATTCAGGTGATAGCACTTGACGTGGGTAATAATATGCTTGATGCTATCGTATAGTTGGTCTGCCATTTGTCGGTCAATCTTCAGTCCCGATGCCGATGACAGCATATAGGCGTATGCTTGTGGCAACGTCAGTGGTTGCAGTTCGTTGAACGGTGCTTGACTGAGTTTTATGATACCTCTCGCGCGTACGTGCGCGTTTTTGTAACAAGGTGTCTTTCCGCTCCATGGCGAACCATATACCCGCACCTCGCCATTATCCATTACCCGCAATATAGGATTGTCATCGTTGAGCAACCAAGCATCGGGAAAAGCCTGTAGCCATTGGCGCGCGTGTGTGGACTTGCCTGTACCACTATGCCCCAAGAACAAGAATCCCAATTCCTCGCCCTTAGCATCGTTCTTCACCACCACTGCGGCGTGCATCTCCAGTGTCATGAGTGGGGCAGTACGGAACGCAAACATCAGCATTAGCGCATTGTCCATGCAGAAACGCACATCCTGGTATTCGGCTGCTATGTGTAGCACTCCTTGTGTAAAATCTTTATCGCTCTGCAACTCGCAACAGATAGGTGATTGGGCTATCTGTGAAACACGCATCAACCATCCCTTGTCGCCAATAGCCAATTGCCCATCACCAATAACCTCTCTGTACACCTCAATGCGAGGCATATCCTCCTCTGAATTATCGGTAAAGACATGCCGATAGGTAGTTCGTTGCTCATCAGTGAGCAATCCGTTTTGCTCTATGCGCAGGGTGAAAATAGTGGAATCATGCGCAGTTTCTCTAAAAGGCTCATAGTTATTCAGCAATGCCAATAGCGCATCGTTGCTGCTTTCTACGGCAAATAGATGTCCTGCTACGCGATAGTAGTATGTATTAAAGGGCTGTTCCATTGGAAAATTGAAATCACTTGCAAAGGTACGAAAAAAAATGTGAATACGCAAAAAAAAAGAATCAATTCTTGCGTATATGTATTTTTTTTACTAATTTTGCAGCGAATTAATAAATTAGGAGATTTTTATGTATAAACGAATACTCTTGAAACTCTCGGGTGAGAGTCTTATGGGAAGCAAAGGCTATGGCATTGATGAGCAACGCCTTGCCGATTATGCTCGGCAGATTCAACAAATAGCTCAAATGGGCGTAGAGGTTGCTATTGTTATAGGTGGTGGTAATATTTTTCGTGGACTCAGTGGCGCGCAAAAGGGTTTTGATCGCGTAAAAGGTGACCAAATGGGTATGTTGGCTACTGTCATCAATTCCTTGGCACTTTGCTCTGCATTGGAGGTTATTGGGCAGAAGGCGCGTGTGATGACCAGTGTGCGTATGGAACCTATAGGCGAATTATACACCACTGACAAGGCGTTGCGCTTGATGTCAAAAGGCACTGTAGTCATTATTGCGGGTGGTACAGGCAACCCATATTTCACGACAGATACCGCTTCGGTACTTCGCGCAATAGAACTGAGGGCAAATGTAATGATGAAGGGCACGCGTGTAGATGGAATCTACAATGCTGATCCAGAGAAAGACCCTACTGCCACCAAATATACGCAAATTACATATGATGAGATATTGGAGATGCAACTCAAAGTGATGGATCTCACAGCTATCACCATGTGTCGCGAGAACAATATGCCAATCTATGTGTTTGATATGGATACGATTGGCAATCTTGAAAAAGTAATGAATGGACAACAAATAGGAACACTTGTAAAACCCTGATAACCATGATTGAACCAAAACAAATTCTAAACGAAGCAGAGGAACTGATGGAATCTGCTGTCATGTATCTTGATGATGCTTTGGCGCGCATCCGCGCAGGCAAAGCCAGTGCACGTATCTTAGATGTAGTAAAAGTAGAATACTACGGACAAATGTCTCCTCTTTCGAACGTATCCACTATCACTACACCTGATGCTCGTACCATCCAAATCCAACCATGGGAGAAGAAAATGCTTCCAGAAATTGAGCGCGCATTAATCAACTCCAACGTAGGTTTGGCACCAAACAACAATGGCGAGTGTATTCGTCTCATGATTCCACCTTTGACAGAGGAACGCCGTAAAGAGTTGGCTAAGCAGTGCAAAGGCGAAGCTGAGAATGCAAAGGTAAGCGTGCGCAATGCTCGTCGCGATGCCATTGATACCCTCAAGAAACAAATCAAAGAAGGACTACCAGAGGATGCAGAAAAAGATGCGGAGAACGAGGCACAAAAACTTCACGACAAATACGTGAAGCAAATTGACGAAATCTACGCAAAGAAAGAGAAAGAGATTATGACCGTGTAAGTTTAGGCAATAAGGCAATGAGGCGATTAGGCAAGAGGCGCAAAATAGCGGCAGAGCCGCATATCCCCAGCCTTTAGCCTTTGACCTTTAGCCTTTAACTTCGATTTATTGCGTCTGCGATTACTCATACTAACAATAGCATGGACATTGCTCATACCAATGTCTCATGCTATTTGTTTAGATAGCTTGTTAAATCTGCCTGCGATGGGTATTCCCGTGGTCAATTATTCCCCTGAATCCACATGGGAGTTTGGAGCAGCAGCGCAAGGCTATTTCCGTTTGCCCAATCAGGAGCGCACCTCTATTGTGCAACTCGATGGCACCTATTCGCTCAACCACCAATGGTATATCAATGCTCAAGGGAACTTGTATTTCGGGAATCGGGAGTCGGGTGTCCAAAATAAGGGGGAAAGCATTTGGCAACTCCAGTTTCGTGCAGGCTACAGCGACCGCCCTGCTACCTATTATGGTACTTTCCACGAGCCCGGTTTCTCCAACGAAGGCAATGTGGGCATTGGTATGTTGCGCAAGGGGACTCCATATCAATTGCAGCGTGGATATGTGAATGTTCAAACACCTATTTATGTGGGCAGGCATATGGCTATTGGGCCTATGGCAGATATGCTCATCGCGCGGTTTGATATCCAAAATACCTATACCACAATCAATCCTCTTGTGCAATTGGCATTAGGCGTGGTAGCACAATACGACTCGCGTGATAATGTGTTTTATCCCAACTCTGGCATATTCGCCAAACTATCTGCTGCTGCCGCTTGGACCAACAAGATAGATATTCCTCAGGGGCAACAGGCTACTATCAATGGTTTGTTGGCAGCGGATATAAGACAGTATATTCCTTTGCCACATAAGTTAGTGCTCGCATGGCAGTTGAAGACGCAACTGATGTTATCGAGATACGAGATATCGCACCTTACTTTATATCCTATGCTTCCTCGATTAGGTGGACAGGACGGATTAAGGGGCATTAATAGCGACATGTTTCGCGATGATATTATGATGGCTTTCCAAGCCGAATTGCGCATACCCATATGGAGTATTTTTCGTGGCACAGTGTTTGCGGGGGTAGGAGATGTGTATGACTACCACAATTGGCATTGGGCTGTACCCAAGGTGAGTTATGGAGTAGGTCTGCGTGCGGCAATCAATAGGGCTAAGGTGAATATCCGCTTTGACATTGCTCGTAGCAACGTGGACCCTCGTTGGGATAATATCAGTGCTTATAGTTTCTATCTTACCGCTACCGAAGCTTTCTAACCATTCTATACAACCCTATACAACCCTACACAACCCTATGCGAGGATTAGTTATCAAATCAACGGGCACAAGTTATGGCGTGCATTTTGAAGACGGAACAACGGCGGATTGCCATGTGAAGGGAAATTTCCGTATTCGTGGCATTCGTTCTACCAATCCTATTGCGATTGGCGACTATGTCGAGGTGACTGCGCTTGACGATGGTACGCATTGGATTACGGATTTGTATGATCGTAAGAACTATATTGTGCGCCGTTCTACCAACCTCAGTTATGCATCGCATATCTTGGCAGCCAATGTGGACATGGCAGCATTGATTGTTACGCTCCGCCATCCCGAGACTTCCACCACCTTTATTGACCGTTTTTTGGCTACGTGCGAAGCATATCGTGTGCCTGCGTGCCTTATATTCAATAAGGTGGACCTACTCAATGAGGATGAGCAACACGAGTTATCCGCCCTGCGCCAGTTGTATGAATCGCTTGGCTATCCTACATATGCCATTTCTGCATTATCTCTTGCTTCATCGCCTGATAGCACTATCGCCTCTATCTTCGATGGCAAAGTGACCCTGCTCTCTGGCAATTCGGGTGTGGGTAAATCCACTTTGCTCAATGCTATTTTGGGCAAGGATATTGCCCGCACTGGGGCTATATCTTCTGCCCACCATAAGGGCATGCACACCACTACTTTCTCCGAGATGTACCCACTACACAATCCTACACAACCCTCATGGATTATTGATACCCCAGGTATCAAAGGATTTGGTATGTTGGATATGGAGCGCCACGAAATGGGGCACTATTTCCGTGAGATATTTGCTATTAGTCAAGAATGTCGTTATTCGGACTGTGTGCATATCAACGAACCTGGTTGTGCTGTTAATCAGGCTGTTATAGATGGCCGAATAGCCCTTTCGCGCTATGAGAGTTATCTATCGATGTTAGATGATATAACCGAAAATAAATACCGATAATTAACCATAAAAATCGTTCAATATGAAAACCATGCAACACCTATTTGCCACCTGTTGCCTTGTGCTTTGGTGGTTTGTTCCGCAGAATGTTGCTGCGCAGGGACATTATTCTTTTCCTATGAAAGATTCTACGCGCCAGTATGTTCGTTTGCTCTTTGCTGGAGATGCTATGCAACACTCTGTACAATTCAAGTGGGCATGGGATGCCAAAAATAGGCAATATGACTATGAACCTAATTTTCGCTATCTGCGTCCGTATTTGGCAGATGCAGATGTGAGTGTGGTCAATTTTGAAACAACCTTGTCGGGTAAACCCTATGGTGGCTATCCCAAGTTTCGTACCCCAGATGCCTTTTTGGGAGCCTTAGTGGATGCTGGTTTTCAGATATTTGCGTTAGCAAACAACCATATTTTGGATGGTGACAAACGTGGCATGCAACGCACACTGCGTAAGATGTCTGCCTATCCTACTATGGGAGCATATCGCGATACTGCATCTCGCCGAGAGCAATATCCGTTGATTCTTCATATTGATGATATGAAGATTGCCCTGTTCAATGCTACATACGGTACCAATGGTTTGGTGCCCGTATGGCCTAATTGTGTGAACTATATTGAGACCGAGCAATTGGAGATAGATCTTGCTAATAGCCTGAAGGACACCACCATAGACATGCGTATCATGTATATCCATTGGGGAACGGAGTATCAGTTGCAGCACAACGCTTATCAGCAAGGAGTGGGGCAGTGGTTGGCTGACTTGGGTATAGATTTGATTATTGGTGGTCACCCGCATGTGGTGCAAGACTATGGTGTATTAACTGCTGCGGACGGACGGCGTGTGCCAGTGGTGTATGCGTTGGGTAACTTGGTTAGTAACCAGCGTTGGGAGGATTCCAACGGAGGAATTATGGCGACTGTGGACATCAACCGCGAGACACACCAGATTGAGGCCATAGATTTCATCCCTGTGTATGTGCACAAAGGCTCGTTGATGAACGAACGTCGTAATTATTATTGTATTCCTACGGAGGATTATCTGCAAGGCAAATTGCCTTTCACTTTGCCCAATGACAGTTTAGAGCAAGATTTGCGCTTGTTCCATAGTAACACGACCAAGCGTTTATCTTCATCTTTGTTGTGGGAATAGTGTGTATTATAGGTTCTCGTTGGAGGAACTGATTACATCGTTCATCTTTTGTTCCCAATCGGATAGTTGGCTCTGGCAATATGTCAGCAGGTCTTTAGCTTCTTTGGCTTTTGCCTGATAGGAGTCCATACTTAGTGCCTCAGATTGTTCCAATTCGCTGACAATCTGTTCGATTCGTTTTATAGCTTCATCGTAATTCATAATACTTTCCTTTACACTTTACACCTTACACTTTACACCAACCCTCCCTTTTTAGCGGGATGACGGGAGGGAAATTCTACTTCCCCTTACCATCCACTATGACACCAATGGTATGAAATAGTATCTTCATATCCAATTGCAAGGACATATTTTCCACATATACGATATCGTAGTTAAGGCGTTGTATCATTTTTTCAATGGTATCGGTATAGCCCACTTTGACGGGTCCCCAACTGGTCAAACCTGGACGAATCTTGTACAGCAGGCAATAGTATGGGGCTTGTTGTTCTATCTGCTCGATAAAATACCTGCGTTCTGGTCGTGGACCTACAACCGACATCTCGCCTTTCAGCACATTCCACATCTGTGGTAACTCATCCAAACGGTATTTTCGCAAGAACGAACCCAGTGGTGTGATTCGTGAATCGTTATCTGCGCTCAGCATGGGTGTGTTGTGTTCTGCATCGTATCGCATGGTTCGGAACTTCAATATCTGAAATGGCACACCGTGCAGACCGATTCGCTCTTGCTTGTAAATGGCAGGACCTTTTGAACTGCACCACACCAATACATATAATAGGATGTACAATGGTGACAATAGCAAAAGGGAACTCAGTGCAACCACCACGTCAAATGCTCGTTTGATACACAATTGGCTGTCGCTCATTTTGTGCTCTGTAATGCGTACTAATGGCGTGTCTTCTACCTCCTTGATACTGGCGGCACCGGTCAGCATGTCGTACAAACGAGGCTGAATGGCAATCTCCACACCGTATGGATATAGTTGGTTAATAATGGTATAAATATCCTTTTCTTTTGCCGTGGAAGAGAGGTTAATGACCACTTCATCGTATGCTTGCAGTTGGTGATTGCTTTTAAATTCGTCTATTTGTTTTGCTGAATGTAGGATGTATCGCCTTTGTGTTTTGCTCAGATGCCGTCTTGAGAAGGTGGTAAAGAGCACACGTGGGATATAGCTCAATACAAACTGCAATACCGTCAGCACCAATAGTGAGGTGAAGTAGTTTCGATAACTGGTTACAGGGTCATCAATGATAATGATAAAGAATGCCCCCAAAGCAATGAATAGCGCAGAGATTAAGGTTGTTCGAAATTCCTTGGCGTATTCCTTGCGAATAGGTCGGATGTAATACCCTGATAAATAGTATATTATCAAGCATGCTAATGGGTATAGTACCAACGGGCGATAGAAGTCGAATATAGGAACAAGTATGGTATTAACACTAAATACTTTGCCTTCGTGTACCATCCATCGGAATCCCAAGAACGCCACCCATACCAACACGGATGAGAGAAAGTCTATTAAAATATATGCTAATTGTTGTTTGCGGTATTGAGAGAAACAGCTCATGGTCGAATGATGGTTATGCGTTCTTTTTCGTCGATCTTGATAATCGATGATGGTTGATGCTTGGTCGTGTCATTTCGTCGAAACTCGCACACATAATCCACAGCCTGCAATAGTTCGAGACTAATTTCGCTATATGTCTTTGCAGCAGGTTCTCCACTGATATTTGCCGAAGTGGAGACGATTGGACGGCGCAATTGTTCGCAAAGGGCTTTGCTGAATGGTTCAGATGTGATACGAATACCTACGCTGCCATCCTCTGCCAGCAGGTTAGGTGCCAGATTGCGTGCGTGAGGGTAGATGATTGTCATGGGGCGTTGTCCTTCATTCGCTTCCAACAGCATCCATGCCGTCTCAGGTACTTTGTCCATGTATCCTTGTAGTTTTCCTGCTCCGTCCAGTAGTACCAGCATGGCCTTGCTATCCACACGCCTTTTTATTTCGTACACGCGCGCGACCGCGTGCGCGTTGGTGGCATCGCAACCTATCCCCCAAACCGTATCTGTGGGATACAATATCACACCGCCTTCACGAAGAACACGGAGTGCATTCTGCAAATCTTCTCTTTCGTAACGATTTTCCATTGCGACTGCAAAGGTACAACAAAAAATGCACATGTGCAAAAAAAACGGCAGAAAGTTGACTTTCTATGCCGTTTTATTGCACATGGGCTGCATAATACGACCGTAGCTTCGAGGGTAGGGTGTCCTCGAAGGTACAACTGGTCGTTTTATGCGAGGATAAAGTCCGCAAGAATATACAAAAAAAAGAAGGATTGTCATCCCGACAACCCAATCTTTACTTAACCTTAAATCTAATACCATGAAAAACACGGTGCAAAGGTACTGCTTTTTTTCATACCAACCAAATATTTTGACGAAAAAATATGTTTTACAGCATGTTTTTTGTAATTTTGTAATATGCAAGTTGCAAAATAGCACTAAAATGTGAAAAAATTTGCCTATTTCAAAAAATAGCAGTAATTTTGTACCCGAAAAAGTAGGGCATTTCCCAACCTTAATATTGAGGCTGGAATCCCGACTCCCGAATCTCGAAAAATAATAACAATAATATAACCTTTTAATAAAAAAATGAAACAATTAGATTTGACCCAGTACGGCATCGTAGGTACAACCGAGATCGTACACAATCCTTCTTACGAAGTACTCTTCGCAGAGGAGACAAAAGCAGAATTAACTGGCTTTGACAAGGGCCAAGAGACTGAGCTTGGCGCAGTTAACGTGATGACTGGTGTTTATACTGGTCGTTCTCCTAAAGACAAATTCATCGTTGATGACGCTCAAAGTCATGACAATGTATGGTGGACAAGCGAGGACTACAAGAACGACAACAAACCTATGTCTGAGGCTACTTGGGCTGTGGTTAAAGACATTGCTATCAAGGAGCTTTCTAACAAGCGCCTCTTCGTGGTGGACGCTTTCTGCGGTACCAACCCTGATACTCGTATTGCTGTTCGCTTCATCGTGGAGGTAGCATGGCAAGCGCACTTTGTAACCAATATGTTTATCCAACCATCTGCTGAGGAGTTGGAGAACTTCGAACCTAACTTCGTGATTTACAACGCTTCTAAGGCTAAAGTAGAGAACTACAAAGAGCTCGGTTTGAACTCTGAGACTTGCGTAGCGTTCAACACTACCAGCCGCGAGCAAGTGATCCTCAACACCTGGTACGGTGGTGAGATGAAGAAAGGTATGTTCTCTATGATGAACTACTTCTTGCCTTTGCAAGGTATCGCTTCTATGCACTGCTCTGCTAACACCGACATGAACGGCGAGAACACCGCAGTATTCTTCGGCCTTTCTGGTACAGGTAAGACCACCCTTTCTACCGATCCTAAGCGTCTCCTTATCGGTGACGACGAGCACGGATGGGACGATAACGGTGTGTTCAACTTCGAGGGCGGTTGCTACGCTAAGGTTATCAACCTCGACAAAGAGTCTGAGCCAGACATCTACGCTGCTATCAAACGCAACGCATTGCTTGAGAACGTTACTGTGGACGAGAACGGCAAGATCGACTTTACCGACAAGAGCGTTACTGAGAACACCCGCGTAAGCTACCCAATCAACCACATCGAGAAGATCGTTCGCCCTGTTTCTGCTGGTCCTGCAGCTAAGAACGTTATCTTCCTCTCTGCTGATGCATTCGGCGTATTGCCTCCAGTTAGCATTTTGACACCAGAGCAAACCAAATACTACTTCCTCAGTGGCTTTACTGCTAAACTCGCTGGTACTGAGCGTGGTATCACTGAGCCAACTCCTACTTTCTCTGCTTGCTTCGGTCAAGCGTTCTTGGAGTTGCACCCAACCAAATATGCTGAGGAGTTGGTTAAACGTATGGAGAAATCTGGTGCTAAGGCATACCTCGTTAATACAGGTTGGAACGGTACTGGCAAACGTATCTCTATCCGTGATACACGCGGTATCATTGATGCTATCCTCGGTGGCGACATCTTGAACGCTCCTACCAAGAAGATCCCATTCTTCGATTTCGAGGTTCCAACTGCATTGCCAGGTGTTGATCCTGCAATCCTCGACCCACGCGACACTTATGCTGATGCTGCTCAATGGGAAGAGAAAGCTAAAGATTTGGCAAGCCGTTTCATCAAGAACTTTGCTAAATATACCACCAACGAGGCAGGTAAAGCACTCGTTGCAGCTGGTCCACAACTCTAATCCCCTAGCATCTAGTTCTACTAGAGCTACTAGTACTACTAGCACAACTAATAGGCTAGTACAACTAGTACAACTAGTGCAGCTAGACCAACTAGAATACCCCCGAAAATCGAGCGGACTCCCGCTCGGTTTTCTTTTTTTTCCTTCTTTTTTTCTTTGTCAATTGTCCCGAATATTATTCGGGTATTCCTTGTCAATTACGCACAATACATGCACAATAAACGGACAATACACGCACAATAAGCGCACTATTCCTTATACTTCCTCGGAGGATCCCCGTGCTCTACACCCTACACTATCACTTTTGTTAAGATTGCCGTCTCTTTTATTTCTCTTATACCTTGCCTAATTTTACCGTGAAGGAGTGCGACGGAACGCACTCCGAGTATTGCGCCCGAGAAGTCTCCACTTTGAGGATTAAGCGCAATACATAGAATGGCGCACCCCTTGCGGGTACGCAGCCGTATGGCTATAGGGTAGTGCCGTACAGGGTAGGCACGACCGCCTAATGTGTGATGTTTGGTGTGCTTACCTGTAAAATGCTCTTTCTTAAGATTTTCCCTCTCTTATACCTACCCTTATTCCACCGAGCAACGACCGAGAGACGACCGAGAGAAGAGCGAAGCGTTATCGTGCCCTTGCGGCTAAGAACTCCGCACTTTTCTTAAGATTGCTTCCCTAAAAAAATTGTCTCCCTTCCTAAAAAGGTTGACTAAAGTCCCAAAACAATTGACTCATTTCCTGAAACCGTTGACTTATCTGTTTAAAGAAAAATTACCCAAAAACTCGCCATTTCCTTGCATATCTGCACAAAAAAGTGTATCTTTGCAGCGTTTTTCATCTATGCCACATAGGCACACAACAAAACAGAAATCCTTATGGAAACGCAAACGGTAGAATACAAACAGATTTGGAGAGACGATTTTCTAAAAGAAATCTGCGGCTTTGCTAATGCAAAAGGCGGCACACTCTATGTAGGTATTGCTGATAATGGCGAAGTGGTGGGCGTAGATAATCCGCATCAACTGCAAGAAGATATTCCTAACAAGATTGTACAGAAATTGGGTATTGTTTGCAGTGTCAACCAGCATACTAAAAATGGTAAAACGTATCTTGAAATCGTTGTGGAACCAAATATGGCAGCTATTGCTTATAATGGTGCATACTATATTCGTTCGGGTTCTACCAAACAAGAACTTACAGGCAACGCTTTGGAGGAGTTTCTATTGCGCAAGCGTGGGCGAACTTGGGATAGCGTACCCCAACCATATCTGAATGTTGAAGACTTAGATGAGGCTTCTATCCAGATGTTCAAAACGGATGTGGTGCGTAGCCAGCGAATGACGGAAAATGAATTGCAATTAAGTAACGCTGAGCTGATGGATAAATTGCACCTAATAGAAGGCAATTATCTCAAACGAGCTGCTGCTTTGCTATTCCATGCAGACCCCGAAAAGTTTATTACAGGTGCTTGGGTCAAAATCGGTTTCTTCAACGATAAGAACCAAATTCTTTATCAGGACGAAGTGCACGGAAGTCTTTTCCAACAAGTCGAAAAAACGATGGACTTCCTTACCACCAAATATACTAAGGCATACATCCGATACGAAGGGCTACAACGCATTGACGAACTACCTATACCACGAGATGCGCTGCGCGAGGCAATTCTAAATGCGCTAATCCACAAGGACTATAGCAGCTTTACACCTATTCAAATCAGTGTATATGATGATAAGGTGATGATTTGGAATACTGCTATACTACCTGCTGATTGGACGGTGGAAACCCTTACACAGAAGCATGGTAGTCGTCCACACAACCCCGATATAGCAGCCACATTCTTCCGAGCTGGTGAGGTGGAAGCATGGGGACAAGGTATAGAACGCATTCAAACCTATTGTGCCGACTACGGATGTCCTGTACCTGAATGGAGATTTGACGGTGCGGGCATATGGACTATCTTCTACAACAAACCTAATACGAACACTTTGGAAAAGAGTTCGGAAAAGACTGTGGAAAAAACTAGGGAAAAGACTAGGGAAAAGACTAGGGAAAACATTCTCAATGCAATCAAAGAAAATCCGACAATAACTATTAACGAACTCGCCATCTTGACTGGAATAACAACCAAAGGTATCGAATGGCAGTTAAAAAAACTCCAAACGCAAGGCATCCTCTCACGCATCGGAGGTCGCAAAGAAGGGCACTGGGAAATTGTACAAAATGACTAACATAAATAATTATGGTACAGAAAAAACAAAAATACAACGGATGTGTTTCCGCAATAATTTACTCTTTCGGTGCTATGGCTATCGTAGGAGGATGCTTTTGCCTCCCTGGGGGATTGGCACTCATTGTGTTAGGAATAGGATGGATTTTATTATTTCATGAGGCTGTAAAAAAACAGAATCTCAAACTACAACAAGAAGCCATTGAAGAAGCAGAAAGACAGCAAGCGATGAAAATGATAGAGGAAAATACGAATGAAGTACTCTGTCAAAAAACACTTGCTGCCATTGAGAACAACCAACCAATAGAAACATTGGATGATGACTACAAAAATCTCACCCTGCTACAACGCGAATACACCCTTAATAGAGCGTTTGAGTATCTCGTTGATAGAGGAATAGAAGATGGAATGATTACGGACGAAGAAGAAAATGCTATTACCAAGTTCTCGCAACATTTTGGCATTACAGAAGAACATTTTTACCAACAAGAATGGTACAAAAAATACCAAAAATTACTGGTGATTAAAGATGTACTTAATGGTATTATTCCGCAAAGACAATCTGTTGATACTACTGGTGTATTCATTAATCTAACAAAAGGCGAACAACTGATTTGGCGTTTTGACAATGTCTCATTCATTGAGCAAGTCACAAAAACACATTATGAAGGAAGTTCATCTGGCATATCTATTCGTATTGCGAAAGGAGTATATTACAGAACGGGAGCTACGAGGGGAGTACCTGTAACTACTACTGAAATGAAACAAAAAGCTGTCGGCACACTCTTTATTGCAACCAAGCACCTATATTTTTATAGTCCAAGTAAAGCAGTCAAGATTCCTTTGGCAAAACTTGTAGCATTAACACCATATGAAGATGGTATTGGAGTGCAAAAGGATGGAGTATCCGCTAAACTGCAAGCCTTCCAAAATCTGGATGGATGGTTCGCTTTTAATGTAGTGTCGAACTTGGCAAATATATAAAAAAATTAGATTTCTGCATTTTGGTTGTAATCACCACCAACAACCTATTCAAAAAAGCAGTACCTTTGCACCGTCTTTCGAAACAAACGCGAAAGGCGGTGTATTTTTATGCGCAGAATAAACACACCTGACTGCTATCAAATATACATTGACTGCGCATAGTATAAAACCCGTTGAGTTCTTATTGTAAACCGCACGAACCTGCCTCAATGAATTTAATTTCGATGTCGGCGGCTCCTTCTGTTATAAGTTTAACACAGAAATCTGCAGAACCATTCTCGATAACACGCCACTCACCGCAAGAACTAGTAGAACCACTTTCAATCACTTTTACTTCTAAATCGCAACTGCCTCCGCTAACAACCTTTACTATGATATCAGCAGATCCGTAAGTGTTAACGAACTTCACTTCCCCATACAACGGAAAGGTCTTACCTTCCTTGGTAATGGTGCAGTTGTCTTTGTCAATCGTGACATCATCAGCCATAGAGCTTGAGATGGTGGCGAGAATGAAAACTAATATAGCGAAGATGTGTTTCATATACTAACTTATCGACAATTACTGTGCCAAACGGTATAATTCCAACCTATAACTAAAAAACTAGAGTTATTGGTAGTGGTTATAGTGGTCATTGGGAAATAATACAAAAATAAGTTGCCATTTTACTACAGGCCTTCGGCACAATCTTCTGCGCGCGAAAACTTTTTTCAAAAAAAATACACCCATGCAGAAGTGCTTATAAAATAGCAACTTCCGCATGCTTTATATACCAAACTTCTTCCTAAATTCTCCAACCTTCGGCACAAAACCCTTTCCGTGCCGAAGATTTTTGCAGCATTATTATAGAGACGCTGTATACAGAAAGCCACCGAAAGCCCACAGATCTCTTATGGTGGTCACGAAACTTGCAAGTCACTCAATCCTATACTAAGGGTATACAAATTGCAGGTAATGTATTCTCTTTATCTTTCCGTGTACAATCCGCCGTCTAATCCGCTGATTTTCACGTGTACTCACCTCTGCCGCGTGTGCAAATGCACATAAGACTTGCTTATTTGCAAAAAAAGCACTACCTTTGCAAACGAAATGGAAATGCAAGTGCTTAACATATCAGTAGCGGAAATAATTGACATGCTCATTATGCTATTGGGCGTGGCGATTATCTGTATCGCTGCTTTCTCATATCGCAAACAAAATTTCATTCGTTTGCAGGCTGCCCATCAAAAGATTGACGAACTATCTCAGCGTATGGCAGAGCAAGAGGCTGCACTCCTCAGACAACAACAACTCTACGATTTAGACAAACGCATAGCGACTATCCGTACACAGCACTCCGCTCCAGAGAAAACTTGGACAAACTACAACTCTATGCTCCAAGACATTGACGCTCAACTCAATAATTGGATAGCATCATTCGAAAGTCGTACACAATTAGCAGAACGCGAGGTTCAATTCTGCACCTATCTCCTCGTTTATCCTCACCTAACCTTAGATGAGATAGCACAACATATCTGCTACTCCGAAAAGAGCATCCGCAACTACAAACAGCGCATTGCTCATAAATTAGGTGTGTCTTCTGCCAATTTGTACCAACACCTGCAAAACGATATTATTGAATATCTATACAACGACAATACAAACTCTAAATTATCTGCCTTATGAAAACAACCCATTTCCTTCCTTTATCTCATCCTATTAAGTGGATTACTCTACTTGCTTTGATAATTATCATAGTTGCAATGATTTATATGGCATATCAATGGTACACGACCAAGCAAGTGATGCTATTGGTCACATTCGTGATTGTGGCTATTGCTCTGCTCAGTTGCATGGTGCTCATACCACGCAAATTAACTGTTACACAGGAAGCTATCAACATTCATCTTCTTGCTTGGAAAATCAACATTCCTTCCGATGAAATCGTGAAGATTGAGCATTATCCACATGGCATCCAGTCCAGCCGTATTGTAGGAGCAGGCGGATTCTTCGGCAACCTGGGATTGTTTACTTGCAAAGAATGTGGCAAACACTTGTCTTTGATTACCGACCCAATGGATGTCTGCATCATCACCCGCAAAAGCAAAATGCCCATCGTGGTAAGCGTAGCAGACAACAGCGTTTTCAATGCAATCTCCAAAGTTCAAGAGAAAAATTAAATATTTTACTCTTTTATTTGCATAAACCAAAGAAAATCACTACCTTTGCAGTCGAATTCTTAAAAACATATATTGCCTATGGGATAAAACTTACTACTTTTGCAAACAAACAACAATCCTTTAAAATCATTAAGTTATGAAGAAAATTCATTTTTCATTGCTCATGTTAGCAATCGTAGTTAGTTGCACATCTTGTGTAAAAGAACCACAACCAATGGCTTACATTACAAGCCACCTAAATGTACCTATCACTCTTTACAACGAAGAAGATTCAGTTCTTCTTGCACCTATGCAACGAACATATGTGTGCGATGTGGAGGTGAAAAATGGAAAATTTATTTCTTGCGGAGGTTTAAATTGGACTTTTTGTGTATCTGACCCTGTGATAAAAATAGGTTTATTAGATACGATATATGTTGTACCAGAACAATATCAAGAGTTCTTAGCGGATGTAGATTCGTATATGTATCATCTTATGTATAGCACAAGTAGCTCATCCCCCGTGAAATACGAAAGTAGCAGTTATGACTACTATTTGAAGGCTGATTTAGTCGAAGAGATTATAGAGGCATCTATAGCAAGTAAATAGTTTATCGGGTGGATAAGCGGTGGATAAGCGGTGGATAGCCTATTTTTGGTTTTCAAGAGTGTGACGGTTAAAACTGATTTCTCTACTCTGTCAAACTACAGGGAAAGTATTGGATGGTATCGGAGTGATAACGGAGTGGTAACGGGTAAGGCTGCAGGAATTCAGGATATTTAGAATTGCAACGCCAATCCAATGCCATTTTCACTTGCCTGCACAAGAAAAGTTTTCTTTTTTTGCCATAGGCTATATTTTATACTATAGCATTGAGGATTAATTAATATTCTGCCCGTAGGGAATGAGATGATTAGAAAACCTGCCATTATGGCAGGAAAAGTACCTATGGCACGAATTTTGACTTAATCTATTACAAAGTAATAAATTTTGATTATGGCAAAGAATAAAGATAAAAAGAATGTAGAACAACCTATTGATAATCAGGTTGAAAAAGAAGTTGTAGAATCTACTGCAAATGCAGAAACACAAGTTGCCGATGAAGCAGCAACCACTCAGGAGGTGTCAGAAACAGAGGTACTACAAGCCAAAGTGGCAGAACTGGAAACACGTGTGGCAGAGTTGGAAGACCTCAAACTGCGCCAAATGGCAGAATTTGACAACTTCCGTCGCCGTACCAACAAAGAGAAACTGGAACTGATGACTACCGCTGGCGAGCGCATTTTCAAAGATATGCTTCCTCTTGTGGATGACTTCGAGCGTGCCAAAGATGCGATGGAAAAGACCGATGATATTGAGGCTGTGCGCCAAGGCATAGAATTGATTTACAACAAGTTTATCGGTTTCTTGGCTGCAAACGACGTCAAGGTAATTGACACTGCCGATGCAGACTTCAATACTGATTTACACGAAGCTATTACCACTTTTGCAGCAGGCGAAGATAAAAAAGGCAAAGTAATCGACTGCACACAAAAAGGCTACACTTTAGGCGAAAAAGTGATTCGCTTTTCTAAAGTCGTTGTTGGTGAGTAATTCATAATTCAAAATTCTTAATTCAAAATTCGGAATTATGGCAGAGAAAAGAGATTATTATGAAGTGCTGGGCGTAGAAAAGAACGCCAGTGCGGATGAAATAAAAAAGGCGTACCGCAAGAAAGCGGTGCAATATCACCCAGACAAAAATCCAGGTGATAAGGCTGCTGAGGAGAAGTTCAAAGAGGCAGCCGAAGCATACGAAGTACTGTCTGACCCACAGAAACGCCAACGCTATGACCAGTTCGGTCATGCAGGTATGGGTGGCACTGGCTTCAGTGGCGGCGGCATGAACATGGAAGATATCTTCTCGCAGTTCGGCGACCTGTTCGAATCATGGGGCATGGGTGGCGGAGGATTCTCCAGTTTCTTTGGTGGTGGCAGTCGTGGTGGCGGTCAGCGCGTTCGCCGAGGAAGTGATTTGCGCGTTCGTGTGAAAGTTACCTTAGAAGAGATTGCCACAGGTGTGGATAAGAAAATCAAGGTAAAGAAACTCGTGAACTGCAAAAGCTGCAACGGCACTGGTAGCGCAGATGGTAGTGCAGGCGAAACATGTCCTACATGTAAGGGAACTGGTCGTGTGGTAAGTGCACAACGCAGTATCTTCGGCATGATGCAGGTGCAAAACGAGTGTCCTACTTGCCATGGCGAAGGAAAAGTGATTAAGAATAAGTGTCCTCATTGTCAAGGCAATGGCGTAGTGCGTGAGGAGGAGATAATTGAGATACATATCCCCGCAGGTGTGGCTGGTGGCATGCAGATTCCTGTACATGGCAAAGGCAACGCGGCTCCTCATGGTGGCGTGAATGGCGATTTGCTGGTGCTGATTGAGGAAGAAGAGCACAAGGACTTCTTGCGCGATGGTAGCGACTTGGTATATAACCTGCTGCTGGATATGCCTACCGCTGTCTTGGGCGGACAAGTGCAGATACCAACCCTGCAAGGCGAGGCAAAGATTACCATCACCCCTGGTACGCAACCGGGCAAAGTGCTCCGTATGCGCGGAAAAGGTTTGCCTATGATTGACCAATATGCGCGTCAGTACGGCACAGGCGACATGCTTATCAACGTGGGCGTGTATATCCCAGAACACCTGAGTAAGGATGAGAAGAAGATCATCGAGCAACTACAGAAGAGCGACAATGTGCGCCCCGGTAGTAGCGACAAGAAGAACTTCTTCAAGAATTTGTTTGGATGAAAACGGATTTGGGAATCAGGATTCGGAAACAAAGACAAATGATGAAAAAGACTATTTTATTGGTAATGAGTATTCTCCTCGGTACGCAGATGCGTGCTGAGGTTTTTCCTTCTTTTGGAGTAGATAGTGTGAGTAGCGAGTTCTTTCGAGAGTGGTATGTAACCAACGATTTGGTACACTATTTGGATAATGGCTCCGACAATATTTTCTACGAGGCAGAAACAACGGGCGAGTGGAACATGCCCGACCAAAAACTATTCTCCATCGCAGGTAATCCATACAAGTGGAACAAGTATTATCTCAACGGTTTTCGCATAGATAGTCGTTTTCAAGTGGGTAATACCTTGTATCACGCTGACATGAATGACCATAGCGTGGCGGTGGATTATCATCGTGGCAGCATGTCGCTTTGGACAGATAGCACACGACACAATCTGGCACAGTTCAGCTATAACCTTGGTCGAGTGGGGAATGAGGTATCGTGGGGTACTAAACAACTGATTAACCTTTTCCACAAATCGGCTTCTGAGCGCAATATGCCAGGCAATGACCTGAGCCGTCGTGCATTTATGCGTGGAGCAGGCGAATTGGAAGTTGGCTATGGTATTCCTGCTTTGGGCAAGACCTATTACCAACATCTGTATGCCAATATGGGACAACGCAGTGTGGTATATTTCGACCAAAAAGGTACAGCAGGCATGTACGATGCAGGCTTTTATCAAGTGCAATTGGATGGCGAGTTGCCTATGAAGGCGAATCCTGCATTCGACCATCTATACTATTTATTTAGCGCAAACGCGCGCGAAGATTGGGGCTCGGAGTTTGTATATAACGAAAATGAGGTAGCAAAATTAGAAGCATATAGTTTGTCGGTTTATGGCAAGAAAACCCATAACAAACGCCATTGTTTAACTACGGGTCTCACATGGTCATTATCGGATATAGCCAAACAAGATGCTTCGTTTGCGCGCAATCTGATAGACCAAGACGGAGAGGGATTCGAACCCTATTATGCGGATGGTCAGTTGAATGAACTGAATTGGGCAGTAAACTACGAATACGATATTTTGCCTTGGCTGAAGGTGCAATTAGATGCCTACAACTCGCTGCTACATTGGTCGCCTTCGGCAGAACAGTGGAGTACATCCACCTACTATCAACGCTACAACGATTCACTACCAACCCCACTATACACCTATCAGTGGGAATCACATTCCTTCACCAGCGGACTCTTAGAAAACGAAGTAACAGTGGAAGCAAAGAAATGGCTCAAACCATGGTTGCAAGTACAGGGATTGTTGGGTGTTTCATTGGATGGAATGTTGCTTAGCGGAGGTAAAAGTGTCGTTTCACCCAATTGGCTTGCGAAGGCTGCTGTGTATATGAAACCGCACGATTGGTTTGAGATGACCATTTCACTGAGCAAACATCGTGGAACCTATACCTTTGATGATATTCGATATATGTCGGACGACTATATGTCTGCTAAGGCATATTATACCGCTACGGGCGAGTTGGCAACTACTACTGGTGGCAAATACCACCAATTCCAAAAGTATCTGCGCCAGCCATCGTATATAGTATTGGACTTGCCTTTCAAATTCACGATTGGGCGGCATGAGATTAGTATGTTGCAGAGTATGCGACTATACTACGATTTGTGGATGACCTATTACGATCAACCATTTGATGCATACGGATTCTACCAAGAACATACGACAATGGTTAGCAATAAGCAGGAAAAGTGGCAAGTAACTAATCCTATCTTCTTTGAGAACGCAGGCGAGAAACATTATGTGGTAGGGTATGAGAATAAGGAGTTGCTTGGTGGTAACTTCCTCACAAATAAACCGTTGTATCTGTCGAATGTGGTGAAATACGCATACAACGGAAAAAAAGTATTCTTTAGTTTGAGTTGGCAGTCGTATCTGATGAGCGGTTTGTCAGCAATGGGTAATGGCGTGCAGAGCAATACTATAGGCATATTGTCGGAATCGACGGCTAATCCGAATACATATCTCAATGAGAGTAATACGGATGGTGCATATCGTGCATCAGGAAGAGTGGATCAAGACCGTTCGTTCATCGCGCGTATTCAATTAGGCTATAACATTACGCCTAATTGGGGGATTCATTTGAATGGAAAATTCAAAGATGGAACCCCTATCACCAACTTCCGCACATTGGCATATACCGACAACAAAGGAAATACACAATTGGCTGTGTATAATGCAGATACAAAGGGAATTAACTTATCAGCATATCACTTTGGCAAACGCAAAGATGCGTTCTTCAATATTGATATACGCTTCCGATATAGAGGACTGATTCGCCAAGTGCCTTTGGAGGCAGAGGTAATGTGCTACAATATCTATGACTTCGGAACCGAACTCTTTGAGTTCAATTTCGATGAGGATATGGGCGCAGGACGTCGCGCTATGGTGCTGAATATCCCTCGCGGAATGATGTTTACTTTGCGAGTTGGGCTCGGGAAAGAAGTGCGATAGTCACCAACGTAACGCACGTTACAATCACTCCGTCAATACGATATAACATATTTTCGGTCAGCATATTAAGTCCCAATATGAGTACTGCCAAGGTGGCGAATTGTCGTACTCTGCCTTTGTACCATATTGGATAGAGCAACCATATCAATAGGAACAGGATGGCTGCTGCTATACCGAGATCAATCCATACACCTAAGTACTGATTATGTGCATTGTATTGGTGGGCTTGGAATTTTTTCCAATTAAGCGAAGCAAAAATAGGTTTGAGGTATTCTGAGTTACCACCAGCCCCTACACCTTTCCAGAAATAATCTTCGGGGTTTTGCAAGGCACTATACCAGATGTTAATCCGTGGCTCTATTTCCGAAATGGAATAATTTTCACGCTCTGTGATATGCTCAATATGAAACTTCTCAAAACGAGGGTGCATTGTGAATAGTAATGCACACATTGTTATGCCCATAATACCTACTAAGGATGCCACTAATGTGCGCACTTTCCCACGCAAAGGCTGAATGATTGCCACTGCGCTGATAACTAATAATGTGAGCATGTTCGCACGAGAAGCACTCAAGATAATTCCCAGTACTAAAATCACCAACTTTAGAAAGAAGAAAATGGTACTTGCTTTGTTCCCTCTATTCAGGGATAGCAGGGGAACACGGATTTGCAGCAGTGCTACAATGGCGAAATTCAACACTGTACCATAATACAAGCGGTGCTTGGTCCAAGAGATGTTTTCGCCAAAATAATCCCAGGAAGACACCGTCTCAGGCAAGCGATGATACTCATGTATATATCCCCATTGCTGTACAATATATAGATAAATAGTATAGATAAACACGGAAGATATAGCACTTATTACAAAGCATTTGGCTGCCTTCCAAAAATCATACTGCTCGTTTACACCCCATAGGGCAATAGGTACAATAAACATGAACGAAAAATGTCGAACAACCATATTGATAGCATCAGTTTTGTGCATAGCCCAAATGCAAGAGATTAGTTCCCACAATACCCAGACTGCACACAATACAATAGGCACTATACCTTTGTGCCATTGTAGGTTTTCCTTGCGCAAGAATCGACCTTCCAATAGCCAACTGACCAGCCACAATTCCCATGCATACAAAGATATACGTGTAGGAAATGGTAACATACATATTGCTATCACAAATAGATGGTAATTGATTTTCTCTACAATCTGTAGGTACTTGCTCTTCATAATGATAGATATTGAGTATATTTATTTTTTATGCTTTCTCCATCGCATCTTCAGAACCAAACGCACACATTCCTCCTCATTGTAGCCTCGTGCTTGTGCGTATGCTCGTGCAATGGCTGATAATGCTTCACAATCTGTATCAATACGTTCAAAATTACGACAGCCTTTGCGACAATTGATTCGTTGTCCGAACCGCATACGATTCAAATCGACCAACTGAAATTCAGCCCCTTGCTGCGTTGGCTCAAAAAGCACATTCCCCATTGAATAATCGGCATGCAGTATTCCTTGCTCGTGCAACTGAGCCGAAAAACGACCAAAAGCAGCAAATATCTGCATGCGATTAGGGAATTGCGTATCTTTTATCACCTCTTTCAGCACATGCGTACAAGGTGATAAACGACTGATATAATAACTCTCGTATAGCAACCCCTGTTTGTGCGTTTCGATATATGTAACGGGCTTAGGTGTCATATTGCCCAATCGTTGCGCATAAATAAACGAACGTCTTGCCTTACTATCAAAAAGGGTGTAAATCAATCGTTTGAACAACGATGGAATAGCAAAAGACTTGACGACAAAATCGCCCTCTATTCGTTTGATAGTATTGCGCTTTTGGTATAGAATATCCGTAGATTGAGCAAATAACTCGGGCAGATGATGTAGCAATTTTGTTTGTTGCTCCAACTGCTGATTAGTCCATAAATAATCAGTCCAATTGCTTCCATTCTCATGTAAGAACGAACCGCAACCGTCTTTCTTTGCTTGTTGGCGGGTATTGAATCGTCTTTCCATCTGCTGTGGACTACGGTATTGATAGTGATCTACAGCAATACACTGCTTGGCGGTACGTCCTATCGGGTGAGGGTATCGCCATTTCTCGCTCCATACGAGCCATGGACGATAGCGCATGAATCGTCGCTCTTTGCGTTTCTCTGGCAAAAAATGCGTGATATGTGCGCAATCTATAGTGAAATCACCTACAAAATGATAGGTTTCTACATCTTCCTTCGTGAGAATATAATCTGTACTCAACTTCTTGACAGCGGTGTATTGTTGCGGGATGCGTGCCAAGAACTCGCGAGGGTCTTCGCTAAAGAACTCATCTGCATCCAAACGCACACACCACCAGTCGCGACATGATAACTCATGGCGAAAAGCACGAAAGGCCTTTGCACGTAACCCGATATGAAAACCACCCGTATATTGCATAAATGCAACAATCCGAGGATTTTGTCCTGCCAATTCCTGCACGATTTCCCATGTGCCATCTTCACTACCATTATCCATAACAATCACCTTGTCGCTCCATACTGCAGCAGCCGAAAGTGATTCACGAATAATATCCGCCTCGTTCTTGACCAACAACAAACTATATATTTTAAATGGCATCATATCTTATCTAATTTCTGGGTAAACTTACGCCAATAATAGCGCAAAGGGTGGGTATATTTCAATCGCTTCCATGGACGTGAGGCATGTGGGAAGTGTAGCACGGGATTGCCTAACATGAGCAAATTGATTAATCCCAAATGCACAGACCAATGCGAAATAGTGACATCATACCAATTCTTTGTAGGGTCAAGCAATTGAAAATCGGCTTTATGCAATAATTCGTTGGTCAATAATGTGCAGCAGAAGGAGAAACGTTTTTTGGTGGCAATTGTTTTTTGTCCACATAGTCGATAACGCCAACCACGAGCATAATGATATGGAAAATTATATGTCCCCTGCTCATCCACCGTAACTGCTGCCACCATACCAACTCCTGCTTGCACTTCCGCCTGCATCTTATTCAATGTATCCGATTGTACAATCACATCACTCTCTACGATGAC
The DNA here is from genome assembly GCA_015061165.1 of Bacteroidales bacterium. Taxonomy (GTDB): domain Bacteria; phylum Bacteroidota; class Bacteroidia; order Bacteroidales; family Paludibacteraceae; genus Colicola. Next base: position 80,224 of record SUXC01000006.1, read on the forward strand.
CAAGTGTTTGTTATCCGCCATGGCATGTTGTTGAGCTTTTTGCAGTACCATTCGATAATTGGGAGAAGGATGATCTGTTATGTTGGATATATGGACTACTTGAATACCCAATTCCGTTGCCAACTCATCTAATCGGTGTGCATTTTCGGGTAATGAATGATCGTCATATACACACAAAGTATGCCCACTCGCTACTATTGCGCGAATCGCCTTTTCCGTCATGATAATTGAGTCCTTGACGGGCATAATAATATGTATATGTTTGGCTGTTTGCATAGTTGTTATGCCTTAATACTTCGTTATTATTCCTCGTTTCGCTATGCGCAGGTAACCACCAAATGAATTACCATATTGCGTGCCTATATCGCCCGACAAAGCCAATGTAAATTCTAGTCCCCAAGCTTTTTCTACAACATGACTGACTTCCAGCAAAAGTGCTGTAGATGCGCTGTAGATAGGCTGTTGATAGGTACCATAATTATTTACGTGAGATCCCATCAGTCGGTATGTATATCCATAAATATTACCTCCCAATCCTGCAAAATGAGCACGCACACGGCTATTATTCACTTGTAAATATGGATTACCAATGATTGTGCCAAAATAGGTCCATCCTTCTGGGTATGCAGAATTGTGATAATACGAATCACGTCCTGCAAAAACCAATCCGTCTTTATCGTGCATAGGTCCTGACTGACTGGTGGTATTCAGAAATTCGTATGTAAATTCATTGATAAACGGCCATTTTTGTTGCTGAACATTCAGTCCCCACAAACCATCAGCCACATTCATACCAAAGCCTATAAAAGCCGCACTCATATCTTCAAACAACGATTGCCAATAGGCTCTGACTTGCCAACTATCTTTCTTGTAAGTCAGTGCCAGTTCTTGAAAACCAATATGATTACCCTGCGCATTGAGTTGGTCACTTAGACTAATACCACCTGAGCGAAATAAAAACACATTCCAAAAATCAGCGACCGTATTTCCGTAATCTACCCTTGTCTCGCCTGAATGCAATGCCTTCTTGTAGCCTCCCCATTGTGCCGCATGGTGCATCTCGTAGGCCAGTGTTATAGGCCAACGCCCACCCAAACGCAATCCAATGAATTTGTGGTGCAGTTTTATATCATCTACATAGACATTGTTATCATCTAACCATCCATAGGTTACTCCTCCTTTTATTTCTACGTACCCAAATAATCCAGGAAAAGCAATATAATCATTAATTCCAATCGTGAGACGGGGGATAGGGTGGGAATTACCCGAAAATAGCAAGCCTCCCATACTCAAATGGCTTGATTGTGAACCATATACCACAGGACAAATACCTGCTGTCAAATCCACCACATACAAACGAGCATGTGCATACAACTGTTCAAAGTACCCCGTTGATGTGGTTGAAGATGTCATTGTGTTATTGGTCAAAGGGGTATTCGCAATGCGTCCACTCAATTGTACTCCGAAGTCATAATCCCACCAACGAGTAGGACAAGTGGCTGATTTGACAATACCTACACTAAGGTTGCTGCTTATAGGTGTACGAGCGATAGTTCCATTTTGGTTAGTTCGCAATAGGAAGGGGACTTCTTTGCCCGATGAACCCAATGCTGAAATATAGGTACTATATTGAATTGTATCTGCACAAGGCGTAGTGTCATTGATGGCTAATGGCCACCATTCCCACTGTTGTGCCACGATACTGCTCGCACACATACATAGTAATGCTATTATCAATCGTTTATTCTTCAAATCTGTACCAGTTATCTTGGATTACTCCCTCTTTCGTTTCTCCCAACCCAATGAATATCTGACCATTAACGTGTGCCATTATCATGTTTTCTGCTTCGTATGGCATATTGCCTATGTATTCCCACTCGTTGCTTGCAGGACTATATCGCTGTACCGAATTATAGAAAAAACCACAGGTAAGTGTATCGCCATAGTGTCTTCCGCCCGCCAAATAGATATATTTATCAGTAGCACAACACGCCGTAGCATTGCGCCCTGCACCTAAAATCTTCTTACGCGAACTGAAACTTTGTTGTTCAGGATGCCATTCTGTCCAAAATCGTAAACTACCATGATTGAATCCTGTTCCTAAAAAGTGTTGTCCCGAACAAGTAGCACCTACCACATCCATAGCGCGTGGTACAGACATAGGGGCAACTACATGCAATTTCTCCCATGTATCACGCTGAATATCATATCGATATACATCTTGTGTAAACGTTCGGTAGAAGCCATATACTGCGTATATGGCAGTGTCGGTAGCAAATAAGCAGTTTTTTACGGTGGTGTTGGCCGGAAAGTCTGCTAAGCGTTTCCATTCTCTTGTTAGGAGATTGTATTGCCAAAAGTCACGAAGATAACTATCATTGTGTTGCACTTTACCAGCAAAGCCTAATCCGATATATGCGCAATCGCCTACCACACAAGAGCTTGCAGACACTCTTTCCTTCAATGGAGTAGTCTCGCTTTCGCTCCAAGTATGCGAAATGGTATTATATGTCCAGATAGTATTTTGATAAGTTCCTGAATTATCACGCCCTCCAAACACATACACGCTTTCGCCATACGCAAAGCATGTCCCTGCGGCTACGGGTGTTGGCATTGCTGTGCACTCTTGCAAACGAACCGTATCTAAATCAACATCTTTTTGACACGATGTGATGAGCAAACCTATTACAAATATGTAGAACCAACTACGTTTCAACTCTCGTCTTCTTTTTCAATTCAAAGTCCCTACCCAAATAGTTCTTTCTTACTACTGGGTTCGCAGCCAACTCTTCTGGAGTTCCGTGGAAAAGAATCTTACCTTCAAAAAGCAAATACGCACGGTCAGTAATCATCAACGTCTCATCCACATTGTGGTCGGTAATCAAAATACCGATATTTTTATCTTTCAATCGCCATACTACATCTTGAATCTCTTGCACTGCAATAGGGTCCACACCTGCAAACGGCTCATCAAGCATCACAAACTTTGGTTCTATCGCCAAGCAGCGCGCAATTTCCGTTCGACGACGCTCGCCACCCGAAAGACGGTCGCCTATATTCTGACGGACATGTCCCAAATTGAACTCCTTGATAAGTTGTTCCAATTTTTCTTGTTGGTATTCTTTGGAAAAATTGGTCATCTCCAACACAGAACGGATATTATCTTCCACTGTCATTTTGCGGAAGACACTTGCCTCTTGAGGCAAGTATCCAATACCCAATTTGGCGCGACGATAAACAGGCATAGTCGTGATTTCCTGATCGTTAAGAAAAATTTTGCCGTTATTGGGACTCACCAAACCTGTTGTCATATAGAATGTAGTTGTCTTGCCCGCACCATTAGGACCCAACAAACCTACAATCTCACCTTGCTCAAGGTAGATACTCACATCATTCACTACGGTACGCTTGCCGTACTTCTTGTATAAATGTTCTGTTCTCAGTTTATCCATATTCTTGCCTTTCGCCTTTAACCTCTAACCTCTATACTAACAGGGCAATGGTCGGAATGTACTACATCGGCGAGTATTTTTGCATTGGTTACACGCTCACGCAGTGGCTCACTTACCCAATGATAGTCAATGCGCCAACCTACATTTCTTACTCGGGAAGCAGCACGAAAACTCCACCAACTATACTTCTCTGCACTTTGGTCAAACATGCGGAACGTATCCACCATGCCACTTGCTTCCCAACGATCCAACCACGCGCGTTCTTCGGGTAAGAAACCGCTGACGCCTACTTGACGTTCAGGATGATTGATATCTATTGGCTTGTGTGCGATATTGTAGTCGCCGCAGACTACGATATTGGGACGCTCTTTGCGCAGTTCATTGATCCATATAATGAAGTCCTCTAGGAAGTCCATCTTGTATTCATATTTAGGACCTTCTGCTTCGCCCGATGGGATATAAACACAAATCACCGTCACATCGCCATAGTCAGCACGAATCACGCGCCCTTGGCAGTCGTATTTCGGATTCCCCATACCCACTACCACGCGGTCAGGCTCAATGCGTGTAAAGATTGCTACACCCGAATAGCCTTTCTTTTCGGCTGAGTGGATAAAACTCTGATAGCCCAATTCTTGCATGGTCATCACGTCTATCTGCTCGGGCTGTGCCTTGCTCTCTTGGATGCAAAATACATCGGGTTGTTCCGCTGCAAGCCAATCAAACAATCCCTTGCTTATTGCGCTGCGAATGCCATTTAAATTATAGGAGATAATCTTCATTATTAACGAATGATTTTGTAACTACCTGCAGCATTTACTACAATGTAGGTGCCATTGGGCAAGTCTTCTATATTCGTAGTTGCCTGTTTTTGTCCTAATACATTGTATATGGCCAATACAGGAGTATTGTTATCCACATTTTCGACAGCCGTTCCTACGGCTCCGCCCTTATATTTGAAGGATATAACACCATCATTTTCGGTTATTTCTTCTATAGCGTGATTTTCAATCTTAGTATATTCTGTTGCACCAGCAGGGAAGAGGTCTTTGGCTTTTCCCCAATAGCCATTGCTATCATATTCAGGTGCCTTCCCGTCTGCCTCTATCAAATCCACTCCCATTTTCGTAGCAGTATTATTAACGGTGTTGTTATACCATTTATTGTAATTATATTGTATCTTAGTGAGCATCAGTCCATGTCCTGGCAGATACTCATCCCAACCCGTCTGTTGGCGGTTTTCTAACATGTAGAACGTTGTTGGGTTAGGGTCATTGCCAATAAGATTGTGTTCATCAGTAGAGGAAATCAGCAATGCTTCGTTATTGTTCTTCAATTCCTCTAAAACCACATTCTCGGGCTCTGTAATTAATCGTGGTGTCAGCCATCCCATAAAGAAACGCTCGTATGCTGAATAGGTGGGTGGGGTGTTACCATCGTTGTTGTATGGTCCATAATCCAATATGGACCATTGTCCCAATGTTTTATGGTATCCTGTGTTGGTTGTTTCATATAAATCAGGTAAACCCAAAACATGGCTGAATTCATGGCAGAACGTACCAATACCTGTATGGTGCTTGGTATAATTATCCATCTCATTGCTGCATGCATAGCGATAGATTTTAGTGTTGTCTAAACTTATGTATTGGTATATAAAGTATTGGTGTGGCCAAATGGTATTGGCTGCACCACCATCTGCTTCACCGTAGCCAGCGTACATCACATATACAAAGTCCACAGTACCGTCTTTATCATTGTCGTACAACGAGAAATCCACGCTATCATCCACCAATTTACAAGCTTCGATAATCATCGCTTCTGGATTTTCATCGTTGCCATATCTATCATTTCCACCATAGTATTTTACATTTTGGCTTACTGTCACTGGGCCAACTACATCAAATTGTGGGTTATACAGTCCTTCGGAAGAATCGTAAAAATATTTTCGTGCTGAGCCTTCCGAATTGACATAGTATGTTCTCATACCGTACTTATAGGAGTATGAGCGTGTATAATTTTCTCCCGTGAGCATGCTATCCATTTCGGCTTTGCTTGTTTCGAAGGCTGCATCTTGGAAATTAACCAAGATAATCAATCCGCGAGGAGCGATATTTAGTGGTATTTCTCGGTATTCCACACGTCTTGGTGAAGCCATTCGTTTTGCTTTAATATCTTCTGGATTCAATGCTTCGGTTACTTGATAAAAACCATCTTCATCTAAACGAAGCCACTCGCCTTTCTCATTGGTCATCCAATGAAAATGCTCATCACCGTGCTGATACACAGTTAGTTCACTGCCGTCTGGTTGTGTCACAACCAAACCACCCTTGCGTGCAGGAACAGCCCAAAGGGTACCTACTATAGCAGATAATACTACTAATAATCCAATTTTTCTCATATCTATTTTTTCTTTTTATTTCTTACTTTCTTACATGTAGGCACAATCTGCCCATTTTTATTCTTTTTAGCGTAACAGATATATCCTTTTTTATTTTCTTTCACGAGTGTTTTCCCGTCGGCAAGTGTCATCCAGTGGTGGCGTTCATCGCCATGCAATCGTACATAGATAGTGTCGCCATTGGGCTGTACACGTTCTATCACCCCGGGGCGAGCAGGCACGCGAGCAGGCTTTTGACCAATAGCTAATAGCCCACAACCCATTGCCAATATCAAAATCAATCGTTTCATAATCTTTTTTTTATTTAGTCCCGACTCCTGACTCCCGTTGCCTAATCCTCTTAAACAATTCGCTCGCAAACACAAAATCATTCAATGCCTCATTCTCTGCTTGAAATATCTCATGCCTACTGCCTTGCCACTCTTTCACGCCATTACGTAGGAAGACAATGTTATCGCCAATCTCCATGATGGAGTTCATGTCGTGGCTGTTTACAATGGTACAAATGCCATATTCTTGCGTAATGTCCTGAATCAGTTTGTCAATCACGAGGCTTGTTTTTGGGTCAAGTCCTGAGTTTGGTTCATCGCAGAATAGGTATCTTGGATTCAACGCAATCGCTCTTGCAATAGCTACACGTTTTTGCATACCACCACTAATCTCGCTGGGCATCAGATTATAAGCACGTTCGGGCATGTTTACACGAGAGAGGCAAAAGTGTGCACGCTCCACCATTTCCTGATTGGACATATCCGAGAACATTTCCAACGGATACATCACATTCTCTTGCACAGTCATGCTGTCGAACAAGGCTGATCCTTGAAATAGCATTCCCACTTCTCTATGCAGCATCCGCACCTCTTTCTCCGTCATCTCTGCCAAGTTCTGCTTCCCGTGGCGTGTGTCAAATATAATCTCCCCTTCATCTATCTGGTGCAGTCCAATCATTGATTTCATCAGCACGGTCTTTCCCGAGCCCGACTGACCGATAATCATATTCACCTTGCCGTCCTCAAAGTCCGCAGAGATATGGTCCAGCACCACATTTCCGTCAAAACTCTTCACTACATCTTTTACCTGTATCATAGCCCTTTCCTTTACACTTTACACCATACACTAATTCAACATCAGGTTCGTTAGCACCACGTCCAATAGTAAAATCACAATGCTGCTGTTTACCACAGCTTTTGTACTCGCCTTACCTACTTCCAGCGCGCCGCCACGTGCGTAGTAACCATAGTATGAAGCCATACTGGCTATCACAAACGCAAAGATTACGGTCTTGATAAACGAATACCATACATAAAATGGAATAAACGCATACTGAATACCCAATAGATACTCCGAGATGGGCAGCACATGGGTGATGGCACTAATGCCATAGCCACCCAACAGACCCATGAACATAGAAAGTGTTACCAGCAACGGCATCATCACCATAAACGCTACTATCTTTGGCAATATCAAGTAGTTAGCCGAATTGACGCCCATGATCTCCATAGCATCAATCTGCTCTGTGATACGCATGGTGCCAATTTCAGAGGCGATATTACTACCCACTTTGCCTGCTAATAGCAAACAAAGTATCGTGCTTGAAAACTCCAGCAGAATACAGTCACGTGTTACCAAACCAGTCGAGTAGGCAGGTAGCAATGGATTTTCGGTATTCAATTTTGTTTGTAGGGTCATGATAGCGCCCATAAATACGCTGACAATGAGGGTGATGAGGATAGATTCTAATCCTTGCTTCCCCATTTCCTTACTCATCTGTCGCCAAAACATTCGCCAGCGATCGGGCATACGAAACACCCGCCCCATCAACAAAAAGTATTCGCCTATTTTTTCTATTCCGTTCATTTCTTTATCTTTTAGAACACAAACAAACCTGCGCATAATTTTCTTGCACAAGAATTATGCCGCAAAGGTACTATTTTTTTTTGAAATACGCAAGATAATACAATACTTTGTATTATTTATGAGTATTTTTTGTTTGATTTACAATATCTCCATCACTTCGGATAGGGACTGTACGAGATACGTAGCCGATTGTCCTTCGGGGAGAGGGTCTTTGGATTTGCGAATCCATATTTGGTCAATGCCTGCATTGATAGCTCCTTGAATATCGGAGTTCCATGAGTCGCCTATCATCACTGCCTCTTCTGCAGATATGCCATTCATGCGTAATGCCTCCTCGTAAATACGTGGATTAGGTTTCTGACAACCTACCTCCTCACTCAATACGATATGTGAGAAACAATCACGCAGTCCGCTTTTGTCAAACTTTTCGTACTGCACTTCTATAAAACCATTTGTTACCACCGTTAGCGGATACTTTTTTGCCAAGTAACGCACCAATTCCTCTGCCTCGGGCAATAGTGAGAAGTACTTTGTTGTCAATAGCAAAAAGTCCTCACTCATCTGCTCTGCAAGGGTAGATAGCTTCTGCCTTAACGCCTTATCGCCTAATACCTTATCACTTACTTTGCTACCATTCAATAGAGGGAATAAAAATCGGTCTATACGCAAAAAGGCTTTGGTTATTTTATCTTCGCCATAGAGTTGCCATAATTCAATATTATGTGGTTTGTAGAGCGCGACAAACTCCTCGTGCGATGCAAAATAGTCACTTAGATTGTACTTGTCATACATCTCTTGTAGTGCTCGCTTTGCGGCACCGACAAAATCTCCTATTGTATCATCCCAATCAATCAATATTGCTTTGTATTGCTTCATATCTTCATAATTTTTCTGCAAAATTACAACAATTTTTGCAAATGTGCAAATTATTCATTACCTTTGCAGTATAATTTTTGGTAACAGACTCAATGAATGTTTGTGTCATCACACGCAAGAGCGAACGCCCTATTGTCGTGAGCGAGCAAGACCATAGCGTATTCACATCCATCATAGATGTGAAAGAGAAATACTAAACGTGCTTTTGGTTATTCCTATTTTTGTGCCAACTTGATTACTTCTGCTGCTATGATTCGAGCAGAATCGGGTAGGGCAAGCGTGAGAATATTGGTGTGCAGATTGAGTAATTCTTGGTCATCTTTGATGAGTTGTAATGCCGTGGCAATCAGATTGTTTTGTGCATCACTATCCTTCACCAATACTGCTGCATTCTTGTTTACTAATGCCATTGCATTATGCGTTTGGTGATCTTCAGCTACATTGGGCGAAGGAACCAAAATAGCGGGCTTGCCTAACAAGCATAACTCCGAAATGGAAGACGCTCCTGCACGTGAAATCACCAAGTCTGCCAACGCATATGCCAAAGGCATCTGACTGACAAAGTCTGTACAAATGACTGTTTCATGAAGCAGTATGCCTAACGCAGCTTTGCAATCCGAATAGTAGTTCTTGCCTGTTTGCCAAATCACTTGTATGCCGCTTTCAATCAATTCGTTGAGGTGAGCGATAATGCTCTGGTTAATCGTGCGAGCACCCAGACTGCCACCTATGATAAGCAGTGTTTTCTTATCTGCGGTAAAGTTCACGCCGAACTCCTTGTTGAAGTATTTTAGAGCCTCCTCCTTGGTGCCAGCAGTCAGGTTCTGGCGCACAGGATTACCCGTGAGGATAATTTTCTCTTTAGGGAAGAAACGTTCCATTCCTTCGTATGCCACGCAGATTTTCTTGGCATCATCTTTCAGTAGTTTGTTGGTTACACCCGCAAAACCATTCTGCTCTTGCAAGAGAATAGGTACTCCCATCTTTGCTGCTACTTTCATGGCTGCACCACTGGCATAGCCTCCTACGCCTATTCCTACATCAGGGCGAAAATCCCGAACAATCTTGCGTGCTTGACACATTGAGCGCAGCAAGTCTATCACCACGCGGACATTCTTCCACGGATGGCTGCGGTCAAAGCCCTTGACGGGCAGTCCTACAATCGGATACCCCGCCTGAGGTACACGCTCCATCTCCATACGTCCGAGCGCACCTACAAACAGGATTTCGCAACTTGGGTCAATCTCGCGCAATGCGTTGGCAATACTTACTGCGGGGAAGATATGTCCTCCTGTTCCGCCGCCAGAAATGAGGTACTTCATGGTTGTTTACAATTTACGTTAATCTAATATAATATCGGGCACGTCATCACGACTTTTGTTGATGACTGCTTGTTGGCGCGAACCTAACTCTGTCTGCTCACGCGATACGCTCATGATGATACCAAAATAGATGCTGGTAATCAATACGCTCGTACCGCCACGACTAATCATAGGCAGTGGCTGTCCCGTTACAGGACCTATACCTACCGACACCAACATACTAATCAGTGCTTGACAAGTAATCATCAATGCCAGTCCCATGACCATCAACATTGCGGAGAAATCAGCATACCGACTACTCTTCAAGCAGGCTCGGAATAGAATGGATAAGTACAAGAATATCAATCCTATCGCTCCAATAATGCCCCATTCCTCCACAATGATAGCGAAGATATAATCGGCAAATGCCTGTGGCAAAACATCGCGTTGAATACTATTCCCTGGCAATACACCAATAGGCGATTTACCTCCTCTCGCTATGGCAATCTGTGCATGCGAGCGTTGGTAGTTGTCATCGGTAATGCGAAATTCTGCATCAGGAGTATTGCTTTCTTCCAGCATATCGTTGATACGTCCCACCCATGTGATGGCGCGACCTAATAGACCGTCCATAGTGCGGTGTTGCTTCACATATACCTCATTTACAATAAAATAACCTGAGATCAGAAAAGCTATGATTGCCACAACCAATGTCCCCCAATACTTGATATGGATGCGTGCCAAGATGGCCAATAGTATCACTATTCCGCCCAAAAGAATAGCAGTAGATAGGTTGCCCAGGAAAATAATGCCACATATCACCATTGTGATACCAATGGCTATGCCAAAGTACTTGCGCTGATCATCTGCCGTTTTGATGCGACTGAACAAATCACTCACCACAATGATAAGGGTCAGTTTGGCTAATTCGGAGGGTTGGAATGTGATACCAAATAGGTTAATCCAACGCTTCGAACCATTGACCTCCACGCCCAAACTGGTGAAGGTAAGCAGCAGCAGTACCAATGATACTGCCAGTCCAAGATAGCCCAATAGGCGAATCCACTTGCTGGGAACAAACTGCAAACCAAATGCCAATGCTACTCCCATAGCAATAAAGAGCATTTGCGACAAAATAGGTCCTAAAGTGCTATTCCCCTCTTGAAATACAAAGAAACTGCTGGCTGAAAATAATGCGATAATCGCTACCAAAATCAGTGCGATAAATAGAACCCAATAGGTGCGGTCGATATACTGCATCTGTTGGCGAATGTATTGTTTTATATCGTTGATTATCATAGTTTTCGTATTATAAGTTGCGTACAGCGTTCATAAATTGTTCACCACGGTCTTCGTAATTCTTAAAGAGGTCAAAGCTGGCGCAGCAAGGCGACAATAGTACCGTATCTCCTTCATTGGCAGATTGATAAGCTGCACTCACTGCATCAGCGAGGTTGTGGGTAGAGATGTGTTTCATGCCTTGTGCCTCAAAGTGCTGAATCAGTTTGCTATTGTCCTTGCCCATGAAAATCAGCGTGTGGCATTTTTCTTTTACCAGCTCATCTATCTCGCTATAGTCGTTGCCTTTGTCCGTTCCTCCGAGAATGAGTACGGTAGGAGTGGTCATGCTCTCAAGCGCGTACCAACATGAGTTCACGTTCGTTGCTTTAGAGTCATTCACATAGCGCACACCCTTCACCGTTGCCACATATTGCAGACGATGATCCACGCCTGCAAACTGCTGCAAACTCTCGCGAATCACATCGTTGTGGATATCCAGAATCTTGGCAGCCAAACCCGCAGCCATCGAGTTGAGTTGGTTGTGCTTGCCCCTCAGACTCAGTTCCGCTAATGGCACACGCAGTGGTGCCACATTGGGCTTGACATTCACCACCAGATGACTACCATCGGTATATGCCACGTTCTGCTCATTGCTGCCAAAAGGATACAATGTCGCTTGTGGCTGAATACGTGCAATCTCGCGGTTAATCACAGGGTCTTCGCTCCAGTAGATAAATGCATCTTTGCTCGTTTGGTTGCGCGTGATACGGAACTTCGCATCCACGTAATTCTGAAACTGATGGTCGTATCTATCCAAGTGGTCAGGCGTGATGTTCAGCAGAATGGCAATATCCGCTTTGAAGTCGTAGCAGTTGTCCAATTGGAACGACGAGAGTTCAATCACGTAGTATGCGTGGTCTTCTTGCGCCACTTGCAATGCCAACGAATTGCCGATATTACCTGCCAAACCCACATCCAATCCTGCGTGGCGTAGCATGTCAAAAATCAGCGAAGTGGTCGTGGTCTTGCCATTCGAACCCGTGATACAAATCATTTTCGCGTTAGTGTAACGCGCGGCGAACTCAATCTCCGAAAGGATTGGCGTACCTTGCTCCATGAGTTGCTTCACCAATGGGGCGGTGAGTGGAATACCGGGCGACTTAATCACTTCGTCAGCATCTAAAATCAGGGACGGGGTATGTTTTCCCGCTTCCCAAGCAATGTGGTGCTGGTCGAGTAGGGCTTGGTACATGGGAGCAATCTCTCCCATGTCGCTCACAAATACCTCCATACCTTTTGCTTTTGCCAGTATGGCTGCGCCTGTGCCCGATTCGCCTGCACCTAAAACAACAATTTTCTTCATAGTTAGCGTATTTTCAGAGTTAATATAGTCAATGCTGCCAAAATCAGTGTTACGATGCAGAAGCGCAACACTATCTTGCTCTCATGTTGCAACGGACCTTTGCCTTTGAACAACACTTTGCACGTTGGGTCATTGCGGAGGACTTGATCCATTGAAGTGCGATAATGGTCATGTAGCGGAGTGCGTTTCCATATGCGCAAATGCATGCCTTTCTTCTTCGCGAACTTATATACTTGTGTCTGAACAATCACGCTCACGCTCTCTATGAGGAAGATTCCGCACAAGATTGGCAATAGTAGTTCTTTGTGGATAATCACAGCGCATACACCTATAATACCTCCGATAGTCAGACTACCTGTGTCGCCCATGAATACTTGTGCAGGAAAACCATTCCACCATAAGAATCCAATCAGTGCACCTACAAACGATGCCATAAACACCACAAGTTCTTCGCTGCCAGGGATATACATCACATCAAAATAGTCGGAGAACACCACGTTGCCACTGATATATGCCAGTACAATCAACGCCACGCCAATGATGGCTGAGTTACCTGCACACATACCGTCCATGCCGTCGTTGAGGTTCGCGCCGTTGCTCACTGCAGCCACTACAAAAATAGTCAGTATCACAAAGAATATCCAACCTGCTTTGTATTTATTTGTTTCGCCCAAGAAGGAGAACATATCCGCGTAATTGAAGTTATGCTCTTTTATAAATGGGATAGTGGTGCGGGTGGACTTCACTTCAGGCGACTTTTCAAACACTGTGATATTATTTTCAATGTGCGATGTAACGCGCTCATTCATAACGGCTTCGGGGCTATAGCGAAGGGTTAGTCCTACTATCAAACCCAATGTGATTTGCCCTGCAATCTTCACCCAACCGTTCAACCCTTCTTTGTTGCCTCGGAAAGTCTTGATATAGTCATCTGCAAAGCCTATGGTGCCTAAAATCAGCGTAGTAATCAGCATCAGAATCATATACACGTTGCTCAGTTTGCCCATCAGTAGGCATGGTATCAGCATCGCAGCTATAATCACTACGCCGCCCATTGTGGGCACCCCTTTCTTGGCCACATTGAATGGGTCAATCTTCTCGTCGCGTTGTGTTTCGGAGATGTTTTTGCGTTTGAGCAACTGGATAAACCAATTACCCACCCAAATACTTATACACAATCCCATCACGCCTGCCACTATCGCGCGAAACGAGATGTAGGTCATCAATCGTGCCCCTGGCACATCACCTAAAAATTGAAACAATTCGTATAACATAACTCTTGCCTTTACACTTTACACTCTACACTTTACACTTTACACCTTACACTATAAACAGTTCTTCACCACCTCATGGTCATCAAAGTGGTGCTTCACGCCTTTAATTATCTGATAATCTTCATGTCCTTTGCCTGCCACCAGTATCACGTCGCCTTGTCGAGCCAATGTGCAAGCCGTTTTGATAGCCGACTCACGGTCTTCTATAATCAGCGTATGGCGCAGTTCCTCGTTGGTCAGCCCTGCTGCCATATCTTGCAGAATGGCATGCGGTTCTTCATCGCGAGGGTTGTCGGATGTCAAAATCAGTTGCGTACTCAGTTGATACGCGCTTTTCGCCATAATCGGACGTTTACCTTTGTCGCGATTGCCACCGCAACCTACCACTGTAATCACTTGCGCAGGGGCGGACTGTTTGCCCACATTCGCTGCCACAATCTCGTTGATAGTCTTCAGCACATTCTCCACCGCATCGGGTGTGTGAGCATAATCGATCACGGCTGTCCAACCTTTGGGCGAGCGGATGGTCTCAAACCGTCCATTCACAGGTTGCAGCCCGCTCAATATGCGCAACACTTCCATGGCATCTTCCCCCAAAGCCACCGCAGTGCCATAAATCAGTAGCAAGTTGCTCACATTGAACCTACCCACCAATGGCACAAACACTTCGGTGTTCACCACTCCCAGCGTACTTTGCACACGCAGCAGCATGCCATCAAAGCCTTCTTCCAATATCTTACCGCGAAAGTCCGCCATGCTGTGGGTGGAGTAAGTCAGCACGCGACTGCGACAGTTTTGTGTCATCACCAACCCATTCTTGTCATCTATGTTCGTAATCGCAAAGGCTTCTTTGCCCAAGCGGTCAAACAGTCTTTTTTTCGTATCGCGGTAGTTGTCAAATGTCTTGTGATAATCCAGATGGTCGCGTGTGAGGTTGGTGAATAATGCGCCTGCATATTGCAGTCCTGCAATACGTTCTTGTGCAATGGCATGACTGCTCACTTCCATGAATGCGTGCGTACAACCTGCTGCCACCATTTGGGCGAGCAATGCATTCAGTTCCAATGCGTTAGGTGTAGTGTGTGTGGCTGCCACTGCTTCATCATCTACATAATTCACCACCGTTGATAGCAAGCCTACTTTGTGTCCCAACGACTTGAATAACTGATAGAGTAGGGTTGCGGTAGTTGTTTTGCCGTTCGTGCCTGTTACACCCACCAGCCGAAGGGATGCCGAAGGCTTACCGAACCAGCAGTGTGCCATTTTCCCTAATGCCTCATCGCTATTTTTCACCAGTATGTAGCATGCGCCATCATCTTTGATATATTCCTCTTTTTCCAGCACGACTGCCACTGCACCTTTGGCTACACATTGTTCTATGTATGTGTGTCCATCGGCTGCTGTACCCACTTGCGCTACAAACAGGCTTCCTTCTCCTACGCGCCGCGAATCAAACTGAATATCAGCAATCTCTTTGGCTGTGTCGCCCACGATACGCAGCACTTCTATCTCTTTGATAAGTTCACCAATTGTCATAATCCTCTTTTATTTTTGTACGAATACCAATTCGCCATCTTCTATGACATATTCGTTGGTATAGGCCATTGTTTTTTCTGCTATGTTTCTCACCACGCTACCGCAGTCCATTCCTGCGTCGTAGTATCCCAGATTACGTGGGGCATGAATCACGCAGATGCAACTGTATTGCGGATTTTCTTCAGGGAAATATCCTACAAAGGACATGCGGTGTTTCTTGTTGTTGTACCGTCCGTTTTCAAACACTTGCGCTGTGCCTGTCTTGCCTGCAATGGCTACTATGTTGCTTTGTGCTTTGCGTTGTCGCCATGGATTCACGGAGGCTGTACCCAGGTCATTATCCCAAACTACATCGTGCAGACAACCTTTGATGTCGTTCAGTGTGGAGCTGTTGCATAAGTGGTTTTTCACCACTTCACTTTCATATTCTTCGATGACTTTATCGTTTTTGCATATGTTTCTTACCAATACAGGTGAAATCATTTTGCCATTGTTGGCGATACCGTTGTAGAACATCAGCATTTGCAGTGGGCTCAGTTCTACGGAGTAGCCGTATGCCATTTTGGATATGGTAACGGTGTCATCGGGTATGTCCATTTTTATTTGCTGTGCACCGGGTATGATATAGTCCACGCTGTCGCGCAAGCCTAATTGTTCCAGTTTCTTGATAAATTTCTTCGCGCTGCCGTCATAGCTGTTGGTAACTATCTGTGCCAATGCGATATTGCTGCTGACTGCCAATGCTTGACGAATGGTGTATATGGTGTCAGCGGGGTGGGCATCGTGGTGTGATACGCTGTGGTATCTCCATCCGTTTCGCCATACTCTCACGCTGTCGGTGATTTGTATTTTCCCGTCATCCAAGGCTGCCATCAGGGCGATGGTCTTGAATGTCGAACCGGGTTCTACACGTTCCACAGCGTGGTTGGCCACTTCGTAGTATTGTTCATCGCTTCCGCGGTCGAGGTTACATATTGCTTTTATCTCGCCCGTCTTCACTTCCATGAGTATCACGCACCCCCAGTCGGCTTGATTCTTTGTGATTTGTTTGCGCAGACTGCTCTCGCAGATGTCCATGAGGTTTGCATCTAAGGTGGTGTGTATATCTGCCCCTTTCTCTGCTTCTCGTATGGGTATGTATTGCCTGCGCCCAGCTACGTGTTCTTTTCTGCTCACTCCGTCTTTGCCGCGTAGGTGTTCTTCAAATCTTTTTTCAATGCCCGAAGTGCCGTATCCTTCTTGTGGGTGTAGGGTGCCGATGGTTCGGCTGCCCAAACTGCCGAAGGGTTTAGAGCGACGGTTGATGTGGGTAAAATAGATACCACTCTTGTAGTATCCTCGGCGTATTAGGGGCAATTGTTCGATAGCTTTCTTTTGGGTATAACTCACGCGAGTGTTGGTCAAACGCACATCGCGTGTTTTGGTGCTTTTCCCGCGATAGGCGGTTACCATTTTCTGCCGATAATCGGCTGCGGATTTATCGCCCAGAATGTGGCTCAGTCCTTCTGCTATAGAGTCCACGTATTGCCAAAACACTTCGCCGCCATGTTGGTTCAGGTATTCCACGCGGGTGTCCAGGTGCAGGTTGTATAGTGGAATACTGCTGGCGAGTATTCTGCCTTCTGCATCATAGATATCGCCTCGTGCTGCGGGGATAACGCTTGTACTGCTGCTGCGGTTGGCATTGCTTAGTTTCTCCCATTTGTCATATTCCACGGTTTGGATATAGACTATTTTGGCTATTACTACGCCAAACATCAGCAGTATCAGTCCGAAGATTGCGGCAAAGATAACGATTGTTTTTTTTACATTTTCGCTCATAGTGTGATAGGTTTTAGGGTGTTAGTCTATTTTTACGGCAGCCACGTGGCTTTCTCTGATTTTGCTACCT
The DNA here is from genome assembly GCA_015061165.1 of Bacteroidales bacterium. GTDB lineage: Bacteria > Bacteroidota > Bacteroidia > Bacteroidales > Paludibacteraceae > Colicola. The sequence goes on from SUXC01000006.1 coordinate 97,453, forward strand.
TTTTCTTCGAGGCGTTTGGCGATGGATGACTGTCGGGTTTGTGTCATTACTTGTGCGTTCAGTGTTTGTTTGGTAAAGTAGGCATCTTGCAGTTCTTTGTTGAGTTGGTTCAGGCAATTTTGTTGTCGTTCGGATTGGTAGCCAAAGTAGATGTAGGCGAATAGTAATCCGCATATCAAGAATATCAGTCGATATTGTTTCTTCACCCACTCTTTGGCGAGTATCTCACCACTAAATATGTCTTTTAACGAAAACTTGCTCATAATCTTTTCTTTTATATTGGTTTCCCGACTCCCGATTCCCGATTCAGTCATCTGATTCCCGACTCCCGATTCTTGACTCTCACACTTTCTCCGCCACTCTCAGTTTCGCGCTTCTTGCTCTTGGGTTGCGTTCTACTTCTTCGTTGCTGGCGGTTAGTCCTTTTTCGATGACTTTGAATGGGCTTAGTATATTGCCATAGAAGTCTTTTTCTATTGTTCCGTCTAAGTTTCCCGAGCGTAGGAAGTTTTTCACTATTCTGTCTTCCAGCGAGTGGTAGGTCAGTATGGCTATTCTGCCGCCGGGTTTCAGTAGGTCTTTGGCGGCGAGTAGCATTTCTCTCAGTGCTCCCATTTCATCGTTTACTTCTATTCGCAGTGCTTGAAACAGTTTCGCCAATTCCTTTTTCGCCCCCGCAGGTATATTAATCTCGCCTTTCGCCTCATCGCCTTTCGCCTCATCGCCTTCTAACCTCATCGCCTTCTCACCCATCACCAACGCCACCAGTTCCTCCGTTCTCTCGATTGCCTTTTTCTCTCTTGCTTTCACGATTTTCTTCGCTATTTGTCGTGAGTTTTTCATTTCTCCGTATATATATAGTACGCGCGCGAGGTCTTCTTCGCTGTAGGTGTTTAGTATGTCTGCTGCTGTTTTGCCTCCTGTTTGGTTCATTCGCATGTCTAATGGTGCGGAGAAGCGAAAACTGAATCCTCTTTCGGGGCAATCAAAGTGGTGGAAGGATACGCCCAAGTCGGCTAATAGTCCATCTATCTGTTCCACACCGTAGTAGTCCATAAAGTTCCTCAGATAGCGGAAGTTGCTATGAACAAACTGCCATTGTTGGTTTCCCGACTCTCGATTCCCGATTCCCGTTTCTTGCTTCTCGACTCCCGACTCCCGATTCCCGATTCCCGATTCTTGACTCTCGCTTCCCGACTCCCGATTTCCGAAACCCGAACGCTCCGCATTGTAATACGCATCCAAATCCTGATCAAACGAAAATAACTTGCCTTTCGCCTTCTTATCTTTCGCCTCTCTCTTAATAGCCTCAAGGATGGCTCTTGAGTGTCCTCCGCCTCCGAAGGTTACGTCCACATACAATCCATCGGGTTGAATATTCAACCCTTGGATTGTCTCTCTCAGCATTGCGGGAATGTGATAAATCTCATTCATAGTCAGTTTGGTTTAATGGTTCATAAAGAATTCCAAATTCATAATTCATAATTCAAAATTCATAATTATAGTTGTTTAGGCTGGGATTTCATGCGATTGCGTATGCGTTCTGCCAAGTCTTTTTGTGGCATTTGTTTCTCTGCGAATATGGTTGGGTTCCATATTGCGAAGCGGTCTAACATACCTACAAACAGGATATCCTGTTGCGCGTTAATCATTTCCAAGTTCTTTTTTTGTAGTAGTATGCGTCCTTGGCTGTCCATATCCAGCATTTCTGCCTCTGACATGAATTGCATCAGTATCATTTGGTCTTCTGGGTCCCATTCGTCAAGTGCGTTGCGCAGTTGGCTTACTTTCTGGTGCCAAACGTGTTCGGGGTAGAAGATTATACACTCATTGTCGGTATCTCTACGCATCACGATATGTGTCGAACCCATTTCTGCAAGTATTTTTCTATAGCTTGCAGGAACAAACACGCGACCTTTCCCGTCCAACCGTGCTTCGATATTTCCAATAAATGTATTCATGTTATAAATTGTTTGCCTTTATATTGTGTTATAACCTGCTTGCTTTTACATTGGTCTGTGGCTTAGACTATTTGTAATCCTTTGCAAGGCGCAATGTTGGCGCTGCGCAGGAGTTGTCTATGTTGTCTTTTTTTATAAATTTCCCCTTGTTTTTTCTGAATTCCGCTGCAAAGTTACAAAAAAAAATTCATATTTCCCCACTTTTCCCCACAAAAAATGTTTCAGTATGTTTTTAAACATATTTTTCACAAAGTTATCAACAGCCAAACGCTCTGTTTTATAGTGAGTTATATGTTTTATTACAAAAGTGGTGGAAAGTGGGGCGAAATGTGCCCATTTTTTCTCTTTTATGCTTCAAAGACAATTCCTGCACGTTTCTTGTCTTTTTGCCTCTTTAGTTGAACTTTCACCAAAAAATTGAATAATTACTGATGTTTCCCGTAGAGTTCCCGCAGAGTTCCCGTAGAGTTCCCGTAGAGTTCCCGTGGAGTTCCTATAGGAGTCAGCAGTTTTACAGCGTAGAAAACTATAGCTTTTAGAGTGTTTTCTTGCTATTTTCTCCTATGTTTCTATAGGATTGTGGTAGTTACTCCGAAAAAACATCCCCCTATGCCGAGCATAGAGGGATGAGTTTTGTTACATATCATTCACTGATAGACTTTTTAGTTGGAACTGATATTTACCAAATTGTTGTTAGTGAATTGACATACTATTTCTTGTTCTCTGTCGTAAAATCTCATAATGTTAATTTGTATTTATATAAATCGCCGTTTACATTTGACGGTGCAATGATAGTAAATAATTTTGGATTGAGCACGAGTTGTGTAAATAATAAATACCTTTTATGTGATTTTTGCATAAATAGCAGGGAGTTTGGAAGAACTATTTGTGTATCACTTATATATTTTCTTCCAAATATTTTCGTATCTCATCTTCCGATGGAAGTTGCAAACGATACTTACTAACAAATAGATTGTCAGACAATCCTTCTGTTGCATATTGTACAGATGTTTTTCCATAATCGGTACAAAGCAACAAACCAATTGGCGGATTGTCGTCTGTCTGCATTACTTCGTGACGGTAATAATTGAGGTACATATTTAATTGAGAAGCATATTCGTGGCGGAAGCGGTCGGTTTTCAATTCTACAATCATATGGCATTTCAATATGCGATGATAAAATACCAAGTCCGCTTTGAAATAGTCATTATCAATTAAAATACGCTTTTGACGCGCCTCAAAACAGAATCCATTGCCTAACTCCAACAAGAACATCTGCAAATGATCCAAAATAGCCGATTCAAGTTCGGTTTCAGTATAGGTCATCTGTTCTGGCAAATGCAGAAACTCTAAAGTAATCGGGTCACGGATAATATCTTGTGGACGGGTGGCAAGTGTTTCTTTCTTGGCACGCTGGTGTAATAGTTGTTTATCTTTGGAGATACCCATGCGCTCGTAATAGAGAGAGGCGACTTGTCGCTCTAATTCTTTCACCGTCCAGCAACCGCTGATTGCCTCTTGCTCATAAAAGGCACGTTTTAATGGCTCTGCAATGTTGGATAAATATAGCAAATGCGTAGCAGATAAACTATTGAAAAGCTTGTCCGTTGGTGTTTGCCAGGCTTCCAATGTTGTCGTTTCTAATTTTGCGGTTGCTGACCGCAAAATTGAATCTCCCAAAGTTTGTGTAGATATTGCGGTTGGCAACCGCAATATTTCTGAATTGCTGATTTTCAATGCGAAGGGGAGAACTTGGCTGCCTAATTGAGGGTATATTTTGTACATCTGTCGAAACTCATAAAGACGTCGCTCTCCTAAGCCTCGCATGTTAATGCGTTTAGCCAGATTTTTCAAAAGAGCTTCACCGTATTGCGCACGATCTTCACCGTGTTGTTCATATTCAACAATATAATATCCAATCAACCAATTTCGTGTTGTGAGAGATAGGTTAATTGCATGTGCAACATTTGCAGACAAAGTATTCTGAATACTTATAATATGGTTAGCAAGATGCTCAAAATTAAATGACATAGTTCACTATATTTGGTTAGCTAATGACGGTGCAAAGATAGTGCTTTTTAGTGAATTATGCAAATTAATAATACATATTTTGTCTTCATACATGAATTTTATGCTTAATCAATACACTTTTGCAATAATTTGCACAAAAAACATCCCCCTATGCCGAGCATAGAGGGATGATTTTTATTATAGATAGATTCTATCTTACTGATTATTCAGCAGCATCGCCAGGATAGCCTTTTACCCATTGCCATGCTTCTTGATATGGACCGTAGAGGCTTGCGCCATCGCTCCAAGGAGCAATAAGAACATACAAATCGCCTTGGTTAATAAATTGGCAGTATGCTGCGTATGGTCCTGTTACGTCCCAATACAAGTAGTAGCCAGTGTTCTCGAATGACAAGAAGCCTTCTGGATGGTTGAGAGTTACTGCATTGTAGTCCTTGTCCAAAAGGAATTGGATGTGCAAACCAGGAACGGTGCAGTATGCAGGAGCGATGTAGTAGTAAGGGCTATTCAATCGGTACAACAAGTTTCCAGCAGCATCGCTGTACTCTTTAGCTTGCTCAATAGCAATACCATCTTTTTCTGTGCCTTCCCATTGTGACATAAATTTGACTGTACCTGCTGGCACCCATGTGTAATCTACCAATACATCCATGGTGATGGTTTTTGGACCGTATGCGGTAGTATACTCTTCTGGGATAGTTAGAGTAATAGGATAGCTCTCGCCATAGGTGTAGGTAGTTTGAATCCAAAGGGTATCAACTGTTTGACCTTCTGCAAATGAGATTTCTGGTTCTACTACGAACAGACCCAAAGTGTCATCGTGCATTACTTCAAACGAAACTGCGTTAGTGGTATTGCGTCCAATTACTACTGGGAACGAACCACCCAACTCGCGAACTTGTACGGAAGTTTGTGTATCGCTGTAGATATATGCTTGCACAGCGTTTGTCTCTGGCTCAGCAACTTGGTATTCAGGTGCGTTCTCTGTACATGCTGCAAACAACATACCGACTGCCATCATGCTTGCCAAGATAATTTTATTTGTTTTCATATTCGTTATCGTTTTAGTCAGTTAATCGTTGTAAGATTAGAATGGATTACCTACAGGGTTATTGTCCTTCTCATCAATACCATCGTTGTTTTGAATCTCGCGATCTGGAAGAGTCCAAATACGGCAATCATGATCTGCATCTACATCTACAATCCATGCCTCTGGCCAGTTGCTGCTGTTGGTACGAATGATAGGTTTGTGCAGACGGTTCAAATCAAACCATGCAAAACCTTCGCCCCACAACTCAATACGACGTTGCATCCAAATCTCATCAACGAGACCTGCCTCATCGCTGGCTTTGCAAACGTAGTTAGCATCACGGTTAGCTTTTACCCAACCTTCGAGCAATGCTTTTGCTTGAGCCACTTGACCTGAGCGTGCAAGACCTTCTGCTTGAACGAGAAGCATCTCCTCGTAGCGCATCAATGTCCAGTCTGCATCTGCAACAAGGTTTGTCATATCATCATCAGGTACACCAAACTTCACGTTAGCGTATGGTACACCGTTGCCCAACCACATCTCATATACGTTGCCGTGGAGCAGTGGAGACTCAAGGTTCTCATCCAACCACCAACCTTTACGAACGTCGGTTGGAGAAATCTTGCTATACAAGTCGCTACAAATCCCGCGGTATGTACCTACACCTGTATAACCATCGGTATAGAGTGATGACATGTGTGAAGGCCAGTTGATAATACCAGTTTGCACTATATCGTTGCTCTCGACAATCATGTTAGCCCAAATAACAGCGTTTGCCTCTGCGTGGCAGAAGGTTGGTTTAGAAACCTCAGCCAAGGTGTAAGGTTGAGCACCTGATACTTGGATAGCAGCAGCAGCATCTTCAGCTGCTTCTGCGTAGTTGCCTAAAAGCAGGTTCACACGTGCACGAAGACCGTAAGCTACTGCTTGATCAGCAGCACCTTTATCTGCGCGAATCCAACCTTCCAATGCAGGAATAGCGTAGTTCAAGTCAGACAGAATCAAGTCATAAACCTCTTGTACAGTAGCACGTGGGTTAGCTGCTTGACGCTCAGCTGACATGTTCTCTACTACGATAGGTACGCAAGGGAGATTCTTGGTAGTCTCGCTATAAGGGAATTGATACAATTGAGCCAATGTGGTGTAGCAGTATGCGCGTACGGCACGAGCTTGACCTAAGTTAGCCATCAAATCAGGATTTTGGGTCTCTGGGTCGGTAGATGCGCATACGTTGTTACATGCTGCAATAGTCTTGTAGAAGGTATTCCACATTATTAAGTTTACGGTAGAGTTGTAGTTACGAGCGTAGAAGTCTGAGTATGCAAACCAGTTGTAACCAGTGTTAGGACCAATCCAGTCTTGACCCTCTGATTCCAATATCATCAAGCATGATGCTACACCAAAGTCATTGTGATTACTTGTACTTCCTGTGCCTGCTGCCAACTCAATCATTTGTGCGTAAATCGCATTGATCTCTGCTGCTGCGTTTGCAGGAATCTTGTTATATGCATCTTGTTTCAAAGCATCCGTTTTGGTAGCACCTTCTGGTTGAAGATCCATCATGTCTTCGCAAGCGGTCAAACTCAAGCATGCTGCCACTGCGAGGAAGAAATATTTTGATACAGTTTTCATAATTCTTTTTTCATTTAGGCGTTAAACATTAGAATGTTACACTGATACCACCAGAGATAGAACGGATAGGTGAGTAAGTAGCTGAGTTAGAGCTTGTGTAACTTTGACGTGGGTCAAGACCTTGACGTGCAGATACCAAAGCTACGTTGTCTGCTACTGCATATACACGCAGTTTCTCAATGTGCAGTTTCTTGGTCCACTTGCTTGGCAAGGTGTAGCCAAGAGTAATGTTTTGCAAACTCAAGTAGTTGCTTGATACCAAGAAACGGTCAGAAACAGAAGTGGTGTATTGATCTGCAACGTTCACGCGTGGAACATCTGTCTCTGTGTTCTCTGGAGTCCAAGAGTTGAGAATGTCGGTGTGCCAGTTCTTACCTGCACTTCCGTAACCACTGTGCATCAAACTTGCGTATGCATTATCGTATATTTTACCACCGAGTTGGTAAGCAAAAGCCATGCTGAAATCAACACCGTATGCGTTCAATGTAGTACCAAAACCACCATATACTTTTGGCAACAAGTCGCCTTGAGCATATTTAGTAGCCTCAGACCATTTGTCGGTAGTAACAGTCTCAATCACTGGATTGCCGTTCTCATCTTTCACGATAACAGGTTGCTTGTTCTCATCCAGAACAGGATCACCATTCTCATCTTTTTGAACCTTCTCTTGTTCTTTCCACCAGAGAGCAGCACCTGTCTCAGAATCTACACCTGCGTACTCGCGGATATAGAATTGGTTGATATTCTCACCCTCACGATAGATATAGTTTCCGTTAATCCACTCGCCACCGAGTGATGGGTCAAGTTCGAGAATCTTGTTCTTGTTATAAGAAGCGTTAGCGTAGATATTCCAAGTAACGTTCTTAGTCTTGATAATATCGCCCTTCAATTCAATCTCAATACCTGCGTTAGAGATAGAACCTACGTTTACAGGCAAGTATGAGTAACCCAATGAAGGTGCTACAGGCTTGTAGTAGAGCATATCCTCTGTGCGACGCCAATAACCCTCAATAGTACCACCAAAACGCTCACCGAAGAGAGAGAAATCAACACCACCGTTCAAGTTGTAGCTGGTCTCCCATGTAATATCCTCGTTACCTTTGTAACTACGTGTGGTAGCAAAACCACCATTGTTCTCAGAAAGTGTATATTGATCAGCGTATGGGTAGTAGTTGATATAACCGGCAGAAGTGAGCAGGTTATCGTTACCTTGTGCACCATAACTGAGTTTTACTTTCAACAAATCAACTTGCTCTGCTGCATCCATCCAGGGTTCTGACTTAATATCCCATGCAGCACCTACTGACCAGAAGTTACCCCAACGGCGACCTGGTGCGAAGCGTGATGAACCATCGCGACGGTAAGATGCGGATACATAGTACTTGTTGTCATAGTCGTACTTAGCTTGCGCCAAGATACCTTGAGTAGCATAGTACTCAGTTGCAGAACTGGTTGCAGGTTGCAGAATAGCGTTACCCAACTCAGCAATATCAGGGTTGAAGAGCTTGGTTTGTACACCATATACGTAAGATGTGGTGTAGTTATATGACTCATAACCTGCCAATACATCTACAGAGTGTGCACCGAAGTCCTTCACGTAGGTCAACAGGTATTGTTGGTTGAGGGTGAACATACGGTCTGCCTCAACTACGGCTTGACCACCCATGGCTGCGAATTGACCATAGTATGGGTTCAATGTTTGTTGGAAACGGCTGCCGAAGTATGCCAAAGCAACCTTAGCAGTGGCTTTCAAACCATCATACAACTCAGCAGTGGCGTAGAAGTTACCCGTGAACATATCGTTCTTAGCTTGACTCTTATCCAAAGCGATAGCAGAAGCAGGGTTACTTTGGTTCATAAATGAACGAACAAAGTTTGCCTCTGTAGCATCTCCATAGTCATACATGGTGAAACCATTGTGGTCCTTCATAATGTTACCCTCTGCATCACGGATATAGAGAGGATAGATAGGAGCCATAAAGTTACTGAGGAAGAACAAGTTACCAGATGAACTTGCATCATCCAAAGTCTGATCACGTGGAGCACGTTGGTCTGCATGAGAATAACTCATGTTGGTACCAATCTTCAACCACTTCTTAGCTTGATAATCTACAGCAACACGGCTGGTGAAACGCTTGTAATCAGAGTTCTCCATCAAACCAGAATCATCCAAGTAAGAGAATGAAGCATAGTAGTTGAACTTATCGCTTGAACCAGAAATATTCAAGTTGTACTCTTGACGAAGGTTGCCAGTGTTAAACAACTCGTTGAACCAGTTGTCAGGAGTGTAGTAGTGCTCGCCATCGTTGTAGCCAAGTACAGCTTGCGGATTGAGCTTAAAGTTAGTACCAACCAGAGTTTGACCTGCTGGGATGGTGTAAACGAGGTAACCCAAACCACCGTTGTTATGATCCAGCAAGTTGCGGTTCGCGTATGCGTGAGCAGCTGCATCGCCATTAGCAATTTGGCTCATGTACATTGCCTCATAGAACTTCTCATAGTACATAGCAGGACTGGTCATTACATTGTAGTTTGGCAATGCGCGTTGGTTGCTTCCCCATTTGCCTTCTACAGTAATCTTAGCATCACGGGAAGTACCACGTTTGGTGGTGATAAGAACCACACCATTAGCACCACGAGCACCATACAATGCGTTACTTGCAGCATCTTTCAATACGGTTACGCTCTCAATGTCACTATTTGAAATGGTAGCCACCAATGCATCATCAGCTGGCATACCATCAATAACGTACAATGGCGCGTTACTTGAACTCATAGAACCGATACCGCGGATACGGATAGAGGAAACCTCACCAGGCTGACCATTGCTGCTCATGCCTTGTACACCAGCCACGCTACCTGCCAAAGTGCTGGTTACGTTACTTGATTGACGTTTTTGAATCTCTTCGCTCTTTACTACAGAAGCAGAACCAGTAAATGATTTCTTAGTAGTTGTACCGAATGCCACAACCATCACCTCGTCAAGAGCCGAAGTATTTTCTGCCAACTCAACGACTACGCCGTCTTTAGCATCTACCACTTTGGTTTCCAAACCGATAAATGAAATCACTAACTTCGCTCCCTGAGCGCATTCTACGGTAAAGTCTCCGTCTAAGCTTGTAATGGAACCTGTGGAGGTACCCTGAACTACAACAGAAGCACCAACGATAGGTTCCCCTGTTGAGGCATCGACTACTTTACCAGTTACGGTTTGAGCCTGAGCCCAAACACCGCTGATGCACGCTGTGCATACAGCCAGTAGAAGTAACAATCTCTTCATACTTTTGATAAATTTAGTTTATAAATAATTTGTTTGTACCTTGACACCATAGTGTCGATTTATTGTGTTGTGTTTGTTGCCAAAAAGTGTTATTTTATTATTGCGTAAACGAATAATGAGGCATAAAACGGTCCTGTTTTATGCTACATATAGATGTTTTCCAGCACTAATACGGCGCAAAGGTACTGCTTTTTTTTGGAATGTGCAAATAAAACGAGGAAAAAATGCACATTTTTTTCATACACCTTATTTATATACGCGCGCGCAAGAGTAAACACCAATAACAATGCGTAAAATTGGTACAAAAAATAGGACGATTGTGCGCTTCAAGGTGATTGTGTGAATTTTTTTATGAAAAATAAATAGAATATTTGCATATCTCAAAAAAAAGTGGTAACTTTGCACGATATTTTTCGTTTTTATACCCTTATGGGTAGAAATGGTGTAGATTTATAGATAAGTATATAGTATAAAACATAAGTTATAATGAAAAAGATTTACTGTTTATTAGTGGCAATGACCTTTGCTCTTTGTGCTGCTGCACAAACGAAGGTTGTTGGTACCGTATTAGAAGACACGGGTGTCGGAGCTATCGGCGCCAGTGTTGTAGCGGAAGGTACAACAGTAGGTACAGTGACGGACTTTGATGGTTTCTTCGAACTGACAGTGCCTGCTGGTGTCAAAAATCTCGTAATATCCTACGTGGGTTACAAGACTGTTACAACTCCTGTAAAATCAGAGATTAAAGTAACACTCCAAAGCGATGCGGAGCAACTCGAGGAGGTAGTCGTTACTGGTATGGTGAAACAAGATAAACGCTTGTTCACGGGTGCTGCTACTAAGTTGGAGGCAGATGAGACCATGCTTTCGGGTGTGGCTGATATTAGCCGTAGTTTGGAAGGTCGTGCTGCGGGTGTGAGTGTGCAAAACGTCAGTGGTACATTCGGTACTGCTCCTAAAATCCGCGTGCGTGGTGCAACATCTATTTACGGTGCGAGCAAGCCTTTGTGGGTTGTGGATGGCGTCATTTTGGAGGATGCTGTGGAGTTGAGCGCAGATGACTTGTCATCAGGTGATGCTACTACTTTGATTGCGAGTGCGATTTCTGGTATCAACTCGGAGGATATTGAGAGCTTCCAAATCTTGAAAGACGGTTCTGCTACCTCTATCTATGGTGCGCGCGCGATGGCGGGTGTGATTGTCGTAACTACCAAGAAAGGTAAAGCTGGTCAATCAAAATTGAACTATACTGGTGAAGTTACCTATCGTATGGTGCCTTCATACGATGACTATAATATCTGTAACTCGCAAGAGCAAATGGGTATCTACCAAGAGTTTGAGCGCAAAGGTTGGCTTGAATATTCTTCGCTCTATGCAGCAAAGAACTCTGGTGTCTATGGTCGTATGTACGCGTTGATTGATGCGGCTAAGGGTGGCAATGTAGGTTTGCCTAATACTCCAGAGGCTAAGAATGCTTATCTGCGTGCGGCTGAATTCCGCAATACCGATTGGTTTGCAGAGTTGTTCAACCAAACGGTAATGCATAATCACTCTGTGTCTTTCTCTACAGGTAGCGAGCGCGCACGTGTGTATGCGTCTCTTTCTGCTATGCAAGATCCAGGATGGTACAAAGCCAGTGAAGTGGCTCGTTTTACGGGAATGATGAATGCTAATTACGATGTATTACCTGCTACAAGCAAACAAAAACTGACCGTAGGTATTGCTACGATGGGTAGTTACCGTAAGCAACAAGCGCCTGGTACTATTTCAGCAAGCACTGACCCTATCAATGGTACAGTGAGTCGTGAGTTTGATATCAACCCATTCTCCTATGCGATGAATACATCACGTGCGATGGATCCTGAGGAGACTTATCGCCGTAACTACTGCGATTTCAATATCAACGATGAGTTGGCAAACAACTTTATTGACATCAAGGTAACCGACTTGAAGTTCCAGGGTGATATTAACTGGAAGCCTGTTCGTGGTCTTGAGATTGCCACATTGGCAGCTATTCGCTACTATTCAAGTCGCCAAGAGCACAATATTAAGGACGATAGCAACCAAGCGCGTGCATATCGTGCAGGTATTGATCCAGAGAATGCTACTATTCGCGACTCCAACCCATATCTCTATTCAGACCCAGACAATCCATTGGCATTGCCTGAGACCGTATTGCCTAAGGGTGGTATCTATGACTTGACCGAATACTCTTTGACTTCTATGGACCTCCGTGCTACAGTTGCTTACAATGCGGATTTGGGTAGGACTGGAGATCACATCCTCAACTTGTTTGCAGGTTCTGAATTGAACTCTACTGACCGTCAAGCGATATGGTTCCGTGGTTGGGGTTATCAATACAACAACGGTGGTATTCCATACGTGGATTATCGTCTCTTCAAGCAAAGTCAAGAAGAAGGTACGGACTACTATTCTAATACATTCCAATACCTCCGCAATCTCGCTTTCTTCGGAATGGCAACTTATTCATACAAAGGACGTTACACCATCAACGGAACGCTTCGTTATGAAGGTTCTAATATGTTAGGTAAGAGCCGCCAAGCGCGCTGGTTGCCTACATGGAACGTATCTGGTTCATGGAATGCACATGAGGAAAATTGGTGGGCACCTACATTTGGCAAGGCTTGGACTTATGCCAGCTTGAAGGCTAGTTACTCATTGACCGCTGACCGTGGCCCTGCAAGCAACTCTTTAGCAGTGTTCCAGTCATTTACCCCATGGCGTCCAAGTACATCTGCAAATGAGTCTGCTATTATCCTTGCGGCATTGGAGAACTCTGAGCTGACCTACGAGAAGAAACATGAGCTCAATGTCGGTGTAGCTCTTGGTTTTGTGGACAACCGTATTAACGTAGAGTTTGACTGGTATCGCCGTAACAACTTCGACCTCATTGGTTATACGCAGACCATGGGTGTGGGTGGTGTTACCACCAAGTTGGCGAATGATGCTACCATGGAGTCAACAGGTTGTGAGTTTACTATTTCAACTACCAATATCAAGACCAAGGACTTTAAGTGGACTACCGACTGGATCTTCGGTTGGGCAGAAAATACCATCACAAAGTTGGATTCACGTTCGCAAGTGTATTCACTCGTAAATGGTGTGGGTCGTACTGAAGGTCGTCCAATTGGTGCGCTCTATAGTATTCCATTCGCTGGGCTGACTGAAGAAGGTCTTCCTACATTCTTCATTGATGCTGAGCATACCCAAGTGGTGGGTCCTGGTAACTATGCGGACATTTACTTCCAAGAATACGAAAATATAGATTATTTGAAATACGAGGGTACTATTGATCCTAAGATTACTGGTTCGTTTGGTAACACATTCTCTTGGAAAGGTTTGAAACTCAACGTGTTCTTTACTTATAGCTTTGGTAACGTCCTCCGTTTGGATAACCTCTGTCCAGTATATAGCAGCGACTATAGCGACCTTACAGCCAGCATGAAGGAGATGAAGAACCGCTGGATGGTACCTGGTGATGAGAATGTTACAACCATCCCATCCATTCCTACCGTTCGTCAAATGCGTGAGATTGATGCACTCAACAATGCATATTCTGCATATAACTACTCTACCGAGCGTGTAGCTAAGGGTGATTTCATCCGACTCAAGGAATTGTCTTTGGCATACGATTTGCCTAAGAAGTATTTTGAGGGACAAAACGCAGTATCAAGTTTTGGTGTGAAACTTAGTGCAACCAACTTGTGGTTGGCATATGCAGATAAGAAGTTGAACGGTCGTGACCCAGAGTACTACAACTCAGGTGGTGTATCTTCACCTGTTCCTCGCCAATTTACTTTGACAGTTAAATTAGGATTCTAATCAAACCTAACACTTAATTAAGAAAGGAATATGAAAATGAAAAAGAATATATTTGTTATCATTGCTTTGTTAGCATTAGGTACAACGGCTTGTGATTTCTTGGATAAAGAGCCAGACTTGCGTGCTACTATTGACTCCAAAGAGAAAGTACAACTTTTGTTGGTAAGTGCCTATACAGAAGCGAATAGTGCTCCTCTTTGCGAGTATTCATCCGACCAAGTGGTTGACAACAACGTGCCAGACCCAAAGACAGGTCAAGCCAATGCAGTTAATCCATTGGATGAAATGTACAACGATATTTTTGCTTGGAGACCTGTTAAGCAATCAAGCAACGACTCTCCAAAACTGATTTGGGATGCTCACTATACAGCTATTGCTACTGCGAATTCAGCGCTCGAGGCAATCGCGAAACTCGAAGCTCAAGGCATCAATATGGATGCGGAAAAGGGCGAGGCATTGCTCTCACGCGCATATCACCACTTCTTGCTGGCGGGTGTATTCTGCCAAGCGTGGAAGAACGCGGAAGATAGTAAGAATGACCTCGGTCTTACCTATATGATGCAACCTGAAACTAAGGTGGCTCCTGTGTACTCACGTGGTCCAGAATTGGAGGTCGGTTTGGATCTCAATGGCGATACAGCTTGGATTGGTGGTTCGTTGTATCACACTTTTATGAATATCCAAAAAGACCTTGAGGCTGGTTTGAAATTAGTTTCAGATGAGTACTATAGTGTACCTCGTTATCACTTCAACGTGAAAGCTGCACATGCTTTTGCTGCACGTTTCTATCTCTACAAACGTGAATGGGCAAAGGTAGTTGAGCATGCAGACTACGTATTGACTACTACTGATGAGACCACCTTGTCAATGCTCTTTGATGCAGAAACTAACCGTGATCAAAGTAACATTGAATTAGCATTCAAGCACTATATTGATGTGAATGCTCCTTCTAACCTCTTGCTAATCGCCACTTACTCATCTTCAGCTTATGCGCACTTCCCAACTTATGGTCGCTATCAACTGAATGGTGAGGCTCAGAACTTCTCAACACATGGAGCTGGCCCTTGCTGGACAGGTCAATTCCCTGGCATTGGTACTTGGTCTGCTGATCAAAAGTTGGGTGGCTTCGTGGCAAAAGATTATTTCGACTTTGAATATACCGACAAAGTGGCAGGCTATGGTTACGTTCGTATGGTGAGTCGTGCGTTTACTACCAACGAAACACTACTTTGCCGTGCTGAGGCAAAGGCATATCTCAACGACTTTGCAGGTTCCGCCAATGACTTCCGTTTGTGGTGCCAAGGTTACAATGTAAACGGTCGTATGCAAATGCTGCCAGATAGTACCGTGGATTTGAGCCAAGAGAAGATTGTTAAGTTCTATACTGAGAAAGCTGGTACGAAATTTGCGCCAGTATTGCACAACCAAGATATGGCAGCAGATTGGGTAATTACTCCAGAGCAAATGCCATTTGTGCATTGTGCAATCCACTTCCGCCGTATTGAGGGTATGCATGATGGTCTCCGTTGGCACGACCTCAAACGCTATGGTATTGAGATTGAGCACGTACAAGGGAAAGACGCTCCTCGTAAATTGGTTTGGAACGATGATCGCCGTGCTATTCAATTGCCACAAGAGGTTATCGTAGCAGGTATGACCGCTAACCCACGCGTGGTAATGGGTGATAACTTGGATGGTAGCATGACAACCTCCCCATCTCTTAATCCAAGTGATGTATATACCCAATCAACTCCTACTTATACAAGCGCTGCTTCTTTGCCAAGTAGTAGTGCTGTGAAATTGGTGGAGGAAGAGGAGTAAAATAATGATTAACTACTAAATATATAATAGTTATGAAAAGTTTGTATAAAATTTTAGCAGTTGCATGCCTTGTAATGGGTTTCGCTGCATGTGAAGGAGACCAATTCACAGAATCTATCTTCGTGGATCCTGTGATTGACACCACCACCTATACTTATCAATTTGATAAATGGTTGGATAAATACTATACAGAGCCATACAACGTAGAGTTTCTCTATAAGTTGGACGACAACGCTACTGACCCTAACTACAATGTGGTACCAGTAAGTATTGGTATGGCAGATACATTGGCACACTTGGCATTGTATTTGTGGTATGATGTGTATGATTCTGTAGTAGGTCCTGAGTTCTTGCCAGAATATGGTCCAAAGATGATTCAGCTTATTGGTTCATCTATGTTGGACCCTGTACAAGGTACCGAGAAATTAGGTTATGCCGAAGGTGGTATCAAGATTACGCTCTTGAAGATTAATGAGATGCAACTCAACAATATTGACAACCTCAATGAGTATATCTTCAAGACCATGCACCACGAGTTTTCACACATCTTGCACCAACAAAAGAACTATCCTACTGAGTTTGCACAAATCACTCCAGCGAACTACGACCCTATCAAATGGCAAGAGCGTACTTATGAAGAAGCTTGGCAATTGGGTTGCGTAAGTAACTATGGAAGTAGTGAGGCACGCGAGGACTTTGTAGAGGTGATTGCTAACTACATCGTGAAGCCAGATGCATGGTGGGATAATATGCTTAAGAAGGCAGGCACAGAAGGTGCTGCTATCATCAATCAGAAATGGGATATTTGCAACACATGGCTCAAAGAGAAATGGGAGATAGATCTTGATGCGTTGCGTGATGAAGTACAAAAACGTCAGCAGAATTTGGATTGGAATATGATCATGCAATTTGATGACCAACTGAAGGCAAATCGTGAAAATAACGCTAAAGAGTAAGGAGAAGGATTATGAAAGCAAAATATTTAGTAATAATTGGCTTGTTGGCTGCTACGTTTGCTGCATGTAGCCGCGATGAGGAAAGCTTGTTTGAGAAGCCAGCTGCTATTCGTGCACAAGAGGCTATCGATAATGCGTTCAATGTGTTGACTTCAGCCGAGAATGGCTGGGAAATGGCATATTTCCCTAACTTGGAAGCAAGTGCCAAGGGATACAATATGGTGCTTAAGTTCAACAAGAATGGCAATGTCAGCGTAACAGCTAAGAATGCTACTACAACTGCTAACAAGATTGTGACCGATACTGCCAGTACATGGGCTGTGAAGAGCGATTACGGACCAATTTTGACCTTTGATACCTACAACGATGTATTCCATGCCTTCTCTGATCCAGGGAATGATGGTGCAGGTTTGTTGGGTGACTACGAGTTCTTGATTTTGAAGGCGACTCCAGAGTTAGTACTCCTCAAAGGTAAGAAGCATAGTGCATACACCGTTATGCGTCCTATGAAGAATACCGACTTGGCTGCTTATTATGCTGCTTGCGAGAAGATGCAAGCCGATTTGTTTGGTAACAACAATATCGTAACACTCACCCAAGGTGACAGCAAGATGTATCTGTATAAAGGTGCAGAAGGTCAGTTCCAAAGTGCAGCATACGGCTCTCCACTCGTGGCAGAGACTGCTACCTACCACCCAGTTTGCTCTACAGAAGATGGTATCATCGTATCTATGGGCTTTGGAGAAGATGTGCATGACCACATTTTCTACTATGATGCCGCAAAGGGCGAACTCAGGAGTGAGAAGGGCGCTGTGATGAACGCAGGTAACCTGAACGTTCTCTTCGGTGCTTACTTCACCGATAATGCTTATGGCTGGTCTGTTGATCCTGCTGGTCAACCTGCAGTAGATGCGCTGTTGGCTGCTGTGAACACTGCGATGAAGAATACTTCTGCTAAGATGAAAGTGATGGGCTATGGTTACAAGCAATCGCTGAATATGTACGAAGGTGGTTATTTCATGCTCATCAACTTCTCTTATAAACAAGGTTCTAAGATCCAAGAGAAGAAACTGGTTTGGGAAATCAACTTGGAGCAGAATGAGAATGGTATCACTATTAAGGGAACAGGAGAAAATGGCGAGTTGGTTCCTTATGACGAGGGTACGGAGAAATTCTTGATTCAAATTCCATCCGCTCAAGCAGTAGCAGAATTGATGTTAGGTGAGTTCAGTGCTGCTCCATTGGAGGGTAACCTCTTTAACGCCGTTGCTGGTATGCTTCTCACGGGCGAAAAGCAATTAACCATTAAGGGTGCTAATAATGTCAAGATGTAAGTAAACACATATAGTGTAAAAATAAGAAAATTAATAGCGAGGTAAAACTCATAATGTTTAACAACTAAAATTTTAAAGGTATGAAAAAGTTTACTCTTTTAAGTGCAGTGCTCGTAGCTGGTATGGCTACCGCACAAGTCGTACAAGTTGCTCCTGAGCAATTGAAACTTCAAAAACTGATGCCTCAATCCATTGAGATGAACAAGGAAGTTTCATTGAAGGAATGGACTGGCTATAGCGAGAAGGGAGCTAATGCAAGTTACGATTTGGCAGATTATTACGTAGTTGATGGTATGATGTATGGTGGTCTCACTGCAGGATGGGGCGCTTATCCATATGGCTTCTTTATGGTACCAGCATACCAAAATGTGGTATTTGAGAACGTGTATGGTCCTACCACATGGACAATCAATGGTGCAACTGAAGCTGAGAATACTGAGTCGCTCGAATATGGTTTGATGCTTGATGGTATGTATTATTTGCCAAAAACATTGGATCACATGTGGCAGAAAGATGACACCACTTTGTTGAGTGTAAAGGGCTAT
Organism: Bacteroidales bacterium; assembly: GCA_015061165.1. GTDB lineage: Bacteria > Bacteroidota > Bacteroidia > Bacteroidales > Paludibacteraceae > Colicola. Next base: position 115,886 of record SUXC01000006.1, read on the forward strand.
ATTTATGGTTCTACCGAGCAAGCTCAATATCTGATTGCAGGTGCTAACCACATGATTGCTTCTGATGGTATCGTGCCTTTGACACAATGCGAGATGAATTGCGATCCAATGTACAACGAAAGCGGTAGCGACTTCTATATTGTAAGTGCACAATCTTTGGGTTGCCCATACGCTTATGGTACAGACTTGGTATATAATGGAAAGAGCCTTGATACAATCATCAGTACTGTTCGCAATGTTAATCCTTTGAAGATTAACCAAATCAATATGCCTATTTATAATGCTGCAGCTACTTCTATTGAAGAAATTTTGCCAGAAGGTGCACAAGTTAAGGTTGAGATTATCGCAGCTGACTTGAATGAAGGTATTATCTACTCTGACTCTATTTATGCTTCTACTATCATTAATCCTGAAGATTGCCAAGTTTTAGGTGGTGGTCCAGCTTCTTTAGTTGCTAAGTTCTGGGAAGAGGATCCATTCGGTGGCGTAATGGAAGTAGCTGTTCTTTGCCCTGGTGATTTCTGCGTTCAAATTACTGGCTATAATGAAGGTAATTGTGACTTCGGTTTCATGACCGACTACTATGCTCCTATTGGTTCTACTATCTTTGCAGTTAATGGAGGATATACATCATTCTGGTCTTCTGGTAGCAACTTAGCAATCAGCTATGATGCATATTGGCCAGGTGCTCTCTTCGCAGCTGATTCTGAGGTGTTGGTTGCTCCAGTAGAGGGTGGTGCTGCAATGGATGGTGAGTATTCTGCCTTTGCTATTTACACCAACGTTTATGATCTTGATGTATGGATGATTGATGAAGAAGCTTCTGCTGAGTGGCTTGAGTTTGTATATGACGATTCTGCTCTTGCATCAGAAGGCTACCTTTTAGGACAACTCACTGCTACCGCTCTTCCTGAAGGTGAGACTGGTCGTCAAGGTGCTCTTGTAATTGATGTTGATGGTTACAAACTTTCTATCCCTGTTGTACAAGGCGAGGTAGTTAATACTGGCGTAGATAACGTAGTTGTTCCAACCAACAACAAGACCTACAACCTCCTCGGTGTAGAAGTTGACGAGAACTACAAGGGTATCGTTATCAAAAACGGTCAAAAGACTATCCAATAATCTAGAAATATACTAATCTAGAAAAATGAAGAGGCTTCCCAATAGGAAGCCTCTTCTCTTTACCATAAGATTACCATAGGATTACGCTACCCTTATGCAACCCTTACGCAAGAATTAATCGTATAATAATGTGTATATCTTTTCAGCATCAAATACCTCGTTGGCAACGTCTTGCAATTGGGTAGGGGTGATTTGTTGCACTTTGGCGAAGGTGTCTTGCCATGCAGGAGCATGGTGATGATACAGCATTTGCTTGGCCATCGCCAGCGCATTATTCTCCTGATTCTCCGCAGAGATAGCCATCTGACCCTCTAACTGGCGCAAAGCGCGCAGAAGTTGGGCAGAGGTGAGAGTAGTATCGCGCAACTGCTTGAGCTCCTTATGGCAGAGTTCCAAACAGTGGTCCTTATGTTGCGGCTCACATGCCAAGTAGATATTCCAATAACCCGTATCGCTGAGTGGTACTGCCTGCGAATCAATATTATACACCAATCCATATTTCTCGCGCAGGCTCAAATACAACCTACTGGACATACTGCCACCACCCAGGATATTGTTGAGCAAATACATAGTCAGTTGCTTGGGATGGCCGATATGGTAGGCATGCGAACCGAGCATGATGTGCGTTTGGTGGGTATGGCGGCGGTAGGTGCGGGAGAGGCCTAACCCCGTCCCTTCCCTGAAGGGAAGGGAGATAGCTTCCCCCCTTAAGGGGGGACTGAGGGGGGCTAACTCACGTTCGGCTGCGGAGATGACTTGCTTGGTCGTGACATTGCCAAGAACAAAGAGCACCATACGCTCGGGGCGATAGTGTTGCTTGATCCAATTGAGTGCAATATCGGGCGATTTGGAGATACGGCGGAGGGTCTTCTTGGTACCAAGGATAGGCATAGCCAAAGAACTGCCTTCAAAAATCATATTCTCGAAGTCATCGTAGATGAGTTCGCTGGGCGAGTCGTTGTAACTCTCAATCTCATCAAGAATGACAGTGACTTCCTTGTCGGTCTCCTTCTTGCAGAAAGTAGGGTGGAGCACCATATCTGCCAACAAATGCAAGGTAGTGCGGAAATGCTGGCGAAGAGTAGCCGCATAGAAAGTCGTTTCTTCTTTGGTGGTGTAGGCATTGATTTCTCCACCTATGCCCTCAATATGATTGATAATCTGGCGAGCCGTATAATGCTGGGTGCCTTTGAAAACGCAGTGCTCGATATAATGTGCCATACCATTCTCCTCTGGAAGTTCATGGCGCGTACCCGCACCGACCATGATTCCCACATATACAACAGGCGAAGTGGTCTTACGGTGCACAATCTGCACCCCATTGGGTAAATTATGATAAAAAGTTTCGCTCATTTCTTAATAAAAACAAAGTTTTTGCAATTTTTCTTGCGTATGTGTAATATTTTTACTAATTTTGCAGCCGATTTCGGCGGCATTGGCGGAATTGGTAGACGCGCTAGACTTAGGATCTAGTTTCGAGAGGAGTGAAGGTTCGAGTCCTTTATGCCGCACTTCGGGTCATTAAGACCCGATTTTTGTATCAATTATATACTTTATAACAAATATTAATCGTTAATTATTAGTAGTTTATGAAAATTAAATCATGCTTATTGTTGCTTGTACTTGCTTGCTTAATGACCAGCTGTTTCAACGAAACGGTTTCGCAATCAACACCGATGATGCTCTTCAGCAAGGTGTACGTTAATCCTCAAGTGGTAGGCGATTCGCTGATAGGTGCACAAGACACTTTAGGTAGCTACTATAGCGAGGAATTCAATATGGAATATGTGGATACCTTGCAATTAGGCGATACTGCGATGTTTTATGCTATGTTTGAAGCCTTTATGAATAATCTGGTGAGTATCAATGCTACTTATGATAGCGTTCGAGTGAAAATGTGGTATGACATTGATGAGTCTATGAAGAAAATGTTGGCTTCTGGTTCACAGCCCGAAAAGGGAGTATTGTTCTTCAATCCGATGTATCATGGTGTTGTTTTCCCTATCTATATTCTACCATTAGAGGCTGGAGCACACGCTATCAAAATGACGGTGATTAGTGATTCTCAGTACCCTAAGAGAGAGGCGATATTCACCATGCCTGTTAAAGCAACGAATCTCTAATCATGCTTTTTGGCTTCTTGCCAAAGGGCTTCCATCTCGTTGAGGGTCATGTCTTTGAGAGACAGACCCTTTTCTTTTGCCTGTTGCTCAATGTAGTTGAAACGACGGATGAACTTAGCATTGGTCTTTTCCAAAGCATTGTCAGGGCGAATCTTATACAAACGTGCAGCGTTCACCATAGCGAATAGCAAGTCACCAAACTCCTCAGTGGCTTTCTCTTCGTCCATGTTCTCCACTTCTGCCTCAAACTCGGCAATCTCCTCTTTCACTTTTGCCCATACGTCTTCGCGTTTCTCCCAGTCGAATCCTACGTTAGCCACTTTGTCTTGGATACGATATGCCTTGACAAGGGCTGGCAATGCCTCTGGAATACCGCCAAGAACGGTTTTGTTGCCGTCTTTTTCTTTCAGTTTGACTTGTTCCCACATCTCGCATACCTCTTTGGCGTTGTTGGCGGCATATTCGCCATATACATGTGGGTGGCGGAAAATGAGTTTGTCGCAAATCTTGTTGCATACATCAGCCATGTCGAATGCTCCTATCTCGCTACCAATCTTGGCATAGAAAACCACATGTAGCAATACATCGCCCAGCTCCTTGCTGATTTCGTTCATGTCGTTTTGCAGCAGGGCAGTTGCGAGTTCGTAGGTCTCTTCTATCGTGTTCTGACGCAGGCTCTCGAAAGTCTGTTTTCTGTCCCAAGGACATTTCTCACGCAGTTCATCCATCACCGTCAGCAGACGGTCGAAGGCTGCCAGTTGTTCTTCTCTTGTATGTGCCATAATATTATCCTTGAAGCGCGGCAGGGAGTTGATTGCCGCGCAAGTTGTTTATGTTGTCTTCTTAAAAAAGATTTTCGTTGTCTATCATCTCCATGGTCATGGTAGTTCCATCCAGTTTGGCGTAGGTGAATTGCTGCCAACAGTCGCCGAGGATTAAGATTCGGCTATCTCTACTGAGCATCAAATCTAATTCGATATGGCGATGACCAAAGATATAATAATCGTGGTGATTGCCTTTCTGCTCTTGTTCCTTGGCAAAGAGTACTAATTCCTCTTTGTCCTCTCCCTTGTACGGACAGGGGCGTGCCAATTCCTTCAAACGGCTGTTCTTCGCCCACTCATAGCCAAAAGCATTGCCCCACGCGGGAGGTATAAGACGGAAGAGGCATTGTAGAACGGGATTGTGAAAGACTCGGCGCAAGAAAATAAAACTGCGAATCTTCTTTTGTATGGTCTTGGGTAAGCGCTGTATGTAATCACTGGGCACCAATCCGTCGCCATGTGCCAGGAAGAGTTTTTTGTCATTGATGACCACACTCTGAGGTTTGCGGTGGACCACTACGCCCGTCTCCTTCTCTAACCAACCAAAGGTCCATATATCGTGATTGCCGATAAAGAAATGAATATCAATGCCTTTGCTGGTAATCTCTCGGAGCGCCTGTAGGAATGGACGGTATTGCGCTTTGCTGCGGTCGCGCCAAAAATACTCGCACCAAAAATCGAACATATCGCCCAATAGGTAGATGGCAGTCGCATCTTTTGCCATGCTTTGCAGCATGTCAATCACGGTTTGCTGATGAGCCTCGGGATGGGTTATGGCTCTCGAACCCAAATGGGCATCACTCAAAAAATATACCATATCATTCGTATAGTGTCTATGCAAAAATAAAGCCCTTCCCTTTAGGGAGGGGTTGGGGTAGGCATTAAAGGAATCCTAATTCTAATTTGGCTTCTTCGGACATCATATCCTTGTTCCATTCGGGTTCAAAGACAATGTTTACATTTACGGTGTCAATGCCATCAATAGACCCTACTTTTTGCTTGACATCTTCCACCAGAAAATCCGCTGCTGGGCAGTTGGGAGCTGTAAGGGTCATATCAATATTGCATACACCATCTCCCGCGAGGTCTATGCGATAAATCAGTCCTAAATCGTATATGTTTACGGGTATTTCGGGGTCATAGACCGTTTTTATCATTCGTAATACCTGTTCTTCGAGTTCTAAAAATTCATTCATCGTTGTTTTCGTATTATGCTGCAAAGGTACTGCTTTTTTTGTGATTGAGCAAGAAAAAAGCGATTTTTTTCTTTAGTCACAGAGCGAAAAGAGGTCTGCACGTGGATTAACCAACATCACAGGCACTTGGCTATGACGGATGACATAGTGCTCGGGCGGGCCAAAGAGCCAATCGTCTAATCCATACTCGCGACTGGCAGTGAGGAGAATCAAGCCTACTCCCGTCCCCTCCCTAAAGGGAAGGGAGGTATATGTGTGGAGTTCTTTGTGGATGTGGAAGCTGTCGCCTTTGGCTACACGCTCTTCGTAGGTGATAGTTTCGCCAGTGCGCTCAGCGATGGTTTGAATGTGCGTAATGATGCGTTGGGTGTTGCGTTTGGCTTTGCTGCCGTAGTCGTTCGCGCGTAGTAATATAAGGTGTGCCCCCGTCTTGCGCGCCAAATAGGTGCAAATCTCTGCCTTATATACCTCCTCTTCCAACATCGTCACAGGTACGAGGATAGAAGAACCAGGAGCCAAGAACCAGGAGTCAAGACTATTTTGATTCATCTGATCAGTCGTTGGTGATATGTCTTTGCTCTTTGTTCTTTGTTCCTTAATCACAAGATACGGGCGGCGTTCCTCGCGGCAGACATCAAGCGCACGCTGTACGCCGCGACGTGTACCATCGCAATGCTCTACACGAATATCTTCCGTATTTAGTAAATCAAAATTCAAAACTTTTAATTTAATTTTTTGTTTTGCTCACCAATGCGGCTTGCTGCATTCTTTTGAGCATAAACAAATACTCCTTGAATTGACAATAATTGACGTCCCAATTGACGAACTATAATAAATTTTTAACAAAAAAAGCGATTTTTATGCAAAAGTTGATACATATCCATCGATATAAGGTTGATTATTATTAACAACAGCGAATGCTTGACGGATAAGTTTATTAGTA
>SUXC01000023.1 GCA_015061165.1 Bacteroidales bacterium
TGCATCCTCTTTCAAAGAGTCAACCTTTTTAGGACTCCAGTCAACCTTTTCAGGAAACGAGTCAAAAAAGTACGTTTTTTAAGATTATATATCAGTAATCGAGTCAACCTTTTTCAGGTTTAGTCAGCACTTTTTTCGAAATGGCAGTCTCAGGGAGTTCTCTCGGAGTTCTCAGGGTCGTCTCTCGGTGAAATAGAGCAACGGATAGAGAAACGAAAAGGAAACGAATCTTAAAAATTGCTACTTTTTTGGCGAGAATGCGGGCTGCGCCCTCGCATTAAGCGACACTGTTGTACCTTCGAGGGCACCTCCCGCAAAAATGCGGGTCCCTCCTCGAAAGTACGGTCGCATAATGCAGCCCATTTGCATCAAAATCGCACTTAAAAGTAAACTTTCGTGCGATTTTGTTGCAAATGTGCATTTTTTGTTGTACCTTTGCAGGCTAATTATCCAATCGCGAGAAACTGTTAATAATAAATAGCATAAAGCAACAATAAATAACATAAAAATACGTAACAAAATAATAAATTGCATGAAAATGTATAAAAAAATATTAATCATACTAACATTAGGCTGCATATGCAGCGCATGTCAGCTGTTCGAGGAAAAAAGAAAACTCGGCACCCTGGCTGAATACAACGGGAAAACAATCACACAAGAACAAATAAACATACTCACCACTGGACTAACACCACAAGACAGCATAAATGTAACAAAACAGTATATCCAACAATGGGCCACAAGCCTCATTGAATACGATATCGCCAAAGACCAAATAAACAAAAATATAGAACAACTGGTAGAAGACTACCGCCGTTCACTATACCTACACGAATACGAAACAAAACTCATATCACAACGAATGCCAAGAAACGTGGAAGATACACTCGTACAAACATTCTACAATACACATCGACATCAACTCATACTAACCGAAACAATCATACAAGGACTACTACTCGTAGTACCTAACCAAGCACCCAAACTGGATGAACTCAAAAAGAAAATACAACAACCCGAATTAGAAGAAAACATAGAATGGATAGAGAAATTTGCCTATCAATACGCCACAGGATACGAACTCTTTACCGAAGAGTGGAAAACAACAAGCGACATCATCGTACTCATGCCACTGGAACAAGACAACCTGGACAAACAACTCAAAAATAAACGACAAATAGAAATACAAGACTCCATCAATACCTACCTGCTACAAGTCACAGACCTACACATGAAAGGTGATGAAAAACCTATCACCTATGCACGAAAAGAAATAGAAGAAATACTACTGAGACAACGACAAGTAGAGTTCATACAACAAGAACGAAATAAACTATACAACAAAGCAATAGAAACAGGAAAATTAAAACTATATGAAAATGAATAAATTGATAATTGGTAATTGGCAATTGGCGATTGGTAATTGGTTATTGGCTATTGGCTGTTGGTTATTGGCTACAGGGTGCTTGGCACAAGACAATATCATCGATGAAGTGATATGGATAGTCGGCGAAGAAGCAATTTTACGCAGCGAAGTGGAAGATGAACGACTGCGGGCACAATACGAAGGACAATCCATTGCAGGTGATCCATACTGCGTTATACCCGAACAATTAGCTATCCAAAAACTATTCCTTCACCAAGCCGAACTGGACTCGATAGAAGCCAACGAGTCGTCGGTGAGCAGCCAAGTGGATATGCGCATGAACTACTACATATCCCAAATAGGCAGCAAAGAGAAAATGGAAGAGTACTTTCGCAAAACAAGTACCGAGATTCGCGAAGAGATGATGGAAAGCGTGCGCAACCAAATGATCATCCAACAAATGCAAAGTAAACTGACGGAAAACATACAACCTACTCCCGCCGAAGTGCGCCGATACTTCAATAGTCTGTCAGCCGACTCACTGCCCACCGTACCCGCACAAGTGGAAGTGCAGATACTGAGCTTTGAGCCACCTGTACCCGTAGAAGAGACAGAGCGCATCAAGAATCAACTGCGTGAGTTCACAGAGCGCGTAACCAACGGTAGTGCCGACTTTAGTATGCTGGCACGTCTGTACTCCGAAGACACAGAGTCCGCTAAGCGTGGCGGTGAACTGGGCTTCGTGGGCAAAGGACAATTGGTGAGCGAGTTTGCAGATGTGGCCTTCAACCTGACCGACCCCAAACGTGTATCGCGCGTGGTGGAAACGGAATATGGCTACCACATCATCCAACTCATCGAACGCAAAGGCGAACGTATCAATTGCCGACACATATTGCTCAAACCACGTGTGTCATACACCGACAAACAAAATGCCATCGTGCGCCTCGACTCAATACGTAGCCTCATCGTGGCAGATACCCTGACCTTCGAAAACGCCGTGGCACGCTACTCCGAAGATAAGTCCACCGTGATGAGCGGAGGATTGATGACCAACCCCAACACCGGCGCAAGCAAGTTTGAATACCAAGAACTGCCACCCGAATTGGCACGACAAATATACTCGATGAAAGAAGGCGACGTCAGCGCACCTTTCACCATGATGGACCGAGCAAAAAACAAAGAAGTATGCGCCATCGTAAGACTGAAAACCAAACGAGATGCACACAAAGCAAACCTGACAGATGACTTCCAAACCATCCGAAACATGCTGGTGCAAGAACAAAAAACACAAACCATCGATCAATGGATTCGTAATAAACAGAAAGATATATACGTGCACATAGACCCCGCATGGAGAGGTTGCGACTTCCAATATCCTAATTGGGGGAAGTAGAGTGTAGGGTGTAGAGTGTAGGGTGTAGAGTGTAGGGTGTAGAGTGTAGGGTGTAGAGTGTAGGGTGTAGAGCGTAAGGTGTAAAGTGTAAAGTGTAAAGGAAGGGATTATAAAAGGAAAGAAGATCATATGGGTAATTGGCTATTGGCTATTGGTAATGGGTCAAGGGCTATGGGCGGTGGATTGTATGGCACAAGACACCGTCAAAGTGTCGTTGGTGTTTCTGGAACATTCGGAGACATTGTCCTTTGATGAGAAACGCCTGCCCGATGCGCAGATATTGCGCGGAGACGTGTGCTTTAGACATGACTCCGTATTGATGTACTGCGACTCTGCGTATTTCTACGAAAAAGAAAACTCGCTACACGCCTTCGGACACGTACACATAGTACAAGGAGATAGCCTGGAGGGATTTGGAGATATACTATACTACAACGGCAATACCAAACTGGCACGCCTGAGACGACACGTGAGACTCATCCACCAACAAACAACACTGACCACCGATAGCCTCAACTATGACCGCATGCGCAATATAGCATACTACTTCTCGGGCGGTACCATACAAGATAGTCTGAACACCCTTACCTCGCACTGGGGACAATACACACCAGACAATCATCAAGCAATATTCCGAGGCGATGTGGAACTGGTCAATCCGAAGTTCGTGCTGACAGCCGATACCTTGGGGTACAACACAGAGAGCTATCAGTCGGACTTGGTGGGTCCTACACAAATCATCTACGAAGAGGAGACAACCATCTTCTCCACCAACGGATGGTACAACACGAAGACTGAGCTATCGCAATTGCTCGACCGCTCACGTATCATACACACAGACGGCATCACCCTCACGGGCGATACAATATACTACGACAAAGCCAATGGATATGGTCGCTGTTTGGGAAACATAGAGTCCACGGACTCTGCCAACCATATGACCCTATACGGGCATGTGAGCGAGGTATGGGAGGACGGAGGCAAAGGATACGTAACCGACAGCGCGATGATGATGGACTGGTCGGACTCGACCGCATACACCTATATGCACGCCGACACACTCTGGACAGAAGAGATACCCTACCAAACCTACACCCTCCAACCACGCGACAGCATCATGGTGGACTCTGTTCGCATAGCACAAGCACCCGACACCATATGGAAAGATACAACTTACCAACAACTGCGCGCCTTCTGGCATGTACGCATATACCGCAATGATATACAAGCCGTATGCGATTCAGCACGCTACCACGGCAAAGACTCAGTACTCACGTTATACGGATTGCCTATCTGCTGGAACGAAAACAACCAACTATCCGCCGACCTCATAAACATCTACATCAAAAACCAAACAGTGGATTACATGCACGGCATAGGCAACGGACTGATGGTCAAACAAGACGGGCAAAACGAATATAATCAGATGGCCGGCAAAGAGATGTTGGCATACGTGAGGAATGAAGATGTGTATCTGGTGGATGTGCAAGGCAATGCCGAAACAGTGTTCTACCCCAAAGAAGATGACGGCTCGTATATAGGAGTGAATAGGACACAGAGTAGCTTTGTCAAAGTGTATCTGAACGAACGGAAAATAGACCACGTGCTCTTTACCACCGCCACCACAGGAGAGCTGATACCTATGGATCAGGCATTGCCCGAAGAGACAAAACTAAACGGATTCTTCTGGGCTGAAGCAGAAAGACCCAAACAAGCCAAAGACATCTTCCTACACCCCGAACGTACCAAACGACCCGAAGCAAAAGCTATATCCGCATCGGCTGAAGATGAGGAAGAAGAAGAATCGGAAGTGAAAGGAAGAGCAAAAAGTAAACAACGATTAAATGAAAATAAACAAATAAGATAAGCTATGAAAAGAATATTAAGTATCTGTCTGCTAATGAGCAGTATCATTGCCTTTGCACACGCAGAAGGCAAACAATATGTGGGTGTGCAGTTGGGATTCACACAACCTATCACACGACTGAACCTGCCCGTACCTGACCAAGAGAAAAACCTTACACCAACGGTGCTGAATGGCTTTAAGGTGGGTGTGGTGTATGATGCAACCATAGTCAAAGGATTTGGATATACCTTAGGACTGAACTACACCTTTGGTGCCAACACCAGCGAATGGAAAAAAGTAGGTATCTTAGACTATCCACGCACACAGAAACAAGAGTTATATCACCAATTGGAGATTCCCGTGGATTGGCAATACAAATTTGAAATAGCGAACAACACCTACCTGATGCTCTATACAGGTCCTACCCTGCAAGTGGGATTGTCCTACAAACAAAACACACGCACACAGATGACCTCAAGCGGAGAAACAACATCAGTAGATAAAGATGTCTATACGATGGACGGCGTGTTTGCCCTCAAACGCCTGAACGTGACTTGGGGAGTAGGTGCAGGATTGCAATACGAACGCTACTTCCTGCGCGGTGGATATGACTTTGGACTGATTAATCCCTACAAGGAAGCCACATTCCACGTGAGCGATGATTATAACCCATACACCCGCGGTCGCTTCGACCAATGGCAAATAAAAATAGGCATGTACCTCTGGGAGTTCTAACCAATGATACCTCGCGAAACCATTGACAGGATATTCTCTGCTGCTCGCATCGAAGATGTGGTGAGCGACTACGTATCCCTGAAGAAACGTGGTGCCAACCTGATAGGTCTATGCCCCTTCCACGATGAGAAGACGGGGTCGTTCACCGTATCACCAAGCAAAGGTATCTTCAAATGCTTTGGTTGTGGCAAGGCTGGACACTCGGTGGGGTTCGTGATGGAAATAGAGCAATGCTCCTACGTGGATGCCTTGCGCCAACTGGCCAAAAAATACCATATCGAGATAGAAGAACGCGAACTGACAGCAGAAGAAAAGCAAAAACAAGACGACCGCGAGTCTATGTTCGTGGTCAATGAGTTTGCCAACAAATGGTTTCACGAACAACTGTGGAACACGCCCGAAGGCACAGCCGTGGCGATGAGCTACCTACGCCAACGCGGACTGAGAGAGGATATTATCCGTAAGTTCCAAATAGGTTACTCCCCCGAGAAAGCCGCCCTCTGGGATGCTGCCAAGAAGAAAGGCTTTCAGGAGAAATACCTGCTCAACGACTCGCAAAACGCTCCATACATAGGTACAGGCGTATGTGGCAAGAGCGAGAATGGCAAATTGTACGACCGCTTCCGTGGGCGTGTGATGTTCCCATTCTTTTCGATCAGTGGCAAAGTGGTGGGTTTCTCGGGTCGTCTTATGGTCAAAAACGACAAGGTGGGTAAGTATGTCAATTCGCCCACTTCGCTCATCTACGAGAAACATAACGAACTCTTTGGACTCTATCAAGCCAAGCAAGCGATTTCCAAGAACAATAGTTGCTACCTCGTAGAGGGACAGATGGACGTCATTCAGCTGGTGCAGTCGGGCATAGAGAACGTGGTAGCATCAGGCGGTACGGCACTCACCATCAATCAGATACGCCTCATCCACCGCTTTACGGAGAACATAGTACTGCTCTATGATGGCGACAAAGCCGGCATCAAAGCAGCGTTGCGAGGAATAGATATGATGCTTGAGGAGGGCATTAACATACGTGTCATACTGCTGCCAGAGGGAGAGGACCCCGACAGCTTCGCTAAGAGCAGAAACGCATCTGACCTGAAAGAGTTTTTGGAGACTAATCAACACGATTTTATCCGCTTCAAGACACAACTGCTGATGGAAGAGGCGCAAAATGACCCTACCAGACGCTCGGAGATGATATTGCAAATCGTGCGCTCTATCGCTGTCATTCCTGATATTATCAAACGACAAGTGTATATCAAAGACACAGCGACACTGCTCTCTATGCCCGAAGATGTGCTGACACGCAAAGTGGCAGAGATACGCAAGCAAGCAGCCGATGACCGACAAAAACGCAAAGAAACAGAACAACGACAGCAGACCCAATCGCAGGAAACAAGTAAGGAAGATACGCAAACAATCGTTGCTACAGCGCCTGTAGCGCAACCCCTCACACACAAAGAGCGCAACATACTGAACCTCATACAAGTATTGATACGCTATGGCGAAAAAGTATTATACCAAACCGAAGACCAGATGATCACGGTGGGCGAATATATCATCACCGAAATCAATAATGATAGCATTGATATCCCCAATCCTCTGTATAAACTGGTCATAGATGAGTATGTAGCCAACTACCAAACACCGCAATTTGTGGCTTCGGTCTTCTTCCAACACCATCCTAACGAAGCTATCAGTCAGCTGGCTGTGGATATGATTGCCGACAAATACCAACTCAGCAGAATGTATAGCAAGCGCAGTATCTCTGAGAATGTCGTACAAGAGGTGCAACAAGATGAAACCAATGTGTTGCCCGAATTGGTGCAGCGCTTGTTGTTGGAACTGAAATACACGGTAGTGGATGAGCGCATTGATAGTATGCAGCGACTGCTCAAGGAGGCACAAGAGCGTGGTGATTGGCAACTCATCACCGCCATCCTGGAACAGCAACCCCAGCTCATGGAAATTCGCACGCAGCTCTGTCGCGCTTTGGGCAACCGCGTTATCGTTCGTTAATCCAGCCTTTACACTTTACACTCTACACTATACACCAACATGCTTTTCGATTCTATCGTATATGGTCCTATCCGTTCGCGCCGTTTGGGCGTTTCGTTGGGCATGAACCTCATGCCCACCACAGCCAAACTATGCACGTTTGACTGTGTGTATTGTGAATGTGGTTGGAATCAGCCTGTCTCACACCCTATTATCCCCACCCGCGAACAAGTACGCGAGGCATTGGCCTCTCGCCTTATTGCCTTATCGCCTAATAGCATTGATGTTATCACCTTCAGCGGTAATGGCGAGCCCACCCTGCACCCTGAGTTCTTGGGTATCATTGAGGACACTTGCGCCCTGCGCGATCAGTATTGTCCAAAAGCCAAAATATCGGTACTCAGCAACTCTACCCAATTAGGAAGACAAGACGTGGTGGAAGCATTGCGCCTATGCGACAACCGCATATTGAAGTTAGATTCGGCGATTGATGCCACCATGCGCTTGATTGACAAGCCCGTCAATACCAATCTGACCGTAGAGCAGATAGCACAATGGTTGGCACTGTTTAATGGCGATTTCACCTTGCAGACATGCTTCCTGCGCGGTGAATACTGTGGGCAAACAATCGACAACACCACGAGCGAAGAACTATCGGCGTGGTACGCCATGATTGAGCGCTTGCACCCTCAACAAGTGATGATCTATGTCATAGACCGAGCTACCCCCTTACAAACATTATCCAAAGTGCCTGCTGCGGAGATGGAAGCCATAGCTGCTCCTCTGCGAGAAAAAGGCATAGATGTTATTGTCAGCGCATGAAAATATTGATTGCACCACTCAACTGGGGACTGGGGCATGCTACTCGCTGTATCCCACTTATTCGCCAATACATAGCTCAGGGGCATGAGGTGGTACTGGGAGGCGATGGAGAGAGTTTGATGCTGCTGCGGCAGACTTTTCCCGATTTGCGTGCGATAGATTTGCCATCGTTGGAACTGCGCTATACGGAGAATGCGAAGCAACGCGGATTCTACCTGCGCGCTATACCTGCCCTTATCCGCTTTATGATAGCCGACCACTACTACCTGCGTCGGCAGTTGGCGATAGAGCATTTTGATTGGGTGATTTCGGACAATCGGTTTGGGCTCTTCTCGCGCCAAACGCATAGCATATATATGACCCACCAACTCTATGTACAATTGCCTAAGCGGTTAAAGATTTTCGAGCCCCTCGCGCGCGCAATGCACGCGTGCATATATAAGAGGTATAAGGAAGTGTGGGTACCCGATTATGCCAATACGCAGAACAACCTCGCAGGCGACTTGGCGCATGGTGGGCGTTTTGATAGATGGGCTAAGTATATCGGGCCGCTGTCGCGGTTTGGGAATCAGGAGGAGAGAGTCGGGGGGCGAGAATCGGGAGTCGGAAATCGCGGGGCGGGTTATACCATAGTGGCAATTCTCTCGGGGTTAGAACCACAGCGTACATATTTCGAACAGGAACTTGTCAATCGCTTCAAGGAAAGCAAGGAATCAGTCTTAATCGTGCGAGGCAAGATAGGTGGACCTGCTACTACTACGCACATAGGTGCAGTGACCCTTGTACCACAAATGAGGGATGAGGAGTTGTTGCCCCTGTTACAGCGAACAGACAAAATAATCGCGCGTAGTGGCTACAGCACGATTATGGATTTGGCAGTATTGGGATTGCTGCATAAAGCCGAGTTTCATCCTACTCCTGGGCAAAGCGAACAAGAGTATTTAGCTCAGATATTCATGCATCGCCTGCGCGGCTTTTCTACCGTCAGCCATAGCTAAGATAACGGTAGCACCTCCACGAACAATATCGCCACCTGCGAAGAGAGTTGGCAGTGATGATTGCATTTGGTCATTGACTACGATCGTTCCTTTCTTCGATATTTCTAATCCTGCCACCGTTGATGGAATCAATGGGTTAGGACTAACGCCTACGCTCACAATCACCAAATCCACAGGTAGTGTAACCGTCTTTCCTTCCACAGCCACTGGGCTTCTGCGTCCCGACTCATCGGGTTCGCCCAAGGTCATCACTTGCAATACGGCTTCTGCTACGCGCCCTTGTTCAGAAGCGTGATACTCAATAGGATTATGCAGGGTCATGAACTCTACACCCTCCTCCTTGGCATGGCGTACCTCTTCCACGCGCGCAGGCATCTCCTCCTCGCTACGACGATAGACGATGATAGCGCGCTCTGCACCCAATCGTTTGGCAGTACGCACTGCGTCCATGGCGGTATTACCTCCACCCACCACCATCACTGTTTTCGCGCGAAGCAATGGGGTATCGTTGTCCTGATTGGCCGCGCCCATGAGGTTCACACGCGTCAAGTACTCGTTGCAGGACATCACACCGTTGAGGTTCTCGCCTGGGATATTCATAAAGCGTGGTAATCCCGCTCCACTACCGACAAAGATACCTCGGTATCCTTGCGCTTGTAGGTCATCTATGGTCAGCGTCTTACCGATGATTGTATCGCATTGGAAGGTCACACCCAGTTGGCGCAAGCCCTCTATCTCTCTATCTACTACGGCATTGGGCAAACGGAACTCAGGGATACCATAGCGCAATACGCCACCCACCTCGTGTAGGGCTTCGAAGACAGTTACTTGGTAGCCTAACTTAGCCATATCGCCAGCAAAAGCCAATCCCGCAGGACCACTACCCACGACGGCTATTTTGTTCGCTTCGCCGTTAGTGGCTTCGCGTGGATGGTTCGCTTCGCTCGCGTGGGTGGCAGAAGCGTTAGCAGCAGTGTAATCCGCTACAAAACGTTCCAGATAACCAATAGCCACGGGCTCGTGACCCATTTTCAGGTGGATACATTGTGCCTCGCATTGTTTCTCTTGTGGGCATACGCGACCACAAACAGCGGGCAGCGTACTGCTCTGTTGAATCACTTCCGCAGCACCCACAATATTGCCTACCTCTACTTGCTTGATAAAGGCAGGGATATTGATATTCACTGGACAACCCTTCACGCATGTGGGGTTCTTGCAATCCAAGCAACGATGTGCCTCTGTGATGGCTTGGTCAAAGGTCAGACCTTGATTCACCTCTTTGTATAGCGATTGCACACGTACCTCAGGTGCCAATTCGGGCATTTTGACACGCGGGATAGCCACGCGCTCTTTGGCCTTGAGGGTGGTTGCGCGTTGTATGTTCGCTTCGATGTTAGTGGCTTCGCGTTGGTGGTTTGCTTCGCCCTCGTTAATGGCAGGAGCGTTGTGTGTTGAAGCGTGGTGCTGATAGTTCTCGTAGGCGTTCTTCTCTTCCGTCGTATATTGGCGAAGGCGAGCAAGCATCTCATCAAAATCCACGGCATGAGCATCAAACTCAGGTCCATCCACGCAGACGAACTTCGTTTTGCCACCCACCGTCACACGGCATGCACCACACATGCCTGTGCCGTCCACCATGATGGTGTTCAGACTGGCTTCAGTAGGTATATCATATTTCTTGGTGGTCAGTGCCACAAACTTCATCATGATAGCAGGACCAATAGTGATACACTTATCCACTTTCTCGCTTTGTATCACTTGCTCCACGCCCATGGTTACCAATCCCTTCTGACCCAACGAGCCGTCATCAGTCATAATAATCATCTCATCCGACACCGCAGCCAACTGCTCACGCAGAATGATTAATTCCGCAGTACGTGCAGCCAATACGGTGATGACGCGGTTGCCTGCCTCCTTGAGTGCACGCGCGATAGGTAACATAGGTGCGGCGCCCACGCCACCGCAGGCACATACCACAGTACCGAACTGCTTAATGGTAGTGGCTTTGCCCAATGGTCCGACTAAGTTTGCCACCTCATCTCCTGGTTCGAGTGCCACCAGTTTGGAGCTACTTACACCCATGCGTTGTACCACGAGTGTGATAGTGCCGCGTTCTATGTCAGCATCGGCAATAGTGAGTGGCATACGCTCGCTATGTTCGTCCACGCGAACCATCACAAAGTGACCTGCGCGACGACTACGCGCAATCAGCGGAGCTTCTAACACAAGCTCTGCTACGTTCTCTGAGAAGAAACGTTTAGAAATAATCTTAGCCATAATCCCTTCCTATAACCTTTAGCCTCTCGCCTAAAAGTATTTCACATCCTCGCCCATGATACTACTGAGCAGGTTGTTTGCCAGACGACTGGCACCAAAGCGGAAGGAGTGATTATTGAGCCAGTCTTGTCCCAAAATCTCCTTGACCAAGGTATAGTGTTGCACGGCCTCATCGGTGGTGCTGACACCGCCCGCAGGCTTGTAGCACACTTTTTGTCCTGTCTTAGCGTGCCAATCCTTGATAGCGTGGCACATGATATAGGTGGCTTCAGGGGTAGCGTTTACGGCTATCTTGCCTGTAGATGTCTTAATGAAGTCTGCACCTGCTGCCATCGCCAAGATACTGGCTTTGTATATGTTCTCTGCTGTTTTCAACGCGCCTGTCTCGAGGATCACCTTGAGGTGTGCATCGCGAATAGCAGCTTTGATTTCGGAGATCTCATCGAATACTTCTTGGTAGTTACCTTCGAGGAACTTGCCGATAGAGATGACAATATCTATTTCTGTAGCACCTGCTGCCACAGCCATAGCTGCTTCTGCCACTTTCACCTCAATGAAGGTCTGCGACGCAGGGAATCCTGCTGCCACGGCAGCAATACCAATAGGTTCGGTCAGTACGTCGCGCGCAGTCTCCACCAAAGCGGGATATACGCATATGGCTGCCACATTGGGTACGCCAGGGAAGTGACCATCAAAATCGTTCACGCGCTCAGCCATTTGAGCCACTTTGGCAGTTGTGTCATCGCCGTTGAGAGTAGTGAGGTCAATTTGGTTCAAGCACTGCATCCATACTTCGCGCGTATTGTTTTCTGCTGTATGTTGTGCCAATATATCGGCTGTATTCTTCTTGACTAACTCATCCGTAAGGGTGAAAGGATATTCTGCAAATAGTTGTTCAAATTTATCCATGGTTCGTTTGTTTTAGGTGTAATGTTTATAGTGTAGAGGCAGGAATTTACTTCAACCTGCCGATAATTGTTTCGTTTCCGCGCACGTGTTCGCCTACTTTTACAAAGATTTCCGTATCTAATGGCAGGTACATATCTACGCGCGAACCGAATTTGATAAAGCCAAAGTGTTCGTTGCGTTGTGCACGGTGTCCTGGTTTAGCATAGGTTACAATGCGTCGTGCCATAGCACCAGCGATTTGTCGTACAGCGATTTGCACTTTCGAAGGCGTTTCTATCACCACGAGCGAGCGTTCGTTCTCTGTGCTGGATTTAGGTAGCCATGCGCCTTGATGACGACCGTCTTGATGTTCTGACAGCAATACAGTTCCCTCTATTGGATACCAATTGGCGTGTACGTTCAGAGGCGACATGAAGATACTTACTTGCAATCGTTTCTCGTGGAAATATTCATTTTCCTCTGTTGGCTCTATTACCACCACACGCCCATCGGCAGGTGCGATAAGAAAGTTTTCATCGCCCACTTCTAATACACGAGTAGGATTGCGGAAGAAATAGGTAACAAATATCAGTAGCATCGCACTCAGAATCAGTCCAATGGCAAATACCCAATGAGGTACATACAAGAACATCAGCACATTGAATGTAAATATGAGCATGCTCAATGTGAAGATAATACCATATCCTTCACGGTGAATACGAATTTTTCTTTTTCTCTTGTGTCCCATAGTGTTGTGTAGTATAGTATTGAGTGGAAGTGTTTATACCCACGCAGCATACGGTACTTGGCAGAGCATATCTACTGCCTGGTCAAGTCCTTGTTGCAGTTTCTTTTCAAACATCATGCGGAACATCATCGGTATATCTGCCTTGATGGTCAGTTTGATGCGTGTATCTTGTTCTGCCACTTGTTTAAGTTGAATCCACATATTGGCATCCATAGGCAGGTTTTCCACACCGAACTTAATAGTCTTGTTCTCTTCTTTTTCCACGATGCGAATAGTGAATTTCTGTGCCAAGCCATCCACTTGCATGCGTATATAGTCGGTGGTTATTTCCAGATGTTTGATTTTGTCTTTGGGTATCAAATCACTGAAGCGATTTAGGTTTTCTAAATTGCTCAGTACAGCAAACACCACTTGGTCGTTGTATGGTATTTGTCCTATTTTGCTTTCGTATTTGGTTGATGCCATGTTATTTCTCCCATTTGGCAGGGTTATGCTGCCAGTTTTCTATTATTTCTTGTTGTTCGCTGTCAATAATTCCCATAGCAGAAGCATGGCGCACAACGGTTTCAAAATTGGTTAGCGATGTCAGCGACACGTCCATTTTCTCCAGTTTGCGTTTGGTTGTGCTAAAGCCATAATCGAATATTGTTACCACGCCCAACACTTTGCAACCATTATTGCGGATGGCTTCTATCACTTTGGCGCAATTGGTGCCTACGTTTATCTGATTTTCTACAATCACTACGCTTTGTCTTGGGCGCAGATCGCCTTCAATCTGATTTTCCAAACCATGATCTTTGGGTTGTGGGTGTACATATACGAATGGCAGACTCAGTTGTTCTGCGACCAAAACGCCGTGTGCAATAGCGTTGATGGCGACACCGGCTATGATGTCTGCATCTGGATACATCTCTGCTATTACGCGTGCCAACTCCAGGCGAATAAAGTCGCGCATTTTAGGATAAGACAATATCTTTCGATCATCGCAGTACATAGGAGCCGTCCAACCATTCGCCCACATAAATGGGTTTTTAAGTTGAAATTTTATTGCCTTCAGTTGTAGCAATCTAACGGCGGTCATTTCTTGTAGAACTTTCATATTATATCAGATTGGTTTTAAGGGTAAATCAATTATATCCTCTGACTATGCCACGTGGCGAACCTTTCACGAACTCCAATATCAGGTCGCGTTCCTCACTGACAGGCAGTGTCTCTTCTATTTGTGCCACCGCTTGGCTTACGTTCAAGCCAGAGAGGTACATCAAGCGATATACGTTTTGAATGGCAGTAATTTGTTCTTGGGTAAACGCACGGCGGTTGAGTCCCACGGAGTTGATACCGCAGTAGGATATGGGTTCGCGTGCTGCGATGATGTATGGAGGCACATCCTTGTTGATTTTAGAGCCACCTTGAATCATCACATGTGCGCCAATGTGTGTAAACTGATGCACCAAACTTCCGCCTCCGATGATTGCCCAATCATCCACTACCACTTCGCCTGCGAGTTGGGTGGCGTTGGACATGATGATATGGTCGTGCAGGAGACAGTCGTGGGCAACGTGACAATATGCCATGATTAGACAGTGATTGCCAACCACTGTTTTGCCTTTGCTGGCAGTACCGCGATGGATAGTTACAAACTCGCGGATAGTGGTATTATCGCCTATGATAGCGTATGTCTTTTCGCCTTTGAATTTCAGGTCTTGAGGGTCGTCACCAATCACGGCACCAGCGTGAATATGGCAATTCTTACCTATACGCACACCGTCATGAATGGTAACATTATTGTCGATAATAGTACCTTCTCCTATCTCCACATCACCATAAATGCAGGTAAATGAACCTACTTGTACTGTAGGATGAAGTTTTGCTTCAGGATGAATATAATTCATATTGCTCATACTTTCTAAATATATGTTGCCTTTTTCGGCAGGTTATCAATTAGTCCGCAAAAGTACTACTTTTTTTGCAAATATGCAAATAATATCCTCAAAAAACGCTATTTTTACCAATTATACTTTCTTTTCTAATTCTTGGAGCTTCTTCATTAGGTCAGGTAGTTGCTTGAATCCCACTACGCTGCGGCGCCAGTTCATGGCATCAATAATCGGCGACCCTTGATACATACCTGCCTTGCGGACAGTACTTGGGATACCCGATTGCGCACCAAAAACACAGTTGTCGGCAATCTCCAAATGCCCCGCTACGCCCACTTGACCCGCCAATATACAATGCCCGCCAATCTTAGACGAACCCGCAATACCAACTTGTGAGCAGAGGAACGTGCTTTCGCCCACCTCCACATTGTGTGCCACCTGCACGAGGTTGTCTATCTTGCATTGCGACGGATGATGGTAGAGCCCATCATTGCCCTATCGACTGTGGTATTGGCACCAATCTCCACATCGTCTTCGATAATCACATTGCCAATCTGTGGGAGTTTCTGATTTACACCTTTGGCATCAGGTTCAAAGCCAAAACCATCGCTACCAACGACCACACCTGCGTGCAAAATGCAATCGTTGCCCACCACACAGTTGTAATAGATCCTCACACCCGAATAAAGGATGGTATTATCTCCAATGCGCACATTATCACCTATATAGGTATGGGGATATATTTGCACTCCCTTGCCCAATTGGACATTCTTGCCGACATAGGCAAACGCTCCGATATATGCATCTTCGGGTACAGCAACACCTTCGCTAACATAGGACGGTTGCTCCACACCTTGCTTGGCAGGGTTCATGGCTTTTGCCACTAATGCGAGTAACTGCCCCATTGCAGCACGTGCGTTCTCCACACGAATCAGCGTAGCGTTGGTCTCGCCCTCAAAAGCAATAGAATCGGTCATCAGTACCACGCTTGCGCCCGTGGTTGGCAAATGAGGTAAGTACTTGGCAGCGCAGAGGAAGGTGAGTTGTCCCTCTTTGGCAGACTCTATTGATCCAACATCCGATACTTTGCGATTTCCATCGCCTATAATCTTACCACCCAGCAGCATGGCTATTTGTTGTGCAGAAAATTCCATAATATACTTATTTTAAGTGAAATAGATAAATCTTTTGTGGTTTGTAGGTGAGTGTTTCCATGTTAAGCATCTCCGATGCATCAGCAATGTCGCGCACCGAACCGTCTTTGTACATAATATCAATAGCTTCTCCTTTCTCGCTATAGGTGTTGGAGGTAGATATATGTTCGACAAAGAAATAGTCTGCTTCTTCTCGGCTCACACCAAAACGCTGAGCATACTGCTCGCGCAGCAAATCTTTCTCCTTTGTTGTGAGGGGTTTTTCGAGTAACTTTCCCTTGAAGAGTTGTCGATGGGTAAAACATTCGCATAGTACACATAGTACCTTATCTTCGCTGTTCATCCATACCTTGATGGCAGATAACAAGTCGGAGTCGTCCAATGCCTCGTAGTGTGTGAGCAACGTATGAGTGATGGCAGAGGGACTACTATTACGAAGCGATAGGAAGTACATCAAGGCAGGCGAAGCAAATAGTTCTACTCCGTTGGCTACCAACTCTTTAGCGCGTGTGAGAATCTTGATGAGTACTTGCTCCGCAGCCACACTGGTGTGATGTAGATAAACTTGCCAATACATCAGTCGTCTTGCTACGAGGAACTTCTCCACCGAGTAGATACCTTTGGCTTCTACTACCAGTCTTCCGTCTTTCACATTCATCATTTTCAGTATGCGTGCGCTGGCTACACTACCTTCGGTTACGCCACAGAAGAAGGAGTCGCGACATAGGTAATCCAACCTATCTACATCCAGCTGCGATGAGATGAGTTGGTGCAAGAAATGCTTATCGTATTCGTCTTTGAAAATGCGGATAGCCAGTTCCATAATAGCTGCCGTCTCGGCTCGCTCTTTGGGGCAAGCTATTTGGCTGGCGGAGAACCAATCGCGTATCTCGTACATCATCCTCAGACTAATGTCCTCGTGGTTTGTTCCTTCGGGCAGCATACCTGCCTCTTCGAACACATGCGAGAAAGGACCATGTCCTACATCGTGTAGCAATATGGCTGCCATGGCTGCCGTTTCCTCAATATCGGTAATCTCTACTTCCTTCTCG
Organism: Bacteroidales bacterium; assembly: GCA_015061165.1. Classification (GTDB taxonomy): domain Bacteria; phylum Bacteroidota; class Bacteroidia; order Bacteroidales; family Paludibacteraceae; genus Colicola. The sequence continues at coordinate 17,155 of SUXC01000023.1, forward strand.
CGGAGCGAAGTGATGGCTTCGTGCATAAGGTGCATCGCACCCAATGAATGCAAGAAACGGCTATGCATAGCCCCTGGATAGACAAAGAAACTCAGCCCTAACTGACGAATACGGTTGAGGCGTTGCATATAGGGATGTTGCAGGATTTGGAACAGTACACCATCGGGTATGCTGAGAAAACCAAACACGGGATCATTGATGATTTTTCTTGTCTTAGTCATAAATTAATAACGCATTTTTCATTTGAAAAGCATGCAAAGGTACAACAAAAAAAGCACATTTGCAAAAAAATCGCGCGAAAGTTTACTTTCAAGTATTTTTTTTACTCTTTCCTTCCTTTACTGGAATTAAATTATTGAGCATACCAGAGCAATTAATGCTTTTTTTGCTATAAAGCAGCTTCTCTTAAATTATTCCATTTATTTCATCATTAGTAAAACCGCGTTGCATAGCAAAACGAATCAATTTTTCCCTTGCTTGTGGGTCAGCGGATTTGATACTTCTTTTTTTGGTTGCGAGCACACGTGTCAATACACTCATATATGTATCTCTATCTATTTCATTCAGTGCCTGCTCTATGGCTGCTGTTGGAAGATGCTTGGCTTGTAGTTGCGCACGCATTTTCATTCTTCCCCAACCTTGATACAGCAGTTTATCATGCACAAAAGCATTGCAATAACGCTGTTCATCCACAAAACGCTCCTTTTGCAGATGGGCAACGATATGCTCTATTTGTTCATCAGTCGCACTCCACTGTTGCAGTTTAAGGCGCACCTCGTAGGAGCAGTGTTCCGCTGTAGCACAATAGAACTCTGCCTTACTGCGTAAGTTTGCCAAAGACCATTCGTGTTTTACCATACATATCCTTCTTTAGTTCAACATTTGTATATCCGATGGTGCGTAGCATTGAGCATACTTGTTCGCCATACGCTTCGTTAATCTCAAAAAACAGTATGGGAGCACCCTTGAGAATTGCTATTCTGCGATAGAACAACAAAGGATCGTTATCGGGAACAAACAATGCCCTTGCGGGTTCATAATCCAACACACGCGCTTGCATATCTACCTTTTCTTTCTCGCATATATACGGCGGATTGCTCACAATAATATCGACCATGGGCAATGGGCAAGGCGATAGGATATCTGCTTGCTGCCAATGGATAGTCACATTATTGCGCTGTGCATTCTCTTTTGCCACTTCTAAGGCTTCATTGCTAATATCTAATCCTGTCACTTGCCAGTTAGATGCGGCTTTTTTGAGTGCTATGGCTATGCAGCCACTACCGGTACCTATATCTAACACACGCAATGGTCTATGCTTGTCTACTACGTGCAAAACCCATTCTACTAATTCGGCAGTTTCTGGGCGAGGGATAAGGGTGGCTGGCGTAACGCGCAGGTCAAGACCCATCCACTCTGTATGACCAAAAACGTATTGTATCGGTTCGTGTGCACGAAGTTTTTGCAAAATCACTTCTATTTCTTGCGCATATACATTTTTTTTTGTATCTTTGCAGCCGAAAAGGATTTCTGTGCGAGTCATACCTGTAGATTCTTCAAGAATCCAATATGCCAACTCGCGCAGTTCTTCTTCAGGATAGAAGCCTCGCAATTCAGAAATGATATAGTTTATCTGCTGTTTCACGCTGCAAAGGTACGAAAAAAAATGGAAAGTGCAAAATTATATATCAGTCGTTGCTTACAATTAGCACGATTAGGTGAATATTATGTAGCCCCTAACCCAATGGTAGGAGCAGTATTGGTGCACCATACCACCAATGGAGATGTGATTCTCGGCGAGGGTTGGCATATGCAATATGGTGCTCCGCATGCCGAACCCAATTGCATACGTAATGCAGAAGAAGCACATCCAGAAGGGATTGATTACAAACAATGTACATTATACGTCAGTTTAGAACCCTGTAGTCATTATGGCAAAACGCCCCCTTGTGCAGAACTCATCATTCGCAAAGGAATAGGTCATGTGGTTATCGGCACCTTAGACCCCAATCCGCAGGTGGCAGGCCGTGGCGTGAGAATGATGCAAGAGGCGGGCATAGAGGTAACAGTAGGCATTTTGGAGGCCGAATGTCGCGCACTCAATAAACGCTTCTTCTGCCTTCAAGAGCAACACCGTCCATATGTCATTCTAAAATGGGCAGAGACGGCTGATGGATATATAGATAAGCAAAGAGGCGCAGAGTTAGGTAGCCCATTAGTAATCTCCACACCGTTAATCAAACTCTTGGTGCACCAGCAGCGTGCGCAAAACATGGCTATTATGGTGGGTACACGAACAGCATTATTGGATAATCCACGACTGCTAACCACGCGATGGAGTGGACGCCATCCTATTCGTATCACACTAGATAGACATGGCATTTTGCCAGCAGATAGCAAGATTTTCTCCGATGATGCCCCCACTATTGTGTATCGCGATAATACCAACTGGTCATTTATCCTCTGTGATTTGGCTGCACGTAATATACATTCGGTGTTGGTTGAGGGAGGTAGCATGTTGTTGCAACATATTATTGACTCGGGCATTTATGATGAGGTACATATTGAGGTTAGCGATCAATCCATTGGCTCATCATCAGAGCCCAGTCACCTCGTTGGGGTTAAGGCTCCCCATTACATCCGCACCACCCAACCCAAACGTGTGGACAACCACCTATTATATATAGAAAAACATTAACAATATGTATTTTGACGAACTACCATTATCAGATGAGGTGTTGGATGCCCTTTGGGACATGCACTTTGATACCTGTACGCCTGTGCAAGAGCAGACTATTCCTGTTATCTTAGAGGGACACGATGTCATTTCTTGTGCACAAACAGGCACAGGCAAAACGGCTGCCTATATCTTGCCCCTCCTCACCAACCTGCAATATGACAACCACGACCCCGACCGTCTCAATGCCATCATCATGGCACCCACCCGCGAGTTGGCACAGCAGATTGATCAACAGATGGAAGGATTTGGCTTTTATGTTCCTTTCTCCTCTGTTGCCATCTATGGTGGTAACGATAGTGGCGCATGGGGTACGCAAGTAACTGGCTTGCAACGCGGTGCAGACATCGTCATCGCCACACCAGGGCGGTTGCTCAGCCAGATGAATATCTATGATATCGACTTCTCGGGCGTAAAATACTTTATCCTCGACGAAGCCGACCGTATGTTGGATATGGGTTTCTATGATGACATTATGACCATTGTGAACAAACTGCCCAAAGACCGCCAAACAATCATGTTTTCGGCCACTATGCCAACGAATATCCGCAAAATGGCAAAAGCCATCATGCACAATCCAGTAGAAGTGCAAATCGCTATCTCACGCCCGCCTGAGACTATTCGGCAAATGGCGGTAGATATATTCGAAACGCAGAAGACTGTGTTTCTCGTGAGGTTATTGGGTTCTGGACTCCAGGCTCCCGACACCAGCGAGAAACTCAAAAAAGTCATTATCTTTGTTGGTAAGAAGCAGAAGGTGAAAGACCTCACGCGCACGCTGCGCGCGAACCATATTGACGCACGTGCTATGCACTCCGATTTGGAGCAGAAGGAACGCGATGAGGTGATGCTGGATTTCCGCAACGGCAAAGTGGATGTCTTGGTGGCAACGGACATCGTGTCGCGCGGAATAGATGTGGATGATATACCGTTGGTTATCAACTACGACGTGCCCCGCGATGCGGAAGACTATGTGCATCGTATTGGTCGCACGGCGCGTGCAGAAAACAAAGGCGAGGCAATCACCTTAGTGAGTCCCGAAGATAAGCGATTCTTTAATAAGATTGAGCGTTTTTTGCAGAAGGTTATAGACCGCGTTCCCTTGCCTGACGGTCTTGGAGCCGCGCCAGATAGTAGCGTATGTTCGCTTGCTGCTGACGACCGTAAGCCGTCTTCCAAGCGCCGAAAAGGCGGATGGCACGCTGGGCATAATCGCAAGCCGAAGCATAATCACCCTGCATCTCGTAAGCAATAGCAATATTCGCCGCAGCGCACGCTGCGGCTTTTTTATCACCCTTGCCCATAGCCAATTGCCCATTGCCTATCACCAATAACCAATCGCCAACCGCCTCTTCCCAGAGTTGGTATTGGAAAGCGCGTAAGCCCGATTGCAGAGCAATATGGTCGTAAATGTAGCGGCGAGTAGTTTGCCATGATGGCACCAAACTATTAGCCACTCTGTTGCCCAATTCTTGTGCCAAATAGAGTAGTGCCTCTTGTCGGTCGGGAAGTTCTGTTAAACTCTGTGCACGATGATAATGCAGTTCGCTCTCCCATAGTAACGTATCGGATTGAGTAAAGGAGTGTGTACGCGTTTGCCCTGCATAGTGAATTGTCCAATGCGATTGGGCATATGCTTGCAGGTAGGCAAAATAAGCACCCTCTTCAGTCGGGAAACTCTCCACCACATCATAGAGTACCAATTGATTGAGTATCAACAAGGCATCTGCTTGATAATCCGCACATAATTGTTCGGCTGTGGTATGCTTCAGTAAGTTGCGTGCGTAGTAATTGTCGGAGTGGTTTTGTGATATATCCATGAGTTCGACTGCCTCAAACTCGCCACTGGCTTCCAATGTCTGTGTAGCAGCAAAGAGGGTATGTAGGATACCACGACTCAAGTCCACATTTACGCCACCTTTGCTCTCGCCATCAATGACCGTGGTATGACCAAACACTTGAGGCTGAATAACGGCATTATTCACCAATAAGATGCGTTGCTTGTCGCTCAATTGCTTACGTTCGGCGGGGTAGCGTTCATCCACGTAAAAATACCACTGCTCTTGGGCAAAGATTGGACAAACCAACAACAGAGAGAATAAAAAGATATGTAACCTTTTCAATACCATAATCTAATATCCAACAGCGCAGCGGTTCTAACGCCTACAACTTCCGTATTCGCCACTCTTTAGGGTAGAGGTTGTTGCAGTGATTGCCCACGTTCTTCACGAAACCCAAAGGCACACCTTCGTATTTTACCAATATTACTTCGGTGGGCATATTGGGCAGTGTTATTGCTTCGTTGCGCAGATAGCTCAATGCTTGCTCCAGCGATAGTTCGGCACTCTTAAATGCCTCTTGGCGGAAATCCTTTGTCATGGACAACGTATGCTGAGGCATAGGGTACTTACCGCGTAACTCACAAATACCAAAACCCGTGCTAATGCAAATAAATTGCTTGCTCAGAATGTCTATTAGGTCTTTGTATTTAGATGGATATGCTACGATGAATCGGTCTTGTTGGCGGAGTACCCAACGCTCGGGGTGTTGCACCCAATTGCGAATCACCTGTGCTTGTTCCACGGGTTGTGCTGCGGGTATCTTCACTTTGGGTAGGCGTTTATCGAGTGAACGATTGTCCTGACCTTGTTTGCGCAGGACGCACAGATAGAAACCTTCGCCTTTGGTTTTGTGGGGGTAGAAATGATAACCAGGATGTCCCTCGGTGATTCCCCAGGATGGGTGGGTATTCACGGGCAATATGTCCGCGCCTAATGTTTCGGCTATCCATTCTACATTCTCCTCATTTTCCCATGGATTGAAGGTACATGTGGAGTAGATGAGCAATCCTCCAGGGCGGAGGGCATCCCATACATCCTGCACAATCTTGCGTTGGCGTTCTACGCATGCATTAACGTTTTTCTCGCTCCATTCGCTGATAGCCCCATCATCTTTGCGAAACATTCCCTCGCCTGAGCAAGGTGCATCCACCAAAATACAATCGAACAAACTGGGTAGGCGCATACCAAAATCGGCTGCTTGGTTGTGGGTAACAACCGTATTACCATTGCCCCATTTCTGTATGTTTTCTGATAGTATAAATACACGCTGACGCACCACCTCGTTGCTCACCAACAGACCTGCGTCGCCTAAGTATTGGCTAATCAGTGTGGACTTACCGCCAGGCGCAGCGCATAGGTCGAGTACCACGCTATCCCGCGATAGGTATTGTTGCAAGACACATTCCACAAACATACTGCTGGCTTCCTGTACATAGTAGCAACCTGCATGGAAGAGTGGGTCAAGGGTAAACTGTGGACGTTCGCTGAGATAGTAACCATCCTCGTGCCAAGGTACTTCATCGGTGTCGCACTCAAATGTGAGATAGTCTATTTTGTCATTCAAGCGGATAGAGGTAACGGGCGTTGTTTCCAACGCTTGACACAACTGTTGTACTTCGTTTGGTGCCAACTGTTCGTGCAGACTTTCTATAAATTCAACAGGCAACATGATACACTCTACCAAAAAGCCTGCAAAGGTACTGAAAAATTACGATTTAACAAAGTATATTGCATTATTTTTTATTTTTTTTTGTATAAATGAGATTTTTTTTGTACCTTTGCAGGGCGTTTACAAGAAGTAGCAGAAATTCTGCTACACTAAATAGATACAATCCCATGAATACATCTCAACTCAATCCTTCGCAATTACATGCTGTCACCTACAACGATGGTCCTCAATTAGTGATAGCAGGTGCAGGCTCTGGTAAAACACGAGTGCTAACCTACAAAGTGGCTTATTTGCTCGAACAAGGTATCCCTGCGGGGCATATCTTGGCACTGACTTTTACCAATAAGGCGGCGCGAGAAATGAAAAGTCGCATCCATCTCTTGGTGGGGGAAGAGTTATCGCGCTATCTGTGGATGGGTACTTTCCACTCTATCTTTGCGCGTATTCTGCGCCAAGAGGCTGAGTTATTGGGTTATACCCACGATTATTCTATCTACGACACCACGGACTCCAAATCGGTCATCAAGTATATTATCAAGGACTTCTCATTGGATGAAAAAATCTACAAAACCAGCGTAGTGCTTGCGCGTATCTCTGTGGCAAAGAATAACCTGCAGTCCCCTAATCTGTATGCTGCCGATCGCGAATACCTTATGCGCGACCGTTTTGAAAAGATGAATGAAATGTCGCGTATCTATGCCGAATATAATCGGCGATTGAAGGCTGCGAATGCTATGGACTTCGATGATATTTTGGTCAATACGCACGCATTACTACAGAAGTTCCCAGAAGTGGCGGAGAAGTATCAGCAGTTATTCCAATATATCCTTGTGGATGAATACCAAGATACCAACCGCGCACAATATATGATTATCAAAAAGTTAGCCGAGTCGCACCAGCATATTTGCGTGGTGGGTGACGATGCTCAATCCATCTATTCTTTCCGCGGAGCGGACATAAGCAATATTCTGAACTTCCAAAAGGATTATCCAGATGCATTGCTGTGCAAGCTGGAGCAGAACTACCGCAGCACCCAGACTATCGTGCAAGCGGCTAACTCGCTGATTCGCCACAACAAAGGGCAGATTCGCAAAGAGGTGTATTCCGAACTGAAGATTGGCGAGCGCATAGCCCTCTCTACATACATGACCGACCGTGATGAGGCCAAGGCGGTGGCAAGCCAAATCCGCGCTATGGCTAAGCGCAACGAGTCCTTTAACTACGACAATATTGCTGTGATGTACCGAACCAATGCGCAGTCGCGTGTCATTGAGGATGAGTTGCGCCAAGCGGGCATTCCTTATCGCATATATGGCGGTACCAGTTTCTATCAACGCAAGGAGATCAAAGACACCCTTGCATACATGCGCTTGATTACCAATAGAGATGACAACGAGGCGTTCCTGCGTGTGGTCAATTATCCTACTCGTGGCATAGGTGATACCACTGTGGGGAAGATGCAAGAGGCAGCACGCAAGAATAAGATATCACTCATGACTGTGGCTTCTGCACCCGAAATGTGGACAACAGACATCTCTTCTGCCACCCAAACTAAGGTCAAGGAGTTTGCCCAGATGATTGACCATTTTGCCGAAGATATGGGCAAGAAAGATGCCTATCTGTTCGCTCAAGACGTGCTAACCAGCACGGGCATTCTGCGCGAAGCCAAAGCCGATACCACGCAAGAGGGCATTGCGCGCTATGAGAACTTGCAAGAGATGCTCAGCAGTATTCACGAGTTCTGCGAACACCGACAACAAGAGGGTATTGACTTCACTCCGATTGCCGACTTCTTGGCAGAAGTCAGTCTGCTTACCGATCAAGATGAGAATTTAGATGATACACAAGCGCGCGTAACCCTTCTCACCATACATGCTGCCAAAGGATTGGAGTTCCGAACCACCATTATCGTGGGTCTGGAGGAGAATCTTTTCCCTTCGGCTTTCTGCCAAACGCAACGCGAGATAGAGGAGGAACGCCGACTGCTGTACGTGGCTATCACGCGAAGCATGGAGTATTGCCACTTGATGTACGCTAAGCAACGCTTCAGAAACGGACAGGTTGCTTTCACCACACCATCGCGTTTCATCAAGGAGATAGATAAACAATTCGTATTGAACACCGATACGATGCCTCGTCCTATGTCATCGGCAAACTCCCATCCCTTTAGGGAGGGGTTGGGGGTAGGCTCACCTACTTCCTCGCGCCTCACGCCCACCACAGGTGCTAAGGCAAAAGGCAAGAAGAAAGCCATCCGTTCCGAATGGGTTAAAGGCGACTGCGTGATGCACCGCGTGTTTGGCAAGGGAACGGTGTTGGATGTATACCGCGAAAACGACAACGAGAAGATAGATATCCTCTTCAACGAAGTAGGCAAGAAGACACTGCTCCTTACCTACGCTAAATTAGAAAGAATAGAGTAAAAATTATTTTTACTCTATTTTTCTTTGGTGGCTTTTATCAGGCATACCATACCCACAAATGTGAGCAAGGCATTGAGAATCAAACGCTCGTGCGAGAACACGTATCCGTTGAACCAAACAGCGGAGTTCACATCTATCACCCATGTGATGACAGGTGCTAAGATGACCACCAGCGGAATCCAACGGTCGCGTACTTGACGCTTCGTGAAGATACCAAAGCAGAACATACCCAACAGCGGACCGTAGGTATAACTGGCTACCTTATATACGGTTTGAATCACGGAGTCGTTGTTTAGAATATGAATCACGTAGATACATACCGCCATCAATACGGCCATACCCACATGCACCCATGTGCGTATTTGTGTGAGGTTAGTATCTTTTTCTTTGTTGAGAATATCCACGGTGAACGAGGTGGTGAGTGCTGTCAGCGCACTGCCTGCTGCTGAATATGCCGCAGCGATAAAGCCAATGATAAACAATACACCCACAATCACAGGGAAATAGTTGCCTGTGGCCAAGAATGGGAATACATCATCGCCTTTGAGTGCCATGCCGTCGGCATTAACCAAGGCCACACCCGTTTGGTTCGCGTATGAATACAGCAGGAAGCCCAAGAATAGGAACAGACCTATCACCACTATCTGCATCAGTGCACCCACGATGAGGTTCTTCTGACTCTCGCGAGGGTTCTTGCAGGACAGGGTGCGTTGCATCAGGTCTTGATCAAGACCGGTTGTCGCAATCACGAGGAACACACCTGCGAGGAACTGTTTCCAGAAATACGTACCTTCTTTGGGGTTATCAAAGAAGAATGTGCGGGTCATATCGTTGGAGGTCCAACCGTCAATGTTCACGCCCGCGCGCAGCACGAAGTAGATGCAGAGTGCTACCGACAGGATGAGGCAGCAGGTCTTGAGCAGGTCGGTCCAGATGAGCGACTTTACGCCACCTTTGAACGTGCATAGATAGACAATCAGCACGGTGAAGATAGCATTGACCCAGAAAGGGATACCTAATGGTCCGAACACTAATAGTTGCAGCACTTCGCCCACCACGAATAGGCGTACACTCGCGCCCAACATCTTGCTCACAAAGAACAGCCATGCGCCCGACTTGTAGGTGCTCATACCAAAACGCTGTTGCAGGTATTGGTAGATAGAGGTCAGGTTGAATTTGTAGTACAATGGTATAAGCACGTAGGCTATGATAATCTGACCTACGGTAAAGCCCATTACCATTTGCATGTATGCCCAACCCGATGTGGCTACCATACCGGGTACACTCACGAAGGTAACTCCTGAAATGGCAGCACCGATAGTGGACATGGCCACCAGCAGCCAGTTGCTGCTGCGGTTGCCTGAGAAGAAACCTGCGTTATCTGCCTTGCGCCCGGCTATATACGAAATCAAAAAGAGCAATGCAAAATAACATGCTATAACGATAAGAATGGTTAATGGATTCATATATTCCTTTCCTTTTAACTTTAAACATTAAACCTTCAACATTCAACCTTACTCCCAAAAACTACTCCTCATACAACAGATACGGCCGTCTTTGTTCTTTGAACTTCGCCACGTCCTCTTGCCACCGTGCGCGTATTTCTTCTTCGCTTTTGCCTTGAATAATCATCTTGCGTACATAGTCTTGTCCGACCAGCAGTTCGAAGAACGAGCGGAAGAAATAATTGTCCATATGCAGGTGGTTGTATGCGTCCAATAGGTATTTTAGTGAGAATCCCACTTTGCGTGCTTCCTCTTCGGTCATACCGCTCAGGTCCACGCCGTCGCACGTTCTACCTTTCTGTGTCGATTGATTTGGCGTAAAAGTGATAGCGGGGCCATAAGTACTTGCCTCGGTGCGAGGAGCATTAAAGTTAGGGTGTCCATAACAGAGGAAAGGTTTGTCCGTACCACGTCCCAACGACACGGGTGTGGCTTCAAAGAGGCACACTGAGGGATAGAGGTAGATAGCCAACATATTGCGCAGGTTGGGCGATGGAGCCACGGGCAGGCGATATAGTGTTTGGTGGGTGTAGTTCTTACATGGGATAACAGTTAGTTCCACTTGTAATGAGTCGCTGAGCCACCGTTCGCCATTGATCATCAGTGCCAATTCGCCCAAGGTCATACCGTGTACTACGGGGATAGGCAGTGCGCCCACGCCTGATTTGTGTTTCATGTCGAGGATAGGACCGTCCACGTAGTAGCCATTGGGGTTAGGTCGGTCAAAGACCATGAATTGTTTGCCTTCTTGAGCGCATACATCCATGAGTCGGTACATGGTAACGTAATAGGTGTAGAATCGCAACCCTACATCTTGAATATCTGTGATTAGTACATCAAACGTCTGCATGGCTTCTTTGGAGGGTCGTTTACTTTTGCCATCGTATAGTGAGAGGATAGGTATGCCTGTTTTCTCATCTACGCTGCTGGCCACCAGTTCGCCTTCGCGTGCAGTCCCGCGAAATCCATGCTCTGGCGAGAAGATAGCGGTCACGTTCACACCGTGCTGAAGCAAAAGGTCAAGCGTATGAATCGTATCGCCTTTTATCTCTCCCCTCCTTCTAGGGAGGGGTTGGGGGTAGGCTTTTTCGCTTTTTGTTTGAATAATGATGCCTGTGTGATTACTTAGTAGTGCTACTCGTTTGTTTTTCAGTAGTGGTAGATACTGTTTTGTTTGTTCGGCACCTACGATTACGCGTTCGGCACCTACGATTACGCGTTCAGCATGAACGGTAAGTAGTGCAGTGCATAGAAGAACGAGAATAGAAATAATTTTTTTCATGTTTCTGATTTTCGGTAATTTTTGACAATTATAGTAATTTTTGGCAAAGGTACAACAAAAAATGCACATACGCAAGTAAAGCGAGCAATATTTTTTGAAAATAGGATAGATTTTATCTATCTGCATACGATATTCAACACCTCACTCAAGCTCGCTTGAAGGTGAGGTGTTGGAGATTGGATGCAAAAGGTGTAACCTTATTTTCAAAAAATATTGCTCGCGAACTGTAGTATGTTCAGCATTTTGCGAACGTA
>SUXC01000007.1 GCA_015061165.1 Bacteroidales bacterium
CCGAAGAGTCCCCACTCTGAGGAAATAGCGCAAGACATAGAATGGCGTGACCCACCGCGGTCGCGCAGCCGTATGGCTATAGGGTAGTGCCGTACAGGGTAGGCACGACCGCCCATATTCTGTAATATTGTATTTGTTACAGAGTGTGTCACTTAATGCGAGCCCGCACAATTTTCCCCCTTCCCCAAAAAAGTAGCAATTTTTAAGATTCTTTCTCTTTTCGTTTCTTGATTCGTTGCCCGATTTCACCGAGAGACGACCCTGAGAACTCCGAGAGAACTCCCCGAGACCGCCAATTTGAAAAAAGTGCTTTTTGTTAAGATTCCCTCTTGATTGGTTTGGGTTTCTTTGTGTTACCGCCATAGGTTTAGTGCTCGGCGTTAATTCGTCGAATATTCTCGCCTTCTATGTTCATTGTCCCGAATGTCATTCGGGTATCCTTGTATCCCCGCCACAGGTTTAGTGCTCGGCGTTAATTCGCCGAGTATTCTCGCCTTCTATGTTCATTGCCCCGAATGTCATTCGGGTATTTTCGTCTTCCCTCCATCTGTCCTGCTCTGCGGGGTCCCCGAAATAATCGTTCGAGCGAATGCGAGATAAGAAAACGCTCGTGGCGTTTTGGGGTGCACTTTGCGATTCCCATCGCGAGAAATCCCCGCCTTTACACCTTACACTTTCCACTCTACACCAGAAAAATTGCCCTAAAACACGATTTTTCTTGCATTTATGCAAAAAAAGTAGTAACTTTGCGGGCTAAATAGGGGAAAACGAAAAAAAATAAACTTTTTTTGAGATACTGACAAGTTTTAGCAGTTTGATATACTACCTTTGCAGCCGAAATAGATGTATGAGCTATGAATTGATTAATTGCAAACAGATCATTTGCGTGCTGGAATAGTTAACTGATGTACTAAAACGAGATTATATATATTGCATTAAAAGAGGAAAAATCATAAATTATGGAAGTCAATGTCAAAAAAGCGGTGAAGATGTTTTTTTCTAGTTCTTCATTTGAAATGATTTACTTTGAGGCGATTGCTAATGCATTGGATGCAAACGCTGACGAAGTAAATATAATCATTCGTGGCACAAAAGACAAGAAGAATCTCATCCAGTTAGAAAATTTATCATTAGAAATCAGTGATAACGGTGTTGGTATAGATAATTCCAGATATGATAAATTCAGCAAACTTTTTAATGTAGAGTTAGCAGAACAAAGTCATAAGGGGCTTGGACGATTGGTATATCTATGTTATTTTGATAAAGTACAAGTTGATAGTATATTTGGCAATACGAATCGTCGCTCATTTATATTTTCCGATTCTTTTGAAAAGAAATCTGGTAGCCGTATTGAAACTTGTGAGCCACAAAACAATGGAACCACATTCAAAATGACCCAATTTGCAGGGGAGAGATTGCATAGAAACGAGTATATTCAGCCAGCCTATCTCAAAAAGGCTATTCTAGAGTATTTTTATCCTCGTTTATATAAAGAGAAAATAAGCGGAAGAGAAATTAGAATAAATATAACATCGATTATAGATGGTGTCACAAAATCAGAGTTAATTCAAACATCTGACATTCCTGACTTTAAAGAATATCAGATAAATTATCCTATAGGACTTTTTAATTCTGTAGTCATGTATTATTCTATAAAAGAGGTACCGGTCAGTGAATCGCGTATTATCACGGGTATTGCTATAGATGATAGAAACATGCCTATAGATGTAATTGATCCTGAAAATAGACCTGGTGATTATGAAATGATTTTTCTACTCATAGTAAAGTCACATAACATTAGTATAGTGAACGAATCACGCCAAGCAATAACTCTTTCTAATTCAGATTTGAATGCTATTAAAGTCACATTCCGTGATGCAATAGCTGAGGTTATTAATACATATGCTCCTAAAGTCGTGGCTGTGAATAGGGAAAGTCAAGAATATTTAACTAGAGTTTATCCACATTTACAAGGTTACTTTGATACGAAAGCTATTGGATATGCATCTCGTAATGAAGTTCTAAGACGAGCACAGGAAAAGTTTTTTAATGATCAAAAAACTATTCTTGGAGCTACAGAACTAACTGATGAGCAATATCAAAAGACATTAGATTTGTCTGCTCGTTCTTTAGCTGAGTATATTCTTTTCCGTCAACGAATCATTGAGAAAATGAGGAGTTTGAACAAAGATAACACGGAATATGACTTACATAATTTGATTGCACCAAGATTTTCCGAATTCAAAAGTGATAATTTTATCGAAGATGTTTATCGCAATAATGTATGGGTACTTGATGATAAATTTATGAGTTACTCTACTGTGTTGAGTGATAAAGAGATGGGGAAAGTAATCTCAGTATTGACCAATGGTGAGACCACTGATGATAAGGACGATGACAGACCTGACATTACATTATTTTTCTCTGGAGACCCCAATGATGTAGATAAAAAAGTAGATGTAGTAGTCGTTGAATTAAAACGATTAGGTATATCTGCTGAGCAAAATTCGATTGTGGAATTCCAATTGGATACGCGTACAAGAAGACTAGCAGAATTTTATAACAATAGAATTCAGCGAATGTGGTTCTATGGTATAGTAGAAATAGATACGCGTTACAAGATGAATTTGATCAATAACGAGTTTACACCATTATACTCAAATGGAACTGTATATTATAAACCTAAAAAATTCTGGCTTGATGAAGACAAAACTAAATGTATAATTCAAAATGTATACATCATGGACTTCAAAGCACTTGTGGAAGATGCGAATACACGCAACGAAACTTTCTTAAAAATCCTGAAACAGAAATTTGCAGAACAACAAAGTTGATAATATAATCATATGAATAAACAACAACTCGCAGCACGCATTTGGGCATCTGCCAATAAGATGCGTTCAAAGATTGAAGCAAGTGAATACAAAGACTACATCCTTGGCTTTATCTTCTATAAATACCTTTCTGATAAAGAGGAGCAATTCATGCTATCTGAAGGAGGAATGAAGCCTGAGGAACTGCTATATATCCAAGAGCAAGACCAAGAGATCGTACAATATTGTCAAACCAATATCGGCTATTTTATTGCATACGACAATTTGTTTTCTACATGGCTCAATATGGGCAGCGATTTTAGCGTGCAAAATGTTACCATGGCTTTGAGTGCATTTGAGCGCCTAATCAATGAGAACTACAAGAAGTTGTTTGAGGGTATCTTCTCGTCGCTTAGCGTGGGATTGAGCAAGTTGGGTTCTACGGCTGCACAACAGTCCAAAGCTATCTTGGATCTGTTAGCACTCATCAAGGATATTCCTACCGATGGTCGTCAGGGATATGACATCTTGGGCTTTATCTACGAGTATCTGATTAGCCAATTTGCTGCTAATGCAGGCAAGAAAGCAGGCGAGTTCTATACTCCCCACGAGGTCAGCGTGCTGATGTCAGAGATTGTGGCTGGTCACTTGAAGAACCGCAAGAACATATCTATCTATGACCCTACGAGTGGCTCGGGTTCGCTCTTGCTGAATATTGGTCAAGCAGTCAGCAAACACACCAACGATAAGGATAATATCCGCTACTATGCGCAAGAGTTGAAGTCTGCCACATACAACCTTACTCGTATGAACCTCGTGATGCGTGGTATCAAACCAGGTAATATAGATGTGCGCAATGCAGATACCTTGGAGGAAGACTGGCCTCGTGACGAACGCACCTCTGCTCCTACGCTGTACTTGGATGCAGTCGTGAGCAATCCTCCATACTCGCAACCTTGGAATCCAAATGGCAAGGACCTTGATCCTCGCTATCGTTATGGTGTGGCTCCAAAGGGAAAAGCGGACTATGCGTTCTTGCTGCATGACTTGTACCACCTCAAACCAGATGGCATCATGACTATCGTATTGCCTCATGGCGTATTGTTCCGTGGTGATGCTGCCAAAGATGAAGCAGAAGGTGTTATCCGCAAGAATCTGATAGAGAATAATCACCTTGACGCTGTGATTGGTCTGCCTGCGGATATTTTCTTTGGAACGGGTATTGCTACTATTATCCTTGTGCTTTGTCAAAAGCGTGACCGTGATGATGTACTCTTTATCGATGCAAGCAAAGGTTTTATCAAATCGGGCAAGAAGAACAAACTTCGTGCTTCCGATATTCGTCGTATAGTAGATGCTTATGAGGAAAGATTGGATATTGATAAATTCTCTCGCCGTGTTTCTCGTGAGGAGATTCGTGAGAATGGATATAACCTGAATATCCCTCGTTATGTAGATTCCAGCGATGCTGCTGAGACATGGGATCTATATGCTACGATGTATGGCGCTATACCTAATCGTGAGATAGACAGTTTGCCTTATTGGTCATATCTGCCTACCTTGCGCAACTCTCTCTTTGAACCTATCAACGATACCCATTGCCGTCCTCGATTGGAAAATGGCACTCGCACGCTTATTGAAACAGACCAAAGCTATCATCAGCTCACGCAAGCGTATGACCAAACGATGAGTGATTTGGTGCAATTCTTAGATAAAGAACTGCTTCAGTCTATCCAGACGGTTCCAGTCAATAGTGAGGAGGAAGTTATCTCTGAGGAGCTGTTCAGTCGTTTAGGCAAGCATCCAATCTTCAATCCTTACGACGTATATCAATTGTTGGATGATTCTTGGCAAGTGATTTCGGCAGACCTGGAGGTGTTGCAGAGTGAAGGATGGGACAAGGTGCGTGAGGTAGAGCCAAACATGGTGCTCAAGAAGAAGAAAGACAAAGACTCGGGTGTAGAAACCGAAATAGAGATACAAGAGGGATGGAAAGGTCGTATCATGCCGTTTGCATTAGTTCAGGAGAATTTCCTTGCAGATGAGTTATGCGAGATTCAGACAGCAGAGATAGAAGCTAGCGATTGCGCTTCTGATATTGAGGATATGATTCGTGAACTTAGTGATGAGAATCGTGAGAAATATATCGAGGAAGAAGAAGAGAAGCTCAAAACAAAGGAGCTGGCTGCTGCTGTAAAAGCGATGAAGAAAGACCCAGAGTTGAGAGAGGAAGAACTTATTGCTCTGCAAGGTAAATTAGACCAAGAGAAGGAACTAAAGAAACGTGTTAAGAAACTGCGTGATGAATTGGAGCAAAAGACACATGCTTGTATCGAATGTTTGACTGATGAGGATGCTTACAAATTGCTTGGTCAAAAATGGATTATGCCATTGTGCAAGAAGATTTTCGCTTTGCCTGCTGAATTGTTAGATGCAATTGAAAGAGATGTTACTAAACTCACCAAGCGTTATGCTGACACATTGTTGAGCGTAGGAACAGAGATTGAAAAAGCAGAAAAAGAGTTAGCTGCAATGTTGGGTGAACTTACTGGCGGAGAGGCGGATATGCAAGCTATTCAAGAACTTCAAAAACTACTGATGTAATGGCAAATAAACCGAACATACGATTCAAAGGTTTTACTGAAGAGTGGAGGAAGTCGCCGTTAAGCGATTATCTTGTTGTGTCATCTGAACGGAATATTAACAACCAATACACAGCAGAAGATGTACAATCCGTTTCTGGCGAATATGGTGTTGTTAATCAAATTGAATTTCAAGGACGTTCATTTGCAGGTGCTTCTTTATTAGGTTATCGTGTAATTCATCATGGGGAAATAGCATATACCAAATCTCCTCTGAAGCAAAGTCCTTATGGTATTATTAAGGCAAATAAAATAGAAACTGGAATAGTATCTTCTTTGTATGGAGTTTATAAAGTCAAAAACGGATATGCCAACTTCATACAAGATTACTTTGATTTATTATCAAGGTTAAATGGATATCTGCGTCCATTAGTAAACAAAGGTGCTAAGAATACTTTGCTTATTACAGATGATGGTGCTATCTCGGGTGATGTAATTTTCCCTAATGAAGCAGAACAAAAGGAGGTTTCAAAAATTATAGAATCCATCTCAGCATCTATCACTCAACGTGAAAAGGAGTTGGAGAAGTTGAAGAATATCAAGCGAGCGTTGTTAGAAAAACTTTTCCCTCAAAACGGCTCAAAAGTACCTGCCCTAAGATTTAAAGAGTTTGCAGAGGAGTGGGAGGATAATGTTTTAGAAGATGTCTATTATAGATGTATTGAAAAAAATGACCTTTCTTTTGGGCCAGATAAAATAATTTCAGTTGCTAATATGTTTTATCGATCTGAGGTATCAAATTCTTCGGATGATTATATGAAGACATATAATATCATGCGTTTAGGAGATATAGCTTATGAGGGTAATAAAAGTATTAATTATGCGTATGGTAGATGGGTTGAAAATGATATAGGTGATGGCATAGTTTCGCATGTATTTGAAGTATTACGACCTAAATGTGTATATGACCTTTTATATTGGAAATATGCCATTAATAATGAATATATTATGCGCAAATTGTTGCTAAGAAGCACAAAGAAAGCAACTATGATGACAAATGTTGTTGTTGCAGATTTTCTCAGACAAAAGATCCTGATTCCAACAATTTATGAACAAAATAAAATAGGTAAACTTTTAGCTAAATTTGATCATCTCCTATCTTTTCGTGAGAAGCAATTAACCTTATTGAAACACACCAAACAGGCGCTTTTGGAGCAAATGTTTGTAAATGAATAAAGCATGTACGATAGCGAACCGAAATTTGAACACGACTTGGTTGCCTTTATGACGACCAAAGGATGGAGCGACAAGGTGCTGAAAAACTACACCGAGCAACAGTTAATTGACAACTGGGCAAGTATCCTATACCAAAACAATTCGGGTATTGACCAACTCAACGGTTGTCCGCTCACATCTACCGAGATGCAGCAAATCATCAATCAGGTGAACGAACTGCATACGCCTGTTGCGTTAAATGGCCTTATCAATGGCAAGACTGTCAATATCGTTCGAGACAATCCTAACGACAAACTGCATTTGGGACAGATGATCAGTCTCTCCATCTACGACCGCAATCAGATCGCTTCAGGCAGTAGTGTGTATCAGATAGCCGAACAACCACAATTCCCCACAGTACACCCATTAGCCAGCGACAGACGAGGAGACTTGATGTTGCTTATTAATGGTATGCCAGTCTTCCATATCGAGTTAAAGAAAACGGGTGTGGATGTATCACAAGCCGTATATCAAATTCGCAAATACTACAAAGAAGGCATCTTCTCACAAGGACTATTCTCGCTTGTACAAGTCTTTGTGGCAATGAATCCAGAGGAGACTGTTTATTTTGCTAACCCTGGCAGTTACGATGCATTCTCTCCACAGTTTCAGTTTCATTGGGCAGACTTCAACAACGAGCCTATCAACGATTGGAAGAGTGTAGCCACCCATCTCCTATCCATACCTATGGCTCATCAGATGATAGGATTCTATACCGTTCCTGACAAATTGGCGGGCAACCTAAAGGTAATGCGCAGTTATCAATACTATGCAGCTTCTGCTATTGCAGACCGTGTAGCAACCTGTCGTTGGGATGAGCATGACCTGTTTGGTGGTTTTATATGGCATACTACAGGTTCTGGAAAGACGATGACTTCTTTCAAATCAGCTCAGTTGATAGCGGATTCTGGAAAGGCAGACAAAGTGGTATTCCTAATGGACCGCATAGAATTGGGTACTCAAACCGCATTGGAGTATCGTGGATTCAAGACGGATTTGGAAGATGTACAGGAAACTGAGGATACGGCGGATTTGATAGGCAAATTGGATAGTCCTGATGCACAAGATCGATTGATAGTTACTTCTATTCAGAAGATGAGCCGTATTGTGCCTGCTCACAATAATCGCCATCAGATCAACCGAATCAACCAGAAGCGCCTTGTGATCATCATAGACGAGTGTCATCGCGATGTGTTTGGTGATATGCTGAGTACCATTCGTGCTACCTTTACCCGTGCTATCTTCTTTGGATTTACTGGTACACCTATTCACGAGGAAAACAAAAAAATGATGCTCACTACCGCCGCTATTTTTGGTAATGAACTCCATCGTTATAGCATAGCAGACGGTATCCGTGATGAAAATGTGCTGAAGTTTGACCCAGTCATGAAAGAGGCTTATTCAGACATAGTTATCAGAAACGAAGTAGCTCTCCGTCGTGCTTGTGCTACAACTGAGAAAGAGGCGCTGGAAGACGAAAAGAAAAGAGAGGTCTATATGCATTATTTGCATCATGTGCCTATGGCTGGAGAAACGCTTCACGACGAGTGTATCGAGAATTATATTCCAGAGGAGCAATATAGAAGAGGCGACTATCGTCGTGCCGTAGTGAATGATATTATCAAGTACAATACTATCTATAGTATGGGGCGCAAGTATCATGCTATATTTGCCACGTCCTCTATCCCAGAGGCATTTGAGTATTATGTGTTGCTACGGACTTTTGACTCAAGTCTAAAAATAACCTGCCTTGTAGATCCTTCTATTGACAATGATGGTAGAGGAGAAATCAAAGAGGAACTGCTGTTGAAGATTTTGGAAGATTACAATGCGCAGTACAATACACATTTCACGATGCCTAAGTATGCTTCTTTCAAAAAAGATGTCGCACTCCGTTTGGCACACAAAGATTTGTACAAGGGCATAGAGAACCACCCAGAACAATGTTTGGACATTCTGATTGTAGTCAATCAAATGCTGACAGGATATGATTCGAAATGGGTTAATACGCTATATCTTGACAAAATATTATACAACGAGAACCTTATCCAAGCTTTCTCTCGAACCAATCGTCTTAACGGTCCTGAGAAACCACACGGCACTATTTGCTACTATCGTCGTCCACACACGATGAAAGCGAATATTGAGCGAGCTATTCGCCTCTATTCAGGCGACAAACCGCTGGGTATCATGGCGGAACAACTAAGTATGCACATAGCTGCTATCAATGCCGCATACGCGCAAATACAACATCTGTTCCAAGTGTCGGGCGTAGAGGATTTCTCCAAACTGCCAGAGGACAAGGATATACAAGGACAATTTGCAAAACTATTCAAAGAGTTGAACCGCCATCTCAATGCGGCTAAAGTACAGGGCTTTTCATGGGATAAACAGGAGATCTCAACACCTGAGGTGAAACTGCTGAACAATGATAGTTGTGTAGAAGACGAATGTTGCGAAATGCTATTGGCTATTGATGAGACTTCGTATGGCGCTTTGCTCCAACGTTATAAAGAGATATATCACGTTCCAAAGGAAAAACCTACAGAGGAAATCACATTTGAGATTGATCCATATATCATCTCTATCAACACAGGTGCGATAGATACGGAATATATGAATGCACGATTCCGCAAGTATATGCGCACACTCACCAATTATGCGACAGACGAGGAGAAGACTTCTGCTTTGGATGAATTGCATCGTTCGTTCTCCACATTGACACAGGACGAACAAGGGTTTGCAGAATTGTTCTTGCATGATGTCCAACGCGGTACGGTGCAAATAGATGAGGATAAGACCTTGCGCGATTATATTACAGAATATATGACACGGGCGAAGAATGACCGTATTCATCGTTTTGCAGAAGCATTGGATATGAATGAAGATCTGTTGCGCGAGATAATGAACAACTATATGCCAGGTGATATTATCCCTCCTGGCCCATTTGAACAACTGATGCTGAGTGTGGATAAGCAGAAAGCAAAATCATGGTTGGAAGAGCGCGAAGGAGTGACTATACAATCCTTCCGCGTGAACATGCGCATTGACCGTATCTTGCGTGATTTTATCGAGCACGGCGGATTTGAAGTATAAAAATAAACCCAAATATTAGTATAACTATGAAAAAGAACATTAGTATTATCCTATCAATACTGGCGCTTGCAATAGCATCAGTATTGGCTGTATTATTAGTTTGTAGAAATGTTACACTATCATCCATTTCGCTTGATACCTTTGTTGGTGTTATGGTGGCAATGATAGGTATATTGGTCACTTTCGCTGTCGGTTGGCAGATTATCAATGCGTTGGAAATCAAAGGCAAATTGGCTGAAATAGAAAAACTGAAAGCAGACATCAATGACCAACGCGAACAGATGCACGAATTGGCAGAAAGTACCAAACATGATTCGATGCTTGTCCGTGCACAAGCCTTTTATCGAGATGGAGATTTTATCAACGCCACTATCTGCTCGATGGACTCTTTGTTGCATTGCCTTCCTCTGAAAGTTCCAAGCAATATCCATTTGGTATTGCATACAACCGCTAACTTTATGATGGGTATTAACAAGTTTGCAACAGTAGAAGAATACAATAAGATAGTAGAATTAGATGCTGCCATTCGCAAAGCCAAAAACTATACATTTATCAAACCGACATATGAGCAGATTTGGAAAGAGTTTGTGAAGGAGAAAAATCTATATTTTCAAAAAGCCGTGAAAGAATCAAAAGAAGCCACCACAGACACATCAAAATCTACCAAATGAGCGTAGATGAAAATGCGTTTAGACTAAAAGCGGAAGAAATAAAATAATATGTCTATCTTTCTTAAAATATTTAATGTAGTCATAAATTCACATTTTATAAATCTTTTCGTTGATTAAAAACAAAATTAGACACCATAAAAACAATACTATGTCACAAACTAAAGATCAATACCAATTTGATTCACTTACAGTAGAGAAGTGTTTTGAGTCATTCTATGTTGTACCAGACTATCAGCGCGAATACGTATGGAAGGCGGAAAATCATGTAACAAAACTCCTTCAAGATATATACGATGCATTTACAAATGATAGTTCTAAAGAATATTTTCTAGGAACGACAGTCGTTATTGAAGATAAAGGTATATATGAACTTATTGATGGTCAACAGCGCACAACGACTTTATACCTAATACTATGTGCTTTTAAAGAAATTTACAAACTGCATGGACTTTCTACACAGGTGTTAGATAGAAAGATAGCGGACATTATGTTAGACGAACAAGGTAATGAAGTACACCAATATCGTTTAGTATTGCAGTATGAGAATACTACCGATTACCTTCAGAAAATAGTAAAAAACGAAATAGGTCCTGAAGAAAATCTCACAAATAGCAATTTCCGCCTTTTTGAAGCTTACGAAACTGCTAAAACATTTATTAACGATCAAACACATAACGACGTTAATGAACTAAAAAGTTTCTTTATGTACTTCTTTAAGAAACTGAAATTTATACAAATCCAGGCACCCTATATCAGCGAAGCACTCAAGATATTTGAAACCATCAATGCTAGAGGAGCAGGATTAAACTCTGTTGACTTGCTCAAGAATCTTATTTTTAGACAAGTAAAGAGAGAAGAGTTCGATAAACTAAAATCCAAGTGGAAAGAGTTTATTGCTATACTCGAAGATGCAGATGAAAAACCTCTTCGATTTCTAAGATATTTCATTGTGTCTAACTATCCTAGTTTGCATAACAACCCAACAAAACAGGAAAACACAATGCGAGAAGACGATATCTATAACTGGATATCACAAAATGCTGATAAATGTAAATATAATGAAAATCCATTCGCATTTATAGAACTACTAACTGAAAACGCAAAATGTTATGTCAACTTCACAAATGGAAGAGATGCACAAGGCAATAATAACCAACATTTGGTAAATATAATATATCTCGCAGGATCTGCATTTAGGCAACATATTATATTATTGTTGACTGCACGCAAGTTCCCTCAGGACATGTTTAATTATCTGGTAAAAAATCTGGAAACATATCTCTTCTATTTCTTATTTACAAAAGAGCAAGCCAAAATTTATGAGAAACAATTCGGTCTCTGGAATACATATTTGAAAGATGTAACTAATATGGAGCAACTAACAGATTTTGTGCAAAATCGAATTAAACCTGAAATAGACAAGAAAGAAACCGAATTCAAAGCGCGGTTCTATAGTTTTAGTGAGTGCGATTTGCAACTATATAGGGTTCGCTATATACTTGCTAAATTATCTATGTATATTGATATGATGCATAATGGTAGCCAAATAACGCCTGATATTAGTAAGTATGCTAAGTATGAAATAGAACATATTTTACCAAAGACACCAACACCTCAAATACTTGCAACATTGCCAGAAGATGTTCAATATAGTCAACTGAAATCCATGTTGGGTAATCTTACATTACTTGAACAACCCCTTAATGGTTCTATCCACAACAATCTTTTTGAAGAAAAGAAACCAGCATTTGCAAGCAGTAATTTGTATCTAACTCGCTCACTTGTCAAATTAGACAATGTCGGGGTAAATAATGCCGTCACTAGAACCAATCAATTATTACTCGAATTCGACCATTGGGATGATAAAACTATTGCAGAACGACAAGAAATGCTTTACAAAATTGCTTTAAAAATCTGGAAGATTTCCTAATATATGTGGATATGTAATTGTAGAAGTAGCGGAATGAAAGTAAGCCCAACGGTGAGAGGCGGGGAATATCTTGAGATAGGAATCTCAAGAGCTGGACAGCCAAAGGGGAGTGGAGACCAAAAAGACATATTAACTAAAAGTCTATGTTAGGAGCAATAATCGGTGATATTGTAGGAAGTCGTTTCGAGTTTAATCCAACCAACGACCTTGATTTTGAACTGTTTACAGATGAGTGCAGTTTTACAGATGACACTATCTGCACTATCGCTGTAGCTGATGCTCTACTCAAAGGTATCGACTATGGCAAAAGCATACACACATGGTGCCGTCGCTATCCCAATCCAATGGGCGGATATGGCATGTCCTTCCGTAAATGGGTAATGAGTAACAACCCTCAACCATACAATAGCTATGGCAACGGAGCCGCTATGCGCGTCAGCCCTATAGGAATGTGGTTTGACGATTGGAAAGAAATATATCCTGAAGCAGAGAAATGTGCTGCGTGCAGCCATAACCATCCAGAAGGCATCAAAGGAGCGCAAATAATAGCGTATGCTATACATAACGCCGTAGTTTCATTTGACTGCCCATTACCTCCTGATAAATTCAAGGATGAACTAATAGAACTAGTTGTTGCAGCTCTGTGCGATGGTGATTATGACACAGAAATCAATTTGGAGGATTACCGCAATAAGTTTGATGAGACATGCCAAGGCACAGTACCAGTAGCCATAGAAATAATTTTTAATAGTGACAGTTTTGAAGATGCCATCCGTCGTGCCGTATCCCTTGGAGCAGATGCAGACACTCTCGGTGCTATTGTAGGTAGTATCGCAGAACATATTTGGGGTATACCTGATTGGATAAAAGAGAAAGCACTCTCCTATTTGCCCGATGAAATGCTGCAAGTGGTGGAGGCGTTTTATACTGCTTGCGAAAGCAGAGAAACATATAAGCCAAGAGCAAAACAAGCAAAAGCAGAGGAGAATGAAGGGGACAAACTAGAGGAGTTTATGGCTATCATGCATTGGAAGTTGGGACTTGGCAATCTGAATAATCTGCTTTCAGGACGCGACTTGATACCTGAAAAGACTAAAAAAGCCACAGCTCGTGATTGGGATATACATCCTATGCCTGACAATCTGGAAAATACAACCGATATGCCATTTTACATGGAACTATCCGACCGCCAGATGGATATTCTTCGCATGGGTCATATTCCAGAAGGAATGGAAGACCATTGGTTTATGTACTGCGACGATGAGTATATACGCTACTATCGCAGTTGGACGGGTATGTGTGCCTTCGAAGCGCATTATCGTGCTTGCGATAGAGGATTTATGATTGACCACTTGAAGATGAATCATGATTTGGCTCAGTTTGGAGTGAATGGTGATGAGGCTGGCAAGGCATTGTTCGAGTATCTAATAGTTGCCGAAACAGGAGGCGATGCTGCATCAGCCTGGGAGAATTATAGAGCGGCATGGTTAGCATTGCACCATAAATATAAGAAATAATCCCTCAATACCCCATAAAAACCAATTTATTTGCACTGTTCTAATGTATGAGTTGGTGACAAATTGTCACCAACTGAATCAATAAAATTGGTATTCCGATTTTTCTATCTCTCCCAATCCTTCCTATTCTTTTCCATTCTCCTCTTTCCCCAACATCCATTTCACCTCTACCCTTGCTCCTTTCCCCTCTTTACTTACCCATAGCTTGCTCCTTTTTTCTCACAAAAAGGCAGCGAAACTCAATAAAAAAGGAGCAAGTCAAAATAAATCATCATAAAAAACGAATCCACCACAGATAAAACCCCAGAAAATACAATTAATTTGCACTTTTCTCTCCAATATAATAAGAAACATGCAACTCATCATCCAACCTATCACCCGAGAGCAGCTCAAGGAACTGCTCGTGGGGATGGTGTGACCACCTTTGCATAAATCCAATCGCATCCACTTGACAGTTAACAGTTAATTATATGTACCAACCCAAATCACGAGAAGAATATATTGCTCAATGTAGGTATTACAAAGGTGAACCTATGGATGAGAAATCCCTGGGAGAAGATGCCCTACTGGCTAGCTATGAGAGATACTGGGTGGAGAGTCATTATACGGCAGATGGAATACATAACCTCAAGTGCTTGATTAAAGATTACAAAGAATTTGGACTCGGACACTTTAATCCACATGATGGCGCACCCATCGCGCTCAAAGCACTCATCTGAAGTCAATACATGCATTGGGGCAGCGGATACGAAACACCCGATACATTCAAACAATGGTGGAGAAGATATTATCTGAAAGAAGAATAATCCCCATCCATATTCATAATTACGTATCTCCTCACATGCTCATACATAGCTTGCTCCTTTTTTCTCACAAAAAGCAGCAAACCAAATACAAAAAAGGAGCAAGTCAAAAAGTGGTAGTTCGGAATTTCCAAACAAGCATGTAAGACTTAGTGGTTCCACACCACTTCCCTCTCCCCTCCCCATAAAGTTCATATATAGCTTGCTCCTTTTTTTTACACAAAAGCAGCAAACTCAACAAAAAAAGGAGCAAGTATGTTGTGTGTTTCAATAATTTTGTGTACCTTTGCAGCAAATATCACACAGATTATGGCAAAAGTTCGCATCACCGCTATTCGCCAAACGGTATATACTGATTTAATGGCGAAGTATGAAAATCCCATTGAACACGCATGCAGCGTGCAAGAAGGACAACAATGGATATCCATAGATGGCAAATGCCCTGAAGGGTTATGCTTAACTGCATGGGAATCTATGCATCAGTTTGTGGAGCAACTATCTCAAGGAAAAGGCAATTTCTACGACGGATGGATGCAAAACCCTATGAGCGCCATGATTAGCTGCAACGATGGATTCAGACCATTCAGTTTCTATATTGAAGCGATAGAAGAGTCAACTCAAACGGTAGAACAACCATCGCAACCAATCCCTCCCACCCTGTCCACAGACAAGGCTGAAGGACGTATACAAAAACTAATACTGGCTATTGGCGCTCAAACCATGCCACGACGACAGATCATCGCATATTTGGGTCTGAAACAAAGAAGTCGCCGTAACTTCATGGATAACTATCTTCGTCCTGCTATTGCCCAAGGTTATGTTGTTTTGGCTTATCCTGACTCTCCAAACAAACCCGAACAAGCATACCGCCTTTCCGCCAACGGTCTACAACGCTGGGCTCAGTTAACTACTACTAACATGCAATAACCACATGCACATTGCACCCGCTCTCATCTCTATCATCCTCTTCTGTTTCACACTCCAATCCTCACCAATAGTTCACATACAGCTTGCTCCTTTTTTCTCACTAAAAAGCAGCAAACTCAACAAAAAAAGGAGCAAGTCCCAATAAAATCATCGTAAAAACCGAATCCATCCCCCATCAATCATATAAAAATGCAGAAAAAATCACTTTTCTGCATTTTCCTTTACATACTGACAAGTTTTAGCAGTTTGATGTAGTACCTTTGCAGCAGATTTCAAAAAATAAGAATGATTACTGCTTAAATCGAATGAATATGACTGATACAAAGAAACAATTACTACCAACAGAGGGAGATATAATGCCCACTAATCACATTGAAAATCTCATTTTAGACATTCGTGGACAACAAGTGATGTTGGATCGAGATTTGGCTAATCTTTATGGAGTGGATACAAAAGTGTTAAATCAAGCAGTGAAACGTAATATTGAACGTTTTCCTGTTCGTTTTCGTTTCCAATTATCTGATTTAGAGAGAGATAAACTGGTCACAAATTGTGACCGGTTGCAAATGCTAAAGCACTCTAATGTAAATCCTTTTGTATTTACAGAGCAAGGAGTTGCAATGTTATCTACTGTTCTACGCAGTAAAACGGCAATTAATGTAAGTATTCAAATCATGGATGCGTTTACCGCTATGCGCCAGTTCATCGCTTCAAATGCACAAATATTCCAACGCTTGGATGTGATGGAACAAAATCAATTAGCAATCGTAGCGCACCAAACAGAAACTGACCACAAACTCGAAGAGGTCTTCCGTCGTTTGGATAGCGGTAATGTGCAACCACACCAAGGCATCTTCTACGACGGTCAAATCTTTGATGCTTACACCTTCATCAACGATCGCATACGCGAAGCCTCCACGCGCATCATCCTCATTGACAACTACATCGATGATAGCGTGCTCACCATGCTCGCCAAACGAGCAGACAAGGTGGCTGCTACCATTTACACCAAGAAACCATCCGCACAACTGCAACTGGACATCCAGAAGCACAATGCACAATATCCTCCGATAGGTATTATTACCTTCGACCGCTCTCACGACCGCTTCCTCTGCATCGACGAGACGGTCTATCATCTCGGTGCTAGCATCAAAGATCTCGGCAAAAGGTGGTTCGCTTTCAACCGCATGGAGATGCCCACCACCGAACTGTTGCAAAAAATGCAATAGTTGAATATAAGAATTTGATTTTTGGATCTTAATTAAAATGTTTTCGTATTACTTCTAATTCAAAATTACTACTATGGGACTATTTGATTTTCTATTTGGCTCTGATGAGAGCAGTTTTAATGTGGAAGATTACCGCAGTATGAGTGAAGATCGCCGTCATCGCGCGAGTGGTTCAGGTAACTGGACCTCTCGCGAAGATTGGGACTGTGGCGACTACGACAACGATGGCATGTCAGGATTTGATTCGTATGAGGATAATGATTTTTAAGGAAAATCTATGAAAAATTATCAAGAAGTATCGCCTAAAAGGTTAGAGGAGTACAACTTCATTGTTGATGAGGTGGATAAACGCGCCAAGGCGCTTATGAGTGAGGAAATGGGCATGCCCGAGGACTGCTGCGTAATGGGGGGCTGTCATGTGTTTTGGAAACACAAGAAGCGTATTCTCCGCGAAGAATACCATATGGTTTGGCGCAGCCCTCAGGATCTTAATCCTAATTGGCATTTTGATTGAGAATAGTAAAATTTGCATTTTCAAAAAAATGCACTAAAAATACCCATATTCCACCCCTATTCCATAGACACATAATGACCGCTTGAATGTTTAATGTTGCACCCGCTTTCACTAACATGCAAAAACGTTGACACTTTTTTGCATGTGGTAAAGTGATGTGGTGGTGGGAGTAGGGTGTAAGGTGTAGGGTGTAAGGTGTAAAGGCAGAAGATACCCGAATACCATTCGGGACAATAAACAAAGAAATAGTTTATAGGTTATAGGCGATGGGTACTCGAATATATTCGAGGCAATAAACAAACAAGAAAGCGGGGATTTACTCGGCGAATACGCCGAGGGTTTAACCAATGACAGGAACTTGCTCGGCGGGAAAGCGCCGAGGTCTGAACAACACAGAAATCCCGAATGACATTCGGGGGAATAGACATAGAAGAACTCGCGGGGTAGCCGCGAACGGTGTAGAGCGTAGGGTGTAGAATGTGGAGAGTAGAGGCGGGGAGAACTCGAATGATATTCGAGACAATAAACAAAGAAATAGGTTAGAGGTTAGAGGCGATTAGGCGAGGAGGCGATTAGGTATTGGCTATGGGCGATTGGCGAGAGAAAACCTCAGTCGCTTTGCGACAGCTCCTCTATTGAAAACAGGGAGCAGATGCGTGACCTTAGCGTAACATCTGCGTAACATCTGCGCAACATCTGTGCAACATGTGCTGCGTCGGAAGTTGCTTGCAAGATTTTTCTCCGAATACCCGAATAGCATTCGGGGGAATAAACAAACATATTGGCGATTGGATATTGGATATGGGGTATAGCGGCTCCGATGTGTAAAGTGTCAAGTGTAAAGTCGATAGAAATTGAAATTGAATAATGCGCGTGCGCGAAAATCAATATATAAATACTTCTTTACATTAGTCTCGAGAAAATAGTAGTTGATCTGTACAGACAAAATAGTAGATGCGACTTGCTCATTGCAAATCGCATCGACTTGACACTTGACACTTCACGCATCATTAGTTACTGACGGTTTATTTTGGGCATTTGTTAAGGTTTGCTCCGTTTCTTTTACCTGCATTCGGCTCTGTATTTCTTCTCTGTTCAGTCCGTAGAAGCTTTCCAATTTTTCCCCCCCCCACACTCACTCACGAAGTTCTTATCTCCCTTCGGTCGAACGATTATTTCGTGGGGACCCCGAAACCTTAAAGGCTTGCCGAACGCGAGCGTCAAGTGTGAAGTGTAAAGTGAATGCGATTTGCAATCTGCAAGTCGCATTTATTTGTGTATTTGCCATTATATGTATAATATTGATAATTAGTAGATTATGAGGCGCGTTTTGCAAAATCCGAGAAAAACACCCCACAAGTCCGAGAAAATGCTTACCTTTTTGATACCTATCCAGTATATACATAGTGTATGGCGCCTTCAACCTTCACTCCTTCAACCTTAACACATTATGGCAAAAATCATTCCTATCGACCAAATGGCATTCAAGGCACAAAGCAAGTACACCACCCTCCGTCAGTACGTCTGGAACCAAGAGTGGAACGCGTACACCCCTGCGTAACGTGTAACATTACCAACCACTGACATGGTGGGAAATATACCAACCACTGACAAGCACGGACAGACACGGAAACACGATATATATATATATCCTTAGTTCAGTGTAGTTCCGTGCAGTTCAGTGGTCAAATCATCACCGCGGAAAGATGTCTCTTGGTGGGAAATATACCAACCACGGACGAACACGGAAAACAGCACGCGGGAATTATGACGAATATTGATAAAAAGGTAGTACCTTCGAGGGCACCGACCTCGTTCGCTTGGCGAACTCGCCCACCTCGAAAGTACGTTCGCAAAATGCTGAACATACTACAGTTCGCTAGCAATATTTTTTGAAAATAAGGTTACACCTTTGCATCCAATCTCCAATACCGCAACTTCAAGCAGGCTTGAGTGAGGCATTGGAGATCGTATGCAGATAGATAAATCTATCCCATTTTCAAAAAATATTGCTAGCTTCACTTGCAAATGTGCATTATTTGTTGTACCTTTGCAGGACTTTACAAATATAAAATGACTAAAACCATGAAAAACGCAAGACTGATTAGTATTATTTTAGTCGCTATTGGACTAAGTGCTTGTACACAAAATCCCCCTATATCTATTCACTGGGAAATGGGTAAAAACGATGTCAAGCCAGGTATCTGTGAACTGTATTACACGATTACCAATCATTCCAACCGTCCTATTACGAATGATGGTTGGACTTTGTATTTCAATTACATGTCGCTACACCCCATTTATACAGAGGGAGACCAACTCTTGCAAACAGAAATCCAAGCCAGTTATCATAGTCTTACACCAACGGCTGATTTTCAGCCACTGATGCCTAATGAGAGCCGAACATTCAAGTTGCTCTTCCGTGGCAATGTCATCCGCCAAACTTCGCGTCCAGAGGGATTCTTCTTGGTGAAAGGCAACGAAAAGCCCATTTCTATTCCTTGCACCTACGCGCCTTTCACTCGCCCAGAGCAGATGAAACGTGGAATTGTTACATGGGAGAAAACACCATACGCCGACGGACCATACGTGTATGAGTATGTGCAGAAGGTGATTGGCGAAGAGGCGAACGATAAGGTAGTACAACCTCTCTTGCCCCAACCTAAGCAAATCATCTACGGCGAAGGACATTGCGAGGTGGCAAAAGCCGAAATCCTTACTCGCACAGATGCCAACATGGTGGCAGAGGGCTATACCATGCGTATCACACCCACCACTATCACTATTGAAGCAAGCGACGATGCGGGTATTTTCTATGCCAAGCAGACACTCAAACAGTGGGGAGAGGTAGTGCCATGCGGAATAGTTACCGATTATCCCGACCTGCATCATCGTGGTATCATGTTGGATGTAGTACGCAACTACTATCCTGTGGACTCTATTTATCGCATACTGGACATGATGGCGTATCACAAACTGAATGTATTGCATTTCCACCTTTCGGATGATGAGGCATGGCGATTGGAGATTCCTGGATTGCCACAACTGACCGATATAGCATCCAAGCGCGGTTATACTACGGATGAGAGCGAATGTCTGCTGCCTATGTATTGTGGTGGTTGGGATCCTAATGCGCCTACTACTGCCAATGGCTATATCACACGCGAGAAATATATTGAACTACTGCGCTATGCAGGCGAACGCCACATACGCGTGATACCCGAGATTGACATGCCAGGGCATATGCGAGCATGCAAAAAGGCAATGGGCACATTGCTCACCGATAGCCTATTTGATACACGTGTATATCTGTCGGCACAAAACTATACCGACAACGTGATTGATGTAACCAAGCCATACGCTGTAGAGTTTATAGACCATGTTATTACCGAGATTGTCAAGATGCACGAGGAGGCAGGATATCCACTAACTATTTTTAATATCGGTGGCGATGAAGTGCCCAAAGGGGCTCTCACAAAAGAAGAACACCAAGCGTTTATTGATCAGGTGTTGGCTATTCTCAATCGCCATCATCTTCAGCCTATGGGTTGGGAGGAGATCACGCATTTCTGCAAGCCCGAGAGCCGTGCTATTTGCTATTCATGGCTCAATAGCGATACCAAACCATTGGAGATGGCAGAGGCAGGTTATCCTGTTATTTTGGCAAATGCCAATCGCCTGTATTTCGATTTCGCATATTGCAATCACCACGAGGAGAAAGGACTCAATTGGGGTGGCTATACCGATGAGTATCGTTCGTTTGATTGGGAGCCACTGATTCACCCTAATGTGGTGGGTATGAACGCACAGTTGTGGGCAGAGGTTATTCGTTCGTTCAGCCAAGTGGAATGGCAACTCTATCCTAAGATGTATGGTTTGGCGGAACGCGCATGGAATAATCGCAGTGCCCTTAGTCTGGCCGACTACAACCGCCTTGTATATGATGTCTTTATGCCTCAATTGGCAGCCAGTGGGCGTAATTTCCATATCCAGCAACCAGGTATTCAGTCCATGCGACTGGCATCTATGCCACTGGAGGGATACATAGAAACCGACACTGTGGCACCACACCTTGTAACAATGAACAAAGTGATGTCGGAGGGCAAAATACTATATCGTATAGATGAAGGCGAATGGCAGACATATACGCAGCCATTCACGGTGCCAGAAGAGGCAAGTATTATTCAGGCAAAAGTGCAATACCTTGGCAAAGAGAGCAATACCACATGGCTGTGGCTAAGGCACTAAATATCCATTCTGCCATCCACTTTGGCTGCTACTGTTTTCGTTTGCAGCACATATTCGATGTATAGGTCGCGGATTTTCTCTTCCGAGCGCCACAGTTCCTCGTGGTTCCTGAGAGGTGTCATACCATCGTTGCCCTGACTGAGATAGTCGCTGGTGGCCACTGTATAGTAGGCGGTAGGAACAATAGGTTTGCCATCGATGGTGGCAGATATGCGTTGCCCATTGCGTGCTTTGAGGCGCAAACCAGCCACGCCTTCGCCACCTAAACGGATAAACACATCACACAGATTGAGTATCTCTTCGCCCGTCATGGTTAGCACCACCAATTCGTTGTCAAAAGGCATTAGTTCGAAGATATGGCGACGCGTAATATCTCCTGCTGCCCAGTCGGTACGCATACCACCAATATTCACCACAGCCATATCCACCTTGTTGGGATAGCGTTGTTGCGCCATGGCGAACAGCGCATCGCTCGCCCAATTGAGCATAGTACATTCGGGCTTATGCACGGTCATTGTCTCAGGCGCATAGCCAATAGGGATATTAAGTTCTTTTTCCAAATCCGCTTTGATAGGAGCAATATATGCCTGATAATTGGTGTCTTGGATAGCATCCAACGTGCTATCTATCATCAGTATTTCGCTGGTTGCTTCTACCACGCGTACTGGACGGTGGCAAGCACAAACGCTGAATACAAGCAGCAAGAGTAGTAATGCTTTTCTCATATTGATTTTTGTTTTGTTCTATAGATTAAAGGTTAGAGGTTAAAGGCTGGTAATATGCGGCTACGCCGCTACTTCTCGCCTCTCGCCTCATCGCCTCATCGCCTATTATTCATCTATCTTAAGCAGGAATAAACGGTCGCCACGGCGGACGATTTTGTCTGTCTTGATGGCAAAGTACTCGCCTTTCTGAATATCGGTTCGCAGTTGTCCCTTGCCGTCGTGCAAGTCTTTTGCCACCAGTTCGTAGGCACCAGTTGTCTCGCCTGTGATGAGCAACTCATCGCCCTCGCGAATCTCTTGGGTGGCTTCCAAATAAAACTCTGCTACGGAGATATTCTTAAAGAAATTGGTACATTTGCCTGCAAACACCTTCTTTCGTGTGGCTCGCGAGCCATATTTGTGGGTCCATTCGCCTAAACGCTGCCCTTGGTAGTAGCCGTCCCAGAAACCACGATTGAATACGCGAGCCAAACGGGTATTCCACTCCTCTATCTTCGCCTCTATATCCAATTGCCCATCGCCAATCGCCAATTGCCAATTGCCTCCTTCCCACAACTCCACCGCCTCGCGGTAGCACTCCACGACTGTTTTCACGTATTCCGCGCCACGTGCGCGTCCTTCTATCTTCAATACACGCACGCCTGCATCGAGCATCTTGTTAAGAAAATGAATGGTTTTCAAGTCTTTAGGCGACATGATGTATTGGTTGTCCACCTCTAACTCGAGGTCGCTTTCTTTGTCTTTGACGATATAGCCACGTCGGCAAATTTGCATGCAGGCACCACGATTAGCACTGGCGCCCAAGTTGTTGAGACTAAGGTAGCACTTGCCACTCACCGCCATACATAGTGCACCGTGGCAGAACATTTCAATACGGATAAGTTCACCCTTAGGACCACGAATATCTTGCTCTTGTATATCACGATAGATACTGGCTACCTGCTCCATATTCAGTTCGCGTGCCAAAACCACCACATCGGCATATTGAGCGTAGAACTTGAGTGCCTCGGTGTTGGCGATATTGAGTTGGGTAGAAAGGTGCACCTCTACGCCTTGGCTGTAGGCATATTGCAGTGCAGCAATATCAGAGGCGATGATAGCCGACACACCTGCTATTT
This sequence comes from Bacteroidales bacterium, assembly GCA_015061165.1. Taxonomy (GTDB): domain Bacteria; phylum Bacteroidota; class Bacteroidia; order Bacteroidales; family Paludibacteraceae; genus Colicola. Next base: position 23,449 of record SUXC01000007.1, read on the forward strand.
TGGCGTGATTGACAATCTCGCGCATAAGAGGCAAGTCTTCGGGATACATCACCGTATTCAATGTGAGATAGGTTTTCACACCTACCGCTTGACAGCGCTCCACGATGGTGTGTAGGTCTTGTGTGGTAAAGTTCGCCGAAGAACGCGAACGCATATTGAGGTATTCTATGCCAAAATACACACTGGTCGCCCCTGCCTCAATGGCAGCAGCCAGACTCTCCCAGCAGCCCACGGGTGCCATGATTTCTATATCGCAATTTCTTTTCATGCTGCAAAGGTACAACAAAAGATGCACATTTGCAAACAAAATCGCACGAAAGGTTGCATATATGCGAAAAAAGTTGTAATTTTGCAGCGAAAATTATATAAATAGCATCTGTGCAAAAGCAATCGCGTATGGCAGCAAACTTAGTCACTATCTATTGCAAGAACAACAAACAGTATGTTCAAATTCCGTGTGGAACTTCTATCAAGGAGTTGTACGACCAATTGTGTCCAACACTCAACATCCGATACCCCATTATCGCTGCACGAGTGAACTACAAAGTGCAAAATCTGAACTTCTTGATATACAAGCCCAAGGACATCGAGTTTATTGATGCCACTAGCGAAAGCGGTTCACGTTGCTATGTACGCACACTGAGCATGGTGATGGCATGCGCCGTACGCGAACTATGGCCCGACTGCGACCTACGAATAGAACACCCTATTAGCAAAGGATTCTACTGCACTATACGCGAGTCAAGACATACAGCCAAGATCATTACGCCTGAGATTGTCGAACAACTCAAAGAACGCATGCAAGCCATTATCGCTGAAGATCGACCTATCATCACCGAAGAACGACAGACCAAAGAAGTGATACGCCTATTCGGCGAGAGAAAAGAAGGCGAAGTGACCCTGTTTGAAACACTCGGCAACCCCTACTGTCGCTACTATCGCATGGGCGATTACATAGACTACTATACCGGCGCGCTGATGCCATCTACAGGATATATCAACCTGTTTGACGTGGAAATGTATCACGACAATATCCTCCTACGTATCCCCAACCGTCACGACCCTAATCGTCTGGAAGAACGATGCGTGCAAGACAAACGATTTGGGATATTCAAAGAGTTTAGAGGATGGAATAAATTGCTGCACATCAGCAACGTGGGCGAATTTAACCAAGCATGCAAGAACCAAAAGAGTTTTGAGATGATCAAACTATCGGAGGCTTTGCATGAGAAAAAAGTGGCGCAAATAGCCGACCAAATAGCCCATCGCGAAGGAGGAATACCCAAATTCGTACTCATCTCTGGTCCCAGTTCATCGGGCAAAACGACCTTCTCCAAGCGTCTGACTATACAACTAATGGTCAATGGTATTCGCCCAGTGGTCATTTCCATGGATAACTATTTTGTAAACCGCGAAGATACACCACGCGATGAGAACGGCGAATGGGACTTCGAGCACCTGCATACGCTCGACCTACCACTCTTCCGCCAACAGTTGGCTGACCTGTCGGAAGGTAAAACCGTATCACTACCATTCTACAATTTTGAAACAGGCAAAAGAGAATATCGAGGCGACACACTTCGCTTGGAACAAGATACTGTTGTGATACTAGAGGGACTACATGCTCTGAATCCTGAATTGATTCCGAATATCCCACGCGAAACGACCTTCAAGATATACGTAAGTTCGCTCACCACGGTGAATTTGGACAATCACAACTGGATTCCTACCAGCGATGTACGCCTGATACGTCGTATCGTGCGCGACTACCGCTACCGTGGCTACTCGGCACGCGAGACCATAGCACGACTCGCCAGCGTGCAACGCGGTGAAGAACGATGGATAGCACCATTCCAAGAAGAAGCCGATGTGATGTTTAATTCTGCACTGCTCTTTGAATTGGCAGTTCTGAAACGACATGCAGAACCCATTTTGGACGAAGTGCCCAAATACTGCGACGAATACACCGTCGCACACCGATTGAAGAAATACCTCAGTTACTTCGAATCCATACCAGAACGCGAGATACCACCTACCTCGTTCTTGCGTGAGTTTGTGGGAGGTAGTTCGTTTAGGTATTAGTGTAGAGTGTAGAGTGTAAAGTGTAAAGGCAAGGATATGAGAAAAGGAATATTGATATTAAGCATGATATGGGGGCTATTCGCAATGGGAATGGCACAAGAACATATAGGCAAAGTGGATACCATAGTGGCTATAGACTCCATAGTAACTATAGACATGGAAGACGTAAAGTTGATTACCGAAGAGATGGCACACGCAGTAGTACATCAGGACTCATTGGTAACACAACTCATGCGAGACAAACGATTGGGCTATACCCGCGGAGAACAAGTTATAGACGGTTTCAGAGTCCAAATATACGCCTCTAACGCTCAGCAAAGGGCTAAACAAGAAGCCTTTGAACTGCAACAACGCATAGAATCACAGATTGATGTGCCAGTCTATATCCTCTCTGAACCACCTTTCTGGAAAGTGAGAATAGGCAACTTTCTTAATCGCGAAGCAGCAAATCAATATAAAACAACCTTTTTAGCGTTTTTTCCTGAATTGACGGGTAGCACATATATCGTACCCGATAAGATAATTGTAATACGATGAACGATTTATTTGTTCCCAATACAGCCACTACAGAGGCTATTGCGCAGCATGTGGTGGAACTGCTACAGCATCTTGGCGAAGATGCCCAACGCGAGGGATTGCAACGTACACCCGAACGCGTAGGCAAAGCCATGCAATTTCTGACACAAGGTTATCAACAAGATCCCGAGGCGATACTACGCTCTGCGTTATTTGAAGAAGATTACCGCCAAATGGTGGTGGTGAAAGATATCCCTTTCTACTCGTTATGTGAACACCATCTCTTGCCCTTTTTTGGCAAGGCACACGTGGCATATATCCCCAACGGCAAAATCACAGGTCTGAGCAAAGTGGCTCGCGTGGTAGATGTGTTTGCACGACGTTTGCAGGTGCAAGAGCGTATGACTACACAAATCAAAGAGTGTATCCAAAATACACTCAACCCATTGGGCGTGATGGTGGTTATAGAAGCCGAACACCTATGTATGCAGATGCGAGGTGTGCAGAAACCTCATGCTGTAACTACCACCAGCGACTTCACAGGCGCATTCAACCGCCCTGAGACGCGCGAGGAGTTTATGAACCTGATTCGTGGGTAAATTGGCGTTGGACAGTCTGTCCATCGTATCAATTCATAATTAATATTTTGGTACTACCATGTCCAGTGCCATCTGTGGTGTTGCATAAGGCTGTATATACGCCAGATGCCACTCGTTGTCCTTGTGTATTGGTCATGTCCCATACCGCTTCTCCACCATTGCTCAATACTGTAGCAACAAGATTTCCACTGGCATCCACGATACGAACTTGCGTGTCTGCCATGAGGCCTCGGATTGTGATTATACCATGATAGGTAGGATGTACGGGATTAGGATAAGCATAGATTTCAGCCAAATTTTCGGCAGGTTCGATGGCATCACTCATATAGGATACTAATCCTTGATTGGTGCCAAAAAAGACTTCACCTGTAGATTCCATAATGGCTATTGATAGTACATTATTGCTCGGAAGAGGGGAGTTTTCAACTGTAAAATGCTGTATTGTTTCTTTGCCATCAGGAGAGAGCAAAAATACACCCGAACTGGCAGTAGCAATCCATTTGCGATTACCGCCGTCCACTACAATGTGATTAATCTGTTCGTTATCAAGTAAGTAGTCGCCCAACTGTGTGCCATCATTTCTACTGATAATCACTCTTTCACATTGGTTGGAGGTGGTGAAATCAATAGTGGATGGAATCAAGAAAAGTCCCTTATTGGTTCCTACCCACATCGTGTTGTCATGGTCTTGCGCCAATGAATAAATGAACTCTGGTAGAATTGGTTTTCCATCTTGGTCGTACCATTCATTGTGGTATGTTACTTTATCATCTTTAGAATTCAAGGGTGTACCATTATCTTGTAGTAGCACTAATCCTGTATTGTAGCGACATAGAGGAATCCACTTCCATTGTGGATTACGTCTATCTACAATAATCTCTCCCGGTGTGTACAATGGAACACGAACACTATTGCTGTACAGACTATATGTGGCCAATTTATTACCTTGGGCATCCATAATTAGTATGTTGTTTTCAACCTCGGTATTTAAAACCCACAAGTATCCCTTGTCATCAAACATAGCCCCGTCCGTACGGGTATATCTATTGGGTGCATTAGGTGCTGCAGATACAAGAGCACTATTACTGGGCGTATATAATTTGATAACATCTTCACCATACATCTCCAACATTCCCGAACCGTAACTGGTAACAAAGTAGTGGTCCTTATCGTTGGGGTCTTGTGCCACATTCATTAGGTCGAGGATAGTCGCATCACATGCTTCATTGATTTTTTCATTTGAGACATTTACCCATGTGCCATTCTCGTAGAACATTATTTCACCTGGCGTTTCGTTTTGGGTTGCCCACCTGCCACCAGGTACTACATATAGTCTATCTCCGAAGAAGCGCATACGATAAGCGGTATTATTAATGGGACCATCGGGGTAGAACGATTGTCTATCGCTTCCACGCACCAATCCTAATTCGGTAGAGGCGAACCATAGCGACTTACCATCTTCTGCAATATCTGATATTTCTCCCATCTCTTGCCATTGCAACGACAAATCGGTACCAACCATTGCAGCACCTTTGTTATCTTTGGGTAATAGGAAAAGTTGTTGTTCGGTCTTACAAAGTTTTTTGATAGGATATGTGGTGATTTGTTTTTGCCATTGCGTTGCGTTGCGAGACCATAGGATATTATCACGTACTATATATAATTGTTGATCGTATGCACATAGACCTGTTACCTGTTTGCCTTTAGGCAACGAATAAGAATGCCAATAAGCGTAGTCCGATAGTGGATCTGACAACGATGCAGCATATAATAGTTGAGGTGAGACAGCATAGATACTATCGCCCATAGTAGTAATATATTTTACACTAACTTCAGATGCATCTTGACCAATGATATAAGTGTCTTTTATCTCACGTTTCTTCATATCCAACACAAGAATACCAAAATCCATTGCAAGATAAGCTGTATGACCGTGCATACAAATATCATTAACAACCTTAGAGGAATTGGTTTGTTTCAAATATAAATCTGGAACATTCTCTATTTCCTCTTTAGCATTAATCACATCCAGCTGACCATTGTCATAACATACTAATAGCAAATTGAGTGCCTCATTATACCCAATAGTGGAAATCACTGCGCCGTTCAGACCTGTCAAACGACTATAGTAGGATAGTTCTTCCGACTGCTTATCCACAGCAAACAACGAATGATTGGACAAAGCAAATACCTTATCACGAGTTACTGCCATAGCATCTATATTAGAAAAGGCAGAGTGCGCACGCCATTGGTGCATATTGCCGTATGTCCAATTATCTTCGGAAGTATCAATGTGAGTGTTGGCAAGTATGCCAGAGGTTACAAATATGAGTAAACCGAGAATCAATGATTTTTTCATAGCGATACCTTAATTTATGATTGCGCGTAGCGCGTGCAATGCGCGTGCGCGGTGACTGATAGCATTCTTTTGTTCTGCCGACAACGTGGCGAATGTGCACGAATGTCCCTCAGGAATAAACAGCGAGTCGTAGCCAAATCCCATATCGCCACTTTCCTCAATGGCTATTTGTCCCTTGATGATTCCCGCTACTTGCTGCTCCTGCCCTTTTCCCACCAATGTAATGACCGTGCGAAATTGTGCATCTCGATGGGATATTCCACTCAGTAGTTGCAATGCTTTTGCTCGATTATTAGCATCATTAGATGGTTCACCTGCCCAACGTGCCGAATATACACCTGGAGCTCCGCCAAGGGCTTGTATTTCCAAACCTGTGTCATCTGCGAAGACGCCATTGTATTCACTATCTAAGTGATTACTGATGAGCCATTGCCAGACGGTAATAGCTTTTAGGCGAGAGTTTTCTTCCAGCGTTTGCCCTGTTTCATCTATTTCTTGTAGAAAACCTATGTCGCGCAGACTCACCACCTCTATCTGTGAGAGGATATGGCGTACTTCTGCCAACTTGTGGGCATTATTAGATGCAAAAACGAGTTTCATTGTTTAGAATAATCAAATCTTGCGTGCAAAATTACTATTTTTTATGCAAATATCAAAATTATTTGCTTTGGATTTGGCATATTCCATCTTTTTTTTGTACTTTTGCGGGCGATAATGAATATAATGTTTCATTTTTAATAATAAAAAAGATATGAAAAAGACAAAATTCTTGTTGGCGGCAATGTTGTTTGTAGCCGTTCAGATGGTAGGTCAAACACCTATTTTGGGTGATTGGATCACGGTAGATGATGCCAGTGGCGAACAAAAATCAGTAGTGCGTATTTACCAAGCTGAGAATGGAAAGTACTATGGCACGATTGTAGAACTATTTGAAGAGAATCCTACGGCTGCTGTATGCCAAGCTTGTACAGGCGAAGACCACAATCAGCCTATTGTAGGTTTGACTATTATCCGTGACATGCAGTTGAAAGACGGAGAGTTGCGTGGTGGAAAAGTCTTGGACCCCGATAATGGCAAATTCTATTACGCTAAAGTGTATTTAAAAGACGGCAAACTGATATTGCGCGGATCGTTGGATAAAGCAGGTTTGTTGGGTAGAAGCCAAACATGGTTGCCAAAATAAAAAAACTATTTTATTTATTAAAACAAAAGACCGCTACTCGCGGTCTTTTGCACACCTAATTTATATACGAATTAAATCCAACGAACGTAGCAGAAATCCATGCGGTGAGGCAGGAGAGCGTTGTTAGGATACATACGCAAACCAAACTTCATACCACCTGCATACGCTAACTGATACTCTGTCTCGAAGAAGAGGTGTGATCCGTTGGTCTTCACCAATTCCAATGGCTTAACCTCGTACAACTTCTCGTTGTTGTGAGTAGAAGTGCGAAGTGCTACCAACTCTACGCCAATACCTTTGTCGTTCAAGCCCTTAACGTCCAACTCAACTGCGATAGTGCATTTGTTACCTACGTTAAGTTCTGCACTCTCAGCATTGAGAGTAGAATTAACTACCTCAATCTCATTCCAGTGAGCTACGATGTTTTGCTTCCAAGCAACAATCTCTTTAGCTACCTTATAATTATCAGCCAACAAGAGCGCGTGACGCTTAGCGAGTTTGTTGTAGAACTTCTCGAAGTAGTCATCCATCATACGCTTGGTAGTGAAACGTGGAGTAATCTTTGTTACACTATTCTTGATAGTTTGAATCCACTCTGGAGAATAACCCTTGCTGTTCTTTGCATAGTACATTGGGATAATTTCTTTCTCAAGCATTTGGTAGATAGTAGCAGCATCCAATTGGTCTTGGTGTGCTTGGTTCTCGTAGGTACGAACATCAGTCAAAGCCCAACCTGCACCTTCTACATAACCTTCTTTCCACCAACCGTCAAGCACGGAGAAGTTCAATACACCGTTCATTTGTGCTTTCTCGCCAGAAGTACCACTGGCCTCCAATGGACGAGTAGGAGTGTTCAACCAAATATCCACACCTGAGATAAGGCGTTTAGCCAAGCGCATATCGTAGTTCTCGAGGAAGATAATCTTACCAAGGAACTGTGGCATACGACTGATTTCAATAATTCGCTTGATGAGTCCTTGACCACCACCATCAGCTGGGTGAGCCTTACCAGTAAAGAGGAATTGTACTGGACGGTTAGGGTTGTTTACGAGTTTATCAAGACGCTCCAAGTCAGTAAAGAGCAAGTGTGCACGTTTGTAGGTAGCAAAACGACGTCCGAAACCGATGATAAGGTTGTCTGGGTTCATCTCTTGCAATGCACGAACGATACGAGCAGGATCACCTTGGCTCTTCATCCAGTTGTCGCGGAATTGCTCTTTCAAGTATGCTATCAATTTGCACTTCAATTTCATACGAGTTGCCCAAATCTTCTCTTCTGGCAAATCGTTGTATGGAGCCCACATAGCGAGGTTGGATTGGTCGTTAAACCACTCTTTTGGGAAAGTCTCTTTGTAGATTGTCTTCCACTCGCTGGCAGCCCATGTAGGCATGTGCACACCGTTGGTTACATAATCCACGTGCAACTCTTCTGGGAAATAGCCTTTCCATACTGGAGCAAACATCTTCTTGCTCACTTCGCCATGCAACCAGCTCACACCGTTGGCCTCTTGGCAGGTGTTGAGTGCAAACACAGACATTGAGAAACGTTCTGTGTTATCCTCTGGGTTTTGACGACCCATACCAATGAGGTCATGCCACTCGATGCCCAAACGTGCTGGGAAAGCGTTCATATATTTGTAGAACAAGCCCTCTTCGAAGTAGTCATGTCCAGCTGGCACTGGAGTGTGGCAAGTATAAAGACCGCTTGCGCGAACCACCTCCAACGCTTGTTGGTAGTTCAAACCCTCTTTCTCTACGAGGTCAAGCATACGTTGCAAGCCCATGAAGGCAGCATGACCCTCGTTGCAGTGATATACGTCTTTCTTTATACCCAGTTTGCTGAGGGCGATAGTACCACCCATACCGAGCATAATCTCTTGTTTAATACGGTTTTCAATATCACCACCATACAATTGGTGAGTAATCTGACGATCCCACTCAGAGTTCATCTCGTTGTCGGTATCAAGCAAATACAGGTTGATACGACCTACAGCCACTTTCCACAAGTACGCCTTTACAATGCGCTCTGGATAAGGTACCTCAATAATCATTGGTGTACCGTCCTCGTTCAACACTTGTGTGATAGGCAGGTTGGAGAAGTTCTGTGCCTCGTACTTAGCAATCTGTTGTCCTTCTGGAGAGAGCGTTTGAGTGAAATAGCCATAGCGATAGAGGAAACCGATAGCGGTCATATCCACGTTGCAGTCAGATGCCTCTTTGAGGTAGTCGCCTGCGAGTACGCCTAAACCACCTGAGTAGATTTTCAGCACGTGGGTCAAGCCATATTCCATTGAGAAATATGCTACACTTGGTTTCTTTGCATCTTTTGGCTCATCCATATATGCACGGAAATCAGCATAGATAGCATCGAGTTCTTTCATGAACTTCTTGTCCTTGCTGAGTTCCACCATGCGCTCATAACTGATGATATTCAGTAGCACGATAGGGTTGGATTGTGCTTTGTGCCATGCATCGTTGTCGATGTAGCGGAAGATATTCTTAGCTTCCGAATTCCATACCCACCAAAGGTTGTATGCAATTTCTTGTAGTTTGTGGAGGTTCTTTGGAAGATTAGCATTAACCTTAACCTCCGTCCAATTGGGTTGATTGGTGTTACTTACTTTAATTACCATAATGTTTTTATTTATTCTTTTTTGTACTTATTCTAAAACAATAACGCGCGCAATGCGCGCAAAAAGCGGGGCAAAGGTACTGCTTTTTTTTCAATTATGCAAATTTATTGCCCATAATCGTGCAATATCTCTCCGCAAACGGTTGCAATTTCATATACAACCTAACTCAAAACGAACAAACTATCTCCCTTAAAAAATAAAAGTAGAATTAATTAAAGACTCCTTTATTATTATTGGTTGGGGAAAATGTGGAAAACCTGCGTATTTATCTTTCTATTAATAGATTATAAGGATTTTTATTAAAAAATAGATTGTTGATAAGATTGATAAGTTTGGGTTATCAAATCTCATCAACAATATAAATTAGCCGTGGTTGAAAACTTGTTTACAACCACTTCTTCAACTTGAAAATGAGCAAGATAGCCAGTGTAAAAATAACCATTAAACCAAAAGCAAATGGATAACCTAATTTCCAATGAAGTTCTGGCATAAAGTCGAAGTTCATACCGTACATACTGGCAATCAATGTAGGTGGCAGGAATACCACATTCACTACGGTGAATATCTTGATAATTTTGTTCTGCTCGATATTAACAAGACCGAGGAAAGTATCTTGGAGGTAGTCCAGACGGTCAAAACCAAAACGAGTGTAATCGAACAGAGAATTGATATCCTTGATAATCATTGTGAGGCGAGGTTGCAATTCTGTTGGGAAGAAATCGCACTTCAGGAAGTTGCTAATCACACGTTGTTTATCCATGATGTTTTGACGGATAATGGTGACTTTTTCCTGAAGGTCCTTGATTTGGATAAGTACCTCTTCATCTACATGATCTTTGGCATTGATTTCACCAGAAAGTTTGGTGATAAGGTCAGTAGTATCCTCAATCATATCCGCATCTTTTTCTACACGTGTTTCCATGAGCGAAACAAGTACGTGGTATCCCGTTGGGAAGTTGCGTGTGTTTACAAGCATCTTTTTGACCGTCTCGTTGAAACTGGCGAGTTCAACATCACGCGTAGTGACAAGAATGCTGTTTTTGAGGATAAAATTGACGGGTTCTACCTCGAAATTATCGCGGAGGAAGTTAGAGTTAGCCACTATGGAATCGTCGGTTTGGATATAACGAGATGACATCTCAATCTCTTCCATCTCTTCATCCTCTTGAATATCGATTTTGAGGAAGTCCTCGAGCACGCCCTCTGTTCGGTCGCTTACGTCCAATAGGTCAATCCAGATGATATCCGATTTATCAAGACTGGTGAGAATGTTTACACTGCGTCCTACTTTTATTTTATCTTTGTCTTTGTCCTTGTAGAATATTTTGAGTTCAGCCATGGCTACACTAATTTTGAATGGTTACTTTGAATTTTGAATTAGTTGGGTGAGTGCGATAAATTCTTCTACACTCAGTTGTTCGGGGCGCTTCGTGAAGATTGACTCGTTGAGGATAGGATTCTCTTTTCCTACGAGCTGCATCAACGAATTGCGCATCTGCTTTCGGCGCTGGTTGAATGCTGTTTTTACTACGTTCTTAAACAGTGCTTCATCGCAGTCCAATCCCTGGCGGTTGTTTCTGGTCATTCGGATAACCGCCGACTTGACTTTCGGCGGAGGGTTGAACACGTGCTCATCCACGGTGAACAGATATTCTATATCATAATATGCTTGGAGCAGTACGCTGAGAATACCGTATGCTTTTTTGCCTGGTTTGCTGGCTATACGCTCTGCTACTTCCTTCTGAATCATACCTGAGCAAATAGGAATACGGTCCTTATAGTCAAGTACTTTGAAGAAAATTTGACTGCTTATATTATACGGATAGTTGCCTATCACGCAGAACTCTCCGTCGGGGTAGATTATATTGAGGTCGAGTTTGAGAAAGTCGCCCTCAATGAGGTGTAACTCGGGGTACCACTCTTTGAGGTATGCCACACTCTCCCTATCTATTTCGATAGCGGTAGTCTGCAGATTAGGATTTTTGAGGAGATACTGCGTGAGCACACCCATGCCAGGTCCAATTTCTAAAACACGAACCTTATCCCCACTATTTTGGGGTGCTTGGATGGTTTCAGCAATCCGTTGGGCGACACTCAGATCCTTCAAGAAGTGCTGCCCCAAAAACTTCTTGGCGCGTACTTGTTGCATTTTGTTGGTGATAGTCGTCCATAAATGTTACAATTCGGTTAATAATCTTCGGCAAAATTTGCATAGTCGCAAATTTTTCAGTACCTTTGCACGCCGATTTGTTTAATTCGGCTGCAAAATTAGTGTTTTTTTTTCAAAAATGCAAACTTTATCGCAAATAATCACCAAAATAGTCGATTTTTTCTATCGACCATTTCGTAAATATGTTCCGCAGCAGCTATTTCGGTATGCGGCTTGCGGTGGCGGAAACATGGTGTTGGATTGGGTGTTGTATTTTGTCTTGTATAATTTTGTAGTGGGGCATGAGTTAGTTTATATAAGTTTACCTTTTACCTTTGAAATATGTCTTACTCCTCACGTGATGACACTGCTGATAGTATTTCCAATTACGTTGTTTACGGGTTTTTGGCTGAATAAGTATGTTACTTTCACACAATCTTCGCTGCGCGGATATAAGCAGCTTTGGCGATATATTTTGATTGTGATAGTCAATTTGTTGGTAAACTATTTCGGCTTGAAACTTTTTGTAGAGGTATGTGGTATCTATCCTACCCCATCTAAGATGATTATCACTCTTATCACAGTGGGCATCAGTTTCTTCGGACAAAAATACTTTTCGTTTAAGAGATAATTATAGTTTCACTCTTAGTAGTGCGTGCACGTCTGTGCGTGTATATTTTTTGTTATGTTCCATTGCCCATGCTTGTTGATATATAGTTTCGCTCACACGCAGATACACCGAAAATGTATTGTTAATCTTATACCGTGCATTCAACCATAACCGTCCACCCATACCATATACAAATGGGATGGCATACGCATATAACACATCATTCTCATAGATATACACACGATTATCCCATTTCCGTGCATCAAACGCTTGCGCCCGCAGTTGCAACACGATGGGCACGTCAGCAAACCTATATTCCACATCCTGCAATACCGACCAACCATAACTCAGCCTGCTATTGACATATACCAAATTCCCATCTGCTTGTGTTTTCATTTTCCACTGACCCACTTTATATACCATATTCCACCGCAGCGAATAAGTGTCTTTATCATCTTTCCTTTTTATTCGAAAGCGCGTATGTATACGATAGTCTTTTTGAGGTACAAAATCCGTTTGTATCATAGTTTCAAACCCACTCTTCCATACATCTCCAAATGCTGATAATTGCCAATTGCTCAATCTATTATATTCTATTCCTAAATACCCTCCATGTTCATCTTTCATTCTTGTCCACGAGCATAGAGCATTGGCATATGCATTGTCAAATTCGGGGGAATAATACCGATAAATTGCTCTTAAATTCAAATCCGAAATAGGGGTATATCTTATGCCTGCTATACCACCTATTCCCCATTGTTCTCCTTTACTACCCGCCACTTCGCCCCAAATATCCACTTTTCCCCAATTCCATCGAGCATTCATACCCATTACCGCGTGTGTACTTAGTAACTCCCCTCCTTTGAGGGAGGGGTCGGGGGTAGGCTGTCTTATTTCCTCCACTGCTGTAACTCCCACTTTCAGTTGCTTCCACCTGCCTGTCGCATTCACTCCCACTACATGTTTCCATTCTTCTTTACCCTCACGCAACGAATAAAACGCACTCACATCTGCCCATTTGCTCACTTGTGCAGTAGCACCTATGCCATGAAAATAATTATAACTATCGCCTACCGAACCAAACTTTTTCAATCCTTCCTCTGTGGTCGAAGTGGACTGAATATACGCTGTTTTTCCTCGTTTGAACGGACTGCCAACTACCAAACCATAGCCAAAACTTGCTTGATAATTACCTGCTACCACTCGTTTCATTGGACCCATATCGCGCAATTCTACAAATCCGCCGTAGTCTATATTTTCCCATGTTGTGCCTTGTGTGCGACCTATCGTTACACCTGCCATCACTCTGTTTTGATAATTAAACCGATAGCGCAGTTTGCCATACATCGGATCGCCTTCATAGTCCTCTATGTTTCGTGCATCTGTCCGCAGCGTTATCTCATGATTAGCATAGTGAAACACCTCCCTAAAATATAAATTATTGCCTTTAACCTCTAACCTTTCGCCTTTCGCCTCTACCTTTACAAACGGCAACAGATTCCTGATTTCATAATCCTTTAGACAATCAATCAGTTGCAATTCATATATATCATTAAAAGGGTGTTTGTATTGATATAGCAAGATTGCATCTATCTGTTCATCGCTCAAGAAGTATAATCTACTCAATTCATCGGCTGTTGTATGATTCAGGTCAATAGGATTTTCTGCTATTTCCATCAGTTCTTCCTGTATATCTTCCATGGGTACTTCCCCATCTTCCGAAAGTTGGTTGTAAATATCTTCCAGAATTTCATCCAGAGAAAACGACTCAGCGTGTATGGGCAACACCATACACAATGCAAAAACGATTATTACTATCCCTACACGCTTCATTTCACCCGCAAAAGTACTAAAAATAACTGAAATATGCCAACTATTGCAAAAAAATTTTGTGTTTACACAAATTTTTACTATCTTTGCAGCCCGAAATGAAGCAAAACAAACCATATCTTCGGATTTTTAACACGCTGCTTATTCTTGTGGCGTATGGTTATTTGGCATATCGTTTGATTATTTTCGACGATTATGCTTCTTTTCTTGCTGCTTTTCAGAGTATGGATGTATGGCATGCTCTTGTGCTTGTTACTGTGCTTTTGCTTATGCCTATCAATGTGCTTTGCGAAGCGGGCAAGTGGCGTCTTCTTTTGCGTGATGTCGAGCCAATGACTTTTTGGGGAGCGCAGCGCCAGGTCTATTATGGCTATGTAGGTGCTTTTATCACTCCTTACCATGCTGGCGATTACCCTGCCCGTGCCATGTTGCTCAAGGATAAGGGCAATTTCTCTGCTGCGGTCGGACTTGGACTTGTGGGCACCGTAGCCCTCTTGCTTGTCGAACTCATCATTGGTGTACCTGCCACGTGGCTTTTTGCTTCATACGACCAGTCTATTCCTATGCAGTCGTTCGCCATTGCTTTTATTGTAGTTGTGTTGCTAATGAGTTTTCTGCCTCATTTGGTGCGTTATCTTACCAAGCGCCAATGGCAGTCCACCCAGATGCAGCAACTCGTGATGGCACTATCCAAAATATCCTACACTCGTTTTATGCAAACGGTCGGTTGGTCATTCTTGCGTTATATGGTGTGGGCAATCCAGTTGGCACTAACTTTGCATTTCTGCGGAGTGGAGATGTTACCGATGGAATATATGATTGCCATTCCGTTCTATTATATGGTGATTGCTATTTTCCCATCTATGCCAGCTTTGAATATTGCTATTCGTGGTAGTTGGTCATTGATTATTTTCAGTGCTTTCAGCGATAATGCAGCAGGTATTGCTTTTGCTGTGCTACTAATTTGGATTATCAATACGGTTTTGCCTATGCTTATTGGCTCCATCCTCTACCGCAATGGCAAAACCAAATAAATTATGAACTTCTAAATAAATTACAAGAATATGACATTATCTTTTTCAATCAATTACCAAGCGCAGTGGGGACAGCACATAGCCGTTCTCTATGCTGCGGATGCAGATGTGCAACAGGCTTCACCTCTGCAACTCGACCTTGAGTGCCATGGCTCTGCCGAATGGGCTGCACAACTAACACTTAGTGATATCCACAAGTATATTTCTTATGTCTATGTTGTCATGGATGAGAATGGCAATATCCTCCGTCGCGAGTCTATGCCTCATCTCCTCGAGTGCCAACCTGGCAATATTATCCTCCGCGACCTTTGGCAAGATAAAGACCGTTCTCTCTTCGGTTCTAAGGTCTTCAGCCAAGTGCTTTTCGCGCACCGCAAACCTTCTGCTGCGGCTAAGGCAACAGGCAATATCTGCCTTAAGGTCAGCGTACCTCGCCTCGAGCGCCATCAAGGTGTAGCCATCATGGGTAATATCCCTGCCCTCGGCGCATGGGACAAGAAGAAAATGCTCCCAATGACCAATAGCCAATCGCCTATTGCCAATAGCCACAACTACAACCCCACTTGGACCGCCACTTTCCACGCCAAACTCGGCACTGTGGTTGAGTACAAGTATGTCATCTATGACCTCCAATCGGGCGACATCGTGGACATGGAGTGGGGCGAGAACCGCAAGATTTGGGACGTTCAACGTGCTAAGCACTATGTCCTCACCGATGCTCCTTTCCGCTATACACAAGCCAACTGGAAGGGCGCAGGCGTAGCGGTACCTGTCTTCTCTCTCCGTTCGGAGAACGGCTTTGGTATTGGTGAGTACCAAGACCTCAAACTCCTCGCTGACTGGGCTGTCGCTACAGGTCAAAAGATGATCCAGACCCTCCCAATCAACGACACTACTCTCCGTCACAACAACCTCGACTCTTATCCATACAACGCAGTCAGTGTCTTTGCCCTCCACCCTATCTATCTTAATATCGAGAAGATGGGCACCCTCACTCCTACCCAACTGAAAAGGTATCGCAAGACACAGGAGGAGTTCAATGCCAAGACTATCGCTGACTACCAATGCGTTTACGACGAGAAGATGAAGTACTTCAAAGCGCTCTACAAGGCCGACAAAGCCGAGCTCTTTGCTTCTGATGAATACAATGCTTTCCTCGCTGCCAACGAGGGATGGCTCCTTCCATATGCGCAGTTCATGTCCAAACGCGACAAGCAACCTAAGGACTTCTACTGCTACCTCCAGTTCCACGCCGACAAGCAGCTCCGCGACGCTGTGGATTATGCGCACTCCGTAGGAGTGGCTATCAAGGGCGATATACCTATCGGTATCTCTCCTGATTCTGTGGATGCTTCCACCGACCCACAACTCTTCAATCTCTCTGCTTCGGCAGGTGCACCACCCGATGACTTCGACGCACGTGGCCAGAACTGGGGCTTCCCAACCTACAACTGGGATGTCATGTCGCAAGACGACTACCACTGGTGGAAGTTCCGTTTCACCAAGATGGCGGACTACTTCGATGCTTATCGTATCGACCATATCCTTGGCTTCTTCCGTATCTGGCAGATGCGCAAATCGGATGTTTGGGGACTCTGCGGACACTTCTCTCCTGCTATGCCATACTCCCTCCAAGACCTGTGGAACATGGGTGTGAAGCTCGATGAGGACCGCCTCACTCGTCCTTACCTCCGTGCTCACTTCCTCGGCGAAGTCTTTGGCTATGATACCGAGTTTGTGAAGCAAAACTTCCTCCTCACCAACGACGGCAATATCTACTACTTCCCTGAGCACCTTGACACCCAACGCAAGGTTCAGCAGTACTTCCTCGACCCTGAGCACCGTGCTGCGCTGGAGGGCAAGTGCAATATCGATAATGTCCTTAATGGCTTGCTCTATCTCCATTGCGAGATTCTCTTCGTGCGTGACCAGAAGAACCCTTCTATGCTCCACCCACGTATTGCCATGTATCAGTCGCATAACTTCAGCGAGTTGTATGCCGACCAACGCCAACTCCTCATGGATATCCACAACGACTATTTCTACCACCGCCACACGGCTTTCTGGCGTGATTCTGCGATGAAGAAACTCCCTACGCTCATCGCTGCTACCGACATGCTCTGCTGCGGCGAGGACCTTGGTATGGTGCCTACTTGCGTGCCTGAGGTAATGAGTCAATTGGAGATCCTCTCGCTTGAGATTCAACGTATGCCTAAGGATCCAACTCGTGCTTTTGCACACCCTGCTGATGCACCATATTTGAGCGTTTGTACCATTGGAACCCACGATATGAACCCTATGCGTGCATGGTGGGAGGAAGACCGCCAAGTTACTCAGAAGTTCTACAACGAGCAAATGGGCTGGTGGGGTGAAGCGCCACAAGAGATGTCGCCAGAGATTGCTGAGTTTATCGTTAATCAACACATGTATAGCCCTGCAATGTGGGTGATTCTGCCATTGCAAGACTGGTTGGCAATTGATGGTAATTTGCGTTTGCCTGACCAACATGCAGAGCGTATCAACTTGCCAAGTAACCCAGAACACTTCTGGAACTACCGCATGCACCTCACATTGGAGAACTTGTTGAAGCAAGACGCTTTCAACGCCCACGTGAAATCCCTCACCCAAGTGAGATAATAGTTCTATATCATAATGCATCAATCGCCAGTGCCCTTCAGCGCTGGCGATTTGCTTATCACCCATACCTTCGATAAAAGTCCAATGAAGCCTAATAACGCCCAATTCTCAGATGTGCTATTCTATATAATTTCCATAAAATAGTGTAAGTATGAGCTTATTCACATCTCCGGTGGCTCCTGCGGACGTGCCTGCAGGTTTGCATCTATACCATCAACGGCATGGAGGTATTTTTGTAGCGAAAAGCTTACAAAATACACTTTTTAAGTGGAATATCTCAAAAAAATTGCTCAATCCAAATTTTTTGAGTAATTTTGCAGCGCAAAATTGTTTTGTTATGAAAAAGTTCGCATTACTTCTTGTCGCTCTATTTTTAACGCATTTAATGTATGCCGAAGAGCTTATAACAGTAAAAGGTTATCACTTGCAAAATGCTTATTTTGCAGATACTATTAAACAGATTGGGTTTAAAGTACCTAATACTGACAAACTTTACAATAAAATAACTGAGACGAAGAAATGTGGAGAGTGTTATATGAATGATAAAATCTTCTTTGCTTTCTCTGAAGGAGAGTTTTACTTGGAGGCTGTAATTGAAGATTTGAATTCATATATTTATGAAGAACCGCCTGTAGGTGGTGTCACAATTAAGTATAACGCTCGAATTATCTTTAGGAATAATAAAGAGGTTAAAGGAAGTTTAGGTTTCTTATATGAGAAAGGAAAATTTGCTTCGCCATATGCAATAATGGTCGTAGCAACAGCCGCTGATAAGAACTTCTATACATTGACTAAATCTGAAGCCATTTCTTATTCTTATCATGGCTTGTCTGTGAATGAAAATCCAACTCGTTTAAAGACGATTGATGACGAGATGTGGGAATGGCAGATGTATGACTTAGGCAAGCAAGGTGGTTATTCACTTGGTAAACAGACCGGAGGAATCCACTTTATGGACATCTCCAGGTTGGCAATAGAGAAACAACGACATGGCTATCTGGATACAATAGCAGAACAAGTTAAAATAGGCATAGCGGATAATGGTCAGGCTATACAATGGGAAGATTCCAAGATGAAATCATTTAACATAGATAAACGAAATCTTTACTTAAATGGTTTTATTGAAGGTAATGATAGATTTAACCCGAGAATTAAGTATAAAGCAGACATTAAGTACAAAGAATTTAACTTGATAAACAAAACACTCCCTGCTTTCTACTATTCTGAGTTTAAGTACAAGGAAACCATCATTGAAGAGTATCCTCCAATGAAAGCTGTATTCTATTATAATGAGGACGTTAAGTTTTTCTATGCTAGTGGAACAGTAAAAAAAGTCCTAAAGAAAAATCCGTTTACTACCTTGGAAGAACTTGTGAAGGACTTTAACAAATGCGCCTACTACCATAATTGGAGCAGATCGGCATACAAGTCATACAAGGTGGAGTTATATTACGTTAAGGTTAAGTTAAGACTGCAGGAAATAGATAATCCTGAAAATTTTATCGAAACAGAGTACTTGAAACCCATTATCACGAGTATTAAGATTGAAAACTAATTAAGTCATAGGTTCTTTTGACAAGTCGCGTCTTTTCGCGCACGCAAATAAATCCATATCTTTGCACAAAAATTGCAAGGTATGGATTTTTCTTTTGATTCTATTGCTATTGTCCCCGAGCTGATTTGTTTGTTCATTATTCCCGAATACTATTCGGGTTTTCTTGCCTTTACACCTTACACTTTACACCATATAGGGCGGTCTTTGGCGTTCTAAAAGTCCTTCCCTTTAGGGGAGGATTTAGGAGAGGCTCCCCCTCCGCTACCAACCCGCTACCAACCCGCTATCAACTACGTTACATATACGATAGATACACGATAGATATACGTTAGATACACGATAGATAACTATATTCTTACCGTAGGAATAGCGTATTTATCAAATACTTGTACTATTTCACTAAAAAATCACAAATTTTCCCTCCAAAACTTGCAAATCTGTAAATATTGTTGTACCTTTGCCTTCTCATTTCACTATCAATTCGCCGAGCGCGGACGATGTTGGTCCGCGCAATGTTGTTGATTAAAGTTGTTTAGGTTGTTGAAAATACATCTACTTTGATATATTGGATAATTTTGTATAATAAACTATAATTTTTGTTTTATATATGGCACGCACCACTCTCTCTCATCCCTTCGACTCCATGTCGGGCAAACTCGGCTCTACCGATAAGATTATCATGCGCACGCGCAACGGTCGCACGCATGCTTATGTAGTCAAACACCCGTATAAAGGTCCTCTGGCGCCCTCTCGCCAGAAGGCTGTTTCTACTTTCTCAGAGGCAGTCAAACAGACCTCTGTCATCATGAACACCCCCGAACTCCGTTCCGAGTGGGAGGAGAAATACGCAGACTACCGTAAAAAAGCCGACCGCTATCCCAACACTCACCCTAATCCTTATACCACTTTCCGTGGTTTTATCATCGGCTCATTGATCCACACCTCGAAATCCTAAATCACCTTATCTGTTATACCCTCTGCGTACACACCGAGTAAACTTCCCGTTACTTGTTTAGCCTTGCGCTTCCGCCCGCAAGTGTTTCTCGTATTCCCACCACCTGTCTAGTGCTTGGCGCTAACTCGCTGAGTAAATATTCCTCCACCCTGCTCGACGGTGTCCCGTCTCATGTTTCCCGATTCCCTAATCTCCAAACTCTAAACAGTAGGCGCATACGGGGTCCCCGAAAACGCTCGTGGCGTTTTGGGGTGCTTGACGAATGCTATTCGGGTATCTAGTGCGACTATCTAACCCGCCACTTGTTTTGTTCTCGGCGATGGTTCGCCGAGCAAAAATACACACAAAATCACCATTATACTTGCATATATCAATAAAAAACACTACCTTTGCACCCGTAATTAGCCCACGCCTTGGGATTATGTCTTTCGGGTGGGGTGGTTGCAGACATAATAAGGCGTCATAGGCGCTTTGTGCTTGGCTACATGGAATCTGGTAAATTCAACGTAAATCCAACACATTGCAGCATTTTGATGTCCTCGGGATATGTATATCTATCTCCGTACACCTAAAATAGATAGGTGTGCGCGTGCGTACATATCGGCGTGGGCTTCGGTGTTGCTAGTTCGGATTTACAGGCAATACCAGAGCCTCATGTAGCGGAACAGCAACAGTGCAGTCCCGCTTTTTTGTATGCCTACTATTATCCATGAGTAACTTCTCTTTGGACGTACAGGGTATTCTCAGGACCTCAAGGTATGGGGAGAAGTTACTCATTTATATATAATTTGGACAAATTCACATAACAATAATCTTAAAACTAATAAACTTATGGCAAAAAAATCAGCAATTTCGGGTGAATACCTCATCCAAGTAGAAGACAGCGGTAGTGTTGTTGTTTGGAGAATTTTTGATAATGTAAAAGCATCGCTCCGCGAGATAGCAGCATTAAAAGAGTTTGAATACAATCCTGACTGGACTACGCGACAATTTGGTAGTCATATCTGCAAAGAGTTTGGTGATGGCAAAACAGCTACTGTAGGTGGTTATGTAATTCAAGTGAGAGAGAATGGCAGTATTGAATCTTATCGCCACTTTGAAAATACCAAAGCCGCGCTTCGTGAGATCGCTGAAAAAATAGGCTTTGAGTATAGCACAGATTGGACTACACGACAATTCGGAAGCAAACTTGTAGATGCACTTGAGGGTAAGTGATAAAAAATCATACGAGAGGTTAATTTTTGATAATAATTTGCTATATTGTAATAGACAAACTAATTTAATCAAAATGAACTACACAGAACTACAATGGAAACAATGCCATATAACCGATGTGATTGATAATAGAATATCACCACATACTGGATCTATTATATATCGGTGGTGGTTTCACGAAGATTCAGAAATAATGAATGTACTTCGTGAACATGCTGGCGATGTTCAATTTGAAAAGATCAAAAGGAAATTCCCAGAAGATAACGCAGTTGCAAGTGGCACTTATTATGCTCTCTATTTGGGTAAAGGAGTTAATGGCAGAAGACGCCTGAAAAATCATTTAAGTCCACGCAAACGCACATCCACGCTGCGCAGAACAATTGGTGCATTGCTGAATATGAATGATGAAAAAGAAATAACCGATGCACTATCAACCTGCTATTACGAATGGTGTGAACTGGATTGTAACAAAAAGGAATTAGAAACAATAGAAAAAGGTCTAATTAAAGACGGATACTTCCCTCTCAACCTCAAAGACAATCCGAATATTGGCGATTGCTGGAAAGAGGTCATTCAGAAAAAACGCAAAGCATTGATGTGCCATAGAGAGCTTCAATGGATATAGTTATTCTAAGACAAATAATAAAAGGAGAAAGCCGAAAATCCGAGAAAGAGTAGGCGACTTATTTAATAAATCTAACATTATGATTAAGAAAGATGTAACTTATGGCGATTGGAGAATTGTTCGCCATGATGACTCCAAAATGGAGGTGTACAAAAACGGAGAGTTGTGCCCAAAATCTGCTCCTGCATTGCGTGAGATTGCAGAAGAAGTAGGATTAGAAGTTAATCCAGATTGGCGTACATCACAATTGGGAAGGAATGTAATTAAGGCTGTT
This sequence comes from Bacteroidales bacterium, assembly GCA_015061165.1. Lineage (GTDB taxonomy): Bacteria > Bacteroidota > Bacteroidia > Bacteroidales > Paludibacteraceae > Colicola. The sequence continues at coordinate 45,705 of SUXC01000007.1, forward strand.
GAGGCAAAACTTAACAACCAGAACAGTAATACTAACAAAGTGAAACTGTCTTTAAATCCACAAACCGCAATTCGCCTTTCATTGTTCCCTATTGTAGGAGAAGAATCAATTCGAATGGTTGAAGATAATTGTTTTGATATAGATCTTTTATATGACCTCGAGAGTTTATATATTGAGAACACAGAAAGAATGTATGACATTATCGTTGACTTTTATGTATCGAATCACGGAGTTGAAATTTGCATTGATGACGAAGATTCTGAAGAATTGGAGGAGAATGCTCTCGTTGTTGACTATGGTATGGCTGATGAAGCTGATGCAGACGAACCAAGTGAGGATTTTGCTCTAGTAGATACAATGAAACTAGCTGGGGAGCAAAGTGGCATTAGCAAAGAGATTTTCCAAGACATTATCGATCGTCATAACGAAGGCGAGGAAGATGATCATGTACATATTATCGTTGATGCTATTCGCCGCCGAATGAAACAAGTAGCAGAGCAATTGGTAAATGACGGATTAGCAGACGACGCTGACTCTGTGCAGTTTGCATTACAATACGGTCATATTTACGATTATGTATATTCTTGTGAAATAGAAGCTGATGAATTTGACATTGAAAAGTTGCGTCCTATCGACTGTTGCGACTGGAACGATAGTAATGTTTCGGAAGTATTACAAGAGCAATGGCCAGACCGATTGCTGAACAGTATAGTATATGATGGCAAATTCTATGAAGTTGAATGTGAACAGATTGATACCTTTGAGTTCAATGTTGACTTAGTTGATAGCGATTTGCACAGTCTGTTGTAATTCATAACTAAAAATAAGAGGAGTGGAGCTCCACTCCTCTTATTTTTTTCTATTTCCATATTAATTTTCCTAAACCATTTGCTATGTTATATTGTAAGGACAATAAAACATAAATATTATGACCTACCAACAAACACAATGGCAACAATGCCACGAAGAGGCGAATCGCCTGCGCCGCGAACTGAAAGCACTCAATGCTAATCGCGCTACGCTTACCGACCCCGCAGAAATTGAAGAAAAGAAGAAAGAAGCACACCTGTTGCAAACACAATATAACACGGCACTTGAGAAAATCAAAGAGATGAAGGATGAATATGAGTGGGAAAAGAGTGTAAACCGCGAATTCGATTGTATAGAGCAAACAGATTGAACTAACAACAACTATGAAAGTACTATTCATAAAAGAGAGAACGCACAAACTCGATGTGATGGAGAATGCAGTTCTAAAAACATTCTCGCAATGTGAAGATGTAGTGACTATCGCTACTATCAAAGTAGGCGGTGTTCTAAATACTGTGAGTCAAATCAAGAAATTAATAAAGCAATATCAACCCGATGTGATTGTTGCCAAACATTTATTAGCATCGGTACTTCTCTTTGAATTGCCAAAAACAATAAAGAAAATTCTCATTGACCCATTCCTGGTTTTTGAAGATAGCGAAGATGGGATTAAATTAACTTTGGCATTCAACTATGGAAGCGTAAAACTGTTTAATTGGTTGCTCAAGAATAGTATCGAATATGCGAACAATCCCGATAACGCTCGTGTCAGAAACTCATACTGCATATTGCACAATGCGGACACAAGTTCTTCTCAATATGCTAAATGGGTATCGGCTTTTGAAGAAGCAAATAATCTTGGTGTTGTTACAGTATCTAAAGCGGATAACATAATGACCCAATTAAGTACATGTCATCGCAGCATGAATCAAGCACGAGCATATCTTGATTCGGAATATGAATTGATCAATATAAGTGAATTAATAAACGGAGAAAGTCGAAAATCCGATGAAGAGTAGACAATAATTTAAAAACTATCTATGAGTATTTTAGATTCAACCAAATCAGGTAAGGCATTTTTCAAAGCAGAAATAGAAGAGTGGATTAAGCAGGAATTAAACATCTCAGAATATGATTATGAACTGAGATGGATTTCAGATAATGGTAAACCATACTATGCTATTGATGTCCACAATCAAGATGTAAACCTCAATGACTATCCTAATGAGCAATTGCCTGACTATATTCAGTTTGGAGAGATAGTTGGAGGTAATTTCCTTTGTGCTTATAGCAAACTTACAAGTGCAAAAGGATTTCCACGCATGGTAGGTCGTACCTTTGATTGCAGTTTCTCGCTACTCACTTCATTGGATGGAATGCCAGAAACTGTAGATCGCGATTTTATCTGCTTGGGTATGCCCTTCACTGAAGAGCAAATTCGAACAGCCACAAAGGTAACATGTAAGGTATATTTGTAGCAAAAAGGATGAACGAAATCTTAAAACATAGAGTAGTGTCATTTGAACATCGATTTCTCTTGCATGGCGAGAGAAGCACTATCGCGTGCTTTGCCGTCGTTCAGCCTGACCATTTTTATCCATTTACTCCTTCGAATCGTGTGGAGTATCGCCGTGAAGCAAAAAGCAAACGCACTCCACAACTCGTAGCAGAAGGACTGATGCGTATGAGTCCTTTGGGTATAGATTTGCAAAGCAATACTACATCTCATACCGCGAGGGTGGTAGTCAATCGCTCAAAACATTGCTTACTTAACTGGGCTAAACATTCGCATATTCATTCGATGGTGTATGTTTATCCAACTGCTGATGATATTATACTGGAATATTGGGTGCATCAGTCAACGATACAAAATGAACCTACTCCAACCATAATGGAAGAGTATGTACTGAAGCAAACCGTAACAGTAGGAATGGATAGCCTACAACAAGAAACGATAAGCATACCATTTGAGGGATATAATTACGATATTGCCATAGAAGAACTCTATGCTATCCATCAAAAGATAGAAAATAATATCCAAGAGATAGTTGCTAAAAAAGGTTGGGATAAAGAATTTACATTGGATATGGCAACCAACCATACTGGCATGCATGCCGCATATTTTCGTAGTCAAGTTTATAAATAGCGACTATAACTACAAATAATTCATCCCTTCCTCTCAAATCTCATTCGAGCCTCTAGTGCTGCTAGTACTCATAGTTCGACTATCTACCCACCACCACCTGTCTAGCCTTGCGCTTCCGCCCGCGAGTGTTTCTTGTATTCCCACCACCTGTCTAGTTCTCGGCACTAACTCGCCGAGCAAATATTCTTCCACCCTGCTCGACGGTGTCCCGTCTCGTGTTTCCCGATTCCCTAATCTCCAAACCTTAAACAGCAGCACCAAAGGCACCTCACAGAGTCTTCAATCTATAAACTTGTAATTATAGACTATAATCATTTGGATATCTGCAAATTTTTCCGTACCTTTGCACTCGATAATCATACAAAACTAACATAACCCCTATTTATTATGACTAAGAAAATCGTTGTTTTTACAGGAGCAGGTGTATCCGCTGAGAGCGGATTAGGCACATTTCGTGGCTCCGACGGCATGTGGGACCGCTACCGCATAGAGGATGTGTGCACACACGAAGCATGGCTCAATAATCCGCAACTCTGCGTTGAGTTCTACAACATGCGCCGTCGCGAAGCCCTCGCTGCTCAACCCAACGCTGCGCATTATGCCATCGCGCGCCTGCAGGAGGCTATTCCTAACACTCAGGTTATCACCCAAAACATTGACAACCTCCACGAGCGAGCAGGTAGCCACGATGTCATTCACCTGCATGGTGAATTGACCAAACTGCGTTCTGAGACCAACGAACTATCAACCATCGACATCGACGGGTGGGAGCAGCATTATGGCGACCGCCATCCCGATGGCTCGCTACTGCGCCCATATGTGGTATTCTTCGGAGAAGGAGTGCCTTATTTCCCATTGGCTTGCGAGGTCGCCAGTCAAGCAGATATTCTTATCGTGGTGGGCACATCGCTCAATGTCTATCCCGCAGCATCCTTGTTGCAATATGCGCCCTCTTCGGCAGAGATTTATGTGCTTGATCCCAACACTCCCGAACTCGGCATCTACCGCCACCGTGCACACCATATCCAGAAAAATGCCTCTATCGGTGTCCCCGAACTCGTAGAAAAACTAATACAGGATATAATCATCTAAAATCTATACTAATTATGGCAGTAAAAGGAAAATATGAACAAGTACACTGGGTTATCAAAGTCATTCAATGGTTGGGATGTATATTCCTATTGAGCATTCTTGCGATGGGAAGTATCTTTCTATTCAAACAACCATTGTCAGTCAATGCATTAAAATGGGTGCAGTTCATTCAAACGACCGCTATATTCTTGCTCCCCCCCTTGTGCATGGCATATCTGTGGAGCAAACAACCATTGGAGTGGTTGCGGATGAAAGGCAATGGGCGATGCACAATAGGCGATAAGCGATGGATGATGGGCAATGGGATATGGGCTATAATCCTGATGTTAGTGGCATTGCCCGCAATAAACCTATTGGGCTATTGGAATCAACAAATGACCCTCCCTGCCTTCCTCGAACCACTGGAGCAATGGATGAAAACATCTGAAGAAAATGCAAAAGTACTAACAGAGCAGTTTCTGAATGTAACTACCTTCGGTGGACTGATTATCAACCTGCTACTGATGGCATTATTGCCCGCTATGGCAGAAGAATTGACCTTCCGCGGCGTGTTGCAACGACTGTTTCAGGCGAAAGGCGAGAAGCAAGAGGAGAAAGGCGAGAGGATACCACACCTGGCGATTTGGTGCAGCGCCATACTATTCTCAGCGATACACTTGCAGTTCTACGGCTTTGTGCCTCGTATGCTGATGGGTGCGCTGTTTGGCTATATGTTAGCATGGACGGGCAGCCTGTGGATACCTATATTGATGCACTTCACCAACAACGCCATGGCAGTACTGCTCTACTTTGTTGCCCTGCGACAAGGTTGGGACATGGAAAAAGTAGATGCCATAGGTACAAACGACACCCTATGGTTGGGTGTCGTCAGTATGGTGATAACCGTTGTGGGGATTTATGCTTTTCGTCGTTCTATCACGATGAGCAATGCTTCCTCGCGAATGTCCAAGGGCAACTGAATGTTGCGTAGTTGAATACTGCGCACCCAACCTGGTACATCCTTGCTTTGCAGCGTATCAAAGACATCTCGAATCATTTGATATTGCTCTGCCGTGTAGTCTTCCGCAGGGATACCAATGAGCGCATCCAACTCCTCGTCATCGTAATACTCCACCTTGGCATTGGTCTGCAAAAGTGTCTCACGTTCGCAAACCAAGTGCTCACCGCAGCAGCCATCGTCCGCGCTTTGCGTAGAGAGGTTTGGTGTCTGCTCCGCAGACTGTTCAGCATTGTTCAGAAGTTCAGTATTGTTTTTCTGCTGCTGGCGGGCACGAACCTCGAAGACAATCAGCACAGCAATGCCGAGAGCCACGAAAAGTATCAAAGGTAATAGACTACTCCACATCTTCTTCTATAACAAGGTTGTTGATTATGAAGTTTTGACGCTCGGTCGTATTTTTACCCATATAGAAATTGAGCAAGTCTTTGACGGCATCTTCCTTGCGCAGTGTAACTTGGTCGAGGCGTATCTCCTTACCAATAAAGCCCTTAAACTCATCGGGACTGATCTCACCAAGACCTTTGAATCGCGTAATCTCGGGATTAGGTTTCAGTTCTTCAATAGCACGCAGGCGTTCTTCATCGGAATAGCAATAGCGTGTCTCCTTCTTGTTCTTCACGCGGAAAAGAGGGGTTTGGAGAATATAGACATGCCCCTTCTTGACTAAATCAGGGAAGAACTGCAAGAAGAAAGTTAGCATGAGCAGACGGATGTGCATACCATCCACATCGGCATCGGTCGCGATAATGACCTTATTATAACGCAGTTCATCCAGACCGTCCTCAATATTCAACGCCGATTGCAAGCAATTGAACTCTTCGTTTTCATACACGACCGACTTGCTTAGTCCAAAACTATTCAGCGGTTTACCACGCAATGAGAAGACTGCTTGGGTGCGCACATCGCGGCTCTTGGTAATGGAACCCGAAGCCGAAAGACCCTCCGTGATAAAGATACTACTCTCTTGGCGCAAATCGTCATCAGCATCTTTGGCAGACTTGGTGGGTTTAGCATCGTTGTAGTGCACTTGGCAATCGCGCAGTTTGGGGTTGTTCAAGAGGTTCTTCTTGGCTCTCTCTCGTGCAGCCTTGGTGACACCCGCAATGGCTTTGCGCTCCTTCTCTGATTCCTGAATCTTTTGAAGCATAACCTCCACCAATTCAGGATTCTTGTGCAAGTGATTATCCAACTGCTGTTTGATAAAATCACCCACGAACTTATTAACCGACAATCCACCTTCAGGCGACATGTCTTTGGAGCCCAATTTCACTTTGGTTTGGCTCTCAAAAACAGGTTCTGACACATTAATGGCAATAGCGCCAACTACGCCATTACGAATATCGCTATACTCCTGATTCTTGCTAAAGAACTCTTTGATAGTACGCGCAATTGCCTCTCGGAAAGCTACTTGGTGTGTACCACCTTGAATGGTGTGCTGACCATTCACGAATGAATGGTATTCTTCGCCACTCTGGTTGGTATGTGTAAGCGCAATCTCAATATCCTCGCCCTTCAAGTGAATGATAGGATACAGGGGTTCAACCGTCATATTATCCGTGAGAAGGTCGAACAAACCATTCTTAGAGGTATATTTCTTACCATTATACACAAGAGTGAGACCCGTATTGAGGTAGGCATAATTGCGCATCATGGTCTCAATAAACTCATCGCGGAAATGATAGTTCTCGAACAAGCCTTTGCTATTATCTGGCACAAACTCTATACGTGTTCCGCGTTTTTCGCTGCCCGTATAGTCTTGCACCTCGGTGTCCGAAATAAGGTGTCCCTGTCGGAACTCAGCACGACGTGTTTTGCCATCGCGGAAACTCTGAACCACAAACTTCCAACTGAGTGCATTGACGGCCTTGGTACCTACACCATTCAAGCCGACGGACTTTTTGAATGCTTTGGTATCGTATTTACCACCCGTATTGAGCAACGACACCGCTTCCACCATCTTGCCCAATGGTATGCCACGGCCATAGTCGCGCACACAGACAATTTCACCCGTATAGCCCGACTCATCGGTATAAGGACGCACACTGACCTCTACCACCTTACCCTCATTCATGCGGAACTCATCGATAGAGTTGTCAATCGTCTCTTTGATAAGCACGTAGATACCATCATCGTCGTGCTTACCGTCACCTAATTTACCGATATACATACCCGGACGACGGCGAATATGCTCGCGGTCATCTAAGTGGACGATATTATCGTCGTTGTACGAACTAGTTGGTATGATTTCTTCAGCCATAAATCAGACCACTTCTTTGTTAGAAGTGGGAAGTTAGGGGATGGGATTATTTCTTCTTAGCATCAATCTCAGTGTCCACCAAGATACGTCCGCAGAACTCGCAAACAATGATTTTCTTGCGCAGACGGATATCCAATTGGCGTTGTGCTGGAATCTTGCTGTGGCAACCACCGCAGCTATCACGCTCTACCTTCACAACTGCCAAACCGTTGTGCGCATTCTTGCGAATACGGTGGAATGCAGTGATAAGACGTGGCTCAATATGCTTCTCCAAATCGGTAGCGCGTACCATCAGTTTCTCGGTTTGCTCTTTGGTTTCTGCCAAGATAGAGTCCAACTCATTGCGCTTTTGATTGAGATCCACAGTCTTGTCTTCGATTTCGGACACAGTCTTCTGCTTATCTGCTTGACGCTCCTCCAGTTCGGTTTTGAACTTAGCGATTTTGCGTTGTGAAGCCTCAATCTCCAACTCTTGGTACTCAATCTCTTTGGTGAGGTTGTCGTACTCGCGGTTGTTGCGAACATTGTTTTGTTGCTCTTTGTAGCGAGAAATAGCTGCATTAGCATTCTCAATACGTACACGATGGTCCGAAATACCCGTTTCGTACTCCTTGATACTATTCTCAATATTGGTCAAACGTGTTTTCAAACCTTCGATTTCATCGCCCATATCCTTTACCTCTTGAGGCAACTCACCTGCCAAGATACGCAGGTTATCAATCTTGGAGTTTACAGTTTGCAATTCATACAGAGCGCGTAGTTTCTCTTCTACAGTCAACTCTTGTTCTACTTTTTCTTTAGCCATAATTGTATGTTGTTTTAATGTTAATATTCGTTTGGAGTGTACAGGCGAGAGGTTAAAGGTTAGAGGTTAAAGGCATGGTATTTAATGGGGCTCTCGTCCGCACGTGCGATGCGCGTGGAAATATAAGGAGAGAGCAATTGCTCAAAAATCTCCCGCGTGAAATGCTCACTCACCCAATGGTCCATATCCACTACGGTGATACGTTGATACGCATTTTGCAATTCATGATACTTGAAATCTGCCGAAACGAACGCATCTGCCCCCTGCGCAATCGCTTGCTCCACGAACTCGGCTCCTGCACCACCACAAATAGCTACTTTACGCACCTGTTTGCGACTACCTTCTACCCATCTCAAGGAGGTATTAGGTGTGGCAAACACGCGAGCAACAAATGCTACAAACTCCTCATTGTCCATCGGTTGCGGTAAATCACCTATAACCCCAAGACCTGCCTCTGCATGCGATACGGACGGAATCAATATACGATAATCACGAATACCTAACTTTTCCGCCATGCGTCCGCTGACACCATGCAGATAACTATCCATGGAGGTATGTGCCGAATAAATGGCGATATTGTGGCGTAGTGCTTGCATCACGCAACGTTCTTGCGGAGTGGCACCAGTGAGTTGCTTTAATCCTCTAAAAATCAATGGGTGGTGCGATATAATCAAATCGCAACCTATAGAAATAGCCTCATTGACCACAGATTCTGTCACATCTACGGTCAACAATGCCTCATGAACCTCTGCATTGCGGTCACCCACCTGTAGTCCCGAATTATCCCAAGCCTCTTGGTAACTCAAGGGTGCTACAGATTCTATGATATTAATGATATCCTGAAGGATCAACCTTTTTTAGCCCCAACTCCAGTACGTGCAGATGAAGCCGCAGCTTTCTGGGTCTTCACTTGAGCCTTAGGAGCAGGTTTCTTAGTTTCCATCTTCTTCTCCTCTACAGCAGCAAGCTCCTCACCCTCCTCATCGATGGTAAAATCGGTGATGCCAGCATTGATGAGAATATTGTACCACTGTATGAGTTTGCGAATATCGCTTGGATATACGCGGTCACGGTCAAAGTCAGGCAACACCTCGCCGAAGAAGTCACGCAACTCGTCGTTGTCCGCCTTCTTAGGGTCAATAGATGCCACCTTCAAGCCTTCTTTCTCGCCCAACTTGGTCAGCACTTCGCTCAGCGCAATATCCTCGCCCATAGTGTACATCGAAATCTCGCCCAAAGACACAATCTTATCGCGAGCGTAAGTAGGTACACGCTTGCCATCAAGCAACGATTCAACGATGAGCATATTATTTCCACGACTAACCAATTTGTAAAGTCCTGGTTTACCTGTGATTGACAAAATATCTCTTAACATAATCCTATAATTTAATCGGCTTACTATTGTATTTAGTCCCCTATTCGGGAATTTCTTATCTCGCCCGAATGACCCGAACGATAAATTCGCTGCAAAATTACAACTTTTTTTGCATACTTGCAAATTTTTTTGTACCTTTGCGCGATTTTATGCGATTAAAGAGCAATGTAAATATCAAAAACCGCCGTGCGACCTTCGATTATGAGGTGCTGGAGCGATATACAGCAGGCATTCAACTCTTCGGTACAGAGATCAAATCCATCCGTGAGAGTAAGGCCTCGTTGGTGGATACCTATTGCCAGTTTGTGGGCAACGAACTATGGGTAAAACAGATGCACATAGCGGAGTACCGCTTCGGCAGTTATGCCAACCATGAGGCGAAGCGCGACCGCAAACTGTTGCTCAATCGCAAGGAACTCAACAAACTCGCCAAGCAAGTAAAGGATACAGGTAAAACGATTATCCCCTTGCGATTGTTTATCAACGAAAACGGCTTTGCCAAGATGGAGATTGCCCTATGTCAAGGTAAGCATACCTACGACAAGCGCCAAGCCCTGCGAGCCGCAGATGACAAACGCGAACTGCAACGCACAATGCGCAATCACCAATAACAAAGCCATGTCGGGGACATGGCTTTGTTGCTTTATTCGTGTTGGTGATTGTGGTTATGTTCGTGATGATGCTCATGTTCGTGATTGCTATGCTCGGGCTTGGTAGTAGTAGCAGGCTTACCAATCTTGGCAAATGCTTTTTGCAGCGCAGGCACATCGGTCTTGTTGGCATCGTAGGTGACAGTCACCGTTTGTGCTGCTATGTCAAACTCCAGATCCTTCACCCCATTCTTCAGTTCCTTGTCAAAAGGAATATTCTTCAGAATCTTGTCGCAGCAGTCTTGGCAGTGGAGATAGACATACAACACTACTTTTTGTTTGTTCGGTTTGGCCTCTGCTGTACTCAGTACATAGGCCATTGGCAGGATTGCCAGTAAAAAAAGAATGATTCGTTTCATAATGTTATTTGTTGGTAAGGTCCTTAAGGTCATTAAAGTCCTTAAGGTCGTTAATAGGATTTATTCTTCTCGTTCGAGTGCCCAGCGGAATCCGAGGTAGAGTTTCCAACCATGGATAGGTGCCCAAATCATCGATGCATCATAGTTGCTGGAGTATGGATTGACAAAGCCTGCACTTGTTCCTCCGTGCCTCATCGCCTTATCGCCTACCGACAACCTCTCGCCTAGAATCGGATTATCCTGCGTGAAGTTGGTCATATTCTCTGCCCCCAGGTAGATAGACCATGTGCGGAAGAACTTGGTCACTTGTCCCAAGAGTTGTGGGTACCATTTGTGGTAAATTTGTCCATTATGCACAGTATATTGTTGGCTACCCGTTGGCACAACAAAACCATCGGGCATACGCCCCTCGCCATTGAACTGAGCTGTCAGGTCAAACTGCCAGGTCTTGAGCGGTGTCTGGTAACTGGTTGTGATGATACCCTTGAACTTGTTTTGCAGCGGTTTGTCGCGGAGTTGCCACGCATTGGCTGAGGTATTGAACGATGTGTGTTTCACATCCGTGTAACGGAAAGCCGCCGTCAAGGTCCATCCGCGCAGAATCTCCATATTGGCTTCCACCTGCCAGTTGTGCGAGAAATACTTAGCTCCTTCTACATCGCTCAGATTGTAGAGATAGACGTGGTGCAAATCGCTATCAATATCGGCTATCACACCGTCCAAGAAATTGGTATAGTAATATTCGCCCGATAGTTGCAATTCACGTTTGCCAATAGGGATATAGAAAACAGTAGAAATGCCCGTATTCATCGAGCGTTCTTGTGCGAGTGTGACGTTGTGTATGGTGGTGTTGAATGGTGTAGCGTTGTGTAGGGGGGCGTAGAGTTGATACACACGGTTGCTGGCCAAATAGGCAGCATTATCCGCAATCGCATTAGGCGAACGATAGCCCAAACCAACCGACCCACGCAACGTCCACCACTCGAAAGGTGCGTAGCGCAGATTCATACGAGGAGTGGTAAAGAAGCCATATTGCGAAGAATAATCCTCGCGGACACCTGCCAATAGCGTTACTTTATCTTGATAGGTATAAGTATATTCAGCGAATATGCCTGAGGTAACTTCCCCATAGATATAGTTAGGGGAAGGAGTGTTTGTTCCGAAGGATAAATACTCATTATATCGATCGTAGTTTACGCTTAATCCCGCGGAGAGTTTATGCTCGTGGTCATCCCACATGTCGGTGGCAGAATCATCGAACAAGGTTTGGAAGATAGCGTTGAGGTAAGCATTGGTTTGAGAGGCATTCCATTGGCGAGGGCCGTAGGTGTTCTGTTGGTTATGATACGAAGCAGAAGCGATAATACCAATAGATGTACCCAAGTCGGCATCAAACACATAACCATTCTTCACAAATCCGTCCACGCGCCACGTGTTGAGGTCGATATGATAAGGCGATTGGCTATTGGCAATTGGCAATTGGGCAATGGCCTCTTGGGTTTGTCCGCCTTGGCGACGGTCATAGAGTCCGCGCACGAGGAACTGCCCCGTATAATCGCCCGTCTTGACATACCAACGATTGAGCAGATTCACATTGGTATTCTTGGGCATATCCAGAAATCCATCGTGGTTATGGTCGAGTTCGAGCGACATGTTTTGCGCATGGAAAAGTATGCCCGTAGAGACTTTGTCGTTGATATTCCAACCGCCAGTAGCATTTACCTCGGCATGCGTTTCGGTACTAATCATCGCATTGAGTGCGATGGGGTCTTGTGTTTGCGGTTTGAGATACTCCACATTGATTTGTCCCGCGATGGCTTCGTAACCATTGAGCACGGAGGATGTGCCTTTGCTAATTTGAATAGCCTCCATCCAAGGACCGGGGATATACTCCATACCAAAGGCTTGTGCTAATCCTCGTATATTGGGTGTGTTTTCGGTCAGCATTTGCACGTATGTGCCACTCAGTCCCAGCAATCGTATCTGCTTGGCACCTGTGGCAGCATCGGAGTACGCCACGTCCACACTGGCGCTGGTCTCAAAACTCTCGCTCAGGTTGCAACATGCTGCCATACAGAGCGCTTCGCCTGTGAGCGTCTCGGTGGTCATAGGGGTCAAACGCGAACGAAGTACTGCCATCTTGCGCTCCACTATATCCACCTCTGCCAACAGCAAATCACTTACCAACACGATAGTTAGTTCACCATGTTGGGTTACTGATGTGGTGTCATTGTGAAAACCCATAAAACTGGAGACCAACAGATTAGTACTTGCAACAGGTTCCAATTGGAAGCGACCATCCAAGTCGGTGGCTACACCCACCGTCGTACCAGCCCAATACACATTGGCGCCGACAAGTGGTTCGCCCTTGTCATCCAGCACCGTTCCCCATACATGGGGATAAACCATTATTGGCAAGAACGCCAACAATAAACATAATATTAGTCGTATATTTTTCATAATCAAACAAACAACATTCCTATTTGGTGTATCAGAAAACTCATCACCCATGCTAATAGCAATGAATGTACCACACTAAACCATGCCCATTTGGCACCAATCTCCTTGCGCAGGGTGGAGATAGTCGCCACACATGGGAAATACAGCAGCACAAACACCATGAACGCATATGCCGTCACAGGTGTAAACGCCGACAATGCCGTATTGCTTGGATAGAGGATACCCATCGTGGAGACTATCGCCTCTTTGGCAGGCAGACCCGTCAGGAGGCAGACCGACATCTTCCAGTCAAAGCCCAAAGGACGCATCACAGGTTCCATCCAATGGCCTACCATTGCCAGATAGCTATGTTCCATATCCGCCATATTGCCCGTGGGGAAATAGGTCAATGCCCAAATAATCACACTTGCCCAAATAATCACCGCAGGTATCTTCTGCAAGTAATCCGCCACACGCTCCCATATATGCAAACCCGTATTGCGCAATGTGGGACGGCGGTAGGGCGGCAACTCACTCACATAGTCATGCTTAGGCTGGCGGAAGGATGGCATGCGCTGCATTACCCACGCAAAGGCGATACTCAACAATATGCCTAATATATATAGCGACAACATCACTACCGCTTTCTGCTCTGCGAAAAACGCGCCTATAAACAGCATATAAACAGGCAGTCGTGCCGAACAACTCATAAAAGGCACCATCATCATGGTGATAGCGCGGTCCTTCTTGTTAGTAATGTCGCGCGCTGCCATGATAGCAGGCACATTGCAACCAAAACCCATCAGCATTGGTATGAACGAACTGCCGTGCAATCCTATGCGGTGCATAATCTTATCCATCGTATATGCCGCACGCGCCATGTAGCCCGAGTCCTCCATCAGACTCAGGAAGAAGAACATGATAATGATATTCGGCAGGAACGCCAATACCGCACCTATACCCATCAGCACACCGTCTATCAGCAGACTACTCCACCACACTTGTGGCAAGAGCGTGCGTATCCATTCCGCCAGTGCCTCTACCCCCATCGCTATCCACTCTTGTGGGTAACTGCCTAAGGTAAAAGTGCACTCAAACACCCCATACAATAGCAACATCAGCAGCGGCAGACCTATCCATCTGTTGGTCAGTACCTTGTCTATCTTATCCGCTATGGAATGCCCTGTATCATGTTGCGCGTGGGTGAGCGTCTCCTCCAGTGCACCATGCACGAAGCCGCGACGTGCTTGAGCAATCACCTCTTTGGCGGTCTTGCCGTATCTGTATAGCAATCTGGCACGTTGCTCTGCAGCCACGCGAATCAACTCATCGCTATGGGGCAACAACGCCAACATCTCGTCGGGTCGCTCCAATAGGCGAATGGCCATATAGCGCTTGGAGTATTTCTCACGCACACTGGGCAGGGTAACTATCACATCTATAACCTTAGCGATGGCTTCCTCTATGTCCTTACCGTAGGTGACGTGTATGTGACGAAAATCATTCACATGGGCAATAGTCTGCTCTTTGTCTTCCAGCAGTCCCACACGCACACCTATCAGGTTGCTAAGCCTGAGATAATCCAGCCTGTGTTCGGTAGCCAGCAAGTCCTCGTAGTGCGTCAGTAGCACCACGAAAGCCTGGTGACGGTCTATCAATTCGGCTGTTCTCACCAACTCTCGCTCCAAGTAGCGTGCATCCACCTCTTGGACAATCACATTATTCTCTGCGTATTCCTTCGACATAAAAGACGCTGCAAAGGTACTGCTTTTTCGCCACATACGCAATACCCAATTGTAATGATTTGCGTATTTATATCTAAAAATTTTGTGTATTTGCAAAAATATTACTACCTTTGCAGCCGTTTTTACAATAGTCTGATGTACTCTTTTAAGAAATACCTACCCTACTACAAGCGCAACCTTCGTGTTGCGCTTCCTGTGATGCTTACTCAGTTGGGTGCATCATTAGTGGGGTTCTTCGACTCAATGATGGTGGGACACTATGCCACTGTGGACTTAGCAGCGGTAAGTTTCGCCAATGCCATCTTCTTCACCGTCATGGTCTTTGCTATGGGCGCACTGATGGGCATCACCCCACTTGTTGGTATCCAAGTGGGTGCCCAACACACCTCATCGCCAATAGCCAATAGCCCATCGCCAATAGCCAATAACCAATCGCCCATCGCCAATAGCCAAATATCCTCCCTCTTCCAGAATGGTGTGCTCTTCACGGTGCTATTGAGTGCTGTCATGCTCATCCTATTGGGTGCATGTACCCCCTTCTTAGACCGCTTTGGTCAAGACCCAGCGGTGATAGAGGTCGCACGACCTTATTATATTTTAATAGTTGTGTCGTTGGTGCCGTTTTTGTTCTTCTCGTTCTTCAAGCAGTTTCTTGAGGGTTTGGGTAATACGATGGTGGCAATGGTTATCACGCTACTGATGAACGGACTCAATATCCTACTCAATTGGGTATTTATCTATGGCAACTGGGGTTTTGAGCCGATGGGTGCTACGGGTGCTGGTATCGGTTCGCTGATTTCGCGCATAGGTATGCCGTTGTGTTTTTGGGCAGTTATGGCTTGGCGCAAGGAGTGGAAGCAGTATCTGCGCATGGCTTGGCAACGTTTCTCATGGCAGCGTATCCGCGAACTGGCAAAGATAGGTTTCCCTATCGGTGGTCAGACTTTGTTGGAGACGTTTCTCTTCACCGCTTCGTTTGTGATTATCGGATGGATTAGTAAGGAGGCGTTGGCAGCACACCAGATTTCCAATCAGATCGCGGATATGACGTTTATGCTGGCGTTGGGTATTGGCTCGGCTACTACTATCCGTGTGTCGCACCAGTTGGGTGAGGGCAATATCCACGGTGTGCGTATGGCCAGTACAGCCAGTGTGCATTTGGTATTGCTGATGAACACGATTGGCGCTGCGCTGATGATCAGTTTGCGCAATTATATCCCGATGCTTTTCACAGAGGACCAAGAGGTGATTGCTATTGCCTCTCAACTGATTGTGTTAGCAGGATTGTTCCAGTACGCCGACGGCTTGCAGGCGGTAGGTGCAGCCATGTTGCGTGGAATAACGGACGTGAAGGTGCCAATGGTGATTGCTTTTGTATCGTATATCTTGATTGGTCTGTCGGTTGGGTTGGTGTGTGCATTCCCACTGAAGATGGGTGCTGCGGGTATTTGGATAGGATTTATCTTTGCTCTGGCAGTAGCAGCCATCTGCTTCCATATTCGCTTTAATAGAAAATTGAAGAAGTTGTGATACTTCCTGATGCTATGGATTATTAACGAATACCTTATCGCAATTGTGCACCATATCATTTAGACGTTTAGCATAATGTTTCCAATCAAACTTTTTGGTAGTCATAATGACAGACTCATTAAAATCTATTTCATCAAAGTACGTTAATGCTTTGATTGGCATAATCACATTAGCATGTGGAAATTTTGTGCTGTAAAAACTCAACATCTCATTCAAAGAATACTGAGTAGATAATGTGGCGATATCAATAAAATCCTTGATACGTGTTCCATTTTGTGCTATAGCAGATAACTTCATAGCTATTATATCAGGAACGCTCTCTAAGCGAATACCATCAATAATATCAGGATTTTGCAGATGTGGATAATCAAATCTGATACAATCTATCATTACACCATTGATAAAACCTTTGAGTGTGTGATTTCGTTCGTAAGAGACTTTTAGTCCATAGCGCTGAACCAACATGAATTTCAGTTCCTCTATATCAAAATCTTCACGAGTAAACAAATCAAGGTCAATACTCTTTCTGTGTCCTAAACGCAAAGCAAGCGCAGTGCCCCCTACCAGATTAAAGGTTTGCAATAGAGGTTCGGCTTGCAACTGCTTTAATAATTCCAATGTTGTGGGTTCGACAGTTTCTTTGTATAACATCTCAGTTCCTCCTTTCTAAGATTAAATAGGGTACATACGAAATGCATATCCAAGTCATTGAAATGAGGTACCAACTTCAGTATTTCACGAAATCCCTCTATACCTCCATACAAATCAAATGCTGCAAAAAAATCTTCTGGTTCACCCATCTCTACAACCCGCTGAACAACCAATACTTTTGATTTCTGCCAGTCAAAAGTATCCATATCATATTCCCATAATAGAGCGTGATTAGGTGTACGGCTCCCAACATTATATGTATCCAACAGAACCATTTACAATGTATTATTTAAAGTATTGACATACAATTATTGTGCAAAGGTACTGCATTTTATTGAATTATGCAAATAATTGGGTTGTTTTTTAGGGCAAGGGTATCAATTTTTTGTTCAGCATATCTATTTTCTCCTGTTCTTAACGGGTTCTTATCTCCTTTTGGTCGAACGATTTTTTCTTGACGGGTTGATAGTGGCACATCGTAAGCCTATCGGTAGCACATCTATATCCCGTTATTATGCTATGGTATCCATTTTTCTATTTATTCAACCGCCTGCCAATGCTATTTTTTGAAGACTTATCTCATCTTCCAGCAGTCTTACCCGTTACTACTCCGATACTATATCGTTAGTGTCCTGTACTTTCCCTGAAGTTTGCTTGTATTCCCGTCAGAAGTTTGCCTATTTGCCCGTCAAAAGTTTACCTGTTTTTCCGTCAGGAGTGTCAAGAAGGGTTCCTCTGTTTAGAGGGCCCTTTATCGGGTGGATAAGCGGTGGATAAGCGGTGGATAGCCTTTCGTTTTAGTTGAGTTTTTGTGTACAAGTGAACATGTGAACAGGTAATTTATAATATATATATCATAATATATTATTTATCCTACATATACATATATTATTTTATAGAAGATACTGTTCACATGTTCACATGTACACCTTTTTATTTGGCAAACTTCATTTTTCTTTTTGAAGTATCACTGCTACCCTTTTGCTCCACCCATCGGTTCCGATTTCTCCGACTACCTCTTGTGTCCCCTATTGGCTGTCTTGTGCTCGCGGTTTCCCCGCGAGCATATTCCAGCCTTTACCCAACTTCCACACTACCACACTACCACACTACCACATAAAATAATGTGTCGAATATTAGAAAAACGCTTTTTTAGGGCGATTTTTCTAGTGTAGAGTGTAAAGTGTAAGGTGTAAAGGCAGGAGTATAAGCCAAAATCAGTGATTAGAACATTCGGTATAGCCACAAAGGTCATAAAAATTACGTTTTTTTTATTATACGCTTGCATATTTGCTTTTTTTGTTGTACCTTTGCGCGAATTTATGGATTTTGGGTAAGTGGGGCGGAATATTTAGCGCAAAAGAAGAAATAAAGCAGAAAATAATAATACCTATAACAATAAAAAAAGAACAAAATGGGACTTTTTTCGTTTACACAAGAGATTGCTATTGACCTCGGAACGGCGAACACCATCATCATCTGCGATGATAAAGTGGTCGTAGATGAGCCATCAGTGGTAGCAATCAGTGCAGCCGACAACAAGATGGTGGCCGTAGGTCGTCGTGCACAACAGATGATTGGTAAAGGAGGTAACTTGATTCGTACCGTTCGCCCTCTGCGCGATGGTGTGATAGCCGACTTCTATGCCTGCGAGATGATGATTCGAGGTATGATAAAGATGATTCCTAAGCAAAATCGCCTATTCACTCCCAGTATCCGTATGGTGGTATGTATCCCATCTGGTAGTACCGAAGTGGAGATTCGTGCCGTTCGCGACAGCAGCGAGCACGCAGGCGCACGCGAGGTATATATGATTTACGAGCCAATGGCGGCTGCTATCGGTATGGGCATTGATGTAGAGCAACCTGAAGGCTGCATGGTGGTAGATATAGGTGGTGGTACTACCGAGATTGCCGTAATGTCGTTGGGCGGAATCGTGGCGAATAAATCCATCAAGATTGCGGGCGATGACCTGAACCGCGACATTGTAGAGTACATGGGTCGTACACACAACCTGCGCATTGATGAGCCTACAGCAGAGCGCATTAAGATGCAAGTGGGTTCTGCTTTGCCCGAACTGGAAGAGGCTCCAGAGGATTATATGGTAATCGGTCCTAACAAAGTAACAGCATTGCCAATGCAAGTGCCAATCAGCTACCAAGAGATTGCCCACTGCATGGACAAGAGTATCGCAAAGATTGAAAGCGCTATCTTGCAAGCCCTGGAGGCAACCCCAAGCGAGTTGTATGCCGACATCGTGAAACGTGGTATCTATCTAACTGGTGGTGGTGCACTGCTACACGGACTCAGCAAACGACTCACTGACAAAATCACCATACCATTCCACGTGGCAGAAGATCCACTGCACGCCGTGGCTCGAGGTACAGGTGTGGCTCTCAAAAACGTACACAACTTTGGCTTCTTGATTCGATAAACGTCGGTAAGAAATGCGCAACCTGCTACAGTTTCTGGCACGATATAGCAACTTCCTAATATTTCTGATATTGGAAGTTGTTGCGTTTATACTGATAACCTCTACGCATAAATATCAACATAGTGCGGTGTGGTCATCAGCCAATAGGCTTGCAGCAGGTACAGAAAACATAATGACCACTATCGGGGATTATTTTCGCCTCCAACAAGACAACCAACGATTAGCAGAGGAAAACGCACAATTGCGCAACCAATTGATTGCGCAAGCCAATCAGTTGGAAGCGATAGCAGAACGAGATAGTCAGTATGTATATTCGCAATTGGATTGGGAATACATACCCGCCAAAGTGGTTCGCATAACCACCCATAATCAGCATAACTACCTGACTATCAACAAAGGATTACGCGATAGTATTCAGGTGGATATGGGTGTGGTTAGCAAAGATGGTGTAGTGGGTATAGTGAGTGCTGTGGGAGAAAAATACTCATTGGTAGTGCCAATCATTCATGTGGGCATGAACCTGAGTTGTAGGCTAAAGACAAACAACTATATCGGACGCACCCAATGGAACGGTATGCGCTATGATGAAGTGGCATTGGAAGATATATCTCGCCATGTGTCTGTCAATGTGGGAGATACAGTCGTAACAAGCGGACTGACTAATGTTTTCCCCGAAGGCATAATGGTGGGAACCGTATTGGAAACCGAGATAACTGAAAACGACAACTATCATCGCACAAAACTGCAAATAGCCACAGACTATAAGTCTATCAAATACGTACAAGTAATTCGTAATCGTACACCCTATCAAGAAAAAGAATAAATGACTTTCCTCCGAGAAATAGGACGACTATTGTTGGTGTTTGCATTGCAGGTACTACTATTTGACCATCTATATATTGGTAGTTGGGGAATAGTGATGATGTATATCCTATTTCTCATCAATCTGCCAGTACGTATCCCTCGTTGGGCAGAGATGTTGATAGGGCTATGTGTAGGTCTGATGATAGATGTATGGCATTCATCTCTTGGCATACATATTGCCGCATGCGTCGCACTAAGTTTTGTACGTCCGCTACTACTCAGCAAAGCAGTACAAGATATAGAACGCATCAAAGATAATATATCTATCCAAACTATCGGAAGAATAGAATACACGAAATGCGCTGTCATATTGACAGTGTTGCACCATTTCATCGTGTTTTCGTTGGAGACATGGAACATACAATTCTGGTGGATTGTTCTGCTGCAAACACTCGTAAGTAGCATAATGACTCTGTGCATCATATTGGGATACGAATACCTAAAGCGATAACATGATCAACGATACACTATATAGGCGCAAGTATCTCATCGGAGGCATCGCAGTGGTGGTGGTGCTGGTGTATATCGTTCGACTATTTATGCTACAGGTGGTGGATCAATCTACTCAAGCAAAAGCCGAAAAGAACGCCCAACTACGCCAAACTATCTACCCTTCACGCGGACTGATTTATGATAGAAACGGTGAATTGTTGGTGGCTAATCAACCTATCTATGAGGTAACTATGATTGTGCGCGAGATGATGCAAGAACCTTTTGATACGCTCGGACTATGCAACGCCCTGAATATATCCCGCGATTCGTTTGAGATACGTATGCTAAACATGACCAATCGCAAGAAAAACAGAGGATATTCTCGCTACTCACCACAAGTATTTATGCCTAACCTCAGCCAAGAGGAAATAGCACAGTTACAACAAGAGAAATATAAATACCCCGGAGTGGATATCCGTATCCGTACGCTACGCGACTATACCTATCCTATTGCTTCGCATATCTTAGGCAATGTAGGAGAGGTGAATTACAACGATATTGAACGCGATGATTATTATGCTGTAGGCGACTACTCTGGGCGCGATGGAATCGAGCGAACCTACGAAAACGAACTACGCGGAAAAAAGGGCGTAGAGGTGTTTATGCGTGACTCACGCGGTCGCATACAAGGTTCATATATGCAGGGGCAACTGGACTGCGAAGCAGAAGCAGGAACCGACCTATACCTGAGTATTGACCGCAAAACACAACAATTGGCGGAAGACCTAATGCAAAATAAAATAGGCAGTATCGTGGCTATTGAACCTGCAACAGGCGAAATCATTGCTATGATCAGTGCCCCTAATTGGAACCCACGCCAGTTGGTCGGCAAAGAACGTTCTACCAACTACCAACAACTACTCAATGATCCACATAAACCTCTGATGAATAGGGCTACACAAGCACAATATGCCCCTGGTTCAACATTCAAGATCCTACAAGCATTGGCAGCATTGCAAGAAGGTGCTATCACACCTAATACAAAATATCCATGCAACGGACAGACCTCCACTCCCATCAAATGTACACACAATCATGGTAGTCCTGTGGATTTGGAAGAGGGTATAGAGCAGAGTTGCAACCCATACTTTTGGGCACTTTATCGCGACTTGCTACAGCAAGACGGCTACGAAGATGGGCACGTACACTTTAAGGAACACTACAACGATTGGAGGGAGATAATAGCCAGTTTCGGATTAGGCGAACGATTCGCCAATACAGATATTCGGGAACAAGCCAAAGGTTATCTGCCTACAACTGAGTTCTATAATAGAATCTATGGACAAAAGGGCTGGAAAGCCATAACGATTCGCTCACTGTCCATCGGACAAGGAGAGATATTGGTTACTCCGCTACAATTAGCCAATCAAGCAGCTGCTATTGCCAATAAGGGATACTACATAACGCCACACTTTAACCGAAACGACTCGATGAAATCGGATATTCATACCACTTTGGTAGATTCTATTCACTTTGACGTAGTGCATCGTGGTATGGAACGTGTGATGACTAATGGTACTGGACGCTGGTATAATATCCCTGAACTGCAAATGTGTGGCAAGACAGGTACCGTACAGAACCCTCATGGTGAAGATCATGCCCTATTCATCGGTTTTGCCCCAAAAGATAATCCACAGATTGCTGTGGCTGTAGCTGTGGAAAATGCAGGCTTTGGAGCTACTTGGGCATGCCCAATGGCCACATTGGTCATGGAGCAGTATTTGACCGGTGAAATCAAACGAAATGCGCTCTATGAGCGTATGGTGAATGCTAATTTGATAGACAAATCAGATGAGGAATAACAGAAGCATTATATCGGGTATTGATTGGTGGACAATTGTGTTGTTCCTCGTGATTGCGTTATTCGGTTGGCTGAATATATATGGGTCGAGTTATTCGTTCGACCAAACCAGTATTTGGGACTTTTCTAACCGAGCAGGCAAGCAATTGGTGTGGCTCGCCACGGCAGTAGTGATGGGCGGAATCATACTGATGATAGAGGAGAAAACCTATGACGTATTAGGATATATCTTTTATGCAGTAATGATTGTACTGCTGATTATTACACCTCTTTTTGCACGGGATATCAAGGGTTCGCTATCATGGCTCACATTAGGACCAATTAGTTTGCAACCCGCAGAGTTTGCCAAATGTTTCACGGCTATAGCAGTAGCCAAATATATGAGTAGATACGGGTACAAAGTAAGAGATTTACGCGATTTAATCGTACCTTTCTTATTAATAGGTGTGCCTATGTTGATTATCATGGTGGCGCAGCGTGAAACAGGTTCGGCATTGGTGTTTATATCCTTCCTGTTGGCATTCTATCGGCAAGGTATGTCTGGATATGTTTTGAGTTGGGGAGTGGCAAGCATATTGCTATTTATTCTGGTGATTCGTTTTGGTGAAACGACATTACCTTTTGGAATGGGCAATGTAGGTATATTGGTTAGTACTCTTATAATCCATGTGATTGTTTTAGGACTATTGATAGCCAAAGAGAAAGATTTGCGTACAGCTATTATCGTGGCATTAGGAGTAGCATTCTGCTATGGAATAGGATTGCTTATAAATATTTGGATAACAGTAGATTTCAACTTTATAGCGATAGCCAGTTTAGCGTATGTAGCCATATTTTTGCTATTACAAGCTGTGAAAAAACGCAAGAGTAGTATGGGCTGGATAATTGGGTTTGTCATGATTTCTACTCTACTCTGCCAAGGATGTGACTATGCTTTCCACAAAATTCTGCAACCTCACCAACGCATTCGTATTGAGGTATTATTGGGTATGAAAGATGATCCGCATGGTGCAGGATATAATGTGAATCAATCGCTGATTGCTATAGGTTCGGGACAAGCGACAGGAAAGGGTTTCCTACAAGGCACACAAACCAAACTGAAGTTTGTGCCCGAACAAGATACAGACTTTATCTTTTGCACAGTGGGTGAAGAATGGGGATTTGTGGGGTCGGCAGGATTATTGTTGTTATATTTAGCATTGATACTACGTATTATATATATTGCTGAACGTCAGCGAGATAAATTTAGTATGATATATGCATACTGCGTGGCGGGTATATTATTGTTCCACGTAACAATCAATATTGGCATGGTGCTTGGATTGTTGCCTGTGATTGGTATTCCGTTGCCATTCTTCAGCTATGGTGGCTCTTCGCTATGGGGATTCACAATACTACTGGCGATTATGTTACGAATGGATGCTGCGCGAGTGAATAAGATGCAGGGATAATGGCTGAGCATAATATCATAGGACAGATTGGCGAGGAGTTGGCTGCCAAAATCATGCGAAAGAAAGGGTTTCGCGTGGTGGATATGAATTGGAAGTTTAGGAATCTGGAGATGGATGTAATAGCAGTAAGTAGGAAGGAGATAGTTTTCGTGGAGGTGAAGACACGCACAACCTCGTTTGGTGGCAAACGTCCCGAAGAGTATGTGGATGAACTGAAACGTCGGCGAATAGCAGCAGCTGCCAATGCGTATATTAAGTATCATAAGATAGAATTAGTGCCACGTTTCGATATTATAGGCATTACGATGGATGCTGACACACACGAAGTGAAGGAAGTAACACACTTGGAGGATGCTTTTCTGCCACCCCAACGAACGATAGGCAAAAACAGTTTTAGCGGACAAGGGAGATGGCATCATAGAAACAGAGTAATTGGAAAGTAAGTGATTGATAATATGGAATTTAAGTACGATATTATTGTAGTAGGTGCAGGACATGCCGGCTGCGAGGCAGCCAGTGCAGCTGCTCGTATGGGCAGCAAGACATTGCTCATCACGATGGACATGAACAAGATTGGTCAGATGAGTTGTAATCCTGCTGTTGGTGGAATAGCTAAAGGTCAGATAGTCAGAGAGATAGATGCAATGGGTGGACAAATGGGTATTGTGACGGATAGGAGTGCTATTCAGTTTCGTATGCTCAATCGCAGCAAAGGTCCTGCTATGTGGAGTCCGCGTAGTCAGAGCGATAGAAAACGCTTTATCGAGGAATGGGTGAATATCCTGACGGACACACCTAATCTGGATATCTGGCAAGACACGGTGGTGGAGTTGGTGATAAAAGACGGTGAAGTAAAGGGAGTTAAGACATTGCTCGGTATAGAGATGCAAGCAAAGGCGGTGATATTGACCAATGGTACTTTCTTGAATGGCCTATTGCACTTTGGGCGCACACAGATTGAGGGAGGAAGAATATCGGAGCCAAGTAGTTTTGGCATCACAGAGCAGTTGCGCCAGTTGGGATTTGCGACCGATAGAATGAAGACGGGTACACCTGCGCGTATAGATAAAAGAAGTATTGATTTCTCGCAGATGACTGAGCAGTTGGGCGATAACGATAGTCATCAGTTCTCGTATTTAGATACCGTACAACGCCAGCTGAAGCAGATGAGCTGCTGGATTACTTATACCAATACTCAGACGCACGATGTACTGCGTGGTGGATTAGAAGACTCGCCATTGTATAATGGTCAGATACAGAGTATTGGTCCGAGATACTGCCCAAGTATAGAGACAAAGATTGTTACTTTTGCAGAGAAAGATGCGCACCAGTTGTTCTTGGAGCCAGAGGGTGTAGATTCGAATGAATATTATGTAAATGGTTTCTCCTCTTCCCTACCCTGGCAGACACAATGGCAAGCATTGCGCACGGTAAAGGGATTGGAGAATGCGGTGTTGTATCGCCCTGGCTATGCAATAGAATACGATTTCTTTGACCCAACACAATTGCTGCATACACTGGAGACAAAGATGATTAAGAACCTCTTCTTTGCAGGACAGATCAATGGTACTACGGGTTATGAGGAGGCAGCAGGTCAAGGATTGGTGGCTGGTGTGAATGCGCATCAGAATATCACAGGTGGTGCACCATTCACTTTAGCAAGAGATGAGAGCTATATCGGTGTGCTGATTGATGATTTGGTGAACAAAGGTGTGGATGAACCATATCGTATGTTTACTTCACGGGCAGAGTACCGTATCTTGCTGCGCCAAGATAATGCAGACGCTCGATTGACGGAACGTAGTTATGAGTTGGGCTTGGCAGACGACTATCGTTTGTCTTTGCTAAGGAGTAAGCAAGCAGGCGAGCAAGCATTGACGGAAATGCTACGCAACACCTCTGTGAAGGGTAAAGACATAAATGCGTATTTGAATGCAATGGGCTATGGCGATTTGCAACAAACGAGCAAGTTGATTGATATTGTAGCGCGTCCCAATATCACTATTATGGGCTTGGCAGAAGTGGTTACTGAACTAAAAGAGAAGATTGAGCAACTGGGCAGCAGAAGCGAGGAAATTGTAGAGAGTGCAGAGATTAATATCAAGTACAAAGGGTATATTGAGCGCGAACGACTGGCAGCAGATAAGTTGCAACGCCTGAATAATATCCACTTGCCAAAGGATTTTGACTACAATAGCGTACAGTCACTGAGCACCGAAGCACGTCAGAAGCTCAGTCGCATTAAGCCAGGAACTATTGGTGAGGCAAGCAGAATACCCGGTGTAAGCCCCAATGATATTAGCGTATTATTAGTACTGATGGGTAGATAATTCGGTGTAAAGATTAAAGTTTATAGTTTAAAGGCATGGGGTGTTCCACGTGGAACGTTATCTATATTTGTAATAATAAAAATAATTAAGATATGAAACAAGAAGAGATTATCGCGCATATTCGCGACGTGAAGGATTTTCCTGTAGAGGGAATTGTATTTAAGGACATTACTACTGTGCTGAGTAATCCAGAGTATTTGAAATGGATGAAAGATGAGATTGCCAACTTGTATCGTGCATACGGTATTACAAAAGTGGTGGGTATTGAGTCGCGCGGGTTTATTTTGGCTCCTGCGGTGGCTATGGAATTAGGTGCGGGATTTGTGCCTATCCGCAAACCCGGTAAATTGCCAGCAGAAACAATAGAGGTAAGTTATGCAAAGGAATATGGCGTAGATACTATTCAGATTCATGCAGATGCACTGAATGAAAATGATGTGGTGCTGCTGCATGACGACTTGTTGGCTACTGGTGGCTCGATGGCTGCTGCGCTGGAACTGGTAAAGAAATTCAATGTAAAGAAAGTGTATATCAACTTTATTATTGAATTGGAGTTCTTGAATGGCAGAAAAGTGTTCGGTAATGATGTAGAGGTTAGTAGCTTGCTGAGTTGCTAAACCTTGAGCAAGGAATCAAGAATAAGGAGCAAAGACAAATTAGTAACACCAAAATCAATGTACTGATTTGTAATTTGCTCCGATTTTATCGGAATAAATGTCTAAAAATCCACATATACAAGAGCTGCTTCAGCGCATACCTGAAGAGCCAGGGGTGTACCAATACTTCAACGAAGCTGGGGAGGTAATTTATGTGGGTAAGGCAAAGAACCTGAAGCGTCGCGTAAGTAGTTATTTTCATAAAGAGCAGGATCGCTACAAGACCAAACTGCTGGTTCAGAGTATTGCGGACATCAAATATGTGGTGGTGAATAGCGAGCAGGATGCGTTTTTGCTGGAAAATAACCTCATTAAGCAGTATCAGCCCCACTATAATATCCTGTTGAAGGACGGAAAGAGTTATCCCAGTATTTGCATTACAAGAGAGGAGTACCCCAGAATATTCAAGACACGGAAGATAATCAAAGGTGTAGGTGAGTATTTTGGACCATATAGTTTTGGTTATACATTGGACTTGGTGTTGGAACTCATTCATAAGCTCTACCCTATTCGCACCTGCGACATGCAGATGAGCAAAAATACCGTTGAAATGGGGAAATATCGCGTGTGCTTGAAGTATCATTTGGGTAATTGCTGCGGCATATGCGAGGCGAAAGTGAGCCATGAGCAGTATATGGAGTATATTGATGCTGCACGGAAGATTATTCGAGGCGATGCACAAGAGATAAGCAAGCAGATAGAAGCAGAGATGTTGCAAGCAGCTGCAGAAATGCGGTATGAGGAGGCAGGTAGATTGAAAGAAAAGCTCGATTTCATCGAACAATTTACCAGTAAAACGATTATCACGAACTCGCATGCGGGCGATGTAGATGTGTTTGGTTACGATGAAATGGGGCAAAATGTATATATCAGCATGCTGCATGTGCATAGAGGCAGTATTGTACAGGGGCAGACTATTGAATATAAGAAGCAGTTGGATGAGAGCCGAGAGGAGGTCTTGGCGATGGGTATATACGAATTGAGGGAGCAGTTGGGGAGTACAACAAAAGAAGTGATTGTTCCGTTTATTCCGGAGATAATTGATGAAAATCTGCATGTGAATATTGCTTTAGGAGGCGATAAAAAGAAGCTCTTGGATTTGGCGATGCAGAATGTGCAGCAGTATAAGAAAGACCGCATTAAACAGGATGATAAGCTGAATCCAGACCAACGCGCAGTGCGTATCTTGGGTGGGTTGCAGAAGTTGCTGGGCTTGCCTACGATGCCGATGTGGATAGATAGTTTTGATAACTCCAATACGCAGGGCAGCAATGCAGTGGCAGGTTGCGTAGTTTTTAAGAAGGGACGCGCGTGCAAGAGCGAGTATAAGAAATTTGAGATTAAGACAGTGGAAGGTCCCGATGACTACGCGAGTATGAGGGAGGTAGTGAGAAGAAGATATAGCCGATTGATGGAGGAAGGCAGTCCCCTACCCGACTTGATTATTGCCGATGGTGGACTGGGGCAGATGAGTGCTATTCGTGAGGTAGTGGAAGGAGAGTTGGGTTTGCAGATTCCAATTGCGGGACTGAAGAAGGACAACAAGCATAGGACAAATACCCTACTCTATGGAGACCCAGTTCAGGAGTTTGGCATGAAAGTGACGGATGAGATCTTCCGACTGATGGTCGAGATACAGGATGAGGTGCATCGATTTGCCATTAGTTACCACAAAAAGAAGCGCAGTAAGGCACTAACAAAGAGCGAACTCGATGATATTCAAGGGGTTGGAGCAGTTACTAAGCAGAAGATACTGCAACGTTTTGGCTCTGTGGCGCGTGCTAGAAGTGCGAAATTGGAGGAGTGGATTGATTTGCTCGGAACTCGCTCAGGCACAAAGCTTTACGAGCATTTTAATGGCAAAATAACGCCCTGAGAATTGAATATTTTTTAGGAGCGTGGAACAAGACACAGGCAAAATGATGTGTTTTGTTAGAAAAAATAACAGTCGTTTGTAATATTTTCTTTTTCTCATTTGTCTAATGGGTGTAGTCGCAAAGAAGCGATAGAAAACGATTTGTTAAACTTATTAAATTATGTATTATGGAATTTTATAAAGTTGACTTGGACAGCATTTTTGCTCTTGTTCTTATTTTTGGTTTGATACCATCCTTTGTTCTAACGGCCGTTATCCAGTATTTGAAGAATCGTCGATACAAGATTGAGCGACAAACAGAACTCATGGCAAAGATGATTGAGAAAGGTGATAGTACCAACCTTGACTTCAAATCTATGGCAGAGGCGCTGCAAGAGCCCGCAAAACCCGCAAAACATGGAAACCTAAAAAGGTCTGTGCTGAATAACTTGCGCTGGGGAAGCATCTTCTCTTTTGTAGGTTTGGGGCTGTTAGGCGTTGCACTCTATGCCCATATTGATGGTCCTGTTGGTGCAACAGCTGCCTTTTTAACTTTTGGAGCTATCATTGGCGGCGTTGGTTTGGCATTGCTGATTACATTTTTTGTTGCAAAGAATTATCTCAAGAAGGAGACTGAGAAAGAGGAAAAAGAACTTGTTGAAAAAGAATAAGCTGCGTTTGTCTGTCCTTTTATTAAAGACAATTATTGTCAATTTTAATGTCAATTATCGTCAATTCAAGGATATATTTTGTTTGGGTTAGAAGAATGTGCAAGCACATTGGGAACCCAAACAAAATGAGGAATTTTCGAAATCATAGCACAAGTTTTTCATCACTTTATGGATAAGCAGCAGTTTATTTCCGCTATTGGCGGCATGCAGGAATCCCTTCGGCGATTCCTGCTTGTGCTGACTCATGGAGATGAAGAATTGGCTAATGATCTTGCACAAGAGGCGATACTTAAAGCGTATTTGCATTGTGCTACCTTTGAGGGCAGGTCTGCGCTACAAACATGGATATTCCGCATTGCCTACAACGAATACCTTAACGAACAAAATAAGTACTGGAATACCCATCGCGTAGTGGTGGAGAACTATGAGAGCGTTGATACGGAATTAGCAAGCGAGCAGACAGATGGTGCCTTTCGCTATGAGCCACTGTATCAAGCGATTGATAAGTTGCCGAAGCAAGAGAAGGCCGTGGTGATACTATATTATTTGGAAGAAAAGAGTATTCGAGAGATTAGCAAGATAACAGAGATAACGGAAGGCAATATAGCGGTCATGTTGTTTCGAGCCAGGAAGAAGCTGAAAGCTATTTTGAGTAAAGAATAAGGAACCAAGAACCAAGACGAATATGATAACCAATAATACAATAAAAAAGCGTTTGCATGCGAGTGCTCCGCAAGTGAAAGACAATGAGGCGTTTATGGCGGATACGATTCGTCAGATTAATCTCATGCCATCGCCCAGCAGTGAGTTGCAAGAGAGTTTGCGTAGGTACACGATGTTGGAGCGGTTGGCCATGCGGATGGATGCCGTTCGTTGGTTGCTGGTTGGCGGAACAGGAAGTGTGGCTGTAGGGTACGCGGTATTTAGCAATTTGGAGGCGATATTGACTGCTATTTCGGCGTTGCTGGTGATGTAAAAGGGTAATAATTACAGCGTTTTGAGAGATAATAGGCAATAAAAAATAGGGGTGTTGAGCCCCTATTTTTGTGGTTTACACATTTTTATCGTCGGTCTATAAACGTTTAATTTTATTCGTACCATATATTTCATGAATATTATCGTCTTCCTTATACAAATGCAATAAAACGTCTGGAACAATCTTAGAAGGGCTCCCCTCCCTTAATCTTTGATACAATATATCAGAATTTCTTTTGAACCATTGGTTGATTATAAATGCATTTTCTTTAGGAAAATCTAGCTTTTCTTTATTCAATATATAATCTTCACCTATTACACTATTGAGATATGCAATTAAGATGTTTTCAACAAGTAAAACATCATGGCGAGTGGGTTGTAATTTTAATTCGGGATTACTGATATATCCAACCCATATTTCTTCTATCCCATTGTCACGATATTCTCGTATGTGATGATTCCCATCGAAAAGGCGTTTTCCTGCTCCTCGTGTTATTGACTGTCCGCAATAGTAATGACTTTTTCTGCAACGAGTCTTTTTTCCTTTAATTAAATAGAGTTCATAAATTAAATCATTTTCACATTGAATTTCTTTAATTTCTGAAGGACTTGTAAAAGGACCATACCAATGGATATTGTAAAGTTTTGTTTCCATATATACCTAATATTTAATATTTGCAAAGGTAGTGAAATATTTTGGATTGAGCAAGAAAAATCGCTTTTTGGGGTGATTTTTTACTCGGCGAACGAGCATCAAGCACAAAAAAAATGACAGAAGAAAAGAGGGGAGAGGGCTTTTTTTTTGCTATTAAAAACATTTTTTTATCATTTTAGGAACATGGGTGGGGTATTCATGGGGTATACGCGGGGTATTCGTGGAGTATTCATGGGATATACGTATGTATCGGGTATGTGTCGGGTATGTATCGGGTATGTATCGGGAAAGTGTCGAAGGATATGGGGAGGGAAGGAGACGGGGAGGGGGTGAATACATTTATTCTTCGGATAAAAAATATTAATTTTTCTGACAAATGCAGCCAAATGACATTGACAGCAAATAGTTTGGCACGCTATTTGCTTATAACCCTTTGCCAAGGCAAAATGGCAAGCAGCCTATTAAGAGGATGTTGCCATCGAACCCAAACCAAAACTATAAAATTTATTGTTATTATGTTACCAACTATCAAAAGGCAAAACAATTGGTTGCCAACCATTTTCAACGATTTCTTCAACGACGATTGGTTCCCTATGCGTGCAGTATCGGCTACTGCTCCCGCTATCAACGTCAAAGAAGATGACAAAGCATTCACCGTGGAAATTGCCGCTCCTGGCATGACCAAAGATGACTTCAAAGTACATGTGAATGACAAAGAACAATTAGTCATTTCCGTGGAAAAGAAGAAAGAAAGCAAAGAAGAAGACAAGTCGGCTAAGTATCTGCGCCGCGAGTTTAACTACACCCGCTTTGAACAAGCCTTGCTCCTCCCCGAAAACGTGGACAAAGAGGCTATCACCGCCAAAGCATGTAGTGGCGTGCTGTGCATTACACTACCAAAATTGGCTACGTTGCCAGACAAACAACCCACACGAGTGATTGATATTCAATAGAATAACCCATCTGTGGGTAATGCAAACCCACAGATGTTCATCATAACCACAGATTTGTTTTTATTGTTTTTAGATTGTTTTTTATGGGGGCTGCACTGAAGTTGGTGCAGCCTTTTTTGTAATATGAAATATTTTTTGTACCTTTGCAGCGAATTTACCAATCAATCTTATCGCAACAATGAAAAAAACAATTTTCTTTCTCGTTTTGGTGCTCTTAGGGAGCCAATTTGTAGGTGCAGAAAATCCAAAATATGAGTTTCGTGCTACTTGGCTGACAGGCAACGGAATAGATTGGCCCAAATCGCATAATGTCGTACAGCAGAAAGAGAGTCTATGTAAGATTCTTGATGTAATGGCAAAAGGTAATATGAATGCCGCATGCCTGCAAGTACGTTCGTTTAGTGATGCAATGTATAAATCATCATACGAACCATGGTCGGCTTCTTTGACAGGCAGTCGTGGAGGCGATCCTGGGTATGATCCATTGGCTTTTGCAATCGAAGAAGCACACAAGCGTGGCATAGAATTGCATGTATGGGTGAACCCTTTTCGCGTAACATCTTCTGGAGTATTGGACACAACTGACCTCACATGGAAAAATGCTGGCAAATGGATTATCAAATACAATAACAGTTCATTCAAAGGTCAAATCATTGACCCTGGCTATCCCGAAGCACGCGAATATGTACATAAAGTTTGTATGGAAATCATCAATAATTATGATGTGGATGGCATCGTGATGGATGATTATTTCTATGCCTACGGTGGCACCTACAGCGAAGATGCTGCATCTAAGGCACTATATAAACCCTCGAACGTGAAAGATGTGGACAAAGACGGTAGTACGGATGATGATTGGCGTCGTGCCAATGTGGATTCGGTGATATGCAACCTCTACAAGGCAATTCAAGAAGTCAAACCTTGGGTACGATTCGGCATGGGTGTTCCAGGAAACTGGTCAATGAAAGCCAATGCAGCCGCAGCATACGGCATCGCTTTGCCCGCTGGTATTAGTGCCATGGAGTCGTATGATTATCTCTACTGCAACGCTGTGGAATGGGCAAAACAAGGATGGGTGGACTATCTGAATCCACAAATATACTGGTCCACGCAAGTCTCAAAGCAAAACTATAGAGTGCTATGCAAATGGTGGGCCAAAACAGTATGCGAAAACTTCTCCAATAAACTAAACGATGGCAAACGTGTACATTTCTTTGCATCGCAGGCAGCATACGGCGCAACAGATGCAAATGCTGGATTGTCGGGCTATGGTGATGGAGTGGTGGAAATACAACGCCAAATAGATGCCAACCGAGATAATCTATCCTCTGGCTACACAGGCTCGGTGTTCTATAATACAACAGCATATATGCAATTGTTCCATGACCTCAAAGCATCGCATTTCAAACATAAATCATTGCCACCTGCCATGGATTGGAAAGTCAAAGAGCGATTGACAGCACCAACCGATTTTGTACAAAATGATACTCTATTATCATGGTCACACCCTACCGCAGAGCGTTTTACTCTATACGCTTACCCACGGGGAATGAACTTAGAAGACGTGTTGGCTAACTCGCAGTACCTCAAGAAAATAGTATATGGAAATACCTATAATATGACTGGATTAGGCGATATAAGTCTGCTGTCTATAGCCGTTTGTGCGTATGATCGATATGGCATAGAACACGAAGTGGCAGTATTCGATGGCGAAGGATTCTATGATTATCCACAAGTGATATTCTGGGAGTTGGACGGAGGAACGGTGGATGTAGAATTACCCAAATACGTGACGGAAACGTATATCCTTCCAGTTGCAAGAAAAGAGGGATACGAGTTCGGCGGTTGGTATAAAACCAAGACTTTTCGTGGTGCCCCAATGACCGAATTGGTGGAAGGATGGCATGGTACATTGTATGCAAGATGGAAAAAAACATCTACAGATGTACATACAACTATAGCGCTTTCAAAAACAATGGTTTACGATATGATGGGTAGGTATGTAGGCTGCGAAATACCAAGTGATAAACATGGAGTGTTTGTGGTGGTAATGGGGACACAACAATATAAGATTGTCTTGTAAATCACCGTCTATTGCTTATCCTTAGCACAATAGGCAAATGGTCGGAATATCCTCCATAATAACGGTAGCCGATATATGTGCGGTGGGGTTGGTGACCAAGGAACTTGGTGTCCTCCTCCAATAGCCATTCGGGGGAGAAAATGGTCGTCTGCGCGCAAGAGGCAAGCGATGAAGACACGTAAAATTGGTCTAAACATGACCATATTCCTTGATACTTGTGCGTTCCTTGTCCCAATTGCTCAAAAGCAATCATTGTGTTGTGTAGTCCGTGCAAATCGTTGGTTGGTGTACTATTCATGTCGCCCATCACCACGATTTTGGCGTTTGGCTGTACCTGCAAAAGACTATCTACCTGCTGCTGAATAACCTGTTTGGCAGCCCTGCGCTTCCAATCGGTTGTGGCACTGCCGCCTAACTTAGAGGGCAAATGGCATAGCATCGTATGTAGAGTGTCTTGGTCGTGGAGCAGAGCCTTGACATAAAGGATATCACGCGTGTTATCTCCACGCAAATCAACCCATAAAGGTTTGCTATTCAGCACTTTCACTTTGGTGCTATCATACAGCAATGCCACGTCTATACCGCGTTCATCTGGGCTCTCATAATGCACATATTTATAGTGAAAACACTTCAAACGATAGCATAAACTGCGCAGACAATGCGCGTTCTCCACCTCGCATAGCCCCACCAAAGCAGCACTCTCCCAACCCGAGATATTCACAAGAACCTGCGCAATATGGTCCAACTTGGTTTGATAGCGGTAATACGTCCAGTGATTATCTCCATCAGGGAGGAAAGAAAAGTCATTCTTGAGTGTATCGTGCTCACAATCAAAGAGATTCTCCACATTATAGGAAATGATTGTCAGCGAGTCTTGAGCAACAAGAAACCCACACGGGATACAGAACAAGAAAATCCATATCAAGCGTGGGTGTTTCATAGAATAAAATGCTGCATTTCAGTTTATTGAAGCATCATTATCGCCTTTTTCAGTGCAGCGATAAAAGCATCAATATCCTCAGGGGTGTTGTATAGTGCCACCGATGCGCGCACCGTACCCGGCACTTGCAGATACTCAATCAATGGTTCTGCGCAATGGTGGCCTGTTCGCACTGCCACTCCTTGTCGGTCAAGCAAGACACCCACGTCAAAGGGGTGAATCAACACCCCATCTTCGCGATAGACATTGAACGAAACCGCACCCGCTTTGGGTAGTCCTGCAGCATATACGCGCAGGTTAGGCAATAGTGCCAACTGTGCTTCCAGATACTTTGCCAACTCGTGTTCGTGTTCGGCAATCTGCTCTAAACCAATCTCTTGCACATAGTCTATTGCCTTGCCAAAGGCATGACTGCCCACATAATTGGGCGTGCCTGCCTCGAACTTATAAGGAAGGACATTGTAGGTTGTTTTCTCGAAGCTCACATGCTCAATCATCTCTCCCCCACCCTCTGCTGGTGGCAGTTGGTCGAGCCACTCTTTCTTGCCGTAGAGTATGCCTAAGCCCGTGGGACCATACATCTTGTGGGCACTGAACACCAAGAAATCGCAATCCAACTGCTGCACATCCATCACCAAATGAGGCACAGACTGCGCTCCATCTACGCAAACAGGTACGCCTTTCTCATGCGCTAAACGAATAATCTCCTCTATCGGGTTTACGATACCCAAGACATTGCTCACGTGTGCCACCGACACCAAGCGTGTCTTGTCGCTCAAAAGCCCCTTAAAAGCCTCTGTATCAAGGGATAGGTCTTCGCGCAAGGGAATTACCCTCAGCGTGGCTTTCTTGCGCTCACAGAGCATTTGCCAAGGTACGATATTCGAATGGTGCTCCAGTTGGCTGACGATAATCTCATCGCCCTCGTGTAGCATTGCATCGCCAAAGCTGCGCGCCAGCATATTGAGACTGTCGGTAGTGCCTTTGGTGAAGATAATCTCTTCGGAGGATTGGGCATGAATGAGTTGGGCGACTTTCTCGCGTGCCTCCTCGTGCTTTTGCGTTGCCACTTGGCTCAGGTGGTGCACACCACGGTGCACATTCGCATTCCAATGGCTATACGCCTCTGCAATGGCATCGATTACCACTTGTGGCTTCTGTGTGGTGGCAGCATTATCCAGATACACCAATGCGCGATTGTGCACCTGTTGGCTTAATATAGGAAAATCTTCTCGGTTCATGGTCTGTAAAAACTCTGTTCTAATATCTTTTGTGCATCACTCTCATTGAGTAAATCATGTAGAGTAATATCCTGATTATGACGCATATAACTATCCACAATTCGCCATCCGACCCATAGTCCTAATCGACCAGGAGAGTCCTGAGTGACTTCGGCGGTGAATGGTCCTTCGTTCATGTACGAACTCAAGACAGAGGATTCGGTCTTGAACAAATCGCGCTTCTCCATGATACGATTCCAAATGGCTTGCTCGTAGTGCAAGCACCATGCCCATTGCTCAGGGGTATAACCGATGATTTGCCAAGCTGGGGCATCAGGCAGCAATTGGCTGAGGAGGAAGAGCTGCTTACCACGGAAAATCATTTGTTCTAAGAGCCTGTTATACTTGCTGTTATAAGCAATATTGTATGCCAGATACATACTCATCAGATCGCGCACAAGATACTGCTTTTGCATGGTGGGGCGTTGGTAGTCATAGACGACGTTGTTGTAATACGGATAATCGCTGCCCAGATACATATCAATGCCTACGCCCAGCATATTGTCGTAGTAAAAGACCGTGGAGTTGAAGCCCGAAACAAACAAATAAATGGTCGGAATCGTCCAATCGGGATAGAGATAATGCAGGCGCGAGAAAGCCGTATTCAGCGCACTTTGGATAGAGTCAATGTTCGCAAATCGCTCTTTTGCCAAGGCATTGGTCTGCGCAAAGCCCATAGTAGTATCCACTAAGAAATGAGCTAATTGCTGGCTAAAGTACGCGGTATCCGCCATAGGCAAGCGCAAGACACCCTCTACGTACACAGGCATAAATGCCTCATATTCAGTATATAACCGCTTTACATCCTGCATAGCACTATCCGCGCGTACTGCCAACAGCGCGCTGTCAAATCGCACAATATCTATAGTAACGGGCTCAATGTCTTTGGGAATATATTGATACCGATTCCCACACCCGCACAACACAAGCGAGAATATCAATATACTCAAAACTCGATATCCGATATTCGACATCCAATCTCTGTTCTTAAATCTTTCCATCTTTTATCTCGATCACTCGGTCGCTAATTTCTGCTAATTCTTTGTCGTGTGTAACGATGATAATAGTCTGTCCGTACTGCTCTCGCATCTGTAACAAGAGTTTGTGCAGCTCCTTTTTGTTGCTCTCGTCCAGACTGCCGCTGGGTTCGTCTGCAAGTATCACATTGGGCGACATCATCATGGCCCGAGCTGCAGCTACACGTTGTTTCTCGCCACCAGACAATTGATTGGGTTTGTGCGTAAGTCGCTCAGCAAGACCCAGTTCGGTCAGCAGTTGCAGGGCGCGTTGGTGTGCCTCTTGCTCAGGCATGCGCGCAATCATGGCGGGCATCATCACATTCTCGAGGGTGGTGAACTCGGGTAGCAACTGGTGAAACTGAAAGATAAATCCTATATGTCGGTTGCGGAAATCAGCCAACTCTTTCTCCTTGAGTGCAAACACGTCCACGCCATCAATCAGCACGTTGCCCGAATTGGGTTTGTCCAGCGTGCCAATAATCTGGAGTAGGGTAGTCTTGCCTGCGCCACTCTTGCCGATGATACTCACAATCTCTCCTTTCTGTACCGTCAAATCAACTCCCTTCAGTACCTCTAATGTGCCGAACGACTTGTGTATATCCTTTACCTCTATCATAATTTATTACTTATTTGTACGCGGAATTTATCAAACTAATCGCCTCTTCTATTAGATCATCTTTATCATCAGAGTGCTGATTTACAAGCAGATGTGGTCTAACTCCTCTCTCAATACTCTGCATATCTCTGTCGTACATCTTCACGCTCGAGAAACGCAGCAACCACCCGTTAGGCAGTTCATAACTCATAGGCATACCACCACCACCGCCACTCTTACCGCCTAAAATTAGGCAGTTATCAGCATAGCGCATGATACTCACAAAGAAGTTCGCTGCCGAATAACTATGCCTATTGCACAGCACCACCACAGGACGCATCCAATTGCCTTTGCAATCCTCTAACTTCATCTCTTCTATCTCCGAGAACTCATCATGCCCTTTACCCGATTTATGCTGCCAATATCCTACAACGGTGTCTTTCGAGAAGAACGGAACTGCCAATTGATACGCATTCTCCATACTTCCGCCACCATTATTGCGCACATCTAACACAATTCCTTTACATTCAATAAAATAGTTAAGCACCATCAGCCAATTCATGTACGAAAAACTATCCGAGAACGAACCGTAATATACATACCCAATGCTGTCGCCATCTATCCTGCAATAATTCAATCCACCTGCTCTGCGATAGTCCTTGAGATAGTATTTGGTCAGTATCTTCGAGTCGAAGTTCGCAGGATATCCCTCGTACCACGAACTGCAAACGGACACGTCGAACGGCGAATATAGATTCACATGCCCATCCTCCAGCGTATTGAGCATTTCCTCCATGAGATCAAACATCCGATAATTATCCTCAAACTGCGCAATCTGCATGGTATCAAACTGCGGCTGATACACGGCATACACCGAATCCCAATCCACCTGTTTATCATCAAACAAACAGTATTTCTCATCAATAATCTGCCACAATGCCTCAAAGTTCTCCGATGGCGTATTGTTATGATTATCAAATGGATGTGTACAACCGCATAATAATCCCAGTCCTATAGCCAATAGCCCATTGCCTATATACCTTGCACTATCCACCATCCATTTTTTTACCATACCGTCAAATCTTTTGCACCTCTCATGCGATACTGCCACACACATCCCACTACGGCACTTACAATCTCGCGCGAGAACATCATGCTTTTCTCTCCATATTCCAAATACTCATGTGCAATGCCCACGCGCCATGTGCTCCGTTTTAGTTGCATATCAAAGGTTAATTCATGTTGCAGATGCCTGTGGTTCCACATTCCTGCACAACGAAAATCACCCAATACACCTTCGCCCATTTCGTAGTACGATTGCCAATAATTGGGTAAGTAGTCTATACCTATCATATTCGCCTGTACCATGTAGCGCAGTCTATAACTTGTCTTTTTCGCCCGAAATGCCCATTCCAATCCGCCCATAGCGCACAAATTCACTGATAAATCCATCGAATAGGGCTTGTTCACACTACTGCCATGCATCTTTCCCATCAAATCTACATCCAGATATGGACCCAACTTCACGCGCAATCCATAATCTGCAAAATGCCAATTATAGCATGCTCCCCAACCGCCATGCAGTCCTAGTGAATATATTAAATTTGTGTACATGTTGTTATACATCCAACCAAATCCCAAGTTCATCTTCCCCACGTCCTCCCAATGCTTGGTGCTATCACATTGAAAATTCTGCCACCATTCATTGCTCAGTCCTACTTGTTGCCCCGAGTAGAGTAGGGGACTCAAGTACTGATCCTGCATCCACATACCCCCATAGCGCACGCTCAGTACATTCTCATGCTCCAATCTCCAGTCTTCTGCCAATGCAACTACTTGACAGATAATAGATAATAGCAATATGCACAATAACTTACGCATCAAAGCTCAAACATCTTTCGCCGTTTTCTATTACCTCTATCATAACCCACACTGTATCCTCTGGCAGCAATGGCTCAATCATCTCTGCCCACTCAATAAAGCAGTAGTTTCCTGAATATAGATACTCCTCTGCGCCAAAATCCATCGCTTCGCGAATATCCTTAATGCGGTAACAATCAAAGTGATACAATTCCTGCCTTTCGCCTTTCGCCTCTCGCCTCATAG
Organism: Bacteroidales bacterium; assembly: GCA_015061165.1. Lineage (GTDB taxonomy): Bacteria > Bacteroidota > Bacteroidia > Bacteroidales > Paludibacteraceae > Colicola. Next base: position 85,724 of record SUXC01000007.1, read on the forward strand.
CCTCCACCTCATACACATTCACTATTGCAAAGGTCGGACTATTTACGATGTCCTCAGTCCCCATCGCTTCGCATAAGCACTTGATAAAGGTCGTTTTGCCTGCTCCCATCTTACCGTCAAAAGCAAATACACGCGCTTCGCCACACTTGTCCAAAATATCCGTCGCAGCCACTTCTGCGCCCTGCTCATTGACCAAGTAAATCCCCTTTTCTGGGTCCTTTTTTATCGTATATATATACTTCATTCTCTATTATTTTCTAATTTCGCGGCAAAGTTACAATTTTTTTTTCAATTACACAACTATTTCCGCTGCATACAGTTCATATTCCTCATTGAATATCTTTATCACTCTCTGATACGCAAATCCCAACTTCTGATACAACTTCTTCGCTGTGTTCATGGGCTCTACTGCCAACGTTACCACACCTATTCTCTGTTCTCTCGCCATTGCTTTTGCTTTTTCTATCAAAGCCGTTCCCACGCCTTGATTTCGATAGGGTAGGGACACCGACAAACTGTCAATATAGAACTCTCCAGGCTTCGCTTCATCCTCCATATCCTCCCATCCTTTGCCAAAAGCCACATCAAACAGCTCTTTTAACTGCGGATACATTTTGTCTCGTTGCATGCGGTAATGTTCCCCGTTCACAGCAATCATCATTCCAGCCCTCTCTCCATCCACTTCGGCAATATAAGTGTTCGTATAACTATAATGTGTGTCCCTCTGTGCACACACTACCTTCAGTGTCCTAATCCACCGATTATAAAGCGATTTATCACTCAATAAGAAAGCACGAAAAATGCCTTCTGCAATATATGCTATGTCAGATAACTCTGCTTTTCTAATTGTAATCATATCATTAAAAGTGGTGCAAAATTACTATTTTTTGATTACGTATGCAAATAAAATCGTAAAAAATGAGATTCTTGTATTCGTTTTTTTCTATTGTCCCTCGAAGAGTCCCTATTTTCTTTAATTCTTCTGCTCGTTATTTATCAATGAATAGGCATTTGAGCCATGAACATGAGATAAAAATACGAATTAAATTAGTTAAAATGGCACAGATTTTGTAAAAATGATTAAAAAATTTGCACAATCAAAATAAAAGCTGTACTTTTGCAGTCGCAATTCTGTTTTATGCAATTGGAATCGCGGTCGCCCAATGCCGCAGAGCGGCAGTCGTAGCGACAAGCGCATTCCACAAACGAATCGTAAAAAACTAACGAGGGCTTCGTGAGCCCGAGTTAAGAGGAGGAATCGCGGTCGCCCAATGCCGCAGGGCGGCAGTCATAGCGACAAGCGCATTCCGACGAGGGGATATTTGGTTTTGACAGCAGGTAGAACAGGTATGTAAGCACGCCGAGCATGAACACCGCTCGTAAATCGGGTTCGCCATTATAACTGGCAACAATACTGTAGCTCTCGCTGCGTAATCGAAGTATAGTAGATTCGCCCAGTTTCGGCACAAGGTGCTGAACCGAGACATCGCTCCAAGCCAACGTCCAGAGGCTGAATGGATTAAGCGGTGCGGAAATATCGGGACTGGTTTTGGTAGGCTGCGATACCAAAATGAGACATTAGCAGATAAGGCAATGGTTGGTGGCTTGGGTCTTGCCGTTGCTCGAAAACGAAGGCCAAGATAAGCGTGTAGAAAGCATATTGGTTCCTTGTTTGGACGCGGGTTCGAATCCCGCTATCTCCACTCGCAAATCGAACCCATGAGGTTCGATTTGTTGTTTTACACCAATGTTTTACCAATGGCTTGTGCGATAGGTTGCAAGGAAGCATACATGTCGCAGAACTGCTGATGATTGAGTTGCTGCGGAGCATCGCTCTGTGCACACGCAGGGCATGGGTGCGTCTCTATCAGCAAACCATCCACACCCATCGCGGTACATGCACGAGCTAAATCACCAATACCATACGCATAGCCCATAGCATGGCTCGGGTCAAGGATAATAGGCAGATTGCAATGCTCCTTCAACCACGCTACGCCACAGAGGTCAAGCGTGAAACGCGTATTCGTCTCAAAACTGCGGATACCACGCTCGCACAATATCACCTGATTATTGCCACAACTCATGATGAAATCGGCACAATTGACCAACTCCTGCAAGGTAGAGCCAAATCCGCGCTTCAATATCACAGGCTTGCCTGCCTGACCCGCTGCCGTCAGCAAACCGTGGTCATACATAGCCTTAGCACCCACCTGCACAATATCAGCATATTCCACCACCTTGTCCGCATGCGTAGCATCACGCATCTCGGTGGCAATCAGCAAACCATATTTCTCGCGCATTTCGGCAAGGAGTTTGAGTCCATCTTCCCCCAATCCGCGGAAGGTATAGGGTGATGTGCGTGGCTTGTAGCATCCTGCTCGCAGCACACGAATACCCTGTTGCTTGAGCATTTGGCACGACTGCTCGATCTGCTCTCTACTCTCTACAGCACACGGACCTGCAATCATCAGTTGATGCTTACCATCGCCTCCGATATACGTGTCGCCAATCTTGACACATTGCGTGTCAGCCATATATTGGCGCGAAGAGAGTTGCATATCCGTGTCGAAAGTCCAATGCGCGATAGCAATGTGCTGAAGCGACAGAGGCATCTCCTTAATGGTATGATTTGTAATCAGTACAAAATAATCAGGTTGCTCTACCCACAATGCGCCAAGTGCGTCTGCATGCTCTTGTATGCGCGCATGCGATATATTTTTAGGTAAATGAATTATCATTTTGTCAATGCAAAATTACTTAAAGTCAATGATATGGTGAATAGAAATAATACCGATAATATCGGAGGTCGTTTCCGTTTCGGTGACAGCCAAGGTGGTGATATTATAGGTATCCATTGTAGCCAGCGCATCGGTGAGCAAAGCATCTTTGGCAATATGCTTGTAGGAAGGTGTCATGATTTCCGCAGCGGTGATTTGCACATCGTTATACCGCTGTATCGCACGACGAATATCACCATCGGTGATGATACCCAGGCACTTGCCATCGGGTAAACGATCGTACACCATGGTCATACCCAGATGCTTATCCGACATCTCGCAAACGACATCACGGAAAGGCGTATCCAGTTGTACACGAGGCACATCCGTAGCCATGACATTCGTTACACGACCAAGGAGTTTTCTACCCAATGCGCCACCTGGGTGGTAAAGAGCAAAGTTCTCTGCCTTAAACTGTCGCATCTCCATGAGGCATACCATAAGGGCATCTCCCATCAGCAGCGTGGCTGTGGTAGAAGTGGTAGGTGCCAAGCCCAAAGGACAAGCCTCGGTATCCACATGGATAGAGAGCGCATAATCAGCACGTTGCGCCAATGGCGAATCTAAATTGCCCGTCATAGCCACAATCGTACAACCCAATCGACGAAGTGGGTCGATGATATTAAGAATCTCGTTGGTTGCACCACTATTGCTCACCAATATAGCGACATCATTGGCACTGAGCATACCCAAATCACCATGCACCGCTTCCGCAGCATTCACAAAGATAGAAGGAGTACCTGTGGAAGCAAACGATGCTGCCATCTTGTGGGCAATAATACCCGTTTTGCCAATACCCATCATAACTACTTTGCCTTGACAAGCGTGAAGCACCTCTATCACCTGATTGAAAGAAGTGTCAATAGTATCTCGGAGTTTCTCTAACTCGCGAATCTCTGCATCAAATATCTCTTTTGCTCGTGTTGCGTACATTGTCTTGCGTTTAGTGTTTAGTGTTTAGTGTTTTCTCAATTGCCAATGCTTGTTGCAGAATCTGCTCTACCTGATTCAGTCGCAGTTGGTTAGCCGCATCAGAAATGGCTTTCTCAGGTTCGGGATGCACCTCGAGGAACAGTCCGTCTATGCCCACTGCCATAGCAGCACGAATGAGATGAGGCACCATCTCGCGGTTGCCACTCGTAATGCCAGCTTGGCTGCTGGGTTGCTGCACAGAGTGAGTAGCATCGAACACGACAGGATAGCCATACTCGCGCATCTTCACGAGTGAGGTCATATCCACGATAAGGTTGCCATAGCCGAAGCTCGAACCGCGCTCGGTGAGCCAGATGTGTGGTGTAGTGTGGCATAGTGTGGTGGAGGATGGTGTAGGATGGTTAGGCATGGAGGCCTCTATCTTGGCTATTGCACCACGCATATCCCATGGCGCCATAAACTGACCTTTCTTCACATTGACAATCCTGCCCGTCTTGGCCGCAGCCACCAATAAATCAGTCTGGCGCGAGAGGAAAGCAGGGATTTGCAGCACATCTGCCACCTCCGCCACAGGCGCACATTGCCATGACTCGTGCACATCCGTCAGGATAGGCAACGAGAAAGTGGATTTTACCTCTTGCAAAATCTCTAATCCCTTCTCCATACCTATACCGCGCTCGGACATACTTGTGCGATTGGCTTTGTCGTATGAAGACTTGAAATACAAAGGAATACCCAATCGACCACACACCTGCTGCAATGTATCAGCAGTGTGCATCACCATATCTCGGCTCTCTATGGCACAAGGACCTGCAATGAGAAACATAATCTGTTATAAATTTAGGGTTTCTGAATCCGGCATCCGGCATCCGGAATCCAAATTACTTTGTGTATATGCGTACCCAGTCAATATCCAACTGACCAGTTCCCGCTTTTTGATTCCCAGGCAGATAGCTGCGAACCAACAAATGGAGTGCCTCGCCTGACAATGGATTTTGCGTGCGAGATACCTCCATATTGTTCACATAGTTTACCACCTCCTTCTCGTTCCAAACAAGGGTGTAAATAGCCTCTTTAACCACCTTATCAGCAGGCAAGAGATGGAGCGACTTTTTAGCATTAGCCATAGTTAGACAGAAAACATGTTTCGCATTGCCCGTAAGACGCACTTTGGCTTGCAGTACACCTGACTTGGGAGCAATAGGCTCAGTTGTATGCCATACATCGCTGGTGTAAGCAAAGTTGTGCATAATCATACCCTTAGTAGGATGCCATGCAGGAGCTGTAGTCTTTTCCTTTTTGGTGATAATACTCCAAACACGATTGGCAACTTGGGTGTTTCTGCCTTGTGTATATGCCTGTTGCTCACTAACATGCGAGTGATTAGCTTTGAATTCCTTGCTTGGATAGAGGAATCCCGTTTGCCATACAGCAGACAATTGTGCTGTTTCACACTCCTCTGTCCAAACGGTCTTATAACTCTCTAATTCAGCAATCTCATTCTCCGTATGCTGGAAGAAAAAGACAATGTCTGCATGCTTTAGCAACTCGTTATAGCGCTTCTCCTGTTGGCTTTCAGGCGTAGTAAACCAACGTTTAGGATTCTTCCAAAACGCATTGGCTTGTTGAAACTCTGGCGTTTGGATTTGCGCAGACAACTCTAAGTACTGAACCACCTCGGGTTTCTCTTTCCACGCTTCTTTCTTTAGCCAATTATAGAGAATCACCGATGTGTTCCAACTCAATTGTCTATACAATGCCATTGTGCTGCCCTCCTGCGTATCAGCATAACGCGTGGTCAGCAGTTTCGTTCTTTTGGACTGAAAATCAGCAGACTCAACCACCTCTTTCAAGGTATTATATTCCGCCAACAAATCACTTTTTTCTATTTGACGATAGCGTATAGCAATCTGTGCTTGCTGTTGCAACCATTGCTCAAACTGCTTTGTAGTAAGCATTTTAACTGTTTGCATAAGTATGTTATTTAAGAATTATTAACGATAATTTTTCTATCAACTCTTCTATTGTATTCACGAAGACGGGTGCATATTGTTCTTCTTGTGGCAGGAAGTTCAGTTGGCGCATATATTCGATTTGAGCGATAAGCCCTCCGTAGAACCCATTATAGTTCAACACGAAACATGGCTTGCGGTGTTCATCCACCGTACCACTGGCAATCACGTCCATCATCTCATCCAGCGTGCCATAACTACCAGGCAAACAAACAAAGCAATCAGCCAATTCTTTCATTTTTTGCTTGCGTTCGTTCATGTTTGCCACCGTGTATAGCGCATCACAATTATCCGCCATGCGTTTGGCTTGGATGATACGTTGTGGGATGACTCCTTCTACCGTGCCACCTGCTTCTTTTGTAGCGTTGCTCACGCGGGTCATTAGCCCACCTGTAGCACCACCGTACACCAATGTGTGTCCAGCCTGAGCAATCCATTTGCCTAAGGTATCTCCCAATGATAAATATTCTTCGGGGATACGATCCTTCGCACTACAATAAACGGCTATTTTCATTACGCATCAATCTTAGCGTAGGTTGCATTCTTCTCGATGAACTCGCGACGAGGAGCCACATCATCGCCCATCAACATCGCAATGGTGCGGTCTGCCTCAGCAGCATTCTCGATAGTTACTTTCTTCAGCAAGCGACGTGCAGGGTCCATTGTGGTCTCCCATAATTGCTCATCCGACATCTCACCAAGACCTTTATAACGTTGAGTCTTAATCAGTTTCTCATCACCATTAGCATACTTCATAATGAAATCATGACGTTGTTGGTCGTTCCAGCAATACTCTTTGTAGCTACCCTTTGAGCACAAGTAGAGTGGAGCCATAGCAATATACAAGTGGCCTTGCTCAATCACTTCTTTCATATGGCGGAAGAACAGTGTCATAATCAGCGTAGCGATGTGCGCACCGTCCACGTCGGCATCGGCCATGATGATTACTTTGTGATAGCGAATCTTGCTCAAGTTCAACGCCTTAGGGTCTTCCTCTGTGCCGAAAGTAATACCCAATGCAGTAAAGATATTGCGCACTTCTTCGCTCTCGAATACCTTATGCTCCATCGCTTTTTCCACGTTCAAGATCTTACCACGCAATGGTAGGATGGCTTGAATCTTACGGTCGCGACCAGTCTTGGCAGTACCACCTGCAGAATCTCCCTCCACAAGGAAGAGTTCGCACTCGGCAGGGTCTTTGCTCTCGCAGTCAGCCAACTTGCCTGGCAAACCGCCACCGCCAAGAGGCGACTTTCTGAGTACGCTCTGACGAGCATTACGCGCAGCGATACGCGCTTGGGCAGCCAAGATTACTTTCTCCACAATCTTCTTGGCATCATCTGGGTGCTCCTCTAAGTAGTTGCTCAATGCCTCGCTAACCGCTGAAGACACCATACCTGCTACCTCCGAGTTTCCTAACTTGGTCTTAGTCTGACCCTCGAATTGTGGCTCTGCCACTTTCACGCTGATGATAGCGGTCAAACCCTCGCGGAAGTCGTTTGGATCAATGTTTGCATTACCATCTTTGTCTTTCAGTTTGGCTTTCTCCAGCATCTTGCTCTCCTCAGCGTATTTCTTCATTACGCGAGTGAGTGCCGAGCGGAAACCTGCCACGTGTGTACCACCTTCGATGGTGTTGATATTGTTCACATAACTGTGTACATTCTCGTTAAAATCGGTGTTGTAGATAATAGCCACCTCTACTGGAGTACCATATTTCTCGGTGTTCAGATGTATCACCTCTGAGATTAACGGAGTACGGTTGCCGTCAATGTAACGCACGAACTCGCTCAATCCTTCTTCTGAGTAAAATACCTCGCCCTTTGGACTGCCATCTTCGTTCTTCTCACGCAGGTCGGTCAAACTAATGCGAACACCTGCATTCAGGTATGCCAACTCACGCATACGGTTTGCCAAAATCTCGTAGCGATATACGGTTTCTGTGAAGATGCTACCATCTGGCCAGAATTGTACGCGTGTACCTGTACCTTCACCTTCTGCGTAGGTGCCAATCACCTCTACTGCGCCCAATGGTTTACCTTTTGAGTAGTCTTGTGCATGGATTTTGCCATCGCGGCGAACTTCTACGTGCAACTTGGTGGAAAGTGCATTCACACAACTCACACCCACACCGTGCAAACCACCAGACACCTTGTAGCTGTCCTTATTGAACTTACCTCCAGCGTGCAACACGGTCATTACTACTTCCAACGCACTTTTGTGCTCTTTTGGGTGCATGTCCACAGGAATACCACGACCGTTATCTTGTACTGTGATTGAGTTATCCTCGTTGATTGTCACCTCGATGTGGTTACAGAAACCTGCTAGTGCCTCATCAATAGAGTTGTCCACCACCTCATAAACTAAGTGGTGAAGACCCTTCAGCGAAATATCGCCGATATACATCGCAGGGCGTTTACGCACTGCCTCCAGACCCTCGAGCACTTGAATGCTCGAACCATCATACTTCTCTTGTTGTTCTACTTGTTGATTCAATTCTTCCATTGTATTTTGATTTTATATTATTTTCACATTGCTTGCTAAATTCTCGAGTACAATACACGCGCGCAAAACGACTGCAAAGTTACTGCTTTTTTTTGACATACACAATACCCTCGCACGCCTTTTTCGAGAAATACGCTCAAATCGCAAATAAATCGCCTTTATCGGCACGTTGTTTTTTGCGGTTCTTTTCTCCAAATCCTCCAATCGCTTAAATCAAAAATTATTGTCTTATGTCAGTCATACGATTTTATGGTCTAACTTGTTAGACAACAATGGAGACAATTATAATCAATGACACGGGACTTATGTAAGACAATTATTGTCAATAGGTCGTTAATGTTCGTCAATTATTTTTAGCACACATGAAATTGACATAAATTGACATGAAATTGACGTAAGTTGTTGTTTAATAAGTCCCGAGTGATGTCCTCCGTGTTTCCATGCTCGTCCGTGCTTGTCAGCGGTTAGTATCATCTCTGCGGAGAGTATCGCGCTACAGCTTCTTCGCGTTGTAGGACTCAATGGTTTTGGACTGGATGATAACGGCGGTGTCGCCACGGGTGAGGGATTTGCTTTCGGTGGTGATGGTGCGGGTTACATTGCACGAGGTTAGTCCCAGAGCCATGGCGATGGCTGTAGCGATAGCCACTGCCAGGTATCTGATTGCCTTCGTAAGGCGTTGTTTCTGAATATCAGTTAATTGTTTCATAATTTAAATGTGGTGTTATTATTTCCTTAGAAATCTTAACTATCTAAATCAATAATTAACGGAGTATGGGTTATTAAAAACAACATTAACAACATTTCCGCTGGGGAACAACACACCCCAGCGGCTGGGAGATATATTCCTCGAAGCGCGCAATGTGTTGTTTTGCGCGCAACAAGTTGTTGGATTTATGTTGTTTAAGTTGTTGTTACCATATTCCTTTTTTTAGTTTAATTTGTTTCATTCGCCGTTAAAAGTTTACGCAGGCTTGTACGCGTTCCACTCTTGGTTCCAGACGTACTGGCGGAGGGTGGTGTACTTGCTTTGCGCTTTGAATGCCATTTGGTCGATAGGCATTTGGTTTGGATCAGCCAAACGTGCGTTGGTTGCAGCAGCCACAGCAGCGAATTTCGCTTGGTGGTCTTTCTCTGCTTGCGAGTACTTGGTGCTACGTTTGCCGTATGCTTGGGTGTAGTTCAGTTTACTTGCTGCGCGGTGTGCGAAGCCGATTTTGTGGTGCTTCGCCACTTTGCCGTGGATTTTCTCCACAGGGAATGCATATTCTACGTGTGCCATAATGTTCTCGGCAATCGAACAGGAGAGTAAGAACAATGGGGATTTTATTAACAACAACATCAGACAACTGTATTCTACTTCCTTTACCAGAATCTAAATTTGATAAAGTTTTAAGACAATTCACGTCAATTTGGTTGTCAATTTTCGTCAATTCAGGATTATCTTTTGTTCTTACCCAAATGAAGGCAACGGGTTGCATTAGTGGGCAGAACAAAATGATTGTTTTTTACTCGGGTTCGGAATCCTCCATGCCGTGGGAGGGGTTAGAAGGTTGAAGGTTTAAGGTTGAAGGAATGAAGGGTTTGAGGCTGGGGGTTAAAGTTTGGCCATCTCTTGAGCCATCATGTATCCGTAGAAAGACTTGTACTTGGTTTGCTTTTTGAACTGCTCTTTGTAAGTAGCACGTTGCTCAGGAGTGAGGGCTTTGACATTTGCAGAGGCAGTAGCCATTTTGGTTTGTTGTGCTTGTTGTGCAGCAGATGGTTCGCCCGTGTAAGGGTTGCAGATTTGTGAAGTGAACTGATTACCGTACATCTCTTTGAAGATAATGTCGGAGTGTTTGCAAATCTTTCCGCGGAAAGAAGTGAAAGGGGCTTCTAATTTGATTTGGGACATGTGTTTTCGGCAATGAACGGGAGTAAAGTAAAAACAATGGGGATTTTATTAACAACAATATCAACAACTTAATTCAACAACCATTCCGCTCGCAACAACACAGCTCGCGGTTGAGAATTTGTTTTTAAGACAATTGGTGTCAATTGGTTGTCAATTTTCGTCAATTCAGGATTATCTTTTGTTCTTGCCCAAATAAATGCAACGGGTTGCATTAGTGGGCAGAACAAAATGATTGTTTTTTACTCGGTGTTCAGAATCCTCTATGCCGTGGGAGGGGGTTGGTGCGTGAGCGCACAGGCTATAGGTAATAGGTTATAGGCTATAGGCACGGATACGCTTACGCGGGGTTAATAAATTAAGTTAATAATTTCATGCGCCAAGGCGCTTGTTTCTTATCTCGCCTAAGGGCTCGAACGATTATTTCAAAGTTTCAAGGTTTCAATGCTCTGGAGCGTGCATGTCCAGCAGTGGTTGAAGGTGAGGGACTGGGCGAGGGTTTGGCGAATGATGTCGCATGCCTCGTCGGGAAGGAAGAGTTGAGGGTCGAGAGGGATGACTTTGACCGTGAGGGTGGTGCCCTCGGTGGTGAACTCAGGATTGAGGGTTTCCAAATGAAAGAGGACTGCCTCTCTGGCTTGGAGCAACTCTTCTGCGCTTTGGCAGGGGATCGAGATTAGAACGAAATGTTTCTGCTTCATAATAATACAATGGTTAGATATTTAACAACAACATTAACAACTCAATTCAACAACAATTTCGCTCGCAACAACACAGCTCGCGACTGAGAATTTGTTTCAAGACAATTCATGTCAAATTGGCGTCAATTAGTGTCAATTCGAGGATACATTTTGTTGGGTTGGAAGAATGCACTGGGCGCATTGGCAACCCAAACAAAATATATAGTCATTGGTAGGCAAAACAAAACTTTTTGTATATTTGGGTGGTGTCCTCTGTGGACGCGTTTCTATAATAATGCTGCAAAAAGTAGCTGCAATTGTTAATAAAGTTGCAGCTGATTTGTGTTTTACAAGCTCTCAAGTACGATGTTTACTGAGAAATATTTTTTTTCATAATTGCAGCTACTTCTGCAGCTAGTTTATGTAAGTGGTATATTTGGATTCAATATTTCTGCCATCTGTTTTACCGCCATTTTTGATCTTAGTGGTATATGCAACGCATTCAGGTTTCGCAATTGACAATTATGTTTATCCACAAAATGATTATAGACACAAGTCCATTTGCCAACTCGCTTGGGAGTGGAGATATAGTTCTGTTCCGTCATTATGCGGATTAGATATGCAAGCTGGAGATTGGAACCTATCCATTTGATTCGGGCATTAGATTCTTTGCCTGTGAAGAGAGAGAAGAAGTCATCAGGATTAGTGTCAGAAGCAATCCATCGTGCACGGAGAAGATACTGATAGAGATTTGTGATGCGATGGGGAGCAGTAGTAAGCCAACGGTAGGTGAAGGTGGCGGAGGTTACACATGGTGTGGTGCGTTTGGCTTGGGGTTTGCGAGGTGGTGTAGGAGAAGTAGTTGGCGAATAGTGCTTACGGAAAGTGATAGCAAGCGCATCGTTACTTGTAGAGAAATAAGTGGCAAGAAGTTTGCCCAATAGGGTGTTTGTGGATGGTACCATAAGAAATAGTATTAAAGGGTTAAAATTGAATTAATTTCTGTGGACTGCTTGTCAGCCCACACGATACGCCAATAATACTGTTTTAGGTTTACTTTTGAAAGTTATGGTTGTTTTTTTGCTGAGGGATAGGTTTATATACAAAAAAGCAGCACCGTGTGAGGTGCTGCTGACAACAGGTTGTTCATCTAATCATTCTGCAGAACAAGCGCATACATAGCGATTATTAACAACAGAGTTGGATGACCAATCTGGATTTGACATGAAAGCCACCTTGTGGTTTGCTGTCAAAATTTGCAAGTTTGATTTTCTTAATGTTTGCATAGCAATAAAAATATTAGAGTTAAACTTTAAGTGTTTATTAGAAATTGAGCACTGTTTTCTGATATAACATATCAATATACAATTCCATGCTTTGTTTCTCATCAATACATAAATGTTGTTTATGATTAATTCGATAGCGCCTGCATCCTCCGTTACACATGGGAAGAAGTTTACATTGCCGACACTCTTGGTCTATAAGTGCGTTGGTTTTACGAAAACTAATATAATCTTCTAGTCTGTCTTCTAAGACACCTTGTTTAACATTTCCGACTGCATATTTGACATCGTATTCATGTACGCATACATAAAGGTTTCCAAGGGGATCAATGGTGTAAAATCCTTGAGAATCGGCTTCGCAATGTGAGAAGCGCAGTTGAGGTTTGTCATATTGATCATCGATAGCAAACCCCTTCTCAAGTGCTGATTTTTGAAGTAGATAGATGCCTTTATAGGGATTACTGCCTTTCTCTCGTCCTGAATAGTTTGTCCAATTACTTGCTCCATTAGCGTATACCCATCTAAAGAAAATAACAATATTATTTTTTAAAGGTTCTAAATCGTGTAATAGAGCATCAATTGTATGGTAATTTGCATCGGACACATTTACCCTAACTCGTAATTTCAAATTAGGGTTGGATTCAGAGAATAATTTTGCATTTTTTAGTAGTTGTAGGTATGTGCCTCTACCATTATTCAAAAACTTTTGCGCATCGTGAGCAGATTGTCCTCCATCAAATGTAATTTGCACATTATTAATTTGACAATCTTTAAACATATCAATAACCTTTTGATTATTCATGAGTACCCCATTGGTAGTAATAGCTCCCGTATATATGACCTCAAATTCTTTGCATTTGGAGATGAGTTGTTGGGACATGCGCTGAATAATATCTTTATGTAGCAATGGTTCTCCTCCAAACCAATCCACTGATAGCACCTTGTATGCAGGTAATTGCTGTACTATCCAATCCAAAATATCTTGCTCCGTTGGCTGATTCATTTTTGCAGAAGTTTTTCGTTCAAAACAATATGGACATGCACAATTGCAAGCAAGAGTTGGCATTATTGCCAAGGAAAGTACCTCGGAGTGGTTGTTGGCATTAGTAAACGCTTCTTCGTAGCAAGTCAATTCATCCCAATCATTAGGTATTAGGATATGATTGTCAATCAACTCGTTTTTGCAGACTTCGGAGATTTGTCCGAGATGTAGGTTGTATGTCTCTTCTGGATTAAAAGCCAGCAGAGAGCGATAGAGTGAGTTGAAGATAACAGATTCTCCCGATTCGTATGTTAGGAAAAAGTTGTAATACGATAATTTGTACCCTGTTATAGATATGTTAAGATTGCTTATTTGCATTATGCTTTATGATATTTATTTTGAGCTCGTCGGGTAAAATAATTGTAGTTCGATTGTAATTCGGATTGTTTACTGGGTCGATGTTTTCAGCTTTGATAATGCCTTCTTTTCCAGTAAATGCATAGTATGATGTTACTTTCTCAGCAAACAACTTGTGCACACGTTTTGTCTCATGCTCCATGAATGCAGTTTTAATACGCGAACGAGCAATGCTTCGTTCGTTACGATTTTCTTTATCGCAAAAATAATTTATCTGTTTTTGATAATGTATAAGCATCCTTTCCTTGGAATCTCTGTACGAGTCTGGACTCATAATTTTATAATACTCCACAAACTCCTTTTTTAAAGCATCAACTCGTATTTTTTTTGCTTCATTATTCTCTTTCTCATTGTAGTACAGGTCAGAGTCTTTAATTCCTTCGGGGTGATTCCACATCAGGATATAGAACGCTTGCGCTAATAAGTCATGCTGTTTGACAATGAATTCTTCATCTAATTCTCCATTATTTTTGACGAACCACAAACGATGGGTAGCATCGTCAAATTTAAGTATCGGTTGGGTAAAACACATTTCATATTTTCCAGAGAGCCAGTCATCTACTGAATCATATAGTTCTTTGCACTCCACAGCAAGATCTACTTGCCACATTTGACGATATTTAGCAGGAATCGAACCAGATCTGGTTAGTACCTCATCTTTAAAATCATCCGCTAGCGCAGCCATATAGCGAATAGCGGTTATTATGGCTTGCTCTGTACAATCTTCTATATTAAAGGTCATGACTCTCTGGCTAGTATATTCTTCATGACCTTTGTCTTGCATGAGTGCACACGATATTGTTCCCTCGAAAGGAGACGTTGCATCATGATATAATGCAGCTTTGCGTTCTATATTCTGCAATCTCTCTTCCTCTGTGCCAAACTCTTGGATTGTTGGTTGAGGGACATAGAATAATTGGAAGCGACAGTACCCACTAGGATAGGTGCTTAGCGCATCGTTGATTTTCTGTAAATTCTCCTTAACATAGGTATTTGTTTGAATATCCCAACTGCTCTCATAATACACGATAGCATCTATAGGCATTGGGGGAACTGGACGATTAAAAATCCAACATGAGATTCGAGAAAAATGTGCTTCCATTGTGTTTATATTTTAGTTGTTACTTATTTTGTGCAAAGGTATATAAGACTAGTTGTATATGTTATTTAATAAGATCCAAAAAAGGTTCAATTTTCTGATTATAAAACACTTTAGCGAATGCCTCGCTAATCACCTTACTTGCATTGCGATATAAGACTGTAGGTGCATTATTTACACAATAAACAGTGGCATTACCTAATTTATATAACGGATTACCTAAGGAGACATAATGTGTTCCCTCTATTGCTCCATTGGCATCGGATGCTGCATCAATAATCAAACAATTAGATTTTACTTGATTTAAATGCTCTGTAGTCAAAATATGCTCTGTTGGACTATCCACTTCAATACCATTAATAATGATGTCATATTCACTGATTGTCTCATAGAATTCCGTCATCGTTTTTCGGTAGAACATTCTTATGTCAGGATTCCATTTTGCGATTGTTTCAAATGCCCCTTGTGCTACATTACCTGCGGATAAAATAGCCACGCGTGTATTATTGTCTGGCCATAAGCCGAAACTCATAAGTGCATGTAGTACTGCTGCCCTACCTGCGAACACACTATTTTGTCTAATGAAATTAGGTTGTATGAAAGGTATCTTATACGCATTCCCTTTGTAGTAAACAGAGGGGTATATATTGTCAAGATCAATCATTACTAATTCTTTAGGTCCTGCTTGCGTTTTCATAAACTCTTTTCCAGAACCTGTAGGATGTGTCCATCCAGCGATGATTTGTCCTTTACGAATCATATCATAATCGCTTGGTTGGATTAATTTTAGGGAAAAGATAATATCGCATTGTGCAAAGATCTCTTCTCTGCTCATTAAAACGGCTCCTGCATCAGCATATTCTGTATCAGCGATGTCCATTGTAGCACCAAATCCATATTCAATGACAATTTCATTAGGACTCTCGCGCACTTGTTGTGGTAATATGGCAACGCGTTTTTCGAAAGGGAAGTTTGGAGTAATAAAACCTATTTTCATAATAAATTCGTATATTTGTTTGTATCGTAGAGCAATCCTACATTGTGTGTATATTTAAAAATCGATGCAAAGGTACGTTTTTTTTATGACATAATAAAATAATTCAAGGTTGAAGTGACCTAAAAAATGTAGATTGCTTGTGGTTCACAAGCAATCTACGTCAAGTTAGTAATCAATTTGTCCGATTACTCTTACCAAATGAACCTCACCACAAACAGGGCATTTAGGATCTTCAAAAAGTCCTAAAGGACCAAAGCAATGATTGTGTCTGCATTTTTTGCAGAAGATATGTCTGCATTTGTCACAGATGTACACATTTTGTCCTCCTTCGCGATTGCCACATGTCGGGCATTGTTGATAATAAGCGCTCATGATGCATTGATTTTTGTTGTTACTATTTAGGTTTATTATGAAGCGGAATTATATAGAAATGCAATTCCAAACAAAATCAGAATGCCTATTAATATCCACTCTCTAAGCAGGTAGCCTATGAAGACTATTACAGCTAATACTAGCAAGATGGCTAATATTGCTCCGCATCCATCACCATCCATAATCTATTGGGCAATTATCTTGTTCTTTGACGTTCATCTCTTCCTGTATAAGGAGGTGGCGGTGGTGTAGTACTCATTTTCTCTTCCAACTTGCGTTGTGCCTCACGAAATTTTTCTGCTTTGTCACTCATAGTATTAAAAAATGACTCCTACTCTTACAGCTTTGTAGGTCTTGCTTTTTCAAGTATTTTGAAATTCGCTGCAAAGATACTGCTTATATATCATATATGCAATATTTGCAACCTTGCAGAGTGTGTTATTTCTGTGTGTAGCCAACAAGCAGGAGAATTGCATAACCGCTTTCATCACTATCTTTGCTACTAACACCATGCATTAAACAAGCATTAGGATTGATATTATGTATCTGCACCAATAACTCAATAATGCCCTTTGTCGTAACATCATCAGAATAGTTGCCGTTGCAAGTGATATGCAAAATAACTTCGTCCATACCATCTGTACCCATCTCTTGTATTAGTTGAGAAAGTTTGTCGAAACATTCTTGTGTTAGCGAAGGAGTCTCTAACTTAACAGCCTTGATGTAATCTGAAGCACGTTTAAGGTTTGCATAGTCCGCTAGATCAACAGAAAAGATTGGATGGTTTGCATACGCCTCTTCTGCGAGACGGTCAATAATAGTAAGATCTGTAACAATCATAGTTGTAGGATTATTTAGGGATTATTGTATTTGTTATATATTTTGCAGGTATGTAATCCGTTTGCCAAACATCGTTGGTGATTTTGTAGAAAACATATCCATCTGCTGCCATTGCAGCACTATTGATTTCGAGTACTTCTGGCATGCCATGGCGTCCTCCTACGAAGTAAGCCATGCCATAAGTTGGAGATAAATGAACTTTAGCACGACTCATCGGTTTTATACCTTCTTCAAAAATAGAAGCAAGACTTTTCACTGCCGTTCCATGATATAGCACGGCAGGTGGTTGCATGGGTACAGCATCACTCTCTATCTTGATAGAATGTCCATATAAAGCGCGTACCTTCATCTGGTCGTCTGAGAATATAAATCGCCCCTTGTCATCAAATAGGACAAGTGTTCTGATGATATGTTCTTCACGTCCGTATTCTTTACATAGTGCATCAATTGATACCCAACCATGCTTGTCTAGTAATTTGGAGTGTCGAAGCAGGTAGGCAAGGCGCCTTGAGAGAGCAGGAAATTCTGGTGTGAAAGCATTAGGTGGTAATTCAGACTCAGATGTATCAATATTTTGGGGTAACATAGTTAATTAGTATTTGGTTTTTACTTCATTTCGTTTCTAATGTAATCGTATTTTAGGTCATTTCTATCAAGCCAGTAGATTAACCAAAATATATCTGACTGTTCTTCTGTGGACAATGCATTGTACATATCATTCAGTGCTGTTTCTATTCCTCGGAAGTTTGATACATGAAGCAGTTGTTGTACTTTTTCGGCATCAATCTTGCTGAATGTGAGAAATCTGAGTGTGTCTTCTTTAACATGCGTTACTTTTATTTCCATCTTACGACATTCTAGAAAGACTGCTAATTCTTGAAATACTTTTTCCTGAAGGGATGGTGGCAACTGGAATGAATACATATCTTCCCCCGCTATTTCGCGTGCATCTTGCTGGAGAGTTGTCATCTCAACGGCAACAGGACCAAAATGACTTGGGTGCACGGAAAAATTATACACATGGCTATATCGAGGAAAATATAAAGCACGCAATAAACCATCATACAAACCGCGAGGAATGTATACTGGTAAGTCTTGAAAAGTAAGATCGGGATAAGTGAGAAGCACGACTAATAATTGAGTGTATGCTATCCTCGGTAATTGTAGCACGATTTTGTGGTGCTTTGCTTTCCGTAGATTATCAACATCATGATAGTACAAATCGAACTGGCAATCAATGCGTTTGTCACGAGCATACTTCTTTTTTATGAATCGCTGGACGATGCCAACATATTCTTGTGCGGCCTCTTTTCGATGTTTGGTAATGTGTTGAGTGTAGTTCATAATAACGCTTTATTGTGAATATTTTAAAAGTTAAATTACTTTTTATAATAATCATTGTGAATTTTGATACAAAGCACAATGCAACTACAAATAGCGGTTACTAAACTTGTTATTAACAAAGACCAAATTATATCAGGTTTATGTATAAAAGCTTGAATAACAAAAAACACAGATCCGATCCCCATCATTAAGAATGTAGGTAAAGCGATGCCATCCGTATCGCGCGTGCGAATAGTGTGAATTGCCTGAGGCAAATATCCTAGCACCATACAAATACTTGCCATAAGCCCAAATAGATTACAAAACATTTCTTGTTCCATAATTTTTTTCAAATATAAAATAAATATTCAGTTCATATTTCTAATAAAGATAAGAACAAACATCTGTATTTTAGCATATCATAATTTATATATTCCAAAGATATGTTTTGATAGATATCTTTATTAGAAAAGTATGTAAAATAAATGTCTTTTTTGTTGTTAACAGAAGCATAAGAGCACTCGTAATATCCTTTAAAAAACAAGCACACTTTAATGGATTCCCAAATATGTAGAAGAACTTGATTATCCTCACAATAAACCATCTTGTATTCATTGAAGATTATCCTCTTTGGCTGCTTTCTATAACTTCCCCCGCTTGATAACATTCGATTATCAACAGTGCCATCAATGAATTCTATCAGAGCATACCCTTTCCCATTAGAAATTATATTAGCAGTAAAACACCCATCACATGGTTGTAATTGCTTAATAAAAATACATACCAATCTATTCTTGCGAAATGATTCTGATAAATTATTCTCGACATAATTGCATAACTGAGAATAATCCGTTATATCAAAAACACCTATTCGCTTAAATGATTTATTATCTATTACAAGAACTAAATATGGTATATGATTCTCATTCCCTTTAAATACATTATTACTTTCATCATATTTGCATAAGTATTCTATACAACATCGCAACCCTATGCCGTCAAGAAATTGTTTAGCATATTCCTTTTTTTCTATTATTGAATTATCAAAGCCCCAGGCTTCTGAGTGACAAAATCTATACATTTCAGTCAAAAAACAAACTATAAAACTAACACTGTGTTCGAAACTGCTTCGACAGGGCAGAATAACTCAGTCTAGAATCTATTATAATACAATCATAAAGAGAAAGATTACAACATGTAGAGGGGCATAGCCTGTATATAGCATTTCCCATTAAATAATAATCCTTAAATGACGCTAATAAAGTCATATAGTCCTTCTCGCTTATTGAATTTTTGTCCAATGGATTATATCCGTCAATATATTCCAACTTTAACAAATCTGCGTAATTACACTCTATAGAACAACCAACTCTCCCATCTTCTAGACGGAGTGTTTTATAACACGTTTTAGACAATGCCGCCAAAAATGTTCCCAAATGTAAATGAACCCTTATTCCATACACCTTCAAAATGGGAATAAATACATCTTCCTTTTCACTCCAACAGACCTCAACTGCTTTTACACCGTATCTCTCCAGTAATTTGACTTTACTTCTATGAATTGCGCTTGGAGCGGTAATATTTTTAACAATATCCTCTCTTTCATCTGGATGAATAAATTCTGTAAGAGACTCTTTGTATCCATATGAACCAAATAGGACTCGACCTGCGATTATATTATTGACATAGCCATTATCATATATCCATTGCAGAATTCCCCAGTCATTGACTACTATCGACTCAATCTCAAATTTGGTACACAATTCATCTATTCTACGAACAACTGCTTCAAAATGGATAACATCGGTTTTAGGAGTAACTAATGTAAATCTTTTCGGCAATAATAAGGAACTTGTTTCTTCTAAAAAATGAATACTGCATTGTTCTGAGCCGATAGCCAATGTATATTTTTTTTGCCCTTCCAACAAACCCGCAATATAGCCAAGATTAGTTTGAAAGGCCCTTATTTCGTACATTAAATTGTCCATTGTATCACATCATATTTATATTGCTAATAGATATATCGCAAAAATGGTTTTCAAATTTACATTGTCGCCTTTCGCAAAATATCTTTTTCCACCAAATTGGGATTAAGTCTTTTATCCCATCCATATATTCTATTTTTGAAGTACTTTGACTAGCAAGATCAATAGCGCTCCTGAACATTTTTGTTAAAGGTATAACTTTTCGATAGTCTCTTTCTCTTCCTTGGACTTTTATTGCAGTTATGTTATTTTGTAGCAAATCCCAAACAGAGCAAAGAGAACAATTATAGGCAGAGCAAATACTTTGGCTTGCCATGTTCGGATTTTTCTTAGAAGTGTATGTATTCTCGCAAGGTATCTGAAATCTCTCCCCATGTCCTAACATGCAGTTTGTTGCAAACGAACATCCCCCATAGGCAAAAACTTCTAATTCTATATCTTCTTGATGGCATAACCTTCGTATTTCTGGCATTGTTATTTGGTATGATAGAACAACTCTTTTTACTCCAAGTGATTTTAAAAATTTTATTTGGTAAAGATTATCCACATCAACTAATGTACTACTAATAATCGGCACTCCTCTAATTTTTGTATTTATAGCGGACATTAAACCTATGTCTGATACGATAACGGCATCTACTCCGCACTCCATCCCATAATTGACGTACTGAAGAAATTCGTCTTCAATACTGATTCCTTCAACCGGATAGTCAGAAAAAAACTGCGTGTTTGCTGTTAAGAAGACCCTCCTTCCCCTTTGGGATGCATAATTCACTATTTCAGAGAATTGGGCTTTATCCACCAGCAAATATTCTCCTTTTTTTATTTGAGGACGCGCAGAAAAACTAATTCTTTTGAAAAAGTCTACTCGATAACCTAAATATATTTCATCTGCTCCAGAATCTATCTGTGCAATACAGGACTCTATATTATTTACTGGCGCCGTTAATTTCATAATATGAAAGAATTACAACATTACAACAATTTTACCATTGTACGAATCATACTGTTCATACATTGATATTATTTCTCGGAAAGGAATAATCTTTTCAATGATACACTTACTATTAATATAACCAGAAGATAAATACGATAACGCTAGGCCGTGGCAATTCGCATTTAGGCATGATCCTGTTATGACAATTTCCTTTCTGAAAATATTAAAACTATCAATAGTGTTTGAAACGGATATTTCAGGGATACCAACAAGTATAATTTCTCCACATCGGCGAACGATGCTACATGCAAGATTTAATGTGTTTTTTGAACAAACACAATCAAAGACTGCATCTACCCAATCCATCCCGTTGATATTCATCGAAGCTATAATATCGCTATCGTAAGGAGAAACTGCACTAGTTGCACCTATAGCCATAGCTCTTTTTTGTTTAATTTTATTTGGCTCTATAACCACGATTTTTTCTACCCTATTATTAATTAAAATCTGTAATAAAAGCGTGCCTAAAGTGCCACCTCCAATTACTACAACTTGCTTTATCCCACAAAGACCATTCCTGAGTTTATCTATCGCATGTATACAGCATCCTAATGGCTCTGCCAGCGTTGATTCTGCAAAAGACATACTATTTTCTAATATATAAATCTGTCTATAATCTACAGCACAATATTCCGCCATTCCCCCATCTTTGTTTGTCCCATAAACAATCCTTTTTTTACAAAACTGTGGCATCCCCTTCTTGCAATACTTACACTTTCCACATGATTTCAGTGGATTAACACTTACATGAGCTCCAATGTGAATTCCTGTCACATAAGAACCGACACGAACCACTACTCCAGAAAACTCATGTCCTAGTATAATAGGTAAAGACACTTTCCCCGCACCCGCTTTCCCTTTATACATATCAACATCTGTTTTACAGATTCCACATGCAATAACTTTCACTAGCACTTCATCCTTCTTTATGTGAGGAATCGGACAATCCTGCATAACCAAGTTACAATTTTTATCTAATACTAATGATTTCATATGTGTTTAATTCAATTGTAGTAATGATATATTACACTCAATTTCAGCGGAAGTGAATCTTTTTGATATTTCTTCGTTCCATGAATTTAATACTTCATATTGGTTGTCAATAAGAGATTCTCGGAGAGAGGTAAAACGATGTTGGTTGTGTGGAAATTTTTTTATTTTTATTGGTACTATTCTTAAAGGTAAATAATAAGATATCAATTGCAATTTATCAAAGAAGGATGCTATCTTTTTCTTTAAATTCTTCATGTTTGGTACGGTAAGTGCAATATAAAAATATAAATCAAATCCTGTCCTAATATACTGTGTTGCCATGTCTAATTGTGAATCAAGTATAGACTTTTGTGAACATGTATTAAAACAAAAAGACTCATCATCAATACCTTTAAAGCAGGCGACCTTACCATAATTTTTGTAGTCTGCCATATATTGTATTTGTGAATCACTTAATTTTGTAAATAAAAAATCTGTTGATAATACATCATCTGACCATAAATATATCTTCTCGGAAAGATCATACTTTTCTAATTTTGACATAAATTGTAATGTCAATTCAGGTACCAATTCGGGATTACCTCCTGATAAATCTATCATTTTAACCCTAGGATATGCATCGCGGATAAACAAGTCCAACAATTCGTCAACAGAAAACCACTTTGTGTGATTGGGGTTACAGCCTCTATATTCATCAGGAAGGAAACACCACCAGCAATTCAAATTGCATTTTGATATTTGAAATACTTGAACATCAAGTTCATCGACTCTTTGCACGCCCATTTTTAAAGAAAATGGGTCAAAAGGAAGTGGATTACTTATCCAATCGGAATCTTTGTTACGTTTAAATTTTCTTATACGTCCAAAACCATCACAATTTACCCCTAATATGTTTTTATCTTCAAGAGAAGTTCCGACTTCCGAAATTAAGAACTTTTCTCCATCAAAGACCATATTGCGACAATTCTCGCTATACAATATAAAATCATTTATTTTCATAATAGCCTTCTATAAACATTCTCAAATCAGATCGCTTTATATTATTATAAACCAAGCTCCTTACAACACTCAAATACCTAAAATCTTCCTTAATGAAAGGGTATTGCTTAAGAGCTTCATCGTAAAATTTTGTTTTAGGTCGTGGCATAAATGTTACTAATTGCATACTCTTTATTCCATTTTTCTGGGCGATATCATGCACTTGAATAATATTATTAAAGCTCTCTCCAGGGAGTCCCGATACGAGAAAAATCTCATAATCTATGTGAGATTGATTCAATATTTCTATTTTATCAATAATTTTAGCTAGATTAATACGTTTATTACATTTCTTAAGAATATCATCATTAAAACTTTCCACTCCTATGAATAATTTTGTACAACCTGCCTGCTGCATCAATGCTAGTAAATCTTTATCAAAGCAGTCTATTCTTGTTTCGGCTTGCCACTTTACGTCAAGGCCACTAATAATCTTTTCTCTACAAAATTGAGTTGTCCACTCTCGATTTAAGGTAAAGGTTGAATCCAAAAAAAATAGTTCTTTAATACCATGGTTACTTCTTAAATCTTTTAACTGATTTATAACTTTATTAATAGAGGAGTATTTAACTTCTGTTCCAAAATGTTTGTAACAGAAAGAACAATGAAATGGACAGCCCCGATTTAAATATATAGCAATCCAGGGGGAAACCAACTCCCCATGAGTGAAACAATAATAATTCTTTAGATTAACAAATTCTCTATGATTCGATTTTTTCAGAATCATAGTGCTTTGCTCCTCTTTAATATCATTTATCAGCGCATCAATATTTTCATCAATTGGTCCCAGTACATAACTATCTGGATGGCATATCTTTAGAACCGCATCTAAGTTTGAATCAAAATAAGGACCATAAGCGATTACCTTTCCAATACTATCCCTTTCCTTCAAAGAATTCACAACATACACAGCATTCTCATATTTGTAGTCAACCGGATAGTTTTGAATAATGTCATATGTACACAATGCTACAATTGCTATATCACACGAAATTTTATATAAATACAACGGCTTGGGGCGAACCCGCATATCCAAAATCGTCACATCGTATCCTTTATCTAACAGAGCTTTGGCAGTATTTATGGCATCTATTGGAGGTTGTAAAAAGCCGTCTCTACTAAGAAAGGGGGGAATAATAATAATAATCTGATGATCGCAGAAAGTAAAATCTTGCTTTAAAGATATTCTCTTTGCTCCAGATTGCGCTTCTTTGTAGATCTCAACTCCTTCATATTTATCGAGAATTATTTTATTGAACGCTGTAGATTGGGGGACATCAAGTGTGCGAGAGTTTATGACATCAATAATCTGATGTGCATAAGACTCATCCTCAACCATTATCATCTTGAGTATGATGTCTGAGACTTCTCTGTACATAGACTGAAATAAAATCAATGCATTCTCTATATAAAGAATTTGGTTCTCAGAAGCGTCTAAGAAGTAACAGTTAAGTAACAGTTTAACTATAATAAGTGATTTGTCAAGTGGTAACTTACTGAGTATCTCTCGAATAAGACGTAAAAACTCTTTTTTGTCGGCATTAGAAAATAACGGCATCGTTTCCGATAACAAAATTAATCTTTCATCTATTGAGTCCTCTTTGTAATTGTAAATATTCTCATATTTTTCCTCTAAATATGATACTCTTTCATACAATGCAGAAGAAAGAATTAAACTATTTTCTTTTGAAGCCAGCATACTTAAACTTTTAACTTAGAAAGTTCTTAGACAAATCTTGCTCTAACCAGTTCTTTCATATATAATCACATGGGACCAATACAGTGTTACGATTTTGTTTCGAATAGCATTATTTGTATTCAACCTCTAGTTCATGAATATCAAGAAGACAATAATTCTTTAACAAGAGATTATTTATCTAAGCTTTATTGTACAAAGTCTCAACAATAATAATTGGTTTTACATTTAATATAAAATTTAATAATCCTTTGAGACATTCATATTCAAATCCTTCTACATTAATTTTTATCAAACGCGTATCTAAAAGCAATTCAATATTATAGCTTTTTTTTCGACAGGATTTGTTCATAAAAAACATTGTCGTCATGTATTTTTAGCGATTTTAAAGAACGAACAGTGTAACTCTGATAGTGCATTTGGGGTCATTGGTACATGCAAGAACACACTCACACATTAGCCCTTAACGTAAAACTATGCACATCCATCCGAGTATAGAAAAGGTCTGCCATAGTTTCTAAAAAAAGGTAATAAATGTGTATTGGGTTCAAATGCGTGCACATGAGCAAAAGGCTGTGTAGAAAGAAATTCGAACTCATTCCACTATTAACTCCCATATCAATTATAGTAAACCTTTCCTTCTTCATCACACCTACTATTAGAAATCCACCCTCTTGGTAAATGCAATTTTCTATTTCGAATCTCTTATTTTCAAAGCGATATCTTATAGAACTATTAATGTCAAGATTTTCATGCGTTGAATTTGTCTCCATGCTTCATAAGCTGGGAATGAGCCTAATGGACAAAATAAATCTGTTCAATCAGACTTATTCCTATTCTTGAAATATCAATTAACAGCCTATGACTGCTTTTATGCGACGCACACCTGCAGAAGAACTTCCTTCTTTCAAGATTTTGAAACTTTTAAGTTCTCCTGTACGCTCTGCGTGCGGACCTCCGCAAATTTCTTTGGAATACTCTCCTATAGTATACACTTTTACACGTTCTCCATATTTATCCCCAAATACGCCAATCGCTCCATGAGCCTTTGCTTCTTCGACAGACATCTCTTCACAGATAACAGGTATATCTTTCTGTATGGCTTCATTAACTATTCTTGTTACTTCGGCAATTTCCTCTTCTGTCATTTTTCTATCAAACGAGAAATCAAATCTCAATCTTTCAGGAGTAATATTACTTCCTCTTTGATATACATCAGAACCTAAGACTTTCCGCAAGGCACCATTTAGTAAATGAGTTGCGGTATGCAATCGAGAAGTTTCTGCTGTTGTATCTGCGAGGCCTCCTTTAAATTTCTTCTCCGCTCCTGCTCTCGATTTTTCTTGGTGCTCTTCAAATTTTTTATTAAAACCATCTACATCAACTAATAATTGCTTTTCAGCAGCCAATTCTTGCGTAAGTTCGAGCGGGAAGCCAAAAGTATCATAAAGGTGAAATACTATATCTCCACTAACCACATTTCCGGGTGTTAACTTTTCCAATACTCTGGATGCAACTTTCATCCCATTTTCTATTGTCTTACCAAATGTGGTTTCCTCTTTCTCTATTTGCGCATAAATGAATTCCTTATTTCTATCAAGTTCATCATATATGTCAGAATAGTTCTCTACTATAACTCTTGCAATCTGGGACATTGTGCCATTTGGGGCGTTCAATTTCCTCAAATATCTCATAGTTCTCCGAAGAATCCTTCGCAATACGTATCCTTGGTCAACATTTGATGGAGTAACAGCCTTGTCATCCCCTAGAACAAATGTGGCCGCTCTCATATGATCCGCAATTACTCTAAACGCAAAAGTGGTTTCTTCATCTGCTCCATCGTATTCTACTCCCGTCACTTCGGCAATTTTGTGAATAATCGGCCGAAATAATTCTGTGTCGTAGACGCTCTTTTGATTATTTATAATTGCTAGTACTCTTTCAAGGCCAAGACCAGTATCAACATTATGAATAGGCATCTTAATATATTGACCGTCTCTGGTCTTATTATACTCCATAAACACATTGTTCCAAATCTCGACGTACTTTCCACAATTGCATGAAGGACCGCATTCTGGACAACATTTGGGTTTTCCCGTATCAAAAAATATTTCTGTATCCGGACCACATGGACCTGTTTCGCCTGCAGGTCCCCACCAATTTTCCTTTCGGGTATAATAGAATATATGGTCTTCTGGATAGCCCAAACTGCGCCATATATCGTGAGTCTCCATGTCTCTCGGAACTAGTTCATCACCGCCAAAGACAGAAACAGATAATTTTTCTTGTGGAATATTTAAAACTTTTGTCAAAAATTCATGACTCATGGAGATAGATTCTTTCTTGAAATAATCATTCAATGACCAATTCCCCATCATCTCAAAAAAAGTCAAATGTGATGCATCGCCAACTTCGTCGATGTCTCCAGTTCTTAAACATTTTTGAAAATCTGTAAGGCGCTTCCCCGCCGGATGCTTTTCTCCGAGCAAATACGGTACAAGTGGGTGCATACCTGCAGTAGTAAACAAAACGCTTGGGTCATTCTCTGGAATGAGAGAAGAAGAATAAATCTCTTTGTGACCATGCTGTACAAAAAAATCAATGTACAACCGACGTAACTCTCTTGATTTCATAAGTTATATTTTTTTAGTTAATTGTTATGTGACTAATATTGTATAAATCTACTAGTTCATCTATAAATGTATTTTCTGCCATATCGCAAATTTTAATAGGCCTTGGCAAAGACCAACGATGGTATTCATTCCATTTACGATGAAGAATCTTGACATTATACTTATCTGGATGTTCAAAAATATCTGACCCAGGATAAGGGACAAAAAACTTTGGGAAAGAAAAATCAAATAGTTGGTCATTTTTAAAACATGATGTCCACTTAATATTTTCACTAATAGTTTTAGAATCCTCACCGGGCAATCCTATCAAAGAATAAAATGATATTATCAACTCGGGTAATAATTCTCGAATTTTTTGAAGTGTCGTATGTAACTTATCAATACTATATACTTTATTCATGTAAGCCAACTCACGTTCCGAGAAATATTCAATGCCTATCAATATTTCAACCAAACCAAGCTGAACGAATCTTTTTAATAAGATAAGGCTTTCTTGCCTACAAATTGTCCGTGGAGATGTGTTTATGGAAAAACAACAATTTATCTTTCTACGCTCAATAAGAGAAAGGAAATCATTTGCTAAATTATAATTAAGCAAGAAATCACTATCCGCTAAGTGAACAGAGCGAATCTTTGCTTTATTGACAATAAAATCTATTTCTTGAATTTTCGATTCTAACATGAGTGAGCATACTTTTTTTGAAAAAATTCGTTCTACACAATAATTACACTTGTTTGGGCATCCAAAACTCACGTATGAATATAGCAATGTTTCTTTTAAAAAATGGCTTGGTATTAAGGAAAAATCTTTAGGGGAATCAAAGTATCCATCCGCAAGATAAACAATACTATTAACTGGGATTTCACCCGCTATTGTCATTTCCTTTATTTTTAAACTACTTAATTTTGCATTATGCCCCACACAAATAAGATGGAATGGTGACGGCTCAGAATGAGTAACGAAAAAGTATGCATGTGGTCCACCAAATACAAGCAACTTGTTTGGGAATAAGGTGGATATATGCGACGCAATGTGTGCTACACTCATATACTGTGGAGTCGTGGCCGTAAAACAAATAGTCTCGCACATTTCCGCTTTTTCTACAGCAGAATTCAAAAATGCATCATTGTTAATATAATAATCTCCATTAATATATTCGACGTCAAATCCATATTCACGAAATAAACCGCCAAGTATAAGCAGCCCATAATTGGAAATATAATGATGGCTTACTGCATTCTGAGAATGCAAATCAGCAGAACCATTCAAACGTTTATTTATGGCTCTGTCCAAAGTCTGCGAATATACTGCAGATAAACTTTTGTCTTGTATTTTAACTACTGGAGGAGGTCCGTGGGTAATTGAGCATGGATCTACCAGCAATATTTTTTTATTAATCATGTTCTATCACAAGGTCATAAAACGGCCTTTGGGAGCCCTCAAACATATCCAAAATATCATATTGGGGTTGACAATGTTTTAGATTATTGTCGGTTTGAAACCGGCAGCCAATATCTAGTATGTAGGTACAACCTTTGTCTGTAACATATATAGAATCGTTGTTTACCTCAATCAAATTTTCTTTTATTAGTTCGTCTATTTGTTCTTTATAAAACTCTAAAGGTTCTATGCCCGTCAACTTTCGGAACAGATTTAAATCAATATGCCTGCATTTAGTGCCGAGAACTAAATAGCGTGAAGCCTGTTCTAGTAAGTTTATCTTCTTGCCCATTTGAATTGGTTTCTCGCCTCTAGCTATCTTTGCATAATAATTATCGATTTTGTGCTCATTGCAATAAACAAATCCATTTAATTGTCCAAATGCCCCAGGGCCAAAACTAGCACACTCAACTTGCGGGAATCCCCATCTGTCGTTGTTATACACATTTTCTCTTCCATCTTTAGCATAGTGATTTGAAGTATATTGATGGAATCCATAATTTGCTAATTGCTTATTAAACATCTCACACATCTTTTCATATTTAGAAAGACTTGCTTGTTTTGGCAATGCACCACTAGCAACTCGTTTAAAAATTCCAAGTCTAGGGAATAGTATGAGTCCATATAATGTGATATGATCAATTTTATCACTATATTTACCTATCAAGTCTATTTCCTCTTGAATATCTGTTAATGATTGACCTGGATAACGAAACATTAAGTCAATGCTTATATTAAGATTGTATTTATTGATAAATCCAAAAAATGTATCTATCCATTCTGGTGAATACGATCTTCCCATCATCCTTAAATATTTCTCAGTAAAAGATTGTATGCCTATACTAAGTCTATTAATCGGACTATCAGCAACTCTCTTGATATAATCCTCTGTAAGGTCATGGATATTTGTTTCTAATGTGATTTCTGCGGATTGCTCAAAATTGAATTTGTCCATCAGTATTTTGAGCATTTCCTCTATTTTCTCATATGGTACCGCTGATGGAGTCCCCCCTCCAATCCAAAGGGACCTTACTGATTTATATTTAAAAAAAGGTTCAGCAGCATACATGCTTATTTCTTTAGACAAATTTTCAAAATACTCATCTAAATTTTTCTTGAGCAAAGGCATGCTATTAAATGGGCAAAATGCACATTTCCCTCGACAAAAAGGGATATGCATATACATATCCATATGGCTTTTTGCGAAAATATCATTTCCACTTATCTGCTCAAATTCAGTAGGATACCATCTGGTTACTTGATCAATTTCTCGATGTTTCATATCTATTAATTTTTTTTGCAAACAACAATAATTTCTTTAAGTAATATAAAGATTTTTCTGTATACAAATCTACATTCTCAATGTAATCAGAATATTGTAAAAAAGGGGCAAATTCACTCTCAAAAAATGATAACTCATCCAAAAAATTTAATAGATGTTCTTGTTCTAGATAAAGACGCAAATTTTGAGTACAGTACTTTATAGAATAATTTAAAAACTCAAAACCACTTTGTAGCGTAAAGGGTGTGGTTATTTTAATTAAACTTAATTCTTCATCATTGGATTTCTTCCAATCTAGGTATGTTATCTTTCGCTTGGAAATATGCTCAATACAATATTCTATGCCCTCCGAATCCTTAATTATACCCATTAGAGAAAGTTTCAACTTGATCTGCGATAATAAATCTTCACCATTAATCAATCTATAATTTTTTGCATATGAAAACTGATGCATAGCGGGGAGACTGTAAAAGTCTACATCTCGCATCACAAGACAATGTAAGAGAATAGATTTCGTTCCAACTTTACTTACATGTCTAACAGGACCAACTAAACAACTATGGGTAAAAAAAACATCTGGAAACATATCTGTTAGATAAGACTGTAACAAATGTAAACCTGAATTAATATCAGCTATTAGATCCTCAGATATAACATCAACCAACAAGCGTATGTCATAATCATTATTAGTTTTTAATTTATAGTTAAGATTGCTCATTGAACCGACAACAAAGACGCTTCTAACTTTGGCATAACTACTAATTTTGGACACGAGAAATCTCATTATGCCCTTATCTAAAACTGTAATGTCAAAACTAATATTTTCCACTTTATTCTTTATCAAAAATACTTCCTTTTTCTTTATTATATATGTAAAGTACAATTCACTTTTTCTCGATTTATAGGTCAAAATACAGGCTGAGCCCCTCCTTAAGTCCGATGTACACTAGGCTTGTAAGGCATTCAAACGTTTCAGCACCAAAATTGACGTTTAAAATAGCTCTATTACGAGCAATACTTGCTACACACAAAAAAGCGGGACTGCACCATTGCTGTTCCGCCATCCGAGGTTCTAGCATGACCTTCAATCCTGAACAAACAACACTGAAGCCCACGCCGATATGTATATACACACTCCTATACCTACAATATAGTCGTGCAACGTTGGAATACATATCCCGAGGACATCATAATGCTGCTATGCTTTGGGATTTTGGTTTGATTTGCTAGATTAAACGGATGACCAAAAGCAAAGAGCGTTTAGACGCCTTTTATGTCTGTGTCCCTCACCTAAAAATGTTCAGACATCCCAGCGTGAGATTCACCCTGCAAAAGTACAACAAAATTTTGAATAATGCAAATATTTGTCGCACTTTTTGCAAAAAAATATTTTTATCGGAGTTTTTGCAACTCCTAAGTGTATATTTAAAATATTGTTTTAACCTGTTTTCTACTCAAATAAATCATCCATAGTTATTACTTTCTGGATAGAACTTGAATATGTATTTGGGGTTAAACCATATGGACTAATATACGTGGCTTGAATACCGTATCTAATTCCCGTTTGATTAACAAAAGCCGCTTGACGAGTACGAAACTTCAAGTCAGCATCTTTAGTAATCGTATATGGCAAATTGCTATATTTGATTTCACATAGATTAATAATTCTGTCTGCACGTTCAATAAGCAGGTCTATTTGTGCTTTTTGTTCTTTGTCAGTACTACGCCATGAATAATATTCAGTTCCTATTTGATCAATACCGATGGCTTTTTTTATCTGAGGGACATGCGACATACAAACACGCTCAAAAGCCAATCCAAAGAATGTATTTGTTTTCGGTGAAAGCAAATTATGACTCCAATAGTGTTCATCATTGGATGGGGTATCTAAATAGGTATGATAGAATTGCACAAACGAATCAGACAATACATAATATCCACCTGTCTTGTTGATTTTTTTCAAGCGCACTCTATGGTAACAAATGAAATCACATTTTTCGAGATTATCCAACAGTTTGGTTAGTCCACCTCCGTCTGACTTTCCTAAATATTCAGCTAATTCATCACGCGTTAATCCGTAGCGATGATTTGCCAATGCTCGAACGATAGTCATGTATGGTTCAGGATTAGTAAAGAGCGATGAAAATAAGCGATGATATTCTTCACGGAGCTCACCTTGGGGAGAAAATAGCAACCTATCAATAGCTTCTGTCACACTTTCGGATGACTTAATAAGGCTCAAATAGTATGGCACTCCTCCGAAGACCATGTATGCTTGCAAAATGGAATGTCTCTCCCATACCATACCGCGCGCCTGAAAATACTGCTCACATTGTGCCAAATTGAATGGATGAAGATGCATAGAATGGGTGATTCGATTGTGTAGTCCACCATGATTATTGACTACATTATCCACCATCCACGAGGTGGCTGAACCACAAACTACGAGCATCAAGTTGTCGTGTTTTGACACCCAACTATTCCAAAAATGACCCAATGCAATCACAAAACGAGTATTACGCACATCTAAGCATGGCAGTTCATCAATAAATATCACCTGTCGTTTATTGGAGTTCAATTTAGGTGTAAGGGCTTGTTCTAATGAAAAGAAAGCCTCCATCCATGTTTTCGCATAAGGACCAGTGTAACCAATCTTGCGAAGTGAATGATTGAATGCGGCAAATTGATCTTCCGAATTACCATGAATAATACCAGAAGTCTCAAAGACAATCATATCAGCAAAAATGTTGCTGATTAAAAATGTTTTTCCTACACGGCGGCGACCATATATTGCTATAAATTCCGCTTGTTGCGAGTCCACATAACTCTGCAATAGTAATACTTCTTTAGATCTTCCTATCAATTGCATAACCATATATAGTTTAAAATTCGCCGCAAAGGTACAATAATTTTATGACATTTGCAAGAGATAAGTGGCGAAATTGGTATTTTTTTATTTAATTTCGCCACTAAAGTTTAGGGTTTGGTGGCGAAATCGATAATTTTTTGTTTAATTTCGCAAGATAACTCATCAAATAGTATATAATGAAGGCTCAAATCGTAAATCAATTGATAAGTTCTTGCAACTCCATAATGTCTAATAGAGTATAGTTGATTCCATCAATATGTGAGTGCCAGGATTGGTGGAAGTGACCATAGTACCAATGCTTCAAGGGGTGCTTATCACGCAGCAGATGTGCGTGAATAGCATCCATTGTTTGGCGTTCTTGGGTAGTGTCATTCCATAGTGCTGAATCTTTCATGCACCATGAAGACAAACCACGTTTGGTTTGCAACTCGCAAAAGGATGGAGCGGTGTGCGATACAACGGTATCAATTTTTACTCCTTGTTCAGAGAGAGAATCTAACGCCATTGGATTATACACGGGTGCTTCATCAATCCAATATGCCTCACGTTCGGGACGTATATCCATCCATTGTAAACGCATTTGGCGATCAATAGAGATAGCCCCACCTACACAGAGGATATTATGATTGCATGCCTGCAAAATGGTATAGTCAGGAATAGTTTGCCAACGCTCGTAGGTAATGCGTTTGTCGCCGTTGAAATACGCAGGATTGTCGTGGTTGCCACGGAGCATCACTATCCAAAGGTTGTAGGCATGAAGGTGGCGGAGGATTTTCTGGTAGGTATCCTCATAGTATTCGGGAGTTTCAAAGCCAAAGCCACAGTCACCCGCTATGACGATCAATGCATCGTGGATGTCTTTTTGGCGGAGCATATCCACCAAGGCGATGAAATCGCCATGGATATCACCGCAAATGGCAGTGGTTTGAAGTTCTGGGAAGGATAAAATATTAAGTTGCATAGTAGAGTATATATTAGAGTGATACATTTGATGAAGAAACTGATATTAAATTCATTATTAAAGACAATTATTGTTGTATATTAAAATATTTTTTATATCTTTGCACTCGATTTACATCTAAAGTATGGATTAAGACAGAAATTTATGTAGTTACTAATACTGTA
>SUXC01000024.1 GCA_015061165.1 Bacteroidales bacterium
AATAACCGTAATCTATTGTGTACTTATTAACGGGAACCGTGATAATTTTGAATTCAGAATTTTGAATTTTGAATTACACGTATTTCAGTTTCCCAATTGAGCAATTGCTTGCTCTCTTGTACTACATCATTGATTAATCAAACTTTCAAAGATCACTACTGATTTCTGCTGTTTTTTAACGCTCACTCGCGTTAGTTGCGAAATCGGCTGCAAAGGTACTGCTTTTTTTTGGACTGACCAAATTTTTTAGCAACTTTTTTCAATATTTTTTGCACTTTCTTCGTAAGTGGCTGATTTTCAGCATTACGATTTTTCAGCACTTTTCGCCGTTCTTCAACGCTCACCTGCGTTAGTTGCGAAATCGGCTGCAAAGGTACTGCTTTTTTGTGAACTGACCAAATATTTTGGCAACTTTTTTCATCATTTTTTGCATTTTCTTTGTAAGTAATTGATTCTCAATAGTAGCATTTTTATGTTATACAACACATTTTTGGTATTCTAAAGACAAGTATTAAAATTTAGGTATTTTTAATGGTATTGCGCGTGCGTGCACACGCGTATGTAATATAATGTTCGCGCGCGCGTATGAGGGAGCAGAATTAGCTTGATAAGGAGAGGATTTTACAATTTTTGTGAAGAAGATTTGGTTAAATCGTAAAATTTTATTACTTTTGCAGTCAAATTGATTCATATCCGCATATATTACACGAAATATACAATGACCATGAAAAAGTATTCTATTCATTTTGCTATTTTAGTAGCAGTAACTATTTTGAGCAGTTGCACGTTGGAATGTTATCGAAAACCTAAGAACGTTATTTACCTAATAGGCGACGGTATGGGTTTTGGTGCAGTTAGTTCCCTACTCCTCTCCATGGACGAAGAGACAGGTTTTGAGCAAGCGCCCGTGATTGGACTAAGCGAGACCTGTTCGGCGAACAACTATGTAACCGATTCGCCTGCTGGCGGTACAGCATTAGCTACAGGTACTCGCACCTGCAATGGATTCTTGGGTGTTGGTCCCGATAGTGTACAATTAGAGAGCCTATTGAAGAAAGCGCAAAAGATGGGCAAGAAAACAGGCATCGTGGTGAATACGACCTTGACGGAAGCTACTCCAGGCGCGTTTTATGCAGGTGTAACTTCGAGAAAAGAGAGTTATAAGATTGCAGAGCAATTTACAGAGAGTGATGTAGATGTAGCCATCGGTGCGGGATTGAGTGCTTTTATCAACCGTCCCGACTCTGTGGATATGACTGCTGTGCTGATTGAGAAAGGATATGATGTGTATTTAGACTGGAAGTCAGTTTTGAACACTGAGTCAGATAAGTTTGTAGGTATTTTGGACATGGGTGATGTGCACCGCCGAAACAAAAAGAGCAATACCACTGCCAGCGCAGCGGATGGCGCAGAAGTGTGTTTGGCAGCACGATTGGCTGCTTCGGAGGGAAATACTGATACCACACGATTCTCAGAACCAACCGAATATCTGCATAAGGCGTGTACGAAAGCACTAACCGTTTTAGAGAAGGGTGCATCAAAGGGATTCTTCTTGATGGTAGAAAGTGCGATTATTGATGGTTATGGTCACAACAATGATTCGGAGGGTATGATTGAAGAGATGAAGGAGTTTGACCAGACACTCAAAGCACTGATTGCGTATGTGGATGAGCACCCTAACACGCTGTTGGTAGTAACAGCAGACCATGAGACTGGTGGTACGGGCGTGGCATACAAGAGCCACGAAGTGAATCAACCAGAGGGCTTGCACTTGAACTTCAGCACGAAAGGACATACAGGAACAATAGTCCCCGTGTTTGCGTATGGCGCTAGGGCGAAGAAGTTTAGCGGTATTTTCCAAAATAAGGAGTTGCCTGGGATTATTGAGGGGTTGATGAGGTAGTTTTTTAAGCTCCTACTCGCTCCGCTCGAGAAATCTTATAAATCTTAACACACTATATTCACAAATCAGGTACTCCGTAATAAATTACCACCGCTACGCTGAATCTACAGTAAATGTAGCGGTAAGCACAAGAAATATAGTTGTAACACAGATTGGCTATCCAAAAATTGAAGATTATTGTAGAATATTAAGCAACATTATTGAGCATAAAAAAAGGCTATCATACTTTGAGGTGATAGCCTTTTTTAGGTTATTTTAGAAAAATGACAACAGGAATTAGCGATCTTTTAGTATTAACCACAGACCAACTCCGACTGCAATAACCACAAATCCCCAAAATGTAGGTTGTTGAAGCCAATGAACTATTACGCCAACAAAACTACCAGGCAATGGTGCCGCATATGTTGCGGTAGGTACAAATAGAAGTGCTAATAGAGTTAGCAAGAAACATCTTTTCATAATTTTAAGCTCCTAATAAACCTCCAATAAATCCAATAGCAAAAGAAACACCAAAACCAATCCAAGCAGCCTTTGCGCAATCGCTCGCTTTTTCTTGATTTTCATCTTTGAATACAAAATACAGAATCCATCCTACAAAAGGAAATAGAAAAGAGATGACTTTGAGAGCAGTAGAAGCTCCTGTTGAATTTGACATAATGATAAAAATTTAATTGTTAATAATAATATTATTTTTACTTATTGCTAAACACTGAAGCGTAAAGCAAAATTTAAATCACTGAACGAGACGAACTGATCCCCCTAAGCAAGGCATATTGTCATCCAAGTGCACTCCAATAGAATCAAAGAAGAGGTAATACACGTTGTTTGAATCGTAAGGAGTAGATGACCAATATAAACCACACGTGCCTACGCCAATCATATCAGCTTGACAATAGCGATAGCCTGCAGCCTGAAGAATAATGGAATTTCCATTATCTCCCGTCACAACACAACCCTTTCCGTTCCACTCCCAAGCGCAAAATGCCTTCAATTCAGCAAAATGTTCAAGTGTTGGTAACTTATCACCAAACTGAGTTATTGCTTCATCATAGGTTAAATACAATCCTTTTTCATTAGTTTTTTTCCACAACGTACCACTTGGTAAACCTAAGTCTACATAATCTTGAGCCATAGATGATATTGCCAAAAAGCAAGTCAAACATAAAAATAAAACTTTTTTCATTGTGATGTATTTTTTTATTAGTTAATTTATTTTATTCTTATTGTTCATGTATAGACACACAAAAACGTGAGCCACTGCATTGGTTCTTTCGGGCTTGGACTCCCATAACACTCCAATATATGCAGAAAGCTCACGTATAAACGTGAGCGTTTCGCAATATCCTCGGAAGTGTTATTTCAAAGTGTCCAAGTTTGAAAGAATCCTCAAATAAAGCAAACGCTTTTTAATAATATGTCTGCAATACCGATTACTCGGATTTGCGGTGCAAAGGTACAATAAAATTTGCAGATATGCAAGAAGAAAGCGATTTTTTCGCTACTTTTTAGTGTAAAAGTATTAAACACCCGCTAAAATGCGGGCAAAGAATAAGGAAATGCTCGGATAATATTGGAATACTCCGATAATCTCAGAAAAACTCAGATAACCTTTGCAATAATGGGATTACCCGAATAGTATTCGGGACAATGGACAAACATAAAACCATTGCTAAGTACAAGCGAAGTGCATAGTCTGATTTGACGGTGAAAGTATATAGTAGAGAGGGAGATGCTTTGCTGATCATACGGTGAAGTTCCTATGAGGTTCCGATGAAGTTCCTATGAAGTTCCTATGAAGATGGGGGGGGGCAGATAAGGGGCAAGTTAAGGGCGGATAAAGGGAAAGAAAGAGGAATGAATGAAGGAAGGAATGAAGGAAGGAATGAATATTCGGTGAAAAGCAATAGAAAAACAAGAAAGACTAAGCGATTTGCTTAGTCTTTCTTTATCGGGGAATCGAGATTCGAGACTCGGGAGTCCAGCATCGAGAATCGGGAATCGAGAGTCGAGAATCGAGCAGCGGGAGTCGGGATTCGAGAATCGGGAATCGGGAGTCAATATCGGGATTAACGGCGATTCAGGCGGGCACCGTCTGCCTCTGGATTGTGAGCAGGGCGGTCGTTGCGAGCAGGACGATCACCGCGCTCTGGACGTGGACCACGACGCTCTGGACGAGGACCACGATCACCACGAACTGGACGCTCTGGCTCTACATAACCCTCTGGTTTCTCCTTCAATGCCTTAGCACTGAGTTTGAACTTACCCGTCTTTTGATCAACCTCCATGAGTTTGATAGTAATCTTATCACCCTCTTGGATACCTGTCTCCTCCATAGTCTCGTAACGTTTCCAATCAATCTCAGAGATATGGAGCAAGCCCTCTTTACCAGGCATGAACTCTACGAAGCAACCATAAGGCATGATAGACTTAACAGTTGATTGATACACCTCACCAACCTCTGGGATAGCCACGATAGCTTTGATCTTAGCCACAGCAGCGTCCATAGACTCTTGGTTGTTAGATGCGACCTCCACTTTACCGCCCTCTTCAATCTCATCGATAGAAACGACAGCACCTGTCTCAGCTTGGATACCTTGGATAATCTTACCACCAGGGCCAATCACTGCACCAATCATATCCTTAGGAATAATGAAGGACACGATGCGTGGAGCATGAGGTTTGAAGTCTGGGCGAGCAGCAGGCATGGTCTCCTCAATCTTGTCAAGGATATACATACGTGCTTGGTGCGCTTGTGCGAGAGCGTTCTCAAGAATCTCGTAGCTGAGACCGTCCACCTTGATATCCATTTGGCAAGCGGTAAGACCGTCGCGTGTACCAGTGGTCTTGAAGTCCATATCGCCGAGGTGATCCTCATCACCGAGGATGTCGCTCAGAATAGCGTACTTGGTACCCTTGCACTCAGAGATAAGACCCATAGCTATACCGCTGACAGGTTTGATAGGTACACCAGCGTCCATGAGAGCGAGAGTACCTGCGCAAACGGTAGCCATAGAAGAAGAACCGTTAGACTCGAGGATGTCGCTGACTACGCGAACAGTATATGGGAAATCAGCAGGCACAACGCTCTTGAGGGCGCGGCAAGCCAAGTTACCGTGACCAATCTCACGACGACCTACGCCACGTTGTGGGCGTGCCTCGCCAGTAGAGAATGGAGGGAAGTTATAGTGCAAAAGGAACTTATCTGTACCTTGAACCAATGCCTCATCAATAATCTTCTCATCGCGGCTGGTACCAAGAGTAACAGTAGAAAGCGATTGTGTCTCACCACGGGTGAAGATAGACGAACCGTGAGGTCCTGGCAGTGGAGCTACCTCGCACCAGATAGGACGAATCTCGGTAGTTGTACGGCCATCGAGACGCTTGCCCTCATCGAGGATAGAGCGACGCATAGCTTCTTTCTCTACATCGTGGTAGTATTTATTTACAAGTGCTTCGATGTCATCTACCTCTACGCCAAGTGCCTCAGCGCGAGCAGCCATATACTCGGCTTTCTCGGTCTTGAAGTCCTCGCGGATTTGGGTGAACATCTCCTCGCGGTGGTGCTTATCGGTGTCCGCAGCAGTAGCTTGAGCGTATGCGCGAGCGTAACTGAAGTCGTGAACGGCTTGTTTGAGTTCATCATCGTTGATCTCGTGGCAGTACTCGCGTTTAACGGTCTTGCCATACGCCTCCATCATCTCGATTTGGGCTTGGCATTGAGGTTTGATAGCCTCGTGAGCGACGCGGATAGCCTCGAGCATATCTGCCTCGCTAACCTCTTTCATCTCACCTTCTACCATCATGATGTTATCAAGGGTAGCAGCCACAACGAGCTCGATATCCGCTTGTTCGCATTGAGCGAAAGTAGGGTTAATCACGAACTCGCCATTTACGCGCGCTACGCGAACCTCAGATATAGGGCCCTCGAATGGGATATCGGAGCAAGCGAGTGCAGCCGAAGCAGCAAGACCAGCGATAGACTCTGGCATATCAATGCCATCGGCAGAGTACATGGTTACGTTTACAAAAGTATCTGCGTGATAATCAGCAGGGAAAAGAGGACGCAAAGCACGGTCGATGAGACGAGCGATAAGAATCTCGTAGTCAGATGCCTTACCCTCGCGGCGGGTAAAACCACCTGGAAAACGACCAGCAGAAGCAAATTTCTCTTTGTACTCAACGGTAAGCGGCATGAAATCCGTACCAGGAACTGCATCCTTAGCGGAGCAAACAGTGGCAAGCAACATGGTATTGCCGAGTGTAGCCATCACAGCACCATCGGCTTGCTTGGCGAGCTTGCCAGTTTCGAGCGTAATCACACGCCCATCAGGGAGAGTAATCTCCTTTCTTACAATATTCATCTTTTTAATGTGTTTAAGCGGGCACCATTTGTACCCAAGTTAGTTATAGACCATAAATGTCGGTGCAAAGGTACAACTTTTTTTTGACATATACAAAAAAAAGAGCCATAATCGGCTCTTTTTTTGATATTTTAAGTATAAAATACTTATCCGAGCATAGTAAGGAGGATACCCGCAGCCACAGCCGAACCAATCACACCTGCTACGTTTGGACCCATAGCGTGCATGAGGAGGAAGTTGCTTGGGTCAGCCTTTTGACCTTCGGCTTGGCTCACACGAGCAGCCATTGGCACAGCAGATACACCAGCAGAACCAATCAGCGGATTAATCTTCTCTTTGGAGAAGAGGTTCATAAACTTAGCGAGGAGCACACCACCAGCAGTACCCATACCGAAAGCCACGATACCCATACAGAGAATCAAGATAGTCTTCACGTTGAGGAAAGTAGCACCTGTAGCAGTAGCACCTACTGAAAGACCGAGGAAGATAACCACGATATTCATCAATTCGTTTTGAGCCACCTTGCTCAAGCGATCAACTACGCCAGACTCTTTCATCAAGTTACCCAACATCAAGCAGCCAATCAATGGAGCTGCATCAGGCAATACCAATGCGATGATAGCAGTGATAATGATAGGGAAAACAATCTTCTCTACCTTGCTCACAGAACGGAGTTGTTTCATCTTGATCTTGCGCTCTGCTGGAGTAGTCAACGCACGCATGATAGGTGGTTGAATCACTGGCACCAATGCCATGTAGGAATAAGCCGCGATAGCGATAGGACCGAGCAAGTGAGGAGCCAACTTAGATGTCAAGAAGATAGAAGTAGGACCGTCCGCACCACCGATGATACCGATAGAACCTGCCTCTGCTGGAGTAAAGAATGCACTTGCACAGAGGAAAGTGATAAAGATACCCACTTGCGCTGCAGCACCCAAAATCAATGATTTAGGGTTAGCAATCAGCGGACCAAAGTCAGTCATCGCACCTACACCGATGAAGATTAAGCAAGGATAAACACCTGCTTTTACACCGATATAGAGCACATCCAATAGACCTGCATTCTTCATGATGTAGCCATAGCTGTGATAGCCTTCGTGGTTGACATCAAGGAAGTTAGTCCACAATTCTGGGTGATACATTTCCGCGCCTGGCAAGTTGGTAAGCAACATACCAAAGGCAATAGGCAATAGGAGCAGTGGCTCGTATTGCTTCTTAATAGCCAAGAAAAGTAGGAAGAACGAAATCAACAGCATCAAACCTTGACGCCAGTCGATATTCATAAATCCCATCCCTTGGAAGAAAGTTAAAACGTCATTCCACATAATCTTAAAAGTTTAAAAGTTTTAAGGGTTTTAAAAGTTTTAAAGGTATAAGATTATCCGATAACGACGAGAAGATCGTCTTGCATTACGCTTTGACCTGGAGCCACAGCAATCTTGGTAACAGTACCGTCGCAGTCAGCCATGATTGGGTTCTCCATCTTCATACTCTCGAGCACGAGGAGGGTATCACCTTTCTTCACTGCTTGACCTTCAGATACTTTCACAGCGATTACAGAACCTGGCAATGGGCTATTCACTTTGTTGCCACCTACAGGTGCAGCAGCAGGTGCTGGAGCTGGAGCAGGTTGTGGAGCAGGAGCTGCCTTAGGTGCTACTGGTGCTGGCTTTGGAGCAGCAGGAGCAGCAGCCACAGCTACGGTCTCAATCTCAACCAACTTGTCGTCTTGCATTACATTTTGACCTGGTTGAACGAGTACGTTCTTCACTGTACCAGTGTATTCGCTTGCTACGATGTTCTCCATCTTCATACTTTCCATGGTGAGGAGGGTGTCGCCTTTCTTCACGCTATCGCCTGGCTTAACCATCACTTTCACGATGCTACCTGGCAATGGACTCTTAACGGTTGCAGCACCAGCAGGTTGTGCAGGAGCAGCAGCCACAGAAGCAGCAGGAGCAGCTACGCGAGCAGCAGTTACTTTTTTAGACTCTTTCTTTTGGAACTCAACGATAAAAGAAGTACCATTTACAACTACTTCTGCTACATTGGTTTCTATCTCTTTGACGGTGGTATCATATTTTTGTCCGCCAATGGTAAAACTAAATTTTTTCTTCATTGTCTTAACGATGTAAATTGTTCATGCCGTACATCTTGTTATTCCATTGAGTACGGTGTGGTTGAATAGTAATTTTGGTATCTTCCTCGTCGTGCACACCATTATAATATAGGTGTAACGCAAGTGCAATAGCAGCGGTACTATCAGCTGTCAGCGTGATAGAATCGTCGATTTTACTCTTGGTATAGGTAACAGTCTCTTTTGCTGTTTCTTCTACTTTCTTCGCTTTCACGCGGGGTTGCATAATCCAACCCATCAACTTCATGATATACACGAAGACAAACAGCAGAAGTACCACCATACCAAAGCCAAGACCTGTGATAAACCAAGTCTGGGCGGTAATGCCTGTTTGGGCAGTAACTTCAAGTAACATCATAATTACAATGGGATATTAGAGTGTTTCTTCAGAGGATTGGTCAAGCGCTTGGTTTGCAAGTTCTCGAATGCGCGAACGATACGCTTACGAGTGTTGCGTGGCTCGATGATGTCATCGATATAGCCGCGGTTAGCTGCTTGATATGGGCTTGCGAACAAGTCTTTGTACTCAGCCTCTTTCTCTGCAATAAATTTCTTCTTCTCTTCTGGATCCTCGATAGCCTTAATGGCTTTAGCTTGGAGCACACCTACTGCGCCACTTGCACCCATCACAGCGATCTCAGCGTTTGGCCATGCGTAGCATACGTCACCGCGCAATTGCTTGCAGCTCATCACGATATGGCTACCACCGTAAGACTTACGGATAGTCACAGTCACCTTAGGCACAGTTGCCTCGCCGAATGCGAACATCAACTTTGCTCCGTGGTCGATGATACCAGCGTACTCTTGACCTGTACCGCAGAGGAAACCAGGAACGTCCACGAGGGTAAGGATTTGGATATTAAATGCGTCGCAGAAACGAACGAAACGAGCTGCTTTACGACTTGCGTCGCAGTCCAATACACCTGCCAACCAGTTAGGTTGGTTAGCGATAATACCAGTAGAACGACCGTTGAAACGTGCGAAACCGCAGATAATGTTCTTAGCGTAGTCTTTTTGAACCTCCATGAAGTCGCCGTTATCTACGATAGTGTAGAT
The DNA here is from genome assembly GCA_015061165.1 of Bacteroidales bacterium. Taxonomy (GTDB): domain Bacteria; phylum Bacteroidota; class Bacteroidia; order Bacteroidales; family Paludibacteraceae; genus Colicola. The sequence continues at coordinate 9,458 of SUXC01000024.1, forward strand.
GATGTCCTTCATATTGTATGGTTTGTTAGGATCATCTGGAACGATCTCGTTCAGACCTTCCTCTACGCGCATTGGGTCGTCGGTGCATTGCATGAGTGGTGCCTCCTCCATGTTGTTTTGTGGAATGAAGCTAACCAAACGACGTACTTCTTGCAATGCCTCTTCCTCGGTAGCAGCTACGAAGTGAGTAACACCAGACTTGGTTGCGTGCACTTTCGCGCCACCCAATTGCTCTACGGTTACGTCCTCACCTGTCACGCTCTTCACTACCTTTGGACCAGTGATGAACATGTATGAATTTTGCTCGGTCATCATGATGAAGTCGGTCAATGCTGGGCTATACACCGCACCACCAGCGCAAGGGCCAAAGATTACAGAGATTTGTGGCACTACACCAGAAGCGAGGATGTTACGCTCGAAGATCTCTGCGTAACCTGCGAGTGCGCAAGCACCTTCTTGAATACGAGCACCACCTGAATCGTTAAGACCGATAATAGGAGCACCGAGTTTAACAGCTTGATCCATTACGTTGCAGATTTTTTGTGCCATGGTTTCACTCAGTGAACCACCGATTACGGTAGCATCTTGTGCGAATACGAATACGAGGCGGCCGTCGATAGTACCACTACCTACTGCCACACCGTCACCCAAAAACACTTTTTTCTCCATACCGAAGTCGTGGCAACGGTGGGTGAGGAACATGTTTACTTCCTCGAATGAACCCTCATCGAGGAGCATGTTGATACGCTCACGAGCAGTGTAACTGCCTTTAGCGTGATGTTTTTCTACTGCTGCTTCACCGCCACCGGCTGCTACCTTCACGCGGTTGTCAATCAGTTTTTGCAATTTTGTTGTATCCATTTTATAACTTGAATTATATTGTATGTTTTCTCCTTAATGTTCTTTCAACGGCTAATTACGCTAATTTAACTAATTTGCATCATTCGCTCAATTCACCGTTCTAATTATCTAACGGCTAATTACGCTAATGCCAGCGATGAAAATTCGTATAATTCGTTCAATTCGCCGTTAAAGATTATACAAATTATTTAGGTTGCTCGCAGAGCTCAGTCAAAATACCCTTAGTTGATTTTGGGTGCAAGAATGCGATCATGAGGTTCTCTGCGCCTTTGCGTGGAGCTTTGTCGATGAGTTGGATGCCTGCTGCCTCTGCCTCAGCCAATGCCTCTTCTACGCTATCAACGTTGAATGCAACGTGGTGAATACCACCGCGACCACCGTTCTTCTCGATGAATTTTGCGATAGAAGACTCTGGGCTTGTAGCCTCAAGAAGCTCGATTTTTACTTCACCTACCTTGAAGAAGGCGGTTTTCACTTTTTGGTCAGCTACCTCTTCGATAGAGTAGCATTTACCACCAGTTAAGAACTCGAAGAAAGGCATAGCCTCTTCCAAACTTGTTACAGCGATTCCAAGATGCTCAATGTGAGTTGGTTTCATTGTTTTTTAGATTTTTTAAGTTAATATATTGTGTTAATTATTTCCTACTTTGCCAAATTAGCGGACAAAGGTACTAAATATTTGCGATATGTGCAAATAAATAATTATTAATTATTTTTTTAATCCTTTTTTGCCACTTGCAACTATCAAATTTATTCGGTAGCAAATCAGATTGGTTAAAATAATTATACTAACGGAATACGCAGTTCGTTGATGGTGCCGTTGATGTCGAGGGAGAGGGAGAAGTGATTACAGCCAAGGTGCGACTTGATGCGGATAATGCCCGGTTTGGAAACGGGCAGAAGGACTTTCAGTATTCCGTCCAACATAGTGCGCAAGTCCTCTGGGGAGATAGTTATCTCACTCACAAAAGGATCAAGGTGCAAACGCGGAGTGAGTTGCTTGGCAGCAAAGTCCGCTTCATGCTCGCGAATCCATTGAATAGCAAAATCCTGGATATTAAGCGTATGCGATTGTTTAGGTGTAGCAGTATGCAAAATGATTCCTACACCACGGATGGATTCAATAGGCGTATGGCGCGCAAAGCCCAGTTTGCGGCGCAAGGAATGGAGGTGCACATCAATAGTGCCTGTATCATACTGAAAACGTTGTCCCCATACATTATCTACAATCTCATCGCGCTTGCAGACAGTTTCTGCGTGCAAGAAAAGATATTCTAATAGCGCATACTCCAGTTGGGTAAGATGCACCACATCTCCACCGCGCCTTACGCAATGGAGATGTGTATCTAATTGAATATTACCCAATTGGTATTTCATACGGGGCGACTTCTATAAGTGATTAGAAGAGGTAACCCATCTTAATATAGAAGTTAGCCCATTTAGCATTGTCTTGTTTGTCGAACGCCATCGCCCAATCCACAGAAAGAACAAAGTTCTCGTTCATCGCTGCCTTCAAACCCAAACCTGCTGCCATGTGAGGCATATAGACGCGAGAATGGTCGAAGTTGCCGTCCTTATCCAAAGCGAAGTAGTCGCCCAATGGCAGAGGAGGAACGGGACGATCCTCCGACGGAGTGGATAATGTCGCCTCCAAGACATCTTTTGCATAAGCAGCCTTAATACCCTTTTCATCCAACTCGTATGGCTGAGTGATGATACCCAAATCGAAGAATGGTGCTAAACCGATATAGAAGTGTTGGCGACCGATGTCGAATGTAACCACCTTGCAACGGAACTCCACATTGGCATATGCAAAGCCGTTTGCCAAAATGCGGTTACGCATGATACCGCGCAGCGAGTTCGCACCACCCAATCCCTCGTACATCACACGTTGGATAAAGAGGGTATTGAGGTAGGTATTCATATAGAATGGCGACTTACCTGCTATATTATTCTGTGTACCAATGCGATATGCGAAAGTTACGCGATCGCGATATACAGGCACATAGTGGCGGAAGTTGAAGTTGAATTGCAAGTGGTTGTAACCCGCAGCAGCTTGCTGACCGTACTTAGCATTGAAGGCTGCCGTATAAGTGAAGAACGCATCGGCATATATACCTTTGGTTGGGCAGGTGCGTTGGTCACGGCTATCGTAAGTCAAGCCCAAACGCAAGTATGGGTGCCAACCGCCCAGTGCCTCGTTCTTATCAATGATACCCCACTTAACATACTTCTCGTACATACCCTCCACGTTCTTATCCATCGCTTTTTGTGCATAACGGTCGGTGGCAGGGTCATACACATTCTTCTTGCCATTGAGCATGTCAATATCGCACTCATCTATCATGTAGCCGAGTACACCAAGACCTGCATTCCACTTGATGTTCTTCCAAATTGTACCCTCAATGTCGGCAGCAAAGCGGAAGAGGTCGCGTTTATATTTATAGAACGCGCGCGATTGGTAGTCCTCCAGTACACCCATCTTAGCAGGGTCTTTCTTCCACTTGTGGAAGTCTTGGTTATATACAGACTGATAGCCATTAAAGCCATAGAAATCGCACATAGCGTCTGGTTGATAGGTGGCATCCAGGGTCAGTCGGTGATTAGGAATGAGGTACTTGCTATCGTAGTTCACACGGAAGATACCATAGTTCTTGGTGGTATAAGCCGCCTCTGCATAGAGGGAATGGATATACTCAGGGTACTGCGAACCATCGCCGTAGTAGTAGATGTTAGCTAACGCACCACCTTGAAAACCAAGGTCCGCATCAAACGCTACAGATGGCAGTGCGCCGAAGTTCCAACCTGTCTTAATCTTACGACCGAGCGAGTCCACTTGTTGGACTTTCTCCTTCTTGGCTGCTTGAATAGGTAAAGTTAGTACAACCGTTAGTACTAGTAAAATATACTTTTTCATAATTCTAAATTCAAAATTCATAATTCTAAATTCCGCTCAATATCCAAGCGAGTAACGCACCAAGGTAGGTACCCACAGCATAACCCACCAGTCCGACAACGATACCCGAAATGAGGACTTTCTTGTTCTTCATCGCGCCTGCTACTGGAGGAACGAATGGTGGGGAGCAGAGCAATGCTACTTGGCTCACACAGAAGAGGTCACCACTGACTTTAGCCACACGGCAGAAAATCAAGTGTAGCAACATAGACATCACCATAATCCACAGTACGAAGCCGCCGATATAGAGCGAGCCACCATTTACACTATTGATATCGAACATTGATGCTACTATCACGCTGAAAACCAAGATGAAGAACATTCCGAGTTCGAAGGTCTTAGGCAACTCGCGCACTTTCTTGAAGAAAGAGGCGATAATCGCCAACGTGGTGATGGTGAGGATAACAACCAGTTCGTTGAGTGTGCCTGTGATGAGCAATGCCAGACCTGCACCAATAGCCAGGAAAACAACACTCAAGCCCAAACCTTTGAGCATGCCCCAGAAGTTTTTCTTATCAAGCATGCCATGATAGTTCTCCACATCCGCCGTTTCTACGTTCTCTTCATCGGTACGGCCCTTGTGGGTTATATCCTTGAAAGGCAGAAGTTTGCGGAAGATCTTGTAGCCACCACCGAGTAGGAAGAATATATAAGGTGTAGTGATTACCATCTCAAAGGCAAGCACGATAGCCATCACCGACTTGTCCACGCCCAGCGATGCACCAAGGGCGTTGAAGTTCATTGTACCACCTGTATAGATACCTGTCATCATACCCGACACTTTGGCTGGCTCAGGAATATGGTTGCGGAAGATGAAATAGCCCGACACTACGGACACCAGCACCGCAAGAATACCACCTACGAGTGCCCAAGCAGTTTTAGGCAGGGCTTTGGTCCAGAGCTTGAAGTCGCAGTTGAAAAGCATCAACGGAATAGCCAAAGGCACTGCCACATTCATCATCATGGATTGCATTTTGCTGAAGGACACTGCTACTTCAGGCTCTTGAAAATGGAATACACCGCAGAGCGAAGCAATGATGCCTACTGCGTATGCAAGCACCACAGTACCAATCTTTTGCACGATTGTCCAACGCTTAAAACCCTCTATAATTAACAGAGGTACGAGCACATAACATGCTAAAATAATGTAAACTTTTGTCATGATTATTTTGTTTCTTCAGGTTTATTCAATTTACGAGCAAGATACATATACTCTTGCAAGAACATCCAGAAAGGCATCGTGATGAAGCCCGTCAGTGGAATGATAATCAGTTGCCAAACGAACTGCACGGAGTTGTGGAAGGCAGGGTCCTTGATGGCCCAACGAATAATGAGCCAAGCTAACCAAAGGGGCAATGTGATAACACCAGCCACCAATGCGAGAGGCGACATAAGTACGAGCATCAAGAGTAACAGCCACTTAGGCATGCGGTGTTTAGGGAACCAGTTCTTGTGCGCGGGGCGATTATGGCTGAGTTCGTTCCAGTTCTTCTCATAGTTCTCATCATCGGGTACCCATAGGATTTGCTCGCGCATACGATTGGTAAGTTCCTCGCGCATCGCAAGGATGAGTTTGGGGCGTTCTAAATCAGCATGTTCCGCGATGAACTGTGTCATATTGATAGGTTTGCCAATATTGATAACGAGCGTATCCCACAGGTGGAACCAATCGCTATACTCCAGTCCGACAGGTACGATATATATGGGTTTCTCGTGTCCGAATTTCTCATTGGCGCGCAAAGTGATGCGGAATATACCTTTGCCCAATGGCAGGAGGGAGTGCTTGGTGCGGTGCGTACCCTCTGGCAGAATGCAGAAAGGTACACCCTCTTGTAGGGTATCAATAGCGCGTTCAACTGTTTCGTCGTTTTGCAGCACCTCGCTTGCGCCATCACGCATACGGCGGATAGGCATAATCTTGAGCCAACCTAATATCTTGGCAAACAATGGTTTACGGAAGATATCGGCGCGAGCAACAAACACTTTTCTCTCGGAATTAATAGAAAGCACCGCCAGCGCATCTTGCAGCGCGTTGGTGTGATTAGGGGCAAAGATGACTGCCCCATCGGTTGGAATATTCTCCTCGCCTACGTATTTGATGTGGCGGTAGGAATGTCGGAACATCCAGTTCACCAATGGAAGGAGAATACGATACCCACGACTCTCATCATGTATCTGCTTCATGTCTTCTCAGATTTTGATTCAGTGCTGCAAAGGTACTACTTTTTTCTGGAATGAGCAAATATTTGACCAAAAAAGTGTGTTTTTGCAAAAAACAATCGCCCGTAGTACGGGCGATTGTAGAGGTGTAGATTGGGTTATTTCTGCTTAACCCAAATGAGTTTTTGGGTATCATAGCCACGTCGTTCGGCTTCTGCAAGAATGAGCGTTCTGGTGGATTCATCGAGTTGCGGAGTACGTGATAGTATCCACAGGTACTTGTGGTTGCTACCGCCCACTAAGACATACTGATAATCCTCATCCAGCATCATAATGCGATAATCTCCGAAGAAAGGACCAAAGAATGATACGCGGAGCAATCCTGGTACGCCCGTTGTTTTAGCGATGCCTTTGGCATCCTTTGCGCGACCGTCTTTGATACCTGTGTTCAGCACGTCAATCTTGCCATCATCGCGCAGGGTGTATTTCGCCATGGCATAACTCAATCCACGTTCGAAGGTGTGGTCAAACCTTGCAATCTCGTACCAACTACCTACGTAGCGATTTAGATCTACCGATTTAACGGTACTGTTGTCCACTTTGGGTGCCGATTCGCATCCTGCGAACAGGCTGGCAAAAAAAGCCATCAAGAAAAATTTTTTCATAGTTGTTAAGGTTTTAGTTAGGTTTATATAGTATTCTCCCTTTTGGGGAAGGTGTGATAAGCAGAGGCTGGTGTGCTGAGAAGTCGTTATTCACTATAGGTCTTGATAGACATATTGCATAAATGGTATGCTGGCTGCCATATGCGAGCCATAGCGACCAATATCGTAACTTATGCGCGCGTTGTCAGGCATTTCTGCCATCAGATTTTCGGTGTTAATCAGAGGCACCACTTCATCTTCCATGCTGTGCAAGAAGTAGGCAGGACATTGTAGGTCATACCCCACATTGCTGTTCCATAGTAGCATCTCATAGAGCATTTCTGCCAACGGGTTTTCTGGGTCTAATGCCTCAGGTGTCATGAGTTCGGTCATGATGGTGGAGCCCATCATTTGGTTGATTTGTCCAACGGTGTATTCTTTGGAGAGAATCCAGTCATCGTAGTGCGAGAGCAATGGTTCGAGGAAAAAGTCCTCTAACTCGAAGTCCATATCGTAGGCATCGCTCAAACCCATGATTATGAGAGGAATAGCAGCAGGTATGCCCATCTCGTTGCGCTCTAAACTATATAGATACGTAGCAGCAGGGTCATACGGGCCAGCACCTGCATATAGTTTGCGGATAGTCCATGACGGTAATTGAGGATTTTGCATGATGGATTTAGCATTATTTTCTTCCATCATTCTGGCGACACCCAATGCAACTGCCCCACCCTGCGAGTAGCCAGATATAACTACGTCCGTAGGATAGGAGTAGCCATAGTGGGCAAGTAAGTCAGGCATACAATTGAGCAAATCCACAGCCGTTTGGGCAGCACTGCGCCAGTGTAGATAGGGGTGTATTTGCTCGCGAGAAAGACCATATCCTACATAGTCAGGCAAGATGACGGCATACCCCTTCATGGCAAAAACACTTTCCATAGACAGCATGTTGCTTGGTACCTCCACCGCCGACGTCATGGTATAGTGGTTGGCAATCACTATGCCATTGAGATAGCGTTGCTTGGGCAAATACACACGTCCAGACACGAGCAACGAGTCGCCCTGTGGTGTCTGACTCCAGTATGCCACAGGAAAAGTAACATAGTGTTTGTGGGTAAAGCGATAGAGTTTTACCATCACTTTGTACACGCTCTCGTCGGAAAAATCTTGGCGTTGCAGTCGTTTCAGTGTGCTTTGCCACATGGCATCACCGTCAAGGGCTTTGCGTACTATGTTTCCGCCACCATCTTTGTTGGGGATGGCAGGCAGTGCTGCTGTGTCCAGCGGACTAAGCATCACATAGTCGATGGCTGACAGAGCTAAAGTGCTACACAGCGCTGCGACCAAAAGCAGGTGTCTAAAATTTGTTTTCATATTCAATTAATAGTTAAGGTTGGTTAGGTTATCTGGTTGGTTAATAGGGTAAGTACAAAAAGCGTGCAAAAGTAAAAGTTAATGAAAAATTTATTCGTTAACGTGCTTAAATCTAAATTTTTTGACGTATTTTCATAAAAAACGCACTTTTTTCTTAAAATTCTTGCATATTCCAAATGTTTTTAGTACCTTTGTGCGCTAATAAAAAATAATGCTATGATGACGCGCGAACAATACATAGAATTACATAAGGATTTGTTTTGGTACACACCTGTGGACAAGAAAGCGAACATCTCTGACAATTTGCTTGTGGAAACTATATTGAACGATGGCACATTGGATGATTATAAGTTGTTGTTACAAGTGCTTGGCGCGCAGCGTGTAGCTGAAGTTTTTTTTGCAGCCAAAGGTCGTCAAAAGCAGAATTACTATCCTGAAATACACCATTTTTTCTCGCTTCTATTGTCCAAATATGTACACTAATGTATTGACAGAGCAACAAAAGGAATTGTTAGTTTGGATTTCTCAATTCCAGCGCGAATATTACCTTGTTGGTGGTACTGCGATAGCTTTGTATATAGGTCATAGACAATCGGTTGATTTTGATATGTTTAAGTTGGGTACCATTAATCATAAGAAAAACATGGAGCGTATTGTTCAGTCGGGGTTTGCATATCAAATAACTCGTCGCGTGACTGATCAAATGAATTGTTTGTTAAATGGTGTAAAATTGACGTTCTTTCAGTATCCATTTGAAATTACAGCTACCAAGCAGCCTATGTTACCATTCAAGACACCTGCCTTATTGGATTTAGCGGCTATGAAGGCATATGCATTGGGACGTCGTTCAAAATGGAAAGATTACGTGGACTTATATTTCATACTTACTCAGTATTTTTCATTGCAGCAAATTTGTGAACGTGCGATGCAGATATTCGGAGAGTTATTTTCCGAGAAGATGTTTCGTGTTCAATTATCATATTATGACGATGTGGATTATTCAGAGCAGGTAGATTATTTGATAGACAATCCTCCTACCGATGATAAGATTAAGCAGTTTCTTACGCAAATAGCTATAAGTATGTAGTTTTAATAAACATCACGTTTTTTGCGCTGAAAGTATTTAGTACCAAATCAAACACCCATGATAACACAGCACCTCACATTACCATTAGCAAAATCTCTGATTTTAGCCACCCAAAACAGGGGGGGGTATTTGTGCCATAGTGTTTTAGAAACCCGCTTAAATACGATATTTTAGATATTGCAGAACCTTTTTGCGAAGGGTTCTGCTTTTTGTGTAATGAAGACTATTGAATAATAATTTAATACCAAATAATATTTTATGAAAAAAGTTACATTATTTTTCGCCTTATTATTAGGCATGTTTTTACTCCCAAGCGTAGAAACTCACGCAGCCGAACCGCGTGTTATGGCGTATGATTTGCATCTTGACCCTACTGCGCCTGCTGGGTTTGTTCGTTTTTGCTACACATTGAATACCGATGCAGAAAAAGTGTATATCATCATGTATGCTCCTAATGGCGAGGTAGCTTGGCGTAGAGATATAACAAGTGAAACGCGCAGAAAAAAAGGTGCTCAATCATGGACTTTTGCACAATTAGACTTGCCATCTTTTAAAGGTATGACATGGGCTATTGAGGCACAAGGTACAGCGATAACAAATTTAGTATGTATAAATGACTTGACTAAAGTCTCGAACTATGGATTTAATCGTCCTAAAGGCATTGCTGTGGATAATAATCCGGAGTCAGAAGCGTTTGGACATATGTATATCACTTTACCCAAAGCAGGAGGAAGTTCATCAACATATGGAGCATACGGTGACACTAAGGCAGGTGTAGTTGTTTTTGATGCTATACATAATCGGTTAGCAAGTGGTGTGAAAGCAACTGATATAGCTGTTGAAGATGAAACATTTGGATTGCATCGTGTTGCTGTTAATCCCAAAAGTAATGAAGTATACTACACAAAATCTATCAAGGATAAAACAGGTATATATGAATTAACTCCCAACTCAACAGATATTCTTTCTGATGGAGGTGAAGCAAAGAATGTTATAGATGGATTAGGTTTTACATCCGCAGATGCATTATGTATTGAAAATGATGGTACTATCTGGGTTATGGATTATGCCAACTTAACAACAGGAGGTACACTCTATAAAATAAAAGATGGAGAGAAGATTAAAGTGCTTCAAAGTAGCATTTGGGGAGTGCAAGAAATAGGGTTGGCTTCTGATGGTCGTGGGGGAGTATGGATTGCTCAAAATAGAGGTGGATTAGAGGAAATATTATCTGCTTTGTCACACGTTAACGCCAAAGGAGAGTTAGATTTGGTAATAAATAAAAACGCAACAGCAGAATTAAAATCCTTACTTCCAAATACCAATGGTAATGCGGGTTTTGCGGGGGCTTGTGCGTATAATGCTACCGAAAACATCTTGGCTTTTGGAGGAAACTATATGGTTACTCTATTCAAAGTGGATTGGGATAATAATAACAAACCAACATTAACTCGTTGGAAAGACACAGGTAAATTAACTCAAAACATAAATGGAGTGGCATTTGACTATGCAGGTAATATTGTGTTTGTATCAAGAAGTGCAGAGCGTTTCTATCATTACGCTGTGCCAACAGACAATAATACTTGTATTACTCCTGCAAAGAAGTCCTCTACTTTTGACGGTGCACCTGTAGCACGCGTGTTTGCATACGGTTTAAATGTAGTGGATAATGGCAATTCTTATACTTTCTCATTCACTCCTAATGCATCTGCAACAACGGGTCGCATAGTAGTATATAACGGCGAAACAAAAGCGCAAGTAGCAGAATTTGCCATTTCTGCTCCTCTTACAAAGGGTGTTAAAAAGGAAGTGACGATCAATAAAGAGGATTTACCTAAACTTTTAGGTATGACTTGGGCTATTGAATTGTCTAGCAATAAAGTGGAATCTATAGCTGTCTTGCATAATTATGATGATGTGGCAAAATATGGTTTCAATCGTCCTCAAGATGTGGCTATTGATAATAATCCAGAATCTGATTTCTTTGGCAGAATGTATATCGCATTGCCAAAAGCAGGTGGAACAAGTTATTCTGATGCTCAAGCAGGTATTGTAGTATTTGATCCTTTACACAAACGCTTGGCAAGTGGTCTTAAAGCAACAGGAGTCTCGTTAACTTCTGATGACCGATTGGGAATGCACCGTATAGCTGTTAATCCTTTGAATAATAAAGTGTATTATGCAAAATCTGAATCTTCAACGGCGGTTTATGAGTTGACTCCTGATGCTACTAATATCCTTTCTGACGGCGGAACTGCTAAGAACGCCATAAGTGGAATTAGTGCTATTACAAACGCGAACTCTCTATGTTTTGATGCTGAAGGTGCGATGTATGTCATGGATAACGCAGCATCGGGTACAGGAATTATATACAAGGTTAGCAATGGAGTAGCAGAAGAATGGAAAAAAACAACAGGTTCTTTGTGGGGAAATGCAGATAATGCATTGGCTTCAGATGGACGTGGAGGAATTTGGGTTGCTGTACAGCGTTATACTTTGGATAATTGTTACTCTTTATCTCATGTAAATAAAAACAAAGAAATTGATTTTAAATTATCTGCAGCGTCTAGCGCTACTCTTAAAGCGCTGTTCCCAGATAACTCCAACGCTTTCTCACGCAGAGGTCATGTGGCATATAACTCAAAAGATGATATTTTGGCATTTGGTACAAACAGATGTGTGGCGTTGTTCAAGGTGACTTACGGAACTTCTGATATCAGTTTAGAATTGATAGGCAGAACACCTACTATCACTAAAACGAATGCCAATATTGATGGTCTCGCATTTGATTATGCAGGCAACTTGGTGGTATTATCTGCAACAAGTGAGCGCTTCTATCATTATACAGTGCCAACGGATAATAATGTTTGTCTCGTACCTGCAAAATCTACTTTAACAATTGATGGCGAAGTAGGTGAGGTAACTTATATACTTAATGGTGGTGTTTGGAACGAGTATGGATGGAGTAGTAAAGACGATATGTATAGCGCTATTTTGATAGATATTGATGCTATTACACCTCCAACTCAAGCAGGTACAAATGTAAATGCAATAACATTAGCAGAAGATAAAATTAAAGGAGTTAAATTAGGAATTCCTACCTATTGGAGCGATTTGACAGTATTATTAACTCACGCTAGTTTTAAGGAAAAATGGGGATGGTTAATAGCATATATGGATGATGTTTGTTCTGCGCAAAATAAAACAAAACCTTCTATTGACCAAGCATCATTACGATACAATTTATCAGCCTTCTTCTTGGAAGATCAATATACTAGTTGGCCATATTCTGCCGACTTTACTGAAGCTGGTAAAGATGCGGCTTATATCCCTGTCTGGGGGCAGTCGTATGGTAACCCAGAGTTCCCAATCAATGAAGTAAAGTTGTATGATCCATGTAGAAAGGGCTACAAGTTTGATGGCTGGTACACAACAGCTGACTTTGCAGGTTCTCAAGTAACCAAAGTAGATAATACTTTCAAAGGAACGCTTTATGCAAAATGGACACAAAGTGGCATTGTTTACGAACTCAATGGAGGTGTTTGGAATAACTATGGTTGGACAAACAAGAGTGAGATGTTCGCAGCTTGTATGGCGGAGGCAGGCGTAACAGGTTTGGCCTCGTTAGATGAACTAAAAGCAGCTGGTGCAACATCATTTACAACAATCTGTACTCCGCTGAATGCAACAAAATGTCAAGTCATTCTGGATAGTGATAAATGGGAATGGCTCGAACAATATATCATGAGTGTACAAAATCCACAAAAGGGTACTATTGTTGGTGGAGGCGCTATCGCTGAATTAACTGCAAACACTGCAGATGCTGGTTGGCGCTATGCTATTGCAGCATTTTTCTTAGAAATGCAGAACACGGCATGGCCAAGAACCGCAGACTTCTCTGAGGCAGGTAAGGATGCTGCATATATCCCTGCGTGGGGGCAATCGTATGGAAATCCTGAACAACCAACTACAGAAGTAGAATTGTATGAACCTATTAAAGCAAACCATACCTTTGAGGGTTGGTATGCAAATGAGGATTTCTCTGGTAATAAAGTGACTAAGGTCAATGCAGATTACGCAGGTACACTCTATGCTAAATGGAACTTAGCTCCTGTTCTTTACGAACTTAATGGCGGTCAATATAATGAGTATGGTTGGGAAAGTAAAAAAGATGTGTACGACGATTTCATTGCAGACTGGAATACATATTCAGGTACTACTCGAAAAACAGCACAATACGAAGATCAGTTAGGTATTGGCAAGTCAAATGGAGGTATTCCTACTACTATTACAACAGTAAACAGTGTAAACCATCGAGAAAATTTGGCAGCTATGTTTACCAACCCAGCTTACTCTGCTAAATGGGGTTGGTTGGCAACCTATCTTGATGCGGTGGCTGCACAACAGGGGAAAACACAACCTACAAGCAATGCGAATACATTGACGTTCTCTTTAGGTAATTTCTTTGGTGAGGACAATAATCATTCTACAGATTATATTGGTGCAGTAGATTTCACAGGTGATGAGAGATACTTGGTATCAGCACAACCTTACTGCTCATTCACTCTGCCTAACCCAACCTATCCTACTTCTGAGGTAACGATTAACAATCCTACAAAAGAGGGATATATTTTCGATGGTTGGTATGCTAATGCTGATTTCTCAGGTGCAAAAGTGACCAAAGTGAATGCAGACACCAAAGGCACACTCTATGCTAAATGGAATGCTGTTTACACCCGCGATGTTACCAATGGCAAATATGGCACAATCTGCTTACCATACAACTCTAACTACTTTGAGGGTGCTATCTTCTATGAAGTGGCGTGGATGAATACAAGCGTTTCTCCATGGCAAGTGTTAGTGGATGAAGTAACCGAACTTGAAGCGGGCAAACCATATATATTCATGGCAAAAAGTAATAATATTCTTGTTGCATGTCAGGGAGATGCTATAGAAAATCCAAGCAACCACAATGGTTTGTATGGCACATTCACGGATATTAATGATGGTCCTGCTGGTACAGCGAGCAATGTGTTAGAAGATAATCACATGTTATCAAATAACCAAATTATGAAGTGCCTTGGCAATTGCCAATTGCTTGCTAATCGTGCTTACTTCAAGTTGGGTGAGATTCCTACTGTAGAACCTGCTCTCGTGCCTGGTCGTCGTCGCGTTGCGCTTGGGGTGCAAGGAGGAAACGAAGCTACAGGCGTAGATAATCTCACTGAGGATGGTCTTGCACCTGCAATGGAAGGAACCTACGATGTACTCGGACGCAAAATGACTGAACCGACTAATAATAGTTTCTATATCGTTAATGGTAAGAAAGTTGTTGTGCTAAAATAACCTCTTGGATATCTATCTAAATATAAAACAATAGAATATGAAAAAGAAAGTATATAATCAACCAATGACGCAGATTATTGCGGTTGCACCACAATCTATTATCTGTGTAAGTCCTCCATCTGGAGGAGGAATCCCTGTCTACGGTGAGGGACAAATCTCAGGAGATTAATTTACCATCGTTACACACCATCATCACAAACAACCACCTCAATTCGTTTGGGGTGGTTGTTGTGGTTGGTAGCGGGTAATAGATATATGCTTCGGCAAAGCATCCTTAATGCACAAGATAACTGAAGAATTATTATCGGTTTTGCAGGCAAAATTTGCATAATTCAGAAAAAAGCAGTACTTTTGTAGTCAAATACATTACCATGCCTATTACATATACCCATATTATTCACAACGAAGAAATTACCATCTTTGGTTTTGTCGCCTTTCTTCTCCAACAAGGAGAGGATTGGGACTATCGTTGCATGGAAGCCGACATACACGACTACCACCAACAACAATATGCTCGCATGGATGCCCGAGAGGCACTCATACAAGAAATACAATGGTGGATTGATGCCTATGAAACCTCATTCATACAAGACCATCCCGAGAAAGAAAACCTCCTGAGCGTAGGCGTCTATTACCTATTTGACTGCGCCCGACAACTCCTCACGCCTAACTCCGACACCGACAAACTCACCACCAACATGTCTATCCTTCTTGACGAAGAAAAGTATCTATATAAACTCAACGACGATTTAGTTTTCTTTGACAAAAAAACTGGACCCGATTTCACGACGTTGGTTCATGGTTTTCCTGCCCAACTGCTCACCTACGCTGCCTGCACCACGATTGACACTATGACTGAAGTGCAGGGGCTTGATGACCCATTGAAATGGGTAGATATGATGAGTAATTGGCTACAATCGCCCTCTGCTATTGATATTTCCCATATCCGTTTTGATATACCGAATGTCTATGCTCTCTATGCCAGCTACTTGGAGATTGAGAAACGCAAATGGGAAGCGGACAGCCAAAAGCACTATCACCCCACCCCTCCTCAACTGCGCACGTTCATGGCATCGCTTCGCCAACAATGCCAAGAAGAAGCGGATATAGCCATTCGCCTTTTGTCGCCCTTCCTCACAGACAAACAACGCAAAGCATACGAACGCTATCTGACAGAGTGCCAGCAGTATCTATCCGACCACTCGCAGTCGCGAAGCAAAGGACGCAGCCTGTCGCTCACGCAGTATTGGTCTCCCAACACGCCCGACTATATCCAGCAAGCTGCAATCCGCAAACTCAAAGCAGCAGTCAAACAAGAACGTCCTGCCGCAACTCTGGCTCAAACAGTCAGACAGCTGCAACAGGACGGTACACTCAAGAGCGAACTGCGCCCATTAACCCACTTCGTTGATGCGGTCAATAAGGTATGTAGTTCCAATGTGAAGTACGATAGTTTCTCGAAGCATTTTAGGTGAGCGCAAGCGCAGTTTAGAGGACGCTTTGCTGGTATATATTACCTCAATGTTTCTACAAAGGTGCGCAGTGGAATAGACAAGAATTCTTCTAATGAAAATCCACCAGTGCCTACAACCAACGTTTTGGCATCTTTGTATTTCTCACGGAATAGGTGCAAGCCTGCATTATCCTTTCGATGTCCGCTTTTAACCTCTATCGCGAGAGTAGTATCTGGATAAGCCGATATAACGAAATCTACTTCGCTGTTATCCTCTCGCCAATAGGTGATTTGGTACCCTTCCTCCTCAGCAGCATTCATCAAGTGTGCCCCCACTGCACTCTCCACCCATCTTCCCCAACGTTCAGGCGAAAGCAATTCAGCTTCGAAACCTTTACCTTGATACACAGACAATAAACCTGTGTTATACACTTGCAGTTTTGGTATAGATTGATATTTGCGTACTACATTTTTGGCAAATTTAGGAATTGCACACAACAAATTTGCTTCGCCCAACGTATAGAGATAATTTGCCAATGTAGAAGCGTTGCCAGCATCCTGCAATTGACCTAAAAGCTTTGTATATGCCACAATCTCACCGCTACAAGCAGAACCTAACTCAAATACTTGTCGCAATAGAGCTGGTTTGTGGATACGCTTGGTCATCAAGACATCTTTCTCAATAGCTGGATCGATAATGGACTGCAACATATATTGTTTCCAACGATTTTTAGAACCTATCAATTTTGCAGCGCCAGGATAGCCTCCATAATAAATATATTTATTTAAGTCAAAACCGAATGCCTCCCTCATTTCAACGAATGACCAGTGAGGCATCCGAATCATTTCGAAGCGCCCTGCTAAACTCTCCGTCAAACCGTCTTTCAGCAACAACCGACTGCTACCAAGAAGCACCACCTTTATATTAATATTGTTCCATGTGTCAGCATCCCACTCACGCTTAACTACCTCACTCCAGTTGTTGAGTTTTTGTATCTCATCAATGATAAGGATATGCTCTTCATATTTATAGAGAAGCATGCGATTACGAACAATATTCCATTGCTCGGCTATCCACTCCGATTGATTTTCTGCTACGGCATCTGCATTCACGGAATGAACAGGTACATTGCACCGCTCTACAAATTGTTTAATCAGCGTAGTCTTTCCTACTTGTCGAGGGCCAGCCAGTACTTGAATGAACTGGCGTGGCTCTTGCATGCGCTCTTGTAAGGTAATCAGTTGGTTGCGTATGATCATAGTATATATATTTTATTCCATATTACTTCATAAAATCTTCAAAATTACTTCGGAAAATCTTCAATTTTATCTTTGAAAATCTTCAATTTTCGCTGCAAAGGTAGTTCTTTTTTTGGAAATATGCAAATAAAATACTAAAAATGCGCACGTTTTTTCATTTGCAACGATTTTTTCTACATCAAAGACACGAGGATGTGTCTGCTTTTGACACATCCTCGTGTTTATTCGCAGAACCACATATCCTGCTTAGAGTAGCAGTATTCTTACGTGGTGGAGCATAGTTTGTACCAAATTTTTGCACGAACGTAGCAGTCGAACTTGGCGTAGATTTTGCGTTTGCCTGAATGTGGATCAATTGGCGCGTCAGGCTCCGCCTTCTTGAGTTGCGCTTGCCAACGCTGCTGCCACAGAGCACGTTGCTCGGGATCATGCAAGATAGCTTTGGTCTTAGCACAGGCTTCTGACCAACGGTCTTGCTTCAGTTTCTCAGCACCTTTGGCTGGATTCTTCTTCCAGTTGCGTGGGTTCTGAATAACATACACCTCTTTCTTCATGGGACGGATGACCGCACCATTGGAGTCGCGTGCGAATTTTTGACGAAAGACTGTTTTGTCTTTTTTGTTGAGTTTGCCCGTTACATAATCAACGGGCGCAATGGTTTTGTAATTTGCCATAATAAATAAAAAGATTTTAAATAAAAACAACATTAACAACTTATTCCGCTGGGGAACAACACACCCCAGCGGCAAGGGATTTGTTGAAGACAATATCGACAACTTAGGAGACAATTAAAAACAATATCAACAATACTTAAACAGATTGTCCTTTTTCGGGTTTAGGTAATGTATAATGAAGTGCCTTGAATAACATAGTAATATCATAGTAATCACATAGTAATATCATAGTAGAGATAGGGGAGAAGCCCCCTCCCGACCTCCCCCTAAAAGGGGAGGAGTAAGGTGAAAAGGATACTCGGCAAATTTGCCGAGAGAGGAACAAACTATGAATTAGGTTTTTTAGGTTTTTCAGGTTTTATAGGTTTTGCAAATCCTGAAAAACCTAAAAAACCTATAAATCCTATTTACGCTGTTTTACATATTGCCTTGCGGTAACTGCCGTGCATAACTCGTTCTATATGTGACGATTGAATATATTTCTGCAACCAGACTTCTATCGTCTTCACGCTCACTCCAAGGACTTCGGCTTGCTTCACAGCGTCCTGTTTCGTGAAGTCCGTGGGAAGCATTTGGAAGAACTGACGTTGGAGCATATTGCCCCCTATCTCACCCACAGGCGTGGCTTTCAACTCGGGCATCATTTGGAACACCATCGCTGCGTGCATGAGCAGTTTATGACCAATCAGCAACATGGTCTGAAAATCCTCCTCCGAGCAGACTACGCGCTCAGGCAATGGCTTTGTCATATCCAAACGCAAGCCCGCGAGAATCATACCAATACGCTTCATTATCACAGGCATACGCTTGAGCGAAGCATCAAACAAGTCGCCGAACTCTGCGCTATAGGTATCATACTCGCTGCGGAACATGCGTTTGATAGTCTTGAGTTGGGTGTTCGTTAAGTAGAAGTAACATTCGTGTCCTGCTGTCTCCATCCACAAGTAGCGGTCGCCTAATTCCGTAGCAAGGCGGTCATATAGCATACTTTCGTGAGGGATATTGCCCTCTTCCTCTACGTCCCACACATGGTCATCAAAGTCCATACGGTTATTGACCACATAGCAGGCGAAGCGGGACATGAGTCCGTTCTCGCGGTTGCGCAGCAGAGGCGACACTTGGTTG
>SUXC01000008.1 GCA_015061165.1 Bacteroidales bacterium
GAGGTCCCACCCCTTCCCATTCCGAACAGGGTCGTTAAGCTCAGCAACGCCGATGGTACTGCGTTTGTGGGAGAGTAGGTAGCCGCCATTTTCAGAACCTCGAAGAGTAATCTTCGGGGTTCTTTGTCGCTTTGCTACTAATATATTAGCCTAATATATCAACCATTTTATTATATATATTTAACCCTATTTTTGATATGAAAGAAATAGATCCTCAAACAACTAATAGAGCGCAGCAATTTGAGATTTGGAAGAATGCTCCTAATCCTATGCTTGTTTTTGTCAAAAAGATGGATGTAACAAACTTGATGAAAATTTGTAGAAGAAAACATTTGAAATTCAATATGTTATTGGATTATTGTATTGGTAAAGCAGCAATTAATCAGCAAGAGTTTTATCTGTTACCTGTGGGCGATAAACTTATGCAGTTTGATAAGATAGCTATAAATACCATTGTCAAAAATCATACTGGTGAGGCAAGTTCCTGCGATATAGAATTTTCAGAAGACTTTGAAAAGTATAATCATGATTATCTAACATATACTTCTCAAGTAGCCAATAGTTGCATGGACAGAGATTTGTCAGAGGACTGTATGGTAATAGGTACGTCTGCTATCGTTGATACTGAATTGGAATTTGCTGGTGGTATGTATAGCGGAATATATAACAATCCATTTATTATTTGGGGGTGTTATTCAAAGCATTTCTTCAAATATTATTTGAATATCTCTTTCCAATTCCATCACGCACAAATGGATGGCATGCATGCTTCTCGTTTTCTAAATAATCTACAAAAAACAATCAATTCTTTAATAGTAAACTAAATTTGCATATTTCAAAAAAATATACTACCTTTGCAGAAAATTTGAAAATATATATTTTATGAAAGATAAGGTAGCGGAGAACCCTTTCAAAAACCGCGTGTTGGCGGATGCCAATAGTTTAGGGGACGGCAGTAGAACTGCCTATAGTTTAGAGGCAAGAGGCAAGAATACTTCCTTTATTGTGGTAACTGCATTGTTTGTGACACTATATGTGGTGTCCAATATTATGGCAGTGAAAGTGATTGGTCTTTGGAATCTGTTTTATTTTGATGCAGGAACTATAACCTTTCCATTTGCCTATATGTTGGGCGATGTACTGACTGAGATTTGGGGATACAAGACCGCTCGCAAAGTTATCCTTACTACATTTCTATGCAATATCGTTGTAGTAATCTGCACACAGATTGGTGTATGGCTGCCATCGCCTGATTATCTGGATACTACAGCACAAGCATATGATACGATGTTTAGTTATGTGCCTCGCATAGTGCTTGCATCACTGACGGGTTTCCTCTTGGGTGAATTGTCCAATGCGTGGTTGATGGAGAGAATCAAGAAATGGACAGCGGGCAAACGCCTATGGGTACGCACAATAGGAAGTTCAGCAGTGGCATATGTGTTTGATTCTCTACCATTTGTGCTGATTGCTTTTGCGGGAACCGTCTCCACGCACGATTTGTTGCTGATGATAGCATTCCAGTATGTGTCGAAGTTGCTGATAGAGGCAGTGTTCGGTACACCGATGGCATATGTGGTGATTTCCGTGATACGGAAAAGATTATAGGATATAGGACGCTTCGCTATTGGACGCGGCAGAGCCGCTATAGTTTAGTGTTTAGAGATAAATTTTTGAGTTATGGCAAAGTATGAAGAAGTGATGATTGGTTTGAAGCAAGGCAAGTATGCACCTGCGTATATGCTTTGTGGTAAAGAGCCTTATTATATAGATAAAGTGGCAGACTATATTGAGCAGAACGTGTTGGATGAAATGGCACGCGAGTTTGACCAAACAATCATTTATGGCAAAGACCTGTCCAGTGGCGATGTGTCGCCTGTGATTGGTGCGGCTCGTGGGTTTGCCATGATGGGTGGATACAAAGTAATCATTGTGAAAGAAGCACAGAACATCAAGAAATGGGATGCCCTGGCCATGTATATGGATAATCCACAACCATCCACCATATTGGTTTTCTGCTACAAATATGGTTCGCCCGATAAACGTTTGGCATTGTTCAAGAACTGGGAAAAGAAAGGTGGCGTGCTGATGGAGTCCGACCCGCTCAAAGATTATCAGGTGGAGAAATGGATTCGTGACTATGTGGCACAACGTAACAAGGAGTTGAAAGCCAATGGGGATGAAGTACAAATAGATGACAAAGTAACTAAGATATTGGCAGATAGCATCGGATCCGATTTGACACAGATTGTCGGTGCATTACAGAAACTGATAGATGGTCGTCCAGAAGGTATCAAGGTGATAGATACCGCATTAGTGGAACGCAATATAGGAATCTCAAAAGATTTCAATGTGTTTGAATTGCAAGATGCATTGATAAAAAGCGATGTGGTGAAAGCCAACCGTATAACGCAATATTTCGCTTCTTCCAAAGACCACCCTATGGTGAAAGAGTTGGGTATATTATATGGCTTCTTTGCTAACTTGATGATTTATCACTACTTACCCGATAAAAGCGAACGAGCAGTAGCCAGTGCGTTGGGCATAAATCCGTACTTTGTGAAGGATTATGCCGCAGCAGCCAAACGCTATTCCGCAGGTAAAACCTTTGCTATCATTGGCTATTTCCGCGAAACAGATGCACGTTTGAAGGGAATCAATAACCCCAGCGCGAAAGATGCAGACTTGTGGAAAGAACTGATATACAAAATCATGCACTGATAAATATAAATAAAAGAGGGTGGGTCAAAATACTGACTCACCCCCTTTTTTTGTCGGGATATGTATTGTCGCTTTTATTCTACTTTGGTTATTGCTTTGACAACGATGTTCTTCAGCGACCATGTGTGGCTCACCTCTTGCGTGTTGTATTTCCAAGCAACATAGCAAGTACCACCAATCATATCTTCAGGCAAACTGAGAACTCCTGAGTCGGTATATGATGTAGCTTCGTATGAGAACCCAGTCAATGGTACCCATGTGGCATTCTTCACATTCTCAACCTTTCCGTCATAATCTTTGGATACCCAAACAGTGTATTGCTCTTGCAGTTCAGCAGGAATAGCTGCCGAGAACTTATACGAGAAGTTTAACGATGCTTCAGACATGCCTGCCAAATCCAATGCAGGAGAGATAAGCCAGTCTTCGTTGTTCTCACCACTGATTTGCGTGCAAAGTCCTTTGCGGTTGTATGCCCAAGTCGATGTTTCTGGGTCAATGTTTGCTACACCGAATTTTTTGATAGCACCATTCTCACCCAAAGATATGTCTAAAATACTAACCTCTTGTGGCTCTGGCTTGGTCTCTACCATTAATGGGTTGGTTGATTTCCAAATATGAGCCTTTCCTTGTCCAACAGTTTCATAGGTATTGCCCATATAATTGGTGAGCTCTCCATATACGACTACGAAATCGCCTACCGCAACGGAATTCGGATCTGTGATCTTTGTGCCATTGATACCATATACTTGGAATGCTATGAAATCGTTTTGCGAGTTAGCACCCTTGACATTCTCCATGTAGAATTGTGCATTGCCGTATCCAGATACTCCCGAAGCATGGTTGTTATGCAGTTTCTTGACATAACCCATAACGTAATACTTGGTGCCAGTGGTTGCTCCACTTGCCAATCCTGCGCAAATCTCTCGTGCTTTGATTACGTCAATAGCCTCCTCAGGGATGTTCCATGCTTTTGCCTCTTCTGGAATCTCAAGTACTTCAGGCTCTTGAGGCTCTTGCGGCTCGTTAAATAATGGGTTGGTACTCTTCCAAATATGTGCAGAACCTTGACCCGTAGTTTCAAATGTACCCATGTAGTTGGTAAGCGTGCCATAAACGATTACGAAATCGCCAACAAGCACTGCATTAGGGTCAGTAATCTTTTGGTTATTGACTCCATATACTTGGTATGCCATGAAATCATCTCCCGAATTAGCACCTTTGACGTCTTCCATATAGAATTGTGCGTTACCATAGTTGGTTACACCATCTGCATGTTTGCTGTGAATCTTCTTCACATATCCCATGACATAGTACTTTGTATCCGTTTTTTCACCGCTCTCAAGCCCCATACAAATTTCTCGTGCTTGTGCTACGGTAATTGCCTCGGCAGGGATATTCCATCCGATGGTGTCTGGTGCCTCAACAGGTGGAGGCAACTCGCCGTTGTCAGGACGGTCAATAGGACCAAATGGAGGAATAGCCATTTCGCATGCCACCAACAAGGTGAAGGCAGCTGCGCATAGAATCATAGAAAAATGTTTGATAAGTTTCATATAATTTGGTTGTTTGAATTTCAATTAAGTGCACACTAAGTCAATTTCGACCTGCAAAGTTACTAAATCTTTGTCATATACGCAAAAAATCGAACAAGAAAATTCAAAAATAATGGTGTAAGTATGCAAATTGATAAAAAATGTTATTTTTTTATCGAAAATATTTTGTAGAATGGGAAAAAAGCAGTACCTTTGCACGCTGATTGTGAAAGGATGTGTTTCCGCAGTCAAAACGCGTTTTTTAATAACTAATTAGGAGGATAAAACTATAGCAAATCCACAAAAAGGTCCACAACAACGTCGTGGCCGTGTAGAAAAAGAAATGCCCAACCGCATCAATGATGCAATACGTGGCGTTAAAGAAGTTCGCCTTGTGGGCGACAATGTAGAGCAAGGTATCTATTCGTATGAAGCAGCGATGCGCATGGCGGATGATATGAACTTGGACTTAGTAGAGATTTCCGCCAATGCCGTGCCCCCAGTGTGCCGCATATTGGATTATCAGAAATTCCTCTATCAAAAGAAACGCAAGGAGAAAGAGATAAAGGCAAACTCTGCGAAAGTTGTGATTAAAGAGATTCGTTTTGGACCTCAAACGGATGAGCACGATTACAACTTCAAGTTGAAACATGCGCAAGAGTTCTTGAAGGATGGCAACAAGGTAAAGGCGTATGTGTTCTTCCGCGGACGTAGTATTTTGTTCAAAGACCAAGGCGAATTGCTGCTTGCGCGCTTTGCTAATGACTTGGAGGAGTATGGCAAAGTGGAGGCTATGCCCAAATTGGAAGGCAAGCGCATGATTGTAAATATCGCTCCAAAGAAATAGTCGTAGGGCCACCAATGGCTGCCTGAGACTTAAAATAAATATTAACAACTTAAATTATCAACAAAATGCCAAAGGTAAAGACTAATTCCGGTGCTAAAAAAAGATTCGCTCTTACCGGAACGGGCAAAATCAAGCGTAAACACGCTTACAAGAGTCACATTCTGACAAAGAAGACCAAAAAACAAAAACGCAACTTGACTCACGTTGCATTGGTAGATTCAACAAACTTGCGCTCTGTTCGCGAAATGTTGGTTCTCCGTTAATTATTAACCACCAAATTAAAAAAGTAGTAAAACTATGCCAAGATCAGTGAATCACGTTGCTTCGCGCAACCGTCGTAAAAAGATTTTGAGCCTCACACGAGGCAATTTTGGTGGCCGTGCAAACGTTTGGACAGTTGCCAAAAACACTTGGGAGAAAGGTCTCCAGTACGCTTATCGCGATCGTAAGAACAAAAAACGCACCTTCCGTGCATTGTGGATCCAACGTATCAACGCTGCCGCACGCTTGGAGGGCTTGAGCTACAGCCAATTGATGGGTGCACTCAAGAAAGCAGGTATCGAAATCAACCGCAAAGTCCTTGCAGACTTGGCAATGAATCAGCCTGCTGCATTCAAAGCAATCGCAGAGCAAGCTAAGAAGTCTATCTAATTAGATGTGAACATGAGTAAATAAGGTGTTTCTGCCCTCGGGCAAGACACCTTATTCACTTTGTTTATGTATGCGTGCGTATGCGCTCGCGCACGTGGATATGAATTAGGAGTAAATGCAAATAACCAAAATACGACATATTATGAAATACGTAAAAATCCTATCAGTAGCAGCATTGCTACTTGTTTCGTTGGCAGTATCTGCTGACGCGTTGCCAGGTTTTCGCTATGAAGATGCGACCAAGTTCCGTATTATCAACAAAGGTTGGGACAATACGTCCGAACCATATACCCGTTTGCCTCAGGCATATATGGATAGTTGTCGCAAAGATCAAAAGTGGTTGTACGACCATTCATCGGGTATAGCTGTACGTTTTGCAACTGATAGCAAGCGTATTGCTGCTCAGTGGAATTTGAAGAACAACTTCCATATGCAACACATGGCGATGACTGGTATCAAAGGTACAGACCTCTATCGTCTCAACGAAGAGACTGGTAAATGGGAATATGTGAATACCGCTCGCCCACAAGAGAAGAATTTTAAGGCAGACTCCATTCAATCGAAGCTATATGTGGATCATATGGATGGAGAGATGCACGAATATATGATTTATCTGCCATTGTATGATGGTATCAATTGGTTGCAGATTGGTGTAGATTCTACTGCACAACTGATTCAGCCACAAGTGGATAATCCACGTTCAATGGGTAAGATTGTAATCTATGGTACCAGTATTCAGCAAGGTGGATGCGCCAGTCGTACAGGTATGGTGCCTACAGCGATGATTCAACGCGATTTTAATTTGGAGTGCGTGAATCTTGCTACTTCGGGTCAAGCACGTATGGATTTCTATATCGCTGAAGCTATGGCAAGCATAGAGGATGCTATCTGCTATGTATTGGACCCTGTGCCCAACTGCACCAAAGATCGTTGTGATACAGCGACTTATGATTTTGTTAAGATTTTGCGTACGCTTCGTCCTGAGGTGCCTATTATTATGGTGGATGGTCTGATGTACCCTTATACTCGCCATGATAGTTATCACGCGGAGTATTTGCCACAAAAGAATGAGTGTTTCCGTCGCGGATTTGATGAGCATGTTGCTGAGAATCCAAAGGGTATGTATTATATGACCCATGAGGGACAAACGGGTCCAGATATGGAGGGCACAG
Source organism: Bacteroidales bacterium (assembly GCA_015061165.1). Classification (GTDB taxonomy): domain Bacteria; phylum Bacteroidota; class Bacteroidia; order Bacteroidales; family Paludibacteraceae; genus Colicola. The sequence goes on from SUXC01000008.1 coordinate 6,924, forward strand.
TGGATGGTATTCACCTGACGGACTATGGATTCCGTGCGTATGCTGACTTGCTGGAGATTCATATCAAAGAGGCATTGGATGACACCGATGTGGACTATGATGTAGAACCAGCGTACAATATCGTTCGCAAGAAAACGCTTTGGGAACGTTTGGTAGATTTCATCAAAGGATATTAAAAAATAATTATACAATATGAAGAAAATTCTTTTGATTATGTTTTGTGCAATGGTTTCTATAGCTATTTCTGCACAAACCGTCAGTGGTACTGTTATTGATGCCGATAACAACGAACCACTGATTGGTGTTTCTATCCTTGAGGTCGGTACAACCAATGGCGTTATTACTGACTTTGATGGTAATTTTAGTCTAACCGTACAAGAGGGAGCAACATTGCAGTTCTCCTATGTAGGTTATGAGACGCAAGAGATTAAAGTTGGCAAGCGCTCTAACCTTGGTACGGTGAAACTCAAACCAGAAATTGTAGGTTTGGAGGATGTCACTATCGTTGGACAAATTGCTCGTCAACAAGTTACACCAGTTGCAGTTAGTCAAGTTACTGCTATCGAAATTGAAGAGCGACTTGGTGGACAAGAGTTTACCGATGTCCTCAAGAATACTCCTGGAGTACACGCTAATGGTAATGGCGGTGGCTGGGGCGACTCTGAGATCTGGATGCGTGGTTTCGACAACACCAATATTGCTACAATGGTCAATGGTGTGCCAATGAACGACATGGAGAATGGTACATTATATTGGTCCAACTGGCAGGGACTGAGCGACGTTACATCCGTTATGCAAACACAACGTGGTATGGGTGCTTCTAAAATTTCTGCGCCTTCTGTAGGCGGTACTATCAATATCGTTACTAAAGGTATTGATGCCAAACATGGCGGTAATATCGCATACTCTATGGGTAATGATGGCTCAAACAAAATATCTTTTGGTGTCTCCACGGGTTTGATGGAAAATGGATGGGCAATCACTGTTCAAGGTTCGCGTAGTTGGGGTGATGGATACATCCAAGGTACAAGTTATGAGGGATATAGCTACTTTGCGAGCATCGCCAAACGTATCAATGAGCAGCACCAAATTTCTTTGACTGGTTTTGGTGCCCCACAGTGGCACTGGAAACGACCTTCGGGCTCATCAGGCGCACTCACGTTAGCAGAGTGGAACAAAGTGAAAAAGTATATGAAAGATGGTATGGATCACCGACGTTACAACCCATCTTATGGCTATGCTAATGATGGTACACAGAAGGGTACTAACTTCAACCATTATCACAAACCACAAATCTCGCTCAATCATGTATGGCAAATTGATTATAAGTCATCTTTGTCAACAGCGCTCTACACTTCTATCGGTCGTGGTGGAGGTGGTACAGCAGAGGCCAGCCCATATTCGTCTTATAGTTATAGCGACTTAAATAAAGGAGCAAACTATGGTGTTATTACCACAACCTTCCGTCGAGAGGATGGTACTTTTGACTACGGTGCGGTAGAAGATATAAATGCAGCTTCGAATAGTGGCTCAGAACTTGTCATTTGCGACAATAGAAACTATCACAACTGGTACGGACTCGTTTCTACCTATAATAATAAGTTCTTAAATGAGGCTATTGATTTTACTGCAGGTCTGGATGTCCGCTACTATCAAGGTATCCACACTGCTGTTATTACTGATCTTATGGGTGGTGATTATTTCATTGATGCAAGCCGTGGTAGTGTTGTCGCAGAGAATAATATCTCGGCAGCAAATAGCGCATGGAAGTATGAAAAACTTAACGTAGGCGATATCGCATACCGCGATTACACAGGACACGTGATGCAAGAAGGTGTTTTCGCTACTGTAGAGTATATCTCTCAACATTGGACTGCTTTCTTAAATGGTTCGTTTAATATTACAACTGATTGGCGTGAAGACCGATTCTACTACGACGAAGCACACCGACTTTCAGAGAAAGTTACTTTCTATGGTGGAACAGTCAAGGGCGGTGTCAACTATATCGTCAATCCAAATCACAATATATTCGTTAACGCAGGATTTATTAGCCGTGCACCGAAATTCACAGGAGCATTCATGTCATCTACTACATCACATATGTTAAACAAGGATGTTAAGAATGAGAAAATCGCATCTGTCGAATTAGGATATGGTTTCCATAATGAGTATGTGAATTTAGTATTCAATGGATACTATACGCGTTGGATAGACAAAACAATGTCTTATTATACAGATCTTGCAACGCAAGAAACAGGTTTTGTCAATATGAATGGCGTAGGAGCACAGCACATGGGACTTGAGTTTGAGTTGAAAGCATGTCCTACCAAATGGCTTGAAATCAATACTATGTTATCGCTGGGTGATTGGCGTTGGAAGGGTAAAGACGTTATTGGTTACCTCTTTGACGAGCATGGTAATCCTGTGAATGAACAAGGAACAATCACGGAAATGGCTTCGCCTGAACATACATGGGCTAAAATTAATGTAGAGAACGTGCAAGTCGGTGGCCAAGCGCAAACAACGGCAGCGTTGGGATTGCTCTTCAAACCATTTAAGGGATTCCGTATAGGTGGTGAATACACATTGTTTGATCGTAACTACTCGTACTACTCTTTCTCTGGCTCTAACCTTGCTATTGGCAAGACAATGAATATTGTTGAACCTTACAAATGCCCTATAGGAGGACAGCTTGATGCTCGCGCAAGCTATTCTTTCAAGATAGGTGAGGCGGTACGTGCTACATTATCAGGAAATATTACCAACCTGCTTGACCAATACTACATGGATAAAGCGTGGTCTGCACAAACAGTTACTCAAAACGTTGCAGAGAATACCAAAGACAATGTCTATTTCTTCTATAATAAAGGAAGACAATGGAATATTCGTCTTAAATTAACCTTCTAATAGGATGTGGTTTTATCGTGTAACAATTAAATTTATCGACTTATGAAAAAGATACAATATATTTTCTTTGTTATCTGTGGTCTTGGTGCTGTTTCTTGCAGCAACTATTTTGATGAACATCAATTGGGCAATGTGGATCCTTCTGTCACCGACATTCGACCAAACATGACATACGAACTTACCGAGAACGACTATGCAAAAATCGCCAAACTACAAGTGAATATAGATTCTGCTACATTGCATGGAGAACAAGCCCTCGAAGAATTGGCAGCTATAGCTACCGAGAAAGCATTTACCGAAACAGCTTCTGCCGACATGTATGTTCCTGCACTTATGCAGAACTTGTTCCCTTATCTTGATAATGGTACCTTCTGCGAGGTGACCTATCGTTATCGCGAAGGGAAATCTGCACGTGTACAACCATTTACTACTGCTACGGGATATACGCTGGAAACAAAAGACTACGAAGCTATTTGGCAAAAAAGAGGTATAGAATACTTAACACCCGCAAGTGCAGATTCTGTTAATACATTCCTCAAAACTTTGATTCCTACTGCTAAGATTGGCAAAATCGTAGTGTTGAGTTACAACTATTCGGCTAATGAACCTGACCCTTCTGAGGGAAGCGAAATGTTGCCTTATGCATTATCCCTAAGTCAATTTATGCAGTTTCCAGACGATAAGGAACATGAGTTCTACGGCGTAGTAGGTACAATCAAATCAACGATTTATGGTAGATTCTACCTCGTGGACGGACAAGATTCTGTATATGTATATGGATTGGCAAATGAAGAAGGGAATAACAAAATATGGAAATCTTTGGGCATAGGAAAAGGTGACTCAATCCGTATTCGTGGTTTCTATAATGCAGAGAAAGAGCAGATTGTCAATGCTGTATATGTCAGCCACTCGCCCGCTTCTATTCCTGCGAGAGCGCCACGCTATGCTGCTAACAATAAGCAGATTAATAAAGTAAACACCATATATCAACTTACAGACGAGGGATGGGTTCTTTACACCAATGAGGACCTTAAAGTTGCGGAAGCGTTGCCACAACATGTGTATGAAGCGGTTGATGAGACAGCTATATCTGACACTAAAACAATTGAGAAGTACTTGCGTATAACTTACCCTTATGCAAAAGAGGATGATATCTACCTCATCGCTTACCGTGGAGTAAACGGTATGACAGCCGATGAGTGGATATACGATGGAAACGACTTTGTTCTTACTACGGGATATATCAATGAGGTGATGTCTTTCCAAGTTAAAAACGATATTTGGATGGCAAATATATCTACCTATTTGCAAACTAAATTCGTTGGTGAGGGTGTTGGTAAGTTCATTATGCAGAATGTCGCATTAGACGGACTATCCTACGTGTGGCGCTACCAAGCTCTATATGGTATGACTGCTTCTGGATATGTGTCAGGTGCTGCTCATAAAGTGGATGGATGGCTTATATCACCTAAAATCAAACTCAAAAAAGCCAAACAACCACAAATGACATATGACAATGCACTCAAGTTTGGTAATGCGACTGATAATCCAAAATGGTTATCTGTGATGATTACGACAAATTGGACAGGAGATGTCACTACTTCTGAATGGACAAAACTGCCATTCCCAGAGGAATTGCCTCCAGGAACAGACTGGGTATTCCGTCCATCAGGTGTGTTTGACCTCTCTGCTTACAATGGACAAACTGTCGTGATAGCATTCCGATACGATACCACGGTTGAGGGAACAGATATAACCTCCGTACCAACGTGGGAGATACAAAATCTTTTAATCGCTGAACCCGAAGAATAAACAATAGCAAAATAATAACAATTTATTAACTAACTAAACTTTCAGAACAATGAAGAAATTTTATTTGATGGCTGCTTTTGCATTCGCGGCATTAACAATGAATGCTGAAATCAAAGAAATGACTTGCGCTGAGGCTGCAGCTGCGGCTTTAGAGTTGGGTGAGAACGAAACAGGTACGGATAGTGTAGCTGTTACTGGTTACATTACCAATACCAATGGCGAGATTAGTCGTAAACAACAAACCTTCTACATGGACGATGTGAAAGGTTCTGGTCTTAAGACATTCCAAGCATATTGGGCAAATGTTCCTGACCCTGAGAAACCACTCAACGTAGGTGACAAAGTGATATTAAAAGGTCTGCTCCTACACTATGTAAGTAGCAGCGGTTCACACCAAGCAGAAATCAAGAACGGCGATGTAGTGGTATTGGAATCTGTAGAAGTATCATTTGATACCATCCCTGTAGATGCGTGCGAGGCTATCGAAGAAGGATTAGCACTTAATAACGATGAATATACTGAGGACTATTTCGCAGTTACTGGTATTGTGGCAAATCAACCTACATTCAATTCGTATTCACAAACAACCTTTAACCTTGAGTGCGAAACAGCTACGGCTATCTTCAAGGCATACAACTGTGCATATACCGATACTATTGCTCTTGGCGACGAAGTGCTTGTAACTGGTAAACTCTACAACTACAATGGTACTATTGAAATTAAAAATGGTAAGGTAGAGTTCTTAGCTGCTGGTGGTGTTGTTATTGATACTATTCCTGTTACTGTATCGGAGGCTGTAGCTGTTGGTAAGGCTTTAGAGAAAGGTGCTGAAACTAAAGATGTTTACGTAATAACGGGTTATGTAGATTCTATCCAATCAGCATGGTCAGAGACCTATGGTAACATTTCGTTCTATATGACTGATGATATGGCTGTACATAACTATGACTTTTTGGCTTATCGAGTTAAGTGTGATGCTGAAACAGCAGCGAAGATAGTTCCTGGTACTAAAGTTTCTGTTACTGCTGGTATCCAACGCTATTATAAAGAGGCTACTGACGAATTACCAGAGAAAGACCTTGTTGAGACAACTTCTGGTGGTATTCTTGAATTATCAACTTTATCAGCTGTTGAGAACGTGACCACTACTATCATTAATGACAACAAACGCTACAACGTATTGGGTACTGTGGTTGATGAGCAATACAATGGTGTAGTTATTATGAATGGTAAGAAGTACATTCAATAATTAACATATTGATTATCGATTTTGTGTTAATAAATAGGGTTGCGAACACTCGCAACCCTATTTTTGTTTGTTTATTTATTTGTTTTTCTAACTTTTCCGCAGTCTTGCCCGTTACCATTCCGTTATCACTCCGTTACCACTTCATTACTATCTTGTACTTTCCCTATAGTTTGTTGCCTTGTAGTCATTATTTTATTTGCATATTTATGATATTTTTTGTACCTTTGCAGCGGAAATCTTAATATTTGAATAAATACTATAAAAATATATGAAAAAGACAAAATTACTACTAACATTACTATGCCTTTGGGCAGGGCTGCTGCCCGCATTGGCGCAGTCGGTGACGATTACCCGAGAGATGCAGCAGGTGCAGATGGCATCGGTCTTGGCAATGTACAAGAACGAGTTTGGCAGTTTCGAGAAACCAGATATGTCCGACACTTTCCCTTTTGCGGTGATTCGTATGCACTTAGAGGGTAATGCCCATGACGTAAAGGCTGCCAAAGAGCGTTTGACCCTGTACATGGGACAGCAGACGGGGGTAGAGGCGAGAGTTACTACCTACTCGAATCAGATATTGTTCTTGGTACGTTCGCGCCGTCCGATGATATTCATTGATTGTGGCGATGGCTGCGAACAAGTGCTGCTGAGCAATATGCAGAAACTCAAATCGAACTGCCTGTATGATTGCACTGTGCGCTTTAGAGTAGAGCAGGAAAGTGATAGTTCTAACGAATTGTCGGAATATGATTTCTTGTTAGAGGTTACTCCTACCGATGCTATTGTGGAGGTTGTGGTCAATGGCGAAAAGCAAGTATGGGCATTGGATAGCGGTCGCGTAGAGAAGACATTGCAGGAAGGTTCGTATTTCTATAGTATAGTGGCAGAAGACTATGCTACACAAGAAGGAACATTCAACGTATCTTCTACGGAAACATTTAGAAAGATAGACTTGCGCCCTGCTTTTGGATACTTGACTATTAACGGCACAGCGGAAGATATGGCATCTATTACGCATCAAGAGACGCGCAACGTTATCGCGATAGAATCCTTGCCAATCAGCGATTTGCAATGCGATACGGGTGTGTATGTATTGGAGATAGACAGAGATAAGTACTACTATCGTGATACGATTACCATATCCTCTGGCGAACAATTGACGGTTAATCCGATAGATTTTCAGAAGAAGAAACCAAGAATCAACACTTTCGTTGTGGCAGAAGCGGGCTATGCTTTTGCACCTCAATGGGGCTTTGGTGGTATGGTTGGTCAGATGTACAATGGATTGGGTTGGTATGTCAAAGGACGTTCTAATTTTCAGTTTGGTCATCATGCCACTAATGGATTGGTGTGTGAACAAGGTGGATTGATAAATGGAGAATTGCCATTCTACTCGGGCAGAACAGCAGCGAAAGAATGGCTATTCAATGCAGGCTTTGTAGTTGATTTCTTGGGTAAGCAGCGTATGCAGTACAAGAACAATATGATAGGTTTGTATGTGGGTGCGGGTTATGGTATGCGTGAATTGCTATGGGAGAAGAGTAATGGCGATTGGGTGAAGTATAATCCAACGTCAGCCAGTGGTGTGAGTGCAGGTGCAGGTGTGATAGGTAGTGTGGCAGGTGTTACGCTGACCGCAGGTGTGAATACGATACAGTTCAAGTATTTAGAGATAGAATTTGGAATTGGTTATACGTTTTAACAGAGGATTAGTTATAACAAAAATTATAGAAAATTAGATTGAAAATTATCAAAAATATGAAGAGATACAACTATATATTATTGAGCGTATTGTTTGGAGCAACTGCAATAATGACCTCTTGTCAGAAGGATGAGGAGGTAATTGTGAGTACGATTACAACGAATGAACCTGCACATATACAGGCTCGGAGTGCATCTTTGAAATTTCAAATCAGCTATAATGGAACAATAACCAACTGTGGTGTATGTTATAGCCAATCAGAAAAGCCAACCATCAAGGATGCTGTGATAGAATATGGTGATAGTATTCCTGAGGTGTGTCTATTAACAGATTTGGAACCAGAAACGAGATATTATGTTCGGTCTTTTGTTCAAAATGGTACAGATATTCTGTATGGTAATGAGGTCGTTTTTACAACTACGGCACCGTTGATGTCATCTGGACATGAGTATGTGGATTTGGGACTGAGTGTCATGTGGGCAACGTGCAATGTCGGGGCAGAGTATCCAGAAGATTATGGATACCATTTTGCGTGGGGTGAAATAGAACCTAAGAATGAATATACGTGGGAGAATTATAAATATGGTTCTTCTATAACATCTATTCTAAAGTATAGCGAAAGTGCTGCCAATGGCGTTGTTGATAATAAGGTTATATTAGATTTATGGGATGATGCTGCATATATGAATTGGGGTGGAAATTGGCGAATGCCTACTTATGAGGAATTGCTGGAATTGGTAGTAAATACTACATGGACATGGACCACTCAAAATGGTGTTCGAGGATGTAGAGTAAGAAGTAAAATTAACGGAAACTCAATCTTTTTTCCTGCAACTGGTTATTATCGTGGTACTGATTATTTAAGTGAAGGGATTAATGTGGGAATCTGGTCCAGTAGTCTATGGTTTAATGGTGCTCAATGGGGAACAGGAATGGCAATTAATAGTACAGACACTACAACTAATGAACCACAATTTTGGGGATTTTTGCGATTCAATGGTGACCCCGTTCGCCCTGTATTGGGGGAAGCAATCGAAGCACCTACATTAGAAACTCCTACTGTAATAACTGAACAAGTTCCAAGAGAAATTGGTCCTGACTTCATAAATGTTCGATACAAGATTATCAGTGATAATGGTAGTATGCCTACTGAAATGGGTGTTTGTTATAGCACTGCACCTAATCCTACTATTAATGGAACTAAAAAATCATATAGAGGTAGTCTTGGATCTTATTGGGCTGATTTGGTAAATCTACAAGAGGGAACCACTTACTATATCCGAGCATACGCGATTAATGAATATGGAGTTGCTTATGGAGAAGAAATTGCAATCACCACTTCAACACGATTATACGAGAATGGATATGAGTATGTGGATTTAGGTTTGAGTGTCAAGTGGGCAACTATGAATGTGGGTGCAACATCTCCAGAGGGTTATGGTGATTATTTCGCATGGGGAGAAACAGAACCAAAGACAGAATATTCATGGGCAAACTATTCGTTGTGCGAGGGGACTGAAACAACAATGACTAAATATTGTACTAATAGTCAATATGGAATTGTGGATAATAAAACTACACTTGATATGACAGATGATGCTGCGCATGTGAATATGGGTGGTAATTGGCGTATGCCAACAGATGCAGAGATTAGTGAATTAGGCAGCAATACGACATGGTATTGGACACAATTAGGAAATGGTGTATCTGGCTATACTTTGGTTAGTAAAATCAATCAACATAGCATCTTTTTGCCTGCAGCAGGTTATATGACAACTACTAAAGATGGTGTAAATACATACGGTTATTATTGGACCTGTTCAATTCGCTCTAATAATGTATCTAACAGTGCGCGTACTATAAGTTTTGAAGAAGGACAAGGTGGAAGTAATGCATTGATTTATCGTTTCTGCGGTCAATCTGTACGAGGCGTGGTGGGGCAAGAAATTCCGAAGACACAAACCATGTTTGAAGGTACACCTGAGTCACGAGGTTTTTATACTCCTTCAGAGGTATATTCAGCCTATGGAAAGGATATAGACAAAGGAGACTCAATAAAAGTTGGTGGTGTAATTTCACGGTGGTCCCAAAAATCTTCTAGATTTAATACGTACCGTAGCGTATCATACTTTATTTCTGATGGGGTAAATGAGTTTGAATATTATAATAGTTATTCAATAAATAAAGATTCCTTTGCAATATACGAATATACCAACGATTACAATGCGATTTGCATTGATGAGAATGACCGCGAATTTCATATCGGAGATACAGTTGTAGGAACTGGTGTATTTGCTATATATAATGGAATGTATGAATTTAACACCAACTGCTACCTCATTGATTGGCGTCCGAAGGCACAATAAGTAGAAGGCGTATATAGTGCTATCCACCGCTTATCCACCGCTTATCCACCCGATGGAGGGGCTCTTTAGTTCCCCTACAATGGAGAGTGACTACGACCGCTTTTGCGTGAACATTTGGATATACTTCACAACCTGTTCAAATAGAAAATCAGGTGTCTGTTGTGCGGGGGTGTCAATGCTCAAATCATAGAGTCTTTTCCCTATATCTCTGCCCGTTTTGATACCCGCTTTCACGTACATTGCCATGTATTGCATGGTGATATTCGGTTGCTGCGTCAGGTCTATCAGCAAATCATAATGACGGGATTGTACCTCCTCGCGCACCTCTTTCTTGGGCATACCCGTCAGCCAACAAATATCTTTCTTCTCGGGCCTAGACCACACCTGCACCTCTTTCCCCTCGCGTTGCAACTGCTTGGCGATATGCTTCACCTCCACCTCATCGTGCAGAATAACCACCGAACGAATATCGTTCCACGCATACATCACCACCTCTCGTTTGGCTTGATGGCGCAAACACCAGTCGAATATTTTCTCTCTTAATTGATTTATCATTCGTAATTCAAAATTCTTAATTCTTAATTAGTTCCAGGAACTGCTCCTCGGTCAGGATTTCTATGCCCAAACTCTCGGCTTTTTTGCGTTTCTCGGGTCCCATATTCTCTCCTGCCAAAATAAAACTGGTTTTTTTGCTCACCGAACCCACATTTTTGCCTCCGTGAGCCTCAATCATGGCTTTGTATTCGTCGCGTGAGTGCTGCGAGAACACGCCCGAAACAACGATACTCTTGCCTTGCAGTATATCCGACTGTGGTGCTTGTTCCTCCTCTTGGCTCTCCATCTGCACGCCAGCTTCGCGTAGTCGGTTGATAATCTCGAGGTTATCCAAATGATTGAAGTAGGCGATAACGTTCTGCGCTATCTGTTCGCCCACATCGTCAATGGCGGTCAGTTGCTCCAACGTAGCCCATTGCAGTTGGTCAATGGTGGGGAATCGGCGGGCAATCTTCTTGGCGGTTGTCTCGCCCACCATACGTATGCCCAAGGCAAACAACACGCGCGCCCAAGGCACTTGCTTGCTGGCTTCTATTCCTGCTAATATGTTTTGTGCCGACTTCTCGCCCAAGCGTTCTTGACGGGCAATATCCTCTTGCTTTAGGTCGTAAATGTCGGCGATATTCTTCAGCAGTCCTTGCGAGTAGAGTAGGTCAATGGTCTCGCTGCCCAAACCGTCAATGTTCATGGCTTTGCGCGAAACAAAGTGTTCCATCTTGCCTTTAATTTGTGGTGGGCAGGTGGCTTCGTTGGGGCACCGCCATGCCGCTTCGCCCTCTACACGCACAAGCGGCGTGCCGCATTCAGGGCAGTGTGTAGGGAAGAAGGAGAGGGGGGGATTTTTGGAAGACAACTTAAACAACTCCTGCGCGCGCCCAACATTGGCGCTTGCCGAGGATATTATTTGTTTATTATTCGTGCCGCTGAGCAATGTTGGCGAAGCGGAATAGTTGTCTATGTTGTCTTTAGTATATATGTTGTCTTTAGTATTTTGCTCGCTGTCGTGTGGTGTTATTTCCTTGCCGATGATCTTTGGGATGATTTCTCCACCTTTCTCCACCCACACCATATCGCCCTCGCGGATGTCCAATTGGCGAATAAAATCTTCGTTGTGCAAGGTGGCGCGTTGTACCGTCGTGCCAGAGAGTTGTACGGGTTCTAAGTTCGCCACAGGAGTCACTACGCCCGTTCTTCCCACTTGATAAGTGATGGCATTAAGGCGCGTGAGTTGTTTCTCCGCAGGGAACTTGTACGCTATTGCCCAACGGGGCGATTTGGCGGTATAGCCCAATTCTTCTTGCTGTGCCAAGTTGTTCACTTTCAGCACGATACCATCTGTGGCTACGGGTAGGTTCTTGCGTTCGGTGTCCCAATAGTGGATATATGCCATCACCTCCTCCAACGAACCGCACACTTTCACGGCATCGCTGATGGGGAATCCCCACTGCTTGGCAATCTGCAAGCGGTCGTAATGTGTGTCAGCAGGCAAATCTTCGCCCAACATATAATATAGGTAGCAGTCCAATCCGCGACGTGCTACTTCGCTGCTGTTTTGCAGTTTCAGCGTTCCCGAAGCGGCATTGCGCGGGTTGGCAAAGAGCGGTTCCTCTGCCGCTTCGCGCTCTTGGTTCAGGCGTTCAAAGGCAGCCCAAGGCAATAGCACTTCGCCACGCAGTTCGACGAACTCGGGAATGGCGAATTGGGTGTCGCGAATCTGTTGTTTGGTGTCGTGAATCGCGGTTCGGGAGTTAATTTGCTGCGGTATCGCAGCAATAGTCTTGATATTATCAATGACGTTGTCGCCCTTGATACCGTCGCCGCGTGTGAGGGCTTTGGTGAGTTTTCCGTGCTCGTACCACAGCGAGATGCTGAGTCCGTCGTACTTCAACTCGCACACAATCTCCACGCCTTCAGGCAGTTTCTTGAGCCAATCTTCCACTTCCTCCTGCGAATAGGTGTTCGACAGCGATAGCATAGGGTATTTATGCGCCACTTGGGCGAAGCCTTTACCCTTGCCTTTCTCCTCTCTCCTCTCGCCTCTTGCCTCTCTCAGATCCGAACCCACATGTTGGGTAGGCGACTTAGGGTCGAACATATCGGGGTATTGCGCCTCCAAGTCTTGCAGGCGACGGAGTTTCTGGTCAAAATCATAGTCCGACATAGTGGGCATGTTCAATACGTAGTATTGATGATTCGCCTCTTCCAGTTCTTTGCGCAGGGTCAGTATCTCCTCGCGTTCGGTAGTATCTATTTGTGAAAACAAATCCATATCTCTTACCTTTAACCTATAACCTACGGTACAATAATCTTCGTCTTCAAGCAGGTGCCCTGTCCATACACGTTGATGATGTATAGTCCTTGTCTAAGACCCGTGATGGCTTCTTCTATATGTGTAATTGCTTGTTGTTTTACAATTTGTCCATCCCATTGATAGACAATGTAATATCCTCCCTCTGCATGGCGTATGTGTGGGCAGTTATCTGCGTAGTATATTTCCATTTTAGGATTAGCAATCTCAGGTGTGTAGGTGAGGGTGCTATCCAATCGCAATCCCACGATGATGGGGTCGTGGTCGCTACAGCGGAACATTGTCTGGTCGTTGGACTTGTCGTAGGTGTAACTATCGCTCTCATCCGAGTTGATGTGATACGCCACCATACCTGTTACTTGAGGATACAACGTGGTGTTGCATAGGGCGTGATCCAAATAGCCTATTTGTCCTCTATATACATACGAATAACTACTATCCGCGTGGAATGTGCGGTGCAGGTCTATCATTCCTCCCTCGCGCAGCACGGTGATAGGGTCTTCCATAGCGTACGCGTTGAGGTCGCCCATGATGAGTATGTCGCTGTCGTTGTAGAAGTTGCAGTCGCGCTCGTAGTAGTCCAATAGGCTATTTGCCTCTTTCACGCGGTCGCCGTTGTAGGTGCCTTGTCCATCGCCTTGGTCTGCATTGTCGCCGTAGCCTTTGCCACTCTTGGCTTTGAAGTGATTGACGGAGAAGAGGAATTTCTCGCCCGTACTTTTTTCTACAAAGGCTTGTGTCTTCTTGCGGTTTTGTACACCTGTGTTGTTTTCGCGCAATTTTCCGTAGGGCTCCAATACGTCGCTGCAATATACGAATCCCGACTTGGTGTATGTACCACTGGCAGAGCCACCGTCGTTGATGTATGTATAGTGTTTTCCTGTGTTTTTGCTCAGGTCATTGGCTATTTCTGCCAAAGCACTTTGTCCCTGTTCTATCTCAACGAAACCGTATAAGTCGGCATTGATTTTAGCCAATGCTTTGCTCACTTTGGCGCGTTGTTTTTGGTGCTCGCTGTAGTTGCTGGCTCCCATATCGCCCCCTAAGTTCTCCACCAGATAATACTCCAAGTTCATGCAGCAGACAATGACTGATGGTTCGCCGCGTTGCTTCACCACTTGCGTGTCGTAGCCCTTCTCCAGTTCTGCACGTGTGTTGCCCCGCCAGTCGCACGATACCAGGCTCATGCTGTTGCTGCTGTTCACCTTAACGACCAGGTTGTGCAATCGCTCGCCCAAACGATGATAGCCACTCACATTGCTCAGTTTGATAGTCCCTAACGCATTCAGGGATAGGAGCGAATTATACTCCTGCGATAGCGGAAATGCCTGATTCGTAGGCTGATAAATCCTACGAGGGGAAATGGTGATTCCACTATAGTTGTTGCACACGTAAAATGGGACATCAAATTGCACCGTTTGCCCCTTATACTTACTCAGTTCGGTATATTTCCATGTTTCGGGGTCGCTGATGGTAACAATTGTTGCCGCAAACGTGAAACTTTGCGCGCACAAGTATATGGATAATAAAAATAAGATACGTTTCATTGAAATTTACACTTTGGACGACAAAGGTAGTAAAAAAATACGATTTGAACAAATGAGTAGCCGAAATTTATGTTATTTTTCACAGAAAAATACTCGAAAAGTGCATAATTTATCCCATAAACTGTGAAATAGTAGGGGTTATTCAAAAATTGTTGCAAAAAGATTTGGAAGTTTGCAATATTTGCAGTATCTTTGCAGGCGATTTGAAAAATGTTGCGGGAATAACTAATAAACCTAAATGATATGGAACGAAAAGAATTGTGGCAAAAAATCCGTAAGGTATTGATTAACAAGTATGCAATCACGTTGTATGTGTTTGCGCTATTGTTTATGTTTTTGGGTGATCATAGTTTGGTGCAGTATCTCAAGCGTGCGAAGAAGATGAACGCCTTGGAGGAGCAATTGGACATGACACAACAGGAGATAGAGCAGGCTCAATCGGTCATGCGTGTGTTGGATGATGTGGATAGTTTAGAGCGCTTTGCACGCGAGCAGTACCGTATGCACGCACCCAACGAAGACGTCTATGTGGTGGAGTGAGTAGAATTATGAATTAAGAATTTTTGAATGATGAAATGGAGTAATGTGTTATTGATTGCAGGTCTGATTGTGCTGTTGGCGGGTGCGGTATTGAGTGTTATGAAATGGCAGTACTCGGATTATGTATTGGTGGCTGGCGCAGTGTTGGTGATATTTCGTGGTGCTATTAGAAACAGGGAATAACATAGTGTATCGATATGAAACCCATTACAATCAAGGACATAGCGCGCCAGTTGAACATATCCGTCTCAACGGTGAGTCGCGCGTTGCAGAATCATCCTGATATTAGTGAGCGTACCAAGCAGATCGTGCAGGAGTGTGCCAGGCAGTTGAACTACAAGCCCAATCTGATGGCGAGTAACTTGCGTACCTGCAAGAATACGACTATCGGTGTGGTCATTCCCGAGTTGAATCACCACTTCTTCTCTTCGGTCTTAGATGGTATAGAGCAGGCTGCTAATGAGGCGGGCTACCATATCGTGATATGCCAAACGCGCGAGGATGTCCACAAGGAGATTGAGGCTATCCATACGCTGATTAGCACGCGCGTAGCAGGCATATTGGTGGGCGTGAGCAAGCAGACTACCGAATTGCATCATTTGCAGGAGGTGATTGACAATGGTATTCCGCTCATCTTGTATGATCGCCCTTGTCCGTCGTTGAAGTGCGACCAGGTGGTGTCGGATGACTATATGGGAGCATATAACGCAGTAGAATACCTGCTCCAGACGGGGTGCAAACGTGTGGTATGTCTGACCTCCTCCAAGCAGTTGGAAGTTTCTCGCCGTCGTTTTCAGGGGTGGCGTGATGCGTTGCTGCATTATGGTGTGCCTGCCAGCGAAGATTGGGTAGTGGAGTGCGACACACGCATGAGGGCGATTGTGGATACTCCTCTTATCTTGCAGTCAGAGCTTAGACCCGATGCGTTTTTCTGTGTCAATGATGATTGCGCTGCGGGTGTACTGCACGCGGCTAAGATTCTGGGCGTGAATATACCCGATGAGTTGGCTATTTGTGGTTTCTCGGATGCGCCTATTTGCAGAGCCACCATGCCGATGCTCACCACGGTGCAGCAGCACGGAGCGGAGATCGGCAAACGCGCAATGACCAAGTTGTTGAACCGTCTGGATGGCGATGACAAACACCCGAAAACAGAAATGGTGCCTACCGACTTGATTGTCAGAGAAACAACGAAGTAATGTTTAGAGATTATGTTACAATATAATACATGGACCATTGAGCAGCAGGATTGGAACCCTGCCGAGGAACTTGCCATAGAGCAACAACTCACTTTCTCCAATGACTATCTATGCCAAACGGCGCACTTCGAGGAACATTATTCGGGTGATCGACGCTTGTGTACATATATAAAAGGTATAGACACGGCTATCTTGAACCTATCTGCTATCTCGGTGCGTTTGAATGATGAGCGTTTGGATTTGCACGAGTGGAGGGTGGAGCAGTTCTATCGTTGTTTGCATAAGAATCAGCCTATGTTGGAGCGACACGTTACGGCCACTTCGCCCAAGGGGCATACCATCAAGATTATTGCCAGACGACAGCTCATGCTTGATAAGAGGGAATGTATGCGTTTGGACTACGAGGTGCAGTCTATCAATTATGCGGGACCTATTACCATATTGTCCATCCTTAGCGCTGGCGATGATGCGCAGAAATGGTATCCGCTGATGAATTATGTAGGCGACGACTTGTGTTGGACGTGGATGCAACTCCAACCTGTGAACATGCAGGTTTGTAGTGCCATGAATTATCACCTGACCAAAAATGGCACATTGGTCACGCAACGCCCCATTAAGGTAGAAAAACAGGATGTCATCGGTTTCTCGCTCACACAGAAGGTCGTACCCAATGACACATTGGTCTTGCACAAGAATGTGATTGTCGTGGACTCCCTCCGATATGCCAAAGAGCAATTGATAGATGAAGCGGTGA
This sequence comes from Bacteroidales bacterium, assembly GCA_015061165.1. GTDB lineage: Bacteria > Bacteroidota > Bacteroidia > Bacteroidales > Paludibacteraceae > Colicola. The sequence goes on from SUXC01000008.1 coordinate 23,863, forward strand.
AATGCTTGACAAACTTGTAAAAGAACATATTATTCTCGGGGTGGACCCAGGTACGCTCTACATGGGTTATGCTGTCTTGCACACGGTCGGAAGTCGGGTCGAGATTCTTGATTTTGGTGTCTATGATGTGCACAAGTTGGAAGACCAGTATGCACGCTTGCAGAAGGAGTTTTTCTTCTTGCAGGATATCATCGACAAGTATCATCCCACTATTTTGGCTATTGAGTCGCAGTTCGTGGACAAGAATCCCCAGACTATGATTAAGATTGTGCACGCACAGGGCGTGGCTATTGCGGCTGCACTTTCCAAGGATGTGCCTGTGCAGGAGTATTCGCCTATGAAGGTCAAAATGGCTATCACGGGCAACGGACATGCCGACAAACACCAGGTGGCTGCCATGCTGCAACGCTTCCTGCACATTCCCGATGAGCAGATGCCCAAGAAATTGGATGCTACAGATGCGTTGGGTATAGCCTATTGCCATTACCTGCAATTAGGGATGCCACAAATGCAGAAAGGTGCCAAGAATTGGACCACTTTTGCCAAACAAAAAGGATTGGTGGACAAGCAGTTAACTGGACCCAATGCCCGACTATTGGCGGCTATGCAAGGAGCCAAGAAAAAGAAATAATACAAAATTTTTGAAAAATTTAATCCCTAATATTTGGTACTTTGATTTTTTTGTTGTACCTTTGCAGTCGCAAATAAAACTTTGAAATATTAATTATTAATTATTAACAATAAATTATCGAATTATGGCTTACGTAATTTCTGAAGATTGTATCGCATGTGGTACATGTATTGATGAGTGCCCAATGGGCGCAATTTCTGAAGGTGACATTTACACAATTGACGCTGACTTGTGCACAGAGTGCGGCACTTGTGCTGATGTTTGCCCAAGTGGCGCAATTTCCAAAGGATAAATTGCAAATTGCTTTGACTGGAGCCCCTAAGCATCGCTTTTGGGGCTCTTTTTTTATTTTTTTGCTAAAAATGTAATGTAGATATTGCAAATTTGGAAAAAAAGTTGTACCTTTGCAGCGTGGAAAGAATGGTTTGATAGCAAACAACAAATGTATCAGGTATGTTAGAAGCATTTTATAAGACGCATAACTATTTGGTGGAGCATGTGCAAGTGCCTGCTCGCCGAGTGTTGATGGATGAAATTGATTGGAGTGACCGACTCATTGCAATCAAAGGTGGACGTGGGGTAGGTAAGACTGATTTCCTGCTCAATTATGCCAAGGAATTGCGCCAGAGCGACACGGAATTGAGCAAGCATACGTTGTATGTCAATTTCAATGATTTCTATTTCACCGAACATTCGTTGGTGGAGTTTGCTGGCCAGTTTGTTGCTGCGGGAGGTCGCACGTTGCTCATCGATCAGGCGTTCAAGTATCCCAATTGGTCGCGCGAACTCAGCCAATGCTATTACCGCTATCCCAATTTGCATATTATTTTCACGGCTTCATCCGTCATGCGATTGGTGGAGGACAATAAGGATATTGGCTCTATTGTCCACCCATATAACTTGCGTGGTTTCAGTTTCCGTGAGTATCTCAATGTTACGTTGGGCTTGAAACTGCCTGTATTCACGTTGGAAGATATTTTGCAGCGTCATGTGGATATCGCGCGTCGTATTACGCAAATCATTAGTCCGCTCAAGTACTTCCAGGACTACCTGCATCATGGCTATTATCCGCTTTTCTTGGAGCCGCACGATTTCTCCGAGTCTTTGCTGAAGATGATGAATATGATTCTTGAGGTGGATGTCCTGCTCATCAAGCAGATTGAGGTCAGTTCGTTGCCTAAGTTGCGCAAGTTGTTGCATATCATGTTGCAGGACACTCCTTGTAGTCCTAATGTGAGCAATATCTCTGAGGCTATCGAGTGTTCGCGTTCCACCACGATGAACTATATCAAGTATCTTAAGGATGCGCGCCTTTTGAATATGTTGTATCCTGAGGGCAAGCAGTTCCCATTCAAGCCTACTAAGGTGTATATGCAAAACACGAACCTCTGTTATGCTACCAGCACCCGCGATGTAGATGCGCAGACTATTGCCGAGACGTTCTTTTATAATGCCTTGCATGGCAATCATAAGATTAACGCCACCGACCGTAGTCCGATGTTCATCATCGATGGCAAGTATAATATGGATGCTTGTGCCACTATGCCAAGTAAGACGGGTATCCGTTACTGCGCTATTGGCGACCTCGAAGTCGGCAGCCAAAAGAACATCCCGCTGTGGCTATTTGGCTTCCTTTATTAATCGGACTCCCGATTCCCGATTCCAAAACGACGGACTCCCGACTCCCGATTCCCGATTCCAAAACAAAGGATTCCCGACTCCCGATTCCCGAATCAATCATTAAAAAAAACTATAACAATTATGAAACAAAAAAAGTATTTAACCCTTGATGGTAACGCTGCTGCGGCGCATATCGCGTATATGTTCACCGAGGTAGCTGCCATCTATCCTATTACCCCATCTTCTCCTATGGCGGAGAACGTGGACGAGTGGGCTGCTGCAGGTCGCAAGAACCTCTTCGGCGAGACAGTGTTGGTACAAGAGATGCAATCTGAGGCAGGTGCTGCAGGTGCTGTGCATGGTGCGCTCAACGCAGGTGCCCTCACTACCACTTTCACTGCCAGCCAAGGTCTGCTCCTCATGATTCCTAATATGTACAAGATCGCGGGTGAGCTTATCCCTTCTGTTTTCCACGTGTCTGCTCGTACCTTGGCAAGCCACGCCCTCTGTATCTTCGGCGACCACCAAGACGTTATGTCTTGCCGCCAAACGGGCTTCGCTATGTTGGCTGAAGGTAGCGTACAGGAGGTCATGGACCTCGCAGGTGTAGCCCACCTCGCTACCATTAAGAGCCGCGTGCCATTCCTCAACTTCTTCGACGGTTTCCGCACCTCTCACGAGTATCAAAAGGTAGAGGTAGTAGATATGGAAGACTTGCGTCCGCTCCTCGATATGAAGGCGCTCCAAGAGTTCCGTGAGCGTGCGCTCAGCCCAATGCGCCCTGTCATGCGTGGTATGGCTGAGAACCCAGACGTGTTCTTCGCTCACCGCGAGAGCTGCAATCCATACTACAACGAGGTAGCTGACATCGTGAGCGACTATATGGACGAGATCTCCAAGATCACCGGCCGCACCTATCGCCCATTCACCTACTACGGTGCTCCTGACGCTGAGAACATCATCATCTGTATGGGTTCTGCATGCGAGGCCATCCGCGAGGTGATCGACTACGAGGCAGAGAAGGGCAACAAACTTGGTATGATCAACGTGCATCTCTATCGCCCATTCTCACTCAAGTACCTCAAAGAGGCATTGCCTGCTTCTGTGAAACGTATCTGCGTGCTCGACCGCACCAAAGAGCCAGGTGCTAATGGCGAACCATTGTACCTCGACGTGAAAGACGCACTCCAAGAACTCGGTCTTGGCGATATCCTCGTAGTTGGTGGCCGCTACGGTCTCGGTTCCAACGATACCACTCCAGCGCAAATCATCGCTGCTTACGAGAACCTCGCTTTGCCTATGCCTAAGAACCACTTCACCCTCGGCGTTGAGGATGATGTTACCTTCACTTCTCTTCCTGTGGGCGCAGAGGTGGCTATGGGTGGCAAGGGCATGTTCCAAGCTAAGTTCTACGGACTTGGTGCTGACGGTACCGTAGGTGCTAACAAGAACTCCGTGAAGATTATCGGCGAGACTACCGATAAGTACTGCCAAGCATACTTCTCTTACGACTCTAAGAAGTCGGGTGGTTTTACCTGCTCGCACCTCCGTTTTGGTGACGAACCAATCCACTCTACTTACCTCGTTACTACTCCTAACTTCGTGGCTTGCCACGTACAAGCATACTTGCAGATGTACGACGTAACCCGCGGTCTCCAAAAGGGTGGTACCTTCCTGCTCAACACTATCTGGGAAGGCGAGGAGCTTGCAAAGAACTTGCCAAACAAAGTGAAGAAATACTTCGCTGACAACGATATCAAGGTGTACTACATCAACGCTACTAAGATCGCTCGCGAGATTGGTCTTGGCAACCGTACCAACACTATCCTCCAATCTGCTTTCTTCCGTATCACGGGCGTTATTCCAGTAGAGCAAGCTATCGAGGAGATGAAACACTTCATCGTGAAGTCCTACGGCAAGAAGGGCGAGGATGTAGTCAACAAGAACTACGCTGCGGTGGACCGCGGTGGCGAGTACCAACAACTCACCATCGACCCAGCATGGTCTGCTCTTGACAATAGCCAATCGCCAATTGCCAATAGCCAAAACGAGCCAGAGTTCATCACCAACGTCGTTCGCCCAATCAACGCACAGGACGGCGACCTCCTTCCTGTTTCTGCTTTCAAGGGTGTAGAGGATGGTACATGGCCTGCTGGTACGGCTAAGTACGAGAAACGCGGTGTATCGGCTTTCGTTCCTGAATGGACTGCTGAGAACTGTATCGAGTGTAACAAGTGTGCATATGTCTGCCCTCACGCATGTATCCGCCCATTCGTCATGGACGAGGAAGAGGTGAAGGGTATCCAAGGCACCACACGCGAGATGAAGGCTCCTGCGGCTATGAAGGGTATGCACTTCCGCATGCAGGTGGGCGTACTCGATTGCCTTGGTTGCGGCAACTGCGTGGATGTTTGTCCTGGCCATCCTAAGACTGGCAAAGCCCTCCAAATGATGCCACTCGAGAGCCAAATGCTCGAGGCACAAAACTGGGCTTACTGCACCGACAATGTGAAGTCTAAACAACACCTCGTAGATATCCAATCCAATGTCAAGAACAGCCAGTTCGCTACTCCTCTCTTCGAGTTCTCTGGCGCTTGCTCGGGTTGCGGTGAGACTCCATACCTCAAACTCATTAGCCAACTCTTTGGCGACCGTGAGATCGTAGCCAACGCTACGGGTTGTACCTCTATCTACTCGGGTTCTGTTCCATCCACTCCTTATACCACCAACGCACAAGGTCATGGTCCTGCATGGTCTAACTCCCTCTTCGAGGACTTCTGCGAGTACGGTCTCGGTATGCAAATCGCTCACCGCAAGATCCGCGAGCGTTTGGCGGCTCTCTTCACCAAGGCACAAACCTGCACTTGCTGCACCGAGGAGATGAAGGCTATGTTCCAAGAGTGGCTCGACAACCAAAACGATGCTACTATCACCAACCGCCTCTACGAACCTATCGTAGCTGCTTGCGAGGCATGCGGTTGCGATACTTGCAAAGAGATTCTCAACTACAAAGACCATATCGTTAAACGCAGCCAATGGATTGTCGGCGGTGACGGTGCTTCTTACGACATCGGTTACGGCGGTCTCGACCACGTGATTGCTTCGGGCGAAGATGTGAATATCCTCGTACTCGATACTGAGGTATATTCTAATACCGGTGGCCAAGCATCTAAATCTACTCCTATCGGTGCTATCGCTAAGTTCGCTGCTGCGGGCAAACGCGTACGCAAGAAAGACTTGGGTATGATTGCTACCACATACGGTTATGTATATGTAGCTCAAATCGCTATGGGTGCAGACCAAGCACAAACTTTGAAAGCTATCCGCGAGGCAGAGGCTTATCCAGGTCCATCATTGGTAATTGCATACGCTCCATGTATCAACCACGGTCTGAAGGCAGGTATGGGTAAGAGCCAAGCTGAGGAGGCGAAGGCAGTAGAGTGCGGTTACTGGCACTTGTGGCGTTACAACCCAGCACTTGAGGCTGAGGGCAAGAACCCATTCTCTTTGGATAGCAAGGAGCCACAATGGGATAAGTTCCAAGACTACTTGATGGGTGAGGTTCGTTTCGCTTCAGTGGCTAAGCAATACCCTGAGGAGGCAGCCGAGCTCTTCGCTGCCGCTCGCGAGAATGCTAAGTGGCGTTATCGCTCATACTTGAGAATGCTCTCAACGAACTGGAGCAACGAGGAGTAATCCATATATGATAATACGAAAAAAAGCCATCCATTCGGGTGGCTTTTTTGTTTCTCGCCTTTAACCTATAACCTTTAACCTTTCGCCTTATCTCCTATTTTGCTACTTCGACTTTACAAAATAAATTATTGGTAATTGTTGACCAACAAAAAGTTGGTTTTATGATTATCTTTGTAGCGTGATTTAATAAACGAGTACGTTAAGTTATTGATAATCAGCAAAAGCAAATAAAGTCGGCGAAAAACCTTAATTTTTAGACCGTTTGGTTGTATATATAATAAGGACGATGTGTGAAAAACAAAAAAATGCACCTATTATCGCACAAGTCATTCACAGAAGCTTTACAAGTCATTCACAGACATGTCCAAATTTCGCTTTTTGGTGTATAATGGTAATGTGCGTACCTATTGAGAGGTACACCTAAATATAATATATAAACTTTAACTTACAAAATTTATGACCAACACAATTCTTTCCGAGGGTGCAGACACCCTCATCACCAGTCATTTTCGTCAAGGTCAGTTGCCTTGGCAAGTTGAGAAAGCTATTAGCATTGCCCCAGAGGGCGAGATGCGCGACATGCTATTGCTCTCGTTATTAACCAATTACGCTTACGCCCTGCCCGCCATGCGTATGTATCACGGCTTTCCGCATCATGTCTATGGTCCCGAACTTATGACCATGGTCTTGGCCCCTGCTGCCTCTGGCAAAGGTATTATGAACTACGCTAAGCAACTGCTGCAAGGCATTGAGAACGAGTATGGTGAGTTTATCTTCTTGCCTGCTAACACCTCCTCCGCAGCCCTCATGAGCTACCTGCAAATGCTCAAGGGACGAGGCATTATGATGGCGACGGAGATTGACACCCTCAGCAAGGCACTGGGCAGCAGTACAGGCGGTTTCTCCGATGTGCTCCGTTGTATGTTTGAGCATGAGACCATTAGCAAGCTTCGCAAGAACCATGAGGAGTTTATCGAGATTACCGACCCACACTTTGCGGTCTTGATCTCGGGTACGTACAACCAACTCAAGCCGCTGATCAAGAGCCGCGAGAATGGTCTGATGAGCCGTTTCGCCTGCTACGTAGTCAAGCAGACACAAGACTTTGATGACCGCGTTTGGCTGGATGCTGAGGAGGACACTGTTCCTCAAGACATTGCCCTCTATGAGCAGTTGGGGCATGAACTGAGCCTGCGCTATGGTTGGATGAGAAAAGCGAAACACAGTTGCTACTTCTACCTGACGGACGCACAACGCAAAACTATCACTCGTATGTTCCGAGCCATGTATGACATTTACCGCAAGTCTTTTGGCAATGAGTTTGATTCGATTCTCAAGCGTATGCCAGTCATCATGAAGCGTATCGGTATGATTCTCACGGGACTTAGAATGGACATGAGCCAGCCTTTGCCTGAGCGTATGGTATGTTCGGAGGATGACTTTGAGACGATGCTCTTGATTGGTCACAAGTTGTTGATGCATTCCGCGATGATGTTCCAGATGTTGCCCGAGAACAAGGACGCTGCTCCTGGAGAAATCGGTCATACGCTGATCCAAAGACAGTTCTTCGATATGCTTCCTGCGGACTTCACCAAGCAGGACACCGTGAAGCAGGCGGAAGTCCTTGGAATTGCTAAAAGCACAATGGAAGATTGGCTGAAGAAGTATTCGCAATCATCTCATATAGAGCATATTGCGCATGGTAAATACAGAAAATTCGACTTCAAAATAGTATCTTAAGTTTTCCATGTTTTCCAAGTTTTCCGGGTTTTGCCAAATCATGGAAAACCCAGAAAACCCGGAAAACCTAATCCATTGTTTAACTCATAAAACCTTAAAAATATGATCGCAGAAACAGATTATTCCATCAAGACCCTTAACGGCAATTTAGGCAAGGAGTATTATGCTCGTATGCAGTATGGCAAAATAGTTGTTCAACGTCGACCCAAGCGCGACAAACCACCTACTGAGGCATAGAAACGAGCCCGCAAGGCATTTGCGGAGAAGTATGCAGGGAAGCATTGATTGCTTCCTTTTTTGTTATTAACGACAATAGAGACAACCTGCGCTCGCATCAACTCCCGCGAGCGCTCACGGAAAACAAATAAAATCTGCTTATCTTAAGCGTATCCTCGGGGAGTGGTAACGGAGTGATAACGGGTTTGATAGGATATAGCCTTTCGCCATTTGTGTTCTCATTGAGCATGAATTGCGATTTTTTGTGCTTTCACCTCAACACCGTAGGCGCGTAGAGGCATCCTCTAAACTGAAAATGGCTATTTTTTCGCCATTTTCTTGCGTAAATGCATAAAAATATGTAACTTTGCACCCGTAATTAGCCCACGCCTTGGGATTATGTCTTTTGGGTGGGCAGTTGTGTTAAGTAAAATAGAACCATGAACAATCATAATGTCACTTTTGCTACTTCCACTTTGCAAAATAAATAAATGTGCACTCATTTTTGAATTTTCTGCAATGTGTTACTATATTATATCTGCACAACACAAAAAACACCATTAAAATTGTAACCAATATGAGAAATCGTATCAATCAATTACTCAACAGTCCGGATTGGGGTCGGAACCCTGCCTTTCCGCAAAAATTGCTATAATATGAGAAACATAGTAGATTATATAAAACAAACTAAACAAGACTCGTTTATAAATAAATCTTTATTAAGTCATATAGCTATAGAATACAAAGTTAATGATATTGGTGAAGGATCAAGAATAATAAACGAAAAGTACGGTATATATGATGGTTGTGAAGAGTTAGTTAATTTTATCGTTAAAGATATATTCAGTCATGATAATTTAGATTATCAATTTGAATATAATCGAGAGACATTAAAAGATATTAAAAATATATTCTTCAAAAAACTTATAATTGACATTGATATGTCTGCTGAAGAAGAATATGGGGAGTGCGATGATAATTTAAGCATTGATAAAGACTTGATAGTTGATGAAATCTGGATCAATATATACGAAAAAAAACCAAATAAACGTTCAATAAAAGGCACTTTGATGCACGAATTAACACATGTGTATAACAACTACATGATGTTGTTAAAAGGCAATAATAGTTTTATAGATACAGCTCAATCTGATATGTATAGGAATATAATAAATATACGAGGTGGTAATACAGAGCGCGATCTTAAATTTATTTTATATTTTTTATTAGGATATGAAAGAAATGCTTTTATTGGACAGTTGAAATCAGAATTGGAATCCCATAGGAATAAGATTAATACTCCAAAAGATGCTTTAGAGATTCTTAAAAAATGTCCAATTTATCAAACATACTTAAGAGTAGATAGTACTATTCGCCATCATCTTACTAATTCAAAAGATTCTGATTTGATAGCAAATATTTATAAAGAAATAACTGGAAGTGATAAAAATGAGAGTTCGTTGAAAATACTCAAGAGACTCAAATCGCAGTCAGATAAGGCTCTTAAAAAACTAAATACAATTATACCTAAATTGTGTATAGAAAACTTAAATAATCGATTATGGCATAAAGAAAGATTTGATTTATTGTCGGAGTAAAAACTTGGAAAGAGTAACTATCAAGGAGATGTGACTGCCTGCTAAGCAGATTGATCGGTTTATCCGAAGCTTGGTGTCTCCACACAAACCCTATCCTTGTCCATTGCACCGATGGAGATATAGAGATATAAAAAAAACAAAAAATGCATCTCTGATAATCAAACGGTTACAAAGAAAATGAAAAAAATGTGCACTCATTTTTGAAATTTTTGCATTTTTGAACTATATTATATACTGTGCTACAAGCCACAAACTAATAACTCTGTAATAATATTAACAACAAAATAAATTGATAAAATTATGGACTATACACAATTTGAATCAACTCCATTAGGAGGTATTGACCTACCAGGTTTTGTAAAAGCAGATGACATTGTAAACATAGCAGTCAACTATGCCAATAATCGTACAGAGGACTACTTTGATATTCAGATCCGTCTTCTCTCAGCTGAAACCACTCGCATCAATGTCTGTGCGGTTAAAGAAGGCGAAAGCATATTCCCCTATATGTATATTAATGCAGAAAACACACATTTCTCAGCCCAATACCTGCTCAACCAATTAAAACAAAAATTACCCAACCAAAAATGGCGCCGCACTTATATGTATGGCGCAGAGGTAGTACATAACCATAAAGAATTATAAATCCCCTAAAATATCCCCACTATGGCAACATTATCCAAATCCAAGTACACTCTATCATGCCAATGCCAAAAGGCATTATGGCTCAGAACCCACAAACCCGAAGTGGCGACTATCGACGCTTCCGTCGAAGCGCGCTTTGCTGCGGGCAACGAGATTGGCGCCATGGCTAAATCGCTCTTTGGCAAGTATGTGGACACCACCACCTATACAGACGGCAAACTGGACATCTCAGCTATGATTGCCAAGACCCAAGCGCTGGTCAACAGTGGTTGCCCTGTGATCTGCGAAGCGGCTTTCGCGCCTAAGCACCACTATTGCGCAGTGGATATCCTCTGCAAGACCGAGGGCGGTTGGGCAATCTATGAGGTCAAGAGTAGCACCAGCCATGTGGGCGATGCAGCTACCGATCCTAAGTTTGCCAAATATGCCACCGACATCGCCTACCAACGCTGGGTGCTGGAGCAATGTGGCATCCGTGTGACAGGCACCTATCTCATCACCCTCTGCTCCGACTATGTGCGCCATGGCGAACTGGAGCTCAAGACCACAGCCAACGGATGCGGACTATTCAATATCATTGACCTTGCTCCAGCGGTGGAGAACGAATACCTCAAGGTGCATAATCAATCGCTCTTGGCACTTCAGACCATGGAGCAAACCACCGAGCCCGAGCAGGCGCTCTCTACGCATTGCCAAAACCCATACAAATGTGCCTTCTGGCAATACTGTACCCAGCATCTGCCTGAGCCATCGGTGTTTAATGTGTATGGCATGAGTTTCGCCAAGAAACTCGAGCACTACCACGCAGGCCATATCACTTTCGAAGACCTCCAATCGGTGGAGGATATCACCAAGAATCCTATTCGCAGTATGCAAGTGCACTGCACCCTCAACCAGGAAGGTCATATCCACCCACAGGGTATTCAAGCGTTCTTGGATAAACTCTCCTATCCGCTCTATTTCTTGGACTTTGAGAGCATGCAACCCGTGGTGCCTATGTACGACGACACCAAGCCCTATATGCAGATATGCTTCCAGTACTCGCTCCACTATATCGAGCACGAGGGTGGCGAACTCAAGCATAAGGCATTCTTGGCGCAGAGCAATGGACAAGACCCACGCCGCGAACTGGCAGAGGCATTGTGCCGTGATATACCACGCGATGTATGCATCATGGCGTATAATGACCCATTCGAGAAAACGCGTATCCGAGAGATGGCAAGCATCTATCCCGATCTAAGTGAGCAACTGATGAATATCGAGAGCCATATTGTGGACTTGCTCGTACCTTTCCGTCAGGGCTGCTATTATCTCCCTGCGATGGGTGGTTCGTTCAGTATCAAAGTGGTGTTGCCAGCACTCTTCCCAGATGATCCTGAACTCAATTATCATAACCTGAGCACATTGGTGCAAAACGGTGGCGATGCGATGACCATCTTCCCTAAGATTCAGCACATGAGCCCCGAAGAGGCAACTCAGGCACGCCAAGCACTATTAGACTACTGCCACCTCGACACCCTCGCTATGGTGAGAATCTGGCAAGAGTTGATGAGGAAAGTATAAAGTCTTAATCCCTAAAAAATAATTGATAACATTAAATGAATTACATTATGAAAACTGAAAAGATTAGTAAGTTAATTGATAATGCCGAGGGCATTAGAGGAGAAATTTGTGAAAGATTTCGCAAAAGAATCGAAGAATTGTATTCGTCCCTTAAAGACAAGAAGATGGTGTTTGGCTGGCAAGACGTAGTATTACCATATCCAAACGAGGATGATTATGAAACAGAAGAAGACTACGACGAAGCAATGGAGCATTATGAGGAATATAGTGAAGGCATCATTAACTTTACTTGGAAAGACGATTATAATTACTGCTTATTAGGTGGATTATCATTTAGAATTATAGATGGAGAAGTAATATTTACATCTGTAATAAATAAATCTGACGAGGAATCTCCTGAGTATTCGGAAGATGATTATTATTTCAATCCATATCTGTCTGATAATTTCAAATGTTGTGCCCAAATAATTAAAACTATTGAAGCAGTGTTAGAATAATGCTTTCGATTGTGACAAGAAAACAATTATGACTGAAAAAATTATCGAAGGTATCAAATACCTCCTCGAAGAGGAAACATTGACCGCAGAGGTCATCAAAAATCCAAATGGTTATAGAGGTAATATCATTATCCCTGAAACCATAGTGTTTAACGAAGTAACCTATCGCGTAACAAGTGTTGGAAAGCAGGCTTTCGGAAATTGTTTCTCCCTTACTTCTGTTGTTATTCCCAATAGTGTAACGAGTATTGGAAGAGATGCTTTCGGGGGTTGCGACTCTCTTAAATCCATCGTTATAAGTAATGGTGTGACGAGTATTGGGGAGGCTGCTTTCATGGAGTGCGACTCTCTTAACTCCATCGTTATTCCAAATAGTGTGATAAGTATTGAGGATAATGCTTTCAGTGGTTGCTCCTCCCTTACCTCCATTGTTATCCCCGAGAGTGTGAAGAGTATTGGAGAGGGTGCTTTCAGTGGTTGCTCTTCCCTTACCTCTGTGGTAGTAGCAGAAGGTAATACGGTGTATGATAGTCGAGAGCAATGCAATGCGATTATCCACACAGCGACCAATACACTTATCAGCGGTTGCCAGAACACCATTATCCCCGATAGTGTGAAGGGTATTGGAGATTCTGCTTTCTATGGTTGCGACTCCCTTACCTCCATTGTTATCCCCGATAGTGTGACGAGTATTGGGGAGGCTGCTTTCATGGAGTGCGACTCTCTTAAATCCATCACATTCAATGGTACGAAAATGCAATGGAATAGTATTGAATTAGGAGATGAATGGAACTGCGAGATCCCAGCTCAAATAGTCCGTTGCACCGATGGAAATGTGAAGATTGAAGAATGTTGGTAATGATGAAAATACTTAATTACGACGCACCAGAAGAACTGGTGATTAAAGTGCTTGAGCAAGCAATTCCAGACTTTATTCTGGAGGTGATACGAAAGCAAGAAACGGCTTTCTATCATGGTGATGAATTCTATTTGCAGATGCTTTGCCCGCTACAACGTTACGAGCAGGGTGAGGTAGAGGAGAGGCCAGTTACTGAACGTTCGAAGGAAATATTTACCCCTATTTCTTTTGACCAAGGTTTACGCCCAACGCCCATCCGGAAATTCACGCGAGCATCTTATAGAAATATCGTGTCGCTGCTGCATACGATACCTGTTTATCTTAGAGAAAAAAATAAAAGAGATGATGACTGCGACCGATTAGGCATATATCATCATGATAAAAACAATCCGTATATCGAGTTGTATATGCAGGATATATGGGATGCTGCTAAGGAAAACGATTTGCACTTTAAATGGCTCCTGACCAAAGTGTTGATTCACGAATTGGCACACGCTGCATTAGATGTCTATAATCTGGAAAATGGAAAGTATATCGAAGAGAAGGTTAAGTATTCTACCGAATTTGGCAAATGGCGTGAGGAGTCCATGGCTAACGCGATCACGTTGCGGATAATTCGTGAGTTTGATGATACTGCATTCTATGCATATGCGAAAGAGTTTATGCTTCATCAGCCAGATAGGTATGCATTAGGTGTATTGTTGGAGAACTTTGAGGATTTGGATTTTGATAGTGTGTTAGAAGCCAAATATATGGGAGTACCTGTGAACTTTGCTGAAGAGTGGATGGCGTATGTACAAGGCACTCCAGACTGGGAGGGCTTACACCAACGCAATAAAGAGCTCATTGGGGAATGGGCAAAGAATCAAAAAAATAATAGTAAAGAAATTTCAAATTGCTAAGATTATGCGTAAACTAACACTTGATGATAAAAACATAACTTTTCTAAGAGGACAATATTATACCTTTGCCACGGACCAAGATTTTATCAAATGGGCAGTATTGCCTTATGCTAAAATCAATGCCGATGGCAATCCACAAGTAGAGTTCACCCCAGCGTATTATCAAGCCAAAGAAGAATGTAAATCATTCGAGATCTTGGATCAAGCTTCAAAGATAATGGAAGAGGGCAAAATCACATTCTCTATTTGGCTCCCTAAACAATGTTGGACACTATATGGCACCCCAAAGAAAGAGTTCACATTGAAAATAAGTGCGCTTCATAATAATAAACTTTCTGATTTGGAGTATGACTTCGATTAACCAAATCTGCACCCTACACTAGAAAAATTGCCTCCAATGCGATTTTTATTTGCATATCTCAAAAAAAAGTGTATCCTTGCAGCACTTTTTGTGCAGCACTTTTTGTGCAATTCGATAAATAGCAGGATATGAAAGAGTTAGAAAATCCAACTAATTAAAAATAAATATATTCTATGCCAACTTCATTAAGAATAAACCCAATGTTTCGTCTGTCGATGAGTTCATTGGAATTATTCCACTCCAACTTTTTAGAGTGGTTGTTTGATCTCGACCATGAAGCATTCTTGAAATGCTTTGGTCTGACAGTTAGTAATTCAGCTGCTTATACCATAGAGCGGGAGTACCATCTGGGTACAACAAAACTAGCAACCGGCAAAAATAAGCAATGGGTTACTGATATTGCAGTATTCGAAAACGGTAATCTGATTCTTATTATTGAAAACAAAATCAAGAGCACTCCCAGCAAAGGGCAATTGCTAAATCAAAGTACATTTGCTGGTACAGCCAAGAAAGTACTATTATCTCTTTTTGAATATTCAGGTACACTTCATGGTTTTATTCCAGTCTTATATAAAAATTTGATTGGCGAAATACGCAAAAATTATGCGCTAAGCAACTTATATATCAAAGATTACTATGATATGTTGGAGAGCTTGCAAGATATTTTAGATCATGATCGGTTAGTTATAGATTGGAGAGGAGGATATTACACAGCCCATTTGTCATCTACTGACTTAGAAACTTGTGGCATAATGGATGCTTTTCGAAAATATCAAGCAGCAAGTCTGGCGGATGAATTTGAGAATCGCTTTATCGCAAAGAATACTACTGGCTTACCCATGACTTGTGAGCATAGTCTAAACAACAAGCATGCTTGCACCACAATAGCGTATGAATTAAATAGTAGATTATGCGTGGGTGTGCAAATAGAATATGACCAATTGCGTATATTCTTCGAAGACAAAAATAAGAAATTTAATATATCTAATGTAGATACCTATTGGAATAATTGGTTTAAGCCGCTGACACCACTAGGAAAATCAACTAAAAAGGGTGGCCCCCATTATTGCAGTTACGATATGTCGAAGAGTTTATTCATATATCGTTATGTTAAATTAAATGATCTATTTAGCTCAAGTCCTATCAAGATCAACGATTTATGCATATATGTACAATGTATATTAGATAAAATCATTAATGAGTATCTACGTGGTACTATTTTCAATGTTTTGAAATAAATCACTCAACCCTCCTCCCCCCCCCCTCACTTATGAAACAATACATCAATAACCTATCGCAATCACTTCACCAAAGGAGTGAACAAGAGTTGCAACAGAGCATTGAAAGGCTATGTAAGTATTTGGTCATTAAGAGCAAAGAGTCTGCCAGCCAAACCATTATGGCAGATTCTTATGCCCTGCGCTACGAAGCAGGTACTTTGTATATGCAATGTGCCAATGACCCGCTACCTATTGCGCTTGCAGACTTCCATGATACCGATATTCTTCTTCGCATCCTGCGTAGCCTTATTCCGCAAGTGGAACAGATTATACGCTTAGAGGAAGAACTCTGCAATATGCATTTTGCTGCACAGCTAAACAAGCTTCAGACCTTCAGCGTAGAAGAAATCATGGCTATTCAATCAGTCGTTCGAGATGATGCTACCAAGCGACAAGCCTACTTGCGTGCTATCGTAGAGGCTGGAGCCATTGAACAAGTATGCCTCATGCGTGGCAGTGACTATGAATGGCTGGATCAACTCTCCGAAGAAGGCGATGTATATGCTACCTGCTGCGTGATATGGGGACTTAACCACCATGCTACAGCCCGCAACGAAGAGCTCGCTGCTAACGAACAAGGTATCACCCTATCCGTAGCACGATTTGAAGAGACAGAGGGCGCGGTTTTTGGTGGTAAGTTCAAGTCCGATAGCGCGAAAAAGATAGTCAATCATATTGCATCTACATGCCGACTGGACATCTATAGCCGCATTGTAGGTACTTTGACCAACCATGAACTTCAGCTGCTATTGCAATGCTCGCAATATGCCGAATACGACAATAGCTGTTTCCAAGACGAACTCTCTCGCAGAAACAATCCATAATACACTGCTATCAATCATATTTTGCAAACTCGACTTTGCAAAATAAATAAATGTGCTTGCGTTTTTGAATTTTTTGCATTTGTTTTCTATATTATGCATGTAATTTCAAAAATGCAAGCTTTATGATCAACTTCAAAAAATTCCAAACCTCAGAAAAAACATTCATCGCTGACCAAAATCGCCTTTATTTGGGGGTACTACCACTTCATCTTGCCCACAAGGGGGGCTCCAAATCCACAGCTCAACTGGGGCTCTTTCTCCTTGACCAACGACAAGGTAAAACACTTATCTTCAAAACAGGGAAAAACTTCTACAAACCACTTACAGCTAAAGTACTCACTAATACACAAACTGGTCAAGAAATTTGCTTTATCCAATACAAAGATGCTCAAATAATGCTCGAGGCGCCCATATACAAATCCAACAGGCGCCGCAAAGCGGCTTAAAAAGGGAAAAACACCCTCTCCAATGACTAATATAATTCACATAACCCATAACAAAAAAATAGATAGTATGAAGACAAACCCACAAAACACAGGAAATTTAGCACTTGATCAATTACTCCAATACCAACGAAATAATAGATATCAAACTTGGACAGAAGACTTTGTGGATGAAGATACTGGCCAAGTTGAACAGGTTGAACACTCCCTACTAATTGATTCTGAATATGACGAAGAAGAAGCACGATTACTTGATATTGTGTATAAACATATCCATGATATCTCTACAGAAAGACTTTTAGAGTTAAGACAACTTATGTTCTTTGGGCTTGATGACATGCCTCTATTGAGAGAATTGGCTCATCGTGGTGAACCTCAAAGCATTGAAACGCTACGCCATCGTGAGCTGTTAAATACATACGACAAAGCGTCGGAAGATATGGATATCCCAACATTGGTCGAACTACACAAGCAGGGGCTGGAAGAGGCTTCCATATTTTTAGGAAATACCTACTATTTTGGTGATAAAGAAAAAGGTATCATCAGCGACCTCAAACTGGCAAAAGAATATTTTCCAGCAGAGTATTTTGACCATTATTTTGATGTTGACCCTAACTTGCCCGAGGATGTAGTACGCTGCATGGATGGAAGACTGATTCCCATTACATCCAATCTATTTGAAGACACCCCATTATCAGGAATCAAACTGGAATACATTACCCCTAAAAAGATAGTGGATCTCATTGCTCATTATGTCCATAATCGCCAACCAGAGGAGTATTATGATATCCAAGTCCGTTTCTTTAGTCGTTCACCAAAAACATATGCCAATATTTTTGGCACTCAACTCGACGAAGGTAGTTGGTATCTATACATTGATATAAATGGTGTAGATGACTTTGGCGATGCGTTGAAAGAGGCCTTGAAAAAAGAAGTGCCCAGCGAAGACTGGAAAGCAGAGTGTTGGTATGGTAGTATCGTCTGCTATAATCAAGATATGGTTTAACAAACTCCCACGTTAAGGTATGCGACAATATGTACAAGAGATAGCTCAGGTGCTTCACCTAATGAGCGAGCAGGAACTGAAAGATAGCATCGAAAAATTTTGTCAGTATCTGCTATTTAAATACGGCGAATACTATATAGATGATTTTGACGATGATACTACAAAACCCGTGTTCGACACCGTACGAACAGGCGAATACACCATCCGCCTATCGGGCAGAACCATCACCTGCCAAAACATCCACAGCAACCATGGCACCCTGTCCTTAGTATCAATCTCCCTTCCCTTTAGGGAGGGGGCGGGGGTAGGCTCATCTCTCCCCCTCACTGCACTAAAGGGCAAACCCAACCACATCGCGGTCGCCAAAGCCCTCATAGAGATGGTGAACGGATTGCACCAAGCCGAAGAACGCATGTTCGGTCCCGAAGCTGCCGAATGGTACTAAGATACTCCATAACTCACTTATTACATTGTAATGACTAAGAAAAACTTTTTGGATGATTACATCTCAGGGATATTCAACAATGATAATTTGGTCAGCATGCGTGATGGGCGCACACCTTTAGTATTTGGCGAATATGCACAACATGGCTATATCATCATTAGCCCCTGCAGCAGTATGAATGATGCAGATGCGATTCCTCACATTCGTACAATGATTGATAGTATTCGACAAACAAAGTATTCCTACATGCCCGTATATGCTCGTTTTATCAAAGATGCAGATATTTACCACGAAGAACATGTGTATGTCAAGGCGATTGCTATCTTCAATTATAATCATGGACATGATTGGAAAACTGGATGCCAAATCAAACGGCCGGGTACAGCAGAAACTTTGAAGAACCTACTAGATTTTGGGATAGAATTGGCAAAACAATTCCACCAAAGGGAGTTTTTGTATAAAGCTCCTCACCAACTATTACAAGCGATCGATCAGAACGGCAATTTAATAGATAAGAGTTGCTTAGAGGATATCATTGACGGACGACCACTTGTCACTTCCTACTTTGCGAGATTGTATAATCATATGTTAGGGGGCGAACCTCCAGAGTTTACCCAATCTAGGAATTATATACAATTCTACAAGATATTGTCCTCATTTGCTGGCTGCTATGCCAATCCTGCGCCATTGGGAATAAGCGAACGTCAATGCCGAATAGCCCACAAAGAGATATTTATCAAGTAGTAAAAATGCTATCTTGGTGTAAGAAAGCACTTTATTATAGAGTATTTTTTTGCAAACTCCACTTTGCAAAAAAAATATATGTGCATTCATTTTTGAAATTTTTTATTTTTGAACTATATTATATGTGTAAATTGCAACAGAGCAATAATTAAATGTTTAACAATAAAATTTACACATTATGGTACAAGTAAAATTATTTCAAGAGAAAACACCTTATCTCGAGGTTTTTGAAAAACAAGTAAACGAGTTCTTACAACAGCACAGCCAGGATATCAAAGTGGTAGATATCCGATATACAGCGGAAAGCCCCAACCCACATAATAGCGTTTGGAAAAACTGGACGGCTATGCTCGTATATGAAACCGAAAAACCAATCCAATAATCCATCCACTATGAAAACGAATCGCACCCTCTCAGCCACTGATCTGCACAATATGGAAGTGGGAGAATTTATGCTACGCAGTATATATGCTTGCAAGGACAATCCTGCCGATCAACCCATCATCCAAGAAATGTACCGCCGCGACAAAATAGGAACGGCATACCAATTCGGAGATGTAGAAACGCTATTGCAAGAACTATCGCACGACAATATCTCTGCTGCTGAGCACCTGGGCATGCTCTATGAGCTGGGCAACGAGCAATATGGCATCTATATCGACAAAGCGCGTGCACAATCGTACTACGATATGTTAGGTTATAACCCGATGGATGATCTATCGGAAGAGGATATGATACTAGAACCAAAACCAACCATCGTGACCTATCAACTATCGGGCAACGCAGATGACCTCAAAGCCATTGAGCAGATAATCCATTCGTTGGCTAAATTCTACGGAACGCCTAATGGCGAAGTGAATGTACAAGGACTGATGAAAGTGCTGGTAGGATCGGATGCCTACGAATATAGAGGCAATATACTAAGCATGACCTATATAGATGAGCAAACCCTGCATATCAAAGCCGAAGTGAGAAAAACCGAAGCCCTACGATATGCCATCAGCCAATGCTTTAGCAATATCCGCGTAGAGATAATCGAAGAGTAAATAATGCACTAAAAAATAGAACAATTATGTCAAAAACAGCCAAACAAAAATTTGCACGTAGAGTGCTTTGGGAATTCTTAATCTCCTTGCTAATCAATGTGGCAATAGGTGCTTTTATTGCATATCACACCGATCTAGAGGATTTCTGGCCCATGATGATAACCCTCTTTATTGGCACATTTGTAGGATTCGTCTTCTGTGATTTTGTTATCTGTTATACCCCGGAGCGAATGCATGAGAACTATGGCGATGGCAAAGGCAATTTGCTTATTTCTTTTGAGTGGAGCAATCCGATGTTTCTGCTAAAATTCATTCTATGGAATATATTCTTTATCTTCATCGGATGGGTAGTAATCGTGATCATAGGTGATAGTTTTGCCAGCAAGCTGCCCGCCATCATCTATTTCGGCGTATTTCTAATCTTTGTTGTGAAATTTTTGATTGACAATTACAAAAAGAACTAATCCATGCAATCCGAAAACATACACCATCAGCAGTTCTCAGGCCGCTTGCACTATGAACTGCAGCAACTAGAGACATGGAGCGATGAGACCCTAGTTGATTATATCATCTATACCATGCAACGCAAAGGTATGACCCAATATAGCACCGCCCTTATCCCTGGTTATCTCGGTCATAAATACGACCGTCCTCAAGGTTGGCACTTGCTCTTCTGGCCATTCCTCGGCGGCTATCGACACGCATACGAATGGAATCGCGTGTTTCTAAAAGACGGAGAGTTGCTTTTCGAACTCGAAGAGCGTATCAACAAATACAAGTATGACCTTTTTGAGGATACTTTCCTCGAAAAGATATTCCCCCTCACCAGTTGGTACAACCGTAGGAGAACGCTATTGTCCAAAAATCATTACACACTGCCATGCGGATGAATTCTTTGCTATGCAGCGCCAACTGCCTAAAAATCTCAAGCGGCTTGATAAGCATAATGAGTTGGCATGGTTGGCTTGTAGCATACAATTTCGTAATCCACAACGAGAAGCTGCGGAGGCAGCTCGTCGCCCCAAGATGACCTTAGAGCAAGCTATGGCGCTAGCCGATGCACCGATTTTGAAGGTGCGTTCGATGCAGGAAATCAAAGATGAGTGCTTTGGTCCTAAGAAAACGAAATTCTCGCTCCGACTGCTATGTATCTTCCTCGTCTCGGTTGTGGTCAGCATACCAGTTGGTATTTTCCTCCATAATATGGTGGCGACACTCATTTTCTTTGGCATGTGGTTTGGCATTAGTTTGCTGATCGATCTGTTCGAACATCACACCCGAGTTTATATTAAGTGATAATGATTGATTTAAAAGAGTTTATTACAAAAAATGGAAAATATATATCTGTTGAAACATTTTTGTTTTGGGGTGCCAGCGACGTGTCGCTCTTCCAACCCAAACAAAATATTTCCTTGAATTGACGAAAATTGACGTCAAAATTGACCTTAATTGTCGTTTAAAATTTAATCAGTTCAACTTGTGTATATAGTTCCCAAAAATCAGAGATTACTACTATGCCCATGCGCCAATTTAAGAAAACCAAACGTGTCATCACACGCGAAGAACAAATGACTATGCACGAAAGTGCTAAAAGGTCAGCCGAGCGTGACCGCCAAGAGAAAGAACGCCTCATCGCCGAAGGCAAACTCCGCCGAGAATTTATCAAAGTAGATGCCAAAACGACGATTGTCAGGTATATACCTATTGACATAACCGCAATAAATACATAATACACTATGCAACAGACGGACAAAAGACATTACAAGCGTCGTTACTATTATCTAACAGCGCACTCCGAGCAGGAGAAAAAGCAACTGCTATCTGAACTCATTCACGGCAACAATCTATTGGGTTATCCCACCTATGTCGATATCCGCAAAAATCGCATACGCATCAAGGTGCTAATTCCACAACTATATCCTGACGCACCAAAAAGCTATTGGGAGATTTATCTTATCAAGTTAAGATATAATAAATAGCAACCCCATTTCAATAATACTATTGTATTCCCCATCTCTCCCCGCAGCACCCTCACACGGTGCTGCTTTTTTTCATCTTTTGAAGACACCAAGTTCCTTTTCTCTCTTCACTTCATCTATAGCTTGCTCTTTTTTTTATTTCAAAAACGCACTTCGCTGAGATAAAAAAGGAGCAAGCCAACAGTAATGACCCTCCTTTGATAAAAAAATGCATTTTTTTGCAAATTTCCTTGACCTCCTGACAACTTTTAGTAGTTTGATGTAGTACCTTTGCAGCGTAAAACAAAAAACATGCAAAATTATGGCAAACGAAATTGTATTCTACCAACCAAATGAACAAATGTCTTTGGAGGTAAAACTAGAAAATGAAACGGTGTGGCTCAATCAACAACAACTATCTATTCTTTTTGATCGTGATGTCAAAACGATAGGTAAGCACATCAATAATGCATTGAAAGAAGAATTATATCCTGTTGTCGCCAAATCTACAACAACTGGAAACGATTCGACTGCTAATGCAACTGTCGCAAAATTTGCGATAGTTCAAAAAGAAGGTAATCGCGAAGTTATAAGGCAGATTGAATTTTATAGCCTAGATGTTATTCTTTCTGTTGGTAATCGTATTAAAAGTAGTCGCGGTATTGAATTCCGCCGTTGGGCAAATCAAGTTTTAAAAGACTACATGCTCAAGGGGTATGCAATCAATCAGCAAATGCTTGCTATGGAAGATTGTTCTTAATTCTTAATAACCATATGGACTATCTCACCCCAACAACTGCGCAGTGTGGTTCTTGGTGTCCACTTTCTCAATGAGTTGCGTGAGGATGCCTTGCTCATCAAAAACAAAAGTCTTGCGCAATGTGCCTACACAGGTCTTGCCACACATCTTCTTCTCACCCCATGCGCCAAAAGCTTGCAACATCTCCGTTGATGGATCAGATAGCAATGGGAATGGTAATTCGTATTTGGCTATGAAGTTCTGGTGCGACTTCTGACTATCCTTGCTCACACCATACACCTGATACCCCTCTGCCAAAAAACGCTGGTAGTTATCACGCAAGTTGCACGCCTCCGCAGTACAACCAGGTGTACTATCCTTAGGATAGAAATAAATCACGGTTTTCTTACCTAACATCTGCTCATTCGTCACGATGTTTCCTTGTTGATCCGCCACGCTAAATGCGGGCATTTTGTCTCCGATTTGCATATTAATTGTTGTATTTGTTGAACGTTCTGCAAAGGTACTATATTTTTTCGATATGTGCAAATATATCATATGCAGATAGATGAATCTATCTTTTTTTGAAAATAATGCTCGCTTTCTTGCGTATGTGCATTTTTTGTTGTACCTTTGCATGCTTTTTGGTGAACAATAAACAGAATTAAATACACAAATTATGAAACGATTTATCCAATTATTAAGCCTTCTCATATGCCTAAGTATGAGCGTCAGTATGCAGTCACAAGTACCTACCACTGCAATAGGACCTGTTGATAGTTATGGCTTTTTGGCAGGACCAGATGGCAATCAATGGACCTATACCGCTTCGTTTACAAAGCAATATGGGTATTATACCTCAATGACCGTAGAAGTGTATAATGCTGAACATCTGCTGGTCGGAAAGATTGTAGATTCGCTGAATATTGCAGACCCTAATGTTACAGGAGTAAGAGATGTGCAAGTAACAGGATTTGTTACTAAAAAGTTCTTCAATTTCGATAACAACTACGAATTGATGCTCTTTGTGGTGGCTAATACCAAGCAATATGTGAACAAATATTTCAACCGTATCTACAGCATCGTTGAAGGCGAAACCAGCACGCAGCCCGTATGCGAGATGCCTGGCAACATGGTGGCATCCAAGAATATAGGCGAGTATAACGAGAACTATACTGTGGTTTTCAAACGCGATAGCACGAATGCCACAGGCATGCAGTACTTTGATGTCTATACCAAAGCATCCTACGCTTCGCCCGATGCACCTGAACTGAAGCACACCTTCGAAATACCATATGCCAATCTGGCGGCATTGAACGATCTGTTCCCTATCTTTATGGTCAAGAATGGTGCGTATATCAACTACTTCACTACGCAATACGAAAAACCATACTTCGTGCCTGGTACACCTGTGTATGAGGATCCCGTTGTGAATGAAAATAACTCGCTGGTAATCACACAATACGATAATAAGTTCAACATTATTGGCGAAACCAAAATCCCTATGGCCAAAGATCCAGATGAGGCATATCTCTACACTTTCTATTCGTTGGGTAGTTTGAGTGGTGAGCGCGATATTATTTTGGATTACAATGGTACGGGCAAACCTGCTTTTGTGATTACTGAGGACAATTATGCTATAGCTTCTGATGGCTCGGTATATTCCTATCGTTTGTATGATAACGAAGGTAACTTGCTGAATACCATAGCCGAATATGCGTTGGGTACTATCCACATGAGTGATGTGGCAGGTTATGAACGTCAGTATGGTTTCTTGAAGAATGAGAATGAGGTAGAGTTCGTACAAATGGTGGATGTGCCATCCTGCAAGACGGTTGCACGCATTACACTGAACAACGGAGGTAACATCTTGTCTGGCAATTGGGATCGCGTGGCAAAGGGCGATTCATATCAATATGTCGTATCACTTCTTCAAGGCGATGTGCTGGCTGATGGTTCGATAGAGCAACGTATAGCATGGTTTACCAACAAAGGCAAAGTAGATCACTACGATGCCATCAACCTTGGACAGAAAGTGGAGGCAGCCAATGTATGGATCTCTGCTTCTGTGTTGAATCCTCATCTCTTTAACTCCGATGATGCCTACGAATATGCTACGCTCATCAAACGCGAGAAAGAGACGGGCAACCGCCTGCTCATATGTAGCACCAATGGCGAGACATTGCTGGAATTGGGACAAGACAACGCACTGGGTGGCGATCTCAATATGGTAGATGTTGTGAACGGATATTCTAATAATCCTGCTCTGCTCTGCGTTTATACCAACGGTAATGGCTTTACACTCAACTATTTTGCCTTGCCTTTGACCCAAACGACTATTCAGGGACAAGGTACTGCTGAAGACCCCTATCAAATTGCTTCGATGAGCGACTTTATGCACATTGAGCAAGCACCTGATGCCCACTATATTGTGGTCAATGATGTGGACTTCATGAATGTGCCATTTGCAGGTATCCGTGTGCCTTTTACGGGTGTGTTGAATGGCGATAAGCATGCTTTCAAAAATGTAGTATTAAATGGTAGTGGTTTGTTCGCATATGTACAGGATGATGCTGTGATTCGAGACTTGAAACTCTCTCATCCTGTTATGCAATTGGGCGAGGTTGTTACTTCAGCTGGTATGTTGGCAAATACTATGCAAGGCAATATGAGTGGCGATGATGGTTCTATGGAAACGGAAACGGTGGCGGCTACGCTGCATAACATACATATAGAGTCGCCTAAGGTGGTTGGCGATGGGTATAAAGGCTTGTTTGGTGGTCTGGTTGGCGAGGCTTCGCTGTTTGTGGGTATCACCCAATCTTCTGTTACTGAGGCAGATATCAATCTTCCAATGGCGGAAGGTGTTGGTGGATTGGCTGGCAAACTGGCCACTGCTTCATCGGTGAAGGCATGTCTATTCACAGGTACTATCAATGGTGGCGATGCTGTAGGTGGTATGGTGGCAGAGGCAGGTAGTGGCGAGGCTATTCAGCATTGCCATGTGGATGCTACCTTGCATGGTACAAACACTATAGGTGGCGTGATCGCGTATAGCCAACGTGCGCCTATTGCCAACTGCTATGTAGAGGGCAACTTGATTCTAAGCGACAAAGCCCTTGTAGGTAAGGTAGGTGGCGTCATTGGAAACTTGGAGTTAGATGAAATGGGCAACGGACCTATTGTGCTTGCCAACTGCTTAATAGGCATAGAGTCAATCACTTTGCCTATTGATAGTGTGTATGCGCACCGTGTGATAGGATTCTCGGCGGGAGATAAGTACAACTACTTTGAGCAGAAATACGAGATGCCTGAAACGAAGATTCAGGGTTGCTATATCCTTTCTAACTTGGCAGCAGTGGATACATCTATCCAACTGACGGATACAACCACTGAGGGTGCCAATTTATCGGCTGTGGAACTGACTACCGAATGGCTCTCTCAGCACGGTTTTGCGTTGGGTACTACCATAGATACTCCTTGGTCGCTATCAAATACTTTGGGCTTGTGGTTCGAAGATGACCAAATAGGTACTGGTATTGAGGATATTTGGACTGATGATACTCATACACCTCAATCTATGATACGAAAGATGATGATCAATGGTCAGGTACTCATCCTTCGCAATGGCAAATTGTATAACGTGATGGGGAATAGTTTGTAATGTAAAGTTTAGAGTTCTAAGAATAAAAAAGAGTTCGGAGATTCCGAACTCTTTTTCATTGGGCATTATTGTTGCTGCGGGTTATTGTTTCAGTGATAGTTGTATTCTTCCGCGCGCGTGATCAATATCTATTACGCGCACACGCACATGTTGGTGCAATGATACGACTTCGTTGGGACTACTGATACGGCGGTTTGCCATTTCGGATATATGAATCAGTCCATCCTTGTGTACGCCAATATCGCAGAATGCACCGAAATTGGCGATATTAGTAATGATACCTGGTAATACCATACCCACCTGCAAATCATCGATGGTATGCACCGATTCATCGAAGTGAAACTCCTCTAACTGTGTGCGTGGATCGCGACTGGGCTTTTCCAACTCACGAAGAATATCCGTGAGGGTAGGCATACCTACCGCGTTGGTTACATAGCGCGACAAATCAATCTGTTTGCGTAGTTCGGGCTGTTGCATTAGGTCGGCTACCGTACAATGCAAATCCTTAGCCATGCGCTCCACGATAGCATAACTCTCGGGATGGACAGCCGAGTTATCCAATGGATTATCGGAATTGGTAACACGCAAGAAACCTGCTGCCTGCTCGTAGGTCTTCGCCCCCATTTTAGGCACTTTCAATAATGCCTTGCGATTAGGAAAAGCACCATTCTCTTGGCGATAGTTCACGATGTTCTGCGCCAATGTAGGACCCAATCCTGATATGTAAGTAAGGATATGTTTGCTGGCTGTATTGACATCCACTCCCACACAGTTTACCACACTCTCCACCGTCTGCTGAAGGCTCTCGCCCAGGCGCGTTTGATTGACATCGTGTTGGTATTGCCCCACACCAATTGACTTTGGGTCAATCTTCACCAGTTCAGCCAATGGATCCATCAAACGTCTGCCTATAGATACTGCCCCACGCACGGTTACATCCTCGTTAGGAAACTCTTCGCGAGCAATTTTGGAGGCAGAATAAATTGATGCACCGCTTTCGCTGACGACGAAGATTTGAGGTGTATGGTGTATAGTGTAAGGTGTAGAGGCAATGGTGTCTAAGGACACACGTACCATCTGCTCCGTTTCGCGAGAGGCAGTACCATTGCCGATGGCGATAGCCTGTATCTGATATTGGTGAATGAGCGATTGCAGGGTAGTAGTGGCCTGTTTGGTATTGAGAAAGACTATCGTATGATGCAGCAGGTCGCCCTGTGCAGATAGCACCACCACTTTGCAACCAGTTCGAAAACCAGGGTCAATAGCCAACACACGTTTCTGACCTAAAGGCGACTCCAATAGCAGTTGGCGCAGATTGTTGGCAAAGACCTGAATCGCCTCGGTGTCTGCACGCTCTTTGCTAAATCCTGCAAACTCCGTTTCGATAGCAGGTTTGAGAAGACGCTTGTAGCTATCTTCCATAGCGAGTTCCACTTGGTAGGTAGTATCGCTATTGCTGTGCAAAAATAGATGTGCCAGTTTGTCGAGTGCTTTCTCTCGGTCGGGGGATATATCCACGCGGATAAAACCTTCACTTTCAGCACGTCGGATTGCCAATAGGCGGTGTGATGTGATACGGCGAAGTGGCTCGCTGACCGAGAAATAGTCTTTGTATTTCTGCGCTTCAGGATCGGACTCTTTGCCTTTTACCACTTTGGTGGAGATGATTGCCGAATAACTGAACTCACGACGGATACTTTGTCGTGCGCGTTCATCTTGGTTAATCCATTCGGCTATAATATCACGAGCGCCTTGCAATGCTTCCTCTCGCTCCTTACCTAATCGCTTGATTGCCTCATCGCCTTCTCGCCTTTGTGCAAAAATGGCTTGTGCTAACGGCTCGTATCCTTGTTCGCGTGCCATATCGGCGCGTGTCTTGCGGTGAGGTTTGTAGGGTAGGTAGATGTCCTCTAGTTCGGTGGTATCCCAACATAGTTCGATACGCATACGCAGTTCATCGGTCAGTTTGCCTTGTTCGGCAATAGTGTTGAGGATAGTAGCTTTGCGGTCGTCTATCTCCAAATAACGATGATACTCATCGGCTATCTGACTAATCTGCACTTCATCCAGACTGCCCGTGCGCTCTTTGCGATAGCGCGCGATAAAAGGTATCGTGGCATTTTCATTGAGTAATGCAATAGTGGCTGCCACTTGCGTAGCAGCCACTCCTATGCGTGATGAAATTAATTTCGAAAAATCAGTCATCCGAATTAGAATAAGTAGCGAACACCGAGGGTGATGCCGTCATACAAACCACCTGTATTAAAGCCGACACCGTTGTTGCCAGCAACACCGATAGTTGGTCGCCAATCAAGTGAGAGTTGCAATGGGAACCAGAATTGGTATTCAATACCCACATGTCCAGCAACACCAGCATACCATGTATTAGCCAATGCAGAGTTCAAAAGACCATATACACCGCCTGAACCACCTACACCAAGATACCAGTTCCAAGCACCTTGATACTCCCAAGGAACTGCGGTGCCGAATGGGTTAATCCAGTCATAAGTAACTTTTGCACCAATACCTGCAAATTGTGGCAGGTTTACAGATACATCCAACATATTTGCTTCTCCAAATGAGTGTTGATAAGAAACATCTGCTCCCCAACCTAAGTTTACACCAATTGCGCGAGGTTGAGCAACTGCGCTACCTACGCATACTACTGCCAAAATAGCAGCCAAAATAAGACTCTTCTTCATAATAGTTAAATAGTTTAATTGTTTTCTAATAAAATCACTGCAAAGGTACTATTTTTTTTTTGAAAATCCAAATCAAACGCTACAATTCCAAATAAAAAAGATATTTTTATAAAGAATTGATAGTTTATTTTAATTTTGCTAATGCCTCTTTCATGCGGCGCATGGCCTCAATGATAAGTTCTTCGCTGGTGGCATATGAGAAACGAATGCAGTTATCCTCGCCAAATGCACTACCCGAAACGCATGCCACATGTGCCTCTTGCAGCAGGTAGGTCACCAACTCATCAGCATTGTGGATAGTTTGTCCGTTGTATTGCTTGCCAAAGAACGCCGATACATCGGGGAAAAGATAGAATGCTCCTTGTGGCTCTA
This sequence comes from Bacteroidales bacterium, assembly GCA_015061165.1. Lineage (GTDB taxonomy): Bacteria > Bacteroidota > Bacteroidia > Bacteroidales > Paludibacteraceae > Colicola. Next base: position 53,414 of record SUXC01000008.1, read on the forward strand.
ATACCTTCATTCCTGGGATGTCTTTTGCCAGACCTACAATCAAATCGCGACGGCGATGGAACGCTTGGCGCATCTCTTCCACGCATGTTTGATCGCCCGTATATGCGGCTTCGGCAGCTTTCTGCGCGATAGTGGTAGCGCAAGTTATCATCTGTCCTTGAAGGCGTTTGACAGCGGTAATGAGTTGTGGGTCGTGGCATGCCAACCATCCGATACGATAACCCGTCATAGCAAATGCCTTGCTCACACCGTTGATGAGGATAAGGCGATCCTCCAACTCGGGGAACTGAGCCAATGTCTCATGCTTGCCTGTGTAGAGAATATGTTGGTAAATCTCATCAGCCAACACAATTACTTGTGGGTGGCGCTGAAGTACTTCTACCAATGCTTTCAAGTTTTCGAGTGTATATACCGAACCTGTTGGGTTGTTCGGCGAGCAGAGCATCAGTAATTTGGTATTGGGCGTGATGGCTGCTTCTAATTGTTCAGCGGTAAGGCAGAAATTGTTCTCCATCGTAGTTTTGACCAATACGCTCTTGCCCTGAGCAATTTTGACCATCTCCACATAACTCACCCAACAAGGGGTTGGCATTATCACCTCATCATCAGGACCGATGAGTGCTTCTATTGCGTTGCAAATAGCCTGTTTAGCACCTACAGACACCACAATCTCATTGGCATGGTATGGCTTAACAGGATAGGTCGCTATATCTTTGTTGATAGTTTTAGCGATGGCTTCACGCAATGCTGGGAAACCGGGTGTTGGACCATAGTGTGAAATGTCGTTGTTAATAGCATTAATGGCTGCTTGCTTCACGTGTGCAGGTGCAGGAAAATCGGGTTCGCCGAGCGAAAGTCCAATGACATCTACTCCCTCCGCACGGAGTTGTTGGCATAGTGCTGCCACTTGCAATGTTTGCGACTCTTCGAGTGCTGCGATTCGTTTTGAAATATTCATAAGTTCGTTAATTATGTTTTTATAGTTTTTCGCCTTTTATGCTGTAGTATTCACCGTCATTGATAATTTGCACTTGTCCGTTGCGGATGATTTTGTGAGTGCCTTGATTCATGTCGGCAACATTTTCAACGTTGGTTGGTTGGGTGAATGTCACCATACATTCAGCCTTAAACTCTCCCAATGTGGCAGTTACGGTGTATGTGCCTTCTTTGATGCAGGTAAGAGTGGCATGCAATCCTTTTTTATTCAATTTGACAAATCTGCCAGTTGGTGCTACGCGCCATGTTACATTTTGGTCGTATGCATCCGCAGGTGTGATAATTGCAGTTATGTGTGCCGTATCGCCCACATTCACGGTGATGTTGGTTTCGTTCAATGCAAACTCTTTCACATGAATCTTATGTGGCTCGGTGCTGATTTCCCATGCTGCAATACCACCACCGAGACAGTATTCGTAGAGGTTCACCGTGATAGAATCTACTCGTTCCCAATGGAAGAATGCTCCTACCGATGCATTACCGCTATAGCCATCGCTACCTAATGGCTCTTGTGTGTACATAGGTGTAAGATCGGTAGCAGTCATATCGCGTAGTGTCCAACCACCGTTGTAGTTCGTTCCAGAGGCATGTACGAACATCTCGTGTCCGCCTAATCGGAAGAACGCACCACCAATAGAACTATTGCGCGCAGGAGCCGTTGTGGAGTATGAACCAGTCAAATATCCGCCTTTGTCGGTACCTTTGTAGAGGTAATAACCTTGATTGCGTACTTGATAGATGAAATGTGCAGGGTTGTTGTCAATAGGAATCACATAGCCAGCAGTCGTTCCCTCTATACTTACGGGGTAAGAGGTGGTATTGACATATTGTCCGTTAGCAATTTTCACAACATCCACGTATTTGTGTTTGTTAGGGAAGAAATACACATATCCTCCTTCTTCAGAGAAAATATCGCCACTGGCAGTTGGAAAATTGGTTTGTCCATCGTGATTGAGGGTAAATTCAATAGCATGCTCGCTATTATCTTCTGCTTTATATACGGTCAAATGATTTGGTGTTGCTGCTTCAACAGAAGTATGCAACATCAAGTTGCCTGCATCATCACGACAGATGCCGTGACATAGGTTGTCCACCTCAACGGATTCAATGTTACCTGTGGTATCAATGGTTACGAGCTTATTGTTGTAGTAATCAGCAGCATAGAATACTCCATCAATATATGCAGCCTCTTGTGCTTGGAAGTATGCTCCTCCTTTGGTCGTTGGGAAGTCTGGAGGCAATGTACCTGCTGTTTGTGAGCGATGAAAGAGTGGGGTGATGTACAAGGTATCCAATGGCTCTCTTGGTGCAAGTGCATTCCAATCGATTTCATCCAGTTCAGGCATCTCACTTGGCATGAGATAATCACAAGTCATGGTGGTGCAACCTAATTCGCCATGTTGCTTGTAAGATGTTTCGCTATTGACAGTCCAGCAAGCCACTTCCATGCCTGCATCGTGGCATTTGCGAGCCATTGCCTTGGTCAAACCGCCAGTTTGTACACTCGGGTCAATGCCCCATTGCAGACACCATTGATAGCGTGCTTCGGTAACTTCGTAGCAGAGAAATTGACACTTGAGTGCAGGGTAGTTTTCGCGTACATATTCCAATGACTTTTGCATGGATGTGAGTATGCGCGCTTCTTCCACGAGTCCGTGTTTCTCAATCAACTTGTACAAGCCAGGGAAGCGACTCATGTCGTTGTTATTAATACCGACAGCCCACTTCAACTCGATGATAGGGAATACATTATTCTCCTTGCAAATCTCTAAAAAGCGATCTACTGTACACAATTTGCCAGTGTACGTAACGCCACTGCGCGTTTGTGTGAGGGGTAAGTCTTTGAGGTTTTCCCATTTGCTATCAGGAATAGATACTCCTTCATGTCCTACACGATTCAAATCATCATCATGCCAGCATACATACTCGCCATCGCTGGTGGTCTTGACATCAATCTCCAAACCCGTATAGCCGTAATGGTTAATGCCATTCATAAATGCCTCTTCGGTGTTCTCTACGCCGCGATAACTACCTCGATGACCTGCAAACTGAGGCTTCCAAGCATATGCTTGTACAAATATGCAAATAATGCAAAACAGAGTAATGATTCGTTTCATCATGTATTATTTAAGGTAGATTATTTCTTCTGAACTCAGCCAATACGATGGCGGTAGCGATACCTACATTCAAACTTTCGGAAGTGGGCATATCAGCGGGGTAGGAGGGGATTAGTAATGGATGTGTTACGCATTCTCTAACCGATTGTGAGATGCCATTGCCTTCGTTGCCCATGACTATAATACCTTTGTCCTTGGTTGGAATAGCAGATGGTTCATACATATTCTTGCCATTGAGCAATGTGCCATATATGGGATAACCATTCTGCTGATACTTGCTCAAAACGCTTGACAAATCATCCACATAGTGCAACTGCACCCTTGCTAATGCTCCCATGGTGGCTTGTACGACTTTGGGATTGTAGCAGTCGGCTGTCTCGCGCGAACATATTATATGGTGTATGCCAAACCAATCGCAAGTGCGAATAATCGTTCCTAAGTTGCCTGGGTCTTGCACGCCGTCTAATGCTACCCATAGCCCATGCCCCATAACCAATACACCATCGCCAATCGCTTCTCGCCTCTTGAATACCCCAATCACGCCTTGTGGTGTGCGCAAAGAAGACATTTGCTCAATTTCTGTGGGGGTGGCATTGTCGGGTGAAACCAATAATACCAACTCAAATGCATCTGTGAGGTCATGCACACATTTCTCACCTTCTGCCACAAACACACCTTCCGCATCGCGGAATTTCTTTTGTTGCAGTTGGCGAACCCATTTTATTTGTGCTTTACTCAAATGTTGCATTGTTTGATTGTTTTTTGAGGCTGCAAAATTACAAAATATTTTTGAATGTTGCAAGGATTTATCCTATTTTTCGGCTATCTTACCCGTTACCACTCCGTTATCACTCCGTTACCACTTCGTTACTGTCCTGTAGTTTCCCTATAGTTTGCTTTTATGCTTCACCTATTTCGCTTAGTTCCAACCATCGCATTTCTGCCTCGTCTAAGGTATCTTGTACTTCTTTGTAGCGTGCAGAGGCTTGGGCTATATCATCAGGATTGGTCGCTCCGCCCGACAATAGGGCTTCTAATTGGGCTTTTTCTGCTTCGAGAAGAGGCATTTGTTTCTCCAACTCCTCTAACTCACGCTTCTCCTTAAAACTCAATCGGCGTTTCTGCTCGGTTTTGTTTTTCGTGCCTTTCGCCTCTTGCCTCTCGCCTTTTGCCTCTTGTCTAATAGCCTCATCGCCTTTCGCTTCCAATCGATACTGCGTATAGTTGCCTGGGAAATCTTGTACCTTGCCATTGCCATGGAAGACAAACAGGTGATCCACCACGCGGTCCATGAAGTAGCGGTCGTGACTCACCACGATCAAGCAGCCTTGAAAGTTTATTAGATATTCTTCCAGTACATTCAGCGTGGGTATATCAAGGTCGTTGGTGGGCTCGTCCAATATGAGGAAATTAGGACTGCGCATCAGTACGGAGCATAGGTGCAGTCGTTGCCGCTCGCCACCTGATAGTTTGCCAACAAAGTCATATTGCTGACTGGGTGAAAAAAGAAACATCTGCAAGAACTGACTGGCTGTCATTTTTTGTCCATTGCCCAAATCTACCACTTCGGCAATGTCGCGAACAACATCAATGACCTTTTTTCCTTCATCAAACTGCAATCCCGTCTGTGCATAGTAACCGAATTTTACCGTGCTACCCACATCCCAATTGCCACTATCCACGGGTACTTCGCCCAGCAGTAGTTTGATAAAAGTGCTCTTGCCTGTGCCATTGTTGCCAATGATACCCAGCTTTTCGTAGCGCGAGAAGACGTAGTTGAAGTGCTGCAAGATGACTTTTTGCTCACCTGTGCGGGGCGATACAAACGTTTTGCATACATCTTTGGCTTCGAAGATTTTGTTGCCGATATAGCCCGATTTTACAGCCAAACGAATATCCGACTCGTTGCGTTGTTGTTTGGCTTTTTTCTCTATTTCGTAGAAGTTATCAATGCGGTATTGTGCTTTGTGTGCACGTGCTTGGGGCATGCGACGCATCCATTCCAGCTCGGTGCGATAGAGGTTGCGCGCTTTCTCTACTTCAGCATTGTGCGCTTCGATACGCTCTGCGCGTTTCTCTATATAGTAGGCATAGTTGCCGTGGTAGCTATAGAGCGAATGTTCATCTAACTCAAATATATCGGTGCAGACATTGTCCAAGAAATAGCGGTCGTGGGTCACCATGAGTATGGTGAGGGCTTTTTCGCCTCTTGTTGTACGATTGCGTAGGTATTCCTCCAACCAGACTACTGTTTCAAGGTCCAAATGGTTCGTAGGCTCATCCAGTAGAAGAATATCAGGTTCATTGTCCAATGCTTGTTGCAATAGCAGTTTCTTCTGCTGCCCACCGCTGAGTTTCTGGAACTCCTCTATGCTTGCCTTATCGCCCAATAGCCTTATCGCCTCATCGCCTAATAACCTTTGTGGCAGATACTTGATTTTGAGGTCGTTACGCCATGTAATCTTACCATTGTCGTAATCGGTCTTGCCCATCAATATATCCAGCAACGTACTTTTTCCAATACCATTGCGGGCAATCAGGGCAATGCGTTGCCCTTTGTTTACCGCAAAACTGATATTGCTAAACAGCATTTTCGAACCTACAGATTTTGTAAGCCCTTCTACCAATAAATATGGAGTAACTGCTGCCATTTCCCTTGCCTCTCGCCTTTAACCTCTAACCTTTAACCTTTAACCTCTCGCCTTATCGCCTCATCGCCTAATCGCCTCTAACCTTATTCAATCGAGTCCTGTGGAAGAGACAGCGTATAGAGTATGGCTTCTGCTTGGCGTAGTGCGTTGCGTTTCTTTTGTCCCGCTGCGTAGATAAATGCTTCGGCAGTTACTACACGTCCATTCACTTGGTCAAGACGGGTGTGGCTCACATACGGACCGCCCATGGCTTCACCGTTGATGATTTTCCATAGTCCGCGTATTTCAGTGCATTGTTCATCCTCTTGTACAATGATAGAGCGCAGTTGCGGAGGCATAACCTTGTACTCTGTACCCATATACGAACCTTCTACGCTGGCACTCACTACGCGACTGAGTACAGCATCGCGCTTGTCATTGAGATAGTCTATCGTAAAAGTCTTGTCATCGGTGTAGGGGTAAGTATATACCACGAGGTCGCGACGCATGCTACCTTTGTTGTTGCAGCACCACATGAGGCGTACCTCTGGGGCTACGGTGATAGGATTGCGCAGACTATAGGTGGTGGCTCCGCTGAGTACGGTGTCCATGATGAGCATATAATCCTCTGGAATCAGCATGTCGTAGCCCTGTTGCTGAAGGATAGCACGTGCTGCTTTGTTGGTACTGGCGCGATAGAACTTAGTTTGGCGCTTAATCTCTTGATTAACAAACCACTCGCGAATCTCCTCGCCATGCTCCAACCAATAACTTACAAATTCTTCCTCCGAAGGCGACTGAATACGGCATATCGCTTGTGGAGTGGACCAATAGTCGTTGGATACTTTGGCCTTCAATTGAGTGTATTTCTGTGGGTTGATATCCACGAACAGGATGTTACGTGTGGGCTTAAAGAGGTCATCAAACTGTGTGGTAGTCACTTTATTCACACGGAAATAGGGTTCTACCTGTGGCATGCAAGGCATATCAGCACCCATCACAGCCTCTACCAAATCGTATAGGCTGGCAATAGGTTTGGTATAGCCCGATGCCTCGTTCACCAACGAGTGTTTGGCTACTTCGTTGATTTGTTCTTGTGTTAGAGGTTGGTCATCAATAACCACCAGACATTCGTAAATAGAACCTGTTGCGGAGGTCAGTGTACGCCCTGTGCTCTTTGAGCAACCGACCATCGCTATCGTGGCTGCCACCAAAATCAGGCTTCGAAAGATACTTTTTTTCATAATCGTAGGGTATTATATGGATTTTGTCTGCAAAGGTACAAAAAATTGCTTACATATGCAATACCTTAAAGAAAAAAGCCGTCCTTAAAAGAAAAAAGCCGTCTCGCGACGGCTATTTTTCCACGGTATTAGTCTGTTTGATTTTTTAAGGTACAAAAAAGATTGAATTTTGGTCTCTTTCAAAACCGCTGCAAAGGTACTGCTTTTTCATAACACCCGCAAGAGCAAATTTATGTTGTGCAACACCTTTTTTCGATTTTTGACCTTAAAAAATGTTTAATAACATATTTACCGTTATTTTCTATCAAGTTCGATGACTTCTAAATCACGAATTTCTGTACCATCCACCACAAAACGCAACAATGTTTGTACAGTATGCCAACCCTGTTTACCCGCTGCGCCTGGGTTCATGGTCAGCATCTGCCAAGTGGGGTCGTATTGCACTTTTAATATATGGCTATGTCCGCAGACAAACAACTGGGGTGTCTCCTTCTTAAACATTGGCAACAGCCACGGATTGTACTTCCCTGGATAACCACCGATATGTGTCAGCAATACATTCACATCTTCCACACGAAAGCGGTAAAACTCGCTGAGCGAATACCTTACATCGCCACTATCCATATTGCCATATACCGCGCGTGTAGGCTTGAACTCACGCAGGTGTTGCAGCACCATGGCACTGCCTATATCGCCCGCATGCCAAATCTCATCCACATGGGCGAAGTGCTCCAATACTCTGGGGTCAAGGTAGCCATGCGTATCGCTTAGTAATCCAATTCGTGTCATGGGGAGTTCTAGGGGGTATAAGTTCTGGGGTTTAAAAGTTTAGGAGGTTAGCGTTGTTCGGCGCGGTTCATGATTAGGATACTGACTACGACTGCTATTATAGCCACCGATAGGAAGAATACCACATCGCGCAAATCTACTACACCACGGGAGATACTGCTATAATGCTCTTGCAATGTTGCCCAATAAAGGATGAAGCAACTCACTGCTCCCAATATAAACGCTACCAATTGGCTGCGCGTCAGGGTACTACAGAGTAAACCAATACCAGTGAAAGAGGCACTTAGGAAGACAAGCCCCATGAATGAACCTACGAATTGTCCACTATCAATGTTGCCCATCGGTTCTGCCATATAAAAGACTATGAAATAGTGCACGATACAAGGTAACAGGGCTATGATAATGAGTATAAATGCTGCCATATACTTGCCCACCACAATCTTCCATAGTGGGATAGGTTGTGCTCGGAGCAGTAGCCATGTGCCACTTTGTCGCTCTTCTGCAAAAAGTCGCATGGTCAAGGCTGGGCAAACCAACATCAGTAACCACGGACTGATTTGAAATAATCCATCTACTTGTGCATAACCAGATTCGATGATGTTCCATTGTCCTGGAATAACCCATAAGAATAGGCTCACAGCCAATAGGAACAACCCAATCACAATATAGGCAATCGGCGTGGAAAAATAGTATGACAATTCTTTTCGGAACATGTGCTTATATGTTATAGTAATTTGCCTGCAAAGGTATAATTTTTATGAGAGATATGCAAGGATTTGGTGTAAAAAATCATTTTTTCGGTTAAAAATAGCACTTTTTGGTGTTGGCATTATTACTAATGCTGTTTGCAAACAATGAGGCAAGGAGTACCTATCGTGAAGCATGCGCCAAGCCATAGCGACATATCTCTAACAAACCACAGTTCGTACATTTAGGAGTACGAGCTTGGCAGGTATAACGACCATGCAACAAAAGCCAATGGTGCGCCTTAGGAATAACCGATTCGGGAATATACTTGATGAGTTGCTGCTCACTATCCAACGGATTCTTAGCTTTAGTAGTCAGACCAATACGTTCCGCTACGCGGAAAATATGCGTGTCCACTGCCATCGTAGGTTGGTTCCACCAAACAGCCAATACCACATTAGCCGTCTTGCGCCCTACACCTGCCAGCGTTTGCAATTCCTCGCGCGTGTCAGGGATATGACCATCATATACCTCCACAACACGCTTAGCCATTTGTACCAAATGCTCCGCCTTGCTATTAGGATAACTGACAGATTTGATATACGAATAGACCTCTGCCGCACTGGCTTGCGACAAAGCACAAACAGTAGGATATGCCGCAAACAAAGCAGGCGTAACCATGTTCACACGTTTGTCTGTGCATTGAGCCGATAGCATCACGGCTACCAGCAATTGGTATTCGTTCTCAAAATGCAGCTCGCTCTCGGCAATAGGCATGTTCTCCTCGAACCATGCCAGGGCTTTTTCGTATCGTTCTTTGGTTCTCATTATTGTGTCGGGATTCGTGATTCGTGATTCGTGAATCAAGAATCGGGATTCGGGAATCGGGGATTATTGCTCTTTATAGGTTTTGCTGAGGTACTGTAGCACTTGGGTGGCTTGTTTTTGCACCTCTTCCGTCTCTGATGAAATGGGACTTTTCTTTAGCCTTAGCAGCATAATTTGATATAGAAGTATCAAGCATGCTTCCACATCGCTCATAGTAGGACGATCGGTCTTAGCCTTCAACAAGTTGAGCGCAGGTGTGAGGCGAATCATAGCAGCACGATAAGTGGCTTCCTGATCCAATAAATCATTGTGCAAATCTTCCAATTCGTTGAGAGCGTTTTTTGCCAATTGCAGGTGTCCGCTCTCAAGGATATTCTCTTGGTGCATCATGTTGCTCAGGTCTTGCAACTCTTGATTGGCTTCCGCTTGCTGCGGGAAAGCACGTAGGTAATCCTCTATCTGCCATAGATATAGGATATACTCAGCAATATTGTCTTTTTTCAAAATCATAGTCTAATCTTCGAATAAATCATCATCTTCATCTAACAAATAATCGTAGTCATCGGAGAAGAACTGCTCAATATCCCTTCTGTCCTTCTTTGTGGGGCGTCCCGTACCGCGGTCGCGACCGCTTTGGGCTGCATAACGCGCCAATTCCAACAATTCTAATTGCTCTTTAGGCGTGATATCCTGCAAGTATTCAGGCACCATCTTCGCTCCTAAGCGATTGCTTGCCAATTGCAAAATACGATACGTATAGGTGATAGGTCCTTTGCGAACGGTGAAAACATCTCCTACATGAAAAGCACGACTGGGTTTGATCTCCACACCGTTCATCTTGACACGACCGCACTTGCAGGCATCGGTGGCAATAGAGCGAGTCTTATAGATACGCATTGCCCATAGGTATTTATCTACTCGTATTTCCATTGGTCTCGACTGTTAATTGATTGGTAGTCAATCGGTAAATATATTGTTGAATATATGCACGCAGATAGGTCAATAAAGGTTGTGTATCGGTCGTCGTAGCGATATTATGTTGCAGGGTAGGGTCGTTTTGGTAGTTATAGACTGCTCGCAAGGTTGTGCCATCGAATTGCAAGAGCAGGCTATCCGAAAACAATTGATATACAGGGTGGTTGTAGCATACAGCCCACGGGTGTTGCTTCTCTTGCGTTAGGGCGTTCTCGCCAAAAGCAAAATAGGGCTTAGTATATCCTAAATACGCCAAAACCGAAGGCATAATATCCGTTTGACTCACTGCGCCTTGAGTATGCAAATAGCCCTGATTCCATCGGGGAGAATAGAAGGCAATAGGCACTTCGAATAGTCCTTTGGCATTAGCATATTGAGGTAGGGAAACTTGGTTGGTATGGTCGGCCGTCAGTACAAAGAGGGTGTTCTGGTACCAGTCCTGCTGTTGGGCATAGTGGAAGAACGCACGCAAAGCATGGTCGGTATACCCTACACACTGATGGATAGGCATAGTCCCTTTGGGAAAAACGCCCTCGTATCGCTCTGGCACACGGAAAGGATGGTGGCTGGAGGCAGTAAAGACAGATGTCATAAAAGGTTGGGGCATATCGCTCATTGTGCGAGCGTAATACTGCAGAAACTCTTCATCCCAAATAGCCCATGTGCCGTCAAAAGCCTCGATTCCATCGTATTCGTTCATACCATAGTACCGCTCGAACCCCGCCGAACGTGCGTATGCCTGAAAACCCATACTGCCGTTGGGTGCACCATGGAAAAAGGCAGTGGCATAGCCCTCCTTGCGCAATACATCAGCCAAGGAAGATACTGCATTCGTGGAGTAGGGAGTCACAATATACGGCTCAATCAGCATCGGAATAGATGATAGTACAGAGGGCATAGCATCAATCGATTTGCGCCCAGAGGCAAAGGAGTGGGTATAGGTTACGCTATGTGCCAATAAGGAATCTAAGAAAGGGGTGTAGCCCTCATACCCTGCTATATGCTGATTGTAGAATCCAATATATTCTTTAGAAAACGATTCTAAGATAATCACCACCACATTGGTGCTACTTAATCGTTCGTTGGCTTCGATTTCATCGGTGTGAATAGGCGAGAAAATCTGCTCTGCCTGCTCATTGCTGAAATAGTGTGGATGTTGGTAGGTGGTGTTTTCCAACGATTTCATCAGAGAAAATGGTGTGTTGAGCAGGATAGCCGTTTCCTGTGGCGTATTGGTGTATTGCAGAGCATTGGATATGGTGATGGGGCGGGTGTATTTGCCAAAGCCACCACGTATGCCAATCACTACGAAATAGATGGTAACTACCATCAATAGGCTTTCCGCAACATAATATACCCACGTTTTGCGCGGAGTGAGTGCTTGCCATTGCTTGCGCGTACAAAGAATAAACAAGGCGATAAGTGCTACTCCGAACAACGTAACATACCAATATTGCACCATAGATTGTCCGATGATACTGGCTAAGTTGCCATCGTTCTGAAACTCCGTAAAAACGGTGCAAGTGGTACGTCTATCCGTAAACCGAACATACACAATATCCATGCAATTGACGATGAAACCGAGTATGTTGGGGAGCCAGAACGACCATTTGGCAATGCTGATATAGGTGGTGTGATTGCGAATGGCAGTAGGTAGTGGCAATAGTACCAACAGCAGATATAGTGCATTGAGATATAGCAGAGCCGTTAAATCGAACCGCACACCGCCGAACAGCATTTCCAATAGGTGATTGGCAGACACGCTGGGGTACAGGTCGATATTGACCCAATAGAAAAACAAACGTGAGATGGTATATAACACCATCACCAATAGCAGGTTACATGTTGCTACTACCCACGGATGTTGCCAAAGTTGCTTCATTATTATCGGGAATCGGGAGTTGGGGTGCTTTATTTACCGTTGAATAGATTCATCGTTCTATCCATACCTTGCAGGCAAAACGAGGGAATAATCTCGCTGATTAGTTTCAAACGGTCAGGCAGTGCCTTCTGCTCCTCTTCGCTCCATTCGCCGAGTACGAAATGGCATTGTGCGCCTTTGTTGAAGTCGTTTCCGATACCGAAGCGCAGGCGAGCATAGTTCTGTGTACCAAGTACTTGCTGAATATGTCCTAGTCCATTATGTCCTCCGTTGCTGCCCTGCTTGCGCATTCGGATACTACCAAAAGGCAGATTGAGATCATCCACTAAGACCAACATGTTCTCCACAGGAATTTTCTCTTGTTGCAACCAGTAACGCACCGCATTGCCACTGAGGTTCATATAGGTAGAGGGCTTGAGTAAGATGATTTCGGCACTTTTTGCTCGGCAACGTGCCACAAAACCATAGCGTTTGTCTTCCCACACCGCATTTTTGCTCTCTGCGAAGGCATCCAGCATCATAAAGCCGATATTATGACGCGTGTTGGCATACTCGCTGCCTATGTTTCCTAATCCAACAATCAAGTATTTCATCTTCTGTGCTCTAAACTCTAAACGGTAGGCGCATCGCGCCGTCCTCTAAACTAAAAAGAGTGGAAAGAAACCTTTTCCACTCTTATTCGTTTACCGCTCTAATGAGTGGTGTATTATTTCTTTTTGCCCTTGCTCTCGGCAGCAGCTGCTTGTTGGCTTGCACGTGTTGCTTTAACTTGAGCTACGCAAGCATCAGCAGGGTTCATCAACTTCAGACCCTCAGCCATTTCTACAGCACCTACATACAACTTCTTGCCCAAACCAAGAGTGGTAACGTCGATTTCAACGCGGTTAGGGATTTGTGTATAGATACCGTTTACCTTCAGCTTCTTCATTTCGAGTGACAACTTACCACCGGCTTTCACACCTTCAGCGTGACCCGTGAGTTGTACTGGGATAGCTACTGTTACAGGTTTTTGCTCGGTTACCTCCAAGAAGTCAATGTGAAGCAACTCCTCGCTTACTGGGTGGAATTGCAACTCTTTAACAACAGCCATTCTCTTTACATCACCGATGGTCAATGCTACAGCCATTGTGTCAGGAGTGTAGATGAGTTTGCGCACATCATCAACGCTAACAGTGAAAGTTACGTTCTCGCCATTGCCATAGAGATTGCAAGGAACGAGGTTCTCTTTGCGGAAAGCCTTAGCAGCTTTCTTGCCGTACTCGCTACGTGGAGTACCTACCAATTCAAAAGTTTTCATTTCTTTTATAAAGTGTTACTCAATAATAGGGCAGAAATTCGTAATTCTAAATTCATAATTCAAAATTATTTTGTGTGGCTGCCCGTATCCCATCACACGTGAGATTCCTCTCAAAAAAAGCCCGACACGCGGGCTTCTTTGTTGACCAACCTGGAATCGAACCAAGATTTTCAGAACCAAAATCTGACGTAATAGCCTTTATACCATTGGTCACCGTTATACTTCCTTTTCGAAAGCGGGTGCAAAGGTACTGCTTTTTTTTGACATGACCAAATATTTCTGCAAAAAAGTGCAATTTTTGTGCATTTTTTTGCTTTTTGCCTCAAAAATAGCCTTTACCTTTGCCCTTATTCGTGCCTCTAACCTTTAACCTCTACAATATAGTAATTCTTCTTTCCCTTTTGGCAAAGCAGGTATTTGCCGTTGAGCAGCATATCTGCTGTGATTGTTTTTTGTGGGTCAGTGAATTTCTCTTTGTTGATAGAGAAGCCGTTGGCGATAATCATTTTGCGCGCTTCGCCTTTGGATGGGAAGATGTGGGTCTTCTCAGCCAATAGGTCGAGTGGTGGAATACCTGCATTGATGTCTTGGCGACTAATCTCATGTTTCTCCACACCGTCGAATACCTGCAAGAATGTCTCCTCGTCCAACTTGCTCAATGCCTCGTGTGTAGCGTTGCCAAAGAGGATATTGCTTGCCTCTACGGCAGCCTCGTAATCCTCGCGACTATGTACCATAACGGTTACTTCTTCAGCCAAACGCTTTTGCAGGCTGCGCAAGTGAGGCGCTTCATCGTGTGCAGCGATGAGTGCGTCTATCGTCTCTTTGTCGAGGCAAGTGAAGATACGGATATAGCGTTTAGCATCATCATCGCTCACATTGAGCCAGAATTGGTAGAAACGATATGGACTGGTATATTTGCGGTCAAGCCATACGTTGCCACTCTCGGTCTTACCGAACTTGCCACCATCAGCTTTGGTGATAAGAGGGCAGGTTAATGCGTATGCTTCGCCTCCACCCATTTTCTTGATAAGCTCGGTACCAGTGGTGATGTTGCCCCATTGATCGCTACCACCCATTTGCAGCTTGCAGTTCTTGTGCTTGTTCAGATACACATAGTCGTAGCCTTGCAACAATTGGTAGGTAAACTCAGTGAAGGACATACCTTGGCTGCACTCGCCGTTGAAGCGTTTCTTCACAGAGTCTTTAGCCATCATATAGTTTACGGTGATGAGTTTGCCCACCTCTCGTGCGAAATCGAGGAAGGTGTAGTCCTTCATCCAGTCGTAGTTATTCACGAGTTCGGCTGCATTCTCGCCCTCTCCAAAGTTGAGAAAACGCTCCAATTGTTTCTTGATGCACTCTTGGTTGTGGCGTAGGGTAGGCTCATCAAGCAGGTTACGCTCGGCTGACTTACCACTGGGGTCGCCAATCATACCTGTTGCACCTCCAATCAATGCGATAGGCTTGTGTCCTGCGTTTTGCAGGTGCTTAAGCATCATAATACCACAGAGGTGACCAATATGCAGACTATCTGCTGTTGGGTCAATACCAAGGTATGCAGCAGTAGGTTCTTTCAGGAGTTGTTCTTCTGTGCCTGGCATCATGTCTTGCAACATACCACGCCAGCGCAGTTCATCTACAAAATTCTTCATTGTTTCTTATATTATATATAATAAGGTGTGTATTTACAATAGATTACTTGATACCTAATTTCTTGCGGATATCTTTTGGTATAGCATTCTTGTGTACGAGTACATCGTTGGTCTTGTATTGCATATATGCCTCAGATACATACCAGATACCTTTGTATTCGCTTTTCTTGGTACCCCATGAGTTTTTTACCATGTAGTAGCGTTTGCCGTTTTGGTCTTTGGCAGTACCAAAGATTTGCATACCGTGGTCATCGGTGTTCTCCCAACTATCGTATGCAGCTTGGCGCATCTCTTGGGTAATGGTCTTCTCAGGGAGAGGTTTCTTAGTGAGTTCGTCGCGTTTATCTGTAGCGGAGAGTCCCAACCAACGAGCGGCATCGCTGCCTGTAAGGTCTGCTGCTTTTTCCTCTTCTGGTACTACGCCCAAGCCCTTGCGGGTGAAGCACATCTCGCTGACATCGGCACCCCATGCGAGGGTGTAACCATTAGCGAGAGCGTTGTCGATAATAGCCATCATCTCTTCCATTGGTACGTTGTACATTTGGTCCATGCGCCAGTTGTCGGGTACTTCGAGTGCGAATGTGGTGTAGAATGGATGGTGGGTATAGCTGGTGATGCTTACATAGTCGTCTGCATTCAATCCCAACTCCTCAGCGAAGGATTTAGGAGTATATTCCTTGCCATTGTAGGTAAAGGTCTCAGGGCATTCGCCGAGATAGGTGTCATATACTGCGGTGAGGGCTTTTTTCCATACAGGGGTGAGTTTCTTGAGTCCGCTATTGGCTACTGCATCCACTACACCACCTGCTACAGCATCGAGTTCGGTATGAACAGGCAATGTGTCAGCAGGAGTGCTACCGTATTGGATACCAGGCATAGCCTCTTGTGGTACAAGACCATAGTTCTTGAGGCAGTAAATGACATCGTATGCAGAGCCACCAGGAGCAAATTGTGCAGTACCGTACATGCGTACTACATATTCAGCGCGGTCGAGCATAGTGTGGTGAACCACAAACATCTCGCTCAAATCGTATTCGCCTTTGCCCATACGCAGGAGTTCGCTCTCGAGGAAACCGATAGTAGAGTAGCTCCAGCATGTTCCGCTGCGGTTTTGGTCTTTGACTGGAGTGATAGCGATGCTATCTACTGTGGTGAAGCGGAAACCCTCAATGGAATCGCTTGCAACTTGTGCGGTGTCGGCTTGTGCCATACTATTGAGTGCAAATGCACCAAGTAGTACTGATAATAATACTTTTTTCA
The DNA here is from genome assembly GCA_015061165.1 of Bacteroidales bacterium. Taxonomy (GTDB): domain Bacteria; phylum Bacteroidota; class Bacteroidia; order Bacteroidales; family Paludibacteraceae; genus Colicola. Next base: position 69,774 of record SUXC01000008.1, read on the forward strand.
TATATTCTTTCCTTTAAACCTTAAACTTTAAACCTTAAACTTTAAACATTAAACATTAATCAGGGAACTCCATGAGATATGCCTTGATAAACTCATCAATGTCGCCATCCATCACGGCATTCACGTTGCTCGTTTGGTAGTTGGTTCGGTGGTCTTTCACGCGGCGGTCATCGAAGACGTAACTGCGAATTTGGCTGCCCCATTCGATTTTCTTCTTGCCCGCTTCTACTTTTGCTGCGGCTTGGCGGCGTTTCTCGAGTTCGAGCTCATAGAGTTGACTGCGCAAGTGGCGGAGGGCATTCTCGCGGTTCTTTGGTTGGTCGCGTGTCTCGGTGTTCTCAATCACAATCTCATCGGGTTGGTTGGTGAGTGAGTTGATGAACTTATAGTGCAAGCGCACACCTGATTCCACTTTATTGACGTTCTGTCCGCCTGCACCCGATGAACGGAATGTATCCCAAGAGATACCAGCAGGATCGACGTGAATATCGATGGTGTCGTCAATCAATGGCACTACGAATACCGATGCAAACGAGGTCATACGTTTGCCTTGCGCGTTGTAAGGGCTCACGCGCACAAGGCGGTGCACACCATTCTCGGATTTTAGGTAGCCGTATGCCATGTCGCCTTCGATATTGAAGGTAACGGTCTTAATACCAGCCTCATCGCCTTCTTGCAGGTTGGCGATAGTTACTTTATAATCGTGCTTCTCGCAGTAGCGTTGGTAGAGGCGCATGAGTTGTTCTGCCCAGTCTTGTGCTTCGGTACCACCTGCACCTGAAACGATTTTCAGCACAGCAGGCATCTGATCCTCTTCGTGGGAGAGCATGTTCTTCATTTCGAGGGCTTCTACCTCTTTGAGAGCGTGAGCGTATGCGGCATCTACTTCTTCTTCGGTAACAAGTTCTTCTTTGCAGTAGTCGAAAGCGAGTTGCAGTTCTTCGGTAGCGGAGCGCACACCTTCATAGCCCTCAATCCATGCTTTGATGCCTTTCACTTTGCGCATTTGCACTTCAGCAGCTTTGGCATCTTCCCAAAATCCAGGGTCTTGAGTGCGCAGTTCTTCTTCCTCGAGTTGCACACGTTTTTCATCAATAGCGAGGTATTGTTTGAGTTTCTCCGCGCGTTGTTGAATCTCTTTAAGTTGTTCTATTGTTATCATAAAAATGCAATTTACCCAATTTGGGCGCAAAGGTACAAAAAAATATGCACATACGCAAGCGAGCGAGCATTATTTGTAAAAAAAGATAGATTTATCTATCTGCATACGATATTCAATATTCCACTCAAGGCAGATGTCCGAAGGTACTAAAAATATTGCATATATGCAAATATTTTGTGTAGAATGGTGTAGAGTAGTGTAGGATTGTTTGCTTCCCGATAGTATCTATCATCTTATAATGCGCCTCTATAATAATGCTGTAAAAATCTTCGGCACGGAAGGGGTTTTGCGCCGAAGGTTGGAGAAGTTGGAGGGTGAAATGGTATATATAACACGCGGAAGCATCTGTATTACAAGAGTTTCCGCGTGGGTGTGTTTTTTGAAAAAAAGTTTCTTCGCGCGAAGATTGTGCCGAAGATAGTACTTTCGATGGGATAGTACGAGCGAAACTTATTTCTCTTTTAGTTTTTTTATTTCGCGGTCGAAATCGCTTTCGAGGAGTCGCATCTCGCGTTGGCGGTAAGTCTCAAACTCTTTTTCGGCTTTCTCAATGGCTTGTTGATGAGAGATATTCCCTTTGCCCATCAGCACTTTACGTTTGTGAGAAAGAATCTGATTATCCAGTGCTTCTATCCAATTTTGCATGGTCATTGGATTCATCTCTAATGCTTGGAACTCGGCAAAATCCAAGAAGCCCGATACTAAGAGGTTGAGGCGTTGAAGTTCTATCTCTGAAAGATAGTTTTTGGCAATCTTTACATCATCTTTAGTTATATAGTTGCCTCGGAAATTGGTCATTCCAACAAAAGGTTTCTCATTGTCCACGCGCTCATAGATTACTTCGGCAGCAGTGTGTTCGTGTACTGCATAGTGTAGTTTGTTTTGGACGGTAGCGAAGAACATCTTTGTCATTTCGCTGCGTGGATCATAGTCCACTGAAGTGGCGTAGATGTCGGTGATTTGTTGATAGAAGTTGCGTTCGCTACTGCGAATATCTCGGATACGTTGCAGCAACTCACGGAAATAGCGATTGCCACCTTGTTTGAGTCGCTCATCATCCATTGCAAAGCCTTTTTGGATATACTCGTGCAAACGCTGTGTAGCCCAACGGCGGAAGCGTGTAGCGACTTGCGATTGCACACGATAGCCGAGCGCAATAATCATATCCAAATTGTAGTGGGCAATATTGCGTTGCACCTGACGGTTACCCTCGTGGCGAACTAGTAAGAAATCCTTACTAGTTGAAATTTTGGTTAATTCGCCATCTGCATATATATTATTGATATGCATTGTCACATTTTCGCGTGTCGTACAATAGATTTCGGCTAACTGATTCTGTGTCAGCCACAAGTCCTCATCTGCAAAGCGTACAGACACACGAGTAATATCGTTGTCGTCTTGATAGAGAATTATTTGATTTTGATTGTCCATAGTCGTTTATATTAAATCCGCTGCAAAGGTAGTATGTCAAACTGCTATTTCTTGTCAGTATGTAAATAAAAATGAACTTTTTTGTTATTTCTTCTTATCCAAGATAGTGTCGTTTAATATAAAATTCTTAATTCTCCCCTTGTTTTTCCAATTCTAATCGCAAATCCCAAAGAGTTTTATTGTTATAAGTAAAATACTTTGGACCTTGGTATGCTCCACTATTATTTTGCTTTTCTATTGGTAAGTATGTGCCAGTAAAAGCAGATAGACTCCATAGGCGACCTTCGAACTCTACCTTGTTTTTTCCATTGACTTTTACTTGAATATTAAGTGGCGCAAAAGTAATCATATCACCATCTTTAAGTCCAACCATAGCAAACTCAAACGGCTTACGTGAAACATGTTTTTCTGTTTTTACTGCTTGTGGTTTTTCGTTGTTGATGGACGGATAGAGTTGTACTGGTTTATCATCCACGTATTGCATTACCACAGCATCATCAATGGCAGTTGCGAGATCAAGCAGGATATCCAATGCCTGCGTTGGCTCAACATTGAAAAACTCACGATTTTGTCGAATACGTAAATCGGTCAGGCGGTCAATTTGTTTGTGCACAATACGTTCTACATTAGTGTATTTAGTAGTTTGTATGGTAGCATATACTTTGAACGGCAGAGGTACTGCGGTGTTGTCAAGTTCTTTAGAACGCACATCTACAGGCCTGCTGCTTCTGCCGATCTTTACCCAATCCTCACGAAAACTATCGTTGGTGAGAATATATACATAGCCTTTTTCTTTTTCCATGGTATAGTGAGTTTTTTTAGTCTGCAATATATTTTGTGTAGTGTTGTAAGTATTTTACTATTTGTTGTGATTCTATGTGTCGCATATAGGATTCCATGTATTGCCAGTCGGGTGTGCCTTCTGGAGTAACGGGAAGTGTTAATGTCTCTTTTTTGAGGTTTTTTTCATTTCGTTTGTAGCCAAAGTTATATTTACCTCTAACAGTATCTGCAACGGTTGTAATAAACATTCCTGTGTATCGGTTCAATTGCGGACCTCTACCAGCCTTAACAGTTGTAGTACCGACAAAATCTTCATGCTTATATATTGATAAACCTATGGAACCTTCTCCGTCACAAATAAAGACGATACAATTTCCTTTTGTAATCAATTCTTCTTTTCTCTCTATAAATTTCATTACACCGTTATTGTTATTGGTTGCTCCAATATATGGTGTATTCCCCTCTTTTATACCACTTACTTTACTACATTTGCAATTCTCAATTGTAAATATGTCGCGAATATAAAATGTATCCCACTTTATTTGATCATTCGCATAGGGGGGGTAATTTGTTGTTTATCAGCGAAATAGCGCAATGTAGTACCAAGTATATCTTGTTCTACCTGCTGCATAAATGAGGACATAAATGCAAAGTCTGGTTGTCCATCTTCGTTTGCAGGGAGAATGATTTTATCTCGTTTTATTCGGTCAAGTGAAGCCATATGCCCATAGCTATATTTAGCAGAAGCAGTCTTAGTAATGGCTTGAGATATAAACAAAGCATTAAACCTATTTAATTCAAAGTTTTTTGCATAAAGTATAATAATAGATGAGCCTGCACCTCCTCTACCAAGAAAATCTGTTGCCTGATAGTAACAACTTCCATCAACAGGGCTAACAGTTAGGCAATTGCCCTTATCTAGCACTTCATCTGATTTTGGAGCACAGAACTTAGTAACGCCGTTATTTACGCAACCTGATGCAACAAATTGCACATCACCCTCTGAGTATTCATCTTCTTTGCGTGCCAATGGGCGTTTTGCATGAAATAAATCTTCAATAATAAATTCTTTCCAAGTGAGGTTTGATAATTTACCCCCCCCATTAACTCGTTGGTAATCAATTGCTTGCATAAGCGTTCTATTGTTGGTTTGAGAATTGTTTGTTCTTGTTGTTTCATATATGCTTCCATAAACTGCCAATCAGGTGTGCCTTCGGCTGTAGCAGGGAGCATGATACGGGAATTAACCATTCGCTTTGGTCGCCATTTGCGTGCATAAGCAAAACAAACTCTTTGCTTTTCGATACACGCAATAAGGAACATTGCTATATATCTATTTAATTCGTGATTAAGCAGATATAGAGGATTAACATCATGTGTACAAGTAAAGTCTGACACTTGGTAATAAGCATATCCTACAGAACCATTATTTGTTACACAAATAGCATTTCCTTTGAAGATTTTTCTATCAATAGGTTCGTTCTTACCATAGCCAATCTTAGAGTTAGCTTTGATTGTGCCATAGTCTGTAAAACCCGTGATACCATTATTGCTGTCAGAAGCTCCAATAAATGGAATATTTCCTTCCTCAAAGCATGGTGGTTTCTTATTATAGAATCCCTTTTGTATATCGAAGATTTCAGTAAACAGGAACTCCTTCCAATTATTATGTTCGATTAAGTTCATCATTTGTCTTCTCCTTTCTCGAATAGGTATCCTCTGCCATGTGTGAGCATATTAAACTCAAAGGTAAGGTAGTCCGCCATTGTCTTTTTGAAGTCTTCCTCGGTAGGAATTTCATCGTTGAAATAATAGAATGCGTGTAACCATTCATCATCTGCTTCTATAGTGGTTTCTACACAGAACTTGCTATCGGTGTCCGTTCGATTGAACCATACATCCAACAAGTGTTGCTTTTTATCTTTAGCAGAAGCCGTTTCTACCAGTCCCACATGTTTAGCAACTTGGTAGCCATCGTCTTCAAAATTGATGAACTTACATAAGTGATTTTTATCGTGTGGAACCTGTGCGGTAAAGATAGCGATACAAGGATTGGTGCCCACGCCATAGAAAGTTTCTTTGTTGAGTGTAATAACTCCTTCTAGCGTATGTTTTTTGAGTATGTTAGCTTTGATGCTCTGTTCTTCTTTGGTCTTGCCCGTGACGGCAGATTGTGGAATGATGACAATAGCTCTTGCTTCTTGCGCTAAACTATCGAGCATGTGCTCCGTAAAGGCTATTTCGTAAAGTTCTGGAGCTTGCTTTGAACCTTGTGAGTAAGGTGGATTCATCATACCCACCGTACATCCCTTGAGTTGTAATTGGTGAGGGTTCTCCTTGAGGAAATCAGTATTTCTAAGATTAGATTTACCATCTCCACGAAGAATCATATTGGTTGTGGCAATGGTAAACATGTATGATTGGAGTTCGATACCATGCAATTGATTTTTGCGGATATTGCGTTTGAGTTGTTGATCATCTGTGAGTTGCAACATCTTGTGCATTGCAGCGATGAGGAATCCTGCAGTACCGCAACATGGATCGAGAACAATGTCAGTAGGTTGAATGTCGATTAAGTCACAGAAAAGTTCCGTGATATGTTTTGGCGTAAGCACGATACCGAGTGTTTGTCCATCTCCACCCGAATAAGACATAAACTCTCCGTAGAACCTGCCGAGGTAGTCTTCTGCTGAGTTATTGTAGCGGATAGAGTTATAAAGTGAGTTATACAAGAACTCGGTGTAAAGTTTAAGAGGTGTTTTGCCAAGTCTGTCGTCTATGATGTTAATTTTCTCGGTGTCTTTGATGACGGAGAATTGTGCGAGTAGTTTGTCTCGTTTTGTGTCAGGTGTGACTTGTGCTCTCGCCAGGTTGGTTTGAATGGCATTGAAAATTTTCTTGCCATCTGTAACGATATGGTCGCCATTGAGCTCTTCAATAGAGAATGCCTTGTTCTCGATTTCTCTAAGCGCGAGCATAATGCCCGATACGACGAGAGGTTTGTCAGTATCCTTAATAGAGCCGTAATTACGCAAGTACTCATGTAGAGTTGCAGCGTCTTTGATGAGGTCAGCCGTTTGCTTCTCGGCATCGGTATCCTCTTTGAGAATCTCTTTGAGGTAGTAGTCGTCAATATTATGTGCAGCAAAAGAGATGAATGTTTCAAGGTCGGGTAGCTGCTGATAATCGCCACGCTCATTGATAAAGACAGGCGTGATACGGTGGCGTTTGGAATCACCCGACACACCACAAGCAATGACCTTGTGGAAATTGGTATTTGAAGCGATGTGCAAGCCATAAAAGAGTGCACCATTGACGGCGTAGTCTTTGACAGATTTTTGGTCTTGCGCGATGAGTTTTTTGTCATCAAGCGCGATATGCTTGTCAAGAGATGCTTTATCCTCAATGACAATCAAGAAATCCTTGACTACTCCACAGTACTCAGGGAATCCTACTTTGCCAGTTTGATTTTTAGAAGCAGTTTTTAGTGCTTCATTCACCTCGTCAATATTTGATCCTTGCGCTGTTAGAGTGATGTTAGCCTCTTTGAGCATTTCATAGACCCAAAGGTCGGTATTGATTTCTTTCTTTGCCATGTCCGTATCAGTTTCTGGGTGCAAAGGTAGTGAATTTTCATTAGATTTGCAAATATTTAGAAGATTTTCTTCTAAAATATGGGCATGTAGAGGCTCTTGGGGCAAGCCCTCTTGTGGTAATGTCGCAAAAGTAGCAAATTCGGGGAAGGGAATGGATAGAGATTGGGCGGTTTGCATAATGATAGTTTTTTAGGGGTTAAACATACAATCTTATCAAAATCGGCTGCAAAGGTAGTATGTCAAACTGCTAAAACTTGTCAGTTTGTCAAGAAAAATGCACTTTTTTTGTGAGAAAGTGCATTTTTTAGGTTGTTAGGTGTGAAATGCAATACCAAATGAGCACCAAGTGCACAATATGGAATCAACTATTTTAGGAAGGCAGTCAACTTTTTTAGGAATCAAGACAACTTGATTTGTCTCAATCTTAACAAAACGCACTTTTTTAGTTTGGGCGGTGGCGGGGAGTTCTCTCGGTGTTCTCAGGGTCGTATCTCGGTAAAATTGAGGAACGGATAGAGAAACGAAAAGAGAAGGAATCTTAATAAAACGCACTTTTTCGAGAAATACTCGGAGATTGTCGGAAGTATTCGGAGTTATTCAGTCCTTGTTTACCGCTCTCGCGTGATTGATGACAGGGTAGTTGTACATCTCGTAAAGGCGGGTGCGGAGGAAATCCGTGTCCTTATTGGAGAGGTGGATGAGTTGCAGGCGGCTATCAATATACTCATCAAACTCTTTTCCGCGTGGGTAGATCTCATAGGCAGCATGGATATGCTGGTCGATGATTTGGCAGACAAACTGAATCTGCTCGTTACGGCTCAGTTCGCGCAACTCAGGTTGCGCAGCAAGAGCGCGGTCAATATCGTGATTGATAGATGGTGTCAAACGATAGACAATACGTCCTTTCTGACCATCAATACCCACTTTCATGGAAACCAAATCATCCTTGCGGGACTTGCGCCACTTTGGATTATCGCGTTTGAGTTGCATCTCACGGGCTTTGAGGTAGTCGCATGGGTCGAACTCATAGGAGATACTGACAGGGCAGATATTGAGTTCCTTCACGCTCTCGAAGAAGTCTTCGGCATCAATCGTGAGCATTTTCAGTACGCCCGGTTGAGTGACATCGTTGCCGTCTTTGGCACGACCCTCACGCTGCGCTAACCAAATGGATTTGTGGTGCTTGCGTAGGTGGCGGATATACTGCGAGAGTGTGGTGGCATTATTGACTTGTTCGCGGAAACCACCATTGCGAATCACTACAAAACCACGCAGGAAACGCACTACGAACTCAATCCACCATTTGCCGAAAAGATTGTTGCCAATACCAAAATAGGGATGAATGAAATAGCGAGTACGCAGTAAGAACGTGAGCCATGCCGCATCCATGACAATGTCGCGGTGGTTGGTCATAAAGAACGCGCCGTGACGGATGTCCTGCTCAATCTGCTTTCTGTCGCCATGATATTGCAGTTGGATACCCTTGGTGGTCTTGCGACGCATGACCAAGAGAATAGGGTAGAGGATAAGAAAATCAATGAATGGCAAAAGCCAACCAGTATGATAGGCGCGGATGGGGTTGTATTTGTTCATTGCGTTGCTAATATTTGTTTGTGTAAGGTGTAAAGGCGCAGAATATGCGGCTTTGCCGCCCTGCCTATAAACTTTACACTTTAAACTTTCCACTAAATTATTGTTTATGTGTCATGATGTCGAGGATGAGGTCGTCGGTTACCTTCATTCCATCGTGTCCGATGCGAGTGAGGTTGCGGATAGTGCGGTCGATATCGTCCTCCACGATGCCTTCGGTGGAGTCCGCATAGGAGTGTTGCATAGCCAGATACGCGCTGAAGATAGCCGTTGCCACTCCACTGGTAACCTTCAAAGCGCACCCTGGTTTGGCACCGTCGCAAATCATACCCGAAATGTTGGCAATCATGTTCTTGATAGCGTAGGTAATCTCCTCGTAGTTACCACCCATGAGGAAGGTGATACCTGCTGCTGAACCTGTGGCTGCCACCACGCAACCGCACAAAGCAGACAGACGTCCGAGCGACTGTTTGATATAGATAACGGTGAGGTTGCTGAGTGCCAGTGCGCGAAGCGTTTGTTCTTCGCTGCATTGATTCTCCTTCGCGTACAAATACACGGGAATAGAGCAGGATATACCCTGATTACCCGAACCAGAATTGCTCATCACTTGTACCATCGCACCCGACATACGCGCGTCGCATGCACCGCAGGTGTAGCTGATAATCTTGGTAAACAAGGTGTTGCCAAAGAGATTTTCCATTTCGGGTGTTGCTGTCAGTGTATTGGCTCGCAACAAACGCCCCAACCCATGACCGTATTGGTCGGCAAACGAAGTTTCTGCGGCTGCGGTATTCATTTGTGCTCCCTCAAGCAAGAAAGTGAGTTCGTGGGTGTCCACTTCCATGGCGAAGTCATAGACACGGCGGAGATTTAAGCACTCTGGGCGATTGGCTATTGGCGATTGGCGATTGGCTATTGGCGATTGGTTATTGGATATGGGGGATGGGACAAAGTTGGTATGCTCGTCGATGATGGTTGCTTGGGCGGTGCAGTCGCCGTTGGCTACTTCCACATGGATATAGAGCAGACTGGGGGCATCGTAATCCACTTTGATAGTAGCTGGCACGCGCAACATATACTGTTTAGCATATGCCACCGCCTCAGGTGTAGCATCGCGCAGGACCTCCAACATATACTCGGATTTGCCGACCGTAGCACCGAGAGCAATAGCGATGGGCAAGCCCGTCATGCCCGTGTTGGGGATACCCACCGCGAGGGCGTTCTTATAAACATTCTTCGAGAGATAAACGGTGATTTGATCTGGCTCGGCACCAAGGAGTTCTTTGGCGCGCGCCGTACACAATGCCACAGCAATCGGCTCTGTACAACCGATAGCAGGGATGACCTCTGAGCGGAGTAATTGAAGGAGTTCGGAGTTAGTCATATCGTTTGAAATGGAATTTTAGTCGGAGGATAGTTAAAAATACAACACACCAATGCTTAAATGTGGCGGCATGGCGCAGTCGTTGTTGCAAAATATGGAAAAGTTGTTCCTCCTTCGTGCGATTACGTTTGGCAGTCGTAGAAAGGGGATTATATGTATAGTTATAGCCCGTATAGGGAACTTGAACGTATGTTGGATTGGTCTCCCAAAAATCCAATGAGAAAACCACATCCTCGTAAATCATTCCTTCGGGGAAACGAAGATTATACTGTGTGAAAATACTGCGACGATACAATCGCATACACGGCGAAGTGAACTGATAGAAATAGCGAGGAAGTTTCTGCTCAATGATACAACCATCGGTGCTTACGCGTCTATAACCAATCTGCACGCAATCGTAGTTGGCAATATATGTCAGAAGTGTCTCATAGAAATTGTTGTCTAAATAATCATCTGCATCTACAAACGATACATACTCTCCATTGGCGTGCTGCAATCCATTGTTGCGTGCAGTACCTTGTCCTTGATTGGGTTGTGAGTATAATTCAATACGTGGGTCTTTTGTAGCAAACTGCTCTGCAATAGCTAAACTATTATCCGTAGAACCGTCATTAATGAGGATTATCTGCAAAGCACGATAAGTCTGGTGTATCAGCGATTCGATACATTTTGCCAGATATGCTTCAGCATTGTAGATGGGTACTATGACGGAAATCGTGTTCAAGAGTTGTGGGATTTTAATGTGTGAATGAATAACTGCTCAAATTGTTGTGCTTGTTTCTCACGCGAGAATTGCTCTTTGTTGATTACTGCTTGGCGCGTGAAGCCATTTTGTTGCCATTCGTGGTATTTATTGAGAATAAACGCCTTTATTTCGTTGATGTCAGAAGAGGCTAAGCCAGCATTGGTTTGGCGGATCGTTTGTGCCAATAGTCCATTATCGGATGGGGTACACAGTATAGGCTTTTCACAACCTAATGCCTCAAAGAACTTGGTAGTCATCATGCCTTTTGCATTTGGGTTGGTCAGCACCAAAGCGATGCTGCTATGGCGTAGTTTATCACCTACTTGATTCAGTGGAATAGGCTGACAATCAGTAGTGTGTATATCCAATTCTACATTGGGAAGATTCAGTTCGCGAACAACTTGCTCAATGAGTGCAGTGCTTTGGAACGCATAGATTCGCCCGATGTACGCGATGCGGAAAGTGTCGGTAGGAATATCTTTGGCATAGAACTGAGCAGGGTCGTATCCGTTGTAAATAAGATGTACGTTAGTATTATATGTACGAATGAAATCTACATGCCAAGGTGAGATAGTTGTGATAGTGTTGGCAGCGCGTAACACGCGATTGCGACGGCGAATATTTATGCGTTTGTACCAATGACTAAAAGGCTTAGCCCACCACTGGCGATGGCTTTGGTATTGGGCACCTGGTATTTGTTCGTCCAGATCGCGAATGTCTGTAATAAGTGGAATATGTTTTTGAAGGGCAATGTCGTATGCTGCGCGTAGAGGGAACGTGGAAAATGTCGTACAAAAAACAAGGTCAAAATCTTGGTCTTTCACCTGTTGGCTAACCCATTGCGAGAACTGACGGTTGCGCCAATCGAAAAGCAACGACCATAGCGATTGCCATGCCCACTGCCATGTGTTGTGGTAGGCGATAGGTTTCTCTATAATCGGATAAGAATGTGGAAAATCAAACTCCTGAAACTGCTCCGTATATACCACAATTTGATGCCCTTGTTGAACGAGATAGTTGCACAAATAGCGCAGTCTCGGTGCGAATGAGGGTTTGCCAAAGGGGTCTGCTAATATGAGGATATTCAGTTTCACGTGCAATTAATTATTTGTCTATTAACATTGCCAACAGTTTGGGGTACAAACTATGATGGTAGGTGTTGCCTGTTGGGGTGGTGTTGTGCCACAAAAGTACTATTTCACCCGCATTTTGATGAATCTTTTCAAATAGTCGCTGACATTCAAAATAGGCTTCATCCTCATTGAGGTTCATATAGTTGGCATTGCTTAGTGTGCAGTCCATAACGGTTAGTGGGTGCAATGTTAAGTGGGTGAGTGTCATTGTTTTAGGATTGATCCAGCGCACTGGTCGTGTGGTTTGCAAACGGAAGCCCACTTGGTCCGGGAACATCATTGTGAAGTCATCGGTTACCCCCACTTCTGCCAATCGCTGCATTTGGTCTATCGAGCAACGCAAATAGTGACTGCGATGTAATCCCGCCTTATCGCCTAATTGCCAATTCGCCTTATCGCCTCCATAATAACTTCCATGCCATCCTATCTTTGCACCGCTATTCTCAATCAACTGTTTCACAATGGCGAAATCGTTACCATTGAGATTGTATTGGGGGTAATCATACCCTTTGCCTTCTGTATCTTTGACAAAGTAGATACATTCCGCTCCTTCCACTTTCTTATCTTGCGCAATCAGCCACGAGAAGGTGAAGGCAGGGTCATTGTGAATATCCTTCAATGAAGCCATTACCTTGCGCCATTCTCCGCGCACGATACCACCTATAGCCCCGCGCAAATGACGGTAGTGAGCAATAGTATCTACATCGTGTGTCAGATAAATTTGGCTAAACGATGGGGTAGGCAGCGGCAAATCCAACAGTTTCATCAGCATGCGCGCATACTCATCCACCGTAGGAATCATTAGGCGATTATTGATACCCAAAATAGAGTGTTTTGCTAAAAAACGTCCGTGTTCATCGCGCTGTGGATTAATCACTTCCTCTGCGCGAGAGATAAAGAAGAACGTATTATAGATAATATCCGTATGAATTACCCATGTCTTAGACTTCGTGCCTTCAACCTCTAACCTTTCACCTTTCGCCTCATTTAGGTCGGGCATAATAATCTCCTTACCCAAATGCCCGTTAGGTACAATCACTACGCGGTAATTGTGCCATTCTGCTTCATCAGATGTATAGCCTACTTGTTTGGCTGCATTTGCATTGCCGTATAGCAAGAATGTGATGATATATTCAATAATTTCCTTCATAATCATTCTTCTTCGCTGAGTATTTCCCATTCGTAGAGGCGTTGCTCCATTTCGCGCTTGATATGTTCATAGCGTTGGAAATTCTCCGTTGTTTGTTGTGCTACATCCGTAAGCAGTATCTCTATCGCTTGTTGTTCTTGTTCGAGTTTCGCAATAGCAGCCTCCACATCCGCAATCTGTTTTTCTTTCTTGCGGCGTGCAGCTGCGGCTGCCTTCTGCGCCGCATAATCCAACTTCGCAGAAGAGCTCTCGCTATTCTCCCCTCCTTTTAGGGAGGGGCTGGGGGTAGGCTTCTTCCTCTCCAATTCCTGTAACGAATCAATCCGCTTGCTGCGCAAGAAATCATAGATTCCGCCTAAGTGCTCTTTCACTTTGCCACCGCCGAACTCATACACTTTCTCCACCAATCCATCTAAGAAATCGCGGTCGTGGCTCACGCATATCACGGTGCCGTTAAACTCCTTCAAGGCAGCTTTCAGGATGTCTTTAGACTGTATGTCAAGGTGGTTGGTGGGCTCATCAAGAATAAGCAGATTACAGGGCTCTAATAGCAGGCGAATCATTGCCAATCGGCTGCGCTCACCACCCGAAAGCACTTTCACTTTCTTTTCCGATGCTTCGCCACCGAACATAAATGCACCTAATATATTGCGAATCTGCGTGCGTATGTCACCCACAGCAACATTGTCAATAGTTTGGAAAACAGTCAGTTCGCCATCCAATAGCGCAGCTTGATTTTGTGCAAAATAGCCAATCTTAACATTGTGCCCAATCTTCAGCGTACCCATGTAATCCAGTTGCCCCATGATACAACGCACCAGTGTCGTCTTACCTTCGCCGTTCTTACCCACAAACGCTACTTTTTCGCCACGACGAATAGTAAATGTGGCATTTTGGAAGACCATATGTTCGCCGAAATCCTTACGCAAGTCCTCTACGATGAGCGGAAAATCACCACTACGAGGGGCTGGTGGAAAACGCAAACTCAATCGTGAGTTGTCCTCTATATCCACCTCCAAACGCTCCAATTTCTCCAGTTGCTTGATGCGCGATTGCACTTGCACCGCTTTGGTGGCTTTATAGCGAAAACGTTCGATAAACTCCTCTGTTTCCTGAATCATCTTCTGTTGATTCTGATAGGCGCGTACTTGTTGTTCGTGACGCTCCTGTCGGAGCACTTTGAACTGTGAGTAAGGTACATTGTAATCGTAGATACGCCCGAGTGTAATCTCAATGGTGCGTGTGGTTACATTGTCAAGGAATGCGCGGTCGTGGCTGACTAATACCAATGCACTACCATTTGTTTTGAGAAACTCCTCCAACCATTGTATAGACTCAATATCGAGGTGGTTGGTTGGCTCATCCAGTAGCAATAAATCAGGATGTTGCAGTAGAATCTTTGCCAACTCAATTCGCATACGCCAACCGCCTGAGAACTCCGAGCAAGGACGGTCAAAGTCTTTTCGCTCGAAGCCCAAACCGATGATGGTGCGATCCATCTCTGCAATAAATCGTGCCTCATCTCCTCTTGCCAGCGGGGTCCCCGAAAAATCCCTTGATTTTTGGGGTGCACTTTCGCCTCTCGCCTTATTGCCTAATACAGACATCACATCCTCTCGCAGTGTTTTGCCGTCCACGTGCATCATCACCTGTGGCAGGTAACCGATAGTCAAATCGCCCATCTTGCTGATTCTACCTGAAGAGGGTGTCTCCTCGCCTGCCAACAGACGGAGTAGGGTGGTTTTGCCTGCGCCATTCTTGCCCACCAACGCTACGCGATCGCGCGGGTTGATGAGAAACGTGATATCGTCCAATATCGGACGCGAAGAAAATTCTATGCTGAGATGTTCAACGCTAATCATATAAAACTATCTTTTAGCTCGTTCAACGCTTTCCCCGTATAACTATCTGTACATTCCATAATCTGCTCGGGTGTACCTTCTGCCACTATGGTTCCGCCTTCATCGCCTCCCTCTTTCCCGAGGTCAATGATATGGTCGGCTGCCAAAATGATAGATGGATTATGTTCGATAATCAATACTGTATGTCCTCTGCTAATCAGTGCATTCAGTGCTTTCAGCAGTACCGCCACATCATGGTGGTGCAAGCCCGTTGTGGGCTCATCAAAGATGAAGAGGGTAGGTGTCGCATTCTCTTGAGCAAGGAATGATGCCAGTTTCACGCGTTGGCTCTCTCCACCAGATAGGGTACTACCTGCTTGACCCAACTTCACATATCCGATACCTACATCTTGCAATGGGCGCAAGCGATTGACAATCTTCTTACATGCTATATCTTCCGAGAAGAACTCAATGGCTTGATTGACCGTCATTTCAAGGATGTCATAAATACTTTTCTCGCGATAGAGGACGTCCAAAATCTCTTGCTTGAAACGTTTGCCGTGGCAGTGCTCACATTCCAACGTAATATCTGCCATAAACTGCATTTCGATAGTTACTTTTCCTTCGCCTTGGCACGCTTCGCAGCGTCCGCCAGGGGTGTTGAAGGAGAAGTGTGCGGGTGTGAATCCCATTTGTTTGCTCAGTTGTTGGTCGGCAAATAGTTTGCGAATCTCATCGTATGCCTTGAGGTAGGTCACTGGGTTCGAACGCGAAGACTTGGTCAATGGGTTTTGGTCCACAAACTCCACATTGTGAAGCAGATTCAGGCTTCCGCGCAGACTGCCAAAGTCGCCTGTTCGTTCGGCAATACCACCGTAGTGCTTTTTCAGGGCGGGGTAGAGCACCTTGCTAATCAACGATGATTTGCCGCTACCGCTGACACCCGTCACTACGGTCATCACGTTCAGAGGGAAGCGGACATTAATGTTCTTGAGGTTGTTTTCGGTGGCACCAATAACTTCTATGTAATTGTTCCATGTACGCCTATAGGGCGGAATGGAATACGTAAATTTCTCTATCTTAGGTGCACCTGCATATATCACTTCGCCACCGTGGCGACCCGCTTTGGGGCCAATCTCTATGGTGTAATCGGCTGCTTTTTGTATCTCATCATCGTGTTCCACCACCACAATCGTATTGCCTAAGTCGCGCAATTGTTTTAGTACGTGAATAAGGCGTTGCGTATCGCGTGGGTGCAAACCAATACTGGGCTCATCCAATACATATAACGAACCTACCAGACTGCTGCCCAATGACTTAGCCAAATTGATACGTTGCCCTTCGCCGCCCGACAGTGTGTTGGACATTCGGCTGAGTGTCAGATATCCTAAACCTACATCCTGCATAAACTGCAAGCGTGAGCGAATTTCTGTTAGCAAAATACCAAACGCTTCAGATAGTTGCTTATCGCTTGTAGTTAACTGCTCAAACCATTCAGCCAACTGTGTGATTGGCATTTGGTTGAGTTCGGTAATGGATTTTCCACCTACAAGCACATACTCTGCTTCCTTGCGCAAACGCTTGCCCAAACAGTCAGGGCATATTGCTTTACCGCGATAGCGACTGAGCATAACGCGATATTGTATCTTTGCGTATTGTTTGCTCTCCAACTCATGGAAAAAGTCGTTAAGTCCATGAAAATACTCATTGCCAACCCATAGCAATTGCTTCTGCTCAGTAGTGAGTTCATAAAAAGGTGTATGTATGGGAAAATCAAATTTGTCCGCAGCGTAAATGAGTGCTTCGTTCCATAAACCCATCTTCTCGCCTTTCCAGCATGCTATGGCCCCTTCGTATATCGTTTTCGTCTTATCTGGAACGACCAAGTCAGGGTCTATGCCAATCACATTGCCATATCCGCCACAGGTAGGGCATGCACCCAAGGGGCTGTTGAAGTCAAACAAATGCTCCGTGGGCTCCATAAACGTAATACCATCTGCCTCAAAGCGTTGCGAGAATGTCTCAATATAATGACTATTTTGATTCCCGACTCCCGCTTCCCGATTCCCGCTTTCAGGTACTTCTATCGCTAACAGGCACTCGCCTTTGCCCTCGAAGAAAGCTGTCTGCACCGAGTCTGCAAAGCGGTTGAGCGTACTATCTTCGCCATCGGCTATCAATCGATCCACCAGCAGATAGGTATTAGCATCCACCTCTATGTTGGGACTTATGCGCAATATGTTCTCTATCCCTTCGCTATCCCTTCGGTAGAGGCGGGAGAAACCTTGTTGCTGCCAAATAGCCAATTGTTCATGCGCATTTTCTGCCACGATAGGGGATAATAGAAGTACTTTAGCACCAACGGGTTGCCTACGCAAACACTCCACCACATCATGTACGCTGTGGCGCTTCACTTCTTGTCCGCTTACGGGCGAGATGGTCTTGCCTGCACGTGCGAACAATAGTTTTAGGTATTCGTGAATCTCTGTCACAGTGCCCACTGTACTTCGTGGGTTGCGATTAGTCACTTTCTGCTCAATGGCTATAGCAGGAGGAATACCCTCTATGAAGTCCACATCGGGTTTCTGCATACGCCCTAAGAACTGACGGGCATACGAACTCAGGCTCTCCACATAACGCCTTTGACCTTCGGCAAACAATGTGTCGAAGGCCAAAGAAGACTTGCCGCTACCGCTGACACCTGAGATTACCACCAACTTGTTGCGAGGTATATCTACCGTGATGTTTTTCAGATTATGCGTGCGTGCTCCGTGAATATGTATTACATCCTCGTTCAAATATTCCTGCCTTTAGCCTTTAACCTTTAGCCTTTAACCTACTTCCTAAGATACTCCACGGCCAAACTATCCACCAGTTGTTTCAGTTCGGGATTATACAAATTGCGGTATTCTTCGCTCAATTCGGGTATGCGAATCACTTGTCCCTCTCGTACTATTGATGGGTTTTTAATCAAATCGCGATTGGCTTCGTAGATGAACACCCACAAATCTTTTTGTGCATAGTATTTATAGGCAATCCATGCCAAACGACTATCTTTTCCAACTCGCTCAATACCAATGAAATTCACATATTCGCGTGGTTTATCTGCCAATGATATTGCTGCCTCCGTCACCTCTTGAACTTCTAAGCTATCTTCCTCCTGAACTTCCTCTATGGTTGGCTGACAATCTTGCATACATTGCCACCATTGTGCCAATGTTGCACGGAAATAAACGCCTGTACCTATGATACCCAATAGTACCAGCGCACCAATCACCCAGCATACCCACTTGTGGCACTTGCAAGTCGGTTTTGCGATAGGTTCTGCGATAGGTCTTGCTTCTTCCACAGGCTCCTCTGTAACTGCTTCCACAGGTTCCTCTGTTGGCTCCTCTTCAGGTTCAGGCGCAGGTTCTATAGTTGGCTCTTCTATTGTTGTTGGTTCTTCAATAGTTTCTTCTGTCTTCTCCTCGGGAACTTCTGGAACCTCTTGAACTTCTTCAACCTCCAAACTTGGTTTGGATACCGCTTGCCCTAATTCTGCCAATATATCGACAATCTCATTGGCTTGTTCGCCGAGTTTTTTCAGAGGGTCGGGATTCAATTCTGCCATTAGTGCTTCTGTTTTAGGTTGTTCCAGACGTTTCTCTACGCTCTCTTTGAGCATAGACTCTGCGCTGAAAGTCAGTTTGTTGTATCCCTCAATGGTGAAGGTCTCGCCGGTGGCGATATTCACGCTCTTGCGTGGCGCAACAGCTTTGAGCGCAAAACTACCTAATCCTTTGATCTTGACTTGTTTATCGGTCTTCAGTCCTTCCACAACGCCTTCCAATAGGGCACTGAGAAACTGCCCCGCTTCTTGCTCCGAAGTGTTGGCGTATTCAGCTACTGCTTTGCGCAGTTCTGTCCATGTCAGTTTATCGTTTGCCATATCTTATGTGTTTTTCAGTTGTTCTTTAATGGTTGCATTTGCCTTAAAGGTCAGTTGCATTTTCTCGGGAATGGTGGTCAGTTCTTTGGTCTTAGGGTGTACCACAGTGCGCGCATTCCTGCGTGTCATCTCCAGCGTACCAAAATTCTGCAACTGTACACTCTTGCCTCCCAACAGTTCTTTCTGTAGTACTGCCACGGTTGCACTGAGCAGCTCCTCCGCGCGTGTCTTAGTCATGGAGCCACTTGTCGCAATGTGTTGGATTAGTTCTTTTGTCTTCATAATTGTGCATAGAGGTCAAAGTCCTCTGATTTTATGATAGTTACTTCGTAATAATTTCCTGCCTCTAACCTTTCGCCTTTCGCCTCTCGCCTCATCGCCTCCTTCTCTATCAGCACCTCGCAGTCCACCTCTGGCGAGTCATACTGCGTGCGTCCCACGTAGTACTCCTCTTCTTCTCTATCAATCACCACGCGTTGTTTCGTGCCAACCATGTGGCTCAATAGTTCGGCGGAAATCTCTTGTTGTATTTCCATCAGTTTCTCCACGCGGCGTTCTTTCTCCTCTTGCGGAACATTATCTGTGTAGTGCTTTGCTGCGAATGTCCCTTCTTCTTCGCTATAGGCAAAGGCACCCAGTCGCTCAAACTTCATCTCTTTCACCCACTCGCACAGCTCATTGAAGTCTTCCTCTGTCTCTCCAGGGTGTCCCACCAATAGGGTGGTGCGGATACATATCCCTGGCACTTCCTTCCGAATACGTGCTATCACGGCATTTTGTTCCTCGCGAGTGATATGTCGGTGCATTTTCTTGAGCATGTTATCCGAGCAGTGTTGCAGCGCGATGTCCATGTATTTGCACACGTTTTTGTGTTTTGCCATCACGGGCAGCAGGTCGTATGGAAAATCCGTAGGGTAGGTATAGTGCAATCGTATCCACTCCACGCCTTCTATCTGCGCCATTTCATCGACTAACTGCGCCAATCGGTGTTCGCCGTAAAGGTCTAATCCATAACTGGATAAGTCTTGTGCAATCACGTTGAACTCCTTTACCCCTTGCCCGACTAACCAACGTACTTCATCCAAAATCTCCTCCAGCGGACGCGAGGTGAATCGCCCTGTAATCAGTGGTATCGCGCAGTACGAGCAGTACCTGTTACACCCCTCCGCAATCTTCAGATACGTATAATGTTTCGGTGTCGTGAGCTTCCTTTCATAATCCTTGCCTTTAACCTCTAACCTTTCGCCTTTAACCAGCGGGGTCCCCGACGACACTTGTGTCGTGGGGTGCTCTTCTAACCTTTCGCCTTTAACCTCATTGACTATCCCCATATAATCAAACTTTCCGAACCACTTATCCACCTCCGGTATTTCCGCTGGCAGTTCATTTCTGTAGCGTTGCGACAGGCAGCCCATGACGTACAGCTTGCGCAGTTTGCCTTTCGTTTTGCGCTCCGCAAATTGTAGGATGATGTCTATGCTTTCTTCTTTCGCATCGCCGATGAATCCGCAGGTATTGATGATAGCTATTTCGCCTTTGGGATTTGCTGCATCATGTACACACCGATAACCTGCCAATTCCAATTGGCGCATCAGTCGTTCGGTATCCACAAGATTCTTCGAGCAACCCAATGTGATAATATCTATCTCTCCTTTTCTCATTTCTATCAGCGTAGCGGTCTTAATTTCCGAGTTCGCTATGGAACTTTATTCTCACCAGTCGGACATTGATCTCATCATAGTCATCTTCGCCCAATGTCTCCATGGCTTGTCGGATATTGTCGTTTTCTGCGTGGCGGAAGTAGTCGTAAATATCGAACTCCTCATCAGGATCAACGACTTCCTCGATGAAGTACTTGATATTCAGTTTAGTACCCGAATATACGATGGCTTCTATCTCTTCCAGTATCTCCTCCATGGACATACCCAAACGTTCTGCCAAGTCATCCAATGCCACGCGTCTATCTATTGCTTGAATAATCGCTATCTTACGTGCCGAGTTTTTCGCCACGGTGCGAACGCGCAGGTCTTCTGGGCGGATAATATCATTCTCCTCCACATAGCTTTTAATGAGCTTCACAAACTCATCGCCATAGCGTTTGGCTTTACCTGCACCCACGCCGGGGATGTTTTGCAACTCTTCCAATGTGATAGGGTAACTCGTTGCCATGGCCTCCAAACTGCCATCCTGGAAGATAACGAATGGAGGTACGTTCATACGCTTGCTCAGTTTCTTGCGCAGGTCTTTCAGGATAGAGAACAGCACATCATCGGCTGCGGCGCATGCGCCTACGCTACTTTCTATATCTGCACCATCATCATCGTTGTGTACCTCAATAGGTACTTCAAACTTGATTGGGCGACGCATGAATTTCTTGCCTTCTGGAGTCAGTTTCAAGTCGCCATACGACTCTATATCTTTTTTTATGTATCCTTTCAGCAATGCCTGACGGATGATTGCATGCAGTGTTGCTTCATCTTCATCTTCGCCGCAACCGAAGTTCTCCAACTCGTTGTGTCTGTATGAGATAGCGGTAGATGTCTTGTTTCCTTTTATTATATCCACGATATGGCGCGAGCGGAATTTCTCGTTCAGTTGGTGAATAGTTTCCAATATCAGTCCGAGCAACTCAGTAGCATCCATCATGCGATAGGTCTTTTTGCAGTTATCGCAGTTGCCGCATTTCTCTTGGTTGTATTCTTCGCCAAAATAGTTCAGCAGCAGTTTCCTGCGGCAGATTGGGCTTTCTGCATACGATTGTGTTTCAAAGAGGAGCAAGTTGTTTATTTCTTGTTCCACGATGGGTTTGCCTTGTTGGAATTTGCGCAAACGTTCTATATCTTTTGGGGAATAGAAGCAGATACATTGTCCTTCGCCGCCATCGCGACCTGCGCGACCTGTTTCTTGGTAGTATCCTTCCAGCGATTTGGGTATGTCGTAGTGTATGACAAATCGTACATCGGGTTTATCGATACCCATACCAAAGGCGATGGTGGCTACAATCACTTGTACTTTCTCCATGAGGAACGCATCTTGGTTCTCGCTGCGTGTAGCGGCGTCCATGCCTGCGTGATAGGGCAGAGAAGGGATGTTGTTGGCGTTCAGCGTAGCGGCCAAGTCCTCCACGGTCTTGCGGCTCAAGCAGTAGATGATACCCGACTTGTCGCCCATTGAGCGAACAAATCTTACTATATCTTTATCTACGTCATCGGTCTTCTCGCGTACTTCGTAATATAGGTTAGGACGGTTGAACGAGGACTTGAATACTTGTGCATGCAGCATGCCCAAGTTCTTTTGTATGTCGTGTTGCACTTTGGGTGTTGCGGTGGCGGTCAAAGCGATGATGGGTGCTTTGCCTATGCGCTCCACGATGGGGTGAATACGTCGATATTCTGGACGGAAATCGTGTCCCCATTCTGAGATACAGTGTGCCTCATCTACAGCATAGAACGAGATCTTTACGCCTTTCAGGAAGTCCACATTTTCCTCTTTGTTTAGGGATTCGGGGGCTAAGTATAGCAGTTTGGTTTTTCCGCTCAATACATCGGCTTTCACTTGATGAATCTCTGGGCGTGAGAGCGATGAGTTGATAAAGTGCGCTACGCCATCTTCTTCCGAATAGTTACGCATAGCATCCACTTGATTTTTCATCAGTGCAATCAGTGGAGAAATCACGATAGCCACGCCTTCCATGAGTAGGGATGGCAGTTGATAGCAGAGGCTTTTTCCTCCGCCTGTTGGCATCAGTACGAAGGTGTCTTTGCCATCCATTAGGTTGTTGATGATTTCTTCTTGATTACCTTTGAAGGTATCAAAACCAAAGTTGTGTTGTAGTGCTTCAATTAGTTGTTCATGTCGTGTCATACGAACAGTACTTATCGTTGTTTTATATGTTTTTGTTGTGTTGTTTATTTTTGATTATTCTTCTGTATTCTCTATTTTGGTATATACCCATATAGGAGCAACATCGCTGCTATAGACATCGCTGGTGGTGTAGAATGTGCTGTCATTCAGCCATGCGATGGCTTCTCCTTGTGGTTCTCTTTTGTAGGCGGTTATTTTCTTTGGACGGCGAGCCAATGTCTCTCCTATGCTTTCCAAACGACCGTCTATTTCCTCACGTGTCCAAGTCAGCAGAAAGGCCTCATTCTTTATCAATATATATTTACCATTTGCGGAAATATCACCGCCTGTTGGGTTCTGGAACAAACCTGCTTTGCCGTTGGCGCCTAAGATGTACATATCGCTTCCGCCCAACTGACATTCCTCTGTCAGCACGTGCATGGTTTCCAAATCAATATCTGTACTGAATGGCATACTATATACCATACCTGTGCTATTGAATGTATTCCATTTATCTACGATATAGATTTTGTTTTCTATATTATCGTACATAATGACTTCTGCATTGTGCGCTTTGCCGTCTGGATAACCGAAATGTATAATCTTCTTCTCTACTTTCACTTCGCCATCCACTACTTCGGGCTCCTCAAAGTAATATATGTAGTATTTGTCTTTGTAGCTCAACCCATTGTCGCCGAACACGCCTACGAACAGATAATTGGTATCATTATAAACACCGCCGCTTAGACCTTCCCAATCGCGATAGGAGTCGTGCAGTTTGATTGTGGTGCTGAACTTGCCTTCTGCTGTCATTGCGCGTACCTTATACGAATCATCGCCTTGTACCCACAGGTATCCGGGTGTAACGCGGCTGCAAACCATACCCGAAATTTCTGCCAAATCCTTTCCATAGGCGCTGCCTGCTCTTTTGCGTACCCAAGTCGAATCGAGTGCTAATGTCTCTGGCATATTAGGATCTATGGTGTCTGTAGGCACGCTGTCATTTGGAGTGTCATTGATTGCTGGTATACTATCCGTCCCGTTCTCATCCACATCTGGGTTATTGCCCGTAATAGGGCCTCCGCAACTTATTAAGGTGCTGCACAGCAAAACTTGTGCTAATAATACGTTGATTTTCATATCTTTCAGTAGTTTTATTGTTTTTGATGATTTTAACTTTCGGTCGGGATAGTGTTGTTGCTTTTCCAGCGCGATTTCGTTACTTATCCCGATAAAAGGAGTGCAAAGATACTACCTTTTTTTGATATATGCAAATCTTTTCTTAAAAAAATATCTATTTTTTCTTTTTCTCTTCTTTAATCGATTGATACTCACCTCTCTTTGTCTCTTCACCTCTCTTCGTCTCCTCCCTCCTTTTTGTTTTTAGTTTGGATAGTTTAGATTTCTGCGAGCTTGCGAGCAAGGATGTCTATATTCCTTTTTCCGTGCCCATCCATGGCATCCGTGGGCGGTTATGTCTCCTTGCCGCTGAGCAATGTTCTTATCTCACTTCGTTCGAACGATCGCGTTGCGTACGGCGAAGCGGAATGGTTGTTTATGTTGTCTTCTTAACCAACCGCCCTCTTTGTTTTTAGTTTGGATAGTTTAGATTTCTGCGAGCTTGCGAGCAAGGATGTCTATATTCCTTTTTCCGTGTCCATCCGTGTTCATCCGTGGTTGATAATATTCCCCCGTTTAGCGCCCAAGGGATATTGATTTGGGCGCAAGTTGTCGATATTGTCGTTCATTATATCTCCTTTTTTCCGTGTCCATCCGTGCTTGTCGGTGGTTGGTATATCTCCCACTGAGAGACATCTTTCCGCGGTTATGGATTGACCACTGAACTGCACTGACCTAAACTGAACCAAGGATATATATCGTGTTTCCGTGCCCATCCGTGCTCGTCAGTGGTTGGTATATCCCCCACTGAGAGACATCTTTCCGCGGTTATGGATTGACCACTGACCTACACTGACCTACACTGAACCAAGGATATATATCGTGTTTCCGTGCCCATCCGTGCTCGTCGGTGGTTGGCACACCTCCTCCCACGCGCCCCGTCGCCTTCGACACATTCCCGATACATACCCGATACATTCCCGACACATACCCGATACATACGTATATCCCATGAATACCCCACGAATACCCCACGAATACCCTACGAATCCCCCTACCGTAGGAAAAAAGGAACGTCAAAATATGTTTAATTTATCTTCATTAGCAATTTATCCAAGAAATTCCTCCTGTTTTATCCCCAATTCCCACCTCAAATCTTCCATTTTCGAAAACGTTTGCATAATTAAAAACGCATTTTTTTGCTATTTTTCCTTGCGCGTGTGAAAAAAAAGCAGTACCTTTGTAGCCGTTTTTACAGAAATGTAAATAATTTCGATAAAATACACGTCATGACAGAAAAACGCAACTTGTCCTTTGGACAGCTTTTTAACCTCAGTTTTGGATTCTTTGGAGTCCAAATTGCTTATGCACTTCAGAGTGCTAATATCTCTCGTATTTTTGCCACGTTAGGTGCTGATCCTCACCAACTTTCATTCTTTTGGGTATTGCCTCCATTGATGGGTATGATTGTGCAACCTTTGGTGGGTAAGTATTCCGACAAGACTTGGAACCGCCTTGGTCGTCGCAAACCTTATCTTATTGTAGGTGCGCTCATCGCGGTGGCTGTGATGTTGCTTTTGCCTAATGCTGGTAACTTCACTTTCGGTCAATCCCTTTTCCTTGGCTTGAATGCGGCTATGTGGTTCGGATTGTTCTCTCTCATGTTCCTCGACACCTCTATTAATATAGCTATGCAACCATTCAAGATGATGGTCGGCGATATGGTGAACGAGGAGCAAAAAGGTCTCGCATATTCTATCCAATCTTTCCTTTGCAACGCAGGTTCATTGGCGGGTTACATTTTCCCAATCCTCTTTACTTGGGTAGGTATTGCTAACACAGCGCCAGAAGGCGTTATTCCAGACTCAGTGAAGTGGAGTTTCTATATTGGCGCAGGGCTTTTGATTTTCTGTGTGCTCTATACCTTCTTCACTGTCAAGGAGTTGAATCCAGAGGAGTATGCTAAGTTCCATGGTTTGGAAACGAAGAAGGACGAGAAGAAGCAAGACGCAAGTTTTATCCGTTTGCTCATTGACGCACCTTCTACCTTCTGGACGGTAGGTCTTGTACAGTTCTTCTGCTGGGCTGCATTCCTCTTCATGTGGACATACTCCAACGGTGCTATCGCTACCCAATGTTTTGGTTGGGATGGCGTTTCTACAGCTGCTGAGCCATTCCAAAACGCAGGTAACTGGGTGGGTGTATGTTTTGCTATTCAGGCAGTTGGCTCTATGCTTTGGGCATTGGTTATGCCTGCTTTGGAAAAGAAATTCCACAATAAGGGTGCGTATGCTATCTCATTGATTGTTGGTGCATTAGGATTTATTTCTACATTGTTTGTAACCAACCAATACGTATTGCTTGTGTCTTATGCATTTATTGGTGCAGCATGGGCAGCGATGTTGGCAGTGCCATTCACTATTTTGACCAACTCGCTCAAGGGTGACAACATGGGTTACTATCTTGGATTGTTCAACTGTACTATTTGTCTTCCACAAATCGTAGCAGCATTGATCGGTGGCGCAATCCTTAAATATATATGCGCGGGCTCGCAGGTAGGTATGTTGGTGGCAGCAGGTGTCTTGCTCATCCTCGGTGCTATCAGCGTTGTCCTCATCAAGGAAGGCAAAAAATAACCCTTGTGCCTTTGAAACCGCCATATGGCGTGTCTGACAGCTCGCTTGCGAGCGTTCCGACAGCGAAGCGATATAATAAAAACAATAATTAACATAACAAAACAAATTACAATGATGAAAAACAAACTTTTTCTTTCTTTGCTTTTCTCACTGACACTTGGTTTAGTGCTGGTTGCTTGTAAACCAGAAGTAGAAGTGCTTGAGTCGAGCAAGAAAATTGCGAATGCAACTTTGTTAGGTTTGGATTCTATCCGCTCGGGCGGTATGGTTTCTGGTACGGATATCAAGGTTGTGGAGTACAAGTTCTTGCCAGATTACAAGGCAGTGCGTACTGAGACTACATTTGGTGATGGTGTGTACGAAGCACCAAGTTCAATGAATCTTTCTTATGCTATTGAGTACGCAGAAGATTATGTAGGTCTTGACATCGTGTTTACTCCAGAAGATGTTGAAATCGAACCATTCAAAGTGTATTTTAACGAAAATCTGTTGATTGAGAATGGTGATACCTTGAGAGATCAAGTGTCTAAGTTGGCCAACTTAGAGAAGATTATGGCTGACCTGCCTAACACTGCTTGGGGTTTCAAGGATTCTACCCTTTGGATTGATACAACAAAGGTAGATACTATTATCATGACGATTACTTCTTCACGTCAGCCAGGTCCTAATGGAAGACCAATCATCGTGAAGGATACTACATACGACACAATTCAGATTGAGTCGTATGATACGCTTGGTACGATGATATATGATAAGGTAGAATTTGTACTCAATCGTGATGCAAATACGTTGGCTAATAGTGGTTATTATTACTATGAGCACTCTGAATATACCAAAGATTCTATTCTCATTAAGGAAAAATCTGTTCTCAAAGACTACGAGGCTCGCTGGGGCTTGTATTCAATTACCACTGCTCGTCGCTTTGGTGTAAGAATGATTTCAGAGGATAAAACACAACAAGATGACCTTGCTATCTCATTGTTTAGTGCAAAAACAGATGAGGATGGTAATCCTACAGGTACTTTGACTGTAGGCGGAAAAACTATCTTTAAACAGACAAAATAATAAATGCAATGAAAAATAATCGTTTTATATCGAAATCGTTGTTTACTTTGCTGTTCTTAGCATTTGCAACGTTCATGTATGCACAAACCACTATTACTGGTGTTGTGACTGATGCGGCTACTGGAGAGGCTATTATTGGTGCTAACATCATTGAAAAAGGTACTACTAATGGTACGATTACTGATTTTGATGGTAATTTTGTCCTTACAGTAGCAGAGGGTGCTGTACTCGAAATCAGCTATATTGGCTATAAACCTGTTGAGGCTGCTGCTGTTGATGGTATGCAAGTGCAATTAGGTGAGGATACTGAGATGCTCGAAGAGGTTGTGGTTGTTGGTTATGGTGTCGTTAAGAAAAACGATGCTACTGGTTCTGTTACCGCCATCAAACCTGATGATATGAACAAAGGTTTGAACGTCAATGCACAAGAGATGATGCAAGGTAAAATTGCGGGTGTAGTTGTCACTTCTAATGACGGTGCTCCAGGTACGGGTGCTAACATCCGTATTCGTGGTGGTTCTTCACTCTCTGCAAGCAACAGTCCTCTTATCGTTATTGATGGT
This sequence comes from Bacteroidales bacterium, assembly GCA_015061165.1. Taxonomy (GTDB): domain Bacteria; phylum Bacteroidota; class Bacteroidia; order Bacteroidales; family Paludibacteraceae; genus Colicola. Next base: position 97,749 of record SUXC01000008.1, read on the forward strand.
TTGGCTATGGATAACAATGGTATCCCAGGTGCTGCCAACCCTCTCTCAATGGTTAATCCTAACGATATTGAGACCTTCACCGTCCTCAAGGATGCTTCTGCTACTGCTATCTACGGTAGCCGTGCTTCTAACGGTGTCATTATTATCACTACCAAGAAAGGTAAAGCAGGTTCTGGACCTAAAGTGTCATACGAGGGTAATGTGTCTATGAGCAATCTTATCAATCGTATGGAGGTCTTCACTGGAGATGAGTTGCGTGCTTATGCTTCTACTATTGGCTTGAGCCACGATTATATGTCTAAGTTAGGTACTGCTAACACCGATTGGCAATCAGAAATCTATCGTGCTGCTATCTCTACTGACCATAATATCTCTATTACTGGTGGTACTAAGAATATGCCTTATCGTGCTTCTATTGGTTATACATTGGGTAATGGTATTATCAAGAATAGCCAAATGCAACGTGTAACAGGTGCGGTTAACCTCTCACCTTCGTTCTTTGACAAACACCTCAATATCAACTTCAATGTGAAGGGATTGTACATCTACAATAGTTATCCTGCTGGTGTTGTTGGTTCTGCTTTGTCTATGGATCCTACATTGCCTATCAAGGGTGGTGCTACTAATATCTATGGTGAGGAGTATTTCTCTAAAGAGGATATGGATAAATTCTTTGGTGGTTACAACCAACCTACTACTGGTGCTAACTACAACGACCCAGGTTGGCCACTCACCTTCGACCCTAACACAACCAACAACCCTGTTGCTGCACTCAATCAGCAGTCTTCTATTGCTAATTCAGGTTCTTTCGTAGGTAACTTGGAGGTGGACTACCAAATCCATGGCTTCGAGGATTTGCGTCTCCACGCTAACTTCGGTGCTGACTATAGCTACGGTCACCAACGTTACCAAAATGATCCTTACGGAGTTGCTGGACACTACTATGGTTGGGATGGTTATGATGTGAAGAACAAATATAACCTCCAGTTCAACGCATACGCTCAATACTACAAAGATTTCACTGAGGCTCAACACTTTGATATCATGGCTGGTTTTGAGTTGCAACACTTCTATAATGATTTCTACAATGAGGGCAATGGTATTATGCCAATGACCAACAATAATGAAGAGTTGCGCGGTAAACCATATAATTATGCAGAAAGCTCTTTCAAGACTGAAAGTCGTTTGATGTCATTCTTCGGACGTGCTAACTATATTGGTTGGAACCAACTTATGCTTACAGCTACTGTACGTGCCGACGGTTCTTCGCGTTTCGCTCCTGATCATCGTTGGGGTATTTTCCCATCTGTAGCACTTGGTTGGAAAATCAAGGAGACATTCCTTCAAGATGCTAACTGGATTAATGATCTCAAACTCCGTCTCGGTTATGGTATCACTGGTCAGCAAGAGATAAACCAAGGTGACTACCCATACATGGCGCAATATTCTATCTCACAAGACTATGCGTATTATCCTGTAGGTGGTCCTAACAGCGAGTTGCTCGACAATACGGGTACACCTATGTTTGACGCAAGTGGCAACCCTATCTATACTACCTATCGTCCTAACGCTTACAACGCTGATATTACTTGGGAGAAAACTACTACTTACAATGCGGGTATTGACTTTGGTTTCCTTAATAATCGTGTTACTGGTAGCATTGACTACTACTATCGTCAAACCGATGACCTCTTGAACGTTGTTCCTGTGGCTGTGGGTACTAACTTCCGTAATAAAGTGATTTCTAACGTAGGCTCATTGACCAACCAAGGTGCTGAGTTCTCTATCAATGCAGTAGCTGTTGATAAAAGAAACTTTAAGTGGGATCTTGGATTCAACTTTACATACAACGAAAACAAGATTATCCGCTTGAACACAGGTGAAGATGAGACTCCTATCCCAACGGGTGGTATCTCTAACGGTACTGGTAACACTATCCAACGTCATGCTGTGGGTCTGCCAACATCATCTTTCTATGTGTACGAAACAGGTATGGGTACACGCGAGAATGGCGAGAAATACTACTATGTAGTAGATCGCAACGAGGATGGTAAGATTACTGAGGATGACCAATACTACTATCATAGTCCTAATGCGCCTATCACTATGGGCTTCCAAACTAAGTTCCAATTCTATGGATTTGACCTTGGTGTCTCACTCCGTTCTAACGTAGGCAATTATGTTTATAACGATGTATTGGCAGGTAACTTGCGTTATGCTAACCCTGGTGAAATCTATCGTAACGGATTCCACAATGTCATGAAATCTGTATATGATACTCACTACAACAAGGGTATGCAAAGCAATAAGGTTTATACAAGTCCTGATGGTACAGGTTCTACCTTTACTGATTTCTTCCGTCTTGACTATTTCGTAGAGAACGCATCGTTTGTACGTATTGACAACATCACTTTGGGATATTCTTTCAAGGCTGACAAAGTTTCTGGTCGTGCATACGTAACAGTACAAAACCCTTGCGTGTTCACACAATATTCTGGTCTTGATCCTGAGGTATTTGGCGGTATAGACAACAATATTTATCCTCGCTCTATGACGTCATTAGTAGGTTTGAGCTTGCAATTTTAATAAGTAACAAATTAATATACAACTAATATGAAGAAGTTTTTTAAACATACATCAATTATCTGCTTCTTGATGATAGGTTTTACTGCATGTTTGGATTTGCAACCTATTGATGAAAACTCTACTACGGGATTCAATCAAGATGCTGTATTTGCGAAATGTTATGCATCACTTGCTCTTTCTGGACAGCAAGGCGCTACTGGTCAAGGTGACGTAGATGACATCGATGAAGGTCAATCTTCATTCTACCGTATCACTTGGTATCTCAACGAGTTCCCTACCGAAGAAGGTTGGTGGATTTGGGCGAACGACCCAGGTCACAAGGATGTTCTTACTCACAACTGGAATGGCGATAACATCCTTGTAAAAGGTTTGTACTATCGTTTGAACATTAACATCCGCTTCTGCAACCACTTCTTGTCTCGTACCGAGCGATTGACAGATGAGAAAACTATCCAACAACGTGCTGAGGTGCGTTTCTTGAGAGCGCTCTACTCTTGGTACATGCTTGATATGTTCTATTTGATTCCTTTCAATGAGAAGGAGAGTTCTGAATTGCCAGATTTCTATACTCGTCCTCAAATGTATGAATGGTTAGTTGGAGAATTGGAAAGTTTGATTCAAGATCTTCCAGAAAAACGTATCAATCAATACCGCGTGGACAAATATGCTGCATGGTTGCTTCTTGCACGTGTATATCTCAATGCAGAGGTTTATACGGGTACACCTGCTTGGGCAGATGCACAAGCTGCTGCTGAAGAGGCTTTGAAAGGTCCTTATAAATTGCATACCAATGGCTTTACTACCTCTGAGGGTTGGTACTATTCTGCATACCAACAACTCTTCATGGGTGACAATCGCAACAACGGTGCACAAGATGAAGCTTTGCTCTTAATCTATCAAGATGGTGCTTTCTCACGCAGCTACTCTGGACAAATGATTATCGCTGCTACACGTGATAACGGCTTCGTAAAATGGGGTTCTGATGCTAACTGGAAATGTTTCCGCACAAGTCCTGAGTTCGTTTATAAGTTTGCTACGAAAGAAGCAGCTGATACTATCAAGGCTAACGAGTACGAGATGCCTAAGATCTTGGGTGATGACCGTGCTATTCTTTGCTCTCAATATACATCATCTGATGGTACTGTGAAAAACTTTATCGTGGATGGTAGCATGGGCGTAGAAGATGCTGGTTGGCTCAAATGTTGGGCTGCTCCTAAGTTCACCAACGTTTACTCTAAGAGTACATCGCCTGCTGATTCTGAGCAATACTGCTCCGATAAGTCATGGCCTGACGTAAATATTCCTCTCTTCCGTTTGGCTGAGGCATATATGATCAAAGCAGAGGCACTCTTGCGTCAAGGAAAAGAGGCAGAGGCATTGGCTATTATTAACGATGTAATCCGTAAACGTGCAAATGCAGCTCCTCTTGCTAAATTGGATGAGAAAACATTGTGCGATGAGTGGTGCCGTGAGTTCTATCAAGAAGGTCGTCGCCGTTCTGACTTGGTTCGTTTCAACCGCTTTGCAGGAGAACAAGCTGATGCGGCTGCATACAATTGGGAAGGACGTAATGGTTCAACTTCTAATGCAGGTTACAAATCTATGGAGGAGAAGTTCAATTGGTATCCTATTCCAAACGATGACAAAGCATCTAATGCAAATTATAAGAAAATTCCAAATGGTGACGGATATTAATCAGATATCAATATCAATTAACTTTATTTATTAACAATTAAATTTTATCAATTATGAAGAAAATTTCTATGTTTTTCGCAGCATTGGTAGTAGCAGTTGCTTCTTTTGCAGCTCCTGCAAAAACTCCTACCAAGAACGATCTCGCAGACTTCTACGAGCCAGGTCAATTGTGCGTTTGCGTTTACTTTGAAGAAGAAGTATGTAACGACATTGTATTCGCAGGTTCTTACAATGGTTGGGATACTGGAAATCCTGCTGCTATGGCAAAATTCGCTCCACTCGATGGCTTCGAGGGTTGGTACTACGTTGCAGTTACTGACGAAAGTGCGTCTATCGAAGGTAAACCAGTTCAATTGAAAGGTGATGGTTCTTTCTCTTGGGATTATCAAACAGGTGACCCAGCTTCTTGGACTATCGTTTCTGGTACTGTAAATATCTCTGCTGGTTACGACGGTGAGGCTGACCTCAAAGGTTATTCTACTGCTGAGCCTGTTATCTTGATCTCTGCTTACTTCAAGAACCACAATACTCCTTGCGATTACGTAGCTGAGTACAAGGATTATACTATCCGCCTCAACGCTCCTTTCTGCGCTGGTCCTGACGGTACATACTATGATCCTGCTATCATTGGTGACTTCAACGGTTGGTCAGATGGTGTTGCTGCTGATTACATTGATGAGAATACTTTCGAGTATGTATTCATTCTCAAGGGAGCTGAAAAAACAAAAGCTTTCAAATTCAAAGCTCTTGGTGATACCGATTGGAGCAACCAAATCCAACTTCAAAATGAAGAAGGTGAGTGGTATGACAACCCTAATCTTCCATTAGGTGATGAGACTGAAATCTCTATCGATTACTCTGCAGGTCGTTTCACACTTTGTGCACCAGCAAAAGAGTTAGTTACTCTTACCTATAATGTAACTGTTCCAGAAGGAACTAACACTTGCTATATTGTAGGCGATATGAATGGATGGGCATTTACCAACGAAATGACCAAAGTTGATGCTACACACTACACAATTACATTGGATAATGTTCACGATGGTATGGGTTACAAATACTGCTGTGGTCCAGATTGGGCATACGAAGAGTTAACTGCAGCTGGTGAGGCTGTTGGCAACCGTGCATACTCTGAGAATGACGTAGTTGAGGCATGGGCTGCTGTTTATGTTCCAACCGCAGTTGATAATGTTGTTGTAGAGAATGCTGCTGCTGTTAAGAAAATCGTTAATGGCCAAATGGTTATTGAGAAAGACGGCAAATTCTTCAACCTCCTCGGTGCTGAAGTAAAATAATGATTGAATAATCAATTATTCAAACAAAAATGAAGCGTCCAATCATTGGACGCTTCTTTTTTGATATGAGAAATTTGGATATTCAAAAAAAATATACTAACTTTGCAGCGAAAATCAAATATTAATATCATGAAAATTCAATCGCTCTTTTTGTTATCTTTGCTGCCAATAATAGCGATAGCACAAACAACAATGCAAGTATGGGCAAATAATACTGCCACCGAGTTTGATATTGCTAATATTGACAGTATTACTTTTGAGGATAATTATCCCGAGCCTTTAGTAGGCACTTATGCTTACGGTGCTGATTGCTCATGGATTACTGAGCAAGAAGCAGATGGCGTTCTCTTTTACGATTCTCTGGGGCAATCCGCAGATGGCATGCGTGTCATGCGCGATGCAGGTATGAACGCAGTACGTCTTCGCGTATGGGTCAATCATTCTACAGGTTGGTGCAACAAAGAAGATGTCATTACCAAAGCCAAACGTGCTGCTGCACTCAAACTGCGAGTAATGATAGATTTCCACTATTCCGATTTCTTCGCAGACCCTAGTCGCCAAAACATACCTGTAGATTGGGTAGATTACGACCTCGCGCAAATGAAGCAAGCCGTGGCTGACCATACCACCGATGTACTCTCTATGCTGAAGAAAGAAGGGGTAACCCCAGAATGGATACAAGTAGGCAACGAAACGCGCAATGGTATGCTATGGCCAATGGGACAACTATGGGATAACAATGGCGACTTGCCCAATGGTTGGAAAAACTATGCCACCCTTACTACCGCAGGATATGATGCATGCAAGGCTATATTTCCAGAGGCGCAGGTAATCGTACATATCGATAATGCCTATGAAAACAACAATTGGTTCTTCCGCAAACTCAAGCAATATGGTGGTAAGTTTGATATGATTGGTTTGAGCCACTACCCAATGATGAAACAATGGTCGGGTAAAGATTGGGACGAGATGAACGAATTGGCAGCATCAAATATCCGTTTGTTGCACAACGAATTTAATTGTCCTATCATGGTGGTGGAGATAGGTACAATGGCTTCTTCTGAAACAACAGCAACGGATGTGATAGCCGATTTCCGCCAACGTGTAGATGCACTGGATTATATGAAAGGTATTTTCTATTGGGAACCTCAAGTATATAACTATTGGCGCCCAAAAGAATATATAGAATTAGGGTGGGGAGCATACAATATGGGTGCTTTCACATCAAAAGGACAACCGAATAATGCACTAAAAACCCTTTGGAAAAGATGAAAATACTAATTTTAGCAATCACTTCTCTGCTCACATCATGGCAATTTGCTAAAGAGCAGAATGACCACCAAATGCCAGTGGCAGAAGACAAAAATTGGCAAGAAGTAACTGTACCTCACGATTGGGCTATCTATGGTCCATTCGATCGTGCCAATGACTTGCAAAACGTGACCGTTTGGCAAAATGGCGAGACCTTCCCAACAGAGAAAACAGGTCGCACTGGCGGTCTGCCATACATGGGTAGTGCATGGTACAAAACCATTCTTCCCCTTCAGGGGGAGTTAGAGGGGGCATATTTTCTCCTCTTCGATGGTGCAATGAGCGAGGCAGAGGTCTTTGTCAATGGACAAAAAGTGTGCTTCTGGCCATATGGCTACAATGCCTTCCATTGTGATATTACATCTGCTCTGACCGCTGGCGACAACGAAATTGCTGTTCGCCTCCAAAACCGCGAGCAGAGTAGCCGCTGGTACCCAGGTGCAGGACTCTTCCGCAATGTGCATTTCATTCATAAACCCCATGTATATGTTCCTATTTGGGGCACACATATCACTACACCCTATGTGACTGAGGAATTGGCTGCTGTGAATATCAAAACCACAGTGGCTAATGCCCTCAACAAGCATATCGAACTGCGTACATCGCTCATTCACAAAGCAACAGGCGAAGTGGTGGATTCGCTCATAAGCCACTATGATGTGAAGCATAACTTGCCATTGGAGCAAAATATCACTATCCACAATCCTGCTCTCTGGTCGCCTGAAACGCCTAACTTGTATGTCGCTCGCACCTGTGTGATTGCAGACAGCGTATATCAAGAAACGGTAGAAACCACCTTTGGCGTTCGTAGCGTACAAATTGTACCAAATGTGGGGTTCCTACTCAATGGCAAAGTGCGTAAGATTCAGGGCGTATGTCTTCACCACGATCTTGGTCCTTTAGGCTCAGCTGTCAGTCGCGATGCACTGCGCCGCCAACTGCTCATGCTCAAGGAGATGGGCTGCGATGCTATTCGCACTTCACACAACATGCCAGCACCAGAGCAAATCGAACTATGCGATGAACTGGGACTCATGGTCATGTGCGAGCCCTTTGATGAGTGGGATTGGGCTAAGTGCAAAAATGGCTACCACCGTTTCTTCCACGAGTGGGCAGAGCGCGATATGGTGAATATGCTACATCACTTCCGCAACAACCCAAGTATCGTCATGTGGTCTATCGGTAACGAAGTGCCTACACAATGCGCCCCTGAGGGATATAAGATTGCCAAAATGCTCCAAGATATCTGCTTGCGCGAAGATGGTACACGTCCTTGTACTGCAGGTATGGATCAAGTGACCTGTGTATTGGAGAATGGTTTTGCCAGTGTACTCCAAATCGTTGGTCTCAACTACAAGGCATACCGCTACGAGGAGTCCTACCAACGTACCCCTCAACACCTGATTTTGGGTTCAGAGACAGCTTCCACTGTTTCTTCGCGCGGTGTTTATCTCTTGCCCGCAGTACCAGATAATACGGATCATATCACCAATCGCAATCATCCAGGAGGCAATAGCCAAACCAATCAATGTTCGGGTTATGACTTGCAATATTGTCCATGGAGCAATGTGCCTGACGAGGACTTCCGCAATATGGATGACTATCCATGGACGATTGGTCAGTTCGTTTGGACAGGTTTCGACTACTTAGGCGAACCCTCTCCATGGGATACCGATGCATGGCCAAGTCACTCTTCCTACTTCGGTATCATTGACCTTGCAGGTATTCCTAAAGATCGCTACTACCTCTATCGCTCTATGTGGCGCAAGGATGTACATACTGTGCACCTATTACCTCATTGGAATTGGAACGCTGGCGACACCGTCCCAGTGATGGCGTACACCGATGCTGAGGAAGGCGAACTCTTTGTCAATGGCAAGAGTATGGGTAAGGTACGCAAACTCACCCGTGAGGAGTCAGAAGCAGCAATTAAAGCAGGCGACCCATTGGGTCTGCAACGCCGCTATCGTCTCATATGGGATAATGTGCCATTCGAGGCAGGAGAAATTAAGGTGGTTACACCATATGGCGAAGCAGTACGCAAGACAGCCAGCGCACCACACCATATTGAAATGTATGTAGAAGATATTCCTGCAACAGACAGTAAACCAATGTACTTCGTGCGTGTACGTGTTTGCGATAAGAACGGCAATGTTTGTCCACAAGCCAATCATCTCATTCGTTTCTCCACCAAAGGCGAAGGACGTTTCCGCGCCGCAGCTAATGGTGATGCAACTAATCTTGACCTTTTCCATATGCCTCAGCACCACGCTTTTGCAGGCGAATTGACGGCTATTGTAGAAGGAAGTTGCACATTGACCGCTACAGCCATGGGTCTGAAGAAGGCCATAATAAAAATAGAATAGCCAACTGTCAGTAGCTATTCTATTGTATCCAATCAACGACCTTTGTGTGGCTATTGTGGATAAAATGCAGTGTCTATATCATTATAGATGCTGCATTTCTATTATAAGTACGGGTTGTATAACTTCTCGTGAGCAATGGTGGTAGGGTAGCCATGTCCGGGATACACTTGCGTGTCCTCAGGCAATAGGACTAATTTCTTCAGCGAACGAATTAGTGTAGCCATATCGCCACCAGGGAGGTCGGTACGCCCGATAGACTCTTGAAAAAGTGTATCGCCCGTAAAGAGCAATTTTTCAGAAGGTAGGTAATAACATACGCAATCTTCCTTGTGTCCAGGAGTGGCAATCACTTCTATATGCCAATCCGTGTTAGGAAATGCCAAAACACCCTCTTGTGGCTGAATAATAGGGGAAAGATTGTAGGTCTGTTGTATGAACTCAATACCGCACACATGGTCTGGGTGCGCATGTGTAATGAGTAATGCGATGGGTTGTAAGTTCTGCTTCACAAGATATTCTGCGAAACGCTGCTGTTCGCGCTCCTCATACATGCCCGCATCAATAATGACGGCTTGTCCCGCCTCATTGGAGAGCACATACGTACACTCGCGATAGGGATTGAAATAAAACGTCTTTAGTGTCATTTTTTAACTCCTTGCCAAATCCTATAACCAATATCCAATATCCAATATCCAATATCCTATAATGGCAAATAAACCACCGATTTCTCTTTGTACCAATCTCCTGCAAATAGTTTGGATATGTCAGTAATCTCCACATACTTGCGGTAAGGTTGTGTTTCGCCATCCAAGTTACCACCTTTCAGTACCATCAACCCGTTAGGCATAGCGTTATGGTGATTGATGCTCACATTCTTGCGAATGAGTTTGACCAAATCCCCCAATGGCATGACGGCGCGACTGATGATGAAGTCAAACTTGCCGCGTTCCATCTCGGCACGCTCTTGAATGCAAGTAACGTTCTGGAGACCAATGGCTTTCGCTATCTCGCTTGCTACTTTGATTTTCTTGCCAATACTATCAATCAATGTGAACTGACATTCTGGAAACAATATGGCCAATGGAATACCAGGGAATCCACCTCCAGTACCCACATCAAGTAGGGTAGTACCTGGCTGAAAATGCAGCACTTTGGCTATTGCCAGCGAGTGAATAATATGATGTGGATATAGATTATCAATATCTTTACGCGAAATGACATTAATCTTGGCATTCCACTCGCGGTACAATGCTCCCAATGCCACAAACTGCTGCACTTGTAGAGGCGTCAGGGAGAAATACTCCCTGATGCTCTCTACACCCGCAATATCCAATTGGTTAATAGCTTCAGTCATATATTCTTTCCTTTAGCCTTTAACCTCTAACCTTTAACCAATATTGGTAAATACGTTTTGTACATCCTCATCTTCCTCTATGCGGTCAATGAGTTTTTGTACGCTCTCCATCTCCTCATCGCTGAGTGTTTTGGTGTCATTAGGAATACGCACAAACTCACAAGATTGAATCTCGAAGCCGTTATCCTCAAGATACTTTTGCATTTGTGAGTATTGGTTGAAGTCGCCGTAGATAACGATGGTACCTTCTTCCTCATCGTGCCCAAGTTCTTCTACACCAAAATCAATCAATTCCAACTCCAGTTCCTCCAAATCAATGCCTTCTTTTGCAGAAACGGTAAAGCAAGCTTTACGATCAAAGAGGAACTGCAAGCATCCTTGTGTGCCGAGGCTACCGCCATGTTTGCTGAAATAACTACGGATATTAGCCACCGTACGCATGTTGTTATCGGTTGCAGTCTCTACAAAAATAGCTACACCGTGAGGGCCATATCCTTCGTAGCAAATCTCCTTGTAGCCTTCAGAGGACTTGTCGGTCGCTTTCTTGATAGCGCGCTCAATATTCTCTTTAGGCATGTTCTCTTTCTTACATTGTTGCATCAATGTACGCAGACGAGGGTTGCTATCAGGATCTGGACCACCATCGCGTGCTGCCATGGTGATTTCCTTGCCTAATTTAGTAAATACTCGAGCCATGTGGCCCCAACGTTTCAATTTGGTCGCTTTGCGATATTCAAACGCTCTTCCCATAATGTGATTTTTATTAGTTTAAATAGAATGTTATGTTATATTTTTACTATACGAATTATTCCGTAACAATTTCTTCAAAGGTAATGTTGAACTCCACGCGTCTATTTTGAGCGCGTCCTTCTTTGGTCTCATTGCCAGCAATAGGACGATCAGAACCATATCCGTGTGCAGTGATTTTATTAGCATCAACACCTTTCTTTACCAGATAGTCGCGTACTGCTTGTGCGCGTTTCTCTGATAGTATGAGATTCTGTTGATAGTTGCCCACATTATCTGTGTGACCTTGTACTTCGATGATATAATTTGGATTCTCAATAAATACTTGGGCTACTTGATCCAATATTTTGTATGAGCTGTTCTTGATTGTGGATTTGCCATTCTCAAATTGGATGCCTTGCATAGCCTTGTTGAGTATGGTACGCACTTCTCGTTTCACCTCTGGGCAACCTGATGTGCTTGCATCACCTGCAAGTGTAGGACATAAGTCTTCGTAGTCAGGCACTCCGTCGCCATCGGTATCGAGGTTACAGCCAAACTCATTCACATGCTTGCGTGCGGCTACAGGGGTATTAGGACATTGATCCAAGTAATCTACCACGCCATCTTTATCTGAATCCAAAGGACAACCAAAGTGATCTACTCTGCCTTTGGCTTCTTTTGGGGTGTTAGGGCATTGGTCTATGTAGTCAGCCACACCGTCACCATCGGAGTCGAGTGGGCAACCATATTCATCAATATAGGCATACGCAGCAGCTGGGGTACCAGGACATTGATCCAACCAATCGGCTACACCGTCGCCATCGCTATCCATGATACAACCAGTCCCATCTACATAGTTGCGTGCTTCAGGTGCAGTATTAGGACATTGGTCAAGATAATCAGGAACTCCGTCCATATCTGTATCAATAGGACAACCCACTGAGTCAATAAGTCCGTATGCACGAGATGGAGTATTAGGACACTCGTCCATATAATCAGGTACACCGTCACCGTCTTCATCCGTAGGACAGCCAAACTCATCTACACGTATATCTTTAGGTGTCAAGAGACAGCCATCGCGATAGTCAAAGACACCGTCTCGGTCTTTATCAATAGTCTTTTTAGGATTGTTGGTGCCAGCTACGATAGCGATACCAACTGCCAAATTCAAACCAGATGTCTTGTAAGGCAGATTGATTTTTTCTCCCTCAACGTACATCGTAGGTACATAATCAGCAGCCAATGTAAGCATAAAGCCATCATATGGCGCAAATCCGAATGCAGCACCCATATTGCTCCATTTACCATTGAGGAAGGAATATGAAGCCGCTATGTTAAACCAATTGCATGGGCGGAACGCAGCGCCTAATGTCACTTCTTCCGTAATAGTATCTGTCATAAAACTTGTATGAGAATATACTCCCACACCGACACGATTCTCCCAGAAGTTGGCATCTACACCAATGTTTAGATTAGCATGAAGCATCTTGATTGGTTGTGGTTTTGCTTCACTAACTTCGTATTGGAGGAACTCATCTTGATATAATTGAAGGTTATTTTTAATATCTGAGATGAGTTCATTCATTTGAAATTTATCATCTTTTATATAATCGCCATATTCAAAACCACCTGCTCCAGTAAATGTTTTATCAATAGTGAAACTACCATTTTCAAATGGTTTTAGATTCTTGTCATCTCCTAATTGTCCTGTCCATTTGATGAAACCTAAATCGGTTACAGCAGCACTAATTTGTATCATTTCGATAGGTTTGTAGGTAATACCGAGGTCAAATGCAGCACCATAACCAGAAGGGATGAGATATGACCACATATCTTTATCAAAACTACCATTGATAAGATTTTTTGCTATACCAGCATGTTGGGTTGTGACGTTGCCTTTTAGGGTAACTTCATCTACTGAAGAACGGAAATCAAAATGATCCACACTTGCATCCAAATAGCCATGACCTAACAGCAGTTTGGCTTTGGCACCCACACTCCATTGTTCGTTGATGTAGTGTGAATATCCAAATGCAACTTCTGCGTATGCGGATGTGGACATAATGTCAATAGGCTCTTCCGGCGTAATTTTTTGATTCAATACACGGCTGAAAATAGATTTTGGTACTCTTACGTTACTGTTTATGCGTTCCGAAGCGTTGATGTGAACATACCCTCTCTCGCGCACTTGCCATCCAAAACTAAAGAGGTTGATTGTCGCATCTGCCTCTACGTTGAACATCTTTGGTAATTTGTTCCAATTAGCCTCTTCATTGGGTTGTAATGGTGTGACGGGTTTACCTTTTTTATTTTTGTAAATCCAATCACTGAGTGTCAAATCATAGTTTCCTAACCAAAGACTGGTATAGCCAATGGCAGGAAAAGTCATATAAAACTCTTGTACGGGTTGAAATGCTGGGTTAATCGTGTGTCGCATAGGAGCATTCTCCAAAAAGTACAGCGTATTAACCTGTTGTGCAGTAACAAACAAACTACTACCAAAAACGGCAGCAAGCGTAACCAATGTGCGTAAATTTTGTTTCATAATTACATGTATGCGTCAATATATTTAGTTAAAATAATTCTTTTAAATCAAGGATAGCATTCACATCTGCTGTAATTCCCAATTTGATGTTTACCGATGCGTCTGGAGTAAGACATACAGGCTGCTGATTCTCACCCAATTGGGCTTCGAAAGTTATGTATTTAACCGTTTCTAACAACTCAAAATCTGTGTGATTGATTGTTAATAACGATTGAGAAGTAACACTTGGGGTAAGGGCAGTGCCTTTTTCTGCATGTATATTATCAGGGCAGTTGATAGTCAGTTTGATGGAAGATTCTATTGGGGTATTTGTGGAATCACGCATAGAACTTAGATATACAATTTCATTATTGGCATTGTACAAAGTAAAATCGCCAGTAATTTTGAAAGGAATAGTATTTTCTATGACTGCCACGAGTTGTAATTTGGAGTGTTCTATGGTGTCAATCAATTGCACTTCATTTAGCAGTGAATCTAACTGCATGCCTGTCAGCTCAACGTCCTCAATGGTACCTTGGTACGAGATGTCCACGCTATCGTTGAATGCGAATGGGACTTTTATCATCACTTTCATATTGATAGCAGTGTTGTCCGTGATTCGATATTGATTAATGTGGGCAGTAGTATCCGCATCTACAGAGAACGCATAGGAAATAGTATGTGGAGTGATACTAAATAGTGTATCAATATTTCCTCGTTCGGCACTATCGTTCAGGTGAATGGTATGATATGCTCGTTTGTCCAATGGGTCATCCATAGCGATTTGCGCTGCTAAATGCAGAGTATCACTCTTCTGCTGTTTGTTGATATCAAATGTTGCATTGCGACGTTCTCCCTCTTTTGATTCCACATACAAATGTTGAAGATTAACGGCCAATGGCAATCCCAACGTATGATCCACTTCAAATTTCACGGATGGTTCGCTGATGGGTAATACCCAATCCTCAAACAATTCCCAACCTGACCATAGTTCGCTGATAGGCAAGTCTGTCTTTTTGTCGCGCAATAGTTCTTGTGCGGCGAAATAGCCAAACATAGCTTTGTAGTCTATCAAGTCCACTTGGAAGTCATAGCCAATGTATTGATTTCTATCAATGTGTATATCGTGGTCTATTTCAAAAGTAAAGCGAATAGTCAATCGAATAATCTTCTCTATATTATCGCCACTGGATTCCTTAGTAGGGTCTTCCATCAGGATGAGATTAAAATCTTGAAGGTCAAGGGGGAGCTCTTGTCCATAGTCTTTATGATCAATTTCAAGTGTCAAGACAGAATCAATTTTTTGGAAATTATCGCTGAGTAGTATTTCTACATTTTTGATGTCATTCCATGCTATACCAAAATTCTCTTGGGTGAATGCTGCGGTGAAATGCGCTTGATTCACAATGATACTATCCACACGTCGGTTGTTAAAATTCACGTTTAACTTTGTCAAATCTATATCGATAGGAAAGTCCAACGAGAAGGCAAAAGAATCTCGATCAAACAACTCAAGGCATTTCTCTAAAGGTATTGTAAATCCTTCTTCAGGAATAGAAACCATATCTTTGATGTTAGGTACGACCATTCCAATCAGAGGAAATTCAACGAGCAATTGATCCAGTATTTTTTCAAATTCATCTGCTACGTTCCATCTTGAGGTACTACGTGCAACCAAATCTTCCAATTCGATGGGGTGATATTCGTTGGAAGATGTTATTGTATCCATATATACGTATCTCCCCATGGTATCTACGGTAATTTGTGGAAACTGTGACGCACCGAGAAAATCACCAATTTTTGCGGATACAGAACCCACAGGTAATGATAGCGATGCATTTACGGAGGTCGTCCAATCTACTTCGGATAAATCTATATCTGCTTTGCAACCTACGAAACTGCTACATAGTAGTACTATGCAACCAATCCACGAAATTTTAGTAGTTGTTTTTATCATTTTTTTAAGAATAAATAGGTATCCTTTGCATTCAAACTGCAAAGGTACAACTTTTTTTGCAAATAAACAAGTGTTTATTTATTTTTTGTGTTATTTGTTAGTAAATACACCTTTTCGGTGGCGCGAGTGATAGCGGTATAGAGCCAACGGTAGTAATTTTTGGTGCGTTCTTCTGCTGGGATATTGCCTGTGTCTATGAATACGCGTTTCCATTGTCCACCTTGTGCTTTGTGGCAGGTTACGGCATAGGCAAAGCGAATTTGCAAGGCATTGTAGTAAGGGGAATCGTATATTGCTTCAATCAATTTCTTGCGATTGTGCTGATATTCTGGATAATCTTCGCTGATACGGTCAAAGAGTGTTCTTTGTAGCAGGTGATTGGCTTCTGGCGAGTCGGTTGTCAGTGTATCCAACCATAGTACAACATCTATTTCCCAATCATAGTCCACGGCTTTGAGCGAGGCATCCACAAACTGAAAACCATACATCTCGCGCCAATTGCGCAGGCGGATAATCTCCATCATATCGCCATTGGCGAGAAATGGGATACCTTCGTAGTCTTTGGTCCAAAAGTAGTTGTTTTTGGTAATCATTAGTCTATCGCCAGAAGATATGGCATCTTCTCGCCATAGCACGCGTGCACGCACGCCTTGATTATATAGGTTAGTTCGGCGATTAGTGCGCGTGAGGATAATAGTCTCTTCTATACCTACTTCGCGGTAGGATTGCTCCAATAGTTCCAAGAAATCGCTACCGTCAAACGATTGAAAATCAGCAGTGTATTGATACTCAAACTCCTTAACTCCTTCACTCCTTAACTCCTTCACTCCTAAACCTGCTATTCGCTGTCTCACTGCGGTGGCATTGCCCAGTATGCCGCTATCCAATGCCTGTCGTGCTACTTGGGTGAGAGTGTAGGAGGTGAGCTCCAGTCCGTAACCTAATAGGTAATTGGTATCTAATGCGGGTGATAGTTCAGAGCCAACGGGTGGCAATTGGGCATCATCGCCCAATAGGAGCAGACTGCAACGTTCGCCCGCGTGTATGTATTTAATAAGGTCATTGAGCAGTACACCTGTGCCGAAGGTGGCATTGTCGCGTTCGCCCGAAATCATGGAGGCCTCATCCACGATGAATAGGGTGTCTTTGTGCGGATTGTAGGATAACGAAAAGGCTTCTGCACCCAATTTATCTTGCCGATAAATGTACTTGTGAATCGTGTAGGCGGGTGCTTGTGCGTAGCGCGATAGCACTTTGGCTGCTCGACCTGTGGGGGCAAGTAGTACTACGGGTTGCTTCAGTTCGCCCAGAGCTTTGACTACGGCTGCCATGATACTCGTTTTACCTGTACCTGCATACCCTCGCAAAACGAATGCTTTGCGTTCGTTTTTGGATAGGATGAATTGTGTGAGTAGGTGCAATAATTCCTCTTGCCCTTCGTTGGGAGTGAAGGGTAAAGCGTTAATTATTCTATTTTTTATAAATTTTTCGAGCAAAATGCACTAAAAATTTGGTGGTTTGAGAAAAAAGCAGTACCTTTGCAGCGTCTTAGGGTAAGTCCTACACGACCAGCTCCCTCTGAACTCCCCCAGGTCCTGACCGAAGCAAGGGTAAGAGGTTGTAGCGGTGCGATGTAGTCAGCTTACCCTTTTTTTGTTTTATTAAAGACAAATTGGACATCTTCTGTGATTTGATTTTTAAAGACAACTTAGACAACTTCTGCGCGGCGCCAACATTGCGCCTTGC
The DNA here is from genome assembly GCA_015061165.1 of Bacteroidales bacterium. Taxonomy (GTDB): domain Bacteria; phylum Bacteroidota; class Bacteroidia; order Bacteroidales; family Paludibacteraceae; genus Colicola. Next base: position 115,312 of record SUXC01000008.1, read on the forward strand.
CGTGGGTGTCAATTCTGTTGTTTTTAATGTATTTTGTCAATATATCTGTTCTACGTATCTACTTGTTGTATATCCTTAAATGTATCTCTTACCGCTGAGCAAAGTTGGCGAAGCGGAATGGTTGTTTGTGTTGTCTTCTTATATCAACTTTATGATTTGATTTTTAAAGACAACTTAGACAACTTCTGCGCGGCGCCAACATTGCGCCTTGCAGAGGGTAAAAAATGATTGATTCGATTCTTGCGGTTGAATTGAATATCTTTCATCTATGGTGTCATATTTGAATAGTTTCTTCATTATATGTCAATATTTCATTTGTTTCGGGATTATAAAAATATCTTTCCAATTCCATAAATAGAGGAGAAAAATTAACTAAAACTCCTGCGCGAGTTTTGGTAAGTCGCATGTAATTAAATAGTTGTGCTCGATGTTCATTAGTTAGTTTAGATACTGCTTTGCATTCAACAATTACATTCGCAAGACATAAAAAATCTAAGCGAAATGTAGCATTCATCTTTAATCCACAATAGTATGGGTGGACTTCTTTTTCCCTCTCAAAGAAAATTTTTTGTTTCTTCAATTCTATTTCAAGTCCTTCTTGATAGATAGATTCATTAAGGCCAGCACCTAATTCATGATGAACATTGTATATCGCCCCAACTACGATATATAAAAACTCTTTTAATCCTTCAAATTTCATAAAATTAATCAAATCCTTGCCGCTGAGCAATGTTGGCGAAGCGGAATTGTTGTTTATGTTGTCTTTATATTTTATTACCAGTGCTTATTCCCCATTACGTTGTATTTCTCGCCATTGTGCAGGATCCATAGTTGGCCATTGATGAGCACTTTCTGTACGTCTGGTGTGTGGCTGCCTTGTATTGCTTCTATGTCTGTTGTCTGTTCGTATGCTTGCCATGCGTTGGGTATGCCGTAGCCATATTGGTCATGGGGTAGGGTATAGCGGTCAGCAGATTGGATGATACGCTGGCGTATCTCCATGTTGCTGGCATTGGGTAGGGCAGACCATAGGCATGCAGCCATGCCTGCTACGATGGGGCAGGCGAAACTGGTGCCGTTGCCATATATCACGCTGTTGTCCAATGGGTTGATTAGTGCTGTTTGACTGCCTGTGGCGCACACTTCGGGTTTCACTCTGCCATCTGCAGTGGGACCCCACGAGGAGAATGTGGCTATGCTATCGTGTATGTTCACTGCTCCTACGGTTAGTATGCTGTCTGCATCGGCAGGCGCACTGATGTAGTGCCACGCTTTGTTGCCTTCGTTGCCTGCTGCTATAATGACCAACATTCCTTTTCGGGCAGCGATGGTAGCAGCACGCGAACAACGGGTTGTCTGTCCGTTCATGTCGGAGTAGGAGAGTGTATGTTGCTCATCATCAAACATGGCGTAGCCCAATGAGGAGGAAAGGATATCCACGCCCAATGAGTCAGCCAACTCTATGGCAGCCACCCAGTTGTCCATTTCTTTGGGGCTTTCGGTTTTGTGTTCTTCGCTGCGTATGAGGTAGTATTGTGCTGCGGTAGCAGCCCCTTGGTAGTCGGATGTGGTGGCAGCGATAGTGCCAAAGCATTTCACGCCATGATTGCCTGTGGTGCCTGTTACGCTGTCGGTGTCATCGGTGGTGTCGTAGATACCGAGTATCTGCTCGCGCACGGCATCAAAGGCACTGAGGGTATTCACGTTTTGAAATCCGCCATCTACGACGGCTATAGTGATATCCTGCCCATGAAATCCTGCTTCGTGTAGTGGATGCAGGTTGAGTTGTTCTGTTTGTGGGTCAGAAAGCCAAGTGGGACTCTGTTGTAGAGGTTGTTGGTCTGCGGAATAGTTGTTTGAGTTGTCTATTGTATCCTTATTTTCCGCTTTCTGCTTCCGAAGGGATACCGAAGGGATGCCGAAGGGGTCTTCTTCGCCTTCGTGCAGGTTGTCATCTCGGAGTTGTCTGGTGAGGTAAACCGTGTCCACGAATGTCCATTCTGCTATGCTTTGTATGGTGTATTGGTCTGTTTCGATGGTAGCACCGTTCAGCCAACGTGAGGTGTGGTATATGTGGCAGCCGACTGTTTGCAGACTATCAAGGTAGATGGGTGATACGGCATAGTCTAAGGAGTCGATGGTTATACCGCGTTCGGCTCTTTTGTCGAGAGCAGTCTGGCTGAGAGCAATCTGCTCGCTCCCTGCTTTGTCCGTAAACTGAACAAAGAACGCAAATAATATGGTGAGTAGTTGTGTAGCCATTTGTACTTTCCAATAAACGCTGCAAAGGTACAGAAAAATACGCATAAGTGCAAATAAAATCGCAGAAAGTTTGCTTTTAAGTGCTATTTTGATGCAAAAGTAGCAATTATTAAGATTCCTTCTCTTTTCGTTTCTTTATCCGTTGCCCGATTTCACCGAGAGACGACCCTGAGAACTCCGAGAGAACTCCCTGAAACCGTCAAAACCGAAAAAGTTGACTAAACCTGAAAAAGGTTGACTCGATTACTGATATATAATCTTAAAAAACGTACTTTTTTGACTCGTTTCCTGAAAAGGTTGACTGGAGTCCTAAAAAGGTTGACTCTTTGAAAGAGGATGCAAAGATACTGCTTTTTTTTGACATACGCAAATTTGCCATTAAACCTATTCCTTTAACTTTTGAAAATTATCTGTTATATTGGTACACCTGCGCAGGTGTACGCATCCCAAGATTAAGGTGTGGACGCAATGTATTATAGGTATGTACTGCATGATCCACTAATGGTATAGCTTCTTGTAAATTCCTCGGTGTTGGCAATGGATCAAGAAACTCATTCTTAATAATACCATTCACTCGCTCTGCCATGCTATTTTCTGTAGGATCGCTATCCTCTGTCATACTGATGCGTATGTGGTGCGACTTTAGTTTTAGTATATAGTCGTTGCAACAGTATTGTAACCCTCTATCAGAGTGATGGATGGTGCCACACAAGTTGCCGCTACCCGCATGTATAATGGCTTTCTCTAATGCCTCTAGTGTGTATTTTGCTTCCAACGTAGGAGAGAGGACATATCCTAGAATCATGCGTGAGAAAGCATCTGTTACAAGATGCAAATAACAGAATCTTTCATCCATCGTGTAGATATAGGTTATGTCGCTTACCCACAGTTGATTAACACTTAATAAGGTCAGTCCTTTTACAAGATTAGGATACTTAAAATACACATGGTTAGAGTTGGTTGTATGACGTGGTTTACGCGGAGGGATAATGAGTTTGTGCTGCCGTA
>SUXC01000009.1 GCA_015061165.1 Bacteroidales bacterium
GCAGCTTAAGGAATATATTGCTTACTATAATAAAGATCGCATCAAGTTACGATTAGGTATGAGTCCGATGCAATATCGATCTAAATATCAATTTTAATAATCCGTCCAACTTTTTGGGGTCACATCACAAGGCGGCGTCCGAAATTTATCCTCCAACAATCCCTCCTTCAAAATCCATCTGCGGTTATATTTTGACCACTGAAATACACGGAACTACACGGAAGCGAGGGGAGATGTCTCAATAAGACAACTTAGACAACAAAACATCAGCATCCTCCGCGTTTCCGTGTCCATCCGTGCTCGTCCGTGGTTGGTATCATTTCCCGCCGACAAAACATCTTTCTGCGGTTATGGTTTTAACCACTGAACTACACTGATTTACACTGAACCAAGGATATATGTATCGTGTTTCCGTGCTCATCCGTGCTTGTCAGTGGTTACATATACTCCCGTTACCTTTTCTTCCGAAAAACCGCCTTTTTCACATATTTTTAACAAAAAATCTACTTTTTGCACTTTTTATTTGTCAATTTGGATTTTTTTTCGTACCTTTGCGCGCTTTTGGTGTGCAGTATAATTCATTGGGTAATTGTGCTACACAGAAAGGTACGTTTTTATGCTACATATTTAATCATTATCATGAAAATTAGACATAACATTATTTTTAGCAATTATTGGCTCATTAGCGGGATAGTGCGTACCATGTGTGTATGCATTTTCACTGTGATTGGTTTATCATCTGCATCTGCACAAATCTATTCTACAGCGCAGCGTGGCACGCCGTACAATTCATATTCCAACGAAACGTACGGTTCTTTGTATAATAGCACCACAGATATGCAGCAGGCACAGCCTACCTACAACTCCTACCAATCTACCGTCTATCAGCCCTTTGAGTCTTCTGTACCCAGCGACAACAATCCTGTATTTAGCAATTCGCAGGGAAACAATGATAGACACAATGCCCCTACCAACCGCCGCAATTCAACAGGTTTGCAAGGAGGTGGTGACCCTGGTACACAAGGTGGTTCCCCTGTTGGCGAAGCATGGGTGATGTTGCTGTTTGCTGCTGTTGCAGCATTGGTGGTCTTTGTTCGCCAACGGAAGGCAGCAGTTAGAGGCGAGAGTCCAATATCCAATAGCCAATAACCACTTGCCCCTCATTTGCCCCTCATCTCCATTGGAACCTCATTGGAACCTGATTGGAACCTGATTGGAACCTCACCGAGAGACAATAGAGAAATAACCAAGAGAATATTAAGAAAACGCCGTCGCAAAGCGACATACAACATTACAACTGAATATCATCAACGTGCCAACAGCACATAAAACGTCGCAAAGCGACAGAGAATATATGAAAACATTTACCACTTGTGCCGAGAAGAAGGCGAAACAATTTTTTAACCTATTACAAGGATATACCAAAGGTATACGAATAACTGCCATCCTCATTCTCCTACTAATGGGAGTTAATAATGCGTGGGCGGCTGCTTATATTAGTGGCGCATCTATTTATTACGAAACAGAGAATGGTGCAACATGGTGGGATGTAGAGGGAACAACTAAAGAATTGGGTACAATATCTACGCTCTATTTGAAAGGATTTTGGGTAAAAATACTGCCCAATGGTGGAGATGTTTGCCAAAATACAAAAATGTATTATAGAATAAAAGGGACTTCTATATCTGGAGATTATAACATTACAAATCCTAACGATTGGAATGCATCCCCTCGTTATTTTGAAACGAGAGACATGAATGTTGATGTATTATCAGGATTAAATGGTGGTACATATACCATAGAATTTTGGTTTGAAGGGCATGGCAATAATAATTGTGCTTCTATTTGGTATTCCAACAACAGCAATAACTACAAAATGACATTTACCTATTCTCCTGTTGTTGATATGTATTTAGCAGGAGATGGATGGTGTGGAAATTCTTGGAGTACCACTAGTGATAATACAAAAATGACCAACAATGGTGATGGAACTTATACAAAAACCATCTCCGATGTTGATGTTAGCAATCACCAATTTAAAATTAGCGCTTATAACTGGGGGCAACCTCAATATGATGCAGGAGAATATGATGCTTTAGGATCTCAAAATGTCTATTCACATTCAGGAAATGATGGCGATAACTTCACATTCAAACCAGTAATGCAAGGCGCTGTAACCATTACTTTGAACACTTTAACTGGAAGGTTTACAGTTAAATGTGCTACTCCTCTTATTACTTTTGACATGGAAGGTGGAAGTAATGGTACATCCACTCAAGCAGCTTCTTACAAGACTGCAACCATCGCGATTACTGTACCTACGAAAACGGGATATACATTTGGAGGTTATTATACTGGAGACAATGGTACAGGAACACAAATCATTGGCACTGACGGAAAGTGGATTAAAAATAAAACAAACTTCACAGATTCCAATAATCAATGGATTGTAACATCAAACAAAACTCTCTATGCGAAATGGACTGCTACAGAATATACAATTACATATAACGACTTATATGGCGTCACACACTCCAACCCTGTAACTTATACCATTGAATCAGAGACTATCACATTTGCAGCACCAACATCACAACGCACTGGATACACCTTTGCAGGTTGGAATCCTACTAAAATAGAAAAGGGATCAACAGGCGATAAAACCGTAACTGCGCAGTGGACAGAAATAACATACGCTGTTACTATTAGTGCTAGTGCCAATGGTTCTGTCAATCCAAGTGGCACCCAACAAGTAGGTGCTTCAGGTCTATCTGTGACCGCTACTGCCAACACGGGTTATAAGTTCAAGAATTGGACAGTTACTGACGGTGCTCAAGTAACAGATGCCAATAGCGCCTCTACAACAGTCACAGCTACTGCAGAAGGTACAATTACTGCTAACTTTGAGGAAGACTTGAGCACAGGTTGGTACTTAGCAGGTGAGTTTAGCAATAACGGTGATGATGATACAGGATGGAAAACGAACAAAATTGAGTTCCAAAAAATATCTGGACAAAGTACTGGTACCGTATCATATATAACAATGGATCTTCTACCAACCACTTTTACGGACGACTATAAAATGTCATTCAAAATTGTGAATGGCGGTAATTGGTATGGTAATAACGGAACATATAAGAAAGCAAATAACAAACAACAATGGCAGTTTGAAACAGATAAAGGTAATTGTAACTTAGAAGTATCATTACCTGGAACCTACACATTCCGCTTGCAGTCAGATAGTACAACAAATAGCAAAAAGTATATAAGTATTGTATATCCTATTGTTAACCAATTGCAAGTATATACTGCCAACCCCGCGCACAATGATGCAATAGCAAACTGGGATTGGGACAGCCAAAATGGAGATATTTATACAAAAACGCTCTCACTCAATGCTAATACAGATTATACCTTCAAGGCAGTTATTAATTCAGCATTTTATGGTCAGGCCACAACCCTAACCCGCGTGAGTTCTTCAGCGACTCTCAATACCAGCGGTGGAAACGTTACCCTCAGTACTGATATTGCAGGTGACTATATTTTCACATTCAATGCTTCTAACAACCAACTCGCTATCACCTACCCTGAGTACACAATAGTACCTATCTACCTTAATTTGAGCGATTTTACAGATTGGGAAAAAGATAATGCATCTTTCAAGATTAAATATGATAACATCACTACTACATTCACTCAAATCGGTTGCTCTCACTACTATACCTGCGAAGCACCACAAGAAAAAAACATCACTATCTTCCGCACCGATGGCGCAAGCGAATGGAACCCTATATCAACCATAGTTCCTACAAATGCTAATAATTGTTTCAAAGTCACAGGATGGACTACAGGTTCTTGGTCCACCTACACCGAACCAACACACGACATCACTATCAACGCACCTGAGAGTGGAACAATCAAAGTGACCATTGGTGGTGTAACTACTACAGTCACTTCTGAAGCTAAAACGATAAGCAATGTAGCGCTCAATGCACAAATGACCGTTGCATTCACACCTGCAACGGGCTACGAATTGGGCAAAGCTATCATTCAAATAGGCAACAATGAAAAAGCCAGTGCTGCGGGCACATACACCGTCTGTGGTCCAACAGAGATTACTGCTTACTTCGTGACAGAAGAAGACCAAGTCGTTTATCTTCGTCCTACTGATGCATGGCTCGCAGATAACGCACGCTTTGCTGCATACGCCTTCAACCGTTACGCAGGCACCGATGCAGCACGATGGATTGAACTCACCACCAAAGACACAGACTACACTGGTGCTTTCAGTGGTATAATCCCCGCAGGATTTAGCCATGTGCAGTTTGTACGCATGCCAGAAACAGGCGACTTCAGTTTCGCTATTGATTCAGCACAAACCCTAAACTATTCCATCCCAACCGACGGTATAAACAACCGATTTATACTCGGTTCACAAATAACATCGGGTAGTGATAAAGATAACTATCAAGGTAGTTGGGAGGCAAGCAACACCCCTATTTATGGTATCCCTGGCGATTGGCAAGGCAACAAAAACTGGTCTGCTGATGCCTATCCACTAATGGGTCCTAATGGTGAAGTAACCGTCAATATTACTCAAACCAATACTACTTTGGGCTTCAAAGTATATAGTTATCCTTATGCAACTACTGATGACGACCAATGGCTTGGCAACAATAGTACAATGGTTCGTGGCGGAGATGCCGTGCACGAAGGAGGTTGGACAATGGAGATAAACAAAAACAACTGCGGTTTATACGTAGATATTGCAGGAAATTATATCTTTAATTTCAATATCCGTAACAAGAAACTTACCGTCCAATACCCTGAACTACCTGTGCCAAGTGCTATCACAGCTACCTCTAAACGCTTATATGATAATACCGAACTTGATTGGTTCGAAGGCGACGGCACAGAAGCCAACCCATACAAACTCTACTATGACGAAGCTATACGCTTGACTGTGTCACCATTAACAGAAGTGGCAGGATTGACTGCTTACTACAAAGTAGGCGACAATGAGGAACAAACATCCAACGTCTTCGATTGGGAAGAAACGATATCTGAACCAACCAAGACAACTATCCAAGCATACTACAAAAATGCAACAGGCACTTCCACCGAAACCGTCAGCGTTGAAACACCTTATTATATACATATCTCCCTACCTTTCTATTTGATGACAGAACCATCGGGCGAAATAAATATTGACCGCGTGGCAGCAGGGGAAAACATCTTAGTACAATTCCGTTCGGATGCTGCTGCTACGGTAGGTTTGTATGTCAAGATAGGCAATGGAGAAGAACAAAAATTAACAGATATCATAAGTACTATATCTACTGATTACACCCACGATGTTGATAACAACATTGCTCCTTGTATTCTACACTACATTGCACGTTCTACTGCAGCAGTAAATGGTCGTACATTTGAAGCAACAGTTGATGTGGTTATTTATAAGAATGTGATTATCAAAGTACACGACCCAGAGGGTTGGGTAAAGAACGCATATATGTGGCGCGACTATAGCGATGCAGTAAAAACACAATGGCCTGGAGAGCCTGTACTGCAAAACTTTGGCACATGGCGCGTATTCAGCGTGAAATATCCATACTACGACCGCTTCATTGTGAACGACGGAAAAGCAGAAGGTGCCACCCAAACAATTGACTACGTTCTTCCAGCAGATGACACTTGCTACGAACTGCTTGCCCCTGCTAACAATGGCTCTTCTGACCCAGCAGACACAGGTAAATATGGATTGCAAGTTGCTGATTGCCCTGGCAACTTGATGGTAAATAACATCAAAGACACCACACTCATGGAAGGCGAACAAATCGTCGTAATGCCAGAGGTATTTGTAGGATTGGGATATAAACTGAGCGATGTAGAAATCACACACCTCAATGCAGATAATCCAAGTAGCGTGCGAGTAATGCAATCAGGAAACAACATCATCGTTTCAGGATACGGTATAGGCTCATCAAATGTAACAGTAAGCTTCACTCTCGGCACTGAAACCATCACTAAGACATTCACAGTGACTGTAGTGAAGAATACACACATTACAATTCAAGTCAAAGTACCAGTTAACTTTGGAGATGGCAACGATTACCAATGGAAAGACGGTACTAAAATCGGTATTCGCTATTGGGGAACTGGCATTAACGGTACTGACATGACTATGGATTATGCTTACACAGATGCAACATATCACTACGCACAAGCACAACTTCCATTGGGCACAGATGATAAGATTAACTTCCACTTCTACTATGAGAGGCATAGTGATGAATATGCGAAATGGCGTCAGTCTTCAAATGTCACAGCAACTGTCAGCGGATGCTACAAATTAGCACAAGGAAGCGATTATTATCGTAGTGCAACTCGCGACGGTGACTACTGCTTCGATGACACCAACTATGCACAATACCAAGTAAAAGTGTTCTTGCCTATAGCAGGTAAAGAGTATAGTTCGAATGTTGTTACTAACACAATAGATACATTATCATTCTTTGCTCCAGGACAGAATGAAACGGGCTATCGTGCAGGTACTGTACAATTGTATAAAAACGGCAAAATGGTTGCTGCTATCAATCCTACTATGTTTGCTGAATCTAATGTGTACACGGCAACTGTTAATGAGACAGGAGATGGACTGGGGAATGTAGCACCTTATTCTGGCAACTTCTACATCCGCACATGGGGTACAGACGGAGATATTAATAATATGGGTTGGTATTCTGTGAAAGAATGGAATGCCAGTCAAAAGAAGAGCCGCAGTTTTACCGAGTTCACTTCACGCGAAGGCGAGTTCTACAACCACTATTGGGTACAAGCAATGAATACAGGCGATTTCGATGGCAAAGATGTAAGCGCTTGTGTAGCAAACGAATACAACGATGACCTTGCAGGTAAACTCACCAAAGGCAAAGGTACAGATGAATCTGGCGATATTAAAGTTGGATCAGGCAAAGTTATCAATGTGCGCTTCGGTTACGACCCACGCACCAACTATTTCGGTCGTGCTATCATCAAAGGTTCAGAATACGACAACTACCTCAATATCCATTGCGACAACGCATACAAGGATAAGAATTGTAGCATAAAACTGCCATATGGTACTTCTGGTTTAGAAAATAAAATGCAAGATATCAGTAACTGGTGTTATCAACGCGATTTCTATGTACCAATCACCAATAGCAAGCCATCTGCCTCTTTGTATGTTGAGGCAACTTCACCAAGTACAACAATAACCGTAACAGATCACTTGTTAGGTTATGTAATCAACGAAATAACTGGCGAAGAAACCACAACCCCAGTACAACGCACAGTGATTGGCTCTGGTACAACCAACGGAACATACTTGATTCGCGTGGTATATGACTTCAAGACCAACCGTATCATCGCGGCTTGGTTGCCACAAGGCACTGTTGATGTAAAAGAAGATCGCACACTCAATGCTGATGTACTATTCGTGCGCCAAGAAAACAACGAAGTGCCACAAATACAACTCGCCGAGAATGGTAAGATTCGTAGTTTGGAGAGTATGTACTTTGCGATAGAGTTACTCCGTGGAGATAAAGATAGAAACAACCGCCGCCAAGAGCAATACTGGTTTACTCTCCCATTCGACTGCAAAGTGGGTAGTATCTCTGGTGTGCATGGATATATGCAAATCTGGGGTATCCAGCGCTATCGTGGTGACCTCCGCGCACAAAAGGGTTGGTATGCAGAGACACCTACCTTCTGGGAATGGCTCGACACAGAGGATGTGATGCATGCGGGCGAAGGATACCTGCTCGTATTCGACAAAAAGAACGCACCATGGAATGAAATTGGAATCAATGATGGTGCAGATACCATCTCCATGATGCGTCTCTACTTCCCATCAATGACCAGCGGATTTGATATGCAGCAACAATCAGCAGAGCAGCTCACTCGCACCTACGAGAACCACACTTGTACTCTAACGCTTCACGATCGTTACTTGCAAGATAGCAACTGGAAAGTAATCGGAACAACCAGCTACAACAACGCAGGTATCACGGGATATACTATTGATACTGATCCTGAATACGAAGAACTGAGCGATGCACCAAGCTTCCGCTATTCTTATGAGTACAATTGGGAGAACGGATTCAAATATACTTACACACCTGAAGACGGAAAAACTGCCACCTACAAATCATTCTTTGGCTATATGGTACAATTTGCTGGTACAATCAATTGGCAACCTATCATGAGCGAGACCGTACCAGAGGGTATTGCTGCGCGCCGTCGCGTGGCAGAGGGCGAACGCACATCCTACACTACCCGTCTTGAATTGGCTAATGCCAACGGCGAGAAGCAAGACCAAGCATTCGTGGCATTGGATGAAAAAGCTACTACCACCTTCGACCAAAACAAGGATCTCAATAAGATAATCAATGCAGGAAAAGCCAACATCTACACATTGTCGGAGAATATTCCATTCGCAGGTAACACCCTGCCTATGGAGAAAGTGACCGTGCCAGTAGGTGTGGTGGTAAAAGAGGTAGGCAAATATACCTTCCGCATGCCTGACGGCACAGATGGTATTTCAGTCTTCCTCATCGACAATCAAACAGGTATACAAACCAATATGCTCTTGGATGAATATACCGTCATGCTCGATGCAGGTACCTGCGAAAATCGTTTCTACTTGGCTGTCGATCCAGACCGCACTGCTACATCTGTGGAGAACATAGGCGAAGAGGCGAAAGGCGAGGAGGCGAAAGACCAGATAAAGAAATTCCTCATCGATGGTCAGCTCTTCATCCGCACTGCCGACGGCACCTTCGATGCTAAGGGACAGCGTTTGTAAGGCCACCCCTCTACCCTGACCTGTGGGGCGAGGAGGCGATAAGGCGAGGAGGTGAGAGGCTCAGATAAGAAAAATGTGACAGTGAGACACTGAGACAGTAAAATTTAAAAAGTATATACACGTGTGTATAATATGTATATAGTTTTAGAAATGCACTGTCTCAGTGTCTCAGTGTCTCACTGTCTCAGTGTCAGTCACACTCTTGAAAACCAAAAATAGGCTATCCACCGCTTATCCACCGCTTATCCACCCGATAAAACTATATTTAATTGGGGTTTAGAATTGCTACTTGGAAACTACAAAAGTGTTAAAGTTTCCTAAAATATTTGACAGTTCCAAAAAAAAATAGTACTTTTGCACAGTTTTTGTAAAATGACAAAGCGCACTCACACGTAGGAAGCAACAACAATGATAGACGTAAAAGAAAACATACTCAAAGTGGCAACCACACGTATGCAACAAGTAGGCATACGCTCTGTCAGCATAGATGAACTATGCAAAGAATTGGGTATATCCAAAAAAACTTTCTACGTCTATTTCCCCTCCAAAGATGACCTCGTAGAAGCCATCCTACTTGCACACGAAGCGAAAATGGTCAACGACGTACAACAACTGGTGGACCGAAAATCTGTCGTACAATGTATTACCGACTGGACAAAAATTGCGCGCCAAACCGAAAAATGTACCCACCAAACACCACCTATGCTCTATGACCTAAAGAAATACTACCCCAACCTGCACAAACAACATCTCAAACGCATGCGCAACGTGATGAAGCAGTTTTTGGTACAATTTTTGCAAAAAGGTCAGGCAGAAGGCATCTTCCGCAACGCAATAGACATAGAAGTGGCTGCCATGCTTATGGTCAATACCCACCTCATGTTGGCAGAATACACCGATAGTCACGAACTCAGTGAACAAGAAATACGCCACATACGCAAAACATCCATGGATATTCTCCTGCGAGGTATCTTCACACCCGAAGGACTACTCACATTGGAAAAAGCGGTCAGAAATAGGAACGATAATCATATTAAACCATAATAATAAATGAAAAAAATTGTATTAAGTCTGTTTGTATTCGCCATTAGTGCGAATATTGTGGCAGCGGATCACGTGATGGCTGCCACCAAGCGAGCACCCGAAAAAGAAGTGCCCGCTACCCTAAACCTCAGCCTGCAAGAGGCACAAGACTATGCAGTGGCAGAAAACCGCAGTCTGCGTAATGCGGACCTCGCCGTACAAAAAGCGTATGCCACTCGCTGGCAAACTATCGCAAGTATGCTTCCATCGGTGGATATGTCCTGGGCATACCAATCTATGATGGGCTACAAAATGAACTTCGGCGGCATGCCCATCGAAATGCCTGACAATGGTACATTCGGTATCACCGCATCCGTAGGTATCAATGGACAAGCGATTGTGGGAGCATTGCTCAACAACACCGCCATTGAGATGCAAAAACTGAACCTCGAAATCAGCGAGGATAACCTACGCGCCAACGTAAAATCCAGTTACGCATCTGTCCTCGTATTGGAAGACGTGGTGAAACTGCTGGACAACTCGCTCAAGAACATTGAACACTTGGCAGCCATGACACAGCGTAGCGTGGAGGTAGGTGCCGCAGAGCAAACAACCGCCGACCAAATCCTCGTGCGCGTGAATACCTTAAAAAATAATATCAATGCCAACAAACGTTCCACACAACTGGCACTCAATGCCCTAAAAGTGCTGCTGAACGTTCCCGCAGAAACCGAACTGACACTCACTACCCAACTCACCGACATGTTGTCGGCAGAAGCCATACTGACCTTGCTCGGTCAGGATTTCGTATTAGAGAACAACCTCAGTTACCAAACCCTTGCCAAAAATGTAGAATTGGCGAAAAAGAATGTACACATGGCAGGTTGGGCATATGGTCCAACAATCGGTGTGGGCTATCAATACAGCGAAAAAGACTATTTTGGCAAAAAAGAGGGATTCAACATGACCCCACCTAACGCATTGAGCATACAGGTGAGTATGCCATTGTGGTCATCAGGCAAGCGCGCCGCAGGCGTAGTAGAGAAGAAAATCGCCCTCGAAGAAGCACGCAACACCTTTGAGGAAACCAGCGACAACCTCGGCATTCAAAACGAGCAATTGCGCTATAACCTGCAAAACGCATTCGAGACCTATACCAACGAGCAAGAGAACATGAGCGTGACACAACGCGTGTTTGACAACACCTCGCTGAAATTCCAACAAGGTGTAGCCAGCAACCTCGACCTCGTGAACGCCAGCAACGACCTTATTACTGCACAATCCACATACGTACAAGCAGTACTGACACTCGTGAACGCCGAAGTGGAACTCGAGAAATTCTTGAACCTATAATTCCAGAAAATAGATTCGGGATTCCCAACTCGGGACTCGGGAGTCGGGAGTCCGAATAACATTGATAACTAATTAACAAAACGATAAATGAAAAAGATTGTATTATTATTTGCAGCCGCTGTTTGTTTGATTTCCTGCGGCAAGAAAGATGCTCAGACGACCCAGCAAGAAGCTGAGCGCGTGGAGGTAGTAAGCACCATTACCCTCCAAGAAAAAGAGATTGAACGCGTATTCACCGTGTCCACTAACCTACAAGGCTACCTTACCCAAAACGTAGCACCATCGCTCACGGGTAAAATCGAACATATCTTCGTGGAAGTAGGCGATGAGGTGAAAGCAGGCGATATGCTTGTGCGCATGGACCAAACACAATACCTCACCCAGAAAATCCAACTGGCAAACCTCGAAACAGAGATGGGTCGCTTGGAGGCACTGCTCGAAACAGGTAGCGTGAGCCAACAGACCTACGACCAAACCAAAGTAGGCTACGACCAACTCAAGCAAAACCTTGCTTTCCTCGAGCAAAACACCTACGTGAAAGCACCTTTTGACGGTGTTATCTCTGCCAAGACCTACGAAGATGGCGAACTCTATGGCGGTCAGCCCATCGTAGTACTCACACAAGTAAAGAAACTCAAAGCCCTAATCGCTGTGCCAGAGACCTATTACCCACTCATCAAAGAGGGTATGCGCCTTACCGTGAAGAGCGAAGTGTATCCAGAGGAGACCTTCCCTGCAACTATCGAGGTGGTTTACCCAACCATCGATGCAGCAAGCCACACCTTCCAATGCAAAATCGTTATTCCTAACGCCAGCGAGAAACTGCGCGCAGGTATGTACGTAACCACCACCCTTGGACTGGGCAAAGAGAATACCATCGTTGTGCCTTATCAATCCGTAGAGAAACTCATCGGTTCAAACGAGCGCTATGTGTTCATCAACGAAAATGGCTACGCGAAGCGCGTGAGCGTGAAACTTGGACAACGCTTCGATGAGAGCATCGAAATCATTGCGCCAGAAATCAAAGCAGGTGTAGAGTACATCAGCGTAGGACAACACAAACTGGTGGACGGCGTGAAAATTGAAATAAAATAACGAAATGGTAAATAGTAAATCGTCAAATCGTAAATAACTATGGCAATTTATAAAACCGCGATTAAAAATCCCGTAACGACCATGCTGGTATTCGTTGCGGTGATGATCATAGGTCTATTCTGCTTCGTGCAACTACCTGTGGATCAGTTCCCTGAGATGGACCCACCATACGTGATGGTGATGACCACCTATCCCGGTGCATCAGCCTCCGAGATAGAGACCAACGTCTCGAAAATCATGGAGAATAGTTTGACTTCGGTGGACAACCTGAAGTATATCAACTCAACCAGTAAAGATAATGTCAGTCTTGTAGTATTGGAATTGGAATGGGGGTCCGACATTACGGAAGCCGTCAATGACATACGATCGTTCTGCGACATGGCCAAGAACCAGTTGCCAGACGGTTGTTCGTCGCCTATGGTGTTCAAGTTCTCATCGAGCACCATGCCAATCTGCCAATATGCTATCACGGCAGATGAGTCGTATCCTGCACTCGACAAAATCCTCAACGATGAGGTGATTCCACAATTGAACCAAATCAACGGTATCGGTAACCTGTCTGTAGCAGGTGCACCAGACCGCTATGTATATGTGGATATTGACCAACAGAAACTCGACGCGTTTGGCATCTCGCTGGAGCAAGTGGGACAAGTCATCTCCGCCAACAACCTCAACCTCTCATCGGGTACGGTGAAGATGGAGAAGGAGCAATACCAAATGCAGGTGCGCTCTGAGTTCATAGAGAGTAGCGAGATTGAGGACCTGATGGTGACCATGACCCCACAAGGTCAGCAGGTGTTTGTGCGCGACATTGCTACGGTGCGCGATACTATCAAGGACCTCTCATTGGATGAGAAGACCAACGGTCGTGAGGCAGTGCGTCTGATTGTGGCTAAGCAATCGGGTTCCAACACCGTGCAAGTCTGCGAAGATGTGGACAAAGCATTGAAGAAGATTCAAAAGCAACTGCCTACCGACGTGAAGATTCAAGAGATCTACAACTCGGCAGACAACATCCGCAACTCTATCAACTCGCTCGAGGAGTCTGTGCTCTACGCATTGCTGTTCGTGGTGCTCGTGGTGCTCTTCTTCCTTGGCAGATGGCGTGCGACACTCATCATCTCGCTCACCATTCCAATCTCATTGATTGTGGCATTTATCTACCTGAAGATGGCAGACTCCAGTATCAACATCATCTCGCTCTGTTCGCTGACAATCGCTATTGGTATGGTGGTGGACGATGCGATTGTGGTGCTTGAGAATATCACCCGCCATATTGAACGTGGCGAGAGTCCACGCGAGGCATCTATCTATGCTACCAACGAGGTTTGGGTCAGCGTTATCGCTACTACCCTTGTGCTCTGCGCCGTATTCGTGCCACTGACCATGATGGAAGGTATGGCAGGTATCATGTTCAAATCATTGGGTTGGATTGTTACCGTAGTATGCTGTACTTCTACTATCATCGCTATCAGTCTTACCCCTATGCTCTGCTCTAAACTGTTGAAATCCAAGAACTTCAAAGTAGTCAATGGTAAGTTGGTAGATAATAGCGAAAAGAAGTCTTGGTACGATCGCACCGTAGTCGCACTCCTCGATAAGGTGGACAAGGTTTACGGTAAATCACTGGCATGGTGCTTGCGCCACAAGGCATTGACTATTATTATACTATTTGTGTTCTTTGGAGCATCGCTCTTGCCATTCATTTTTGGCAAAGTAGGTACCGACTTTATGCAGCAACAGGACAATGCTCGCTTGAACGTAAGCGTAGAGCTGCAACGCGGTACACGTATTGAGGAGACCCTTAAGACCGCACGCCAATTGGAGGAGCGTTTCACCGTTCTTGTGCCAGAGATTCAGATGATTGCTACCTCTGCGGGTTCCAACGACGACGACGGTACAGGTGCTATCTTCTCTACCACCATGAACAATACCATCTCTATGACCGTTCGCTTGAACAAGAAATGGGAACGCGAACGCACCATCTGGCAAATTGCCGAAGTGCTCCGCCAAGAGATGGCACAATATCCTGAAATCATTGAGTATCAAGCATCAGTTAGCGGTGGTGGTCCTGGTGGCGGAAACACCGTGGACATAGAAATCTATGGCTACGACTTTGATATTACCAACCAAATGGCGCAACAAGTCATGGCACTGACCAAGGAGCTGCCTGGCGCACGTGACGTCTATGCAGACCGCGATGATGACCGTCCTGAGATTAAGATCGTAGTGGACAAAGAGAAAGCAAGTCGTCTGGGATTGACTTCTGCTACCATTTCTTCTTACCTGCGCAACCGCGTGAATGGTATGGCAGTAGGCTTCCTCAAAGAAGATGGCTCGGAGTACGATATCCTCGTGCGTTTGCAAGAGGATGACCGCAACTCTATCAGCGATGTGCTGGACTTCTCCATCCCTACTCCAACGGGCAAGACCGTCAAACTATCGGAAGTATGCACCGTGGACGAATATTGGGCACCACCTACTATCGCGCGTAAGAGTCGTCAGCGTATTGTGACTGTGAAGGTAACACCATTTGAGACCACATTGGGCGAATTGGCACAAGCCATTGAAACACAAGTGCTTCCTAAAGTTGATTCCCCTGCTGGATACACTATGCGTATCGCAGGTGACTACGAAGACCAACAAGAGACATTCGGCAAGATGGGTATGTTAGGTATGCTGATTATCCTGCTCGTATATATCGTAATGGCATCGCAGTTCGAGTCATTCAGCAAGCCTGCTATCATCATGTTCTCCGTGCCATTTGCTCTCTCGGGTGTGATTATAGCCCTGTGGCTCACCAACACCTCGTTGGATATGATTGGTGCATTGGGTCTGGTACTCCTCGTGGGTATCGTGGTGAAGAACGGTATCGTGCTGGTGGACTATATCAACCTCATGCGCGAGCGTGGACATGACCTCAATGAAGCTATACAGATGTCAGGCGAGAGCCGTCTGCGCCCTGTATTGATGACTGCGTTCACCACAATCCTCGGTATGGTGCCAATGGCAGTAAGCCAAGGTGAAGGTGCCGAGATGTGGCAGCCATTGGGTATAGTCGTTATCGGTGGTTTGACCGTTAGTACCTTCCTCACATTGTACATTGTACCTGTAATCTACGGCGCAATGTCTAAGAAAGGCGAACGCGATAAACTCAAGAAAGTACGCGAGAACTTCATCTTTATGGACATCAAAGTGGAGGATTGCGAAGAAACTCAAAATTCATAATTCAAAATTCATAATTATCTATGAAATCTGTAATGATAGTATTCAATCAAGCCAACACCGAACGTGTGGAGTATATGCTTGATATGTTGGAAATACGCGGTTTTACTTTCTTCGAGGAGGTACAAGGTCGTGGTAGCAAGAATGGCGAGCCACGCCGTGGTACCCACGCATGGCCAGAGATGAACTCGTGCGTCATCACCATCGTGCCCGACGAGAAAGTGCCAGTACTGCTCGAATCCGTAAAGAAACTCGACAAACGCAACGAAGAAGTGGGTGTCCGCGCCTTCATGTGGAATATCGAAGCAACGGTATAAGCAAAAGGCTGAAATACAATCAAATCGCCATTGACGTTGGTCAATGGCGATTTGATTATTTGGCTTCCGGAGAGCGGATTCCAGCATCCAGATGTCAGATTGCAAAAAAAAGAAACAACCCACAGGTTGCTTCTTTTGCGGTGCGGACGAGACTCGAACTCGCGACCCCATGCGTGACAGGCATGTATTCTAACCAACTGAACTACCGCACCAAGTGTTATGTCGCGCTTCCTTTTCGAAAGCGGGTGCAAAGGTACTGCTTTTTTTTGACATGACCAAATATTTTTCAAAAAAAATGTAATTTTAGGTGCATTTTTTATGATTTAGTAGGTTTTTTGAGACATTGAGAGGTCAAAAGCGAGATTTTTTTTGCATAATTCCTCAAAAAATAGTAATTTTGCACTCTAATTGCAAATTGACAATAGTCTAATCGTAAATTATATTATGTCTGTGCACACACATAGCACGCGCATGACGACCACTCGTCTGCGCCAAATGAAAACCAACGGTGAGAAAATCGCCATGCTCACCAGTTATGATTTCACCTTAACCACCCTCTTGGATGAGGCAGGTATTGATATGATTTTGGTTGGCGATAGTGCATCTAATATCGTTTGTGGCAACGCATACACACTGCCTATTACGGTAGATGAGATGATTTTCCTCGCTCGCGGCGTAGTACGTGCAGCCAACCATTGTCTCGTAGTACTGGATATGCCTTTTGGCAGTTATCAAGTCAGCGAAGAAGATGCCGTGCGCAATGCAGTGCGCATGATGAAAGAGTCGGGTGCAGATGCTCTCAAATTAGAGGGAGGCGAAGAGATTCTGCCTGCCATCCGCCACATGATACAAGCAGGCATACCCGTGATGGGACACCTGGGACTAACACCTCAGAGTGTGAATCAATTAGGCGGATACGGTCTGCGCGCCAAAGAGGAAGCAGAGGCTGAAAAACTGCTCCGCGATGCTAAATTGCTGGATGAAGCAGGCTGTTTTGCTATCGTACTGGAGAAAATCCCCGCAGCATTGGCAGAGCGTGTTACCAAAGCAGTATCCTGCCCTACTATCGGTATTGGTGCTGGTAACGTAACAGATGGACAAGTGCTCGTGCTACACGACATGTTAGGACTGAACCAAGGATTCAAACCTAAATTCCTTCGCCACTTTGCCCACTTGGGCGAAGCTGTGAAGGGGGCTGTTGGCGAATATATTGATGCTGTGAAGCAATCCACGTTCCCCAACGAATCAGAATCGTACTAAAGATTTGCATATTCCGTAATTTTTTCGTACCTTTGCCGCGAAATTACGAACCATTAAAACTATTACAACTTTTTAAATTTATACACGTATGACAATGACAAAGAGTCCCTTGCAAATTGCACGCGCTGCGTATCAACCAAAGATGCCAGTAGCATTGCAAGGAAATGTGTGCCTCAAGGAAGGCGCAAAAACGCAATCCGTAGCGGACCAAGAGGAGATTCAAAAACTCTTCCCTAACACCTACGGTATGCCTATTATTGAGTTCGAACCTGCAGCTCAAGCAGCTGCTGTAGATGCATTCAACGTAGGTGTGATTCTTTCTGGTGGTCAAGCACCTGGTGGACACAACGTAATTTGCGGTTTGTTTGATGCATTGAAACGTATCAATCCTAACAACAAACTCTATGGTTTCCTTGGCGGACCAAGTGGTTTGGTAGATGGCAAGTACGCAGAACTGACTGCTCCTGTGATTGATGAGTATCGCAACACGGGTGGTTTTGACATCATCGGTTCTGGTCGTACCAAACTGGAAGAGACTTGGCAATTCGACAACGGTATCAAAGTTTGCCAAGATTTGGGTATCAAGGCTATCGTTATCATCGGTGGCGATGATAGCAACACCAACGCATGTGTACTCGCTGAGTACTACTTGCAAAAGAACTGCGGTATCCAAGTTATTGGTTGCCCTAAGACTATCGACGGTGACCTCAAGAACGAGATGATTGAGACCTCATTCGGTTTCGACACAGCTTGCAAGACTTTTGCTGAGCTCATTGGTAACATCCAACGCGATGCTAACTCTGCTAAGAAGTACTGGCACTTCATCCGCCTCATGGGTCGCTCTGCCAGCCATATCGCATTGGAGTGCGCATTGCAAGCACAACCTAACGTATGCCTTATCTCTGAGGAAGTAGAGGCCAAAAACATGACTCTCAACGAGGTGGTAGAGCAAATTGTTGAGGTAATCGTAGAGCGTGCTAACGCAGGCTTGAACTTCGGTACCATCCTTATCCCAGAAGGACTTATCGAGTTTATCCCAGCAATGCGCGTACTCATCCAAGAGCTCAACGATATGCTCGCTGAGAACGAAGAGTTTGCTGCTCTTGAGGGCGACGATGCTAAACGCGAATACGTGAAGTCTATGCTCACCCCTGCAAGTTGCGAACTCTATCGCAGTCTGCCAAAGGGTATTGCTAAGCAGCTCACCCTGGACCGCGACCCTCACGGCAATGTGATGGTAAGTCAAATTGAGACCGAGAAACTGCTCATCGAAATGGTACAAAAACGTCTTGCTCAGCTCAAGGCTGCTGGTACATACAAAGGCAAATTCTCTGCGCTCAACCACTTCTTCGGCTACGAAGGTCGTTGCGCTATTCCATCTAACTTCGATGCAGACTACTGCTATAGCCTTGGTAACACCGCTGCTCACCTTATTGCAGCTGGCAAGACAGGTTATATGGCATTGGTGAAGAACTTGACCAAGCCTGCATGCGAGTGGGTGGCTGGTGGTGTACCTGTAACCATGATGATGAATATGGAGCGTCGCCACGGTAAGATGAAACCAGTAATCCAAAAAGCATTGGTGGATCTCAACGGTGCACCATTCAAGTATTTGGCTGCTCACCGTGCAGACTGGGCTGACCCACAACTCAGCTATATCTACCCAGGTCCAATCCAATACTACGGTCCAGCAGAAGTATGCGACCAACCTACTCGCACACTCATGCTTGAGCAAGAAGGCAAGTAAGATTGAGATTTGAGACTCTTGCAACTATTCATATTACTGATGGTTTCGGGTATGTGCCACGCGCAGTACTCGAACCATCAATTATATGAAGCCTATCTTACACGCGATATGCGTATATGGCAACAATATATCGTTTCAACCCATTGGGATAGCCTAAAGGTGGAGGAAAAGAAGCAATTGGTGAACTACGAATATGGTTTCACGGCATATATATTGGGACAGGATCAAGAGGAAGCACGCAAACACATCTCGCTGTTTGAGCAACACCTCAACGCCCTGAAACATCAGTTGCCACAAGCACAGTACTGCGCGTATCTATCAAGCGTATATACCTATAAATTAGGATTAGACAAAAAGCATTTGATGAAATATGCCTCTGGGATATTTGACAACATCAAACGCGCAATGGATTTAGATGATGAAGACCCACTTGTACTATCGATGCAAGGAAATGTGGAGTTCTATAGTCCCTTTGGCAGCAAGAAAAAGGCATTGGAATACTATCTGAAAGCAGATAGCATTTACCATCAAATGCCCAATACTGCCGAACTATGGAACGTGCGGGCGGTGCAAATGACGATTGTACAATGCTTGGCGAAAATGAATAGGGAGGAGGATGCCAAGCAACAATGTATGCAGTTTCTTGAGGAAGAACCTGATTGTGTGATCTTTCAAAATCTATTATCCGAACTTACCAACCCATAAAACCATCATAGCTCTTAAAACTATTTTAACACTTCAATATGCGACTGATTAAAAACCCATGGTTAGGTGCAGAAGGCTACCACTGCTTTGGTTGTTGTCCAGATAATCCTTTTGGACTACAAATGAAGTTTTACGAAGAGGGCGATGATGTAGTATGTATATGGCATCCTTCTTCGCGCTACCAATCATGGGAGAACACGTTGCACGGCGGTGTACAGTCCGTATTGTTGGATGAAGTTTGTGGTTGGGTAGTTTTTCATAAGTTACAGGCATCGGGAGTAACAGCCAAAATGGAAACACGTTTTCGCAAACCCGTATTAATACGCCAACAATTTATTGAATTGCGTGCGCGCTTGCGCGAGATGCGACGCAATATTGCCATCGTTGATGGCGAAATCAGAAGTGCAGAAGGGGAGATTTTGGTGGAATGTACATGCACTTATTTTACTTTTGATGCGGCACACGCACCCGAGGGGGTGCCTTACCGACCTACAGAACTAATCGGGGAAGAACTGACACGGGAGGAAATTTTAAATGCTAAATTCTAAATTGAAATGAAACACCATTTTTTACATTATATGGATCAAGTGATCCATAATCGTTGGCGAGATATCGCCTTTGTGGATTACGGGGAGAAAAAACAATACACTCATGGCGAAGTGGCACAACAGGTGCAACGCTTTCACAAATTATTTCGCCTATTAGGTATTCAACCCGGAGATAAAGTGGCCATTGCCAGTCGCAACTGCTCCAACTGGGTCGTTTCCTACATGGCTATTATGTCATACAAGGCAGTAGCAGTAACACTCTTGCAAGATTTCAAAGCAGAGGACCTGGCACGACTTTTGGAGCACTCTGATGCTAAAATGCTCATCGTAGGACCATACGTATGGCGTGAATTGCAAAATCAAACGTTACCTGAATTACAAGCAATAATGTCAATGGATGACTTTTCATTCATTCATCTCGCAGAGCCATACAAAGGCAATGTTGAGCACATAATGAGCGAGCCATCTACACTGACTGAAAACACCTTCTTCTCGCTTGTTAGAGATGGCGAAATTGATCTTGATTCGTTGGCACTGATCAACTATACTTCTGGCTCAACCGGTTCGCCCAAAGGCGTAATGGTTAGCCATCGTTCACTGAGCAACAACACCGAGAATGGCATGCATATCCTACCCGTAGAGCCAGGACAGCGCGTGGTCAGCATGTTGCCTCTGGCACACATGTTTGGTCAGTTGGCAGACTTCCTATATCCATTCAGCGCAGGTGCCACCATTTATTACCTCACCAAAGCCCCTACCCCAAGCATTCTGCTCAAAGCAATGGCAGATGTCAAACCATACTTGGTAGCTACTGTGCCATTGGTGATTGAGAAGATTCATAAGAAAAAACTTGATCCACTATTGTCTAAACCAGTGCTGAAATTCTGCTGGTACACCCCTGGTGTGATGAATCTGATCCGTGCGTATGTCAAGAAGTCGTTGGTGAAAGCCTTCGGCGGACAAGTGCGCTATTTCCTATGCGGTGGCGCAGCGATGAATCCAATTGTCGAGAAATGCTTGTTGGATGTCAATTTCCCATTATCTATCGGCTTTGGTATGACAGAGTGTGGACCACTGGTGAGTGGTTTGCCACCTAAATATTTCAAACGCCGCAGTTGCGGTGCACCTGTACCAGGCATGGAGGCAAAGATTGATAATCCTAACGAGAAAGGGGAAGGCGAGATTTTGGTTCGTGGCGAAAATGTCATGATGGGTTACTACAAGAACGAAGAGGCCACTAAAGCCGCGTTCACCGAAGACGGCTGGTTGCGCACAGGCGATCTTGGCTATATGGATAAGAAGCAGAACATCTTTATCCGCGGTCGTATCAAGAGTATGTTCCTTGGCGCAAGTGGACAAAACATCTACCCCGAAGAGATTGAAGACAAACTCAATAACCAAATGGGCGTGGCAGAATCTGTGGTTGTAGAACGCGAAGGCAAACTCATTGGTTTGGTTTTCCCAGATGAGGAAACCACCAAAGGTTTCTCACTCGCCGAAGTGGAGCGCATGATGAAAGAGAACTTGAAGAAACTTAATGACTTGCTTCCATCCTACTCGCGTGTACACGACATCGAGGTCAAACAAGAGCCATTCGAGAAAACACCTAAGAAGAGTATCAAGCGATTCTTGTATAAGTAAGGCGTTGCAGCAAGCTGCAAGTTTAGAGGACGGCTACGCCTACAGTTTAGAGTTTAAAGGATCGGTATATATAAAAGACGAGGAGCAAATCCTCGTCTTTTATTATCTTTGCCACCCTCCCCCTTTTAGGGGGAGTTGGAGTGGGCTACTCACTTGCGTGGAGCAGGCACGTAGGTTGGATAGAACACTTGTTGCAAACTATCCACTATGTTGTGATGGTTCTTCAGCAACACATTCGATGGGAAATAGCACTCACCTGTGATACCTGGGATAGTACGGTTGAGGCGCAACTGACGGCAAATCTCATTGCCTTCGTTCCAAGCCGCAGCCATCTTTGGGTTACCCAAGTGGTATGGAGCCATACCAATATACACGCGGCACTTGTCAGTAGCATGTTGAGCCCACCAGTGAGCAAGAATCTCATAATCAGCCACTTTTTTACCAATCTCCCAATAGAGTTGTGGTACTACATAGTCAATCCATCCCTTCTCCATCCAGAGGAGAATATCGGCATACAATTGGTCGTAGTTTTGAAGTCCGTTGGTCTCGCTACCACGAGGGTCGTTCTTCTTATTGCGCCAGATACCAAATGGAGAGATACCAAATTGCACCTCTGGTTTGATACTATTGATAGTATTGCGCACTTGCTCAATGGCCAAGTTTACGTTGTCGCGACGCCAATCGCCTACGTTGTCAAAGCCACGTGGGTCTTTGGCAAATGCCTCAGCATCTGGGAACTCCTGACCAGAAACAGGATAAGGATAGAAATAGTCATCCATGTGAATAGCCTGAATATCGTAGCGAGTAACGAGGTCTGCCACCACTTTGCAGAGGAAATCGCGTGTCTCTTGCAAATGAGGGGCAAAATACCATTGCGTACCATACTTCAAGAACCATTCAGGATGCTTGTGGTAGATGTGATTAGGAGCAATATCCTCTATCTTGCTTCCACCGCCTGTTACACGGTATGGGTTAATCCATACGTGTACATCTATACCACGTTTATGTGCCTCGGCGCAAACGAACTCCAATGGGTCGTAGGTCGCAGCCTCGCCTTGCTTGCCTGTGAGCCAAGCGCTCCAAGGCTCTAACTCCGATTTGTACAACGCATCCGCAGTAGGGCGTACTTGGAAAACGATAGCATTCAGATTCATCTTTTGGAACTCATCCAACATAGCCACCAAATCGGCTTTCTGTTGCTCATAATTGCCGATAGCCGCCTTAGTTGGAAAATCAATGTTAGCCACGGTGCTCACCCATGTAGCACGAAAATATGGCTCCGTTGCAAACGACAAGCATGCACAAGCCACAAACAGGGATGTTAAAAAGGTCTTTTTCATGTAATGTAGTATTTGTTAATTCTTAATTCAAATTCAGTAATTAGAATATTCGCTGCGCAAATATTTTTAGATAGTCCATCCAATTCTGCCACGAGTGTCCGCCTGCGGACTCATGGTACTCGTATGGGTATTGTTTTTCATCCAAGTATTGGCGATAAATCACATTGTCTTCGTATAGAAAGTCCTCTACACCACAAGCAATCCAATACAATTGTGGAGGATTAGCAAACTGCTGTGCAAGCAGAGTTTCTGTCTGCTGATATGCCGGTTTGTCGGAGAGAGCCAATGCGCTCATCTCTATAGTGCGCTCAGCGTGAGGTTGTTTGGTATGTGGCACATATAGTGCGGAGAAGATACCTACATAGTCAAAACTTTGATTGAGCAATGCTGCTGTGTGCATGGTGTGGAATCCGCCCATAGACAATCCTGCAATAGCGCGATGTTGTTTGTCATTGATGGTACGGTAGTGCGATTCTGTCCACGCGATGAGTTGGCTGAAGTTCTCTTCGAAGGTGCTTTCCATCCACAACCGCGATTCTGGATTGTAGTGTTTGCCTGTTTGCTCCAGATAGCCATTAGGCATTACTACAATCATAGGTTTGCACAATTCGTTGGTAATCAGCGAATCGAGGATAGCTTTGGCACAACCTTTGGTTAGCCAACCAGCCTCATCATCGCCACTGCCATGTAGCAGATAAAGTACAGGATAATCTTCTTCGGAGGTAGCATATCCTGCTGGCAAATAGACTGCTACACCTGCCTCTCCGATGCTGGAAGGATAGGATGTTACAACGACTTGACTCTCTTGGTTTGTAAGTTTTGCCTTTGGGCAACAGCTGATGCATACAATCAGCAATAGGAGTAGTAATTTGCTTTTCATGGTTGTATAAAATTCGAAATTCTTAATTCAACATTATTTTGCTGCAAAGGTAGTGAATTATTTTGAGTTGTGCAAGTGTTTTGTGTGTTTTTTATTCAATTTGTATTTAGGTATTCATATTTCAGTTCTCAAATTCCCTACAGATTTCGGGAGCACCATAAGACATATCTGGGACTTCTATGGGCTTTCTGTAGCTTTCTATAAACGTGTCTCTATAATAATGCTGCAAAAATCTTCGGCGCGGAAGTGGTTTTGTGCCGAAAGTTGGAGAATGTGGAGGGTAAAATGGTATATACAACACGCGGGAAGTATAGTATTTACAAGACTTCCCGCGTGGGTGTATTTTTTTGAAAAAAGTTTTCTTCGCGCGAAGATTATGCCGAAGGTTATGCCGAATGTTTGGCTTAATTATAATAGATTTATTCTATCTAAAAGGAAGTGATTCGACTATTGATGAGTCTTTGTAGGCGTCTTTTCCGCTCGATTTTCATACTTTGTGGGGTATTTTTGCGGTTATCCGCATTTTTACCCTGCAAAGGTAGTACTTTTTTGTGATATAGACAAATATTTTTATGAATTTGTTGTGTTTTTGCCGAAAATTACCTACAAGTTTCGGAACCTGAAGGAGTGCGACGGAACGCACTCCGAGCGCAGCGCCCAAATAGTCCCCACTCTGAGGAAATAGCGCAAGCATAGATGAAGAAGTGCCTTGAATGGCACTTCGAGTATTGCTCCCGAACTATCCCCATAGTGAGGAAGTAGAGCAATACATAGAACAGATAACTAAGACTTCTATGGGCTTTCTGTGGCTTTTGTGCTTTCACTTTTCTTTTTCCCTTTTTTCCGAAGGGATACCGAACCCTTGCCGAAGGAGCAAAAAGCAGCGCGGGCATTTTTGCCCGCGCCCAAATTCTAAACTATAGTACGAAGGATAGCCGCCAAATAGTAGTGAAGCGTCCTCAAAACTCAAAACTATAATTCTACACCCATAACGGTATATGTTTTACCATCTCGCACGATAACAAGTTGTCCGTCGCGAATAATCTTTTGAACGTTATTGGTTGTAGAAGTAATATTTTCAACGCTTGTGCCAGTCTTTCCACGAACATTAAATTCTTTCCAAACGGGAGCAGATTTATATTGTTCTACTGATTCATCTGGTACAATCACAGGAATAGAACGATCTACCTCTTCGAAAGTGCGTGCATCTATTTGTGGTGGTATAATAGCATTTACCTGTATTTGAGTTAGCTCAGAACATCCTGCAAACCCATTATCTGCAATTGATTGGAGGGAAGCAGGTAAAGTTAAATCTTTGAGATATGTACATCCATAGAATGCTGCATGTCCAATTTCTGTTACGCCCTCTGGGATAACTACATTTTTCAATTCGTGGCAATTATAGAATGCCCAATTTCCAATTGTTGTTAATTGACCGTTGTTGGCAAAACTGATAGTAGAGAGCAAACGGCAGTTCTCAAACGCACCATCGCCAATTTTTACTGTACTTGAAGGAATAGAAATTGTTGATACATAATTGCAATTCGCAAATGCAAAAGATCCTATATTATTTAAATTTTCTGGCAATAATATATATTTAATACCATTCTTCTCGGTATTCCATGGGGCAGATGAAGCAGTAAAATCATACATTTCTCCATAACCAGTAATGAGCAATACACTACTTGAATACTCCCAAGATAAATTGTCACCACATGTTTTATCTACTTGTGGTGTAGATGCAACTGTTACATTTAGCACATAAATGATACTATCACATTCTGAATTGGCATAAGTTATTGCATCGGTATAAGTTCCGCCAGCATTGATTTGTTGTCCACGCCATTCGTATGGAAAGTCTTCTTTGCTCAGAGTTATGTTATACTCATTTACAATTGCATCTGGCAAAATTGTTAATTCAAGTGTTACAACACTATCATTACCTAATGCGTTTTTTAAGGTTTGTGTATAAATGCCCGATTCTGTCAATTCTTGACCATACCAAACATAAGTTCCACAAGCCACTTCATTGATAGTTACAAAATCTGTTCTACCAGCTCCACTACCTGTTGTAAAATATCCCGAATAAGATTTAATGACGTTATTGTCTTCGTTTGAAACTGTAAAATCATAGGAATATTGCGTATCTGTATTTAAGCCTTCTATAGTAAAACGATAACCTGCAACTGTTTTTTCGGCTGTAGTTACGCGCGATTGATTATCGCGACTTGGAGCGTAAGATATATTCTTTAATTGTCCTTGTGAATTAAAATTCAAAGAAGCGTATAGTGCATCATCTTGATAAATATCAATTGTGTATGCTGCTGCATTTGTCTCTTTTTGCCAAGAAAATATAGCCGAATTTGATGTTGTGCTGACTTTTACCCCATTCGTTTTGATAGCAGAAGCTTCAATACATTTGATGTTCTTGAACATACCAAAAACATCGTCCGATACATATGAATGCAAATAATCGCAAGGAACATATATTGTTGCACCATTTTGATTTATACTACTAAATCCCCCACCAGATGAAAAATTAGTCATCGGAGGAATAGCTGAATAACATTTCAATTCCTTCAAATTATAACAGTCATAGAATGCGCTATCTTCAATCAGTGTGACACTATTCGACAATGTTACAGAAGTTAAATAATGACATTCACTGAATGTTTCTTTTGAAATGGTTGTTGTTGGAAGCGAGATGGATTCAATACCAGATTTTGCAAATGCTCTAACACCAATATTTTTTATAGAAGACGGAAGTTCTATACTTTTAAGAGATGAGCAGCCTTCAAAGAATCCCACATAATATGGTCTATATTTTGGTTCTCCACATACGATTCTATTCCTACCAGGCATTCCAATAGGGCCATAACCAATAAATTCAAGTTCTATCTCAGCTGCTATCTCTAACAGATTATAGGGTAAAACGATTCTTTCTAATGAAGAACAGTTATAAAAAGTTCCTCCTCCTATGTGTGTAACACTATTCGGAATAGTCACAAAGATTAAGGAAGAGCATTCTTTAAACGCCTTAGCTCCAATACTTTTTATTGTTTCAGGGATAGTAATAGATTCTAAAAAATAGCATCGTTCGAAAGCATGTTCTCCAATATGTGTTACTGTATAAGTTACCCCATTATGTAAAACAGAAGAGGGAATTGTAGCTACGGTGATATCATAAGTGTTGTTATAATCAACATATTGCGTAGAATAACTGCACTCTTTATAAGTTATTTCCACAGAATTATCACTGAGAATGTTGTAATAAAGTCCATCGACTTGGAAATCGTATGCCCAAAGAGGGATTGTGGCAAGGAGTACTAGTAAAAGAGAAAGTTGTTTTTTCATTGTTGTTGAAAATTTGAGAATTATTTATGTAATTTTGTAGGATCGTATTTGCTTAAAATACCAGAACTGCCATCTTTTAGCAATCCACCATCTACAATAGTATAAATATCGCCGTTGGAAACAAATATCTTATTTGTGTCAATATAGGTATAGGTGTAATAGTTCCAAGAACCAGTAGTAACATATTCCATATTCCCGAAAATAGGTCCTGCATAAAATTTATAAATTGGCTCGCCATTACCACGACCTTCTATATGTAAAAAACACGAAGATTCCTGTATTGCGATGGTGTTTTTGTCAATAATATGAATAACAGGACAGAGGCTATACTTATTCTTATTTAAAAGGTAAAATCTAAAGCGACCATGATGCTGCTCTGTTTCGCTCCAACCACCATCTCCACCTATGAATAAATCATATGTTGCATAGTAATAATCATCTTCACCCAAGCGATGATCGAATACATACAACAATTCATTGTTGTTAATAGCTTCATTAATTTCGTTAAAATCAGAAGCCTTGGCAGCAGCACTCAAATCAGTGTAATAGCCAGTTAATCCTTTCCCTAAGCCGTCATTTTCGCAACTTGAGAACATGAACATAGAGCATAGTAGTAGCCCTAAAAATAGATTTTTTTTCATTGTTATTAAATGTTTTGTTGGGAAGTTGGCTCCAAACACCCCGTTGGTATAATTATAGAAAAAGCGTGGAACCTCTTTTTGCTTATTCTCTACTCTGAGGTACTGGAAAACCTTGTAACAAGAATAAACAATGAATGCCCACGCCGATATGCTAATCGTTGTGAAGCACAACGAATAATACATACCAAGGGGCATTTATCGCTCTCTTGCTTTGGGTTACGAAAGTTTCCAGTTTTCAGAGTACCAAAACAAGCGCCAATAAACGCCTTTTATTATGTCTGCTACCCTCCGCCACTGATGTCAGACACCCCTCGGCGCAGGTTCACGGTGCAAAGGTAGTGAATTATTTTGAATTGAGCAAGGGAAATCACATTTTGAGGCGATTTTTTTGTTTTGAGGATTGGCAACTATTTCAGGAACGCAGTCAACTTTTTTAGGAATGTAGTCAACTTTTTTAGGGGGCAATCTTAACAAATAGCACTTTTTCAGTTTTGGCGGTCTCAGGGAGTTCTCTCGGTGTTCTCAGGGTCGTCTCTCGGTGAAATTGGGCAACGGATAAAGAAACGAAAAGAGAAAGAATCTTAAGAAAACGCACTTTTTTCGGCTCCCCTCTTTTTCTAAATCACTCTCAGGAATCATACAAAAATACCCGTATTTAGCAAAATATTCGATTTTATTTGCATATATCCAAACTTTTTCGTAATTTTGCACCCGATTATGGAATATTGTGCAAATTAACTAATCAACTAATAAACTAATCAACTAATAAACTAAAATTATGATTTACAGCAAAGAGGTACAGGAAATGTGCCAAGTAGCTAAAGGACCTAACCATGGTCCAGCTCCAATCCCAGAAGAGGGTAAGTGGGTGAAAGCCAAAGAGATTGCTGACATCTCTGGTATGACTCACGGTATTGGTTGGTGCGCTCCACAACAAGGTGCGTGCAAACTTAGTTTGAATGTAAAGAACGGTATCATCGAAGAGGCATTGGTAGAAACTATCGGTTGCTCTGGTATGACTCACTCTGCTGCTATGGCAAGTGAGATCCTCGTGGGCAAAACTATCCTCGAGGCACTCAACACCGACCTCGTGTGCGATGCTATCAATACTGCTATGCGCGAGTTGTTCCTCCAAATCGTTTACGGTCGTACACAATCTGCTTTCTCTGAGGGCGGTTTGGCTATCGGTGCAGGTTTGGAAGACTTGGGTAAAGGTCTTGTATCTCAAACAGGTACACTCTACTCTACCAAAGCAAAAGGCGCTCGTTACCTCCAACTCACCGAGGGTTATATCACCAAACAATACTTGGATGAGGACAACGAGATCTGTGGCTATGAGTTCGTTCACATGGGTAAGTTCATGGACGCTATCAAGAAAGGCGTACCAGCAGACGAGGCCCTGAAGAAAGTAACCGGAACCTACGGTCGTACAACCGCAGAGCAAGGTGCAGTTAAATCTATTGACCCACGTCATGAATAATCAGAAAGGAGTAAAACTATGATCCGTCCAGTTCAATTTGAATCACAAAACCGCCGCGAGGCACAAGTTCTCGCTGCGCTTAACGCACATGGTATTGCTTCTATCGAAGAGGCTAATCAAATTTGCGAGCAATACGGTTTGGATCCTTACATGACTTGCGAGGAGACCCAAATGATTTGCTTTGAGAACGCTAAGTGGGCTTACGTGGTAGGTACCGCTATCGCTATTAAGAAAGGTTGCAAGAACGCTGCTGACGCTGCTGAGGCTATCGGTATCGGTTTGCAAGCATTCTGTATCCCTGGTTCTGTAGCTGACGACCGCCTTGTAGGTATTGGTCACGGTAACTTGGCAGCTCGTTTGCTCCGCGAGGAGACTGAGTGCTTTGCTTTCTTGGCAGGTCACGAGTCTTTTGCTGCTGCTGAGGGTGCTATCAAGATTGCAGAGATGGCTAATAAAGTTCGCCAAAAACCTTTGCGCATTATCCTCAATGGTCTTGGCAAAGATGCTGCTATGATCATCAGCCGTATCAATGGTTTCACCTATGTACAAACAGAGTTTGACTACGCTACTGGTAAACTCAATGTTGTGAAAACCAAACCATACAGCAACGGTCCACGTGCTAAAGTAAACTGCTATGGTGCTGACGATGTACGCGAGGGCGTGGCTATCATGTGGCACGAGAACGTAGATGTATCTATCACAGGTAACTCTACTAACCCAACTCGCTTCCAACACCCAGTGGCTGGTACCTATAAGAAAGAGCGCGTATTGGCAGGCAAACCATACTTCTCTGTAGCATCTGGTGGTGGTACAGGTCGTACCTTGCACCCAGATAACATGGCTGCAGGTCCTGCTTCTTATGGTATGACCGATACGTTGGGTCGTATGCACTCTGACGCTCAATTTGCTGGTTCTTCTTCAGTACCTGCACACGTTGAGATGATGGGCTTCCTCGGTATTGGTAATAATCCAATGGTAGGTTGCACCGTAGCTTGCGCTGTGAACGTAGCACTTGCTCTCAGCAAGTAAGATATTATTCTACGATACAATAACTCATCGCTCATTCGTGAGCGATGAGTTTTGTTTTTATATATCAGTCATCGTTCACGAATCATTATCGGGTGGATAAGCGGTGGATAAGCGGTGGATACCAATTTCTTTAGTGGCACAATTTTTGCCTATAAAATGAAAAATTAAGTTAGTTTTAAGTTTGTTACAGGAAAAAAGCCATAACTTTGCAGCAGAATTAATAAATTCACTGCGTTATGGAAGAAAAGCAACCCCAAGAAAGAAGCAAAAAGCAAAAGACAGTACGCTTTTTCGTGATTGTATTTATCTGCCACATCATCGGCTTCGCGCTGATATGGTTGGTGCAACATTTTATAAACTAAAAACCTAATGCCTTATGACAACTATCTATGATTTCGCGGCACTCACCAATCGCGGTGTAGAAAAGTCGTTTGCAGACTATCGTGGCCAAGTGCTGTTGATAGTCAATACCGCCAGCAAGTGCGGTTTTACCCCTCAGTACAAAGAACTGGAAGCATTGTACCAGAAGTACAAAGACGCTGGTTTAGTGGTGATTGGCTTCCCTTGTGACCAGTTTGCGCACCAAGAGCCAGGCACCGATACGGAGATTGAGCAGTTCTGCCAAATCAACTTCGGAGTGACATTTCCATTGATGAAAAAGATTGAGGTGAATGGAGAAAACGAGCATCCGCTCTACACCTTCCTGAAAGCGCAAGCAGGAGGCTGCTTTGGTAGAAAGATTAAATGGAACTTCACGAAGTTTCTCGTTTCGCGCGACGGTAGCGTGATTAAACGCTATGCTCCTGCCACCAAACCCATGAAGATTGAGAAGGATATTGTGGAGATGCTGAAAGCGGCAGAGCCGCTATAGTTTAGTGAACGGCAGCTGTAGGTGCCTACTGTTTAGAGTTTTTTTTGATGCCATATAATACGAAAAAGAGGCACACTCGTTCGTGAGGTGCCTCTTTTTTAAGTGTATTGGGATTAAGCGTTTACAGTAGCCATGTGAGCGATGAGGTCGAGAACCTTGTTAGAGTAACCGATCTCGTTGTCGTACCAGCTAACAACCTTAACGAAGGTGTCTGTCAAAGCGATACCAGCCTTAGCATCGAAGATAGATGTGCGGGTGTCACCCAAGAAGTCGCTTGATACAACTGCATCCTCAGTGTAACCAAGTACACCCTTCAACTCGCCTTCAGCAGCCTCTTTCATAGCTGCGCAGATCTCAGCGTAGGTAGCAGGCTTAGCCAAATTAACAGTAAGGTCAACTACAGAAACGTCCAAAGTAGGAACGCGCATAGACATACCAGTGAGTTTGCCGTTGAGTTCAGGAATAACTTTACCTACAGCCTTGGCAGCACCTGTAGAAGAAGGGATGATGTTGCCAGAAGCAGCACGGCCACCACGCCAGTCCTTCAAAGATGGACCATCAACAGTCTTTTGAGTAGCGGTGGTAGAGTGAACAGTAGTCATCAAACCATCGGTGATACCCCATTTGTCGTTCAACACCTTAGCGATAGGAGCCAAGCAGTTGGTGGTGCAAGAAGCGTTAGATACGAATTGTGTACCCTTAACGTAAGTCTTCTCGTTTACACCGCAAACGAACATTGGAGTGTCGTCCTTAGAAGGAGCAGACATAACTACATATTTAGCACCAGCCTCCAAGTGAGCTTGAGCTTTGTCTTTAGAGAGGAACAAACCAGTAGACTCAACTACGTACTCTGCACCTACCTCATCCCACTTCAAATCAGCTGGGTTGCGCTCTGCAGTTACGCGGATAACTTTACCGTTAACGATGAGTTTGCTGTTCTCAACATCAGCTTCGATAGTTCCATCAAACTGACCGTGCATGGTGTCGTACTTCAGCATGTATGCCAAATAATCTACTGGGCAGAGGTCGTTGATACCTACGATCTCAATGTCATTGCGTGTCATAGCTGCACGGAAAACGAAACGTCCGATACGGCCAAAACCGTTAATACCTACTTTTGTCATTGTTGTAAAAGTTTTAAAAAATTAATATTAATTTTGTTTATATTTTGTTCTGGAGTTTAGGGGTTTAGAAGTTCTGGAGTACGAAAAGCCAAACCCTATTTCTCAAAGTCGGTGCAAAATTACACATTTTTTTACAAATACAAAAATTTTTTTACTATTTGTAATATTTATTTTGCAATTTCGCGCATTTTTTTTGAGTCAGCGATTACATCATGCCTCCCATACCGCCTGCTGGCATAGCAGGAGCAGGAGTCTCCTCCTTGATGTCGGTAATCACGCACTCAGTAGTGAGGAACATACCTGCGATGCTGGCAGCGTTCTCCAATGCTACGCGAGTTACCTTAGCAGGATCTACTACGCCTGCAGCTTTCAGGCTCTCATACACATCTGTGCGTGCATTGTAGCCGAAGTCAGCCTCGCCCGAGCGCACTTTATCCACCACCACAGCACCTTCTTTGCCTGCATTGGCTACGATCTGGCGCAGAGGCTCTTCGATAGCGCGACGGATAATCTCAATACCCGTTTGCTCATCTTCGTTTTCGCCCTTCAGTCCTTCCAAAGCAGCTTGTGCACGGACATATGCCACACCACCACCTGCCACGATACCTTCTTCGATAGCAGCGCGAGTAGCACTGAGTGCATCATCCACGCGGTCTTTCTTCTCTTTCATCTCCACCTCGGATGCAGCACCCACATTCAGTTGAGCTACACCACCTGCGAGTTTAGCCAAACGCTCTTGCAGTTTCTCTTTGTCGTAAGTAGATTTGGTGGTAGCGATTTGCGCCTTGATTTGTCCCACGCGAGCAGCAATAGCCTCTTTCTCGCCTGCACCGTTCACAATAGTGGTGTTGTCTTTATTCACAGTGATGCTCTCTGCTGTACCGAGCATATCAATAGTTGCGCTCTCCAGTTTGATACCTTTCTCTTCACTGATGACAGTACCACCTGTGAGGATAGCTATATCCTCCAACATCTCTTTGCGGCGATCACCAAAGCCAGGTGCTTTCACTGCGCAAATCTTCAGTTGCGCGCGCAAACGATTGACTACCAAGGTGGTCAGTGCTTCGCTATCCACATCCTCAGCTATCACGAGCAGTGGACGACCACTCTGCACAGCAGGCTCCAATACAGGCAACAACTCTTTGAGGTTGCTGATCTTCTTGTCGTATAAGAGGATATATGGGCGATCCATCTCCACCTCCATAGTCTCTGTATTCGTTACGAAATAGGGACTGATATAGCCACGGTCAAACTGCATACCTTGTACCACATCGATAGTGGTGTCCATACCTTTGGCTTCGCCAATAGTAATCACACCATCCTTGCTCACCATACGCATGGCATCTGCAATCAGTTTGCCAATCTCAGCATCGTTATTGGCAGAGATAGTAGCCACTTGCTCAATCTTATCAAAATCGTTGCCCACCTCTTCGCTCTGCGCTTTGATATGGGCTACGATAGCGCTGACAGCTTTGTCCATACCGCGCTTGAGGTCCATTGGATTGGCACCTGCGGTTACGTTCTTAAGTCCCACACTCACAATCGCTTGTGTGAGAACGGTAGCAGTTGTCGTACCATCACCTGCTTGGTCGCCCGTCTTGCTGGCAACCTCTTTCACGAGTTGTGCGCCCAAGTTCTCTGCTGCATCAGCCAGCTCAATCTCCTTAGCCACTGTCACACCATCCTTGGTGATGTGTGGAGCACCAAACTTCTTATCAATAATCACGTTGCGACCCTTAGGACCAAGAGTCACCTTTACTGCGTTTGCCAATTGGTCAACGCCACGTTTGAGGGCATCACGCGCCTCTACATTATAACTGATATTCTTTGCCATAGTAGTTGTAGTTGAAAGTTTAAAGCATAAAGTTTAAAGGCAAGGGTTATTTCAAAATTGCCAACACATCGCTTTGACGCATGATGAGGTATTTCTCGCCCTCATATTCAAGTTCGGTACCAGCATATTTGCCATACAACACAGTGTCGCCCTCTGCGAGCAACATTTTTTCATCTTTTGTGCCTTCGCCTGCTGCGATTACCTCGCCACGCAATGGTTTCTCTTTTGCACTATCAGGAATAATGATACCACCGATAGTCTTTTCTTCTGCAGCCATGGGCTTAATAAGCACGCGGTCTGCTAATGGTTGAATTTTACTCATAGTTATATTAAAGTTAAAAAGTTTTAGTTGTTCTAAAAGTTCCAAAGGGTAGTTATCAAACTTTGTGCCAAACACATATTGGCAATAGTCTTCTGCCAAATTGTCAGTTAATACTCCACCTTGAAGAACGCAGCACCCGTAGCGCGTGCCATATCACCGTCAGTATCTTCTCTGTCGCCAATCACCATGCACTCTTGCGGAGTCACCTGCATACGCTCCGCTACTTTGTACATCAGCTCGGATGCAGGTTTCAGTCCTCCCAGTTCAGGAGCAGAAACCACCCAATCAAATATATCCGCAGACAATCCAATAGCCTCCAACTTCTTCTTAGAGCCCTGATAATCAGTCAAAAGAATCACAGACAGTCCTTTGCTTCTACAATCGTTAATAAATGGCATTACCCATGGTTGCACAGGATAAAACTTACGCAACAGACGTATAATCAAAGGTACGTATTTTTCATTAAACCAACGTTGTGCATATGCCGCAGAATAGCAATGCCCTTTGGCCAATTGCGTGAAGAAAGCGTGGTATAGTGCTTCTTCATTACCTTTCCAAACACCTTTCAATGCTTTGCGCGCTCGGCGTTCTGCCAACATCATAAACGCCTCATGCGGACGGTAAAAGGGCATACGCGTAATCAGCAAATGCTTGTTATATAGCGTGCCATCTAAGTCAAATACAATCACTTTCGTATTGGCAGGTATATCGTTAATCGTTGGGAACATAGGGGAATTATGAATTATGGATTTTGAATATCTGTGCTGTTATCTTCTGTGAGGACAGGGCGCATTTCTTCAGGTAGTCGCTTATTGGGTGTAACGCCATATTGCAATAGTGCTTCCAGTTTGCTGGACAAATTGCCACGTCCTTCACGCAATTGTCCAACGCCCTTGTCGTATGTATTACGCAGCGTATTAATCTGATTGCCGAGTGTCACATATCCTTCGGCAAATGTAGCATACTTCTCATAAATACCAGCAGCAGCCTTGCGGATTGCTTCGTAATGTTTCTCCTGTCGGGTATTCTGCCAAGTCAAGAAAATCAGGCGTAGCACCACCATCAAGTTGGTGGGATTGATAATCAACACACCTTTCTGATAGGCTTTCGTACCCAAATGTGCATCATGATTCATGGCAAGAATATAGCTACCCTCATTCGGTACAAACATCAGCACGATAGGCACTGCATTATCCACCAACTTAGCATAATTTTTCTTTGCCAACTCCTCTACATGCTTCCAAATAGACTCATGATTGGCTTTGATAGCCGCCTTGCGTTGGTCATCATCCTCCGCCCCCACATAGTCCGAATAGGCTGTGAGCGACACCTTGCTATCAATGATGATACGTGTACCATCCGCACCTTTGACCACCACGTCTGGACGAAGATTCTTGCCCTCCTCATCCTTCACATTATCCTGCACAAAGTACTCCGCTCCTTCGCGCAAACCGCTATCATGCAGGATATTTGTCAGCACCTGTTCTCCCCAGTCGCCTTGCACTTTTCCGCGATTTTTGAGGGCATTAGCAAGCGTTTGGGTCGTTTTATCGCGCGCTTGGTCATGCTCAATAATAGTCTTTATGCTTTGGGCAAGCGATGCGGTATTCTTATCGCTACTCTCTTTGCTTTGCGCCACCAATTCGCGCAGCAAATCCAATTCGCGTTTGAGCGGTGTCACCACGTGCTGCATATTCTCGGTATTGGCTTTCTTCAGTTGTTCGGTACGCGCCAGCATCTCCTTTTCAAATTGCCCGCGCATACTCTCGCGCGCGAGGTTCAATTCTGCCTGAAAAGCCTGTTGCTGATTACTCTGCAACAACTGATGTTGCCGCCTTTCATTTCGAATCACAAACCATGCTGCAAAAGCTGTGATTCCCGCTCCCAACACAATTCCTGCAATAATAGAAAATAAAATCTCCATACTATATCATATTCCTTTTCTGACTGCAAAGATACTACAAAAAATGCACATACGCAAGAATTTGACCAATTTTTGTTTATTCACTTGCATATTTCGAAAAAAAGTAGTAACTTTGCAGCAAAATTACAACACAAACATGAAACACATTACAACAATCGTAGCAATGCTACTTCTCCTCACCACCAGCGTGAGTGCAGCGAAAGTTAAAACAGGTATCGAAGTTCTTCGCGAGGACGGCTTCAAAATCCTCGAAGGCAAACG
The DNA here is from genome assembly GCA_015061165.1 of Bacteroidales bacterium. GTDB lineage: Bacteria > Bacteroidota > Bacteroidia > Bacteroidales > Paludibacteraceae > Colicola. The sequence goes on from SUXC01000009.1 coordinate 36,820, forward strand.
TGTGGGTCTAACCACCAACCCTACGGGTGTAGATAGCCAACTCAAATCCACCATTGACATCCTTTGGGAAGCAGAGAATGTAAATCTCGTTGCCCTTTACGGTCCAGAACACGGTGTACGCGGTAACGTGCACGCGGGCGACCATGTGGATAACGAAGTCGATCCTAAGACCGGACTGAAAATGTATAGCCTCTATGGCAAAACCAGCAAGCCTACCCAAGAAATGATGGATGAGATTGATGTCATGATATACGACATCCAGGACAACGGTTGCCGCAGTTACACCTACATCTCCACCCTCGGCAAACTCATGGAGGCATGTATTGAGTTCGACAAGGAGCTCGTAGTCCTTGACCGCCCCAACCCACTTGGTGGCGAGAAAATCGAAGGTAATGTGGTGGAAGACGGCTACAAGAGTTTTGTCAGCCAATTCCGCATACCTTACGTATATGGTCAGACACCAGGCGAGTTAGCCTTGTACCTCAACGCCACCGACTATGAGAACAAATGCAAACTGCACGTCGTAGCCATGAAAGGTTGGAAACGCTCTATGACATGGGACGAGACGGGTCTGGAGTGGATTGTGGCTTCCCCACACGTACCACAAGGCAAATCGGCTGTGTTCTATAGCGTAACGGGTATCTTTGGCGAGTTTGGCTATGTCAATATCGGTGTAGGTTATACCCTGCCATTCGAGATTATGGGTGCACCATGGATCAACGCCGACAGTTTGGCTACCGCACTCAATGCGCTCCAACTGCCTGGCATTGAGTTCCGTCCTATCTACTTCAAGCCCTACTATAGTGTCTTCAAAAGCGAACTCTGTGAGGGTGTACAAATCCATATCCTCGACTATAAGGTAGCCCGCCTCAGCGAGGTGCAGTTCCTCGTGGTACAAGAGATGATGCGCCTATGGCCTGAGCGCAATTGGTTTGAGCTCTGCAATCAAAAGCGCTTCAATATGTTTGATAAAGTCTGTGGTACAGGACATATCCGCGAGGCCTTTGGCAAGAACTACCGCTGGGAAGACATCCGCGATTATTGGTACAAAGATGTGGACTGGTACCGCAAAGCAAGTAGCAAGTATTACCTTTATAAGTAATAGTTTAAAGTTTAGAGTTTAAAGTTTAAAGGCCAGGCGGCAAAGCCGCATATCCCGTGCCTTTACACTTTACACCTTACACTATACACCCTACACCTCAAGAACAATGAAACGATACATCGAACGACTGGCGTGGGGAACCGATGCAGGTTTCTACCGTCTTATTCCTCAAGAAGTACTCCACCCTGCCACTGAGCAGGACATTCAGGCCATCATAGCTCGCGCACACAAGGAGGGTAAACACATCACCTTCCGTGCTGCGGGTACCAGCCTTAGCGGACAAGCCATCAGCGATAGCCTGCTTGTGGTATGTGGCAAGAAATGGGAGCAATATACCATTGGAAAAGATGCCCAGACTATCACCCTGCAACCGGGTATTGTGGGGCAACGCGTAAACGAGATTCTCCGTCCATACGGCAAGTATTTTTCGCCCGACCCTGCCAGCCTCAAATCGGCTATGGTAGGAGGCATCGTGATGAACAATGCCAGTGGTATGTGTTGCGGTGTACATGCCAATAGCTATCGTGTATTAAAATCGGTGCGTATCATTCTTCCTGATGGCACATTGCTTGACACGGGCGACCCTAAGAACCGTGCCGCTTTTGCCATGAGTCATCCACAGTTCCTGCGCAAGATTGAGGAGTTGCGCGACCAAACACGTCGCAACCCTGCCCTCGTGGAACGAATCAAACGCAAATATAGCATTAAGAACGTCACAGGCTTGACCATACTGCCGTTCGTGGAGTATGACGACCCATTCGATATTATTGCCCACCTCATGGTGGGTAGCGAAGGCACATTGGCGTTCCTATCATCTATCACTGTCACTACTGCCGACATCACACCTTTCTCCGCATCGGCATTATTGCTCTTCCCTACTACCAAGTCTGCCTGCGAAGCCATCACGGAGATGAAGACTACAGGCATGCTCTCTGCTGCCGAATTCTTCGACCGCAAAGCCATGCAAACGGTCGAGAAAGACTTCCCCGAACTACAAGACCTACCCGCTGATGCAGGAGCCGTACTTATCCGCACCGATGCTTCCACACCCGAGGAATTGGAGAAAAAGAACAACACCCTGCAAAAGGTACTGAATAGCTACACTCTCTGCCAAGAGGCTGCCTTCACCAGCGACCCTGCTCTTACCAGCAAGTATTGGGCTATGCGTAGCGGTATCTTCCCTGCTGTGGGTGGAACACGCGAAGTGGGAACTACTTGCCTCATCGAGGATATTGCCTTCCCTATCGAGCACTTGGCTCAGGCTACACTCGACTTGCAACAGCTCTTCCGCGAGCACAACTACCCCGAGGCGGTTATCTACGGTCACGCACTCGAAGGCAACTACCACTTTATCCTCAACCAACGTTTCGACACACCCGAGGCTATTCAGCAATATGACCGCATGATGCGTGCTGTCGTGGATCTGGTGGTGGACAAATACCACGGTTCGCTCAAGGCCGAGCACGGTACGGGTCGCAACATGGCACCTTTTGTGCGTCGCGAATGGGGCGACGATGCCTACCAACTCATGTGCGAAGTGAAGCAGCTCTTCGACCCACACAATATCATGAACCCAGGCGTTATCTTCAACGAAGACCCTCAATCCTACTTACAACATATCAAGCCATGTCCTAAGGTGCATGAGATGATTGACCGTTGCATCGAATGTGGTTTCTGCGAGGTCAATTGCGTGGCATGCGGTTTTGCTTTATCCAGTCGCCAGCGTATTGTTGTGCAACGCGAAATGAAACGATTAGAGGAGGCAACGCTCCAGGGCGACGAAGCAACAAAGCGAGAGGCTAAGCAACTGCTCAAACAACTGCGCAAGGATTTTGCGCACCTTGGTCGCGACCTTTGCGCAGGCGACGGACTATGCTCCACCTCCTGTCCTATCAAGATCAACGTAGGCGACTATATCCACCTCGTGCGCGAACACGATATGGGCAACGCAGGCAAAGCCATTGGCTATTGGGCAGGCAAGAACCTCGCCACTATTGGCAAGGCGCTCACCCCTATCTTAGGAGTAGCCAATGTAGCCAAGAGCATTATCGGAGATAAACTCACCACCCTTGCAGGCAAGGCTATGCACTACGGTTCGGGCAGATTAGTCCCACTGTGGACACCATCACTGCCCAAACCTGTTCGCCAAAAAGACATTGCGACAGCCAAGGATTATGGTGCTGTCCACGGACTCAAAGGACTGCAAGACAAGCGCGTGGTATATTTCCCATCCTGCCTCAACCAACGACTCAGTACAGCCGACAAGCCACTCATCAACGATATGACCGAACTGCTCAACAAGGCTGGCTTCGAAGTCATTTTCCCTGCCAACATGGAGAACCTATGTTGCGGTACTATTTGGGAGAGCAAGGGCATGCCCGACGAGGCACAACGCAAGGCTGCTGAGCTCGAACTCGCATTGCTCAAGGCCAGCGAGAACGGCCGTTTCCCTGTCCTTTGCGATCAAAGTCCATGTCTGCACCGTATGCGCCATACCATGCAACACTTGCACCTCTACGAGCCTGCCGAGTTCATTGATAAGTTCGTACTTAGCGAATTGGAAATCACGCCATTAGATGCTTGTATTGCGGTGCATATCACTTGCTCTACCCGCCAGATGGGCTTGGCTGACACTCTCGTGCGCGTAGCGCGTGCGTGTGCTAATAAGGTATTAGTACCAGAGGAGATTGGCTGCTGCGCGTTCGCGGGCGACAAGGGCTTCACCAAACCCGAGCTCAACGAATGGGCACTACGCAAACTCAAACCACAAATCCAGAAAGCAGGTGCCACTATGGGTATCAGCAATTCTCGTACATGCGAGATTGGTCTCAGCACCCATTCTGGTATTGAGTATCACAGTATCGCCCATCTTGTAAACCTTGTAAGCAAATAACTTTTACATCGGACTCCCGACTCCCGATTCCGCCATTCGGACTCCCGACTCCCGATTCCTGATTCCGCCAATCGGACTCCCGACTCCCGACTCCCGAAACTACCATGCCCAACATCGAAATTGAACGCAAGTTCCTCGTATTGAACGAGGACTACAAGCAACTGGCTACCAGCAAGTACACCATCATCCAAGGCTATATATGCAAGGACGCAGGGCGCACTGTGCGCGTGCGAATACGAACCAACGACGACGGTTCTTCTGTCGCTTTCTTGACCATCAAATCCAAGCCCAACGCGATGGGCTTCTCTCGCTTCGAGTGGGAAAAGGAGATTGACCCAAGCGATGCCAAGCAGCTCATCCATCTCTGCCTCCCTGGCGTAATCGAGAAAACCCGTTGGCTCATCCCTGCCACTCCCCCATCGCCAATAGCCAATAACCAATCGCCAATCGCCACTCCCCCATCACCCCACCTCACTTGGGAGGTCGATGAGTTCCACGGTCGTTTGGCAGGGTTAGTCATCGCAGAACTCGAGTTGGAGAGCGAAGACCAGGCTTTCGAAAAATTGAGTTTCGTGGGCGAAGAAGTAACGGGAAATCCGCGCTATTACAACGCAAATATGTAAGAAATGCACTTTTTTTGCCTAAAAATCAAAATAAATTTGGTCAATTCAATAAAAAGTTGTAATTTTGCAGGTCATTTTGGCGTAGAGTACGCAAAACAACAGAAATAAATAACAATAAAATATTATGACAACATTACAAAGAATTAGAAATCACGGCATTATCCTGCTCGTTGTAGTAGGTATTGCTATGTTGGCGTTCATTTTGGGCGACTTTTTGAACTCGGGTAGTAGTTTTTTCAATCGTAACCGCGAGAATGTGGGTGTGATTGCTGGTCACAAGGTTCACTATACCGAGTATGAGGCTGCAAAAGACCAATTGACCGAAGTGTACAAAATCGAAAGTGGCAGCAACGACATCAACGAAGAACTGACCATCCAAATCCGCAACCAAGTTTGGCAAATGCTTTTGATGGATTATACACTCCGCGAGCAAGCAGGCAAGATTGGTATGGATGTTACGGCTGATGAGCTCAGCGAGTTGTGCATTGGTGCTAACCCTCACCAACTCATTCGCCAACGTCGCGCTTTCTACGATGAGACTGGCAACTTCAACCGCTTTGCACTCATCAATTTCCTCAACTCTATCTCTCAAGAGGCTGAGACTGCCGAGCAAGCTGCTAATATGCAACAAGCCAAGAACTATTGGATGTATTGGGAGAACGCAGTACGCCTCACCCACCTCCAAGAGAAGTATGTGGACTTGCTCAGCAAGTTGGTGACTGCCAACAATTTAGATGCTAAATATGCGTTCGAGGCAACTCAAACCAGCACCAACGTTGAGTTCGTTGAGAAACCATATTTCGCTGTGGCTGATTCATTGGTTAAGGTTACCGAGTCTGACATCAAGAAACTCTACAACGTTCAAAAAGAGCAATACAAACGCACTCCTAACCGTTCTATCGTATACGTAAGCTTCCCTATCGAGCCATCCGAGGCTGACAATGCCGAGGTTAAGAGACTCATGGAGAGCCTTGAGAGCGATTTCCAAACTAAGGAGGACATCACCGCTGTGGTAAACGGCAACTCCGATGTTTTGTACGACGGACGCGACTATTCTGAGACCACTATCCCTGCTGAGTATAAGGAATTTGCGTTTGGCAAGGGTGCTAAGAAAGGTCAATTCACCGAACTCACTTTTGCTGATGGCACCTATTCTATGGCTCGTATCATGGATTGTGGCTATAACAAGTCTGACTCTGTGCAACTCGTTCTCGTGGCTAACGATGACAATACTGAGGACGTAGAACTCGGTTGGTTTGAGGCACACGAGCTGCAAAAGGCTATCGCTGACCCTGCTTTCGCAGGCAAAAAAGGCAGCCAATTCACCGTTTCTACAGGTATGGGCGAGCAAACATTCAAGATTGCTGACAAGAGCAAACCTACTCCAAAGGTTAAGTTGGCTATCCTCAGCCGTAAGGTTACTCCAAGCAGCAAGACATACGGCTTGCTCTACAACGAGGCTAAGCAATTCATTGTTAATAACAATACCGTTGAACTTCTCCGTCAAACGGCTCAAGAGCAAGGTTTGAGCGTTACTCCTGCTTTTGGTTTGGACGCTAATGCAGATAAGATCAACGACCTCAAGAATAGCCGTCCTATCGTTCGTTGGGCGTTCGAGGCTACTGAGGGTCAATTGAGCGATGTCTTCGAGTGTGGCGAGCAATTTATTGTGGCTGCTTTGACCGAGGTAAACGATGGCGACTATCGTTCTCTTGAGGAGGTTCGTATGGAATTGACCATGCAGGCTACTTCTGACAAGAAGGCTGACTACCTGATGGCGCAACTCAAGGACGTAAACACGTTGGAGGCTGCTGCTGAGTTGTGGGGTGCTGAGATTCAAACGGCTGAGAATGTCACTTTGGCATCTACTCGTTTGGGTGCAGCAGGCATCGAGCCAGCTGTTGTGGGTGCAGCATTGGCATTGGAGAGCAATGCTACTTCTGCTCCTGTTAAGGGTAATGCAGGTGTGTATATGGTTCGCATTGGCGAGAAGACTGTGACTGAAGGCGAGTTGAATGCTGAGCAAGAGATCAGCAATTTGAACATGCGTACCTCTTATACGGTTCCTTACCAAGCGATGGCTTTGATTGAGGAGAACGCAGAGGTAGAGGACAACCGCGCACGTTTCCAATAATCCGCAAATAATCGAATCCTGTAAATATTCGAATCTATATCGTTGAATTAGATTCATCGATCAACAGAGAGTGTGTCATTCCGACACACTCTTTTTTTTATCCACCTCTTGCCTCCGCCCTTTGAAGCATGATCTTTCCTGATGTTATTTGAGTTGTTGTGAATATAGTTCCGTTCCTTGACACCATCATCACACCTGCTGCGCTATGGCATTGCACTACCGCAGACCCAATGTTGGAAGCACGCTATGGTGTACCACACAAAGCACGCTATATCGAGGTAACCAATGGCGAACTGACTAAACAAGCCATGAAGTATATCGCCAAGAATAGTGGCACCGTAGAAGTCCTTGACCTCTCCGCTGCTACTAACACAACTTTGCCATTGGGCGCATTGCTCAACAGCTACCGCTTATCCACCCTTTATCTACCCGAGCAGATTGAGGTCATCCCAGAGATGTTGGCAGAGGGTTGTCATAGCCTTGCGGAGATTCTCATTCCTGCCAATGTTACGGAGATAGGCAACTATGCTTTTGCAGGTTGTACCAATGTATGGCGTATGACGGTAGAGGCTGTTCTGCCACCAAAAGTATATGACAAGACCTTTGATGGCATTGACCGCAGCATTTCTCTCATCGTACCTGCGGGCAGTGAGGAACTCTACCGCCAAGCCGAGTATTGGAAAGAGTTTTTTATTGAGAACACCAATAACCAATCGCCAAAATCCAATTGCCAAAAGATCCTCCACGAAGACCATATCCTCATCCTCCGCGAAGGCAAGGTATATACCACCATGGGACAATTGGTAAAATAGTAAAGAATAGTAAAACTTAACTGAGTATTACCACATAATTTGCATATACCCAAAAAAGTATAGCGCCCTTATCATAAAAAACTTTCGGCAGACTTTTCACAAAGAATAAGCCCCTTACTCCCTCACGGTGATGTGAAAACAGGCCTGCTTGTATTCGTACTTAACATAGATACGACCAGCACGCTGTTCGTTGAGAAGGACTTGACCAAGAACGAGTTTGAGATTATCTTGATGCATATACTCGCGTGTGCGCGTTACTTTATTAAAACGAAAGTATGCCAAGTCAAAGGTGGTGCCATAGTTGTGGCAAGAATTAGTGGTAGCATTGATGTTACCACTTTTTTGTAGTCGTTTTATATCCTCCTTAGTACGAAGCACACTCGTAACATAAAACTGATAATGAGGCAATCCATTGCGTTGCAAAATATCAGCAAAGCCCTCGCCTATACGCTCCAATTCCTCCGCCGCAGCAGGCACCAGATACGGAATAGAATGGGTCAGCGAATCCACAATATAATTGTCGTTGCTCTCGATACGCTTCAACTGGCTGCGCATACGCACTGCCTCTTGGCGATTCTGCGGAGGTGTTGCCAAACCAATCGCTTTTGCTGCCTGCTCCTGCTTGGCTTGAGTGTCATTGAACTTTTGCTTATAACTGAAAGTACGACCAGGGTAGGATACCATGGTGTCCTCGATGAGGGTATCGGGAGTTGAGAGTCGAGAATCCGATTTGCCGCCACAAGCAGACAAAACAAAGATTAGTCCCGCCAACAGCAGGACTAATCTTATGTTCAATAGGTGTTCAATCTGGTTCAACATTGTTCAATATTGCTTACAAACTCCACTCGAAACCATCTTTGGTGTCTTTGATAGTGAAGCCAAGCGCGGTCAGTTCGTTGCGAATCTTATCGCTGGTAGCCCAATCCTTCTGGCGCTTAGCCTCCAGACGCATATTCAGCAGCATGTCCACTGCGCCTTTGTATGCATCCATACCTGCACCTGCCTCTTGTGCACCGTCGAGTTGCAAACCAAGAATATCCATTGCGTAGGTCTTCCACACCTCGCGCAGTTCGTTGAGGTCTGCCTCCGAGATAGTGCCTTTGCCATCAAATACGGTATTGATAGCACGAGCCGAATCAAAGAGGTGCGAAATCACAATTGGTGAGTTGAGGTCATCGTCCATTGCCTCTTGGCAACGTTCGCGCAGATTACCAATCTCTACGGTAGAGGTTGCAGATGCTTGCAATTTCATTAGGCGTTGATATGCTTCAGTGAGGCGTGCCAATCCCTTCTCTGCTGCCACGAGCGCATCGTTGGAGAAGTCCACCGTAGAACGATAGTGCGCTTGCAGAATGAAGAAACGGATAGTCATTGGCGAGAATGGTTGCTCCAGCAACTCGTGCTTGCCCTCAAAGAATTGCTCAAGGGTGATGAAGTTGTTGTAGCTCTTACCCATCTTCTTGCCCGCAATGGTAATCATATTGTTGTGCATCCAATAGCGGACACTGTCGTGTCCAAGGGCAGCACAACTCTGTGCAATCTCTGCCTCGTGGTGAGGGAACATGAGATCCATACCACCACCGTGGATATCAAACTGCTCGCCGAGGTATTTTGTACCCATAGCCGAACACTCCATATGCCAACCAGGGAAACCTTCGCTCCAAGGGCTGGGCCAGTGCATGATATGTTCGGGCGATGCCTTTTTCCAAAGGGCGAAATCGAAACTGTGCTTCTTCTCTTGCTGACCGTCCAGTTCGCGGGTCTCAGTGACAATATCCTCGAGGTTGCGACCAGAGAGTTTGCCATAAGGATAATCCTTAGCATACTTCTCCACATCCATATACACACTACCGTTGCTCACATAAGCATAGCCTTTGTCCATAATCTTCTGTACAAAAGCAATCTGCTCAATGATATGCCCGCTGGCATGTGGCTCGATAGAAGGTGGCAGCACATTCAGCAGTTCCATATCGCGGTGATAACGATTGGTGAAGTACTGCACCACTTCCATAGGTTCCAATTGCTCAAGGCGCGCTTTCTTGGCTATCTTATCTTCGCCTTCATCAGCATCGTGCTCCAAATGCCCCACATCGGTGATATTACGCACATAGCGCACTTTGTAACCAAGGTGCAGGAGATAACGATAGAGAAGGTCAAATGTGATAGCGGGACGCGCGTGTCCCAAGTGTGCATCGCCATACACGGTAGGACCGCAGACATACATGCCTACGTGTCCTTCGTGCAAGGGTTTGAAGTATTCTTTTTGACGAGATAATGTATTATAAATCTGAAGCATTAGAGCAGTGATTTAGGATCGAGATTGTTTTTCTCAATGTCTTTGAAGTAGTTGTATGTGCCGACCTTCAACTCAGCGCATGCTGCTTCATCTGCCACGATGATACCATGTTGGTGCATTTGGAGCGCAGAGATAGTCCACATGTGAGAGATTGGCTCCTCTACAGCGTGTTGCAGCGCACGTGCTTTGTTGTGCCCATTTACCATAATCAGCACCTCTTTAGCATCCATGATAGTGCCCACACCTACAGTCAATGCAGTCTTTGGCACTTTGTTCACATCGTTATCAAAGAAGCGAGAGTTAGCGATAATCGTATCAGTAGTCAGTTCTTTCATACGAGTGCGAGAAGAGAGTGAGCTACCAGGCTCGTTGAAAGCGATATGACCATCAGGACCGATACCACCAAGGAAGAGCATGATGCCACCGTAGTTCTTGATTTTCTCCTCGTAGCGAGCACATTCAGCTGCCAAATCCTCGGCATTGCCGTTGAGGATATTCACATTCTCAGGACGGATATCAATATGCGAGAAGAAGTTCTTCCACATGAAAGTGTGGTAACTCTCGGAGTGGTCCTCTGGGATACCTACATACTCATCCATATTGAAGGTAACGACATTGCGAAAACTCACCTTACCCTCTTCGTAGAGGCGAATAAGATTACGGTACATACCCAATGGAGAAGAACCCGTTGGAAGACCAAGAACGAAAGGAGTACCCTCTTTAGGAGCGAACTCGTTGATGCGTTTTGCTACATAATTAGCTGCCCACTCTGAAAGCAGGTCATAATTTTGTTGAATAATCAGTCTCATGGTGTAATACGTTTTATGTTGTTAATAATTTTGATCGGGATTCGGGAATCGGGAGTCGCGACTCCTAATTGAGAATCGGGAATCGCGAGTCGGGACTCAATCTATTTTCTGGAGTACCACAGCACTACGAGCGGGGAGATAGAGTTGAAGCCAACCTTTGTTGGCTGGTAAATAACCAGTATCTGGCAGAGTAAAGTGCTCTACCGTATCATCCGACAAGCCGAAGCCCGCAAACTCCTTGGCATCGGTATTCAGCACCACTTTGTACTTGCCCGCAGGAACAGGAATACCATAGCCCTCAAAAGACTTGATACCGTTCCAGTTGAAGACAAACACCAAGTCACCACGTTGGTATGCTACCACTTGGTCCCACTCATTATCACATAACTTATCTTCCCATGGCAGGTGCGTACCGTATTGCTTATCTTTGACTGGTATCAAATGCTCGCGCAAGAGATGTACCATCTTCTCATCAAACAGATTGAGGCAGGAGTAGAAATAGCGAGGATTATCCACCAAACTCCATTGACGGCGCGCATACTTATGGCTCCATCCATTGCCTTGGCGAGGGAAGTCTATCCACTCTGGATGACCGAACTCATTGCCCATGAAAGTGAGGTAGCCGCCATTAATGGTCGAAGCTGTAACAAGGCGAATCATCTTGTGCAAAGCTATACCGCGATCCACCATATAGGTAGAGTGTCCTTTCTCAAAGTGCCAATACATATCCGCATCGCACAGGCGGAAGATAATCGTCTTATCGCCCACCAACGCTTGGTCGTGGCTCTCGGCATAGGAGATGGTCTTCTCATCCTGACGACGGTTGGTCATTTCATAGAAGATATGTCCTGCCTTCCAATCCTCATCGCGTACCTCCTTGATATACTTAATCCAGAAATCAGGAATACCCATCGCCAAACGATAGTCGAAGCCCATTCCTCCATCTTTGATAGGATAAGCCAATCCAGGCATACCAGACATGTCTTCTGCTATCGTGATAGCGTTCTTCTTGACTTCGTGTATGAGTTTGTTTGCCAACGTGAGGTAGCATATCGCATCGCCATCTTCATTGCCGTTGTAGTAGCAGGAGTAGTCCACAAAATCCTCGCCTAAGCCGTGGCTCTGGTACATCATAGAGGTTACCCCATCAAAACGGAAGCCATCAAAGTCATACTCATCCATCCAATACTTGCAGTTGGAGAGAAGGAAGTGCAGCACCTCATCCTTGCCATAGTTGAAGCAGAGGCTATCCCATGCAGGGTGCTCGCGTTTAGGACCATCGTGGAAATACTGGTAGGTCGAACCATCAAATTTGCCCAAGCCCTCCAACTCATTCTTTACCGCGTGCGAGTGGACAATATCCATAATCACATCCATACCGTATGCATGTGCATCAGCTATGAGGTGCTTGAGTTCCTCTGGTGTGCCTTGGCGAGAGGATACCGCAAAGAAGTTCGACACATGATAACCAAAACTGCCATAATAAGGGTGTTCTTGGATAGCCATGATTTGGAGGCAGTTGTAGCCTAATTTGGCTATACGAGGTAGTACATCAACGCGAAATTCCTCGTAAGAACTTACTTTCTCCTCCTCGCTTGACATACCAATATGGCATTCATAAATAAATAGAGGATCGCCCGCTTTGCGGCGTTTTGCACCTTTTACCTTAAGTTTTTCTATTTTTACTGCTGCAGGCTCCCACACTTGTGCAGAGAAGAGTTTGGTTTGTGGGTCTTGTACCACACGGCGAGCATAACTGGGGATACGCTCTCCTGAGCCACCTTGCCACTCCACCAGCAGTTTATACAATTGCTCATGCTTGAGCATTTTCTCAGCTAAGGTAATCTCCCACACACCGTTCTCAATAGGTTGCAGGCGGTACGCCTCGTTCTTTTGCCAAGCGTTGCAGTCACCTACAAGGTAGATAGCAGTAGCGTTAGGAGCCCACTCGCGCAATACCCATTTCTTGCCCACTTTGTGCAGGCCAAAGAACATGTGACCGTTGGCCCAATCACTGAGTTTCTGACCGCCTGTCAGTTTCTTCTCTTGCGCGATGGCGTAGTTATAACGTCCTTCGATTGCAGAAGCGTAAGGACGCAGATAAGAGTCTGATTGTATCAGTTTCAATGTCTTCATTGCGTTGTTTTTATCAATTAAGCATTGTTATAATATCTTTTAGCCTGCAAAGGTACACTTTTTTTTCGACATACACAAATAAAATCGCGCAAAGTTTACTCATTGCGCGATTTTGGTGTATTAATTCAGCCTTTAGGCATTAAATCTTTAGATTTATTCCTGCAAAGAACGTGCGTGGCGTAGCTGGTCCATACACATAACCAGCATCGCGATCCATGCCTTTGTCAATGTCGCGTTGGAAATGGTCGAGCAGGTTCTTTACGCCTGCGTTAATCTCTAACGTATAATGTTTGTACAGCGGAATATCGTAGCAGAGTTTCACATCCCACTCAAAGAACACGGGTGTCTCTACCTCTTCATCTTCTGGTACGTAGCCCGCAAAGTGTTGCACGAGCATACTGCCCGTAATCTTGCCATTGGTAACAATGTGAAAATGCTTCAAAGGTTCGATATTGCAGAGGAAGTAGCCATAATGGTCGGGGGTACGGAACATGCGGCGTTGAGGGGCGATATTGGGATTCTCGCTCCACTGTTCGGGTTCGATATAGCGACTATGATTATACGTGTAACCTGCTTGGAAAGTGAGCAAGTGACCATATCCTACTTTGGCTTCCACATTCAGTCCTGCCACCCGCGCACCGCTCGCGTTAGTGCGCGTCAGCAGTAGGTTGCCTTGTGCATCGTGTCCGTTCTCCACAAGAGTAAACACATCGTTGAGTTGGGTAAAAAAGCCTTCAAGGGTGAGATTGAGATCCCATTTGCCTATGCGTTTGTACATATCAATGCTTCCGCTGACAGAGTGGCTGTATTCGGGTTTTAGGTCATCCGCCAAACTGATGAGCGACACTTCGCCTCCCACGGCACCTACGTGCAAATCTTCTTCGTAGATCTGTGGTGCGCGGTAGCCACTGGCATAACTCAGACGCAGAATAAGGTCAGCGATTGGTGATGGGTGATTAGCCAAGGGTGTGTATCGCACATTCGCACGAGGGGAGAAAACAGGTTTCTCCAACAGCGAGTGTTGCTCCAAACGACCTCCCACCAACACCGACAGGTATTTGTTCTTCCACTCATTTTGCACATATCCTCCGCCCAAATGCACTCGTTGCAGGGTATTGCGGTCGTAACCCAATATCTGATCGCGCAGTTGGTTGTACGAATACTCGGCACCTGCACTCAAATCAGCATTCATCCAACCGCATGGGTAAGAGAAGCGATATTGCGCACCCGTTACCGACACAATATCGGTGGACTTGCCATAGGCATTAGGGTTGTAGTTCGTGCCGAAGTAACTATTACGACCGATATGTTGGAAACTGCTATATGCACTCACAAAATGCTTGTTATCCACCGTGTACATATCCCATTTCATAGTGGCAGCATCAATGCTATGGCGCAGTTGTTCGCACAGAGGCGATTCGTGGGGTTGCACACTATCTATACCATAGCCACCTCGGCGATACTCCGTAGTATGGTGATACTCGGCTGTGAGTTTCGAGTAATCCGAAGTCTTAAAGAACGAACGGAATCCTGCCGTAGTACTATTTAATAAAGGAATATCTGAATAACCGTCTTTGTCGCGGTCGTATTGCTCGCGGTTGCGTTGCACGCCAAAGAGGAAGATACCCGCTTTTTGGCTCTCCGACACCACACTGGCATTCATAGCAGTGTTGATGTCGTATGTGCCACTTTGCGTGAAGGCAGTAGTATGATTGACATTGAAGAAATTGCGCGAAGGCTCCTTGGTGATGATATTCACCACACCCGCGATAGCATTAGCACCATATAGCGCACTACCGCCACCACGAATAACCTCTATTCTGTCCACCATACCCGCGGGCAGTTGCTCCAAGCCATAGACGGATGCCAACGAAGAGAAGATAGGACGTGAGTCCATCAGAATCTGTGTATATTGACCCTCCAAACCGTTGATACGGATTTGAGGCACACCGCAGTTGGAGCAGGTCTCCTCCACACGCAAACCTGTTTGGAAGTTCAGCACATCAGCCATCGTGCTTGAGGTGGTGGACTCAATTATCATGGGCGATACTACATTCACTATCGTAGCCACCTCCTTTTGTTTGGTTTCATACTTATTGGCTGTTACCACCACATTGTCTATCATAAACGATGCCTCAGCAATGCTCACATTCAATTCCACCAATGTGTCGCGCTGTAGGGTCAGTGTACGTTTTTCCGTCTCATAACCAATCATCGAGAACACGATGGTCAATTCGCCTTCGGGCAGGTTCTTGAGGTAGAAATGCCCCGATTCATCGGTCAAGCACCCCAATGTAGTGCCTTCCACTTGCACATTGACAAAAGAAAGATGCTCGCCTGTGTGAGCATCTAACACGTGTCCTGCGATGTGTGCATCCGACTTCTTGTTATGGTGATGAGGGTGCTGTGCCAACAGCACGTTGTGGTAGGACAACATGCCTACCAATAGCATAAAGAAAATAAGAATTTTGTTGTTCATATCTATCCGTTAAAATATTTTGTACCTTTCAAAATCGGCTGCAAAGGTAGTGCATTTTGTCGAAATGAGCAATTTTTTCAGCAAAATTCCCCACTATTAGGGATAAGCATCTGCTCTATGATTAGCACTCAGAAGGTAATACCCCTAAAAACAGGTATTTTGTGTTGTTCTCTTGTGTATATGAATATTTTTTAGTAATTTTGCAGCGATTTTTGCAAAATACCCATTCATATATGTACAAGGCTACCGATAAAATATGTGATTTGATGTCGCACGAAGAAGATGCGATACATATCATTAGTCGTTTTGGTTTGGAAATGGGTGTAGGCGAGCAAACCATAGCCGAAGCCTGCACTATTCACGGAGTGCATACTCCTACTTTTTTGGCGATTATCAATTACAAGGTATTCAAGCACAAAGCGTTACCTGCTGAAGTGGACATACCTACCCTGCAATGTTATCTGCGCAATGCGCACTCCTATTTTTTGGATTTCCGACTTCCTTATCTGCGACGCGCACTCATTCAAGCGATTATACCTGCCGATCCTACAACCAAGATTCCTATGCTCATACTACGCTGTTACGATGAGTTTGTAGAGGAAGTACGCACACATATCGAGCATGAGAACCAAGGACTAATTGAAGAGCATGTCCACGATGACCAAAGAATAACCGACAAACTTACCGAAATCAAGAACCTCATCATCAAGTATTACCCCTCCAACAACCTATCGCAAAAGGACATTGCCACATACACGCTCATCAATGTCATGAGCGACCTTTGGCATACCGAACTTGATTTTGCTGACCATTGCGCCATCGAAGATGAGATATTGCGACCTGCCCTCAGCCAAATACCTGCCGACCAACCCGAGCCTGTGGCTACACAAGAACCCGAGGCACTCAGCGAACGCGAGAGGGATGTGCTGATTCAGATTGTCAATGGACTGAGCAACAAAGAGATTGCCGACAAACTATTCATCTCTATTCACACCGTCATGACCCACCGCAAAAACATTACGCGTAAACTCAATATCCACTCCACCGCGGGCTTGACCATTTATGCTATTGTCAATAAACTCATCAATATTGATAACCTAAAATAGATTAATTACTAAACTATCAACAATATGAACAAATCAATTGTATTTTTTCTTTCTTTTATGGCACTAACTGCATGTACCAAGACTCAGACCACAGGTATCTATCTTGAGAACCTCGATACGACCGCTGTGGCGCAAAACGATTTCTATCAATACGCCTGTGGCGGATGGATGAAGAACAACCCTATTCCCGACGAATACAGCCGTTTTGGTTCGTTTGACAAGTTGGGATTGAGCAACCTTGAGCAAGTAAACGGACTGATTGCTGATATCGCAGCAGGGACACATAAGATGGGTAGTATTCCTCAAAAGATAGGTGATGTATATAATCTGTCGATGGACACCGCACGTCGCAACCAAGAAGGTATTGCACCCGTATTATCCGTATTGCAAGAGATTGAGAATGTGACCGATAAGGCACAATGGTCTCAGGTACTGGGCAAAGCGATGGACTTTGGATTATGGGCTATGTATGTGGATGCCGATGCTATGAACTCGAGCATGAATATCCTGAACGAGTACCAAGCTGGTTTTGCGCTCAGTCAGAAAGATTATTATATTGATGAAGATGAGCATACGAAACATATCCGCGAGGAGTATGTGAAGCATGTGGAGAAGATGTTTGAGTTGTTTGGTCAGGAGAACGCAGCCGAGAAAGCACAAACCGTACTTCGTTTGGAAACTCGTTTGGCAAACGCTGCGCTGAGCAATGTCGAATTGCGCGACCCAGTGGCAAACTACAACAAGATGTCCGTAGAGGAGTTGCAAAAACTCGTTCCTCAAGTGGATTGGCAGGTGTATTTTGCTGGATTGAATATTGCTCCAGACAGTCTGTCAGTAGGTCAAGTGCGCCACTTGCAAGAGGCAGGCAAGATGCTGGCAGAAGAGTCATTGGAGGATATGAAGACTTTGTTTACATGGCAAGTGATTGACGGCAGTGCGGACTTCTTGACAGAAGAGATTTTTATGCAGAACTTTGAGTTCTATGGTCGTACCCTCAGTGGTCGCCAAGAGCCTACCCCACTCTGGAAACGCGCGGTAGCGATGGTGAATGGTACATTGGGCGAAGCCGTAGGACAGATGTATGTGGAGAAATATTTCCCAGAGGAGAACAAAGAGCGCATGATAGGTTTGGTAAAGAACTTGCAAGTGGCATTGGGCGAGCGTATTCAGGCACTGGAGTGGATGTCGGATGAGACCAAAGAGAAGGCAATGGAGAAACTGAGCACCTTCACCGTGAAGATTGGTTATCCAGATAAATGGCGCGATTATACCGCTTTGGAGATTGACCCTGCATTGACTTATTACGCTAATATCCAGCGTGCTGCGAAGTTTGAGCAAGATTATTCGTTGTCATTCTTGGGCAAGCCAGTGGATAAGGATAAATGGTTTATGACTCCACAAACCGTAAACGCCTATTACAACCCTGCCACCAACGAGATCTGTTTCCCAGCGGGTATTCTGCAATACCCATTCTTTGATATGAATGCCGATGATGCGTTTAACTATGGTGCTATTGGCGTGGTGATTGGTCATGAGATGACCCACGGCTTTGACGACCAAGGTAGTCAGTTTGACAAGGATGGTAACCTGATTAACTGGTGGACAGAGGAAGACCGTGCACGCTTTGAGGAGCGCACGAAGGTGATGGAGGAGTACTTCAATGCCATTGAGGTAGCGCCAGGCGTATATGCAAATGGTGCCTTCACTTTGGGCGAGAATATTGCTGACCATGGTGGTTTGCAAGTGGCGTATCAGGCGTTCCAGAATGCGCAGAAAGCGGCTATTGGCAATGGGCAATCGGCTATTGGTACAGTGGATGGCTTCACACCAGAGCAACGTTTCTTCTTGGCGTATGCGAATGTGTGGGCTGGTAATATCCGTCCTGAGGAGGTATTGCAACGCACGAAGTCCGACCCTCACTCATTGGGCAGATGGCGTGTGAATGGCGCATTGCCACATATCGGCGCATGGTATGAGGCATGGAATGTAACTGAGGAGTCGCCATTATATTTGGCTCCAGAGAAGCGAGTAAGTATTTGGTAATTTTGAATTAAGAATTATGATCAAGCACATTGTATTTTTCCGTCTTTTAGACGAGGCGGAGGGCAAGACAAAGTTAGAGAATGCCCAGATTATTCGTGACGGCTTGCTCGCATTGCGCGAGAAGATTGATATATTGGTGGATGAGACGGTAGGTATTAATATCCCTAATGCCAAGAACACCGATCATGATATATGTTTGACGTGTACCTTCAAGACATGGGAGGATTTGGATGCGTATGCTACGCACCCTGAGCATGTGAAGGTGGCGCAGTATATTGGCAAGTGCAAATCCGCCCGTAGCGCCGTGGATTACGAGGAGTGATGTGATACCAACCACTGAAAATGCCCTTTGCGGGAGAAGGTACTAACCACTGAAAAGCACGGACAGACACGGACAAACAGAGTTATGTATCCTATGTTCTGTGTTGTTCAGTGAATTTCAGTGGTCAATATATTACACCACGGAAGGTTATCTTTAAGAGGAAGAAGATACCAACCACTGACAAGCACGGACATGCACGGAAAAACAGAGTTATGTGTCCTATGTTCTGTGTTGTTCAGTGAATTTCAGTGGTCAATACATTACACCACGATACGAGGAGTAGCGCAGTTGGTAGCGCACCACGTTCGGGACGTGGGGGTCGGGCGTTCGAGTCGCCTCTCCTCGACAGCAAAAGCACCTTTCGAGGTGCTTTTGCTGTTGTAGGATGATAGCGACGAGAACGCCACCAAAGGGGTCCCCGAAAATTTTTAATTTTTGGGGAAGAGGAGGAATGACGGTCGCCTAATGCTGCGTAGCAGTAGTCAATGCGACAAGTCCATTCCGACGATGAGTCGCCTCTCCTCGAAAACAAAAGCACCTTTCGAGGTGCTTTTGTTGTTGTAGGATGATAGCGATAAGAATGCCATTATAGTAGTAAAGTGGCTATTCCACTATTACTCCCATTACGTTATAGGTCTTGCCATCACGGAGGATAAGGAGTTGGTTATCGTGGATAATCTTTTGGCAATTGGTCATTGGCGATTGGGTATGGGTGTTCTCCACAGATGAAGGTATAACCGACTCGAACTCAGCAGAGAGGGTCATATTCTCCGAAATCACGAAAGTATAAGGGTTATCCTCCACTTCGTTGCTCCAATGGACAAAACGATAGCCGTCATTAGGAATAGCAGTGAGAGTAACGGTATCGCCTACGAGATAGATGCCTGCACCTGTGACTTGACCTTGTATAGCGTCGTATTCCACTGTAACGGTGCGGTCGTTGGTACTCTGTGTGCGGAACTCGCCTGAATAAGTTTGGAGCGTTTTACCGCTGTTGTCTTTGATGACCAAATTATAACTATAGTCTGTTCCCTCTTCTAAACCTGTAACGGTAAAGGTGAATCCATTAGCGGCTTGTGTAGCAGCTGGTGCGTGGCGTTGCCCATTGCGTGAAGGAGCGAATGCAATGCCCGTCAATTGACCTGCAGCGTTGAAAATGAGCGTACAGAATGCTTCTCCGTCTTTATTGATAGTCAAAGTGTAACTACCTGCATTGGCTACCGTGGGCCAAGTGATGGTTACATCGTTGAAGGATGGTGTAATGACCATGCCATCGGTTGGGGTTGATTGAGTGCCGATACATTGCATGTTACGGAAATTGCCAAAGACCATATCTGCTGCATAATAGCGTTGATAGTCACAGAGGATATACAAATAGGCATTATAGTTGATGAACGAGTTTTCTGAAGCAATAGGAGGGAAGAGTATGTAGCAATAAATATCAAACAGCATTCTGCATCCGCCGAAGGCATTTTCGCCGATATTTTCGATTGTGCCAGACAGCGTGAGTGTGTTGAGATTTTTGCATAAGGTAAAGGCGTTGTTACCAATAGAGGTTGCGCCGTCAAACACTTCAACTGTTTTAACTATATCTCTAAATTGGTACCAAGGCACGCTATCTGCTGCATAATCATACATAGCGCCTTCTCCGTGAATGATAATTTTGTCATCGTAGTGTTTCCAATAGAGGTTATCACCACATTTACCATCAAATAATTGGCGGAACTCTGCAATGAGTGTGGTGTCTTGAGTTAAATCCAATGTGCGAAGCGCGTCTGTAACGCCGTCTGACCATTGTACGAACTCGTAACCTACATTTGGAATGGCTTGGAAGGTAGCATTGTCACACTTCTGTTCTTCTATCAGTTCTATTCTACCTGCTGTGGTATCTGATACATTTGTTGTTAAAGAGTAAAGGTTTCCTTCTGTGAATTTACCCATATAATTTTTCCAAAGAGTATTCTGATAAGAAGATGTTGCTCCACAAGGAACATAACATACTGGTTTGGAGATAAAAGCATTCCGTCCTAATTGCGGAGGTGTAGGATTACGTGAATAGACTGTGTCAATTGGACAATCATTGAAAGCTTTCTCACCAATAATTGTCACACCACTTCCGATGACAACACAAGAAAGAGAGTCGCAAAAAGAGAATGCCGATGCTCCAATGCTCGTTACGCTGTTAGGGATGCTGACGGAGCTAAGGGAAGAGCAACCAGAGAAAGCATATCTTTCAATGATCTTCATACTATTCCCAATAGTTAATAAATCCAGTAAAGAACAATCCTCAAAAGCCGCAATTCCAATACTTGTTACGCTGTTAGGGATAGTGATAGAGGTAAGAAAAGAACAGTCATCAAAAGCATGCTCTCCAATAGTTAAAACATTTTTACCAATAATTACAGTAGTTAGACTATCTATACTACAACTGATGTATCCTGGGATATATTCTACACTATCGCCAAAAGTAATGGATTTAAGAGTGGATTTCGAAGAATCGAAAGGAGATTTATTGTAGTCTATAGATGTCTTTGCATTCCATGCAACAGATAAAAGAGAGGAGCAATCATCGAAACTCGTTTGAGCTACACTAGTTACATTACAAGGAATAGCAATAGAAGTAAGAGAAGTGCAACCAGAGAAAGCATATTCACCTATGCTCGTAACGCTATTAGGGATAGTCACAGAAGTTAGCTTATCCATCTTGCAGCACAAATATGCAGGAATATTCTGTACACTGTCTCCTAAAATAAAGGAGGTAATTTGTGAACTAATATCGCAAAATGGTGTATTATAAGAAGAATAACTATCTAAATGATTTTTAACATTCCATGTAACAGAAGTAAGCGAATGGCAACTTTTGAATGCATAACATCCAACTGAATTAAGTCTCTTGGGGAGTGTGATAGCAGTAAGTAAAGAACAATCAGAGAATGCATAATCTTCAATTGTAATTAGACTTTCAGGAAGTGTGATAGCAGTAAGTGAAGAACAATCAGAGAACGCGTTATATCCAATTGTAATTAGACTTTCAGGAAGTGTGATGGCGACGAGCGAAGAGCGTGTAGAAAATGCTTTGGGGCTAATTGCAGTGGTTCCTTCTTTCACATCAATAGAAGTATTTGCAGGCATATTTCCTTTGTATGTGTATAGTACCTGTCCTATATATATTAAACCATCGGACAGGTTAGCATACCAAGGAGTTCCATCAAAAGCATAACATCCAATACTCATTACACTATTTGGGATTGTGACGGAGGTAAGTTTAGAGCAATCATAGAAAGCAGCATCGCCAATACTCGTTACGCTATTGGGGATAACGATGGAGGTGAGGGAGGAACAATTATAGAATGCATGATCTCCAATAGTAATTAGATATTTGGGAAGTGTAATAGAAGATAAAGAATTACAATTCTCAAAAAAACCCAAGTGATAGCGTCTTTCAGTTAAAAGAGAATCCAGATTTTCTGGTAAGACAACAGAGGTTAATGCTTCACACCCACTGAACAAACCACCACCTATTGTTTGTACAGTATTAGGAAGAACAATAGATATAAGAGATTTACAGTTTTGAAAAACCAACTCTCCAAAACTTGTTACGCTATTGCCAATAATGGCAGAGGTGAGGGATGAGCAATATTGGAAAGCACCATATCCGATACTTGTTACACTGTTGGGAATAGTGATGGAGGTGAGGGAAGAGCAATTCTCGAATGTATAAACTTCTATATTTGTTACTCCTTCTGGAATGTTGATTGAGGTGAGGAAAGAGCAAGAAGAGAAAGCTCCTGATCCAATACTTGTTACGCTATTGGGAATAGTAATGGAGGTAAGGGCAGAACAACCAGAAAAAGCATACTCTCCAATGCTCGTGACACCATTAGGGATGGTGACGGAAGTGAGGGAAGAGCAATCTTTGAAAGTACCGCCTGCAATTAATCGGGTGTTCTCTTTAATTACATATATACCAGAAATAGCATCTTTTGCATCTATAAGGCAATTATCAATGTACAATACTTCGTTTTCCCAATTCGATTCATTGTTATAAATGCCTGTACCAGAGAATGCATCACTTCCAATACTCGTTACGTTGTCAGGGATGGTAATGGAGGTAAGGGAAGAACAACCAGAGAAAGTCCCAGCTTCAATACTCGTTACGCTGTTGGGAATAGTAATGGAGGTGAGGGCAGAGCAAGAAGAGAAAGCCATTGCTCCAATGTTTGTTACACTTTCAGGGATGGTGACGGAGGTAAGTTTTGAGCAAGAAGAGAAAGCATGACCATCAATACTCGTTACACTATAGGTAATGCCGTTGTAAGTGACGGTAGAGGGTATGGTAACAATTGTAAAACCAACGTAGTTGTAGGCACTCGTAACCTCCGCTGTATAAGGTTCGGAACTGCTGGTGATATTGTAATAGAGATCACCCGAGTAGAAACCATCAGCCCAGAGGGTAGATGTGGCAAAAATTGCCACAATAAATAGAAAAAGTTTTTTCATAATTGTTTAATTGAGAGGGTTAATATTGATGTTTATTTATTTGCTGTTAGCATATAGACACACAAAAAGCGCAGACCTCGAGTTGTTTATTCGTAACTCGAGGCCTTCGCATGCCCATCAAATCAAACAAACAACAGGAAACCTACGCTGATATGACAACATGCTACGCCCTGAATACAAGCATAGTATGGATATAGTCATACCCATAGGCATTTACTGTTACTTTGGTTTTGATTTGATTGAAAAGTTGCGAAGTTTTCGAGTCACAAACGCAAAGCGTCAAGGAAATTCCATCACGCAAGCGAGATAGAAACCTTGTCAATAAACGCTATTCAATATGTCAGAAACCTACCCAAGAAAGACCCATTGCGAAACGCTTTTCGCAGGACATATTTCCCTCCAGCGTAGGAATCGGGTGCAAAATTACAACATTTTTTTGAATCATGCAAATTATATGTATATTTTGCTGCATTTTTCTATTCATTAGATTAGGCGTTGCTACCTTATAGAAGTGCTTAATAACTAACGAATCACTAACGATTGATAGCGGAAAACAGGTTCTTTTTTTGAAGACAACACAAACAACTTGCGCGGCAATCAACATCATGCCGTGCTCTGGGTTTTCAACTAATTTGTCGAAGAACCGAAAACATAAGCAAAAAAAAGCCATTTATGCGAATTTTACATAAATGGTAAGGGAGTTCTGCTCATAACGATATATTAAGCAAGCAAAAACATGCAAAAAAAATACGCGGGGAATAAAGGGAAAGTACAGGACAGTAATAGAGTGATAACGGAGTGGTAACGGGAAAGACTGCTGAAAAACAAGCAGCCACCTACTGCGGATCGACATCGATGCTCACGACCGTGCCCTTGCAGTCCGATTGCTGCATGACCGCGCGGATACGTTCACGTAGCATCTGTTTGGCACGCTGCACATTCGCTCCCTGCTCCACACGCAAACGCAACTGGCGGATATGCTGATTCTGACGGCGAGCCACCAAGGGCGTAATCACACCCGATACACGCTCGCCAAACACAGTACGCAACGCCTGCCTCAGCACCTCACTACTCCTCTCCAAACGCTGCATATCACGATGGCGCAAACTGAGCACAATCAGCCGATGAAATGGGGGAAAACAGAACATTTCGCGCTCACTAAACTGCTGCTCATACAAGCCCCGATAATCATGCTTCGACAAGAGAGCAAACAGCGGATTCTTCGTATCAAAGGTCTGTATCATCACCTCGCCCGCACTGCCCGTGCGACCTGCACGACCCGCCACTTGCTCCAACATCTGAAAAGCATGCTCCGCACTGCGAAAATCGGGCTGATTCACCAGACTATCTGCCTGCAACACCACCACCAACGACACATCATCAAAATGCAAACCCTTAGTGACCATCTGCGTACCAATCAATATATCCACCTCATGCCGTGCGAAACGGTCAATAATCTGCTGATAACCCTCCTTACGGCGCGTAGTATCCAAATCCATACGCGCTACACGTGCCTGAGGGAACAGCGACTGTATCTCCTCCTCCAATCGCTCGGTACCTACCCCATGCAGTTTCCATGGTGTACCACATTGGGGGCAATGGGCGATTGGCGATTGGCAATTGGCGATTGGCGATTGGCAATTGGCGATTGGAGATTGGGTATAACCGCAACTGTGGCAGACGAGGGTATTATTGCTCTTGTGATAGGTCAAACTGACATCGCAGTTCGGGCACTTAGGCACCTCGCCGCAGTTGGGGCATTGCAAAAAAGGCGCATAACCCCTACGATTTTGAAACAAGATTACCTGCTTGCCACGCGCCAGTTCCTCGCGCATACGGAACACCACAGGGTCGGCAAAATGGCCGTACATCTCTTTTCGATGATACTGCCGTTGCAAGTCCACCAACGTGATTTTCGGCAATTGCAGTCCACGAAAACGCTCCGTCATCTCCACCAATCCATATTTCCCCGCCAGCGCATTGTGATACGATTCCACGCTTGGGGTAGCCGTACCCAACAACACGTTCGCGCCATACCAACGCGACATCATCACCGCCACCGAACGGGCATGATAACGCGGAGCAGGGTCTTGCTGCTTATAACTGGGTTCATGCTCTTCATCCACAATCACCAGACCCAAATTGGAGAAAGGCAAGAAGATAGCAGAGCGAGCACCAAGAATGAGGCGAGAAGGCGAAGAGGCGATAGGCGATAGGCTAGAATATATCTCCACCCGTTCATCGTGGCTAAAACGCGAATGATAGACCACCACTTGCTCCCCGAACACCGATTGCAGGCGGTCGGTCAGTTGGGTCGTCAGCGCAATCTCAGGCACCAGATACAGTACCTGTTTGCCCCTCTGGAGCATCTGCTGAATCAGGTGAATATACACCTCTGTCTTGCCACTGGATGTTACACCATGCAACAGCGTTACAGACTTGTCCTGCCACACACGGTGAATCTGCTCAATAGCCCGTTGCTGTTGTGCATCCAAGGCATGAGGCTCGCGGGTATCCCCCGCATATTGTCGCAAACGCGATATAGGACGTTCCTGCTCGCAGAATATCCCCTTGTCAATCATTGTCCGCAGCACTGCACTACCGACCCCACTTGCCTCCAATAACGCACGCCTCTCCACAGGCATTGAGTAATCAGCCTCCCGACTCCCGAATCCCGAATCCCGACTCATGGTCAAAAACGTCTCCAACAACTTTTGCTGCGACTTGGCACGGCTGAGCAGACTGAGCGTCAGCTCCTGCTGGCGAGGGTCTAAATGCGTGGGGTTCAACTGGATATACTGCGTCGTGAGTGCCTTATAATCATCATCAATAATCCCCGAAGGCAGAGCAGCCGACATCACCTCGCCCAATGTACACATATAATAGTCCGCCATCCATTCCCACAGGAGCAACTGCTCTTTCGTCAGGATAGGCTGCTCATCCAACACATCCAACACATCGCGCACCTTCACCGTGGCAGGTAAATCGCCCTGATGCCTGCGATAGACCACACCCGTAATCGTTTTCCTACCTAAAGGCACCAATACCCGCACTCCAATGGGCGGGTATTGCATAGTGGCAGGGACGCTATAGGTATAAACATCCGATATTGCCAACGGCAGAATAATATCTACTAATCGATTCAAAATATCAACGCTTCATGCGGACTATTTCTTCGCCCTACGGCTGAACGTGCGTTTTTCCTTAGGGCTATTATCTGTTGTCGTAATAATCTCTTGGCACTGCTCCTCGGTCAGCGTATCCACATTCACCGAGCGAGGAATCTTGTAGTTGCCCGCAGGGGTCTTGATATATGCACCATATCGACCATTCAGCACCTGTATATCACCAAAGACATGCACAGGCAACTGCTGTTGCTGATTCTTCTCTATTAGCGCAATGGCTTGCTCAGGTGTGATAGCATGCGCATTAATCTGCTTAGGGATACTCACGAACAACTTGCCATAGCGGACATAGGGTCCAAACTTACCTTCACCAATCACCACATCCATGTTATTCCACTGAGTCAGCGTATAAGGGAACGCGGTACGGAAGAGCTCCAGTGCCTCATCCATGGTGATGGTAAATATACTCTGCCCCTTGAGCAGCGAAGCAAACTGCGGTTTCTGGTCATCGCTATCGCCAATCTGCACGCACGGACCATTCTTGGTGATACGTGCCAAAACGGGTTCGCCCGTCTCAGGGTGATGACCTATCAAGCGAGCCGCCATCTTGCCCACAGGCACCTGCTGAATCAGCGGATGGAAAGTCTGATAGAACTCATCTACAGCCTGCACCCAATCCGCCTCGCCCGCAGCAATGGCATCAAAACGCTCCTCCGACTGGGCAGTGAAATCATAACTCAATATATGAGGGAAATGTTCCACCAAAAAATCGTTGGTAATGCGCCCTAAGTCGGTAGGCACCAACTTGCCCGTGTCGGCTCCCACCACTTCGATTTTCTGCTCATCGGTTATCTGTCCCGCTTGCAGGGTCAGCACATTGTAGGTGCGTTTTACACCCTCTACATTGCGAAACTCCACATACTTGCGCGACTGTATCGTGTCGATAGTCGATTGATAGGTAGCAGGGCGACCAATACCCTCATCTTCCATTTTCTTGATGAGCGACCCTTCGCTGTAGCGCATAGGAGGCTTGGTGAACGACTCTTGGCACTGCATGAGATCCATCTGACAAGCCACATTCTCCTTGAGTTGCGCAATAGTGGATGATGTACCGCCCAATGTCAGTTCCTCATCGGTGGACTGCGTGTATGCACGCATGAATCCATCGAACGTCACCACCTCGTGGGTAGCCGTCCACAAGTAGGGCGAATGGCTCATCGCCACTTCCACACGCGTTGTATCGGTCTGTGCATCTGCCATTTGCGAAGCAATAGCACGCTTGCGAATCAAGTCATAGAGTTTGCGCTCATCGCTATTGGCACCCGCCACCGCCTTATTCATATACGATGGACGAATAGCCTCGTGTGCCTCTTGCGCACCCTTGGACTTAGTATGATATTGGCGCGATTTGTGGTACTTATCGCCGTACTCCTCCATGATTGCTGCTTTGGCTGTATTGATAGCCAATGCACTGAGGCTCACCGAGTCGGTACGCATATAGGTGATATGTCCACTCTCATACAACGACTGCGCCAATCGCATAGTCTTAGACACCGAGAAATGCAACTTACGCACCGCCTCCTGCTGAAGCGTAGAAGTAGTAAACGGTGGTGCAGGACTGCGATGACCCAACTTATGCGACACAGAGGTCAAAGTAAACTGCTCCTGCTTGCACTCCTCCAAGAATCGTAATGCCTCCTCCTTGGTAGCAAAACGATGGTTGAGCTCCGTCTTGAATTTAGCTTCTTTGCCGCCCTCAGTCACTCCTATAAACTCCGCTGTAACACGGTAACTAACCGCAGGAACAAAGGTCTCTATCTCACGCTCGCGCTCCACCACCATACGCACAACCACCGATTGCACACGACCTGCGCTCAATCCCGTTGTTACTTTCTTCCATAGCACAGGCGACAGTTCAAAGCCCACGATACGATCCAACACACGGCGAGCCTGCTGCGCGTTCACCAAATCATAGTCTATCTGACGAGGATGTTGAATAGACTCTAATACCGTATCCTTCGTAAAATCCTCAAATGTAACACGGCAAGAGTTGTGTTCATCCAACTCCAACACCTCTTTCAGGTGCCATGCGATGGCTTCTCCCTCGCGGTCAGGGTCGCATGCCAACCACACCATATCGGCTTTAGCTGTTGCATCGCGCAAGGCTTGTACCAACTGCGCTTTGTTCTCATCAATGGCATAATTGGGTGCATAATGATTCTTAAAATCAATGCCTATACTATTCTTGCCAACGCCCTCGATGTCACGTATATGACCTTGCGAAGACATCACACGGAAACTCTTATCCAAATACTTAGCAATCGTATCTCCTTTGTGCGGAGACTCTACAATCATTAGGTTTTTGCTCATTATTACAATCGTTTTTTTAAGACAAAAAGATTTGCTGTAACTATATAATTAAGGTGTCATTTTCGAGGGGCATCCTCCAAAAACGGCGACAAAGGTACTACATTTTTTTGAATGGTGCAAATTTATTGCGAGAGAAATTTTGATTACTTATTAAAGTAAAGTTTTCATTTTTTTTGCAATAATGCTTGCATATATAGATTATTTTTTGTACCTTTGCAGCGTGAATAATGAATAACCCTTAAAGCTTTTTATAGTTATGACCTATTTGATTTTAACCATCATTCTTGTCCTCTTTGGTGTGGGACTGCTATTGGCAGAGATGTTTCTCTTGCCTGGTTTTGGAGTAGCTGGTATCTTTGGTTTGTGTAGTTTGGCGGGAGCTGTGGTCGTGGCGTACCTCAAGCTGGCAGCCCTTTGGGCATGGGCAGGTCATGTAACATTGGCTGCATGTATATTGATTAGTGCGATTGCGGTGTATATCTTTGTCAAGAGTAAAGCCATGGATAAGATGGCACTTGACACCAAGATCGAAGGCGGTATGGACATGCCTTCCGCAGGCAAACACATGGAGGAGTTACAAAAATAACCCCCTCCTTTACACTTTCAACTATAATCTTTCAACTTCAAACTTATATCATTATGGGCATTTTAGAAATTGTATTGGTGGCTATTATTGCTATCCTCGTGATTATTTTCTTCTACTATGTACCTTTCATGCTGTGGATTAACGCAGTGGTGAGTGGTGTACATGTATCGTTGGTGCAACTCTTCTTGATGCGTATCCGTAAGGTGCCACCAACACGTATTGTGAACTGTCTGATTGAGGCGCACAAGGCTGGTCTGACCGACGTGAAGCGCGACGGACTAGAGGCGCACTTCCTCGCGGGCGGACATATCGAGCGTGTGGTGCATGCGCTGGTGAGTGCCAGCAAAGCGAATATGCAACTCTCCTTCCAGATGGCTACTGCCATTGACCTCGCAGGCCGTGATGTCTTCGAGGCAGTGCAGATGTCGGTTAATCCTCGCGTGATTGATACCCCACCTGTAACCGCTGTGGCGAAAGACGGTATCCAGTTGATTGCCAAGGCGCGTGTCACTGTGCGTGCAAATATCAAGCAACTCGTCGGTGGTGCGGGCGAAGACACTGTTTTGGCTCGTGTTGGCGAAGGTATTGTGTCTTCTATCGGTTCGGCGGAGAGCCACAAACTGGTGCTGGAGAACCCAGATAGCATCTCCAAGTTGGTGCTCAGCAAAGGTTTGGATGCAGGCACAGCGTTCGAGATTTTGAGTATTGATATTGCAGACATTGATGTCGGTAAGAACATCGGTGCACAATTGCAAATGGATCAGGCGCAAGCCGATAAGAATATCGCTCAAGCCAAGGCTGAGGAGCGTCGTGCGATGGCTATTGCCAACGAGCAAGAGATGAAAGCAAAGGCACAAGAGGCGCGTGCTAAGGTGATTGAAGCAGAAGCATTGGTGCCACAAGCGATGGCGGATGCTTTCCGCAATGGTAATTTAGGTATTATGGATTACTACCGTATGCAGAATATCCAAGCCGACACTACCATGCGCGAAGCCATCGGCAAACCTGCTACCACAGCAGAAAAGAAAAAGTGAGAATAGCACTCTTGCAATATCCTATCGCATGGGCAGATAAGGAAACGAATCTGCGCATGGCGGAAGAGCGTATCGCTGCATTGGCTGGCAAAGCCGATGTGGCGGTATTGCCTGAGATGTTTGCCACAGGCTTTTGTTGCGGGGTCCCCGACGGAACTCGTGTTCCGTGGGGTGCTTAACCGACCATCCCGAATTGGCTGAAACAATGGATGGCGAGATTATCCGCCGCCTGCAAGCCGCAGCCGACCAAAGCGGTGTCGCCATCGTCAGTTCGTTTATCTGCTCACCCATCGCCAATACCCCATCGCCAATAGCCAAACTGGTCAACCGTGGCTTTATAATTAAGCCCCACGCTCCCATGGAAATACAAGACAAACGCCACCTTTATGCTCATGGCGGTGAGGATTTGTTTTTCCATCCTGCTCAGGAGCGTTGTATTTTCGAGTATAAGGGAGTGAAGATTTTGTTGTTGGTGTGCTATGATTTGCGTTTCCCTGCATGGGCACGTAATCAGTCGGGCAGTGATTATGATATTATTTTGGTGGTGGCTAACTGGCCAGAGGTGCGTGTGCAGTATTGGGATGCTTTGGTGGCAGCCCGTGCCACGGAGAATCAGTGTTATATTGCTGCTGTGAACATGGTGGGAACAGATGACAAAGGGCTCAACTACAATGGTCATTCGGTAGCGTATGACACGCGTTTGCAGCCTATTGTCAGTTTCGCTGACAACGAGGAGGGCACAAAGATTGCCGATTTTGATATTGCTGCTCTCCACCACTTCCGCGAAGTCTTGCCTCTCTGGAAAGACGTGGACCAGTTTGAACTAAAGAAAATTGGAATTAACAGCCATTGGCATGACTAACCAATCGCAGATTGATACAAAAGGTGTGCCCTATGTTTGCCAATCAGAGGATACGAGGTAATCTTCCTACCTTTAAGTTTAGAAGATTTGTAATTTTTCTCTACAACACGTCGGAGAGCACTTTTAAACACTAACCTTTATTCTTGACAAAAGATACTCCAGAACTCTTAGGGCTATTATTCTTTCCATATTCTTAGGCACATGCACAAAGATAGCTCGTTGTTGCAGATGCAGTGCTTCATAATACACACGGTTGCAGACATACAATCCTGCAGAGTTAGACACTTGTACAGGCTGTACATCATCTGTACAAAAGCGCACTAATTCCTTGATTGACAGTAGTGTCTGTAGTGCAAGTGGTTGGTGAGCGTAAATGGTTTCTTCGTTCGGGATATAGCCATCATTATCGCCTTTTCTGCTGTTCATCATGTTGATAGCAAAGCGCTCCAAACGGATATTTTCGCCCGCAGGACATTGCCCAAGCATGATGACTAAATCAGGAGAATAAGTCTCTATTGCCTCTCGCAATACGATAGGTGCGCGCTTAAAACTAACTGGCAAACACACTTTCTCTATTGCCCAATCTGTAATAGAATCAGGCAATAGAGAAAGAACGGATTGTGTGATATTGGTCTCCGCCCCACCAAAAGGTTCAAAGGCGGTGATTAATACTATCATACTTTTTGTACAATTTCCTTTACAAATGAAAGACACTTTTGTAGTTCTGAAGAATGAGTATATTCATCCGCAGTATGGGCATTGTAGTACCCACAACTGAGATTGCAGACAGGGATTTCTAAGCCTCTTATTTTTAGTTCAACTACATCTGTCTTTCCTCCATCCACCATCTGATAATTATACTTTTGCAGAAGATATTCGGGAATAAAATCTTCATTACAAAGCAATGTCCCTTTTCCACAGCGAACAACATCATGCGCACCTTTTCTATCACATTCGATAATGTATGTAACATTATAAAAAAATGTAAGGTCGCATGCTTTTGCGCCTTGGCAACCAGGCATATCTCCTTGCTTTTCCTCTTGGACAAATAGTATCGCTTTTAGCGTAGGTTCCGTGCGAAGCAGATGAAGGACTATCCATATCCCATTTTTATCATCCGCGCCACAACCAACCCGATTATTATCGGCATCAACGGTGTATATCGTATCACCATCAACAATGACTTCCCGTTGACAAGGAGTATGTATTTCATCCAAATGAGCTGCCACGCAGGGATATGAGGAGGCTTCGCCTTTGGTGATATACACATTTCCTATATCATCAGTTGCGAACTGCAATGGAACATCTTTTAGACATTCCATCACAAAGGATTTTATTTCTTGCTCTTGTCCAGATTTGGCGACAATCTTATATAGTTGAGATAGAAGTTCCATTATTCTTTATAAAAATCATAACCATAGTCTTGATTAGGCACTCGAGTTTTTAGTTCATCCGAAATAGGCATTTCTTCTTTATGAATAAGATGCTTATTAAAGTTTTCTGCCATGTGCTTAGCAATTTCCAAATAGCGGAAATCCCAGCATGTTACACTCCATGCAATGCGAATAGTAAAAGCATTACAATCCTTACCGCCACCCACAAATCGAGCAACATTTTTTTGTGAAGCACCTGTATGGAAACGTTGTTTATCGGATTCTAAATTATAATAATCCACTAAGGTCTTAGACAAGCCACAATACATATTCTCAAACGAGTTGGTATCTATGATTGTTAAATTCTTGCCTTCGTATGTAGAATCACCTTTTTCACCTCCATATATATAGTGGAATACGGTAGGATATACGGGTTCTTGTCCTCCACTTGCAGATAGAATGAAAATAACCCAACTATTCTTCTTGTTTGCCAATGTCTTAATATCTTCCAAAAATGGTTTGAGATTAGGGCAAGCATCTACACTATTAATATTGTAATAGGTAACTGGAGCATTTGGATTAACTTCTATTTCTTTAGAAACATAATTAAAGCCTCCTATTTTAGCTAAATAGTACGCAAAGTGTCCAGTGGCTGCTTCTGCAAACGATGAAGTTGAAACAATTGTGATTTGAGAATTTCGGTCAATACAACAGCCATAGTCACGATTTTTGTAGAAATTCTCTACGACCAATTTATCTTCAGGCCGTTCTTCAACTGGTCTTGTTGTGGCAAGATTTCTTAGTCTAAAGCAATCAGAATTATCCACCGCTGCAAATATATCCTTCAATGCCAAACGTTGCTTAGCTTCTAAGTCCGTTACAGACACGAATTTAGGCGCCACAAAGAATTTTGTATAGCGACACTGCACGTGTCTAAATGCCTTTTTAAGTCTGATAGTATTTTTTTCTGCTTTCTCCCTCTTCTCATCTTTCTCCATCACCTCGGTGAAGGCGGAGCCAATCAATCCGGCAGGCACAGCGAATATAGCGATACCTAATATACCGATAATACATGCGATAATGCGCCCTGTGAAAGTGATAGGTGGGGTATCAGCAAAGTTACCTGGGTCGCCAATATACTGTGCAAAAGCCCAAACTACAGAGGTCCAACCGTTGTCATACACCTCAGGTTGTGCTTCATGCTCCACAAAGAAGAGGACAAAAGATAGAATCAATGTGACAATTGTCAAGAATTGAAGTGACACTACCATCTCATTCTTTTTTGCTCGTATAGCGCGCGAGAGGATGCTAAACGCTTTCATATAGCGGAAGATACGCAGCAAACGAGCGATACGCAATGCCTTGAGTGCCACGTATGGGATAGGCATAAAGAAGTGCAGGTAGAACGGATAGGTAGAGAGGATATCTATCAATCCGTAGAAGGAGAAGCAGTAGCGAACGCGTCCCCAGAAGCCTTTGTATTTAGGGTCTAACTGGTCAGCATTCCAGATACGCAAACTCACCTCTATAGTAAAGAAAGCGGTTGTGAGATAGTCAATGACAGTCAGCCATGTACCATATCGCTCTACGATAATATCGTAGGTAGAAAGGAAGACCTCAATGGTGGACAGAACAATAAAACCGATGATGGCATAGTCCACAAAGTTATGCCATTGTTTGGTGTGCAAGTTGTCGTCAAAGACGCGATTAAGTTCTTGCTTGAATTTGAGCAGTTTTGAGTCCATATTTTATATTGATTTGTTTCTTATGGATTAATTAACCATGCTACACCAAGTCCCACATTAGAATACATGGCAGGATCTTGGCAGTTAATGGATGCATAGACATCCAGTTGTACGCGATGATGAGGCATATAGGTAAAGCCAGCATCTAAGTTCCAATCGGCATCGGTGTGGGTACTGAGGCGAGTGAAATAGTTGTAACTCTCTACAAATGCACCCCATTGGTCATTAATGGTAAAGCCGAGGCATAGTGCGAGGAAGGTGCTGGGTATTGCATCAACACCATTCCATTCTGCACCAAGATTATAGCACAGGTTCAGCCAATCGGTCACATCGTTCTCAAAGAGTAGATATAGACTGGGAGCTACATGCGAGCTCTGATATGCTTCTTTGGTGATAGGTATAGCGATATTCGCCAAGAAACTAATTTTAGGTACGGCTTTCCAACCGTCAAACACACGAATCTTGGTACCCAATATCAATGGCTCTACCTGATATTGCCATTGAGTGTAATTCCATTCTGTAGTGCGGGATAAAGTTCCATCATACTCTAAGCGTAACTCCGCAAAGGGTGCTACGCCAAAGCGAAACATGGTCGTGGGTAATGTAAACGAGTGTTGACGATCTGCGTAATCCCATTGGAAACCCGTCTCCCATTGAATAGTTTTGAATGGTAGTACTCCTACGCCTGTCGCCATACCAGGGCGATCCGCAGCCACAGATAGTGGCGCTGCGTTCTCGACATCTTGCGCATACATGCAAAGCGCAGTAAAGGTAAGTAAGAGTAACAGTAGTTTTGTTTTCATTAGCTTAATATCCTATTTTTTATATATCAAATTCAGTCTCATTATCTGTAAGCAACATTTGCTGAACGGAATTAAAATCCGCTAGAGCCTTGAAAGGGCTACTAGCTGCTAGTTCATTGATAGCATTTAGTCCAGCAGAGAGCATGGCGGTGTCACCATTTATTAGAGCAGAATCTACAACTTCAAAATGTTTGGCAAAGATAGCGCTTCTCTCATCAAATGATTTTGTAAGATATTCTTGTAAAACCTCTCTCATTGCCTCTACTTTTTTTATTGCTACATCAGCATTCGAACGTATTTGTGTACGTTTTGTCTCTTGTAACTCGGTGAATTTTGCCTCTTCGCCAGCTATGGTTATAAATTTTTCAAAACTTTCTGCAGCTGCTTGAGAAGAGGAAAAGTCTAACTGTGTATTATCAAACACATAATTCACAAATTGTTCATCTTCTTCGGCAGTCATATCTTCTTTGACGCATGATATATCTTCTGTGACTTCCGTTTCTTCTATGGTTTCAACTATAGTATTTTCTGTAATGTCTTCTTCAGTGGTATCATTGGAAACTACTATACCTTCTTCCGTTAGCTCATCAGCAACGTTTAAAGCTGCTATTTGGTCTGCTGTAAATTGTAAATGCGCTAAAATTTCGTTATCTGCGAATTGTTCCATAATCGTGACTGTGATATCATTTGTCATAATATCCGATACGTATGACGATATCATTTGGACAACCTCACGTCCTTTTGGATTATTACTAGCAATATTGGCAATAGCAGGAATTAAATTTGACTGCAGCATCTCTGATAGATAAATATTATCAACATGTTGATGATTTACTTTTTGCGTTATCATATAATTTATACAATCCGCTAAAGCATCTGTTATATCTTGAGTTTGCTCCGCTGTTATTTCAGCTTTATCAGCTAATTCTTTTGTTAGTTTTTTTGATGCAATAGTAAAAACAGACTTAACTGTTTTTGCACCAACACTATTCCAAGTGGATATTCCTATCTTGGACCAATTAATAGATTTTTTACCAGACATATTGAAGTTAGTATTATTGAAGTTGGTTATTTAAAACGTTTAATATTTTACCTTTGGCTATTCCGGAGATTTCACTTACGTTTCCATCATCATCCATAATAGGTACTTGAGCTAACTCGCTCATTGATTTTATCACAATAGCTGTTTGTTGAAATATCTTGACATGTTCTTCATTTTTAGGATCAAAACCAATCATAATATCAGTCATTTTATCAAGATACAGCATGCATCTATCTTTAAGTTGTAATGTTAGCTCTTGCAATTCAATTGCTCTTTTATTAACACCTTCTAACACAGTCCATCCCAGTTCCATTTTAGCTTTCAGTTCTTTGACATCAGCTAAATACTGTGTTGCTTCGGTATTCTTTTTAGAGAAATAGGCTGTTGCCACCACACTTGCAGAAGCCAATGCGATAATACCAGTCATTGCTCCTAGCACGGCCATTCCACCTGCTACTCCCAATCCTCCTGATGCAATAGACCCTCCTCCTAGCCATGCAAAAACAGCATTTGTGGCAGCAGCTCCATGCAGCGAACTGATAGCTATTCCCGTACTAGCGGCACCAATTTGTGTAACGATAGCAGGTATTCCCATCACTGCGGTTATTGCACTACCTCCAGCAATACTTAGTGTTCTCAAAGCTGTTGATGCATTCATATTCACCGTTTCTAATTCTTTTACTTGTTCTGGGGTGATATCAATGCTCGTCATAAAGTCGTACTCTTTGACTTTAGCTTTCTTATTGATAAGATCTAAATATAGCAAAAACTTACCTACTGTATTTTGCAGTGCCTCCAATCGAACGCGCGCAAATTTTTCTAATATTTCATTACTTTCTTGACGTCTATGTTCATTCTCTTTGTCTATAAAACTCTTTATCTCATCTGCTTCTAGTTTTAACTGCTTAGCTGCTTTTGCATCTTGATAGGCTTGAACTCCACTTATTGTCTTTCCTAATTTCACAGCTCCTTTCCCGACGTTGTTTATAATATCAGGTATTCCGTCTTCATCCTTATCTTCTGTTAGTTTGGTTTGTATTGTTTTACCCATGTTTTTATAGGTTTCTTTATCTGATACAGTTTCTGCAAAAGATTTTGTAAGTTCTGATGCGGATTGTATCATTTGACCCGATTTTTCGGTCAAAGTTTCACTAGCAGATTTAATCTGATCAAATAGTCGTCCCATATTTAGATTATGACTTTGTTAATTATTATCAAAAATATCGCGCCAAGAGGCATAGCGATGCATAATTTTTCTATAAATTGGATTTTTGGAGAAGATTTATCATATTGTTTTCTCTTTTTTTGCAAGCCAGCGGAAACCCAATCCCGCTGACCTAATGATTTTATTTACGCTTGCGCTCGCGAGCGATATTGTCTTTGCAACTCTCTATCTGGCGTTTGATAGACTCTATTTGGCGGTCATGCGAAGCTGCGCGATCAACTTTCATTTTGCGATAGGACGCTTTACCACTTGGTGTAGATGAGAACTTCACCATACGAGCACAATACTCGTTGTCTTTTTTCTTTGCGTCTTTCTCTTTTTGCAATTTGGCGCGCAAATCTACCATTTGCTTTTTGTAATACTCCAAACTCATAATGATTAGTTTTTAAGGGTTAATATTATTTTTTATCTTTCACTTTTCCGCGTTCATTCATCATATGCTCGCGCCATATCTCATTGATAGCGGGATTGCCATCGATATTGAGCGGATAAGTGCCGTGCACAATACATATCGCTTCGATACACTCTACTAAGCTCTCTTCTTCCTTGTCAATAACCGCCCACTCGAAATAGCAGTCTTTCAGTATTTCATCAATCTGCTGTTCATGAACGGGTTTGTTGTACTCCTCATCCGTCAGCAGACTGTGGATCGTTCTGCGCAAGGTAGAGGTGTGAATATTTCCTTTGCTGTGCTGTATAAAGCGGCGATAGCCCTTATTACTTTTGCCAAAATACAACGCATAGTATGTCTTTCCCTCTATCTCGCGTGTCAATACCCCTTCAAGCAAGTTGGTTGGCTCCTTACTGTCCTTACTTCTCCACTCACTCAACATTGTCACCACTTCAGAGTTAGCGGGAAACCACCAGCGATAGAGTATAGGTTCTTTAGGTACAGGTATCTTACCTGACCCTACCCGATAGTTTTCCATTCCCTCCAACACATGCTCCACAATCCCTGCACAATGTTGCAAGATTAAGTCTTTGTAAGTAGCCATAACTCTATTATTTATGCGTTTTAGTTATTCAATTTAACAAGTTCTATTGTAGTATTGTAGAGAAAAAGTCGTTTCCTGTTTTTTTGTGGACAGTAGTGATAATTATTTATAATTTTAGATTCCTCCCCACCAATCAGCGATCAATTACGGGTTCATAACGGGTTCTTGACGGGTTGATACTGGCACATCACTATACATTCTGTAGCACATCTACATCCTATCTTTGTTTCACTCACGGCGTACTCGCCGTGTCATTCCTTTAGCGCGAGATGTATTCTTATCTCCCGTTGGTCGAACGATTATTCGTTTCTCGCGCTGATGTTGTTGATTTGAGTTGTTTTAGTTGTTGTAAAAATATACCCCGTAAATCCCGTATTTCCCGTAAATCCCGTATTTTATTCTTTACGGGGTTTACGGTATTTACGGTTAATACGGTCATGCTATTTGATGTGTTATTTTCTGGTACATACCCTTCATAACTCACTATATATAAGCTTGTTTAGTTATTTTCTCCAACCAATCCTCCATCGTCCTTCGCGCACACCCCACGGACCTCCCGTTTGTTTCACTGCCTCTTGCTTTGTAAAGTCCGTAGAAAGCGTATTTTTGTTGTACCTTTGCAGCGGATTAAAAGTTCACAACTTTGTGGACCACAAATAAGTAAACATTATAATACATTCATATTCAAATGTTAATAAGACGGATTTTACTTAGCAGACCCAGTGTTGCAAATTTGGTTGCAGCAACATTAACTTTTCTCTACAATACGTCAAAGAACACTTTTCCTCATTTTATTCCTCCCCTTATGGGGAGTTAGGAGGGGTCTGTAAGCAGAGGAGCGATCAAACTCCTCTGCCTTGTTTATATCCCCATTCAGGGAGAAGGAGTTTACTTGAAGAGGTTTTTGATTTTGTTCTTCAAGCTTCCTTTTGCCTTGCGAGCTGCTGCCATGCGTGCTGCTGCCTCTTTACCCGCTTTAGTGCGTTGGTCGAGATGTCCATCTTGACGGCGACCTGCCTTAGCAGATTTTTTAACAACTGACTTCTTAGAGTCTTTCTTCAATGCGGCGCGCGCTTTTTTAGCGCGTGCTACCATCTCCTTATATTCCTTGGTACGTTTATCAACCTTACCAGTTGCTGTTTTTTGTATAGCCATAGTTGTATTCCTTTTTATTGGTTGATTACTCTTCGATAATTAAGTCTTCCTCTTCGTCGATGAATACATCGAGAATAGCTTGTGCATCGTCTTCGTCCACGCCGAGTAATTCTGCGAAAGTGAAGAAGTTCTCTACCTCATCCGATGACAAGAACGCATCAGAGCAGAGCATTTGCAAACAGAGAGTCAGGATACCCTCTTTCTCAGTTGCATCTACTTGCTTAGCTGCCTCTTCCAAATGTGCAGTCAGTTCATCGCCTGACATATTCTCGGTAGCAGCGATGGCTGCCTCCAAATCTTGTGTGAGAGTCTTTGCATCCAAGAGATCCCCCATGTCTGCTACGAGCGATTGCTCAAACTCGCAGTACTCGCCATCAGCCCAGACAGCTGCTGCCAGGAATGATGCTAATGCTTTAGAATTCGTTTTCATGTTTGTGATAGTTATTAATGAGTGATTATTCGATAATAAATTCGGTACGGCGGTTTTCTGGTGCCATAGGGTTGTCTGTGTTCTTCAACTCTGAGCTACCCATACCAGCGTATGACAATTGCTCTACAGCTACGCCTTCGCGCTCTACCAAGAAGTCCACAGCTGCTTTCGCGCGTGCTTCAGATAGTTTTTGGTTGAAAGCCGCATCGCCTTCTGCGGAAGTATGACCTTTGATTGTGAGTTTAACATCAGTGTGTGCATTCAGCACTTTAGCCAAATCGTGCAATACAAATTTTGCATCATCGTTGAGGTCGGCTTTGCCTTGTTCAAACTGAGCAGCGTTGAAGTTCTTCTCAATCTCAGCGATTTGTTGAATATAGAGGGTGTCGTGTACCACTACCACCTTCTCTACCTCTACGATTTGTGGCTCTGCTTTCTTGCCGAGGAGCAACCACAGGAGCAATGCTACTACTGCCAAGCCCAATACAGCGATGAGTGCCAACAACCATTTAGGCATACCTTTCTTGGTTGGTACAGGTGGAACATAGCCGTTGAGGTATTCAAGACGATAACCGCCTTTAGTGCCTTTCTCACCTTTCTCAAATTCAGCAATCTCGATGTCATATAATTTGGCATGATTAACGATGTTCTCAAATTTGTCTTTGGGCCAGAGTTTTAGGAATATTAATTGTGTACCATCTTGCAGGTGGAGAATCTCATCTTCCTCTGCGAACCAAAGACCTTGGTTAGCTTCGTTGGCAGCATACTCTTCTGGGGTACGAAAGAGTGATTTCCATGTGCCATGTGATTGCAATTCCAATGGGAATGCTTTGTTCAAATCCTCCGCAGTTGCATGAGGATACATTACTAAATAGGCATTCACAATACCCAAAGCGGTGCGATTTTGTGCTTTGCCATAAACGCGTACTTTACTTGCCATAATTGTTTTGTTTTTATTTATTACTATGTTTGTTGCCCGCAACTTCAGGACTACGGGCTATATCCTTATGTCATTTATACTTGCGTATTGCAGAGAAAAATGTCGTTTTTTTTGCCCAAATGCTTGCGTATGTGAAATAAATGTAGTACCTTCGGACATCTGCCTTGCCGAGCAATTGTTTTCGCAAAAGCTCAAACTCTTACTCAGCAATTCCCCCGCAGCTACGTTCGCTCAATGCAGCCCATACTCCAGCGGCGCTCGCCTGTTTTGAAAAATACGGCTTCGCCTTATGAATCTGCCCCTCTGCATACTCTTATGAAAGCAAGCTTCCAACGAGTAGCAGAGAAGCTGCTTCAATAGATAAAATCTATTATTTTTCAAAAAAAGGCTCGCTTTACTTGCGTATGTGCATTTTTTGTTGTACCTTTGCACCCGAAATGGTGGTTTATGTACCACCAAATAAGGTGTTTTATAGATTAATGATAAGAAGTTATGGCAAATACTAAATTAGAAACGGTATTAACACAGTGGCAAAATCTGCAACCATTAGCAGAAATTGATCGTGATAGATTGAGTCGTCGATTTACTATTGACTTTAACTACAATAGTAATCATATCGAAGGAAATACACTAACCTATGGTCAAACGGAATTGCTATTGCTCTTTGGAAAAATAGTAGGTGAAGCCAATTTCCGCGACTGCGAAGAGATGAAAGCAAGCAATGTGGGATTGCAAATGATGTTGGCGGAATCATCCGACAAGCAGTTTCCACTTACGCAAAACTTCATTCGCACCCTTCATCGCACATTGCTTCGAGAGGATTATACGGTTTATCGTATGTTACCTGGAGGCGTACAAACAAGCTATGTGATTCATGCTGGACAGTACAAGACACGCCCTAATAGTGTGATTACTCGCTATGGCGATCGATTTGAGTACGCTTCTCCTGAAGAGACACCTGCATTGATGGCAGATCTAGTAGATTGGTACAATCATGCAGAACAAGAAGGCAAATTATCACCTATTGACTTAGCGATATTGTTTCACTATCGATATATTCGTATTCACCCATTTGAGGATGGCAATGGTCGTATTGCCAGACTGATGGTCAATTACATTCTTTCGCGCCATGGCTATCCGATGATTGTTGTACGCAGTCGTTTGAAACAAGATTATTTAGAAGCATTGCATCGTGCAGATTTGATTGTCGGTTCCACCCCTGCAGATGGTGCGCATGCTTCACTCAAGGATATACGCCCATTCCATAAGTATATGGTAAATTTAATTTGCCACGAGATAGAAAATGATGTCCTGTTTGTAACGGAAAAAAGTCAAGATGTATGGTGGTATGATGGTGAGCGAATCGCTTTCCGCACGCCAAGTTATGGGAAAATTCTTCGTGAATTACGCAGAGAACCTAAAGCAACATTGGCTTACTTACAAGAAGAAATCGGTATAAATCGTTCTGCATTGCAAAAATTGTTACAAACTTTGCTAGATAAACATTATGTAGAGCGAGAGGCGGATGGCTCATGGCGAGTGTTTATCACGACTTCCATGTAAGGATTGCGATTTGAGATTTTTCTCTACAATACGTCAAAGATCACTTTCCTCATTTTCATCCTCCCCTTTGGGGAGTTAGGAGGGGGGTGTAAGCAGGTGGGCGGTCAAGCCCGCCTGCCTTGTTGTTTGGTCGCTTGGATTAAGCGCGACCAGCAGCAGCGATAGTGCCACCGTTATCAGCCAAAGCGCTGTCGTCAGCGTTAGCTACTTGAACGCCAATACCGTACATCTCAGCGATCTT
The DNA here is from genome assembly GCA_015061165.1 of Bacteroidales bacterium. Classification (GTDB taxonomy): domain Bacteria; phylum Bacteroidota; class Bacteroidia; order Bacteroidales; family Paludibacteraceae; genus Colicola. Next base: position 79,564 of record SUXC01000009.1, read on the forward strand.
CTTCTCGAAGTTGCCTACTTGCATGTGACCAACGATCTTCAACTCGCCACCCTTAGCGCCCTCAGCGCGGATAGATGCGAGAGTAGCGTTGTCATCAGCGAAACCACCTTTGCAAGATGCGCTTTTGTACACGCGAAGAGTAGCACCAAATGCCTCTTTGAAATCAGCCTTGAGGGATTTAACCTTCATGTTGCCAGTCAATTTAATTTCTGCCATAGTTGTAAAATTTTTAATAATTGATCAATTATGCCCGCAACTTTAGGACTGCGGGCGTTGTCCTATTTTGGTAAGCATAGGAGCGATCAAACTCCTACACCATTAATCACAGATGATTATTCGCCGCGGGCAGCTTGACCAATGGTGAGTTTGTTGTCCACGCAAGTCTTACCTGCAGGATCTTTGATTTGTACAGTAAGACCATACATCTCATCAAAGAGTTTCTCAGCATCACCTACTTTCATCGATGCCTTGAGCTTCAACTCGCCTGCAGCGGCAGTCTTCACATCCTTACTGGTCTTTTGGTTAAGTTGGTTGAGTGTCAAGTCACCATCAGCCAATTGCTTGCCTTTGTAGATTGCCAAAGTGCAGCCAAAAGCTTTCTTGAAGTCTGCACAGATTGTTTTAACCTTCTTGTTTGGTGCCACAGCAAACTCCGCGTTTGTGAAGTGGTCTTTGATTGAATTTAAAAGTCCCATAATCTTATAAGTTAAAAAAAGTTTTAAGAGTTTTAAAAGTTGTAAGGGTGTTTATTTTCGCCTTTTGCCTGTTAGGCCTTTGAGGATAGCGCCACCGATTTTGCGCTCGAGGCCTTGTTTGGTGGTGGGGATACCTACTGCACGGGCTACTTTGGTCTTCAAGCCCGAGATACCTACTGCTCGCTTAAGCGAAAAACTGAGTCCTGGAATTCTTGCCATAATTGTATTGTTTAGAGTTGTGTAGTGTTGTGTAGAATGGTGTAGTATTGTATTATCAGTCAATATAATACTCTGATTTGAAATACTCGTTGATGGTTTTAGAAGCCAAGACCTCTACCCAAACATAGTTGTTGTAGCGCACGCGCTCGTTCTCAAAGCCAAGATAGATGATGCTTCTACCTTTCACAGGAATGCGACCGTTGCTGGATTGCATACCCATGATAGAGTTATTGACATCATAACTCAGTTTATCGGTGGCTATACCGTCTTGGAACTTTTTAGCTTGGGATGAACTGCCAAAGACAAACATATTGATATATGCATCCTCCTCGCGCAATGGGGTGTATTCTCCAAGAATCGTATTCAAGATACCCACACTTCTATTGGATTCATACACAGGCATACCAAACATCTTAATCTTACGATAAGAGGTGTTCATATTATCATTGAACTGACCATCGGTGCGGCGACCTGCTTCGTTGGTAGAGATGCGCATGCTATAGAGGATATCTGTTGTTCCTGCTGGAACCTCGATAGGTACCAGTCCGCGATAGGAGCCTGCAAAGGCAGCCTGAAACTGCCCGCGGAGGGTGAACTTGCGAGGCTCATCATAGATAGGTGTCATCTTAATGCCCTTAACTGACCATGCACGGAAATCACCCTGTTTGGCTTCTACTGTGCGCTCGTTGACCTGCATAGGTGTGAGGCGATCAAGTTGATTGGTAGTGTAGGTGATATGAATAGAGGCGTATTGAGAACTCTTGCCAGGATTGAGTTCTACCAAATAGATGGCGCTATTCTCAATTTCCATATTGAACTTGAAAACCGTTTTGTCTGCGATGGTTTTGAGGGTGGAATGTGAGTCGTAATTATAGACTTTGAGCGTGGCAGTGCGTTTGGTCTTGATATTCACATAGAGTTTATCTCCGCGTTTGAGGTAAACGGGGTATGCGGTTTTCTTCTCCACAAGGCAATCGTCATCGTTCACAACGGACACATGGATATTGTGTAGGTTATCTTTGATGGTCTGGTGGATAGTCTGCTTGAGTTGCTCCATGCGTTGTTGAAGCGCTTGGCAATTGGCTATAGAAGCAGAATCCAAACCATTAGCATTGTATGTATAGCATAACTGATCTGCCAACTGCGAGAGTTGGAGAATTTCATCGGCTTCCATGTGAGGTACGACATCCAGCAGATTTTCTACTTGTTGTACTTTAGCCTTCATTTCATTGTACTCTGCTAACTTAGCACCCGACATAGGTTTGCCATTAGACATGTTGCCACAACTGGTTAGTAATCCAATTGCTGCAGAAATAATAAGGATCAGTCGAATGTTTGTCATACTTGTTTGTGTTTTTTTTGTTTTGCTTTGCAAAGGTAGTGCTTTTTTGTTGGGCGGGCAAGGAATACGTTGGTTCTTGTTGGTTCTTTTGAGTGCCAAGCATCTGCCAAAGGGTATAGATGGCATGGTTTTCGTGCTGTGTTGGGCAGTTTGGCATACAAAAAAAGGCATGAACGATTCCTTGTCCATACCTTGAGGTCCTGAGAATACCCGTATCGTCAAACAACGAATCGCCCACGCCTACGCGCGGGCATTCGCCCTTTATTCGATACGATACATACGGAAGTATATGTACAAACTAGCAATGAGCGTGTACTCATCCACTGAACTTGTGCTATACACATTGAAATTTCTCAGGTTTCAAGGTATGTTAGCGAATAAATAGCAAATGCTACATTATCTATGTCGTGAGAGGGTTCTGCTGCACGCTTGCGACAGGCGAGGCATAGCCTCCACCCTTTCAACGCGCAAAGGTACACATTTTTTTGCAGATATGCAAGAAAAATCGTATTTTAGTGCGATTTTTTAGAGCGACAATGGGAGTAGAAGACATATATCCCGAGTTTCAGTGTCAATCCGTGCTCGTCGGTGGTTAGGATATTTCCCACGGAGAGACATCCTTCCGTAGTTATGTTTTAACCACTGAACCTCACGGAACTGCACTGATATTCCGTGTTACTGAAGAGGTTTGGTTTGTTTGACTTGGGTGTCGATTTGCATCATGTGCGTGCCGAACTCCTGCGTCCAGATTTCAACGCAGCGATACTTCAAGTCTGTATCATCGGCATAACAATTAGCCAGTGAATCACGCACTTGCGTATGCTGTTCCCAGAAATTCTGGTATTGCTGACAGAAAGCCACATACGAAGCGCATGTGTCGGCTATGTATTGCAGCCTTTCGGTTTCCAAATCCACCAATCGGTGTATCTGCGCTATCATCTCTTGTTCTCGCTGCTGCTTCTGTGCATACTCGTTTGCCACTTGTGCCATCTGCTCGGATTCTTGGTAAATGCGATAGGTATGGACAGACAACAAAGCACTGATAATCAAAATAATGATTGCTACAACATACGGACTTCGTTTTTGACGGCGTTGGCGTTTCTCGATAGAGAGACGGATAGCTGCCATATTGACAAAGCGTCCGTTTTGACATTGCTGACGGAGGCGTTTGTAACGAGCAGGGAAAAGCAGTTGCAATGTCTGCCCAAACTTCTGTATATCATGCTGTATATCGTTCTGCGGATTGGTGGTGTCCAGTTCGCTCAGTCCGAAATCAATGAGTTTGACATTCTGCCCGTTGCGGGTGATGAGGATATTGCTACTCTTGAGGTCGTGGTGCACCAATTGGAGCGAATGGATATACTCCAACGCATCCAGTAGTTGCATCATCGCCCGTTGGCGTGCCGCATGAGAAGGGTTGGTACTCAGCCACTCCGCCAAAGTCACACCATCCACATACTCCATCACAATACACCTACCGCAGCCCTCCACCTGCTCCAATGAATAGGTCTCGGCGATATTGGGATGGCTGAGCGTAATGCCCAACGAGAACTCCTTCTGCTGAAGCAGGAGCAAGTCCGTGAGCGACTGGCAATCAGCCGACAGTCCCTTCAGCACATAGCGTTTGCCGTAGCGAGAGGCGATATATAGGCAGTTGTGCGACCGCTGCTGAAGCAGACTAATGTCTTGCCAATTCGTGGAAAACGCCTCGGGGGATATGAAGCCAGAATCGGAAATGTCCATGGGGTAATGAAATTTATGAAGACAACTATAACAACTCCTGCGCGCGCCAACATTGCGCTTGCCAAGGGTAATAACAACCTTTTTGTATTCCCATGCCGCTCGCAATGTTCTTATCTCACTTCGTTCGAACGATCGCGTTGCGTACAGCGAAGCGGAATGTTGTCTATGTTGTCTTTGGTATAAAGATTGTCCTTGATTTAAACTAATCGTTTGGTGACGGAGGTCAGGCCGTGGCGTTTGCCGGCGACGTAGGAGGTGCGAGTGCCGTCAGCGAGGAGGAGATTATCCAGATACATGGGCTGACCTACCATGAAACATACAGCATAGAAGGTATTGCCCTCTTGCAGTTTGGCATTCTTAGCCTCCTCTACAACAAACTGGTTATCACCCATATACCGAAACACACAATGGCGATTGGGGTGCCAAGTCACTTCTATCCGTTCCCCCAATTGCAATTCGGATGTGCGTATGCCATCGCCAACGAATATGCCACTCTCGCCCTCCGCACGCTCCTCCAGTGCCACCAAATAGGCATTCCAATCCGCATAATCGAGGAACTGCGAAAGCGTATTGAGCGTAGAGAGGCGAGGTACACCAGCGCTCTGGACATATCCCCAAATACGTTTGATAGTAGAGAGCGACAATACGCTGTGCTGTTTCTCCCAAATCTGCTGTATAAGATGCTCAAAATCAGCAGGGGATTGCAAAGCAACCCCCATGCGTTGTTCTATGTCTCGACGAAGCGATTGTATCTCGGGTGACATCATTCTTCGTCTTGCTTGTACCAAGAGGCGTACATGGCGTAGTTGTGCGCAATCTTGCGGTTGATCTCGTTGGTCTGCTCTGGGTCGGCTTTCTTAATGAACTTAGCAGGCACACCACCCCACACTTCGTAGGGACCAATCTGCGTATTCTTCAGTACCAATGACCCCGCAGCCACGATAGCCCCTTCGCCTACTACCACGCCATCGAGCAGGGTTGCCCCCATGCCAATGAGCGCATAGTCGTGAACATCGGCACCATGAATAGTCACATTATGTCCTACGGACACATAGTCGCCAATGGTGATGGTGCTTTTCTCGTAGAGCGTGTGCAATACAGAGCCATCCTGGATATTGACATGGTTGCCAATCTTAATCCAATTGACATCGCCACGCAATACCGCATTAAACCAAATGGAGCAGCCATCGCCGATGACGGTGTCACCCACGATGGTTGCATTCTCTGCCAAAAAGCAGTCTTTGCCTATTTGCGGAGTAAATCCGCGTACAGGAACAATCAGAGCCATAATTAGCGTGCTGCGATAATGGCGCAGAAGTCAGCAGCTTTGAGGCTAGCGCCACCGATAAGACCACCATCTACATCAGGGTTAGCAAAAAGCTCAGCAGCGTTCTTAGCGTTGCAGCTACCACCGTAAAGGATAGTGCAATCCTCAGCTACTTGCTCGCCGTATTTCTCTGCTACGAGGCCACGGATATAGGCGTGAATCTCTTGTGCTTGCTCTGGAGTAGCAGTCAGACCTGTACCGATAGCCCATACTGGCTCATATGCCAATACGATTTTGCCAAAGTCCTCAGCACTGAGGTGGAATACACTGCCTTCCAATTGTGCTTTTACCACTTCGTTTTGTTTGCCTGCTTCGCGCTCCTCTTTTACCTCGCCAATGCAGAAGATTGGTTTGAGATTGTTAGCGAGTGCCAACTCCACTTTATCTTTCAAAATATCGTAGGTCTCGCCATAGTATGCACGACGCTCAGAGTGACCGAGGATACAGTACTCAGCACCCGTAGAAGCCACCATAGCAGCACTCACTTCGCCAGTGTATGCACCTTTCTCCTTGTCCGCGCAGTTCTCAGCAGCCACAGCGATTGGGCTATCTTTCAAGAGCTCAGCCACAGTAGCCAAGTGGATGAAAGGAGTGCCGATAACGACAGCACATGCAGGGTTAACAACTTGATTTTTCAATTCGGTAGCAAGAGCTACACCTTCTTGCAGGGTCATGTTCATTTTCCAGTTGCCTGCAACCATTTTTGTTCTCATAATCGTTAAATATTTTTAGTTAGTACTGTTTTTTCTAGTTGGGCTAGTGCGGCTAGCAGGGCTAGTCTCTATTGCGGAGATTATACTTGTCGATAACGGTGCCGCTTTGCACGACAATAGCACCCGGGTTGGCGCGGACAATCGTCTTGAGCGTTACGGGGTCGCATGTGCAGATACAATCGCTCAATGCAGGGTACTCCAGACTGAAGTTGATAATCTCGTCTGTGCCAGAACCCGTGAGGATATATACTCCAGCCTCATCGCCTTCTTGCCTCATCGCCTCATCGCCTAATAGGGCTTCCACCTTCGCCATTTGCTTTTTGTCGGCTTTAGCGAGGTCGTACATCACCACCAATGTAATAGGTTCTTCGCTTTCGAGGATATCCCATGTCAGGTCTTCACCTTCCGCATTAATGATCTCAAAATCGTGGATAGGTGGTTCGTAGCCCTTCTTGATGAGTTTGGAGTTGGAGCGCACAAACGTCCATGTGCTGTCGCCCTTAGGGTAATTGTCTAAGGTGAAAGTCTGCTCTACCCCATCTTTCTCATACACAAACGAATATTCATATACATCAGGCTCTGCATCTTCGGGATACTCCATCAGCGTAGGCAAGTGATTGCCAATCTTATAGGGGCGGAAGTCCTTTACGGGCAAGTGAAGTCGTGTCCATGTCATAAATGCTATCGCAGCAATGATGGTTAGCGTAGCCAGTACCACTTCCATCCAATTGCTCCAGAGTTGGCGTGTATGCTTGCGCAATGCCACCAATAGGATAGCCAATAGGATGAGCACCACATTCTTCCAGAAGGTCTGCCAGTTGGTGAGTACGATAGCATCGCCAAAGCAACCGCAGTCGCTCACTGGGTTGGTCAGTGCTATATATAGCGTCAGCGGTGTCATCACGAGGTAGAAGATGAGTGATATCCACGATGTCCACTGGGTGCGGATATTCAGCACCATGCACACACCGAGCAGGAGTTCAAGTATGATCAGTCCCCATGCAGCCACTTCTGCCATAGGCAGCAGTTCGGTGAAGAAGCCACCAAAAGCCTTGAGGTAGTCCTCAATCTTATACACAGTACCCAGAGGGTCAATGGCCTTCACCACGCCAGAGAAGATAAACACGAGCCCCAAGAGGGTGCGGGAGATTCCTGCGAGAATGGAAGCGCGATTCCCGAATCTGGAATCCATATTCTTTTTATTTCGTTTCATCCTCCATCACTTTTATAAGGTAAAACACTGCATAATTGAGCATATCGAAATAGTTGCCATCTGCGCCTTCGGAGATGAGTGTCTGATTGTCGTTGGCAGCAATGGATTTATTGCGATTAATCTTTGTGAGAATGATATCCGTCAGGCTGGTGGCAAACATATCGCGCCATGCCTCGCCGTAGTCGTGGTTCTTGCGGAGCATGAGGGCTTTGGCCTCAGCCATATAGTGGTCGTATAGTTGGATAGCGCGTTCTGCGGACATATCCACTGAGTCGGCATAGCCTTCGTGCAGCTGTATGAGTCCGATAATGCTATAATTAACTATCGCCATCATTTCGCCTTCGATACTCTCGCCCACCATATTCACACCTGTCTGCTCAATTTCGCGCACGCGCTTGGCTTTGATAAACAGTTGGTCATTGACGGTCTGCGGACGCATGATACGCCAACTGGGACCGTAGTCCTTCATTTTCAGTTCGTAGATACGGCGGCATTTGCCTGCCACAATATCAAATTGCTCTGGAGTTTTCATATCTTATTTTATCATTATCTTTTCTACCGTATCCCCACAACACATAATATAGTACCCCGCTTGTGGCAGTTCCACTATATCCTGTTCATTTGCAGGTTTGACTGCCACCAAACGTCCCATAATATCGTATATATAGGTATCACCCGCGTGCGAGGGAGACTCTACTCCTGTACCCATTGGTGGAACATATTTCTTGTAGTCCATCACATACCCTTGTATGGCTGGCGTTATCAAATCTATATAGTGCATATTACCAGCTATCACCACTGTATCATGCAAGGCTATTTCTACACCTGTAACAAAAGTGGCATTGTCCAACCATTGGACTGGATGGCAGTATAGCGCGTTGGTTTGCGAACCATTGTCCGATATGTAGAACGAAGCATTGCCCTCTGGCGTGGCAATATCATCAATCTGCGACACGATACCTTGCACATAAATAATCGTATTGGTTGGCTCTGCCGAAGGGAACTGGCTCACCCAATCGTTGAGCATGCCTACTGGAGCAGGAGTAACGGTCTCGTTGGTCAGGGTGAAAGTTTTGTTGGTGGAGCCTACTTGGCGATAGCACTTGACCGTACTACTTGATATTTTGCACTTTCCCACAAACTCGCGTGTCGCACTACGCAAGTGATAGTCAATGGCATAGTGTCCGCCTATCACCTGCGTGATAGAAACCATACCTTCGGTCATCACCTCGTTCACCTGATTGCCATCCTCATTTGACATCAGTTTGGTATAGACAGGCGACATCGTACCTTTCTCCTGCCTATTGGCAGCATCAATCACAAATGTACCCAAGATAGAATTAACATCCGCAGGAAATATATCCAACGCCAATGCTGTACCACTCTTGACTGCACCTTTGGAGGTCAGCGTGAAATCCTCCGTCTGCATGACAAGGCGCAAGTTATCCGCCCCCGTCTTGGCTGATAAGTCGGTTACCTGCATAGTGGCATACTCGGTACCGTAGTATTCGCTCTTCTTGATTATCTCTTTGAGGAAAACCGAGTCATTTGTTACCGTCACTTGGTAGCGTTTTGGTCCTTGACCATATACATATATAGGATAATCTGACTTGAGACTCACACCTATGCCGACCACCATTTCGTATTCTCCCGCAGGCACATGGGACAAACTGGCACTGGCATCTATGTTATAGTAATAATACGAGGGGTTGAGTTGCCATCCCGCTCCTGTACCCACAGACTGATAGAGTGCCCCATCCTTATAGAGCAAGAAGGCTATTTCTCCACCCTCTTGGGCGATACCTGCATTCTGAAAATTCTGAATCTTCACCGCCACTTTTTTGTTTTTTGCTATTGCTGTTGGGCTGGTCATTTCTATGGCAGAAGATACCAGCATAGGTAGACTGCTACCGCCTTTATCTGGCTGAATGCCTACATACAGGGTGACTGCCTCGGTGAAAGCCCCATCATCGCTTGCGCCACCAATACCTTGATTCTCAGGGTTCATAGCAGACAGGGCAAAATAGCCATTCGCATAGCCACCCCAACCCCAATTGATATGGATAAAACCATCAGCCTGCATACCATCGCAGACAAAGGCATGTCCCTCATCATTCTTGGTCAGTGCCTCTATCAGAATAGGATGACTATCTTGCAAGTCCTCGGCTATCACATCCATCATCATCTCCTCATCCATATAGTCCTTCATCAGCACACGGATTCCTGCATCATAGTCGAAGTTCCTAACCAATGCCTGCATAGATGTACCCATGCCTGCACCACTCGCAGAGGACGAATACCACGTATTGCTTGCTACGCCCACGTGGTACATCAGTTTCGCCACAGCATCGGCTTGCACCTGCGTATAACCGCTCTTGTAGGAGGGCAACATGTTCTGCCAATCGTATGTTTCCTTTGAGTAATCCACAGATAACGTGCGTCCTTGCCACCAATAGGAGTAACTACCCGTGCCTTTCTGTGGGTGTTTATGGTGATACATGATTTGTGTCGTAGCCGTTGCCATACAGCCTGTCACGGAACGCTGGTTGGTGTTAGGGTCTATCGGACAGTGGTTGTTGTATGGTGCATCCTGATTCCATGCGGTGTTGCCCAAGAGGGGCTCTACGGTAGGATAGTACTCCGCAGCCCGTTGTGCATTTGCCACGGGCGGTAACATGGCTGCGCGTGCTAACTCATCGGCGTACATCTGCATCCATACGCGCATGTTGGCTGGGATATTTGTCGCATCAAAACTCCCCTCATCGCTATAGCCTAACACCGCACGCGCGTTGTCCTTAGCCGACACCAATACAAATCCATCTCCCGCCGAGGCGTTGAAGACATACACTGCTGGTGTCGTCTCATTGATTTGATACTGCGTATATACCCATTCCACAGGTTTGGAGAGGGTCGTTGCAGCCGCTGCACGCTTCATGCGTTGCACAGGAGCCACATGCGACTGGCTTATAAACTCGCTGGCTATCGCAGCCGCCTGCTCGGGTGTGCGCGCCATCAAGCTCACGCTCACAATTAGCAATAGTACTATAAATATCTTCCGCATCATTCTTGATTATACCCAAACTACTTCCCTTGCCGCTGGGGTGTGTTGTGCCCCAGCGGAATGGTTGTTGAAGTATGTTGTTTATGTTGTTGTTATTATATTCCCATTTTCGCCATCAACTCCTCCAATGCCACCAGTTGTTGTTCGCCTGAGTGCATATCCTTGAGCATCACTTTGCCTGCTGCCATCTCATCGCCACCTACGATAGCCACAAATGGAATCTTCTTGCTATCAGCATAGCCCATTTGCTTTTTCATTTTCGTTGGTTCGGGATATACCTCCACGCTTATGCCTTTCTCGCGCAATGCTTTTGCCCAACGCAGGGCGTACAGCAATTCCTGTTCGCCGAAGGTAGCGAAGAGCAGTTGCGTGGTGGATTGCAAGTTCTCAGGATAGAGGTTCAGTTCGCTCAGTACATCATAAATGCGGTCTGCACCAAAGGATATACCCACACCCGACACATTTGGCATGCCGAAGATACCTGTCAGGTTGTCATAGCGACCGCCACCTGTGATACTACCCATTTGCACATCCAACGCCTTCACCTCGAAGATAGCACCCGTGTAATAGTTCAGTCCGCGTGCGAGGCAGAGGTCCAGTTCCACTTGCAAGCCACATGGGTCGTATGTACCCAAGTTGCCATCCTGTGTGCTTTGCGCATATAGAGCAAAGATAGTACGCAGTTCCTCAATACCCTTTAGTCCTGTTTCAGATGCTGCCAAGATATTCTCCAACTGATCCAGTTTTTCCGTATTGGTACCATTGAGATGTAGGATAGGTTGCAGCGCATTGACTGCCTCTTGTGGCAAGCCCTTATCAAGCAGTTCTTTATTCACATTATCAATGCCTATCTTATCGAGTTTGTCGATAGCCACAGTGATTTCAATGATTCGCTCTGGCTGACCAATGACTTCGGCTATACCTGCGAGGATCTTGCGGTTGTTGATATGCAGGCTCACGCGAATACCGAGGCGGCGATATACCTCTTCCACTATTTGGATGAGTTCCACCTCGCTGAGTAGCGAGTTAGTACCTACCACATCCACGTCGCACTGATAGAACTCGCGGTAGCGACCTTTCTGCGGACGGTCAGCACGCCATACGGGTTGTATCTGATAGCGTTTGAAGGGGAACTGTATCTCCTCGCGGTGCTGCACCACGAATCGTGCAAACGGTACGGTCAAGTCATAGCGCAAGCCCTTCTCACTGACTTTGCTGGTCAGCGCACCGATAGTGGCATTGTCCAATGCCTCATGCGTTACTGCCGACTTCCAATCGCCTGAATTGAGAATCTTAAACAGCAGTTTGTCGCCCTCCTCGCCATACTTACCCATCAGCGTAGAGAGGTTCTCCATCGCTGGGGTTTCTATCTGCTGAAAGCCATAGAGCGAGAACACCGACTTGATGGTGTCGAAGATATAATTTCTGCGTGCCATCTCTATTGGAGAGAAATCACGCGTGCCTTTTGGAATACTTGGTTTTTGTGCCATATTTATCGTTTTTTTATTCTGTTTTATTTGACTCCCGACTCGCGACTCCCGATTCATGATTCGCGATTCCCGATTAGGACTCCCGACTCCCGACTCGCGAGTCCTAAAATATCTCCTGGTATATTCTCTCTGTTGCGCCGAGTTCGCTATTCACATAGTCGGCTGCTGCTTGTCCCATCGCTGTTTGCTGCTCAAAGGTGCGGTCTAATGCCGCAGCAAACTCACGATAGTCTTTCACGCTGATGGCTGCACCCGCTTCTATCAGTCCGCGCGCTTCGCGGAACTTCTTCCATGTAGGTCCAAACACCACAGGCATGCCATATACCGCTGCCTCCAATGTGTTATGGATACTCACCCCAAAACCGCCACCTATATACGCCACATCTCCGTAGCGATAAATAGACGACAACACGCCTATCGTGTCCACCAACAACACCCGACACTTATCCACGCTCTGCGGCGTTGCCTCGGTATAGCGCACATAGCGACCCTCGAACAATTGGAATATATCGTGCAGATGTGCAGCATCTATCTCGTGGGGCACCAGCACCAATTTCACTCCCTCGCGCTCTGCCATATAGCGAGCCAATAGTTCTTCATCTTTGGGCCATGTGCTACCCGCCACTATCACGCGCTCCGCACCTGCCACAAAACCCTCTACAATAGGCAAATCCTTCGCCTGCTTCCTCACCGCCATCACACGGTCAAAGCGCGTATCGCCCGCCACCGTCACATGGCTGATACCATGTTTTTGCAGCAACTCAGCAGAAGCCCTGTCCTGCACAAATATATGCTGGAAGGTATGCAGCAGTTTCAGGTACTGTTTGCCCCATGGCAGGAAGAACAATTGCCCCGAACGGAAGATGGCTGAAATCAAATAGGTGGGTATATTGTTCTTTTTCAGTGCTTTGAGATACGCTGGCCAGAACTCATATTTGACCATTACAGCAGCCTCTATGGGCAGGGTCTCCAAGAGTTTCTTGGCATTTCGGTGGGTAGCAAATGGCAGGTAAGTTACCTTATCCACCATGGGGTAGTTCTTGCGCAGTTCGTAGCCCGAAGGCGAGAAGAAGGTCAGCAGCACTTTGCGGAAGGGCAGTTCGCTCTGCAAACGCTCTATGATGGGGCGTGCTTGTTCGAACTCACCCACTGAGGCCGCATGAAACCACAGCACTCCGCTACCGCCAAGCGTCTTCGCCCATTCTTGCAACTCGCCCAGCGCACGCGCCTGACCATGCACCAACTTGCGCGCTTTCCTATGCCCAAAGAACGCGGCTATACGTAATATCCAAAAATATATATTCACTTATCTCAATTTGCCCAATAGTAAATTGTAAATAGTAAATTGTCAAATAGTAAATAAACTACAGGCTTTCCCCAAAGTCCTCCTTGAACTTCGATACCAATTCCTCTTGCCAATGTCCAATCTCTTTCAATCGACCAAAGAAGAAGCGCAGCACTTGTGGCTCCTCTACCCACTTCAGTCCGCCTATGATGTGGCGGTTATCCCACAGCCATTTCACGCGGTCTGCCACATATTTCACTTGGGACAAGGTATATACACGGCGAGGCATAGCCAATCGCATCAACTCCAGTTCCGCAAAACGCTCTGTGCCATCTGGCTCGCGTTGCTCAGACAGTGTACCACGCTCCATACCGCGAATACCACCTGCGATATACAACGCTGTCGCCACCGCAGCAGCAGGGTATTGGTCGTGTGGCATATCGGGCACAAAACCCTGACAATCAATATGCGCACCCAATCCACCCGCAGGCTTAATCATGGGCACTCCGTAGGCATCCAACTCGTTTACCAAGTAATTGATAAACTCAGGTCCGTGGCTCAGATAGTCCATATCAAGCGACTCGTACAATCCCTCCGCCATGGACTCGATAGAGCGCACGTCTATACCTCCGTAGGTGAGGAAGCCCTCGTACAATGGAATATACTCCATCATGCTCTTGATAAGGTCGGTATTGTGACTGATAATCGCACCACCGCGAGCGAAGCCCAACTTGCGCGCCGAGAAGTAGATGATGTCCATCTTGCCTGCCAACAGGTGGTAGATCTCCTTGGGGGTCATGTATTTGCATTGTGCCTCGCGGGTCTTCATAAAGTAGATATTGTCTTGCAATAGCGAGGCATCCAAGATACTTGGCACACCATATTCATGGCATACATCTGCCACCGCCAACATGTTCTCCAAACTCACGGGCTGACCACCAATCAAGTTGGTACCTGCCTCCACGCGCACGTATGCCACTTTCTCGGGAGTGTATTGCTCTATCACGCGGCGCAGTTCTTGCAAGTCCATATCGCCCTTGAAGGGGTCATCCGATTGTGGGATAAGTCCCTTCTTGTGTAGCACCTCCACTACCTCGCCGCCACAACGGGTTACATGGGCCTTGGTGGTGGTGAAGTGGAAGTTCATGATAGCCACAGTGCCTGGCTTCACAAAACGCTCTGCCAATATGTTCTCGCAAGCACGACCTTGGTGCGCAGGCAACACGTTGTCGGTGCCAAACACCTCTTTCATCGCTGCTTTCAGGCGATTGAAGGTCTCGCTACCTGCATACGCATCATCTGCCAAGTGCATGGCAGCCGTCTGACGGTCGGACATAGCATTCACGCCCGAGTCGGTCAGCATATCCAGATAAATATCTTTGTTTTGCAACAAAAAGGTGTTATTACCTGCCTTTTGAATAGCGCGCAGGCGCTCATCCACAGGCAATAGATTCAGTTTCTGAATCACGCGTACCTTGTGCATCTCCAATGGCACTTGGTTCTCTGATTTGTAAAATTTAACAGACATAATACGATTTACGATTTTACTATTTACAATTGTATTGTTTTGTATCTTTTCGCAATATTGCATAAAAAGTGTGCAAAGGTACTAAAAAAAATGCACATACGCAAGCAAAGCGAGCAATATTTGCAAAAAAAAGATAGATTAATCTATCTGCATACGATATCCATCCCCCCACTCAAGCATGCTTGAAAATGGGGTGATGGATATTGGATGCAAAAGGTGCTAACCGTTTTTTTTTTTGCAAATATTGCGAGCGAACTGGAGTATGGTCTGCATTTTTCAATTGTAGCTTCGAGGTTGGTGCCCTCGAAGTTCTAAAAAAAATGCAACTATGCAAGCAAAACGACAAATATTTGCAAAAAAAGATAGATTAATCTATCTGCATACGATATCCATCACCCCCACTCACCTCCCAGTCTGCTTCGACACTTTCCCGATACATACCCGATACATACCCGACACATACCCGATACATACGTATACCCCATGAATACCCCACGAATACCCCGCGTATATCCCATGAATACTCCAAAGCACTTACTAAAATGATAGAAAAGCACTTCGACTGATGTATTCCAAAAAAAGTTAGGCATAAAAAAAGTTGGACACTTTGCTTTCCGCTCATGTCCAACATATTGTATTTGCATATACGCTCTTTCGCTACATCACTCCGTCATCTCCTGGCACCCACATTGAAGGTCGCCCATTTGACACTCAAGCCGAGGTCTACATACTCAGGTTCGGGCTTTGGCACGATGGTATCATGCACGAGGCGTTGGGGGAAAGCATAGTATAAATTTCCATTGTTACCTTGTGCGGAGCGCGAATATTGGATTTCGGAAAGCTTAAAGAGTGTATATATTTGTAATCCATTGGCAGTTAAGGTATTATTTCGAGCATAACCATAAGTGCCGACATAGCGCATATTATCTATATCATGGTTGAAATACCCCGTGGGTGGTATAAATATCGCTCCTGCTTCTTCCATAGCAGTCCATTGTTGCAAAGAATAGACATTCGCATTAGGATTATTATCATTGGGTGTGAATGTTATGCCTTCAGGAGCTGCCCAATCATCAGGCAAGATGATCAATCCAAAAATACTACTGATTTTACCTAATCCCAACAACTGATCCGCATTCTTGCGCCCTTGGCAGATATATAGCCATTCATCGTTAGAGAGTGTTCGCCAAGTGTTAGGCGCACTGCCTGCGATGGTGTTTGTTCCCCAATCCAGGAACTCTCCCTCGTAGTCTGATGATTCAGTAGATAAACTGATACCCCAAGGCGCTTTGCTATCCTTGCCACTCCATCCGAAATACTCTATCGTATCAGCCAGTTGCCCATTGCGGAAGTGCTTGTGCCCCATATATTCGAGCTGATTATTCGCAAACTGCCATGTCTTGGTGCTTTGGATATATTGCAGATTACCCTGCGAGAAGCTCACTTGCTTATCCGCTGCCACAGAGAACACACCAATGCGTTTGGGTGGTCTATCGTCATACACAGGACGGATGGTAAAGCCAAAGCAGCGAGTACCCTTAGTGCTTGCTTCTGTTGGAGGTGCGTCATTGTGTAAAACAATCAAATAAGAATAGTGTCCTTTTTCTAATGTACTGGTCCAATATAATCCATCCTCGCCTGCCGGATAAGTTGGACCAGCTCCTTTGTATCCAGCGGCAGGTAAGAATATGGAATTACCATTTGGTCCAGTAACTTTGTACCCATTAACGTTATTGTGGGTAGTCCAAATCCAATTACAATGTTGGGTCAGTTCATCTACCTCTTCTTTGCTTGGCATGCGCCAATTGCCTCCCCAATGAACCTGCGCAGCATCATCTTCGGGTTCAAGTGTCGTTTTGCCATCCGTAGTATTATACTTGGTCAGATTAGATGATGTGCCCCACTTATATGTCGCCCAACTATATTCCTCCTTCGTCTCCGTCTCTCCCCATGCGAAATAGTCGCCAAAGTCTTCAGGCGAGGTAGCACCCACGTTGAACGTCGCCCACTTGACACTCAAACCAAGGTCCACGTATTCGGGTTCGGGTGTTATAGAACGTTCATCCAGCACGAGGCGAAGACCTATATAACTTTTATAGTCTGCTAAGCGGGCGGTACGAAAATCTATGCGGCAAGTGCTAGCTATATCATAAAAACTACCACTTTTGACAACATGCATCGTCTCGTCAGTATCATAGTAATCTTCACACCACTCCCATACGTTTCCTGACATATCGTATGTACCGAGCTCATTGGGCATCAAGGTAGCAATAGTGTGAGTCTGTTCTTGGCTATTGGATTGATACCATGCTACGCTATCAATACTATTGCTGCCCGCATAAGTATATCCATGGCTATTCTTTCCACCACGTGCAGCATATTCCCATTCTGCTTCAGTAGGCAAGCGGAAATGTTTGCCAGTCATCTCATTAAGTTTCTGGATAAAGGTTTGACACTCTTCCCAGCTCACTTTCTCTACAGGTAAGTATTCGCCCTTGAATAAACTATTATTGTAACCCATTACTTGTTCCCAGAGGCCCTGAGTGACCTCTGTCTGACCAATCGAATAATTAGACAAACTGACTGGGTGCGCATTTTCACTATCGCCCATCGTAAACGTACCACCTTCCACGCACATCATGTTGATAGATAGAGTGTCATTGACTTTGACGACAAGGCAAGGCTCAGGTATAGTTTGTGGCACTATCGTATCATGCACGAGGCGGACAGCACGACCACGATATAGCGAATGGGAATACTTCCGCACTTCTCGATGTATGAAGCGCATGAAATAGTAGTTATTCTTATCGGCTATTGTACTTGTAGCATAACTACCTACATAATCGCTAGGTGGGTTTACTGATTGAGTAGAAAAATTAGTATTCTCCCTATAACCTGCCGCAGGTAGGAATACTGCACCAGCTTCTTCCATCACTTGCCATTGTTCAAGTGTATAGATATTATCTTGGTAGTGGTTGGCTTGCGTATTGGTATTGATATACCCTCCACCATTGTAGTTATCATCCCACAGCAGTCCCTTCTCCGTAGGGAGTTGGCAGGTTGCTCCCTCAGGCAATTGCCAATCGTCAGGCAGAAGTATCATACCTGCTATGCCATTAATAGTCCCCAAAGCGAACAATTTGTCTGCATTCTTGCGTTCGTGGTAAAGATATTTCCACTCCTCAATTGACAAAGTGCGCCATGTGTTAGGCGCATCGCCGCAGATTGTATTTGTTCCCCAGTCCACGAAATCGCCAGCATAGTCGGCAACGTTGGTCGAGGTGCTCACGCCAAAGGGAGCGGTGGTGTTATTCGCGCTCCAGCCAAAGAGATCCACCCAGTTGCGGAACGTGGGTTTGAGGTATTTGTTGGCATTGCCTAAATACTCGTATTGTGCATTGGCGAACTTCCAGAGATTAATGGCAGGCAGGTATTGCAAGTTACCTTGCGAGAAGCTGACCTGCTTGTTAGGTGCTACGGAGAAGACACCAATGCGGCGGTTGGGAATGGTGGGGTCGCAGTCGCATGCTCCTGCACGAATCATTTGTGCCTTGAGGTGCTCCTTGCCAGGATAAACCATCAGATAGACAGGATTGAAGTAGCGTTGCTCCTCGGTCAGCTCGTTCTGTCGGGGACCAATAATCATGATGGAGTCACCCACGATGGTAGGCCAGTTGCCATCTGCTGGTAAGTTGACAGGTATCATCTGTCCCATCACAGAGGAGAGGGAGAACAGAAATACCGCTATTACAAATATTATTCTGTGCATGCTTTGACAAACAATTAGACTATTTTTCCGTTTCAGACCACAAAGGTACTACTTATTTACGAAATATACAATTTTTCAACCTAAAAAGCAACTTTTCTTTGCATAATTGCAGAAAAAGCAGTATCTTTGCAAGCAAATAACAATTCGTATGAAACGCAACATTCTTTTTCTAACACTGATTATATCCGTCTGCTCGGTGTGGGCGGTGGAGAAAGTGCAGTTTCCCGAGTCGTTTGCCAACGGTTGGGAACCCTATATCGGCAAAATGGTACAAATAACCACACCCCTCTACGTATGCGGTAACTACTACGATTCCCTCATCCTTGCCCCCGAACGGCTATACGTACCCGAAGAGCGAGCCATAGGATTAGCAGAAGGCGACAGCACGACCTACTGGGCCATCCAACAAGCCAACAGAGCACAAATCATCAACCTCTCGTGCAATATCAGCAACTACAAAGTGCGCACCGGTGCCATTGTCAAGAACCTCACCGCACGCGTGGTTGCCCCCAACAAACTGGTAACTGGCAAAGCACCTAAGTTCCTCAAAAACAAGCCCGAAGCCAAACCACAAATGCCCAAAGGCAACCTACTCGTTTGTGCCACAAACATTCAAAACTACTTCTACAACCTCGGCGGATATGCCCACCGCAAAACAACCAAAGAGCAACAAGCCCTACAAACAGAAAAAATAAGCAAAGCACTCACCAAAATCAATGCGGACATATACGCGCTTTGCGAGATTCAGAAAGGCGATAGCGCAGCGCAGTTATTGGTCAATGCCATGAACGCAATGGCGAAAAAAGAACAATATGCCTACGTATCACAAGGCTGGAGCAACGGCGACACTATCTCGTGCGGATACATCTACCGAACCGACCGCGTGCGACCCTACGGCGACCTGCAATATGGCTACCATGACACACGCGACCACTACCACTATCGCATGGTGGCTTGCGGATTCGAAGAACTAAGAAATGGCGAACGCTTTGTACTAAACATCAACCACTTACGCTCCAAGCGAGGCACAGGAGAAATATCCAATGCCAAACGAATGGCAAACGTGGATAGTCTGCTGGTTATGCTCAACAGGATTCAAGAAGAGCAGGTGTTTGGCGACACAGATATTCTACTGGTAGGCGACTACAACTGCTACACACAAGAGCAACCTATTCAAACAATCATTCGTGCAGGCTACGAAGATATGGTTATGCGCTATGATTCAACGGGTTACTCCTACATATACAACAGCGAAGCGGGGTATCTGGATAGAGTATTCGCCTCCCCCACTATGGTTGCACAAATCCAACAAGTAAGTCCCTATCACCTCAATGCCGACTACTTCTACACACGCGGTTATAAAAGAGGATTGGACAAAACCATCTACCGCTATGCCGACCACGACCCGATACTGATTAGCGTGAGATTGGTAGAAGACAATGCAGACAATTATAATCAACAATAAAAACAATTATTACCATGAAGACAAGTAAAATGATTCTATTGGCCGTTGGGCTGCTGCTGGCTATTGCTCCAGTGCAAGGCGCTGAGAAATGGTTGGAAGGTTACAAGAAAGTGCTGGTTATCGGCGCACACCCCGACGATCCAGAAACCATGTGCGGTGGCACCATGATCAAACTATGCGAGATGGGCGTAGAGGTCGTTTCGGTCTATTTCACAGGTGGCGAGGCAGGTATCCCAGGCAAGAGCCACGAAGAGTCACGCAGTATTCGCACCGCCGAAGCCACAAAAGCCTGCGAGATAATGGGCGTGCGACCTGTCTTCATGACACAGATTGACGGCAATGCCGAAATCAACAAAGCACGTTAACCAAATACGCAGAGGCGTTTGTGAAACAAGTGTGGACGGAGTGAAGTTAGAGGTTAAAGGCTAAAGGTTAAAGGTTAGAAGTTAAAGGTTAAAGGCAAAGGTTATGAATAGTGCATTAGCGGCAGTGATTGGACTGCTATTATCTATCGTATTGATTATCAAAAAAGTGTCGCCCGTCTTCAGTCTTATGTTAGGGGCTGTCGTGGGCGGACTGCTGGCTGGTTGGGGACTGGAGACTACCGTTGCACAAATGATAGGCGGCGTGAAGGACATCACCCCCGCTATAGTGCGCATTCTGGCAGCAGGTGTACTGACGGGCATGCTCGTCAAGACAGGCGCTGCCAGCACCATCGCACACAGCATCATCAAAGCACTGGGCGAGAAATACATCTACCTCGCGTTGGCATTGTCCGCCATGATCCTGACAGGCATGGGCGTGTTCATCGACGTAGCAGTCATCACGATTGCCCCTATCGCTATCATCATGGGCAATAAACTGCAACTGTCGAAAATGAAACTGCTACTCGCCATGATAGGTGGCGGCAAGTGCGGCAATATCCTGTCGCCCAATCCGAACACCATCATCGCTGCCGAGAACTTCGATGCGCCCCTATCCTCCGTCATGGCAGCAGGCATCGTACCTGCACTGATAGGATTGGCAGTGACCGTGTTTGTGATTATTCCGTTGATTCCTAAAGAGAAGCCTACCTCTCTGGAAGGCGAGGAGGCGAAAGGCAAGGAGGCGAAAGGCGATAAGGCAAGAGGCGATAAGGTGAGAGACGAGGAGGCGAGAGGCGAGGAGGAGTTGCCTGCTCTATGGCGCAGTTTGTTAGGCCCTATCGTCACAATAATCTTATTGGCACTTCGCCCCATAGCAGGCATCGTGATTGACCCGATGATAGCACTGCCTATTGGCGGTGTACTCGGCATCATCGCTACCGCCAAATGGCGCGACACAGCCACTTGCCTCACATACGGATTGGAGAAGATGTCGGGTATCGCTATTCTGCTGGTGGGCACAGGCACACTGGCAGGTATTATCAAGGCATCGGCGATCAAAGATGTGCTGGTGGGCATGTTGGTAGGTTGGAGCAATGGTGGTACCTTCATGGCACCCATAGCAGGCGCACTGATGTCCGCAGCCACCGCCTCTACCACGGCAGGCGCGACTATCGCCTCGGCTTCGTTTGGCGAAGCCATCATGGCAGCAGGTGTGACGGCTGTATGGGGCGCAGCCATGACCAACGCTGGAGCAACCACACTCGACCACCTGCCCCACGGCTCATTCTTCCACGCCACAGGCGGTTCGATGGGCTTCTCCGTCAGCGAACGACTAAAATTAATTCCTTACGAAACCCTTGTCGGATTTATCCTCACATTGGGTAGTATAGCGATGTATTTTATAATAGGTTAATCCTCGCCTTTACACCCATAACCAATTGCCAATAGCCAATAACCAATATCCAACAATGAAAATAGTCATAGCATCTGACTCGTTCAAAGGGTCACTCAGTTCGATAGAAGTGGCGCAGGCGGCGACACGCGGCATTAAAGCCGTTTACCCCGACTGTAATGTCATAGCCGTGAATGTAGCAGACGGTGGCGAAGGTACTGTAGAAGCCGTAGTCGAAGCATTGGGCGGTGAGATTGTCACAACCACCGTTAGCGACCCCTTAGGTCGCCCTATACAAGCACGCTACGGCATAGCAGGCAATAAAGCTATCATCGAAATGGCTGCCGCCAGTGGTCTGCCCCTACTCTGCCCCGAGGAGCGCAACCCATGGTTGACCTCTACCCACGGCACAGGCGAGTTGATCATGGACGCTATGCGCCGAGGCTGTCGGCAGTTCCTCATAGGCATAGGCGGCAGCGCGACCAACGATGCAGGTACAGGTATGCTGCAAGCCATGGGATTTCGCTTTTACGATAGCAACGATAATGAGATTGAGCACTGCTGTGGTGGCACCATGCACATGATTGCTCGCATACATGACAGCGAAGTGGCGGAGAGTGTGCGCCAATCGCAATTCACCGTGGCATGCGATGTGGATACACCCTTCTGCGGCAAAGACGGTGCAGCCCCCGTATTCGCACCCCAGAAAGGTGCCGACCCAGACATGGTTGCTCGCTTAAATGCAGGCATGGCATCATTGGCAGAAGTGATTGAGAATAAATACCATATCAACATCGTGCCCGTAGCAGGCGCAGGCGCCGCTGGCGGCATGGGAGGTGGTTTTCGTGCATTCCTCAACGCCACGCTCAAACGCGGTATAGACATGGTGCTGGACACGATAGATTTTGACCATACGATAGCAGGCGCCGATCTCATTATCACGGGCGAGGGTAAGATAGACTTTCAGACTGCCAAAGGCAAGACAGCGGCAGGCGTACTGGCACGTGCCAAAGCGCAAGATATACCCGTGATAGCCATCGGCGGTTGCGTGGAGAGGTGCGAGAGCGTTGAGCAAATGGGATTTGCAGGCATTTACCCCATCACGGAAGAAAAACTTCCCCTCGAAATAGCCATGCAACCCACAATCGCCGCAGCAAACATAGAAAAGACTATCAAAAAAATTTGCGTATGTCATAAATTTTCCGTACCTTTGCGCCCCGAAACGAAATAATGTAAATCCTACTATTAACTATGAATTAAATTTAGATTTATGGCAACACGAACAACAAGACCAACACGCCCCACTACTGGTGGAGGCAACAAATCCAATGCGACCCAACCCACAAAACACGGCAATCTGTGGCAATCGTTGCGCACCTTCTTTCGTAGCCAACAATGCCAATTGATTGTAGGTATCCTGCTACTCTTTGTCGCATTGATGCTGCTGATTGCATACATCAGTTTCTTCTTTACAGGCGCCAACGATATGTCCATCATACAGGAGAGTGCTACCCGTTCGACCCTGCGCGAAGGAGTTACCAACGCCCTCGGACTACCCGGTGCGGTGATAGCCAGTTGGCTGATAGACAGCATGTTCGGTGTATTGATTGTACTGCCTATAGTACTCATGGGTGTCTATGCACTGCGCATATTGTTTGTGTTCCCAATCAAAGCATGGAAACTATTGTTCTGTATGCTTTTCGGTGTGGTGTGGGGCTCTATTGCGTTGGGCTATGCGCAACAACTCCTGCCGTTCGACTCGTTCTTCCGCTGGGGAGGAGCCTTTGGCGAACAGATTGCTCAGTATGCCATCTCCTATCTGCAACCATTGGGGGTAGGACTTATCCTATTGGCTGTGCTGATTGTCTTCCTGATTGTCGCGGACAAACACTTCGTGGAGCATTGCCAACAAATAGGTGCGTGGATTGCTAATATATTCAAACGCAAACCAAAAGAAGAAGCAGAAGAAGGAGACATCATTTTGGAAGACGATTCGACAGACCCAATCACGATTGAGATAGATGACATACCAGCCGATGACACCTCTATACCCGACATTGTACTGGATGTAGAAGTGCCTCAACAAGAGGAAACAACCGAAGAAGCAACCGAAGAACTACCAACTCCACAACCCGAAGAAGAGGAAGTAGAGGTGGCTGTGGAAGAAGTGAAAGAGGTGGAACTCTCTGAAGATGACCCTGAATACCTGCTCAAGAAACTCGGTCCATATGACCCCCGAAAGGATTTGGAGCACTATAAGTTCCCATCGCTATCGTTGCTGAAAGTGTATGACAACGAGACTGCACCCGTCATTAACCAAGAGGAGCAACAAGCAAATGCCAACCGCATTGTAACGACATTGCGCAACTATGGCATTGAAATTGAGTCGATTAAAGCGACTGTAGGTCCTACCGTAACGCTCTATGAGATTGTGCCTCAGGCAGGTGTGCGTATCTCGAAGATTCAGAACTTGGAGAACGATATCATGCTCTCGCTCTCGGCGATGGGTATTCGTATCATTGCCCCTATTCCAGGCAAAGGAACGATCGGTATTGAGGTGCCCAACGAGAAGCCACAAGTGGTGTCCATGCACTCGGTGATAGCCTCTAAACGCTTCCAAGAGGAGCAAAAGATGAAGTTGCCAATCTCTATCGGACGCACTATCACCAACGAGGTGTTTATGTTCGACTTGGCTAAGACCCCTCACCTCCTTGTGGCAGGTGCTACGGGACAAGGTAAGTCGGTCGCTATCAATGCTATTATCACTTCGCTCCTCTACAAGAAACACCCAGCAGAATTGAAGTTTGTGATGGTGGACCCTAAGATGGTGGAGTTTGCTCCATACAAACCGCTGCTGCGACACTATCTGGCTGCTACACCTGACACCGAAGATGAGAATATCGTGATTGTAGATTGCGACAAGGTGGTGAATACCCTCAATTCGCTTGTGATTGAGATGGAGAACCGCTACAAACTGCTGATGGATGCAGGTGTACGCAATCTGGAAGACTACAACGATAAGTTCGTGTCCCGACGCCTAAATCCAGAAAAACTCGTTGCTGAATCACTCCACCACCAGTTCTTGCCATATATTGTAATCATCATCGACGAGTACGGCGATTTTATCATGCAAGCAGGCAAGCAAGTGGAGACACCTATCGCACGTATCACGCAGAAAGCGCGTGCCGTAGGTATGCACATGATTCTCGCTACCCAACGTCCTTCGGTGAATATCGTGACGGGTGTTATCAAAGCGAATATCCCGACACGTATCGCCTTGCGCACACAATCCGTAGTAGATTCGCGCACGGTGCTTGACACCAAGGGCGCAGACCAACTCATTGGTCGAGGCGACATGCTCTATTCGGGTAATGGCAACATCACCCGTCTGCAATGTGCTTTTGTGGATACGCCAGAGGTGGACGCCATCGTGGAACACATTGAGAAACAGCAACATTACTTCGAGCCATATCAGTTGCCTGAGTATATCCCAGAGGGTAGCGAAGGCGAAGCATTGGCACCTGGTGCGGTGGATTTGAAACGCCTTGACCCGATGTTTGCGGATGTGGCACGCTATGTAGTGACCAAGCAAGAGGGTTCTACCTCGCGCCTGCAACGCGCGTTCGAGATTGGCTACAACCGCGCTGGTAAACTCTCCGACCAACTCGAAGCTGCAGGCATCGTAGGACCAAACAAAGGTCCAAAGGGTCGCGATGTGCTGATTCAAAGTTTGGATGAACTGGATAAGAAACTGCAAGAACTCGGATGTTAATATGAAACTACTACTAATCATACTTACCGTTCTGCAATCGCTGCTCGCCACATTGGAGCAAAAGACGTTGGTGTCGGATTTCACTATGACCTACACCCAATCGCCAATCGCCAATAGCCAACCCATGACCTACACGGGTGATTTGGCTATGCACGGCAAACAATTCAAGTTGAGTATGTTTGCTATGGATGCTGCCTATGATGGTAACACCTTATATATGTATAGCGAAGATACGGAGGAAGTAACTCTCTCCACGCCTGCGGAAGAAGAGCTATTGCAAACCAATCCTTTCCTCTATGCGCAAGCGCTGTTGCCCGTGTGCCAATACGCAGAAAAGCAAGTTGGCAACAAGACACAAATGACCTTAACCCCCAACGACCAATCAGCGGGGATAGCGAAGTTTGTGCTACGCGTGGAGACTGCCACCCTATTACCCACGAACGTGGAGATTCACGAGACAAATGGCAAACTCACTACGCTACGTCTCAACAATGCTCACTACACAGATGAAACACCCTCTTTCACTATCGAAAAAGAAGGTGCCTTTATCAACGACCTGAGATAAATAGTACATTGTAAATTGTCAAATAGTAAATTATATGAAATGTCTTATTATCGGCTCTGGCCCTGCGGGCTATACCGCAGCTATCTATGCTTCACGTGCCAACCTTAGCCCTGTACTCATCGAGGGCATGCAAGTGGGTGGACAACTGATGATTACCACCGAAGTGGAGAACTTTCCTGGTTATCCAGATGGCGTAGAACCCTATCAAATGATGGACGATATGCGCCGTCAAGCGGAGCGTTTCGGCACTGAGTTTGTGTCGGGTATGGTTACCAAAGTAGATTTCTCTTGCTCACCCAAGAAAGTGTGGGTAGAGGACGACCAACTCTATGAAGCAGACACCGTGATTATCGCCACAGGCGCGAGTGCCAAGTTCCTCGGCATTCAATCCGAAGAAGACTACAAAGGTCGTGGCGTGTCGGCATGCGCCACCTGCGATGGATTCTTCTACCGCAAGAAGACCGTAGCCGTAGTGGGTGGCGGTGATACCGCTTGCGAAGAGGCAAACTACTTGGCTGGACTATGCGAGAAAGTATATATGATCGTGCGCAAGCCCTATCTCCGTGCATCAGAAATCATGCAACAACGTGTGAAGGACAATCCAAAGATTGAGATCTTGTTTGAGCACAACACCCTAAACCTCACAGGCGAGACAAAGGTAGAGGGAGCTGACCTCATATATAAGAAAGGTACACCCGAAGAGGAGATTCGCCATATTGCTATTGACGGTTTCTTCCTCGCTATCGGACATAAGCCCAACACCGACCTCTTTGCGGAATATCTCAACCGCGATGCAGAGGGATATATCGTGGTGGAGGGTGATAGCCCACGCACCAACGTGGCTGGTGTATTCGCAGCAGGCGACTGCGCCGACCCACACTACCGCCAAGCTATCGTAGCAGCAGCCAGCGGTTGCAAAGCAGCAATGGAGGCAGAAAAATATATAGCAGCATTAGGGTAAAACAAAAGAAAATGTGCTTTTTTTGAAAAAAAGTACCAAAATATTTGGTCATATCAAAAAAAAGCAGTACCTTTGCACCCGCTTTTGAGATTTTTGCTCATTGCGAGGGGTGCCATAGCTCAGTTGGTAGAGCAAAGGACTGAAAATCCTTGTGTCCCCGGTTCGATTCCTGGTGGCACCACAAAAAAGACTTTGAGATTTCTCAGAGTCTTTTTTGTTTTGGGATATAATCGTCTCAAACAATATCTCCTTGAGCGCGGCAGGGAGTTGATTGCCGCGCAAGTTGTTGATGTTGTCTTCATAATAAATAACACACCACCCCATGCAACTCCAAATTATTGCCCATGCGCACAACGGCTTCTCGCAGAAGTTCGGCATACCCCGACAGAGTCGAGAAAACTCCTGCATTGAGACACATATTATATTCACGCCCGCGTACCGCGTGCGCGAGGCATTGCGGGGAATAGAAGAATATTCACATTTGTGGTTACTATGGGGATTTCATGAGGCGCAAAGTGAACAGGCAAAGAGCGAGAGGTTAAAGATGAAAGGCGAAGGATTAGACTGGAGTCCTACGGTGCGACCACCACGTTTGGGTGGCAACAAACGTATGGGCGTTTTTGCTACGCGTTCACCCTTCCGTCCTAACCCTATCGGGCTCACCAGCGTCAAACTACTGCGCGTGGAAGAAACACCAAACAATGGATTGGTATTGGTGGTTTCTGGAGCCGACCTCATGGACGGAACACCCATCTACGACATCAAACCCTATTTAGCTTTCTCCGATAGTCACCCACAAGCCAAAAGCGGATTCGCTGAAGCTACACAAGACTATCAATTAGCAGTAATCATTGATGAAAACATGCTGGCTCAAGCACTGCGCTGCGGTGCTCCATGGGATGCCATTCAAGAGATACTCCGTCAAGACCCACGACCTGCCTACCAAAACGATCAAGAACGCATTTATCACCTCGACTATGACAATTGGGCGGTGGATTTCACCGTGAATAGTGCAACCGTTTGCGTAAAAAATATAGCAAAAAAATAACACTTTTTAAGAATATATTTGTGCATATCACAAAAAAAACGTAACTTTGCCGACCAATTTATTAATAATTATATAAAAATTAATACTAATGAAAAAGTTTTATTTCTTTTTATTAGCAATTTTGCTATGTAGCACTTCACTGAAGGCTGCGCCCTACGGTTTGCTTATCAACGGAACAACCAAATTAGAAGCAACCGCATTATCTGAAAAAGATTTTAATGATCGTGAGCAATTTCTTGTTTCCTGTGTAGCATTAAATCAAGGCGACAAAGTGCAATTACACGACTTTGGCAATGGTGCATCATGGATGTGCGCTATTGACCCATACGGTGAGTACCAAAAATTCACAAAAGGTACAGACCACTTGATTTGCAATGCAGCTGGTTCGTATGATTTTTACATCAAACTCAAATACGAGGATGATATGCTCTATATCGGTCCTGGACAAAACTGTGGTACAACGCCTACTCCAGACCCAAATGCCACATACTATGTGACAGGTACTGCGGAGCTCGTAGGAGCAGACAAAGCATGGAGCGAAAAAGCAATTGCCATGACCAAAAACGCAGATAACACGTTTACTCACACCTTTAGCGAATTAGAAGCAGGCACAGTATATCGCATGAAGATTACCAATGGTACTTGGGATTCCAACTGGGGCTTCAGTGCTGTACAAAACGCACCTACTGGTGTAGTGGGCGATACCGATGGCAATATCGTATTCGAATTGGCGGAAAAAGGCAATGTAGATGTCAGTTTCAATGGTGTAAATATCATATTACAGGGCAACTTTACGGATGAAGAACCAATTAAACCTATACATGGTGCTTCTGTTCCTTCAGAATGTGAGGACGTAATGCTACAAGCGTTTTACTACGACTCGTACCAAGACGGTGCGCCTGGTGATGTGGTGATCAATGGAACCACTAAATTAGGAAACACAAAATGGGAAACCCTATTGAACCTATCAGGCGAAATAGGAACATATTTTGACCTTGTATGGTTGCCACCATCGGGCAAATCAGAAGGTGGAACAGGCTATCACCAAACCCAATACAGCAACCAAAATTCGGCATGGGGAACACAAGCCGAATTGCTGGAATTTATTAATCGTATGCACGCTGCTAACACCAAAGTGGTAGCTGACATCGTCATCAACCACGCGGGTAGCAAATCCTCTTGGTGTGACTTCTACACACAATACTTTGGTGAATATGGCACATTCGAGCCAGATGCTTCTTGGATATGCCGCACTGATGAAGTTAATAGTAATCCCGAGGCTGGCGAATGTAAGGGAAAAGCTACTGGAAATGATGACGGTGGCTACAATATGCAAGACAACTACGCTTCTGCACGCGACTGGGCACACGCAAAACCAGAAGTGCAAGAAATGATGAAAGCATACCTCAAATGGATGAAGGATGTGATTGGCTTTGATGGTTGGCGCTATGACTACGCACAAGGATTCAAAGGCAAATATATTGACATGTACAATAGCGCAGCAGCGAACTACTTCTCAGTAGTAGAGTTTTGGAACGGAGATATAAATAATATCAAAAGCTACCTCAACGATGTCAATTGGAATACATTGGCATTTGACTTTGGTACCAAATATTCGGCTATTCAGGGCATCGCAGATGGAGACTATGGCAAATGCAAAGGCTCTGGACTCTTAGGAGCAGGACTCAGCAAGTATGCTGTGACGTTCGTAGATAGCCATGACACCTATTTTGGATGTAAAAATGGTCGCGATAACCAAGATGAGATTGGTGGTTGTGGTAAATCCATGGAAGACTACAACAAAGATCGCGTTCTCGGTGCCAACGCGTTTATCCTTTCTATGCCAGGTGTACCATGTGTATTCTATCCTCATTGGGCAAAATACAAAGATGCTATTGGTAAGATGGTATTGGCGCGTAAGGCTGCGGGTGTGCACTCTGAATCTAAAGTCAGTGATGAAGCAGGAAATGGCTACTATAAATCTACTATCACAGGACATCACGGTTCTATTCGTCTTTTGTTAGGTCCTAATAGCGGTTTCAACACTACTCCACAAGGCTACACATTGGCATACAAAGGAAGTAATTTTGCGATGTATTATACTACGACCCAACCAGAAGTGCCTGTATTAAGTATCACTCCTTCTGCAACCTATAAAACAGAAACTTATACTGTGGAAATGAGTGCTATCGCTCTAAGCGGAACTCCAACCATTTATTATACAATTGATGGCTCAGATCCAACAACTTCAGAAACAAAAATGACTTACACTGGTGCATTTACTATCGAAGGAACAGTTTCTGTAAAAGCGTATGCTACACTCAATGGCGTTTCTTCCGCAGTGCAAGAGGCCACCTATACTTATAAAGCACCACAGGCTAAACCCATTACCGTAAAGTTTATGCCTCCTACGACATGGGATGAGGTTTATCTCTATGCTTGGGACACCAATGGCTCCACCGTTTTAGGAGGTTGGCCTGGTATGGAGTGGAAAACAAAAGACACAGAAGGCTGGTTGTTCTATACCTTTGACAGCAAATACCGCGAAATAAATATCATCTTCACAAATAATGCTGGCGAACAATCCAATGATATTATTCTTGATGAAGATGCTTGCTATGAATGGAAAGATGGCGCAGAAGCACTAAGCGACCTATGTAGCACAGATATTCCTTTCCAACTTATTGTATCTCCAGAAGGGAAAGTGTTCAAAACCGATTCATTGGAGATTACCATAACGACAGTGGGCGAACAAGGTATTCCTACTATTTACTACACATTGGATAGCACAGATCCTAAAGAATCTTCTACAAGATCTACTTACACTGCTCCTATTGTTATTACACAGGCGACTACGCTCAAAGCATACGCACAAGACGGCGTAATAGAAACAGAAGTGCAAACTCACGTATATACCTACGAAATGCCACAAGCTACACCGCTTACAATTACTTTCCGTAAACCAGATGAATGGAAAAAAGTAAATCTATACACTTGGAATGAGGGAGGTTCTATCAAATATACAGGCGATTGGCCAGGTAGCGAGATGACAAATACGAACGAAAAGGGTTGGTACTACCATCAGTTTGATGCTTCGGTAAAAGAAGTAAACTTTATTTTCAACGATGGTACAACACAGTCTGCTGACCTTTGGACGGATGAAGATGTTTGCTACGGTTGGGAAAATAAGAAAGCAGTAATTATTGATTGCACAGGCACAACAACAGACGTAGAAAATGTAGAAAAAGGAAATATTCCTCTGTTGGATGTTACTCGCCCAATGTATAATATACTTGGTCAGCAAGTCAATGCTACATACCAAGGTCTTATCATACAAAACGGACACAAATATCTACAATAATCAACTAAATTATATTATCTAAATCCATTTATTATGAGAAAAATCTTTTCTTTATTTGCAGCATTGGCTATGGTTATGTCAATGACTGCAGAAACATGGACCGTAGCAGGTTCACCTGCATCAGTCTTTGGTACAGCGTGGGATCCAGCGAACACAGCCAACGTGATGGCTGACCAAGGCGATGGAAACTACAAATGGGAAAAAAGCGATTTAACACTCGCTGCAAGTACTATTGAATTCAAAGTAGTTAAAGGTAACGCATGGGGTGAAGAATACCCTGGTGCTAACTACCAATTGAAAATCAACGAGTCTGGTGTTTACACTATCACTATCACCTTCAACGAGGGTTCTCATGAGGTAAACGCTGTAGCTACAAAGCAAGGCGCTGCCGAGGTGATTCCTACTATCGCTATCGCAGGTGATATGAATGGTTGGAACACTACTGCAAACGAATTCGTTATTGCTGACGACAAAAAGACTGCTTCTTTGACCCTCGCACTTGAGGCTATGGATTATGGTTTCAAGATGATCATTGCAGGTGGCTGGACAAGTGATGGCAATGTAGTTACTCGCGAGAACAACACCACGGTATTCACAGGTGCTAATAGCGATGCTAACTGCACATTGACTGCTGATGTTGCTGGCGATTACACCTTTACTTGGACATACGCAACCAACACATTGGAAGTTGCTTATCCAAACGCTGGTGAAAACCCTGGCGACACCACCGTTACTCCTGAACCTACACTCGGTCTTACATACAACGTTACCGTTCCAGAAGGTACAAACGCTTGTTACATCGCTGGCGATATGAACACATGGACATTCACTGAGATGACAAAGGTTGATGACACACACTATACCATCACCATCGATGAGGCGACTTTGGAAATGGGCTACAAATACTGCTCTGGTCCTGATTGGGCATACGTGGAGAAGAGCGCAGAAGGCGAAGAACTACAAAATCGTGTCTATAGCGAGAATGACGTAGTGGCTGCATGGGCTGCGGTATATGATCCTAACGGTGGAGAGAACCCAGAACCTAATCCACAAGGTGCATACTATGTTACTGGTAATGCTGAATTGGTTGGAGAAAAAGCGTGGATTGCGGATGCTATCGCTATGACAGAGAACGAAGGTGTATATACACACACGTTCGCTGGATTGACCACGGGTGTTACATACCAACTGAAGGTTACCAACGGTACTTGGGAACAAAACTGGGGTTATGACGCTGTGTTGGATGCTCCTGCTGCGGTAACGGGAGATACTGATGGAAATGTCGTATTTGAAGTAGCAGAGGCTGGTGATGTTGTTGTTACATTCAATGGC